>NZ_CP107006.1:0-1245500 GCF_022867795.2 Chitinophaga horti | reverse complement strand
TGACCGATGCCGGTGGTACGACCGTTGCTCCAGCCCAATTCGGGCTCGTGGCAGGTAGCGCAGGAAATCTGGTTGGAGCCGGATAACCGGGGCTCGAAGAAAAGCATTTTGCCCAGGGCGGCCATTTCTTTAAGGGAGGAGTCTTCGGCGAAGGGCGATGGCGGCAATACGGCCATTTCTTCGAATTGGATGGAATCGTCTACATGCGCGCGTGGCCACTCGGCCACAGGCCGGGCGTACAGGGAGCGGATGCTGTCGAGGTACGATTGAGCGAGGGGCTCATCCGGCATGGTAGTACCGGTAAACGCATATCCCGCAAACATAACAAGTGCAATCCCACTGAGAACGAGCATTTTCTTCATAGCTTCCAATCTTAAATACCTGGCTGAGTTGGCACGCCAGGCCCGAAAGCCGCAAATTTAAGACAAATTTGCCGGGCGGCTGATGTCGGATCGGGAAAAAATGGTTTAATTTCCCGGCCTCAAACCAACAGGAAACATGAAAAGATACGGGATCATGCCAGCCATTGCGCTGTTTTCATTAGCCTTTACCGCCTGCAAAAGCACCCAGCAGGGAGGCGCCCCCAAGGGGAAACTGGTCACTACCATGTCTGTAGCCCCACAAATCGGTGCCGAAAAACCAGTGATGCTTCATTTTGTAGTGTACAATCCGACTAAAACCGAACTTCAGTTCTGCAAGTGGCACACGCCCTTCGAAGGCTTTATGAGCTCCTTCCTGGATGTGAAGACAGCAGGCGGACAACCGGTAGATTATCGCGGTGCCATGGCCAAACGCATCATGCCGCCACCGGCTGAAGCGTATATCAAAGTACCTGCGCGCGACAGCGTGTCGGTAGATATTGACCTGAGCAAAGGGTACAACCTGGCTGCTCCGGGACTATATTCGGCTACTTACCAGGCCAGCGGGATGAGCGGACTGGAAAAAGTGAATGATATTACCTTTACGATTACACGATAACCAGGAAAAAGGGGCTGTATCAAAAGTAGTTGGATGGACATGAGCATCGCATACATGAAAAATCACGCCATCGGGCACCAAATAACTCTTGATACAGCCCCTTTTGTTTTATGCGGATAGATACGCTGCCAGCTTCTTCAGCGAACCGCCAAAGCCCTGTTGCATGCTTTCGTTCAGGGAACGGAAAGCTGCCGCCTCCACCTCGTTGGCCTGCACCGGCACACCCGTCACATCGATCTTTGTTTTACCGCTCGCCTCCGTAAACCGGAACGTATACTCTATTTCCCGCGGGAAGTTGGGAAACGGCGCCGGTACTACATTGGCGTTCGCATCGGTAAAAGCGATCGTAAATACCAGCAGGTTGTGCGGTTGAATAGTCTTATATAAGAAGCGGGCGTACATCGTGCCCTGCTCCGACTCCATCCGGTAATGGAACGTACCACCGGGGCGGAAGTCCAGCGAGATGGTTGTATTACGACTGTTTGTGGGTCCCCACCATGCATTGAGGGCTTCTTCAGTAGCAAAGGCGTCAAATACCATTGCCTGCGGCGCATCGAATTCGTGCGCCAGCTTAAATACATGCTGACTCATTTTTTAGCATTTTTAGTTTTCTGTAGATATTGATCGAGTGCCTGGAACTTGCCTGTCCAGAATTGCCGGCAATGCGCTATCCATGCTACTACCTCGTCCAGCTGCGTTAACTGTGCCTCGCAGAAGCGTTCCCTCCCCTGCTTTTTTACGATGATGAGGCCACATTCCTCCAACACCTTTACGTGCAGCGATACCGCCTGGCGGCTCACCGGAAAGTGTTCGGCTATTTCGTTAACGTTCAGCGGGCGCTCGGCCAGCATCAGAATAATATCCCTCCGGGTGGGATCGGCAATTGCCTGAAATACGTCACGTCTGACTTCCATATATGCAAGTATCTGCTTGCAAATATAAATGCAAGCATTTACTTGCACAAATAAATTTTATGGTTCAATGAGGTTATCAGAAAGCGTAAATGAAAGGCACTCCGGCAGGGTTAACTAAAAGCCAGGGGAAGGCCTGTCAGGTATATATGAATAAAAAAGGGCTGACCACGATTTCCTGGTCAGCCCCTCTTCCACTACAAGGTATTAAAAGTTTACCCCTACGCTCCCACCGATCGTATACCGATCGTTGAAATCGTAGCTGCCCGTCTTCACATACCTGCCGTACGCTTTCAGGAACAGGGTTTGTTTGCCGCTTTCTTTCAGGCGGGTTGACCAGGTTACGGGCAATTCCGCTTTTACATAGTCGGATGCCATATAGCGGTAATCATTTGTTTCCAGCTCCGTTACCGTCGGGTAGTCGGGATGCGCGCCGTTGTATTCGTAAGCCGCGGAAAAGTTGCGGTTGTAACCGATGCTGAGGCCTACCAGCAGGCGGGCGTCTTTGTTGCCGGGTAATACGAAGTTCATTTTACCACCGATTTCGCCATTCAGGTTTTCGGTCTTCTTAAAGGAGTAAGGCAACAGGTACACATCATCTAACTTCGTGTAGGCACCGGAGATATCGGCCATCCATTTATACTCGCGGCCGCGTTTGGCACCGATGCGGTACATGGCGGTCGCCTGTTTGCTGGCGAAAGTAGAGCGCACATATTTGGCGAGCGACTTCCAGCCGGCAGTGGGTATACGTTCTGTTGTATACTGGATGCCATCCATATCGCGCTGCCTGTATTGCAGGGCCAGCGTGTGTAACAGGCCCGGCGTTTCGTTGGTAAGCGTAACGCCTGCATTCCATGACTTGCGTAGTATGGTAGCTCCGTCGCGCGGAATGGTGAAGGATACATGGAGGTCTTCGGCCTCGATTTTGTAACCGGCGTTTACAAATACGCCGATGTAGCCGCGGTAAGCGTATTGCAGCGATCCGCCCCAGGCGTCGCCTTCATAGTTGTTGGTACGACCGCCGCCCAGCAGGCTTACTGCCGTTCCCAAACCGTACAGTTCGTAATAGGTTTGATCAACGTAGACGTTTACGTTGGACATGGAGCCTTCTTCTTTCGTGTTGCTATAATCGAGGTTGAAGCCGATATGCTGCCTGTCCGACAAAGCATACACCACACCCGGCGTTACCCGGATGGAGTAGAAGTAGTTCTCCGTGCGGATGTCTCGCTGCTTCGCACCGCTGGACGCCTGGTATTGCGCGCCCAGTCCGAACGACCAGCGACCGTAAGCACGGGTGGTAGCATTGAACTGCAGATCGTAGCGCTGGATGCTCCAGTCACTGGCGTTAAGATCGGCCACGATGAACGGCATTCCGCGAAAGGGATCGATGATGGAAGCGTTGAACTTCGCATCTTTCACCGCATCTCTTGTATAACTGAATTTACCGGAAAGGTAGAAGCTGTCGGCATACAATGCTCCTTCGGTTTGCACGAACTGGCGGTTGCCGGAAGCACCTTCCTGCGGGCGACGGAAATCGCCGTTGTAAGATTCGTAACCTGCGTTTACATGCGAATAACGGATGGGCGCATCGAGTTTCAGACCGGCCGGGTTGCCAGACTGTTCCCACAAACTGTTTTGGCGGCGCCATTCCAGCGAAGCGGGTGTATTCCCTGCATCCTGCGCTGCCGTGGCCTGACAGGCGGCGGCCAGCGCCACGGTGATATATAATTTCTTCATGAGTGTGCTGTTTTGATGCGTTAGTTCATATGGTTCCAGAACGGCATTTTAGCCCCGTGGCGCCTGAATTGTGGTACTACCCCACGTTCGAAGTCATCGGTACTGTTGTTGGTATCGGTGTAAATCGGTGTACCGTCGGCATTTACAGCACCTACTTTACGGGCAACACCCTGTGAGTTATAGGTAGCGCCAACATACGTCATACCCGCATCTAACACGGATGGTACACGTTTGTTAGCGATGGAGTTCTGGTTATTACCTGCTTCTACCGCATCTAAAATATACCGGATGGGAATTTTTGCATATTGCTGTGTGGCCGTTGCGTTGGCGAGGTTACGCGTTCTTAATTCGGCATTGTTCACCGGATCGTAGGTTTCACCCGCCGGTACGCGGAAGATCACGTACGCACCACCGAACACTGATACCAGGTATTGCGGCAATGTGCCTTTGGAGGCACTGGCATTGTAAAATACATGCGTCATATCTACCGCAGGCTGGTCCGGGAAGTTAGGGTTGTTCATGTTGAACTCGAACTCCGCAGGGAAACAGTTGATCGGTGACGCAGGGCTGTATTGCGGTAACTGGTGATTAGCCGCCCATTGTGCAATGGAGAACGATTCGCCCGGTTGCAGTGGGTATTCGGTACCGTTGCCGGGAATTTTCCAGATACGTTCAGCATAAGCGTACTGGTTACCATCCGTTGCGGGCCATGTCGGCATATTCGTCGTCACAGCACTGGGCATCAAGTTGGCGAAACAAAGCCCATCCAGGTAAATCACTTTATCAGAATTGTTATAGATCTCGTAAAACTGGTTACGGAAGTAGAAAGGATTCGTACCTGCGAAGAATATTTCTGAAAATACCAGCGGACTTACTTTCAGGCCGCTCACTGAAATCTCCAGCTGCTCATTGTTTTTAAAGATGGCATAGTTGATCTTACTGCCATTCAGGTAATACGTTTCACCGTCGGCGCCTTCTACTCTGCCGGATACGTTAATGCTGTACATACCGGGAATCAGCCCTTTAATAGGCGTAGCACCCGCACCCAGTTCCGCTTCGAGCCGGAAGCCTTCCGCAAAGTTCTCGAACACGACTTTTAATCCTTCGGTGGCCACGCCGGACATTTCGGTGGATGCTGTGACGGACACGGTGTAGGCGCCTACCTTTTCCGCATCCAGCGCGTCGTTTATTTTTTCACAGCCAGCCAGCAATACGGGTATGGACAGGGCTGCTATTAATTGTTTTATGTATTTCATGGTTGCCTGTTATAGTGTTAACGATAATTCCAATCCAAAGAAGAACTGGCCGCCTCTTTTCACAAAGTTACCCGGCGTACGTTTAGACTCCGTGATCTGGTAGTGCCTGAACATGTTGTTCGCAAAGAATGATACACGCAGGTATTCCGCTACTTCTTTGGTAACGTTGATATTAAACGTGAGCAAAGGAGGATATGATTCTTTGATGGACGTAGCGCGGTTTACAGGACGCAGCAGGGTTTTAAACTCCGGCTCCTGCGACTTGGAAGGATCGAAGTCATACACTTCTCCGTCATCTTTAGAAATGTATTTTACCGGGATGGAATCATTACCGAACACGTTCCAGTTACGATCGTTCCAGATCACTTGTGTTGTGAAGGTGATCACAAAACCGATACGCGGAATGTTATGGGTAGCGCGTAAGCTGGTGACTACGGTTTCGTCGTTACGTTTCACCATGCCTTTCTCATACAGTCCCACATGGGTCCTTGACGCGCCGGCATTGCTGCTCTGGTCGTCGTAGAAGGTGTAGTTGTTGCTGTACGTCTCGGTGCGCATCCAGGCGCCGTTGGCAGCAAAGGAGGTGCGGATGGATTTAAAGCGACCCAGGTTCAGGTCTGCTTCCAGGCCTTGTGTTTTGGCCACCTGGTTGTTGGTGGGCGTATAGAACGACGCCAGTACGCGGTTGCTCGCCGTAAGGTTGTACACCGGCGATGTAGCACCGGCCACACGGGTGTATTCATTGAACATCACCGGTCGGAAGGTATTGAGTGAATTATCCATACCATACCCGTTCTTCAACGTTTCCCGAAAGCCGGTCACCCGTAATGACGCCTGTTTCACATTCAACACCAGTCCAATTTCCGCTTTCTCGTTTTTCGCGATTTCCAGGTCGTTGTTCTCTGTATTGAAAACATGTGTGGTGGTCATCAATACACGCTGGTCGGCCGGAATGCTTTCGTTCGCCAGTTCGTTGATGTTTACGTATTCGAAGAAAGCATTTTCAGGATGCAGGTACAGGATAGAGGGGGCTTTGGCCAGTTGTCCCCAGGCACCGTTAATGCTCAGCCAGCCGGGAATCAGTTCTATGTTCGCGTTAATACGGGGCGATATGGCATTGCGGTCGCCACTGAACCGGTCGTAGCGGACACCAGCTGTTACATCCAGCCTGTTACCACCGATGTTGGCGCTGAAGTTCTCCTCTGCAAACAAGCCAAATTGGGTGAGTGCAGGAATATCTTTATAAGCCCTTGTTCTGAAAGAAGCGTTGAGGGCCGATAGGTTACGGTATGGCGGAGTGCTGTCTGCAAAGGTTTTACCTGCGCCATAGTTTTTATCTGATTTGAAGTCTGCACCCACTAACCAGCGGTGGTCGGTATTACCAATCTTGTTGAAGAAAGTGGTAGCCGCTTTAAAGTAAGTATTAAACTCTTTGCCGTCGATGTTATATCGACCTACATAAGTACTGGGCAGGTACACGGCGTATTTGTCACCATCTGACCCATTCAGTTTATTCCCCTGCGCGTCTACCGCATCCAGCCCCGGACGGTTAGTCAGAATGGTACCGTCCACAGTCGTCATGGAGTAAGGTGCGTTAGCGGCCGTGTATTGCGTTTCGTAGTAGCTCGACTTATCCGTTAAGCCTACCCTCGCTACGTAGTCAAGCTTACGTAACCACAGGTTTTCGAACGAAAGATTACCACGGGTGTTGAAGATGAAGCCGAGATCGCGGCCGCTGGATGCCGTTTTAGTCACCTGGTCATCCGGGTTACGTTTGCGGGTATCTTTTCCGTAGATAAGATCCAGCGCGGTGGTGGAGGACAATATTTTAAAGAAACGATTCGAGTATAAAGCCCTGCCGGTGAAGCGCTGGTACGTGAGATATTGCTGTACCGGATCATTGGTGTTATAGGCATAGTCCATACCGAGGTTCAGCGCGCCATTTTCTTTACCCAGGTCCATCCCTTTGTTGGCAGATACCTGGTACACGTTCGGGTTTACCCTCGCCTGTACACTCAGGGGCTGTGCGCCAGCCTTCGTGTTCACGATTACCACACCTGCGGTTACATCGCCATACTCTACACCCGGTACGCCGCGAATCACTTCCACCGATTCTACGTTGTTCATAGAAATACCCCTTACGTCGAAACCTGCGTTGGGAGATGCACCGCCGGCCAATGCACCGGTGGCGCCAGCTACTGCGGGCGACATGGTTTGCATGTTGGCGTTGTTCGACATGGGCGCGCCGTTCATCATCACCGTGGTGCCAAAGGCATTGAGGTCGGATGCGGCCGAGCCTACGCTGCGGATGTTGATCTGTTTCGCGTTCGTGAGGTTCGGATTCACCGTTATGCCACCCGGCAGCAATGCCATCACGTCTGCCAGGCTGTTCGCCTGCAAGTGATCGATCGCCGTGCGGGAAATGCGGGAAGAAGTGCCACTGGTGCCTGTACCAGGGCGTGCAGTGATCTGTATATCCGCCAGGCGGAAGTCAGATGTTTGCATCTGCAGATCAAGCGTTACATCACTATTTACCGTAATCGTGCTGTCGACGTTCACTTTGCCGATGTACCGGATGCTGATCATTGTTTTACCGGCAGGTACGTTCTGTAGTTCAAAACGACCCTGGCCATCTGTTTGTGCGGCAATACCATAAGCCGGCAACGATACAGAAGCATAGGGAAGCGCCTTTTTTGTATTGCCCACGGTGGTTTCACTCACCACCCCGGACACCTTGTAGGTGGCCGTGTTGCGGCGCTGGGCTGACAGAGCGCCGGCGGTCACCAGCAGCAAAAGTATGCCCGCTATTACATGGCGTGTAATTGTAAAGAATTGTTCCATAAGTGTTTTTTAGCGGGACTAGTGGCTATGCCCCATATTTTCTGGATTGATCATTATATGCGCTTTGTAAGTACCGGCGCCCATCAGCCAGGGCATGCCCGGGATGTTGGGTTCTGTCGGCATACCGGTGCTGGCGGCCGTAGCATAGGGAATGTATACTACATAACGGCGCTGCCCGTTCTTGATTTCGCCGGTTTCAGGTATCAGCTCCTCATCTTTACCCCAGTAACCATACAAAATGGTAGGGTCTTTCGGGAAAGGCAGTTTGCCTGATTTTATCTCCGCTTCGCGAATAGTATCTTTCTCATTGATGCGTTTACCCAGTGCGGCCAGCTCCCTGCCGCGGGCCATGAACGGCTCCAGGCGTTTGGGATAGGCATATACGTAAATACCCAGCTGTTTGGGATTTGGCGCCAGGCAAATCATGTCGTTGGAGCCTTCGCGCAATGTGATCCACTTACCTTCGGGCGACACGCCAATTACGGTAGCACTGTCGCGATATTCTTGCGGAGCCGCCATCAGCGCTGCACGGATCTGTACATCGGCTGGCAGAATGGCTTTCTTTTTAACCTGCGCGAACGAGAGTTGCGACAGCAGGCAGAGGGATATTACCGGGAGTAATCTTTTCATCTTCGTTGGTTAGAATGGCTTACATAAAGAGGCGTAAATTCTTGCGAGCCTGTTTTTTCAGTTCTACAGAATAGTTATTGTCCGCACCAATTTCTTTACAGAGGGTTACGATCTCTGCCTTTCTCCACGAGCGCGGGAACCAGCTCAATGCCTCCAGGGCCGCCAGTCTTAACGCCTCGCTGCTCTTTGCATCTTTCACTACCGTTACCAGTGCCGGCACCGTCTGGTGATAGCGATAAGCGCGCATGGTCGTGATCTCGAACAGGCGTACTTTATCGGTTTTGGAGTTATCGAGAATGGTGTCGATCATCTCCTTCACCTTCTTTTCGTTCGCGCGGATCGACTTCTCCAGTTCGGCACGGGTAGCAGCAAAGTGTACCATGGTGCTGTCGTTGATCTGCTTATTGATCTCCTGCAGGGCCAGGTCGGCATTAATAAAGGTGAGTACCCCACGCAGTTTGAAGGCGATCCTTTCGGAGTGATAATCGTTGACGATCATGTTCACCACCGGCGCTACAAACTGGTCGCCACCATCTTCGGTAATTTCGTACAGCGCCCTGCGGCGGATGAACTCGTATGGATCGGTCGTGGCCGCTTTCAGCACCGCGAGGAAGTCTGCATTATCCAGTTTCTCCAGTTGGGAGAAAGCCTGCATACGCGTGGTTTCGTAAGGTGATGTGAAGTACGCGTTCTTTAATAATTCGGAATATGCCCTGGCATCCATTTGCGCCCCCAGGTAAATGAGCGCCAGCGCACGCAGGTCGGCATCCGGCTTTTGCAGCAGGGCTTTCCAGTAGCTTACCGGTTGTTTAACAGTAATGGCGGCGTTTACATCCGGACTGTTACTGTTACGGGCAAACGCAAAAGTAGGATCGCCCATCATATGCGTTTCTAAATACGCTACGTGTTTGAACCAATTACCCATACGCGCACCATGTTGCATGATACCCATCAGCTGGTCGGGCCACAGGTCCTGCAGCACACCAATACTGTTCGCCACAGCAACGATGTTGCGGCCGCCGGAAAAGGGATAGTAACCTGCGATGTATTCGTCGAGGTGGAACGAACCGGTAAGACAGTTATCCAGCATCACGAAACGGGCATTGGGTTTCGTGTTAAGGATGTCGTCGATGTGAATGTCCTGGTTGCGGATGAACAGCGAATCCTGTTTGATCACTTCCGGGTCGAGCGCATTGTCCATCCAGGCCATGGGCACGCCCAGCCATTCCACGAAACCTTGTTTCGCCTTCTGCACATCGCGGCCGTCTTCTTTTGCGGCCTGTATTTTAGAACGCAGGTAACGCGTAATATTTTCGATAGATGGTGCCGGTGCAGATACATACGGATAACCATTGATCAGCTGCACATCCGTATCACCGTGACCGTGCATGATCGCAATATCCGTTTGCGGCTGTTTGAGGGCCGACAGCAGGCTGAACTTAAGGGCAGGATCATTCTGGAAAGAGAAGACCTTTACCTGGTGATTCGGCGTGAAAAGATCAGGAAACTGGCTGCGAAACGCCAGCAGCTCGCCGGTCTGCGAGTTGATCGACTCCGAATTATAACCATGTGCCGTAGAAATGAACACATCGTCGATCTTATTCTGTTGTTTCTTTTCATTTACCGCCTTTACGAGGTACTCCCCTATCAGCTGGTACTTGGTTTTACCCGCGATAACCGGCGGTTTGATGCGCGCGGTGTAAATATTCATATGGATCTGCTGCGCGCCATCAGGGCTGATGGAATAGTAGAAGTAATCCTTACGCGCCGTATCCTGTTTAATAAAATCAAACTCCAGTCCGAAGTCGTCATAGAAGCGATCGGATGGTACAGACGAACGCTGCCAGTTGATCTTCTGGTTCATCTTAAAAGTAGACGTGAGGTACTGTGCGTCGCGTACCATGGCGATAGGAATGTCGCCTACGAGCACCGCCCCTTCCAGCTGTTGGGGACGTGCATACAGTTCTTTCAGCAGCTTACGCAGTTCACCGGGATTGGCAAAGTTACCTGCCACGATGTACGTACCCAGCCCGGACTGCTCTACGGCTGTACGATAAGCATCAATTTCTTTTTTTACCTGTTGATACGTTTCCTGGTCTACTACGATCGCGAAACTGGTTTTCGACTTCACGGTAGGAGACTGGATTTGCTGCGCGGTGGCGGTTCTGCTTAAAAAAGCCACTCCAACTGCGAGCAGGCATGTCCGTTTGAAAAAACTCCATTTCATCTATATAGCTCTCTTTTGTTCTTCACTGATGATAAAATACACTCACGGAGGTTAACGAATGGAGAAGTTGGCAAAGCGCAAAATTACCGCGCTACTTCTTGTCTCGTTTACGCAAAGCGGAAAAATATAGGTCCGATTGGGAATCTCTTTAACATTTTTTTTGCAACGTTAGTGCATTTATATGGATTATGCTAATTAAATTTGATGGACGTATTCCCAACTCATATTCACACAAAGCATAATTGAATTATATTTGAAATATACTACTGTAGCGGGATAGCCAAGATCGCTTTGCCGGAACGCCCGGATTTACAGCGCTTTAGTGAAACAATACCCCTGAAGCCCCGTTGCAGTGGCCGTCTGGAAGAAAATAAGCTGGCAGCAACACACAATACGAGCGGTTGGCGGTCGTTATATCACCGAAAAACCGCCGGCCTCATGTGAGCCTGGCCAGAAAATTTAACTATGTCAAGATTGAAACAACTTATGCTAGCGTGTATCGCGGCGGCAGTGGTAGCTGTATGCTCCTGCCGGGCCGACAAGAGTGTAGACAAGCCCCAACCAGGCCCCGACACCGGGGGCAACGGAGGTCCAGACACGATCGTGCTGGCCAAAAACAAGCCACTTATCAAAGACTTCCTGGGCATTAACGGGCACTTTTTCTTTAAACCGGAGCTGTACAACCAGGTATCGCGCACGGTGCGTAACTACCATAACCTCGACTGGGACGTGGCCAATACGGGCGACCCTATTACGCTTCCCATGGCTGTTAACGGGGTGGATTGGAAAAACGACCTCTATAAGTTCTGGAAAGCCGCTGGCTTCCAGATCGACATCTGTATGCAATTCGGCAAGTTCGGCCCCGGTGAGAACTTTGCCAGTTACTGGAAAGGGAAAGAGCAGTGGGCATACGATTATGGCAAAGCGATGAGTAAGTACTTCGGGCCTTCGGGGACAGAAAAGCTGGCGACTTCCTTTGAAATTGATAACGAACCGGGCAAACGCGTAGACCAGACAGTATTCCGCAGCATTTTTAAGAAGATGGCACAGGGACTGCGTGATGGCGATGCACAGGCGAAGATCGTTACGCCTACCATCTGGGCGCGTAATGCAGACGATTATTCACAGGACGTACGCACGTTTTACGGTCAGGCCGATGTATTGCCACTGTACGACGTACTGAATGTACATACCTATGCAACTATTCCACAAGGTGCCGGCAACCCCAACCCCTGGAACCGCACCTACCCGGAAGATTCTACCGCTGCCTACCTGAAAACGGTGCAGGAAGTGATCAACTGGCGTAATACCAACGCTACCGGCAAACAAGTGTGGGTAACGGAGTTTGGATATGATGCCTGCACCCCGGGCGCTATGGCCAACCGAAAAGACTGGTTCCTGGAAATGGATTGGCAGGGCCACACCGACTTACAGCAGGCACAATACCTGGTAAGGTCGTTCCTCGCTTTCGCGCCGATGGACATTAACCGTGCTTACCTCTATTATTTTAATGATGAAGATGAAGCGGCATTTCACGCAGCATCTGGCCTTACGCGCAACTTTGTGCCTAAGATGTCTTTTTACGCAGTGAAGCAGTTCTATGAAGTGCTGGGTGACTATCGTTTTGCCCGCGTGGTGAAAAAAGATTACGGCCAGACTTACGTGTACGAATTCCGCAACGATGCCGATAAAAAGATTTGGGTGGCCTGGTCGCCAACCGGTGTAAAATCGCATGAGAAAAATGGTTATAAACCACGTACCGCGAAAGTAACACTGACCGTACCATCTAAGCCCATCCATGTAAAAAGCATGACCACCGCTACCGGACAAGCAACAGAAGCCGACTGGAAAGCGAGCGGCGACACCGCCATCGAGTTAACGATCGGTGAAAGCCCGGTGTACATTACGTTCTAAATACGAGCAACAACTAAAAGGGGGCTGACCATCATCATTTGGTCAGCCCCCTTCTAATTTCTGTACCAGGGGAAATACCAGGCTTTATCAAGGTCTGGGTATGAACAAAGATATATGGGTTATCGCGTAATGCTTACCTCTTTTACCATTATACCTATGAAGAAAGATCATTTCACTTCACTCACCCATCTTTCCGTGGCCTGCGTTTTCACCGGCTGCGCGGAAGCGGTAATCACCAGCGTTCCGCCCTTCACGATTTCCTCTTGCGTGAGATAATTGCGGGATAATACTTTGCCGTTCAGTTCCACTTTTGCGATGTATACGTTTTTATCGCTGAAATTATTCGTCGTAATCAGCAGCGGCTTTTTACCGGGCCATTGCAGTTTTACTTCCGGGAACAGCGGCACATTCAGATAATACACCGGCCAGCCGACACAGGCAGGGTGAATACCACAGGCGGCAAATACGAACCAGGCCGACATCGCACCGGCATCGTCATCCATGGTGCGAATGTAGCTTTGTGGCGTGTTTTTGTAGATGCGGTCTACAAAAGGATCGATGCCTTTGCTGTTATCGTTAAAGTAGTATTGGATCACGGTATCCACTGCGTAAGCGTGCATCAGCTGTTGCGACTTCCAGGGCTGACCGGTAGCGTTGTACATCAGCGGCGCCTGCAAATCCGGCTCGTTGGCGTGGTTGTACAAGTCGTTATCGAAGAAGTGGTCCAGCTGCTTTACGAACGTCTCCTCTCCTCCTGTTAAGCCGATAAGGCCTTTCACATCGAAGGGTACGAACCAGCGGTATTGCCAGATCGTGCCCTGGTACAGGCCGCGCGCCTGCATGCGGTCCACATCGTTTTTGGTGATATCGCGGAAGTCTTTGTTCCAGATGTTTTTGTAATTAAGCGCTTTGTTCATGTACCTGGCGGCAAGCTCCTTATCGCCGTTCATCGCGAGTATTTCAGCCAGGGCCCAGGTGTCGTAGCTCGCTTCCAGGGCCTTATCCGGTGTACCGAAATCGAGTCCGTCGGCTTCTTTGATCAGTTGTTCACGGATGGCGGCGATATCGATCCTGTAGCCTTTACGCAGTGCATCCAGCAATACAACCATGGCATGTTCGGTACGCACCGTGTTAGAAGGCTCTGTTTGGGTGGCGTAATCTTTCTTACCACGCAGGTACATTTCTGCAATGGAGTTCGCCATGTCGGCATACTTATCAGGATACATGAGTGATAACAATGGCAGCTGCGTGCGATAGTTATCCCAGATGGCCCAGCCGTTATAACGTTTGCCGCTCGTCTTTTGCAGGCTGCCGTCAGTGGCACGGTACTGCCCGTCCGGCTCAGATACATCGTACGGCGACTGCAACGTGCGATATAGCATGGAGTAGAACAGCGCCTCCCGTTCCTTATCCCCCTTTACGGAGATGCGGCCCAGCAACTGTTCCCAGCCTTCGGCGGCACGTTGGTGCGTGGTATTAAACGTAAGTGTGGACAATGCTTCCTGTGCTCTGGCTTCACTTACGGAAGATAAAGCCACGCGGAGCATGATATCGTTGGCGGCTTCCACCGGGATCACCTTTAAGGTATGGTCGCCGGTGCTGGTTACGGTCACGGGCACACTGAACTCCAGGCTGTAGTACAGTTTGTATTTGCCTGCATTACAGGTTGTTTTCGCTTCTACCCAGCCTTTGATGCTGTTGCCCTGCGCATTGTGCTGCTCCGCCACAAAATCGTTTGCCAGTGTATGCGACAGATCTATGGTAAAGCCTTTCGGTCCGGCAGGGAATTGATAATGATGTAAACCTGCTTTCCCGTATACGGTAAATGCTGCGCTGATCTTATTTGTAAACGTTACGCTGTAAGCGCCTGGAGAGCCGGCCTGCGCGAGTTTATGCAGTTTGCCGCTATCACTGGCTCCCACGAACGGCCGTACCAGGATGTTACCGCCACTGCCGCGGCAACCTACGCCTTCGAAGCAGGTGTGCGCAAAACCCAGGAATTGTTTCGCCGTGTATTCATACCCGGTATGAATAGCGGGATAGGTTTGCGGCACAATACTCAGCATGCTAAAGGGATACGACGCTGCGGGCGAAAGCTGCCCGTGGTCGCCGGAGGTACCCAGGAATACGTTTACCTGTGAGGTTCTTGGCTTTTCCTGTGCCCGGATGGGTAACGACAGCACCATTAAACACAGTGCCGTAAGCTTCAATCTGATCATCATTCGCTAATACTTCTTCTTAATAAAGCGCCCAAAGTACGAAGTAATCAGCGGGTGCGGGATGATGATCTGTTTAAATTTGATGAGCGGCTGAGAACGGCTTATCTTATCCGGGAGGATGGAGTTTACTTACACAACTGAGAGTGCCGCGAGGTGCGCAGCATCATTTACCTGCAACACTTTGTATTTGCCATTGGCATATTGCACCCGGTACAACCCGGTGTTCTGATGCCCGTAAGTACTCATCTGGCTCAACGGCGTTTCGTACAACAGGCATAACAGGATCAACAAGGCGCGGCCATGCATGCACACCAGCACCGTTTTTTCCTCGGTGTTAGCAACGATGGTATCCATCGCTGCCTTCAGGCGCAGGGCCGCCTGGTTCGGGCTTTCCCCGTTTTCAAAGGCCCGGTCGCATTCGCCTTTTAACCAGCAGGCGTTTACATCTGCGAAAGCTGTTTGCCAGTCGCCTTTGTTGTCGGCACCTTCCCACACGCCGAACGACAGCTCATCGAGGCCGTCGAGCTGCTCCCAGGGCAGGTTACTATCAATAAATTTCTTTACAGTCTGATGGGTACGTTTGAGCGACGAAGTATACACTTTGTCAAAGGGGATGTGTTTATAATACTCGTAGAACGCCTCGCCCTGGGCAATACCCTTCGGGTTGAGGTCTGAGTTAACACCGCGGCCCTGTACGATGCCGAGCCTGTTAAAATCCGTTTCTCCGTGCCTGATAATGTAAATCTCCTTTTCCATGGTACGCAAAGGTACGAAAAATGGAGGGTAGATTTGACGCTCAACGGCGCATAAAATGTTAATATACTATTACTTTCCACCTGTTTCCCTCCCATTCATATCGATACATATTCCTGAACTGCCGCTACTGGCGCCCTTTTCCGTCGAAAGTAGCCTTTTATTCTACTGTTAGTCCGCAGTAAGTAGCCAGTTAGTAGCCAGATAGTCCGTTCTAACCAGGCAGAAAATGCGTACAAAATTATCCCTACTTTTGCCCCGTTACTGCCTATGCAACAAACCATTCATTACTTCCTTCACTTCGGCTTCCCGCTGCTTATTGCGCTGGCTTTTTACAGGCCTGGGTGGTTAAAGGCGTATATCATCCTGTTGCTCACGATGCTGGTAGACCTGGATCATTTACTGGCCAATCCCATTTTCGATCCCTGCCGTTGCAGTATCGGGTACCACCCTTTGCACAGTTACCCGGCGATGTTTGGGTATGCCCTGTTATTAATATGGCCGAATACCCGGTTAGTGGGCATCGGCCTATTATTACATATGATTACGGACGGGATTGACTGCCTGTTTATTTCTTCTTCTTTTTAGGAATGGCTACACAGCATTGCCCGTTTTTGTTGAGCGGACTTACCAGGTAGGTACCGTTTACCTTGTTATCGATCATTTGTGTATACTCCGCATCGAAGGCTACGTGCCCTTTTTTGATCTCGTAGAACTCGGCGGGCAGGTAATACAGTGAATCGGCAGACGGGTGTGGGGTAGCTACTTCGCTGCCACCAAATTCGAGGTAACCGTCGCGGTCGAAGTCTTTAACGTCGGAGGCTACGACCGAGGTGATGGAGTCGGCGCGGGAGAAGACGATGTTGAATACGTTAAGGCGGTTCTTTTTACCTGCTTCGCCGAGGGTTTCGATGAAGAGGAACACCGAGTTTTTATCTTCCACCAGCTTATTTCGTTTGCTTTTATACACGATATTGTCTGTTGCGAACTGGTGGGCGCGCTGGCCGTTTACGAAAATGGTGCCCTGGTAAACGCCGATCATTTGCGACTGGCCGCTTTTAAAGTTCAGGCGATTGGTGGTAGACTGGGCCATGGCCGGCAGGCTCAACAGCATCAGGATAACGATACGGGAAATCATAGTTTTTTTTTGCTTTTGGACACGAAACATAGCATTTTTTTCTGATTTGCCGGGCTTCCATAGGGTAATTGTTAGCGCATCCCCCGAAAACTTATTTAAACTCACCTTTTACTTCGAGTAGTTTTTCGCGGGTGAGTGGTTTGTTCAGGAACTGGCATACGTACGGACTGCTCAACGCACGCTCCTTATCTTCAGGGTGCAGCGAAGACGACAGCATCACGATAATACACTTGCGCTTCACGTTTTCCGGCAGCTTCTGGTACTCGTCCAAAAACTCGAAACCATTCATACGGGGCATATTGATGTCCAGGAAAATGAGATCGGGCAAGGACTCCTGGTTGGTGGCATTTTCGTTCAGGTAGCCCAAGGCACTGGTGGCAGAATCGACCGTTACCACTTCTTCCGCGAAGGCGGTTTTAGCCAGGATGCGTTCTGCCAGGATGCGATCGATGTCGGCATCGTCTACGATCATTACTTTACTAAAGTCAAATTCGGGCTGCTCCATACGTTACTGTTTTAGGTGGCGAAGGTCGGGTAAAAATATACTAAATAGGGTGCCCTCGCCGGGATAAGAGTTTAACTGGATAGTACCCCGCAATTTTTGCACCGTTTCCTGCACGAGGTATAGCCCCATGCCAGAGCCAGCTGATTTGTCGGACACGCGGAAGAACATCTGGAAGATCTTTTCCTGGTACGCCGGCTCAATGCCGATGCCGTTGTCTTTCACTTCGAGCATAACGCCGCCGCTCACGGTGTAAACCGCCATCTCTGCATAGGAGTCGCCTGCATTGGGGTTATGGTATCGTATGGCGTTAGATAAAAGGTTACTGAGTATGATGTAAACGCGACTTTTGTCAGACACAAAGGGCCGTGTGAGTTTCACCCGGGTGCGGATGTCGACCGCGCCTTTATTGCTGCTCATGAACTTGAGGTTATTACGCACATCGTCCAGCAGGTCGGCGAAGTCGATCTGGCCCGCACTTATTTCCATACGGGCGTTGCGGGAGTAGTCGAGTATGTCCAGGATGAACACGTCCAGCTTGTCGATGCTGCGTTTCATCAGTTGAAGGTCCGCCGTAAATTCGTGGTCGGCGTTATCCGCCATCATATAAGAAAGTAAGCCGGATACCGACGCCAGCGGGGCACGCAGATCGTGCGACACGCTGTACACAAAACGGTCCAGCTCCTCGTTGCTCTTTTTCAGTTGCTCGTTGGTCACGAGTAGCGCCAGTTCCGCTTCCTTGCGCTGGGTAATATCGGAGGTAAGTCCATCGATGCGCACCAGCCGCCCGTCCATATCCAAAGTAGGTGTAATACGGGCCTCTATCCACCGGATGCCGCCGTCGCCATGATGGATGCGATATTCGTTCGTTACGCGCTCGCCCTGTGCCAGTTGTAATTCGCTGGCGTATACAATGCTCTTATCTTCTTCTACAATAATATCCATCCACAACCGGCTATTATTGATAAATGCATCCGAGTCATACCCATACAGCTTTTTGCTGCCGGGCGACATGAGTAGTATTTTATTATGTACGCGATCTACCGAGAAGAACACCTCTTCCACATTCTCCATCATGATGCGCAGCTGCCGGGTGGCTTCCCACAAATCGGATTCTGTTTTCCGCAGGTCCGTAATATCGACCGCAATGCCCAGCACCGTAACAGGCAAACCCGTTTCCTGGTCGCGTATCACCTCCCCGATATCGCGTAACACCTTTTGTTCGCCCTTATTGTTCGTCATCCGGAACTCAATATCAAAATGAGAGGTAGAGGCCAGTGCCTGCGACACGGCCGCCTCATAAGGCTGGCGATCGTCGGGATGCATGAAGCTGAGATAGGTTTCGTATGTGAGCGGAATGTCGATCTCCTCCACACCAAACATCCGCTGCAACTCATCTGACCAGTAGTTCTCATTGGTTTTGATGTTACCATCGGGACGCGCCTCCCAGCTGCCTGCCTTCGCTACGGATTGTATCGTTTTAAGGTGCCGGTTCTCGTCCGCCAGTTTGCCCATGGCATCAAACTCCTTGCTGATGGCCGCCAGCAGTTCAGCATAGGCATCGGAAGGTGGTTCTTGTAAGTGTTTATTGATAAGGCGCTGCAGTTTCGGATTCATATCGTGGTATCGGTTAATACTTCCACAAAAAACTATCCAGCACGCATATGTCAATGGGCAGCATTCTTCTATTAACAGTCGATTAACAAATAAAAAAGCCGCAGCTCTTCACAGGCTGCGGCTCGTACACAAATAGTTTTACTATTTCAACACTTCTTCCAATGCTTTATCCAATGCTTCGCCGCGCAGGTTCTTCGCAATGATCTTTCCATCAGGACCGATCAGGAAGTTAGCCGGTATAGAGCGGATGTCGTACTGCCTGGAAACGGCATTGTCCCACCAGTTAAGGTCCGACACGTGCGACCAGGTAAGGCCATCGTCGTGGATTGCTTTGATCCATTTGTCTTTGTCGCCGGGGCGATCGAGCGACACACCCAGTACGGTGAAGTTTTTATCCTTATATGCCTGGTAAGCCTTTACAACAGCCGGATTCTCTTTACGACATGGTACACACCAGCTTGCCCAGAAGTCGATGAGAACATATTTGCCACGGAAGTCTTTTAGCGCCACCGGGTTGCCCAATGTATCGTTCTGCGTAAACTCCGGCGCTATTTTACCGATCGCCGTTGCGCGGGATGCATCTACCGAATGCTGCAGCTTTTTGGCCACCGCGTTATTTTTAGCAGCAGGCTTCAGGGATTTGAGCGCTTTATCGAGCTGGTCCATATTTTCGTAGCGCAGTTGCATAGACAATACATAGGCGCTTACCGGCGATGCCGTATGTTCGCTGATCCACTTTTCGTAAAGTGCCTTACGCTCTTCTTCCAGTGACTCCGACGCTTTACGGGCGGCGTTAAAACGGACCGTATCGGTTTTGTAAGTGGCGCTCATCTCTTTGCTAAGCTCGCGCAGCTTAGCCAGCAAAGGTGTTTGGCCTAATTTGCTCAGGCTGTTCTGATCAGCAGCGTATGCAGGACCGCTGTAGGTCGCATCATCCAGTTTAGGGCTTTTGCTGCTTACCTTCAATTTGCCCGGTTCCATGTAAAACAGCAGGCTGCCGGCCGATTGTCCTCGCCCTGCACGCAGGAACCATACGTCTCCTTCTTTAGCAGCGGAATTGATAACGAATTTGCCGCCTTTTATTTCGGCAGAATCGGAGTTGCCGCCACCAAGGCGCGACAGGTAAATCCTGGTACCATCGGGCACTCCGGCAAGGTTGCCTTCCAGCGTAGCTTGCGCGAAGGCGCTAACGTTGCACAGCAGGATGGCGGGTAACAGTACTTTCTTCATATGCGTCTTTTATTTAAATATGGATTGTAACTGGGCGTCCATCTTCGCATCATCCTCTTCTCCCCCACTATAACGACCAATAATATTACCTTCTTTATCGACCAGTATCTTCGTTGGCAAGGTAGCAATGCCGTAGCGTTTTGACAAGTCATTCGGATTAAAAATACCCGCCATCAGCTTTTCCCTGTCCATCCCCCGCAGCACATGCTTCCAGATGCCGATGCCATCGTCGTTTACCGCCTTACGCCATGCATCCGGTTTGCTGTCATCGTCCGATACACCAACGATCTCGAAGCCTTTGTCCTTATACTCGGCATATAACTTTTTCAGGTGCGGATTGCCTTTGCGGCAGGGTAAACACCAGCTGGCCCAGAAGTCGATCAGCACATATTTGCCTTTATAGTCTGCCAGGTTAAAAGGTGCACCGTTAATGTCGGTAGATGCGAATGCATAGGCTGTTGTGCCCGGCACGCCGATCTTACGACGTTCGAGTTCGTCGTGCATACTTTTGCCGATCGTTGTTTTCAGATCAGCCCCCAGACCGTCGTAATACTTTTGCAGCTGGTCGGTTGGCAGCGACATTGCATGCCCGCGCAGCAGGTAAGCAGCCAGATAAGTATCGGGATGTTTATCGATGTAAGCAAAATCAAACTTCTTCATCTGCTCCTGGTAAGGCTTTAAGCCTGATTTCATTTCCTGGAACTTAAAGTTGTCGATCTTGTTCACCGAATCGAGTTTACGCATGAACGGCTCCCACTCCTTTTTCAGCGCGGCCTTTTGTTTGTCAAGCGCCGCCATCTCGTTCTGTGTAACAGAGCCCGTCATCTTAATGTCTTTGAACTTGTTGGCAGTAACGTCCACCGTCATATCAGCCGGTTCGAGGAAGACATAAGCGATATTGGGGTCGTCCATGCTACGCGCAGCGGGGTTACCCAGCAAGCCGGCCATCGTGGTGCCAGACAGGTTACCGGAGAAGGCAAACGCACCGTTTACCACCCTGGCACTGTCCTTCAGGTATTTACCCGAAGCATCGGCGTATTGAAGGTAGATGTGGCTGATCGGGCTACCGTGATACTTGCCTTTGAGCGTAAATGGCTTTTGGGCAGATGCGGTGACTGTCGTCAACACCGCTGCGGATAAAAACAATGTGTGTTTCATAACTATTGTTCGTTTTGAGTAAGGTTACCATTGCCGGTGATTTCGTCTGCCGGTATACGTTGCAGTATTTTCGGGTCCGTGGCACTGATGTTCATCGTACCGGAGCTACCGGATGTATAGTTACGGATCATCGGCAGCCCGTTACGGAAGTAATCGAAGCTGTTATGTCCTTCAAACGCCAGTTCCATCCGGCGTTGTTTGAGTATCTCATTGAACAGTGGCAGCCCGGTGATATTAGCCGTATCACCGATACCAGCGCGGTTGCGGATGACATTCAGGTCGGTAAGCGCCGCGCCATTGTCACCCGCCTTTACCGCCGCCTCTGCGCGGTTCAGGTACACTTCTGCCAGGCGCAGGTAGCGGTTGGGCGATGGACTATAAATCGATACATAGCCTAACATGTACTTAACACTGGCCAGCGTATCGTTCGGGTTGCCGGGCGTCACATTTTTCACGAAGAATTTTTTACGCAGATCAGCAGGCTGGTATTGCGCCAGCAGATCTGGTGAAGGGCGATACAATCCGCCACTATAATTGATCTGAGAAGGCATCGCGAACAAGCTGGAGATGGAGCCATTGTTATACTGGGCGTTTACTGCGAAGATGTCTTCTTTGTTGCCCGGTGCGTCAGATGCATAGTAGCTCGTATATGCAGCGCCCTGTAACAGCGTGTAACCTCCATGCAGGATCACCGAATCAGCATACTCCCGGGCTTTTTTATTAGCCTCCACATCTGGCTGGGTGAAAGTACCGCCCATGTATAAGTATACGCGGGAGAGCAGGCCAAACACCGCATAGCGGGATGCGAAACTGTTCGTTTTCTGGGCCTTCAGTAAGGGCAACGCCGCCTGTAAGTCGGCGATCACCTGTTCATACACCTGCTTCACGGTCGCCCGTGGCGGCGCGAATGCCGTACCATTATTAGCGGTGGTCACCAACATCACGGCCGGACTATTCGCCGCGTCCTGGTAATAAGGTTTGCCATATACGCGGGAGATGTTAAAGTACACGTATGCGCGCAGGAACAATGCTTCCCCTTTTGCCTGCAGGATTTCGGCATTCGTTTCTTCGGGCTTAACATTGTCGAGTATTTTGTTGATGAGCAGTAACGCCTGGTAGCTGCCGCGCCAGTAATCGTGGGTATAGGACAAGTCCTTTTCCGCAGAATTAAGGTAGTTGAAGGCGTTCGTGTTTTTGTTTACACCCGCATCCAGTGCGCGGATGTTGTTACCATGTGCCTCGCCCAGGAACAGCTGAATGTCGTTATAGTTGAAACCTCCGGTTACAGCAAGTCCCGCAATACTGGAATAAGCGCCCCATAAGGCTCTCGTATAACCGGCTGGTGACGAAAACTGTTGCTCTTCGAAGATCACGTTATGCGGACGCAGCTCGTCCAGCTGTTTGTTACAGGATGCACCTGCCAGCGACAACAGCAGCAGTGCGGATATATAGTATCTTGATTTTTTCATGTGATTACGCTTTTCAGATTAAAACCCAACATTAATACCTGCTACGAAACGACGCGGGTTAGCGAAGCCTGTACCTACACCGCCAAAGGCCGTATTGCTGCTCAGCGTTGCGCCTTCCGGATCGGCCCCTACAAAGTCCTTACGTTTCAACACCCACAGGTTATCGCCGCTTACGTAGGCGCTGAACTGCTGCATTTTCCATTGCTGGATGAGTTTACGCGGCAGCTCGTACGTAAAGCGCACATTACGCAAACGCGCGTGGCTCGCGTCGCCCCATAGGCGGGAGGAGCGGTAAGTGAGCGCACTCCATGCATTGGGGTTGGTGCTGAACACATCCGGGTAATTAGCTTTGGTATCGCCGGGGCCTTCCCATACGTGCTGGTTATCGCCGAATAATACGTTGTTACGGCCCAGGCGCGGCGCCGTGGGCGACTGAAAGTTGTTCACGAGCGACATCATCACATAGTTACCATACTGGAACCACCATTCGGCGCTGAGGGTGAACTGGCGGTACTTAAACGTATTGGTAAAGCCGCCGAAGAACTTCGGGGTAGCAGAACCTACGGGGCGCCAGTTGGCGAGGTTGGTGGTAGCGCCAATGCCCTCCACATCTACTGCCTTACCGGCGGCATCGTAGTTACGGTGGATCATGTTCCCATTATCAGGGTTGATGCCTACGAACTCGATGGCTTTGATCACGTTGATGTCCTCTCCCAGCTTGCGGTAATAAGTATTGGAATAACTGTCGCGCAGTGAATCCTGGTAAAGCGAAGTGAGTTCATTCTTATTAAAGCTGATGTTGAAGTTGATCATCCAGTTGAAGTCCTTCGTTTTCACAGCGTGGCCGTTCAGCATTAATTCAAGGCCTTTGTTCACGATCTCTCCAACGTTCTGGTACTGGGTGAGCGAGCCTTGTGCGGAGGTAAGGCTCACGTTCTGTAACAGGCCACTGCTTCGTTTATGGTACAGATCGATCGTTGCATCAATCCTGTTCCACACGCTTACATCGAGGCCTACGTTCGTGCTATACATGGTTTCCCATGAGATGTCGGGATTCGCCAATTGGGAGATCGACGAACCGATGTTGCTTTGCGCGCCGTAACGCGGGCCATCTGTATAGAACGTCGTATTAAGATAGCCATCGCCCAGGTCGCGGCCGGAAGTGCCGTACACTGCGCGCAGTTTCAGGTTGTTGATCGCTTTTACGCCATCGAGGAAACCTTCACGCGAGAGCAGCCAGCCGCCGCTGATGGAATAGAACGTGCCATACCTTTTTGCGCGGCCGAAGTTGGTCGTCGCATCTGTACGTACGGAACCGGATGCGAAGTAGCGCTGATCGTAGTTATAGTCTGCCTGTCCGAACACGGAAAAAGTAGCCCGCTCCTGCAGGCTGCCGATTGGCGCTGCGGGTGGCGTAGCCGGAGTATAATAAGCCAGGTACACCGCGCTGCCGTAACCTTTGGCAGCACCGGCATTACGTTCGCCAGGCAATACATTATACATATCGGCGGCCATCACTTCGGTGGTACGTTTGCCCCACTCCTGCCCAGCCAGCACGGCCACTGAATGTTTGCCAAAGTATTTGCGGAAGTTGATGGTATTGGAAGTAAGGTAATCGGTATAACGGGTATCGCGGATGGTAAGGGTACCGTTCGGGATAATCAGGCTGGCAGCGTTGAACAGGTATGGATAACCGCCAAACTTTCCGGAATAGGAACGCGGATCGAGGTAAGAATTGGCGTTCGTATTCATGTAGTTGATGGAGTTGGCGCTTTGCACAGACAACCAGGGGAACAGGTCGTACTTCAGTTTGATGGCACCCAGGTGGTTTTGCACACGGGTGATCGCGGTATTGTCGTACGCCGTTTCGGCCAGGAAGTTCTGCGTCCAGGTGGTAAACACCGGTCCGTAGTTGCTGGATTGCTTCACGGGCAGGCTATCGGCATATGTTCCATCGGCCTTGTAAGGGCTCTGGAAAGGCTGGATCATGTACAACTCGGGAATGCCATTACGTTTGATGGTTTTATCGATAATAGAGCTTACGTTGAACGCCACAGAAAACTGTTTGCTTACCTGTTGGTCGATGTTCAGACGAACGCTTTTGCGATCGAAACTGTTATCGTACAGGGCGCCATTTTCTTTATACCAGGCTACTCCGCCGTAGAACTTCGTCTTATCATTACCACTGCTGATGTTCAGCTCTGTATTACGGAAGTTGCCATTGCTATAGATCGCATCTTCCCAGTTGAAATTATTTGCTTTATCAGCATCGTTGTACACGCGGCGTTGCTGGATGAAGTCGGCCACGTTAGGGAATTGCGCCTGTATAGACGGCGTTTGCTCCCAGTATCGCTGCATTTGTTTATCCATGAAGGAGATCAGCTCCGTCGTATTCATAAAACGGATGTCACGCACGGGCTGGATCATGCCATATTGCATATTCAGGTTTACGCCGGTGCGACCTGCCTTACCCCTGCGGGTGGTGATCACAATGACGCCCTGCGCTGCGCGCGAACCGTAGATCGCGGTGGAGGAAGCATCTTTAAGGATCGCAATATCTTCTACGTCGGCCGGGTTTACGGCGTCCTGCATGTTCTGGTAGTTCGTGATCACACCGTCCACCACGATCAACGGACCGAAGTAACCGTTCGTCGGTGTAGCCATAGACGACTGTCCGCGTTCGATCACCTGTCCCTTTGCGCCGGACTCACCTGAGTTTTCGGTAATATACAAACCCGTGGTTTTGCCTTTCAGCATAGATAAAGCGTTGGGCGTAATCACACTGTTCCGCAGCTGCTCGCCCGTAACGCGCTGCACGGCGCCGGTGAGTTCTTTGGCGCTTTTAGCAGTGTAGCCGGTGATAACCGTTTCTTCCAGTTTGGATGCGGTACGCTTCAGCACTACACTTAACGCTTTGCCCGCACGGGCTTCCACCGTTACCGGTTCGTGGCCGATAAAAGAGAACTGCAGTTCCGATCTGTCGGGCGCATTGAGACTGAACGACCCGTTATCGTTCGTGGTAGCAGTAGTAGTTACGCCCGTTGCGGTGGGCAGCACCCGAACACTCACGCCCGGCAGCGGCGTACCGCCATCATCGGTGACACGCCCCGACAACAAAAACTGGATGCTCTCGTTGGGCACTGCATTACTATTATTCAAACGCTGCTTCGCGGATACCACGATGTACTTGTTGTCTTTAATCGCGTATGTAAGGTCCTGGTTGGCGAACAATAATGCCAGTACGCCATTGAGTGGCGAATTGATCGCATTGACCGTAACCGGACGGGCACCTTTCAGCTGGTCTCTGCCATAAATGAAAGTGTAACCTGTTTGTTTTTCGATTTCTTTAAATGCTTTGGACAACTGCTCGTCGCGCAGTTTCAATGTTACGGTTTGTGCCTTGAGGGCGATGGTAGATAAAAGAAGTAAGATGGACAAGCACCCGGTTTTTAATAACCGCTGCGAAAGGCTGGTTGGCAGGCATGAGGAGCCCTGCTGGACTTTATGCCAGGCATTAAAAATCATACATTAGATTTTGGGTGATAAATAATCGCTACAAAGAATAGTTGCCGTACAACACCGCCGTGCTAAGCCTGGCGGCATTGTTCATCTACACTAGATAATGGTTCGTTGTTGTTACCTGACGCAGCTGTTCATCAGGAGTTTACTGTTATTGTTTTGCCGTTTATTTTAAAATGTACTAGCCCTGTTAATTCAAATAACTCCAACACTTTGCTTAATGGCACCTCACGCGAGATGGTGCCGTTGAATCGCTCCTTTACTGCTCCTTTTTCATATACGACTTCCAGATCATACCACCTGTCGAGTTGTTTCATGACGTCTTCTATGGAGGCGTCGTTAAACACGAACATGCCATTCTTCCACGCTATGGCCGCCGTTACATCTGCATCCTGCTGCAGTTGTACGCCATTGCTGCCGGAGCGGGCCTGCTGACCCGGACGTAGCAACGTTCCGTCTGCCTTTACTGCACCATTCACCAGCGTAGTTGTGATCACCTCATCTTCTTCGTACGCACTGGCATTGAACTCCGTTCCTAATACTTCTACTTTACGTCCGCCCGGCATTTTTACAATGAAGGGGCGCAACACATGCGGCGCCACTTTAAAATAGCCTTCCCCTCTCAACTCCACCACTCTTTCGTTTCCGGAGAGCGTTGTTTCGTAGTATAATGAGCTGTTCGCATTCAGCCATACTTCTGTGCCATCCGGCAGTACCAACTGGAACTTACCTCCTTTAGGCGTGGAGAGCTTATTATATTTAAGCGGTCCGGGTATGGTACTATTCACCGTATACGCAATACGTCCGGGCGCAATGTTCGCAATGTACTGGCCCTGTTGCGCTATCTGACCGTTACCGGCATCGTCGAGTACTACCTGCTTACCATCGTCGAGTGTGAGCACGGCGCGGTTGCTGCCAGGCTGCACATCGTTGGCGTAACGGGCGGCCGCTACCGCTGGTGCCTGCGGGCGTGGCCAGAACTGGTAAGTGGCCGTCGCTGCCAGTACCAATACTGCCGCGGCGGCGGTCCAGCGTAGTAAGGGGCGCCTCCAGAAAGGTTTTGCCGTACCTGCCGTTACATCTTTTAAACGCTCCACCATCCGGTCTAACGCCACCTGCTCGTCATGCCAGGGCAAAACCTCGCCGGAAAACGCCATCAGCGTTTCCTCCGCGATACCGTCGTAACGGTCGTCCTTCAGCAATTCAGCCAGCTCCGCAGCCTCCGCACCGGCAATCGTACCTTGATAGTACCTGCCCAGGAGCATACGGACTTTTTCTTCGTTTTCCGTTAACATGGTGGAATAGATGAAATGATTAATTGGTTGCAACAATGATATAACTAACGGGAAATGGTTTAGGACTAGTCCCCGCTAAAAAAATATAAAAAAAGTTCCCCGTTGGCTGATAAACCCGCGTACAGACTGCAATGCCTTTACCAAATGGTTCTTGACCGTATTGGGCGAAAGGTGCAATTTTTCTGCTATTTCGGGTATCGACAGTTCCTCGTACCGGCTGAGGCGATATACTTCCCGCTGTTGTGGCGGCAGGCGTAACATGGCCTCTTGCAGCAGCAGGCCACTTTCTTTAAAATGCAGCCGTTCTTCCGCTTCGGTAGCACGCGACGCTTCCGGCTGCTCCAGGTGGCGGAGCAAATTGCCTTCGAGGGCCATCTTCTTAATGTAAGTAAGGGAAAGATTGGAAGTAACGGTAAACAGCCAGGCGCGTAAGTTATAGAACTGCTCATAGTCATGACGGCGCTGCCAGAGGCGAATGAATGCCTCCTGCACAATATCTTCGGCTACCGCCCTGTTTTTTGTTATACTCACGCTGAAAGGCAGCAGGTGCGGAAAATAAAAACGGACGATCTGTTCGAATGCCCGTTCATTGGAACGTCCTATTTCCGCCAGCAGTTCCTTTTCGTTACTTAGATGCTCGGCCATTCGCACTCCACTTATGCGGTCATTTTGGTTGAAATCGGTATAAATGTAGTGAAAAAGGATTTGCAAGGCAACCTTTTCAGGCAGACAGGACTCCGCACAAAAAAGGCCGCACCAATAGTGGTGCGACCTTTACTACATGGTTGGTACTAAAATTATCTTCTCTTCCTGATCAGCAGCATGGCCGCTACGCCCAGGGCGATGAGGGCAGGCAATACACCTACCAGCAGCCATTTAATCGCATTGGCGCCACCTGCGGATACCAGGATGGCATCGTCTTTAGAAGGCTCGCGGTATACGCTTACCGGGTACTCATCGTGACTGAACCAGCGGAACATTTCCATCAAAAACACAAAATTGGCTGTTTGCGGGTTGCTGCGCAGCAGTTCGGCATTACTCATAAAATCGGCATCGCCGGATATGATGATGCGCTGCTCTTTCGGCCCCACTGTTCTTTTCAAAGCTGCTACTACGGGGAATGCACCGCGCTCGTCTTTCAGATCGGCGTTGAAGGTGACCGTGCGCAGACTATCGGCAATGGGCCCTACGCGACGGAGGGAATTACCGGCGTTCGTAGCCACGAGCGGTGTGATATCAAATGCACCGCCGCCCGTCCATGACAAGGTAGCTGCGCCAGGAAACACCATACCAGCCTCCAGTCGCGGCGATGGCCTGCTGCCGAGCAACTGCATGCCCTGCGTCGTCATCGGCGCCTGGAACAACGAAGGCGCAAAGTCCTCGCTACGTTGCAGCACAATGCCGTCGTCGAGTTTCACACCCAGCAGGTCGAGCACCGGCTGCACATTTCCACGGTGTGTAGGTTCGCCGGCGATGAGCAGGTTACCGCCCGCATCGATATACTGCTTGATTTTTTCCAGCTGAGCAGCGTCATATGGTGTAAGCGGATCTGCGATCACCAACACGGCTGCATCAGCCGGGATACTTTCACCTGGCGTAACTTCTACCGCATCAAAACCCTGGTTAACGAGAGAGTTACGGAAGGTAATTTCAGCAGTAGAAAGTTTGATGTCTTTATCGCCCATGCGACGCAGGCTTCTTTCATTATGACCGATAAGGAAAACGGCCTTGGCAGGACCTTCTACCAATCGTTTCAGTGCAGCGGCAGTTTCCTGTTCGCCGGGTTGGCGCATCAGGTCGTCGAACATGCGCAGCATCGTGCTTTTGCCGTTCCAGGTCAGCTTGCGGACCAGGCGGTTTTGTTCACCGCTTAAATCGATCTGCTTTTTAATTTCTGCAGGTGACAGGAACATGTCGAAGTCCAGCTTCATGGTTTTAGCCATCTGCCTGGCTACTTCGGGAGCCGGCACGCCTTTATAGCGAGCAAACAGGTCGTCGTTTTTGGTGGTATCGTAGTAGTATACATACTTCACCTCGATATCCGGCTTAAAGCGGAAGTACTGGTCGTAACGGGACAAATCACTGTTGCGGGACATTGGCAAACCAGCGAAATAGTTTACGTCCAGCAGGTTCACGTACGTTGTAATTTCCAGCGGGCCTTTCAGTTTGCTGACGATATCGCGTGTAACAGGTGTGAGCGTGCGGCGTTTGGTGGCCGTCATATCTTTATAAACAGATAAAGTCGGACGGGAAGTAATGTAGCCCAATCCCAAAGCGACAGCTATGAGCAAAGCGTAACGCATACTTTTCACCAGCAATGGCTTAGATTCCCTGTCGCCCCGCAGCTTGAAGATAGTGAGCCCTACGAACAGGACGATCACGATCAGGAAGTAAAACACGTCCCTGCTGGATACCAGTCCGCCGATAAACTCATCTACCCTGCCCGAAATCGATAAGAAGTAAGTGATGTCACGTACGAAATCGATGTCCTGCCACAATTTACCTACATAGTTAAGGCCCGCCAGCAGTGCCAACGTACTAATGGCCGCCACTACCTGGTACGTGGTGAGCGATGACATGAACAAGCCGATGGCCGCGTATGCGCAAATCTGCAGGAAGAGGCCCAGGATACCGGAGTACACCAGCGACAGATCCGCGTCTTTTACGGAAATGGCTGTCATGACCGCCAGCAACACAAGGCTCAGCATCAGCAACATGCAGTAGAACACCATGGCGAGGTACTTACCCCATACCACGGCACTCACTTTTACCGGTGATGAATACACCAGTTTGATGGAGCCACTGCCGGTTTCGCGGCTGATAAGGCCCATCGTGAGCAAAGGGATGTACAGGTACAGGTAATCTTTTATTTTAGTGAAGATGCCGAAGTAGCTGGCAAACATGGTATCGGTAATACCCGGCCTGGAAGCCCCCATCTGGTGTGTGCGTTCCATACGTTCCAGCATGGCGCTGAACTCCCATCCACCCTGCACCATAAATATGATCAATACCACCCAGGCTACCGGGGAGTAAAACAGGTTGCTCAGTTCCAATTTGGCTATCCTGAAAGTCAATTTCATCGTAACTATTTTATCTTATTTGACAATTTTGCAAAAATCTCTTCCAGTGAACTTCTTTCGAGATGCAGTTCCTGTAAACGCCAGCCACGCTGTACACTTATTTCGATCATCTTTTCCGCGATAGCAGGTGCTGTGTCGAAGCTTACCCTTACCTTATTACGGCCCAGTACCTTCGCCTGCGTAACGCCTTCGATGGCGAGTAATTCCGTCAGCGGTGGCAGATTTTCGAGGAACAGCAACATCGATGAAGGAGCTATATAGTTATTGAAATCATCTACGGTACCGCTAAATACCATCTCTCCATGTTCGATCATCTTAATGGTATCGCAGGTAGCCTGTACCTCCGCGAGAATATGGGAGGAAAACAATACCGAGCGGTCTTCCCCGATCTCTTTGATCAGGTTGCGTACTTCGGCGATCTGGTTAGGATCGAGACCGTTCGTGGGTTCGTCGAGTACGACGAGTTTGGGTTTGTGAATAATCGCTTGTGCAATGCCTACGCGCTGCTTGTATCCACCGGAAAGATTTTTGATCAGCCTTTTGGAGAAATGTGCTACGCCGCAACGTTCTTTCGCTTCCTGCATCGCCGCCTTAATTTTATTATCGGGGATGAGGCGCATGTAGGCACAATGGCGCAGGTATTCGTCTACAGTCAGATCGAGGTACAGCGGTGCGTTCTGTGGCAGGAAGCCGATTTGTTTCTTCGCTTCCAGCGGTTGTTTACGAAGGTCGATGCCGTCGATCAGCACCTCTCCTTCGGTTTGATTCAATACGCCGCAGAGGATGTTCATGGTGGTGGATTTTCCGGCGCCGTTAGAGCCCAGGAACCCCGTCACCCCCTTCTGCCTGATCTCCAGGTTAATGTCGCGTATCGCCCAGGCTTTGCTGTAGCGGTGCGAAAGGTTTTCGATGTTGACAATACTTGTATTCATACACAAAATTTCCTTTGGTAATGGCAATGGCTACCGCTACGCCACCATGGTGAACGAAGAAAATAACCTTATGTAAAAGAAACCCGGAGCGCCGTAAGCGCCCCGGATGGGAACTATAGATAATCCGGGTTTTGTTCCAGGTTTGGATTGGCATTAATGGAACTCTGTGGCACCGGGAAGTAAACTGCTTTGGGCGTCCACGTAGGTTTTATGGCTCCTATCACAGCGTTGGAACGGCCAGTGCGACGCAGATCGAACATACGATGACCATATTCGCAGAAAAGCTCATGCCGGCGTTCTTCTTCCAGCTCGAGCGTAAGTACCGCGGGATCCGTTGAGGTGCTGGCATCCAGGCCTGCACGCTGGCGTACCACATTCATATCCTCACGACCATCGATCGGGCGCTGCAAGCGCAGGCGTGCTTCTGCGCGGATCAGGTATTGTTCTGCCAGGCGAAAAACGGTAGGCGCTTCTAAACGAACGGTGTTGGCCGCGCCGTTACGATACTTGTAAGGCTGGTAGGTGAGTACACCCAGGTAGGTAAATTCGCGCACCCAGTTCGTGCGGCGGATATCGGCGGCCACAAAACTGTTACGGAGCGAAGGTGTCATTGAATACTGGGTATATGAGGCACCGAGCGTTACGCCTAAGTTGGTGTAACCGGAGGTCGCGTTCAGGTAACTTCCAAACTGGAAGATCGCTTCGCTGTTATTCCGCACCATAATATCCTGTATGGCGGTGCGTGGACGGATGGTGAACAGGCTGTTATCGATCAGTTTCGTGGCTTCCTGTTCTGCGAGCGCCCATTGTTCGGTGTACAGGTATACTCTTGCCAGCAGCGCGCTTGCCGCCCATTTGGTAGCCACCGTACGGGAGCCGCTCTGCGAAGTAAAATCTGCAGGCAACACATCGCGCGCCGCCACCAGGTCGGCTACGATCTGGCGATAAACACGGGCAGCAGAATCTTTCGGCAGCAACGCTGTTTTGGTTACATCGGTTTCCAGCACCAGCGGCACATCCTTAAACAGGTTGGTAAGATAGAAGTAACAGAGTCCGCGCATAAACCTTGCATTGCCGGTGATCTGTGTTTTTACAGAATCAGATAAAACGGTTGATGCCTGTACCCCTTCTATCACCGCATTAAAACGATAGATACCGCTATACAGGTCCGACCACATGCTGTTGATCGTATTCACACCACTGGTGGTAGACAGCGGCATGTAGGTATTCAGCGACACTTCATCAAAATTGGCACCGGCAGCGTAGGTAATTTCGTCGGCGGCCATACCGGTGAGCAGGGTCAGGTTAATACCGAATGCCTGTGAATTGGCGGTGGAGCTCATCGCGCCGGAGAGCGCAGACAAGGCCAGCTTTTGTGAGCCAAATACTAATGGTGTCGACATCTCAGTGACCGGCGGATCGATCTCGATCAGTTTTTCACAGGCAGACAGGCTACCTGCTACCAACAATCCCGCTATAATACGTTTGCTATATTTAAACATCGTCATCTTCTTTAGAGTGAAATTTTTAAACCTGCAGTGATCGTGCGCAAAGGCGGCAGCGACAGTCCCTGTGTTTCGGGATCGAATCCTTTATAAGACGTGAGCGTTAACAGGTTTTGTCCCTGTACGTACACCCTGGCCGCGCTCAGGCGAATTTTACGGGCCATTGCGGCAGGCAGATCATAACTGATCGCGACGTTTTTCAGGCGGATGAAAGAGGCGTCTACACGCATGATATCTGAGCTGAACAGGTTGCCGAATGCCACGTTGTAATTGGAACGCACATGGCGTTTCTGAACGGGCTCAAGTGCGATGTACCGCTCCAGTGCGTCTTCCGACAGGTTTAAGATATAACCCGGTGCATACGAAGTCGTGGTTAAGATATCGCTACCCTCCTGCTTCACGAACTGCAGCATGAAGTCGAGCGCGAACTGTTTGTAGGTAAAGGCGTTATTAAAACCACCGAAAAACTTCGGATAGTTTGTACCATAGAAGTCACGGTCGCCGCGCCCGATCGGGAACAGACCAAATGAGATGGTGTTGTTTTTATCCAGGTCGGCTACAGTGGGTAAACCAGTGGTAGCATCGATGCCGGTATACTGGTAAGTATACACACTGGAGAGCGGGTTGCCCACGATGTAGCTCGTGTAGTAAGAGCTGGCCCGGATGTTCGGGAACGATTTCAGTTTGTTGCGGTTGGCCGACAGGTTGAAGTTGCTCGTCCAGGTGAAATCCTTTTTCGTGATGTTGGACGTGCTCAATGTAAATTCCCAACCACTGTTTTGCACCGTAGCCGGCAGGTTGGCCTGGTAGCTGGAGAAGCCCGCCTGCGCGCTGATCGTGTAGTTGATCAGCTGGTTAGACGACTGGTGCTGATAGTAAGCCGGTGTGAAACGGATACGATCGTTGAGGAAGCCTAATTCCAACGCTACTTCCGCCTTTTGTGTTTCTTCCCAACGGAAGTCGTTGTTCGCAATACGGGTAGGTACGAGGCCTGTGTAACCGTTGTAGTTATAAGAGCTGGAGCTGTAAGAATCGAGGTACATATAGTTACCGATATTGTCGGAACCGGTAATACCGAAGCTGCCGCGCAGTTTACCGTTGCTCAGCCAATCCTGTCCGGCCATGAACGGCTCGTCAGAGAATATCCAGGCGGCACCGATAGAACCAAAGTTACCAAAGCGGTTATTCGGACCGAAACGGGAAGATCCGTCGCGACGGAACACGCCATTCAGTACATAACGATCATTGTATACATAGTTTACCCTCGCCAGCAGAGAAGCGAATTTGTAATCTGTTGCGCTGGAACGGGTGCTTACAGTCGCTGCAGAGGAAATGTTTTCCAGGAAATCATCGGATGTGAAGTCGTTAGCCAGGGTATAGAATGGCTGACGTGACTTACGGTATTGCCATGAACCGCCAACGAGTGCAGACAATTTGCCTTTACCGAAAGTACGTTCGAAATTCAGCTGTGGTTCAACAATGTAGTTGTTGCTGACGCCATATGCAAATATCGCGCGGGATACTGCCGTTGCTTGCGTAGGATCCTGCGAAATGCGCGGTGTGAGCTGCGTTTGGTCCATATCGGCCCTACCGAAACCACCCATCACTTTAAGGTCTAAACCGTCGGCGAGTTTGTAGCGTACCGTAAGACTGCTATTTAAGTTCGAGCTTTTGTTGCGGTTCGTACGCATCATCGCTCCCAGCGGGTTCTGGAAGAACGTATTGAAATAGAGCGAACCATCCGGATTATACAAAGGGAAGTTCGGAGCCAGCTGGTAAGCGCGGCTGGTAAGGTCCTCTACTGCCAGCGTATTATTATCAGCCACGTACATAGCAGAAAAGCCTACCTGCAGTTTTTCGTCCAGCGAACGGTGGTTCACACTGAAGTTGGCAGAGCCGCGTTTGTAGAACTTGTCCATGTAGTATACCGTCGTTTCATGATGGTACGAGCCGCTGAGCAGGAAGTTGGTACGTGCATCGCCACCGGAAAGCGTAATGTTAGCATCCGTAGCTTTGGCCGTATTACCGATCAACAGTTCCTGGAAGTCCGTATAAGCGTTTTGGTCCCAGGTCACCAGGTCCGGCGCATTGTTCACTGAGGGTGTTTCCCCTGAATTCTGGAAGCCGAGTTTACGCATTTCGAGGTACTCAGGCGTCTTGAGCGTAGGCATCATACGCATCACGTTGGAAACACCTGAATTTACGCTCAGATCGAGGCGTGTTTTACCGGCGCGGCCTTTTTTAGTGGTGATGAGGATAACCCCGTTCGCTCCGCGGGAACCATAGATCGCCGTGGCGTCGCCATCTTTCAATACTTCTATCTTTTCTATATCTGAAGGGCTGATGCTGTTCAACGGGTTGGTAGAACCATTGGCCCCGATAATCTCTGTACCTGTTTGTGCATTGATCGCCTCCGACAGGAATGGCACTCCATCAATCACATATAAAGGAAGCGAAGCACGCGCCATGGAGTTTACACCACGCACCTGTACCGCAAACGCCGAACCCGGGAAACCATTCGCCTGCACAATGCTAAGCCCCGGCATGCGGCCCTGTAAGGCCTGCAGCACGTTCGTAATTGGCTGCTTTTCGATGGCTTTAGCATCTACACTCGCCACGCTGCCTGTAGAGAGGCGCTGCGATTCCGTATAATATCCTTTATTGACCACGACTTCGCCCAGGCTGCTTATCGCAATTTCCAGCACGATGTTTACGCGGTAGGCATTGCCCTCACGCGACATCGTAACGCCTTTCGCCTGCGAAGCATTCATGGGAACCAGCGCCAGTCCTTCGCCTGCCTTCACCACTTTCAGCTCCATCGGGCTGTAGCCTAGTACAGATACCTGCATGATCATGCCTTCGCGCATGGCGAGTACTTCAAAAGTGCCCTGCGTGCTGGTAGTGGTACCACCTAAGCCAATCACGCGAACCGTCGCCCCTGCGAGCAATTCGCCGGCCTTATTTTTTACTACTCCCCTTACGTCGACCATTGGTGGCGGTATGGCAGCATCCAGGATGGACGAAGCAACGCGTTTCTTTTCGGAGAGATAGATCGTTTTTCCTTCTATAAGATAACTAAGCGGCGCGTCGGCCAGTACCAGGTCGAGGAAAGGTGCCAGCGACATGTCCCGTACCGATACCGATACCGGTTTAATGTCCTGCAACACTTCCCGTTTATAGAACACCACGTAGCCGGTTTGCTTTTCTACGGAATCAAATATTTTCTTTAACGGCACATCTTTCCCGGAGATGGTCACGCTTTGCGAGAACCCGGTTGCCTGCACTTGCAGCAGCACTGCTGTTAAGAGGATCACTGTTAATTTCATTACCCGAAGTAGATTTGGTTGGATAGCCGTTCTTTGCTGCGGTCGTTGTGGCAGGGACATGAGAAGCCCCGACCAATTAGCAGTTTTTTGCATAAATTGCATCGTTTGGTTGTTAAAAAGGAGTTCAAAGCGAATTTTTACGGGCCAGGCGCGACCGGGAGTGTAGCAGCACTGCCGGTTTTGTTTTTTATGGCCGTTTCTCTAAAGTTCAGATCATTGGTTGTTCCTATTCATTATATATCGATTTTGGTTTTGCTTATTTATGTACGACCAGCTTCCTGCCCGCCTCCAGCCGGAAGTGAACGCCGGTTGCTTCTAACCCTCTTAGTAACCCGGCAAGACTTACATCACGGCTCATTTTACCGCCGAATACGATGTTAGCCAAACCCGGTTCATATTCCACTTCTATATCGTACCACCTGGACAATTGCCGCATCACTTCCGGCAGTGTAGCGCCTTCGAAGTTAAATACGCCGTTTTTCCAGGCCATTACCTTATCTATATCTGCCAGTACTACGCGCAGGTTGCCCGTTAGTTCGGCCGTGTTGCCCGGCTTCAGCAGCGTGCTTTGGTTAGGCCCCGTCACCTTTACGGCGCCTTCCAGCAAAGTGGTATTGAGTGCGGCTTCATCTGCATAAGCGTTGATGTTAAACCTCGTACCTAATACCGCTACCTCTGCCCTGCCCGGCACCTCTACAAAAAACGGCGCCTGCTCATTTTTACCGATCTCAAAGTAAGCTTCCCCGGTTACCTGTACCCGCCTTTCCTTACCAGTGAATGCAGTCGGGTAACGCAGGGAGCTCTCTGCGTTCAGCCACACTTTGGAGCCATCGGGCAATATCACGTTAAACTGCCGGCCCTTGGGCGTGGCAATACTGTTAAAACTATTGGCCGCTCCCATGCCTTCATAGGCCAGTTGTCCATTTTTAAGTACGGTTTTTACGCCCTGCTGGTTGGCTATTTCTCCGTTTCCGAGGCTGTCCAGCACCACGGTGCTGCCATCAGCCAGGGTGAGAATGGCGCCTGGTTTAGCAGGTGTAATGTCTGCCAGCTGCGGCGTAACGGAGGTTAATGGAGCCTGTTGCGCCTGCCAGTACCAGGTACCACCTGCCAGCAAAGCCACTACGGCAGCAGCGGCTACCCAGCGGTAACGCATACGGCGTACGGGTACCTCACGTGCCTGGATCTTCTGTTGCACACGTGCCCAGTTATCGTCAAATGATATATGTTGATAATCCTTTAAGTCCTGCTGCGGCCAGTTGCCGGCCACTATTTCTTTAAATACTTCCTGGTTACGGGCATGCACGTTCAGCCAATCGTTCAGCGCCTGCTGCTCGGAAGCGTCCAGGTCCAGGCCCGCCCAGGATTTGTATAAAACGCGGATCAATAAAGGAGAGATGTCAGAATTTGGCTGCATATAATACTAAAACGACCCAGTTGCCAAAGTGCAACAGAAAAAGAAGAATTATTTTTTCAGCATAGCCAGGAGGAGCAAAACCACTTCGAGCAGCTGCTTTTTCGAGAGCAGTTTCCGGAGCTGTACCAGTGCCCGCGACTTCTCCATGCGCACATGTGCTTCGGAAAGGGCGAGCAACGAGGCGATCTCGGAAGTTTTCTTTTCCTCCAGGAAACTCCATTCGAGTATCTGGCGCGAGCGTTCGGGCAGACTGTTTAATTCGGAAACGATCAGTTGCAGCAGTTCTGCCTGTAATATGCGGGCATCCACGGAAATGTCCGGCTGGTTCACTATTCCTGTAATGGTATCTTCGGCATTGTTCACTACCTGCCGGTGTTTGAGTAAATCGTAACAGGCATTACGGACGGTAATATATAAATATGATTTAATAGCGCCGAAGCTCGTAAACTGCGCCCGCCGCTCCCATAACGCGGCAAAAGCGGTACTGGCCACATCTTCGGCTTCCTCCTTTTGGCCGAGAAGTTTATGCGCAAAGTAGCAGAGTGGCCTTAACTGTTCATTGAAGATAGTTCTGAAGGCCAGCTCGTCACCCCTGGCGAAGCGTGTGATGATATCCGGATCGTTATAAAGCTGCTGATTGATCAAAATGGCATTGTTGGCCAGCTAATTGCATTCGCATCAAATTTAGCTAAAAACATTTAAAGCAGACGGGGTAGCCTGGCATCTGTATTCAAAAATTACCTATTTTGGCCTGCAAAAAAAGGAAATGAGACAATTATTGTTGTTATCCCTGGTGGTGATCTTCCAGCTGCCAGCATACGCACAACCCACTGCAAAAAATGAGATCCCCTTCCAATTACTGCCTTCCGGCCATCTCCTGGTATCTGCTTCTGTAGCGGGCGTAGAAGGTAAATTCATTTTTGATACAGGTGCCGGCCTTACGGTATTTGTCAAAACTTATTTTGATAAATTACCTGATGTGATAAAGGAAGATGGCGGTTACACCGGCTTCCGCGCCACCGGCGAGCGGCTGGACATTGACCTGTATAAGGTGCGTGATTTTCACTTCGGCCCGATTCGCAAAGCCGTAGAAGAAATCAGTTATTTAGATGCGAACCTCGGTGGCATCGATGGCATCATTTCCCTCAAAGCACTGGAAAGCGGGCCTTTTACGATCGACTATACGAAGAAAGTATTACGTATAGAATCGCCGGCAGCACTCGCAGGCATCCGTAAAACTGCGAAAGTGATCCCGGTACAGCTGGAACAATCGCGCGACAAATCGCTTACGCTGTTTTCTTATTTTAAAGTGAACGATACCCTTAACCTGCAATTGTCGCTGGACAGCGGCGCGGGTAAAGACGTATTCCGCCTCAGCTCCAGATTTACAAGTGCACTGGGCGTAAATGTGAACGACACCACCCGCGTTCGAAAGATCGAGAAACGCAGCGAGATTGATCAGAACCACATCTCCCATATTTACGTGACGAAGTTAGACAAGCTGGCCTCGACCAACGCGCCTTCCGTCGATACGCGCAACTTCCCGGTGCAATTCGTAGAGGGATTGATCTATGATGGCATCATCTGGATCAACTGGCTTGGACAATCCGTGACGTTCGATTTGCAAAATAAGGTGTTACTTGTTAAACGATAAAAGTTGAATATGAGCAAACCCAACCGGCTATTTCTCCTTTTCTGCACTGTATTTTTGGCTGTAGGCATATTCTATTTTATAGAACAGCGCAGAAAATCAGACCAGGCCTCACCAAAGGCTGAAGTGGAAAGAATGGCTATTACTGACAGTGACCAGACGGACAAACTACTGGTCGCAGAGTTAAGAAAATTAGGTGTGACGCCTGAAGACAGCCTCAAACTGGAATACTTCTTTTACACCAGCAGTGCATCCAGCGCCGCGCAGCTGACCGACTCACTAAAGCAACTCGGTTACACCGCCTCTTACCGTAGAGCCGCCGATAATTCATCAGAAATCGTGGTAACCGGTTGGACGAGCCCCATGCTCATGCAGGATAGTATTGTTATGTCGTGGTCTGCCCGCATGCGTGATATGGCCGTCCGGTACAATAGCCTGTTCGACGGTTGGGGAACCGATCCGCATCAGAAAAAATAATAGTCGACTACCAAACAAACATCCCGTGCCAGCATGTTGGCCCGGGATGTTTGTTTTATAAAAAGGAGCCTGTTAACGCACCAACGTCAAACTTCCATTCCGTTTGATATCGCCGCAAATCGTGCTGGCCTCGATGAAATATACATAAGTGCCTACTTCCTGCGGCACACCGTTTACAGTGCCATCCCAGCAGAAATTAGGATTTGTTGTATAGAACACCCGTTTGCCCCAGCGGTCGTAAACAGATAAGTTCTTTAACTGTACACCACCCCACTGTCTTACACTGAAGCAATCATTACGGCCATCGTGGTTCGGGGAGAAAGCGTTCGGCACCACGAAAGTGACTTTGCCGGCGGAGACTACGTATACCGTTACCACGTCGGTGGACGAGCAGCCGTAGCTATTACTGCCCCACACCGTGTAGGTGGTCGTGGTATCGATACTTACCCGCGTTTGACGGCTATGCGGCTGATCTAAGCCGGTGATGGGCTGCCAGGTAAATGCGAGTGCGCCGGTGGCAGATAACTGCGCCGTATGCGCCGCACAATCAATATCATTCGATTTAGTAGCGTGTATCTCGGGAATGGGATTCACCTGCACCTCTACCTGCATCGTTGTATCGAAGCCGCACACGCTTTCGCGGGCGGAAACAAAGTAAGTCGTATTCGCTTCCGGACTTGCCTCGGTCATGCCGGAAGACGCATCGCTGAGCGACGCTGCCGGCATCCAGTTGTATTGATCGCCGCCGCTGGCCTCCAGCGTGACGGCATCACCTGCGCAAACCTGCTGCGCATCAGATATAGCGAACGCCGGACGGGTACGGAAACTGACCGTTACATGTTCCTGGTACTGGCAATTATTTGCATCGGTTATCAGCACATCATAACGCGTTTGCTCCGTAGGGCCGGCAATAGGGCGATTGCCCGATGCATCATCCAAGGTGTTCGCAGGGCTCCAGCTATACGAGGCGCCGCCGCTAACCGGTAACACCACACGTGTACCGGGGCAAATAGCCGTATCTCCCTGTAACGTGATCGCCGCCACGGGATACAAGTTAATCAGCACCGTATCGTTTGCCGTACAGCCATACACACTCGTGCCGGTCACCACATATTCCTTTCCCACCGTGGGGCTAGCAGAAGGGTTCGCAATATCGACCGCACTCAAATCGGCATCAGGCTGCCAGGCATAAGTTTGCGCGCCGGATGCCTGCAACATCGTCGAAGCGCCTGTACACACCATTACGTCATTCCCCGCACTTACCGCTGGTATATCTACACGTATGATCACACTGTCGCGCAGTATACCAACACCCGGTAAGCGGGTATGACGGTAGTAAATGCGGGTAGTGTTGCCCATCGTCAGGTTAAGACGATCTGGGTTGACGGACGTCAGTCCCACAGCAGGGAACCAGCAAGAGCCAACGCCCGCGCCGGTGGCAAGTAGCGTCACATCCGCACCTGCACAAACAACCGTATCACCATTCCCTATAACGTTAGCGATGATCTGCTGCACGGGCACCGGCTTGATGACCTGTAGAGCACAGCCGTTCTGCGTACGCACATTTAAGGTTACCGTATAGGTGCCGTTGCCGGGATAAACCGCGTTGGCCACGCCCGCATTGCCGGTTGAACCATTACCGAAATCCCACGTGCGGCTCACAACGTCCGTAGTGAGGTCGGTCAATCTCACACGGAACGGACTACAGAGATCCTGCTCAAAACTAAAGTCTGCTGCATGCGATTGCACGACGAAGCTGTCGCGCGTCAGGCAGCCGAAACGTTCCTTATCGACCCAATACACACCCGGTGTGGTGACGGTAATAGATTCCGTTGTAGCACCGGTATTCCAGGTATTGATCGCATTAGGCGTGGGCGTAGATAATAGCAGGTTACCACCCACGCAAAGGGACAATGTCCGCGTAGGCCTTTTCACCGGCGGGGCGACTACTGTTACCGGTTTACAGATGGCTTGTTGCGAACCCAGCCCCTCATCTATCGTAAGATTGATATTATAAGTACCCGGCGTATTGTACCGTATAGCCGGTGGTGTTTGATCGGTGGAACTGGCCTGGCTGGCATTCGTACAGCCTGCAAATTGCAGGCGGCTGATGGTGTTATTCTCGACGTTACAAACGAACGCATACAAGTTATCGCGCACCCTGAACACTTTGGAGATCGATACCGGGAAGGCAAAGTTGCCTACATTTCCCAACTGCTGTATTACCGGTCCGGCATTCAGATCATTATTAAAGTTGATATTCAGCAACTGCGGCCGGCCCAGTTCCCCGTTTACCGCGAAGCCAACTATTTGTCCACACGATCGCGTGATCGTCAAATCGCGCGGATGGCGTAAGGCACCACCAGGGTTACCAAGATTTACACCGGTGGGGATGTTTAACAGGGAACTGCCAAAATCCAGCCGGGTAATGGAAGAGTTATTACCGACGCGCGTATTATCGCCCCCATTCGTGATAAACACTTTCCAGCTGCCGTTATCCGTAATGGCAAAAATACCTGTCGGATAACTGAGTCCGCCAATGTTACCAAGGTTTTGTGCAATGGGCGTATTGTTGAAGCTATTTGTAAAATCGAAACGGGTGATGGTATTATTCTCCCCGTTTACCGTAAGGCCATACCAGTTATTCCCTTCTTTAAACACATGCAGGTCGAGCGGCTGCGCCATGTTGCCGATATCGCCCCAGCTGGTAGCGACCGGCGTATTATTCGTAATGTCGGCCCCGAAATCGATCTTCATGACCCTGGGCGTGCTGCCCTCATTGATGTTGCCCGCCACGATAATAGCGTACCAGCGGCCTTCATTAAAGACCAGCTGTATACCCTCCGTGGAAGAACGTGCAGGCAGCAGGCCGCCGAAATTGCCAAGATAAGTAGCGGTAGGGTTGTTCAGGAGGCTGTTCCCGAAATCGAGACGTACCAGCCCGCCGGGGAGGTAGTTGGTGACAAAGCCGTAATAGTTGCCGTTTACCTCTGTATAGTCCATGAACACCGGCCAACTTAACGTATTGCCCGGGTTGCCTATATTTTGAGCGAGCGGCGTGGTGATAAGATCGGCCACGCAAAAGTTCCAGAAATAATTAGTGGCGCCCGTACTGGTATTAGTGATTTGCAGATCGTTATTAATACAGATCGTGTCAGGCATAGTAAACCCCGCCTGGGGCACTTGCGCATTCACATGATGGCTCAACCATACAAGGAGGGTAAAAACAAAAAGAAGTCTTTTGAGCATCGGTATAGGTCGTAGAGGCGCAATTTACGACAAATCCGTTGGATTGGCGGATGAGCTTTATTTGCTGACCGCGGACACCTTATGCGCCGGCGGATACCGCCCGATCGTGATCATCGTTAAAACGGTACATCGAACGGCCGCCGGCTTTTCGTAATTGAAGATGTTGTGAGACAACTCCATCTCCACCGTATGCCCCGGTGCCTCCGGGTTAAAGATAGATATTGGTACGATCACCACTTCGGAACCGACCTTATCGCGCACGAGTATACGTTGCCAGTTGAGTTTTGCATAAAGCGCCTTATCTGTCAGCTTCTTACCGGAGATGGGTGCGTTCTCTGACAAGGTAATCGCCTCCACCTTCCCTGCCGAATCGAGGCTGAAACGTACAGAAAAAAGGTAGGTGGCAGTATCCTGCCCCTGATCTTTAGTGAGGGCATCAAATATAACATTCGACAGTGGGCGTTGGCCTGGCGGTACGGTTGTAAAGCGGCTTGCTTGTGCCATGGCTGCAACCGGCAGCAAAAAACATAGCAAGAATAAGTAAGTCCTGATCATGGATATGGTAGTTGAAAATCTACAAACAATTAGCTGGCGGTGTGGGACAACGTTGACCGAGGCTACCGCCCATCTGATAATTATCGCCTAAGCTTAAAATTGCCTGCTGCTCCTGGTAGGTCTTCTGCTGCCATAAAGTGGACGCAGACAATCCTTCCCATGTGAGCGCCTCCGCGGCGGACGACGGCAGGGTTGGAAATATATTCATCAACGCGTTTTTAAGGGTATCGAAATAGGTAGATGCCATCAATTCATGGTGCTGATTGGTCGGAAAACCGGGCTCACCCAAAATATCTTTCATCCGGAAGATGGCATGCAGTAATTCATGCAGCACGGTCGATGCGATATCTTCCTGGGAAGAACAAGCCAGTATAGGGCTAATGGTGATGGTGATGGTCGTGTGCCCTGTCGGGCCAGTGGTTTGCACCACGGTATTACCCGCCAGGTTGCCCGGCAGCGGCGCCACTATAACCGTAATCGTCACATCCTCCAGTTCCCCGATCACTTCCTGGTACAGGCTGTATAAAGCCCCTACCGTGTATTCGCTTAACGTGAGCGCCTTCAAGACGCCCGGTTTGGTACACTCATCCTCCGGCACACCATCTATAATTTCGGGGAAACCGGGAAATGAATCGCCGCCCGGTCCTTGCGGGTCTTCATCTTCGAAGTAGATGGCATTGGTGGGGCAAACGGGTGCAGTACATAATTCGCAGCCTACGCAGGCATTGGCGTAGAAGAAAAGGGTTTCGTTCGTGACATAAAAAACATTATCCGTTCCCGTTACACCGGAAGAAACGAGGTTGATGGCCCCGTACGGACAGGTATACTCGCATTCACCGCAAACAATGCATTCAATGCTGTCGACGGTCATTATACGACCTGTCTGGGTCACTTTAAACACGGCTTTGCCGGCATCGTAGTATTGAGGAATGAGGCCCATCTCCGTAGGTTTTAAGTTAACAACATGTTATCGAACAATGGCTGGCGGAAATGTTTTCTTGCCTGGTCGAGCAACATCACCACAGGCGTTTGCGGGCGCCGTTCTCCCGAAACCGATGTATTAAATACCGGGAACCTGACGGTGCGGTTGTATACATGCACATTGTAAAAGTTGAAATGGAAGCGCTTATCATCATAATGATAATGGATGTTCGGAACCAGGTGGGTAGGCGGATAAGCCGCCAGGACTTCGGACAACGGCCGCGCGGGTAGTTTGCTGCAACTGGCGACTACGTCCAGCTCTACCGCCTGTCGGCTCTTAAATCGCTGGGCAAGCGTATCATCCTTCACATAACGATAAGAACGGATGATCAGGAACTGACGGGCATCGCCGGAAAAGGACATAAACCCGGACCGGTTAATGGTCATGTTCGTATGATCGTCGGCGCAGGCCTGCAGCAGCCAACCGGATGTGGTAGCTATGCAGATGCTGCCGAGTGAAATATCCTGCAAAAATTTTCGCCTGTGCATAATTGGGGATTTAGGAAAACTCGCTGTCAATGCTACTGGCCTTTTTGTTATGGACTGTGGGTATTTGTCTTAAGCTAAAACTGGTCTTCTATTGCTATAACGACAAAAGTACTCCGCGGGGACCATACCCTATCCAGGTATTTTCGCGGGTGCAGCGCCACGGCGGTCGGTATACATGCTAAAACAGCAGTAAAATTCGGATACAGGAGGCCATTCTGTCAAACTAACTGCTAATAAGTCGCGATCCACATCTGGCACAAAACGTGCGGCTATTCCTGCAGATAAATCAAAGCATATGTCAATACAAACTGCAATACTTGCCGGCGGCTGCTTCTGGGGGTGGAAGAACTGATTCGCGCGCTGCCCGGTGTAACAGCTACCCGTGTGGGTTATACCGGTGGCAACGTTCCCAATGCTACTTACCGCAATCACGGTACGCATGCAGAGGGCATTAAGATCACGTTCGATTCCGATGTACTCTCCTATCGCAAGCTGCTGGAATTTTTCTTCCAGATACATGATCCTACCACGCGTAACAGGCAGGGTAATGACATTGGTACCTCTTACCGCTCCGCGATCTTTTACCTGGACGACGAGCAGCGTAGCACGGCGATCGGACTGATAGAGGAATTGTCCGCTGCAGGCATCTGGAAAAACCCGATCGTAACGGAAGTAGTGCCTGCCTCCGACTTCTGGGATGCGGAAGAAGAACACCAGGATTACCTGCAAAAACATCCTCACGGATATACCTGCCACTTCATTCGCCCCGAATGGCAGCTGGCTAAATAGATAAAAAGGGCCGTCTCTTTCAATTGAGACGGCCCTTTTTTTTGCTATAGGCTCTCGTTGGATATGCTACGTTATTTCCAGTTGAATACACGCACGAAAAACGGGCGGTATCGGTCTGCACTACCAGGCTTATTGAAGTTAGTATTGAAATCTGTCGGATTGATGTTATACGAAATTACGAGTTCTCCCTGCCTGCTGAGCGCATGATGCACAAACGCATTGTAAGTGATGATATCGCCCGAATACTTTTCGGGTATCTGGTACAGGGTGCGTTTGTTGGTCCACGGACCTACGGGTGAGCTGCTTTCAGCGATATAGATATCGCGGCCGAAGATTTGCTGCTGCCATACGAGGTAATACTTCCCGCCTTCATAGAATACGTTTGGCTGCGTAACTTCTTCTGCCACGCTGCGCTTCTGCGGGGTGGCTGACCAGCCGTTGGCGCCATAGTACTCCCACTGCCCCTTCAGGTCGTGGCCGGCCACGCGGGCCACGTGCAGGTAAGAGGTGAGAAATCCACCTTCTGTCGCATACATGTAGGTATATCCATCATTACCTTTCATGCTGCCGGCACTGTAATTCGCGAGCAAATCTTTATCCTTGATGAGTTCCTTCAGTCTTAACGAAGGCAGTTCGTATATCGCCAGGTCGGTGCTTACGTGCACAAAGTCCCAGGTACCGCTGCCGGTTTTGCGTACGTGGCTGAGTAACACCTGCAATTCGCCGTTGTGTACCTGCGCCGCGCCGGGCCAATACCAGTCCTGGTCTTCAGGCGCATTGCCGTACTTGATCCAGGTCTGGCTTTGATTGCCGCTTCCCGGGTTCAGTTGCACAAAGCTCTGCAACGATTTGTTCAACTGCACATTAGCGGCGTTACGCAGCATCACGTTGTTCGCCCGGTTCCGGTCTGCACTTACCTGCCCGAAAAAGCTGTCCTGGAACGACCAGAAGAGCCGACCGTCGGGCAGTAATACAGAGTAACAACCATCGCCGCCGTTCCAATGCTGGTAACGGGTAAGGTAATCGTTATAATCCAGGTCGCTGTATACTGTTACACGTGCGTCCCACAAACCGGTATTGCGCAGCAGCTGCAGGCGCGGACCAGCTTCTGCTGCACTCTTTTTGAGAATGCGTACGTACCAGTTTTTCGCGATGCCCGATTCGGAAGTAACGGTATAGGTGTATCGTCCGCCGTTGGCCGCAAAGTCTACCTTTACACCAGGTGCAGGTATTACCTTCGCACCTTTTGATACCATCACTTTCGGACTGATGGCGCTAAGGTCGAGGTCCTCTGCTGCCCAGAGGGTTACGGTGGCGGAATCGACGTGATTAGTCACCGTATCTTCCCCAATCTGCCCTTCCGCCAGGCGGAACGACAAGATCGCTCTTTCGCGGCTCTGGTAGCCATCAAGCGGATTTTCACTGCACGACGAAAAAACGAGCGCAGCCAGCACTAAATTCATCATACTGTTCATATGCGGTTATTTAAAACCAATCTGGATACCAAGGTTGATTACACGCTGATTGATGTAAGCGTCGCCGGCAGAATTGCTCGACACCTCAGGGTCCTGCTGGTACTTGTCGTAATTGGTCCAGGTGAAAAGATTATAAGCGCTCAGGTATAACCTGGCATTGTTAATACGCTGCGGCAGCCAGTTGCTCGGCATCTGGTAGCCCAGGTCCACGGTTTTCAATCGTACATACCGGGCGTTGATCAGCCAGAAGTCGGACATATAAGTACGTGCACTGTTAACCGTAGTCGGGTTGCTCGTCAGTCTCGGGAACTGCGCATTCGCAGCATTCTCCGGCGTCCAACGTTCCTGGTGTATCGGCTGGAACTGGCTCTGGAAGGTTTCGATGCCAGTACCTACCACGCTGAAGCTGTAACCAAAAGCCCCCTGGAATAACAGGTTTGCGCTAAAACCTTTGTAGTTGGCGCCAACGGTAAGTCCCAATACCGTATTGGCCAGGTTAGGCCTGCCGATCGGGCCGCGGTCGTTGTTATCGATCACGCCATCGCCGTTGATGTCTTTGTATTTCAGATCGCCTGCCTGTATTGGGTATTCACTTAACGGCGTAGCAGGTTTGTCGTGGGCGTTTGATTGTATCTTCTGGATATCGTCCGGTGTGTAGTAGCCGACAAAAGTATAACCGAAAGGCTGATCGATCGGTCTGCCGGTTTCACGTAACCAGGGATAAGCGGGTTGCGCTTCGTCGCGGAACAATACTTTGTTTTTGAAATACTGGAACACGAGTCCCGTGTTAAAGTTGAAGCGGCGTATACTGCCACGGTAGTTGATCTGCCCGTCAAAACCTTTATTGCTCGTCTTCGCTACGTTCGCCGGACTATATCCGATCCCGATCATCGTAGGCACTGATCCTTTCCGCACCAGCTGATCGAAACGTACGTCGTAGAAATAATCGAAGGTAAAGGAAAGCTGGTCGTTAAACAGGTTCACATCCAGCCCTACATCGGCCTTCCGTGCCTTTTCCCAGGTAACGTCCGGCGTACCCAGGTCGCCTTCGAGGATGGTGCCATTATTCGTATGATTCTCACCAAAGGAATAGCCGCCACCTTCAAAGTATTCCTGGCGGAACAGGTAACGATTACCATCAGTTACATCCGATCCTACCACACCATAAGACGCCCTGATCTTCAATAATCTGATGAAAGACGACTCCTTCAGGAAAGGTTCCTGCGAAATGGCCCAACCCAATCCCACCGCGGGAAAGAAACCGTTCCTTTCCTTCGCTTTAAACCTGTCGGAACCGTTGTAAGCACCGTTGAAATCGACCAGGTACTTCTGCTGGTAATTATAGCCGGCTTTAAACGAGAAACCACGGAAGTTGGCAGGGATATCAGACTTGAAAGAATAACTCTGCCTGTTAAACAGCAGCAATCCATTCAGGTTATGATCACCGAACGCGCGATCGTAGCTCAGGAAAGCCTGCACGTTCACGTTGCGGCTGTAACTATCCGTATTGCCCGTAACGCGGTATGCCTGCAAACGATAGTTGCCGCGCGGGTCGAGCAGGTATGAGTTATCGACCGGGTTGTAATAAAAGGACGGTGGCTCCTCCGGGCGAAACAGGTTACGGGAATATTGTTCGATGCCTGCATACGCCACCCGGCCTGTCAGTGTAAGCCCTTTCGTAAGGAAGCTCAGGTCCTGCGTACCACCGAACAAAACGTTGAAGTCTGCACGATTGCTGCGGCTGTAGCCACCGTTCGCAAGACGGGCGTTGATCGTAGGCAATGCATCTTTCGTATCACGCGCAAAAGAATAAGAACCATTCGGGTTGATAAACGGCGCGGAATACGGGTGTATCTTTTCAAAATTATATACCTCTGATACGACATTTGCAGAACGCGGCTGGTTGATATTACCGAAACGCGTCGTCACATCCAGTCGAAGCGTTAGCGACTTCGACACACGCATATCTAAGTTGGAACGGAAGTTATAACGTCGGAAGAAATAGTTCGTATTCACCTCGTTGCGTGGATCGGAAAAGTCTTTCACCAAACCGTTCTGCGCGAGGAAACCACCCGACATAAAATACCTCACCGCCTCTGTACCACCGGACACGTCTACGTTCGTATTCGCCTGGTAGGAATGTTTTTTGAACACCGCATCATACCAGTTTACGTTCGGATGCCCGTACGGATCGCTGCCATCTTTAAAAAGGCGCAGGTCCTCGTCCGTAAACTGCGGCTGTAATCCGTCGTTCCGGTAAGCCTCGTTTACCAGCATCGCTGTTTCGTACGAGTCGAGGAACTTTGGGGTACGCACCGGAGACTGTTGCCCAGACTCAACCCGCAGGTTTACTTGTGGGCGACCACTTTTACCGCGCCGGGTAGTAACCACCAGTACACCGTTAGCACCTTTAATACCGTAGATAGCCGTCGTAGAAGCATCTTTCAGGATAGAGATACTTTCGATTTCGTTCACGTTGATCTGCTGCAACTGGTCGTACGAATATTCGATATCGTCCACGATGATCAGCGGCTTGTTACCTTCTGAGTTCAGCGAGCTGACGCCACGGATGAAGAAGTCCGAAGCATCGCGCCCTGGCTGACCGGAACGTTGTTGCGATACGAAGCCGGGCAGTTTACCCATCAGCGCATTCTGCACATTGGCAGTAGGCACATTACGGATCTCCGCGCCACTCACCGCACTTACCGCACCGGTGTTGGTGATACGTTTGGTGGAGTTAAAACCCACTACCACCACTTCGTCCAAGCCCTGCGTGGAGGGTTGTAATACGACATCAACGGAAGTTTTGCCCGTTACGTCTATTTCCTGCGCCGTGAAGCCGATCAGTTTTACGACGATCGTATGCCCCTGCCCTTTTAGCGTGAGTTTGAAGCGACCGTTCGGATCAGCGATCACACCGTTGGTCGGCACCCCCTTTTCGGCCACAGAGGCTCCGGGCAGTGCACCATTCAGGTCTTTCACCGTACCGCTGATCGTTTTTTGCTGCGCCTGCGTTGCGATGGTAAAACCAGTGAGCAGCAATACAAATAATATAAAATGTTTCATCTCAAAAAGATTGATAGCATTAAGATTACCAGCCTGGGTTCTGGCGCATATTGTCATTCTTCACTACCTCGCCGTATGGAATGGGATACAGGTACATCCTCGGTGCTGCGAAAGTCACGCGGGAAACAGGCACCCGCGTATAAGTGAGCCCCATGCCGTCGAGCAGGATACTCATGCCGGTCAGTGGTTGCTGAAATACGCTTTGCGCGATCTTCCAGCGGCGGATGTCCCAATAGCGATGTTCTTCAAACGCCAGTTCGATACGCCTTTCGTTCCGGATCACGGCGCGCATCTCGGCAGGACTCATATTCGCCCTCAAGCCGTAGGAACCGTCGGCCCCGGCGGCGATGCCTGCCCTGGCCCTGACATCACGTATCGCCTTGTACACATCCGCGGTAGCGCCGTTATACTCGTTTTCGGCCTCTGCAAAGTTGAGCAGCACTTCCGCATAACGGAACATCACCCAGTCATGGCTGGTATTGGCGTATTGGGAAGCATTTTCAAAATTGCCCATGAACTTACGCATGTAGTAAGAAGTTTTACTACCCGGCTCTGCACCGCCCGGCTTACTGCCACCGCCTTCATAGGTTTGAATATCAGTATTGAGCCAGCGGGCGCCGTTGTAAAAGATGCTCATTGTCAACCGTGGATCCCGTCCTGTATAGGGATTATTCGCATTGTACCCCGAAGCCGCATCCGTAATCGGCAGTCCGTTCGCCATAGGAAATGCATCAACCAGTTCCTGCGTAGGATTAGTACGGCCGCGGGAAAGAACGGGCAAACCGATCGGACTGTTAGCGGTTTCGATATTGGTATTATCGCCACCCTGGCGGAAGAAGATCACTTCGCCGTTGTTCTGGGTGATGAATACGTTCTTAAAATTCGATACAAGTCCAAACTTACCTTCGGTCATAATCTCCCTGGCCGCATCGGCTGCAAGTTTCCAGCGCGCTTTATCGAAAGTCGTGTAACCGGTAAGATTATTTGATGGCTCAATATTCTCCCCGTTAAAGAGTGGGCTTGCCGCATACAACAGCACCCTTGCTTTCAGCGCCTGTGCTGCGCCACGAGTAGCACGGTGACTATGCACTTCCGGCATCATCACCGGGTTGGTACGCAAACTGTCTTTGATCGCATCACATTCGGCCACGATATAGTTCACACAGGCTTCGAAAGTACCACGCGGCACTTCCACATCCTCACCCAGGGCCCGCACTTTGTCGCCCATAAGCGGAATGCCGCCGTAACGTTTTAACAGTTCGAAGTAAAACAGCGCGCGGATAAACCGGGCTTCTGCCTTCCAGGCGTAACGGATCGATTTGCCATTGGCCAATGTTTCCTTCACCGGCGACACATCGATGTTCGACACGAACAGGCTTGCGGCACGGATGGCTGCGTAAGCATTGTTCCAGGGCGATTCATCTGCTATCAATGCTGCAGAGGTATATGCGCCCGATGCCAGCTGACTGGCGACGGAGGTGCCTGTAAGTCCGGACACCGCGTCGTCAGACGCCGCGTCGAGCAGGTCGCCGCTGATGCGGTTATAACCCGCAGGTAGTTTTTGATAGACGCTGTTCAGGAATTTATTCGCATAAGTACCCAGGGAATCGTCTTTATCGAACACGTATTCGATCGTTACTTCTTCCAGGGGAACTGCTTCATAATCTTTATTACAGGCCATTGCCAGCGTAACAGCCAATAATATCAATATGGAGATTTTCTTCATGATGTGTTATTTAAAGGCTGACTAAAATTTCAGATTAATACCAGTGTTGATCACCCGTTGGATCGGATAGGCCCCGATGCCCACTTCCGGATCAATAAAGTCGTACCCGGCGTGTGTAAACAGGTTTTGCGCGTTGGCAAATACTTTCACGCTGCCGAGGTGCAGGCGTTGCATCCACCGGTAAGGAAGATTGTAAGCCACGTGCAGGTTTTTAAGACGGAAGTAGCTGCCGTCACGCACCCAGAAGGAAGACATCGCCTTGTTATAATTGTAATTCGCATCTGCCGTAAGTCGCGGATAAGTGGCTGTAGCAGCGGTTTCAGGCGTCCAGCGACCGGTGATCTGCTCGTAGGCCTGTCCGTAAGTGAAGTTCACAAATTGGAAACCGGCTTCGGTAGCGAAGTTGGCCACATAGTTCATCCTGTTCTCCACGCCCTGCAACAGCATGCTGGCTTCTAAACCCTTCCAGGAAAAGCCGAGCGTAGCGCCATAATAAAAACGTGGTTTATTGGTACCGATCGGCGCTTCATCAAACTGATCGATCACACCGTCGCCGTTCAAATCCTTGTAGCGGATATCGCCGGGTAATGGTTTGTAACCTGCGATAACAGCGCTACCGCGCGCTTCTTCGGCGGATTGAAAAAATCCGTCCGCTATGTAACCGAACCACATGCCAACGGGCTGACCGGTGCGTTTGTTCCATTCATAATCGCGGCGCTGCTCGTCCATATAAATCGCTTCTGTGCGCTCCAGGCTACCGTTTGCCGTGATGAAGTAATTAAAATCGTTGATGCGTCCCTGGTAGGTGAGCGTTAACTCTCCGCCTTCATATAAATTGGTTCCGATATTTTCAGGGGGATAAGCCGCGCCGGATAAGGCGATGCTCTTGCCACGGATCTGCAACAGGTCCTCGTAGCGGTCGTGGTAATAGTCGGCGGTAATTTGCAGGCGGCCACCAAACAGCGATGCATCTACCCCCACGTCCAGTTTGCGGGCGTTCTCCCAGGAGATGTTAGGGTTCGCCAACGCATTTTCGCGGAAGCCGGGTGCAGGTGAACGTACCGTTCCCTGTTCGTAAATGCCGCCACCAACGCCATTGTCTTCGCTGAAGTCCTGGCGCCAGATGTAATATCCGGAGTTGTCGATACCATTGCCGGTATGACCGTAGGTACCCCTCAATTTCAACTGCTGCAGCCAGCCGGATGCCCCTTTCATGAATTGTTCGGCGGCAATATCCCAACCAGCGCCGGCCGCAAAGAAAGTACCCCATTGGCGATCAGGGCGGTAGCGATTGTACCCGCTCCTGTTCAACGCACCTTCGAGGAAGTAACGGCCACCATAGTTATAGGCGGCTTTACCGGAGATATTGGTAGATCGGCCAGGCAAGTCATAATTGTAAATCGTTTGACGCTGATCGGCCAGCACCATGGCATTAATTCCATGATCACCAAACTGCCGGTCGTAATTGAGCGACAACTGGCCAAACAGGTATTGTGCATTAAATACAGAGATGAAATTGTTACGTTGCGATACCGCTTGTCCGGCCCTGCCATACAGCGTATCGCCCTGCGTTACCACCATGCGGTACACCAGCTCGCGTTTACTACGATCGATCGCATTGGCCGACTGTATCGCAATGTTGCCGCTACCCTTCAGCGACAGGCCTTTGATCCAGCTACCGAGGTTATAACGAAGCGAGATGTTCGCCATCACGTCTTTACTGTTATCCTGTATATAGCCACTGTTAATCGTTTGCGACAAGAGGTTGTTATCCAGGTTGCTCGTACCGCCCAAGCTGCCGTTGATATTACGGACCGGGTAAGCGTTGTTAGGCAATGTGAGTAAGGTGTTTAGGATATTGGACATGCCTGCGCCAGGCTGTGTACCTTCCTGCAACCGGCCGAACAATTGCATGCCGATGCCCAGGTTCTCTGTCACATCCACGTCCAGGTCGGCGTTGATCAGGTAACGTTTCAACCGAGCGTTCGTGTTGTAGCTGGCACCTGGCGAGGAACGGAACATACCTTCCTGGTCGGTGTAGTTCAGCGAAACAGAGTAGCGGGCTACATTACCACCACCATTGATGTTGAGGTTATAGCGGGATAAAGGCGCGCTGCTGCGCAGGATTTCATCGTACCAGTTTACATCGGGGTGCGTATACGGACTGGTTTTATCGCGGAAAGCGAGGAAGTCGGCTTCTTTGTAAAGCGGTTCCTTGCCGTCGTTCATCAACGCTTCGTTCAGCAAGTAAGCATACTGCCAGGAAGGCAACGGCTTCGGCATTTTCAGCGATTCCTGTATGCCGGTTTGCGCCGTAAGCGACAATCTTGGTTTGCCTGCTTTGGCGCGTTTCGTGGTTACCAGCAACACGCCACGGGAGCTGCGCTGGCCGAGTAATACGGTAGATAATGCATCCTTTAACACCGATATCGATTCGATATTTTCAGGATCGATAGAGAACACATCGCGCTGTACGCCGTCGACGATAACTACAGGCGTTTGTCCGCGCAGGCTCAGCCCCATCTCCGTATTATCGCTCGGCTCACCGGCGCCGGATTTGGGAATGTTGCCGACAAAGATGTCGATATCGAAATTATCGGCAGTACCCGGCGAGCGAAAGCCGCTGGTTTGCTGGGTGTAAAGTCCAGCCAGGCGGCCTGGTAGTGCGTAGGCATATAACGTGGCCGGTGTGGTCGACAGCTGATTGGTGTATACCGTACCAACGGCACCCGTCAAACTTTTAGTCGCCGCTTCGCCATACAACACCGGGATAGTAGCCGGCGCGGGAATAAACGCATCCTCCATACGCAGCAGCAATGGCTGTTGATCTCGGATAGGGCGTTCGATCGTTTGGTAACCCTTGGCGATAACCACCACCGTGCCGGCCGTTGCGGCAAGTTTAAACTCACCGGCCGCATCTACCCGCGTCGTGTCAGGCTGGCCTTTAAGGTAAACCTGCGCACCGGTAACAGGCTGACCAAACTGGTCGGTCACCCGCCCGGTTAAGGCACCCGGTTGCTGTGCATAGGCCGATAGCGCGGGCAGGGCGATGGCAAGGGAAAAAATATATCGTTTGATGTAGTGATTAAACATCGTATCAATTTTTATAACGAGGGAATTACTGGCATTTGAATGTGAACACGAACGGACTGGCCGTATTGGCGTAACCCACCCTAATGCTACCCGTTGCATCTGTAAAGAAGTATTCGATTTTGCTGAGCGTTTTACCGTCCGGCACGCTGAAGAACGCGCGTGGCCAGATCGTTACCGCCGACCGTTTGCCGGTGAAAGGCCTGAGCAAAGAGGCAGGATTGGCGGTACAGGCGTCCAGCACTTGTCCGTCGGTGGTATAGGCTTTCGCACAACAGTAAATTTCAGACACCGCATCCAGTGGCGTTTGTACCACCTGCGGATCGAAACTAAGTGTGATGAGGTCATTATCCGTCGCCTGTCCTGGTATAGCCGCGCCGATCTGCGGGTTACAGAAGTCGATGATATCACCCGGACCACTTACCTCGAAGCAGCTTTTGAACTGGCATTTGTATACGTTGTTGGTACCAAATACATCGCTCAGGTTTTCGGAGCTGGTACCGAGGAAGTAACCGGTTTTAAAGCGCGTGCCATCTGCACCAGCTTTGGTCACGATCTTCACATCAATATTCTGTTTCACGCCCTGCGCTACATTGTAAGTTTGTTCCGTCCAGAACACCACCCACTCCAGATCATCCACCATGTAGTTGCCGCCCATGCCGAAGCGCGCTTTTAACGCGGCTGGCCAGGGCTGGCCTTTGTCTGCGATGACAGATGCAGGTACAGGCACCATTTTCCCGCTGCCGAAAGAAGTAGTCGTGTAAGTAATTGTTGAATTAGCAGTAGCTTCCCAACTTTTAGGGGCCAGGAAACCGATGATGAGCCGCACATTCGAGCGACCGCCGTCGGCCACGTCGATGCGGGTGCGCATCGTGAAAGTAAGGTCAGTTCCCGCCTGTGCCCCGGTGGGTTCATCTACCCCCTCCAGGAACACGCAACCGGCCATGAGGGCCAGTAAGAGCAGCAGCGCGTAAGCATATCTTTTCATAACGTAAATGCGGTTGTAGTGTTAGGGATGTACCTTTTCGAGCGTATACACGTAGGTGTTAGACTGGCAGCCCGGGCTGAACGTGAACACCAGGTTCCTTTTACCGTTCACTACGGGATAGGTAAAGCTGGAGCTGAGCGGCTGTGCTGCGCCATTTTCGCTAAAGCGGATGCGGAACGGGTACTTCGGATCATTCAGTTCATAGCCGCCGTTTTTCGTCACGACGAAAGGCATAGGATGCTCGATCGTATATTGCTGGTTAGTGCCGAAATTGATCCTGAATTGCGTAAAGTCGGCATAGGCAGTGATATCGACGCCATTGCGCACCGCTTTGGTGATGCGCCAGGCACCGGCAATGTCTTTAACAGACTCCTGCACCTGTATGTCCTGCTGTTCGCAGGCGGTAATCAGCAGCACCAGGAATAGTGCACAGGTCCGGACAACTTTCTGTAGAGGAAAGATCATAACGTATAGATTTACCAGGATGGATTTTGTTTCAGTTCGGGAGATTTAGCAGTTTCGCTTTGCGGGATGGCCCAGAAATACATGGCCGGGCGGAAATTATGCTTACGTACCGGGAACGTTGTGTAAGTCACCGTTGCGCCGTTACGTTTTACCTCCATGCCCGTCATCTGCCGGTTTTCGGTCTGGTCTGCAATTTTCCAGCGCCTAACGTCCCAGAAGCGGTGGCCTTCGAAAGCCAGTTCCACTCTCCTTTCGGCCTGAATGGCGGCCCTCATTTGCGGTTTTGTGAGATTGGCAGGCAGCTCGTATGGAAATAAGCCCGCACGTTTCCTGATCAGCGCCATGGCAGCATATACTTCTGAAACAGGGCCATCATATTCGTTGGTGGCCTCTGCGTAGTTCAGCAGCACTTCAGCATAACGCATCAGCGGAAAGCAACGGTCGGAACCGTGAATATTGTTAGCGGAGATGTTATCGTCGAGCATTTTACGGGTGTAGTAACCCGTAGGCGTACCGGCGCGAACAGCATCCTGGCTTACACCCCTGCCATCAGGCCCGAGATAAATATTTACCGGTTCGCGCAGACCGTTGTTCTGGATGAGCAGCGACTGATCGCGGATCACCGAATGTGCCAGCCTGGGATCGCGGTTCGTATAAGGTTGCGAAGGGTTATATCCTGATGCTGCATCCGTGATCGGCAAACCGTTTGCCATTACGAACGCATCTACGAATTCCTGGTAAGGAAATCCGCCCTCGGCGCCATCTCTTGAAGGTGGCTGCCAGGCTTTTTCCAGTTCGATATTACGGGCCTGCATACGGGCGAAAATGTACTCTTCGTTCACACGAAGCGTAAACAACTCGTAAAAGCCGTAACCCGGAGCGGTCGTATTATTTTCATGCAGCTTATAGGCCTTGCTGTCCATCACCGCAAAAGCCGCATCCTTCGCCAATTTCCAGCGTTCGTTGGAGGCGTCGGTGTAACCCGTAAGCGGATTGCCCTGTTCCACGTTACCACCATTAAACTGCTGGCTGGCTGCGTACAGCAACACCCGCGCTTTAAGCGCCAATGCTGCACCGCCGCTCGCGCGACCATACTCCTCGCGCAAACGCGTAAGCGGTAAGGCTGCTGCCACCGCGTCACACTCCGATACGATGTAATCCACACATTCCGCATAGGTGTTACGTACCCCGGGGACCTTACCTTTCAGGTCAAAAATGGCATCGCCGATTAACGGCACGCCACCATAGTGTTTCAGCAATATGGCATAATACCAGGCACGCAGAAAACGCGCCTCCGCCGTCATCACGTTACGGATGTGCGTCGGGATGGGGGCGCCATGCAGATTTTTCAGCAGCAGGTTTACCCGCCGGATGTTGAAATACGGTGTATTCCAGGCATCGGCACTGATGATCGCCGGGTTTACCGTACCGGTGGCGAACTGCACAGAGGTGGTAATGTTAGCTGCCCGTTGTGCTTCTGCTTCGTCGCTGGCAGCGTCGAGCCCACCATTCCCGAAACGGGTAGGATGTTCTGCAAAACCGACATCAACATAAATCTGGGTGAGAAAAGCGACCGTACGCGCACTATCGGAGAATACGGTTCTCTCATTCAGGTTGGTAGTTTCCGTTTCATCCAGGAAACTTTTTTTGTCGCAGGCATGCAGAAAGAGCATACCAACGCACAGGCATATAGGAATAGCGACCGTGGATCTGACTTTCATATCATTAACGTGGTGAATTTTTCGCTTTGGTGATAAAATGAACTGTTTTACCGGCGGACCAGTTTACGGACCCTTATAAGCTATGACACCTGTAAAAGTGGCTACCGCCATCCGCCGGAAAAGATTTTTTATTTAATTCCCCAGGACTTATTCGGCGTTGGCCCCATTTCCAGTTCCAGCTCGCCACCGGCCGCGATCGCAGCATGGTCGATGTAACTGTGTGCATACGGTTTGCCGTTCAGCCAGGCGCGCTGTATATACACGTTTACGCGGCTGTTGTGGCGGGTGCGTACCGTAAACTGACTGCCCTTTGCATAGGCAGGATCCAGGCCGAAGGTGATGCTGTTAAACACCGGGCTGGTAATTTCGTACCGCGGGCTACCGGGGCATACCGGGTGCAGTCCGCTGGCGGCCAGTACGTACCAGGCAGACATTTGCCCAACGTCCTCGTTGCCTACCAGTCCTTCCACGGCATTACGGTAGGCCCGGGCGCAGATCTCACGGGTGTAACGCTGCGTAAGCCAGGGTGCGCCGAGGCGGTTGAACAGGAACGGCACATGGTGCACCGGTTCATTGGCGTGGTTGTAATAGTCGTTCCACATCATATTTTCCGGCGTTTTATCGAAGAAGGTTGTCAGCTCCTGCAACACTTTATCCTTACCGCCGATCAGCTTCGTCATGCCCGGCACATCGTGCGGCACGAACCAGCCCTGCTGGTAAGGACTACTTTCAATCGTACCATATCCCTGGCGCATGCGGCCTTCTGCCGGCCAGGCCATCCAGCTGCCATCGTCCTCCCGCGGGCGGAACCAGCCTTTCTCTGCATCGAACACGTTGCGGTAATTGGCACTGCGGGCGGTATATAACTTTGCATCTGCACTTTTTCCCAAGGCTTTCGACAGCTGTCCCATACACCAGTCGAAATAGGCGTATTCGAGCGTGAGCGAAACACTCAGTCCGCCGGATGTATAACCTTTTGTGCCGTTGCCGAATTTCTCCACCGTATTCTTCGCATACGTGTATGCTTTGGCTATATCGAACTTGCGGATCCCTTTTACGTACGCATCTGCGATTACCGATACGGCGGGATTACCGATCATACAGCCACTATAGGCGTTTAGCAGCTCCCAGCGTTCGAGGTATTGGTTGCCCGTTTCATCCGCCAGTGTTACCAGTGAATTGATCATATCATTGACCAGTCCAGGATTAATGATTGTTTGTAACGGCATCTGGCTGCGGAATACATCCCACCCGCTGAAGATCGTGCGTTTGTTAAAGTTAGTGGGCTGATGCACTTTGCCATCACCACCGATGTAACGGCCATCAATATCCGAAAACTGGCGGGGATCGATCATGGTGTGATAGAGTGCGGTGTAGAAGACCGTCTTTTCTTCTTCCGAGCCGCCTTCGATATTCACTTTCGCCAGGGCTTTGTTCCAGGAGGTATGTGCTTCCTGTTTCACCCGCTCGAATGCCCAGTCGGCGATTTCCTTTTCCAGGTTGGCTTTGGCGCCGTCGATGCTTACGAATGAGATGCCTGCTTTTAACAGCACGGCCTCATTTTCGGTGGTCGCGAAATCTGTGTAAAAGCCCAGGTGTTTACCTTCGAAAGCTTTTACGCCGGGTATTACTTTTGCAGACGCCACTCTTTGCTGGTAGCGATCACTTTGCACCTCATCGCGTTTGCGCGTCCAGTCAGCTGGAATATCGGCGCTCCATACGCCATGTTTGGTAAACGGCTTGCTGAATTGAGCGTAGAAGTAGACCGTAAAGTTGGCCTTTCCATCCCCGTTGCCCCAGCCGCCGCCATCAGGCGTACACTTCATGTAGCCTGCAATGGTGCGATCGTCCAGTACCTTTATTTCCTGCCAGACAGATGTGCCTCCTACCCTGCGGGCCAGGTCGATCTGAATACGTGACTGCTGCCCGGCAGGGAACGTGAAGCGCATGATGCCGCTATGCGGGGCGGCGGTCATTTCGCCCAGGATGTTATGTTCTGTAAGCTTTACCCGGTAATAACCAGCGGATGCTTTTTCGGACGCCTTATCGTAGTTGGAGCGGTAGCCCTGCTCCGGATGTTTAGCGCTGCCGGCATGCGTTTGCAGCGGACCAGCGGAAGGCATCACCAGGAAATTACCCAGGTCGCCGAACCAGCCGATGCCGCTCATTTGCGTAAAGGCAAATCCTTCAATGCTGGTATGTTCGTAGCTGTAACCCGAGCCATTATCGCCGCCGGTAATTGTGTTCGGACTTAACTGCACCATGCCGAACGGCGTGGCTGCTCCCGGAAACGTTTTACCAAGACCGTGATAGATGCCGGCCGCACCTTCGCTGGTGCTGGCACCAATGAACGGGTTTACATAACCGGCAGGGTCCTGCGCTACGGCCGGGGCAACGGAAAGCGCGGCCGCCATGGTAAGGAGGTATGTTTTTTTCACGTACTATATTTTTACGATTTCCAGTTGGTGAGCAACCGGCTTGTTGACTTTGTAGATAAGATCAGTGATGGTCGCTATCTCCTGCTCCCAGAGGGCGCGCAGTTCTTTGTACATCGCCGTTTCATAATTTTCTTCGTGGTAGCGCAACATCCCGTCAGTTTTAGCGGCGAGGCGTACACTGTCCAGCGCGGCTGCATCATCCTGCTGGCGCATCTTCTTTTTATCGAAATAATTACCCTGCACCCAGAAATACCGGCGAAGGCGCGCTTCCACTTCTGCCCTGCGCAGGTTCAGCTGCATTACCGACATCGCCTGGTTGCGCTGCGGCGTTTCCAGTAAAGCCAGGTTGATGCCCTGCTCCCATTCCGCCGCCGGCCATACGCCCAACTGGCGACCATCGATCTTCAAAGCATAATTACCTTTCTCCAGACCCGCTACCCGCAGGATCTCGCGGTTAAAGTCTTCGGTGAAAGGAATCCATTGCAGTGCATCTGCCTGCCGCTGCGGATTGCCCCATATACGTGCAACGGTATCGATGGGATAAGGCAGTGACTGCGCGAGGTATTGCAGGCGGATGTTTGTGGGTGTGGCCTGTAACCCTTGCACGCTACAGTTTTCCGTACGGCTCGATTTCTTTTTGGCATCGATCGCGACTACCGCCACCGGTTTGCCCGCCAGTCCCTGCGACTTTAGAAATTCAGCTGCCATCACGAGGTGGCCTGCATTGCCGGGATGAATGCGATCGCCACCGATCAGTGTGAAAGTGGAGTCTTGCTGTTGCAGCTTCACGTTGAGGGCGGTCATCGGGCGGTAGAGATCAGCGAAATCCCAACCGTTTTTGCGGGCGGCGGCTTCCTGGAACTTCACCACTTCCGCCAGGGCGGCCTGTTTACCACGGAACACCGCACCACCGATTTTCGCCGTTTCGTCGTAGGGTGGCGACGACATTAATATCTTTCGCAAAGCCGGCATCTGCAACAATCGCTGTTCTACCAGTTTGTAACTGGCTTCGGAAGCGGCGATACGCTGTTTGGCGCGTTCGGCGGCGTTGTCTTCGTTAAACTCGAAGTAACCCGTATCATTCATACCAAACGTAAGCACCATCACATTGGGCTTTTTGGCGAGGATGTCGTAGTCGAGCCGGCGGTAAATATCCGAGGCCTTATCGCCGCCAATGCCACCATTCATGATCACCAGGCGCTGGCCGGGGAAGTGCGTCATGTAATAGAGGTAGATGTACGACACGTAAGCGCCGGCTTCGGTGATGCTGTTGCCGACAAAGATGACACGGTCGTTTTGTTGAAAGGGCTTCACCTGCGCCTGCGATTGCAACGCTGCTACGCACAGGCTAAGGGAACAGATCCATTTTTTCATGTCGTGGTATTTATGGTTTAACCTTTACGTTTTTTAGCCGAAGCGTGCGAATACCAAATGGTGGCGCGGAGAAACGGATGGAGCTTAGTCCATTGCGTTTTGTTACGTTCAGTGGTTGTTGTCTTTTGCCGTCGAGTTCTTCCAGCATGGCGGCGCTCATCGAGCCATTGAAGCTGAGCTGCTGATCTTTTCCGGCGGATGTATTGTATAAGCGGATGAGCAGATCGTTGCCATCGATCAGCATCGTGGTCACCTGCCAGCCTGGTTGTTTAAGCGATAGCAGGCTGAAGGCTTCTGCATCCGCAGCAGGAATTACTTTCAGCGGTTCGCACCAGCGCACTTCCTCGTTCGAGATGCCCGCCATTCGCCAGTTGCCCGTATGCGGCACCAGCGCGTACTTCACCGACGTCGCACCCTCTACCTTATAATCCCTGCCCCACAAGGCGCGGCCGGCATATTGCAGGGTGAGTCCGGGCGGATAGTGCTGACCGTGCACATAACTGGTGGTATGATCGCTGAAAATCGCCATGCCGGCTTTGCTCCCAGCATCGGTGATATCTATCCAGTGCAGGATGATATTATTTTTGATACTGTCCCAGCGGTTGAAGAACGTGCCGGACAGGCGGCTTTTCGTCACATCGAAGGGTGCATCTTTCGTTACCTGCTGACCTTCCAGTTGTAACGGGAACAGCACCTGCAGTTTGAAGCTATCATTATAGAACGCCTTATTACGTTCTTCTGCTACATAGTTCGTTTCCTGCGAATAAGCGCCGATACGCGGTTGGCCCTGCGAATCAATGTCTACCTGCATATCGATGCGCGGCTCTCCGTTGGCGAGGGTGATCCGCTGCGTAAAAGGATGCTGCGCGAAATGACCTTTTATTTCCAGGCTGATGCGACCGCCGTCCTCTTCCACTTTTACGGTAGCGGTGGAATCCATGCTCGAACACCACATTCCGCGTTCGTAATCGAACCCACGCAGTTCATTGAAGCCTCGCGCATTGCGCGTATCGACCAGTTGCCTTTCGCGGACAATCAAACTGGTGATGACCCCGCCGCGTTTCGGATCGACTTCCAATTCATACAGATCGGTGCGTACTTTATATCGTGTGGCGGTTGATAGCTGTTTAGCCGGCGCATCTTCCAGGTGATAAGTCTGAAAGCCCATCGCAGGCACGGCGGCCCTAAACCAAAGTGTACCGCACGCGCCGCGCGAAGTCTGCACTTCCTGGCCATTAGCGTCTTTTATGCGCACGGGCTTCCGTGTTACGAAGGGCACCCATTCGTTACGGGGGAATGCGGCGGTATTCACGACACGCAGGAAAGGTTTTGGCGTACCGGCCGTGATGCTATTGGCCACGCTGTCTGTTAAACCAGTCCACTGTGCTACTTTCTCCGCCCACGTGGCTTTGCGGGCGACGTGGTTGTAGGGAACAATCCAGCAATCGTGGTGTTGGGCGAGTAACAGGGCCGTCCAGGCGGTATCGAGCGCCTGCTGCGGCCAGGGCGTACCTTCCAACAGGTATTGCAAAGCGGCATATTTTTCGGCCGAAACGATGTTATTCTCCGCCCGGCGCACTTGTTGGGCGAGACGTTGCAGCACCTGTGCGCCCCATACGAGACTTACCTGTATATCTTCCTGTGACAATGGCCAAACAGTCGCCTTCTTCCGGTTGGCGATGCCCATGTATTCGCGCCAGGTAACGTAGTTGGCGCGCTGCTGTAACCAGGGACCATTACGCCAGCCGGCATCCTGCAAACACATGCCAACGGGGTTGGTAATACCTGCGGCCTTTGCGGAGGTGATATAAGCGGGACTATTATTCCAGGCAGTAGTCTGCCAGGTTGAATTGTTTACCAGCCCTTCGGTTGCGTATCGCGGAACGGTAAGTATACGGCTGCCATCCGGCCCCTGCCAATGCACAAGTTCACCGCCGAACGCGCGGGTGTATCCGCCCCAACAGGTATTAGGATTTTTGAGCGAGGCATAACGGAATCCGAAGGAGAGTAACACCTGCGGCAGGCCGCTCGTAAAGCAAGGCTCCTCCGAGGAATAAGTATCAAACCGTATTCCCGGAAAATGGGTTTCCAGTTTCTTCATCCCGTAGCTCAGTTGCCGGATCATACTTTCGCCGGAAATGTTGAACATGTAGGCTTGTCCATACGCGGGGTTCACATACTCAATACGCCCCTTCGCTGACTGATCGGCGAAAAGTTTCCTGAAAGCCTCGTATGCCGCCGGTTCGCGAAGGCGCACGGTATCCCAGGTTTCCGGTTCAATTTCCAAAGCGATCTTCCAGTCGGGATGTTCCTGCAACTGCCGCACCATGAACTGCGTGTAGCCCGGTGGGTAGTGACCATAGATCCCTCCATGATAACCATCTACAAAGTAATGTTGCTGGGCATGGGAAGCCCCGGCCAGCAGGGTGCTTAACACCGCCAGCCAAAAAGTCACACGTTTCATATCGTCGTTATAGTGCTAAGTCCGGGTTTTTCTGAACTTCTGCTAATGGTAATGGAAATAGAAGATCTGCGTCTTCAAATGCTCTCAAATGATTAGGCGCCTTGTATCCTTTCAGCGGCACGAACGCACCATTCGTTACATCGAACGCCTGCCGGGTACGCAGCATATCGTACCAGGTCTGAAACTCGAAACAAAGCTCCCAATACCGCTCCTTCAATGCTGCCTCCGCCGATACTGTGGCCGGACGCGCCTCCGCCGGAAATGCCCGGTGGCGCACTGCGTAATAAGCATCCACCGCAACCGCATCGTTCGTCACACCGCCATCTGCACGGGCTTTAGCCTCCGCGCAAATAAGCAGCACATCCGCATAACGCAGCAAGGGAAAATTTGCCCCCGAGCGACCGGATACTTCCGCTGCATCGTCCCAGAACTTGTACACGTACGGCGACGGGAAAACGATGGTATCGGTCGGTTTGCCGTAGCGCGGGTAACGGGTGTAAAAAAAGGCACGCTCCTGCTTACGGGCATCGGTATCTGCATAACTATTGTAAAAAGCCGTTACTGGTGCCATCGCGCCGCCATAGCCTGGTTGAATCGAGATGGCCAATACCGGGTATGGCAGGTACGCACCGTGTATGTTACTCGGAGCAGCGGTGGTATGCCGCTGCAACATCAGGATATGTTCTGCCTTATTCTGATTCGCCACATTGCGCAGATCGGTGTAATTCGTAAATAGTGTAAAACTTTTACTGTTGATCACTTCCGCCGACTTTTCATAAGCCAGCTGGTAGTACGGGGCTCCCTTCTGCAAAGGATAACCCGCCATCGTGATATATACTTTTGACAGTAGTGACTTCACCGCGCCCTGCGTAACGCGGCCCGAAATATCTGTCCACGGCAGGCCACTTTGTTCCGCCGCCTGCAAATCTTTCACGATCTGGTCATACACCGCCGCCGTGGGCGAACGCCTGATCTTTACATTGTTAAAATCTTTGGTGGAAGTAAGTTTCAGAGGCACGTCGCCGAACAACCGCACCGCCTGGAAGTAGTACCACGCACGCAGGAAGTACACTTCGCCCAGGTAACGTTGACGGATAACCGAATCCACCACTTTAGTTGTGAGGATGTTTTCGATGACACTGTTACAGTTCTCTACCGGGTAGTACGTAGCGTTCCACCAGTTTTGCAACCGTGAATTAGCCGGATCGAGCCGTTGCAGTTGCAGGAACTGATCGTCTTCCGCGCCGGAGGGCCTTGGCCTGCGGCTGTAACCGGTGATGTATTCCAGTGCATACACAGGACTTACGGCGATACCGATATTAATTTCGAAAGGCCTTGCCAGACCGTCATATGTACCGTTTACGGCGGCCAGCACCTGCTCGGGCGTCTTGTAATAGTTGCCCGGATTTAGCGCGCCAGTCGGCGTTTCCTCCAGGAACTTATTACAGGCAACACCTGTCAGCAGTAATATGATCAGCACCAATCGGTTCAAAATGCAATGTTTAATGAAAGCGATAATGTTTTCGGTTTCGGGTATTGGTACAAGTCTACACCCTGGTTAAAGTCGCCGTCGAACGACGAGGCCTCCGGATCGTAGCCTTTATAATTCGTCAGTAAGAAAAAGTTTTCCGCACTGAGCGTGATCGTAGCTGCCTGCATGCGGACGCGTTTCAGCCATGCGTCAGACAGCCGATAGTAGAGTACCACATTCCGCAACCGCAGGAAAGTACCTCTTTCTATATTGTAACTATCGATCTCACTGTCATATCCATCCGCAGGCAAACGAAACGCGGGCTGCATGGTTTGTTGTCGATCCGGCGTCCAGGCATTCAGCACTTCTTTGTAGCTGTTCGTGGCCGGGGCGGCGGTTTCCATGATCAGTCGCGTCAGGTTGGCCAGACTGTGACCGTAAATCACCTGCAGATCAATCCCGAGGGAAATGTTTTTATACGTCAGCATCTGCGATAACGCGGCATCAAACTTTGGCATGCCATTACCTAACACCGTGCGGTCATTCGCATCTTTGGCCTTGTTGTTATTCAGATCGGCATACTTCACGTCACCGGGCTTTTTACCGTACACCGCAGCTTCTGCCGCTTCGTGTGTACCCCAGGTGCCCAGGCGTTTATAGCCGTAAAATTCATTCAGCGGCCGACCTGCCATAATACGTCCGCCCCATGGATAAATAATATCCCCGTTTAGCGATAGTACACGCGAGCGGTTCATGGCGTAGATCAGAGAAGTGTTCCAGGAAAAATCGCGGTGGCGGATCAGTCCCCCTGTCACAGAAATCTCTATGCCCCTGTTACGGATCGCGCCGATGTTATCGTACGCGCCTACGTAACCTGTAGTAGCCGGCAATAACTTGTAGTACAGCAAATCCTTCGTAACGCGGTTGTACACATCGCCTGTAAACTGTATGCGCCCTTCGAGCAGCGATGCATCGATACCTACGTTCAGCTGATGCGCCTTTTCCCATTTCAGGTTTTTGTTACCAAGCGCTGCGAGTGTAACTGACGGTGCAAGCTGCCCGTTAAACACCACCTGACTGCTGTTCAGGCGATCCTGCGTTACGTAGTCTGCAATATCCGCATTGCCTACGATGCCATAACTGCCCCGCAGCTTCAGGTCAGATACCAACTGCACATCCTGGAAGAAAGGTTCCGAAGAAACGCGCCAGGCACCGGAAAAGCTCGGAAAGTAACCGTACACGTTACGTGCGCCGAAACGGGAGGCCCCATCCATCCTGAAAGAAAAACCCAGCAGGTAACGGTGATCGTAGTTATAGTTGACCCGCGTATAATACGCATTCATCGTACTGCGACCAGAACCAGATACAGGCCTTTGCGGCACCAATCCGGTTTGCAGACTATTGTACGCAAAGAAGTCGTCGAAGAAGCCTTCTGCTCCCGCCTGTGTGTTCATGGTGGCGAAGTAATACCAGCTGGCCCCTAATACTGCGGTCAGCTTGTGTTTACCGGTTTCGCCATTCCAGGTGAGATAGTCTTCCGACGTCCACGAAGCGGAGTTGCCATGGCCTCGCGTCGCTACGCCCTGCTGTACATCCGAGAAACCACGCAGATCGCGGCCGGCGTAGTACAGGCTGTAGTTAGCGCCCGTTTGTCCGCTGATGCCTGCGGTAAATTGCAGGCGGCTGGTGAGCCGCATCGTGGCTTGCAGATTGCCCATGGTGTACGAGCGGCCTGCCACGGATTGCACCTCGTTCATTAGCCGAACGGGGTTTTCAGATTCTTCCGCACCGGGATAATCACCCTTCCTCGAGTGACTGCCATCTGCATAACGCACCGGCAAAAAAGGTAAGAACTCATATATCTGACGTACGGCATTTAGTCCAAGCGTATTGATATCCACATTATTTTGTTTGAAGGCGCCACTGTTCAACACGGCCTGTACATGTAACCAGCGGTTCACGTCCCAGCCTACGTTCACGAAGCCATTCACCTGCCGCGAGTAACTGTTCAGTAAGATGCCCTGCTGCTCGTTATACGACAAGTTTACGAGCGCCGTAATCCCATCTTTCCCGGCAGAAAAAGACAATGCATGTTCGTGCGATACCGCTACCCTGCTGGCTTCGTTCTGCCAATCGGTATGATACCTGGGCGTGCCGTCTGCATTAAACAATTCCTGCTTACGCGGAAAATCGTTGGCAGCATCCAGGTGTGGCGCGGTGCGACCAGGCAGGTATTCGTATTGCCGGCGGAACATATCCAGCGCTTCCTCCGCATTCATCAGGTTGATCTTTCGCGCCCTGGTACCGACGCTTAGTGTATTGCGGAACGTTAAACCCGGACTACTCTTCTTCCCTTTCTTGGTGGTGATGACGATGACACCATTTGCACCGCGTGCCCCGTAAATCGCCGAAGCGGCGGCATCTTTCAACACATCCACAGCCGCCACAATATTGGGATCGATGATCATCGGATCGGCTCCCACGATGCCATCGATCACGTACAACGGTGCGTTGTAGGCGTTGATAGAACCCGTACCACGGATCTTCACGATCGGGTTGCCGCCCGGTTTACCGGAGTTGATCATCACACTTACGCCTGCCACCCGGCCGGCCAAACCTTGCATCACATTCATGTTGGAAGGCCGCTCTTTCAGGTCCTCTCCTTTTACGTTGCCAATGGTGGTGGTCAGGTTTTCTTTGCTCGATGTGCCATAGCCGATCACTACCACTTCGCGTAAGGCCGCCTGTTTCGGCAACATCCTTACGTACAATAAGCCGGTGGTGCCCACTGCTACTTCCTGTTCGTAGTAGCCGATCAAACCAAAACGCAATGTATCACCCGCCCCGCCTTCGAGGCTGAATCGCCCGGATTCGTCGGTGATCACCCCATGCTGCGCACCTTTCATCTGCACACTTACACCCGGTAACGGTTTGTTCTGGATGTCGGCCACACGCCCGGTGAGCAGTTGCCTGGTATTGACATCTTCTTTTCGCGTGATGAGTATATTACGGCCACGTAGTTCATATTGAAGTCCAGGCGGTAATAACTGTAAGGCTGCTGCTACGGACAGGCGTTTGCGGATCGTCACCCGGCCACTGCCGTTGATCTCATTCGGATTGTACACGAACCGGAAGGGCGTGGCAGCCTCTACCTGGTCGAATACCTTTTCGAACGTTTCGTCAGATATGCGGATGTCCACCATCGTGTGCCAGAGCGGTGTTTCCGGACCTTGTTGCGAATAGGCCGGCAGAAAGTGCAGGCAACAACATACCAATACCAGGCAGGTAACCCGCCAGGTTGTTGCATGCAGCCATTCTGCCAATGTATCTTTCATTTCCGGCAATTTCACACCATCAGTTCCCGTGGTTTATTTCTTACGTTCGCGGAACACCAGGTACTCGTTTTTCCCGGGCGTTTTGCGGTATTTGTAACCGTGTATGTCGCATAACATGTCCATCACTTTCGATAAGCTCACCTTATCGTCGAAGCTGCCCGTTAGCAAAGCTTCCGACACTTCATTATCCTCAAACCGGATGTGAGCATCGTAGCGTCGTTCCAGTCTAAGCGCGATATCACGGAATTTCATTTCTCTGAATACCAGCTGGCCCTGCCGCCAGGCAGCAAAGTCTGCTGCATCGACCAGCACGGTAACCAGGCTTGCGTTTTTCGGCAGGTAGATCGCCTGTTGGCCGGCAGTGAGTGCAGTGGCAGTAACGTTATCATTCCCGATCGCTACCTTACCATTAGCGACTGTTACGGTTACTTTGTCTGACGGCGTGTAGGCATCGATATTAAAACTGGTGCCCAGCACCTTCACCTCGAGGCCGCCCGCATGCACCAGGAAAGGCTGTGCTTTTGCGGATGCTACATCAAAGTAGCCTTCCCCTTCCAGCCATACTTCACGGCCGGTAGCGGAATAGGTAATCTTACTATCGAAGTTGAGCCATACAGCCGTGCTGTCAGGCAGTACGATCTTTTTAATACTGTTTTTGCCTGCCTCCAGGGTAGCGAGTACGGGTGTTGGCGACGTAGTTTTATCCCGCGTCATCCACCAGCCGCCGGCACCGAGCAATAACACAACAGCCGCCGCCCACCAGTAACGTGCCGGGCGTTTTACTACACGCATCGGCTCAGCCGCTTCAATGTTGCGGGTGATGCGGAGCAATAACAGTTGTTCCAGCGCCACACGTTCTTCGCCGTCTAATTGCGATGTGAGTGCAGGTTGCGCATCCAGGGACTGGTACCATTCGTCGATCTCCCGCATTTCGGCGGCAGTCGCGGTACCTTCCTGGTATTTGCTTAATAATTCTTTTAACCGGGTATTATCCATTGTTGAATCCCTCTTATTGGTTGACACCTGAATGCAAGGCTACCGCCATTGCATGCTAAAAAATACCGCGGCCATGCAGCCAGCGGCCTATCCAGATCAGGCACCATAAAATCGAGAAATGATATTCTTTGAGATGCGTGCGCAGAATTTTAAGCGCCTTCACCATATGTTTTTCTACTGTGTTTACCGATATGCCCAGCCGGTCGGCGATGTGCTGATACGAAAGATGTTCGCGGCGGCTGAGAAAAAATACCTCGCGGCATTTCTCGGGCATACTGGCGCAGGACACGTCTATCTGGCGTTGCAGTTCTTTGAGTTGTAAAGTACTGGCAGCATCCGGCTGAAAAGTATTACCATCCCTGGAAAGATGTTGCTGGTAAGTGTTTCGCACCAACTGTGCACGCACCGAATTGAGTACCCGGTTTTTAAGTGCTGTATGCAGGTATCCGCGCAAATTGGTGGTGAGTTCGATCGTTTCCCGTTTCAGGTAGAGATGCACTAACAGTTCCTGCACCAGCTCCATCGCGGTTTCCGGCTCTTTCACCCGTTTATAGGCCGCATCGAGCAACTCCTGCCAGTATCGTTTGTAAATCTCATCAAACGCCGCTTTATCGCCCTGCTTTACCAGCTGGAACAATGCTTCATCAACGTACGTGGAAAGTGCTTTTTGCATTACGGAAATCTGAAAACTTCCGCTAAAATTAATCGTTTGTGCATGATTTCCTAAACGCGGCCGCAATTTTATCGGTAGCGAGTCGAGGTGCGTGGCAGGCGGCACCTGGCGGTTATGGGCGGCTGAGTGAAAAAGGCTGATCGGCATCTGCCAGTCCGCGGCCTGTCGCCGGTTTATCTCCCATCTCCAGCACCAGCGTACCTCCTGCCATGATATCGCTGTGTCTGATCCAATGATGGGTATATGGCTTGCCATTCAGCGTAGCCGATTGAATGTATACGTTTTGTGCATTGTTGTTTCTCGCCTCCACCAGGAAGGTGTTGCCGTTTTCCAGTTTGATGGTAGCCTTTCCGAACACCGGGCTGCCGATCACATATTCATCGGTGCCGGGGCACACGCTGTAAAAACCTAATGCGCTCATTACGTACCATGACGACATCTGCCCCTGGTCTTCATCACCCGGAAAACCATTCTCCCCTGCGTTGTACTGATTTGCCATTACCTTGCGTGCCAGTGCCTGGGCCTTCCAGGGTTGGGAAGTATAGTTATAGAGATAGATGGCATGCTGAACGGGCTGATTTCCGTGTGCATACTGGCCCATCTTCGCATTCACCATTTCAGTCATCTCGTGGATCATTTGTTTGTAGTAGCCTACGTTTACGGTTGGCGGTGCGGTGAATAAGGAGTCGAGTTTATTCAGAAAAGGTTGCTCGCCTCCCATCAGGTTGATCAGTCCGCGTACATCATGAAACACCGACCATTGCCAGTGCCAGGCATTACCCTCGGTATATGGCCCGCCCCATTCGTACGGATCGAAGTTTTCCAGCCAGTCGCCATTGAGTTTTCGGCCGCGCATGAAACCGGTGGTGCTATCGTACTGGTTTTTGTAATTCAACATCGTGCGGGCGAAGAGTTGTGCGTAGAACGTTTGTCCGGTCAGCTTCGCCAGCTGGTAACCGCAGAAGTCATCGTAGGCATATTCCAGCGTTTGCGACGTACTGCCGTGCGATTCAGGGAAGGCTACATAGCCGAGCTGGTAATACTCCTTCCACCCTGCGCGACCGTTGGCGCCGCCCCAGGGACCTTTGTTCATGGCCTCATGAAAGTAGGCGTCCAGTGCCTGTTTCGGATCGAACGTGCGGATGCCTTTCACCCAGGCATCCGTCAATAGCGAGATCGCGTGGTTGCCGAGCATCCCGCCTGTTTCACCGGGGAACGACCAGGCAGGCAGCCAGCCGCATTGTTGCTGCGCATCAAGCAAAGCCTGCATGTAGCGGCCCGTCATCGTTGGATGTAATATCGTGTTGAGCGGGAACTGCGCGCGGAAGGTGTCCCAAAAGCCATTGTCCGTATACATGTAACCGTTATGCACCTTACCATCGTACGGACTAAAGTAATATGGCTTCCCGTTTTGATCGTATTCGAAGAATTGATGCGAGAAGAGATTCGCGCGGAACAGGCAGGAGTAAAACGTAGCCAATTCTTCCTGCGTGCCGCCTTCTACCAGCACATTGCGGAACAGCGTATTCCATATTTTCTGAGAGGCAGAACGGGTATCGGTGAAACTGCGGTAGCGGCCTAACTCCTGTTGCAGTGTAGTCTCCGCCTGTTCAGCACTGATGTAGGAAGAAGCGACTTTAGCCGACACCTTTGAGCCCGGCCGGAAAGTAATATAAGCACCCGCACCCACTGCCTCCAGCGTGTCGTTGCCTTTCAGCTGGCGATTATGCACATTCTCCCAGGTACCGAACGATTCAAACGGTTGATCGAAAACGATCACGAAGTAATTGCGAAAGTTTTTCGGGATGAAACGGCCGTTGGTCACATAACCTGTAATTTTTCTTTCTGACGGATAGATACGCACGCCGCTGAGCGCATTGTAACCGTCGAGCACAACATGCGCCGGCACCCTGGCGGGAAAAGAGAAACGCAGGTGTGCACCTCGTTCGGTAGTAGTAAGCTCGGTGGTCGTATGATTATCGAACGTCACTTTGTAGTAATCGGGACGGGCAGTTTCGCGGTCGTGGCTAAAGGCCGCCGCACGTTCATCTTCATGCGTTTTAAGTTCACCGGCCACCGGCATCAGTGTAAATACGGCATAATCGCCTACCCAGGGACTGCATTGGTGTGCCTGTTGAAAACCACGGATCGTGGTGGCTTTGTACTGGTACTTCCATCCATCGCCGTTTTTACCGGTTTGTGGCGACCAGGCATGCATACCGAAAGGAAGTGAAGTGGTGGGATACGTGTTCCCGTTACTCAGGGCGTATTCGGAGTTGGTGCCTTGTAGTGTGTTGGCATAGGCTACGAGGTCTTTCTGTTGGGCAAAGGCTGGCAAAGCGGCCAGCAATAAGGCGATAATCAGTTGCTGCTTCATGACGTGTACGATCGCGTTAGTATGGACAATACCCTAATGACACGCAACCGGCCGCCTACCGCCACTGGCCGGGGATATTTTTTAAGAAAGAAGGCTGACCGTGATGTGGCCAGCCCTCTGTAAAGCGTTTATTTGTTATTGACGGTAACGTAAGCCGCACCAGGATTGAGCCAGGAAAACGTTTATTTGTTATTGACGGTGACCGATGTAATTCGCGCATCACGTTTCCCGAACACCAGGTACACATCGTGTTTACCGGTAGTCGGTTCGAGCGTGGCCGTTACATTATTCGCCCCATCTGCCCCGTTCCCGATCACTTTACCGTCCGGCGACCCAAGCCTGATCTCGAAAGCACCCGGACCGGCATAATCGGTGCCATTTACAGTAATGCTTTTCAGGTCGGTGATGTCTGTCTGTTTTAAGAGTATCCAGGAAGCAGCCTCTTTTACGATGGCGACCGTTTTGTTACGCGCGTATTCCAGTCCACGGGTGCTGTCGGCCTCTGCTACCGGGCGGTTCGGGTGCCTTAACACCAGGATGCTTTCGCCCCATTGCGCCGGAGCGAGGTTAGCGCCCCTGTCCTTATAAGCAGCCCTGAAAATGTAAGACCCCTTATTCGTTTGACCAGGTTTCTCGGTAGTTGTATAACTGCCTGTTACCGGCAGGTTTTTCTGTACCGGTTTTTTATCACTTACACTCAGGATGTATTTCACGAGTGTGTTCACCTGTTCGGTACTCATCGTAGAGTGCGCAGGCATCATCGCATCGCCCCACACACCGGATCCGCCGTTGATGACCTTCTTCGTCAGCTTCGCCACGGCTGCTTTATCTGCTTTATACTTTTGCGAGATCTGCATGAAAGAGGGGCCGAGGGAAACGGCGTTCAGGGCGTGACAGGCGTTACAGTCAGTCTTCTTCAGCATTGCCTTTGCGGCAGCATGTTCGGCCGAAGCATCGAACCGTTGCTGGTTTTGGGCAACTACCGTCATATCGTATCCTTCAGAAAGATAATTAATAGATACCGATACCTGTGCGGGCAAAATGCGTTTATTCACCAGGCTGCCGTCTTCTTTGTCGGACACACTTACTGCGTACTTCACGATATTGCCCGGGAAAAAGAAGCTGCTATTCCCTTGCGTCAGTTTGATATCGACCTGCGGCAATGCGTTACCGGCGGCAATTTCCACCGACTTACTGTTTTTGGCACCAGCAGGATCGGTCACGGTCAAATTTGCTTTATATACACCGCCGGCTGTCAGCGACAATTCCGGGTTGGGTGTTTTGAAAGACTGAACGACCACGCCGTTCTTCGTGATTTTCCAGTCGTAACGGAGGCTGTCGCCATCGGCGTCGGTAGTACCGTTGGATGATAACTGTATTTTCAATGGCAGAGCACCGGCAGTTATGTTCGCAGCCACCTGCACCGCGGGTTTGCGGTTGCCGCCATTATATTCTATTTTGATAAGTTCTGCTTCCGGATTGTCTTTGAAGTAACCGTTACCGTATTCGAGGATGTACAACGCGCCATCCGGACCAAACTTCATGTCGATGGGGCCGCGCAGTACAAGGTTAGGCAGGAAACGTTCCATGGAAACCAGTTTGCCGTCGTCGTCGAGCGTAACGGCCATCAGCCAGCCGCGTACCCAGTCGGTAATCAGCCATTTGCCTTCATAATAAGCGGGGAACAGGTTTTTAGCATCCTTCTTAAAATCGGAGCGGTAGAAGATTGGTCCGCCCACGGCACTGCGTCCGCCACTGCCCATGTCCGGAAACTCTTCACTGGCCGCATACGGGTACCAGATCAGCGGATTTTCGGCAGGTGGTAAGTTGATCAGTCCTGTGTTATTCGGAGAGTTGTTCACGGGTTGTTTTGCATCCCACCATTCGCCGGATTGTTTCGTCGCGAAATCATAATCGCGGTAAGCTTCTTTGCCATTAAAGTACGGCCAGCCATAGTTACCTGCCCGTTTGGCCATGTTAAACTCATCGTACGAACGTGGTCCGCGCAGGTCAGAAGGGTTTGAACCGTCCGGCCCCACTTCACCCCAGAACAGCCAGCCCGTTTTGCTGTCGATCGTGAGGCGCCATGGGTTGCGGTTGCCCATGGTATAAATCTCAGGACGCGTTTTATCCGTGCCCTTCGGGAACAGGTTATCTTCCGGGATCGTGTAGCTGCCATCTGGTTCCGGGTGGATGCGCAGAATCTTTCCGCGCAGGTCATTCGTATTGCTGGACGACTTCTGTGCATCCCTGGGGCCCTCGCCAGGACGCTCGTCGATCGGCGTAAAACCGTCGGAAGAGCGGGAAAACGTATTATCACCCGTGCTCAGGTATAGGTTAGCGGCTTTGTCGAACACCATACCGCCGCCTACGTGGCAGCACTCCTCACGCTGCACCGGTACGTCCAGTATCACCTTTTCGGTAGCCATATTCAGCTTGCCACCGAGCCAGGTGAAGCGGGACAGGCGGTTGACTGACACCGCTTTGGGAGAATAGTAAACGTATATCCAATGGTTCTTTGCGTAGTTCGGGTCGAGGATTACGCCTTGCAGGCCGTCCTCGCCCTCGGAGCGTTCGCCCTTTTTGCTCACATATTCGCGGCTTACATTAAATTCCGCGATCACCTGCATTTTGGCCGTGGCAGGATTGTATAACTTGATTTTACCTTTGCGTTCGGCATACAGCACCTTGCCATCTTCCAGCACCTGGAACTGCATGGGTTCTTCCAGTTTGGGTTGCAGTACCACCTTGGTAAAACGGTTCTCATCCGGTTTGGAGGCATCCTGGGCTTTTGCTACGTGGAAAGCGGTTATCAGCATGGCGGGCGCCAGGTATCTGAATAGTTTCATGTTAGAATAAAAAATATAATGACGTGATTTGGCTGTTTCATGGTAATATATACATAGCCGGGCAATCCTCCTATACTTATTGATGACCGGTTGCTATGATAGACACGCGAAATTATTATTACCGCCACTCATCTTTCTTGTTTTTTACTTCGGATTTCGTTTGTAGTTTACGGCTTTGCCTGCCCGGCAGGCCGTTTATGAACTAACTTTTGACTACGGATATGAAACTCAATGTGAACCGGATTTTACTTCTTGGCTGCCTGGCCATGCCCTTTACGGCCGCTAAGGCACAAACGGGCCCCGTGATTGCGGGCGACTTTGCAGACCCATCTATCATTAAAACACCCCAAGGCTATTTTGCGACCGCCACCTCGTCCGAATGGGCGCCGCACTACCCTATTTACAGCTCGCAGGACCTGCAAACCTGGAAGCAGGTAGGTTATGTGTTCGACAAGGCACCGGAATGGACATCCGGCTCATTCTGGGCACCGGAATATTACTTCCACAACAACACCTATTATCTTTATTATACCGCCCGTCGCAAGTCCGACAACGTATCCTGCATCGGCGTAGCCACTTCTAAATACCCCGACAAGGGCTTTAAAGATCATGGTGTGCTGGTGGATTTCGGCAAGGAAGCCATCGATGCTTTCATTTACAACGATAATGGTCAGCTATATATCACCTTCAAGGCTTATGGTCTTGATAAACGCCCCATCGAAATACTCGGCAGCAAGTTATCCGCCGACGGTCTGAAGTTGGAAGGAGAACCATTTTCCATGCTGAAAGACACGCCTGGCATTGGTATGGAAGGTCAGAGTATTTTGAAGAAAGGCAATTACTATTACCTGTTCTACTCCGCCGGCAACTGCTGCGGCAATGGTTGCAGCTACCACGTGCGCGTGGCGAGGTCGGCTACATTCGCCGGCCCGTATGAAGAGTACAGCCAAAACCCCATCCTGCAAACCCATGAAGCCTGGAAATGCCCGGGACACGGCACCTTTGCACAAACAAAGGAAGGTAAGTACATGTACATCTATCATGCTTATAACGAAGCCAATAACGTGTTTACCGGCCGCGAAGGCCTGATGGCGGAGCTGGTATGGCCGGCAGACAACAGCTGGCCTTCTTTCGTAAGCCGTCATACCGAAAGCAAACCGGTCGACCTTACTACTTCCTTTGCCGAAAAGAAACCTGCCGGCTACTGGCAATGGGACTTCCGCAACTCACAGCCCGTGTTTACGCAAAAGAACGGAAGCCTGTACCTTACAGGCAGCGTGAAGGAAGGTAATAAAACAGGGCTTGTACTGACAGTGCGCCCCGTCAGCACAAACTTCGATGTTACCACCACTGTTGCAAATACCAATGCAGCCTTGAAGGGACTCGCTTTTTATGGCGATGTGAATGCAGCCATTGGTGTGGGTGTGGTGAATGATAAGATTGAATACTGGCTGGTGAAAGACAACAAACGTTCTGTACTGGCCACTGCGAACATCAAAGCGGGCTTACCCATCCAACTGAAATTAACCACGTATGACGACCATCATGGCGAAGCCTTTTACCGCCAGGCAAACGGCAGCTGGCAGCAGGTAGGCGATAAACAAAACATCGGCTTCCTGCCCCAGTGGGATCGCAGTCCGCGCCCGGGCCTTCATTACCAGGGCGATGGTAAACAGCAGGCTGTGTTTAATGAATTTAAGATCACGAACAAAACGAAGTAACAAATGAAACGTTTAAGTACACTACTCTTGATGTTGACCCTCGGTTCCACGTATGCATTCGGGCAACAGGCCACCTATCAGAACCCACTGAAAGTACAGTTCGGGGATCCTTATGTGATGCATGTAAAGGGCGATAAGTATTACATGTACGGCACCGGCGGCGGCGCCAAAAATGGCTTTTCCGCCTACTCTTCCACTGACATGATCAACTGGAAAAACGAAGGCCAGGTATTTTACGCCGCCAACAAAAACGGCTGGAGCGATTCCACCGCTGCCTGGGACGGCGCTTACTGGGCACCGGAAGTATACGCCTATAAAGGCAAATTCTATATGTTTTACAGCGCGCAGTGGAAAAACAACCCGACCAAAGAGCTCGAAAATTTCCGTGTAGGCGTGGCTGTTGCCGACAAACCAACCGGCCCGTTCATCGACCTGTATACCCGTCCCGTTTTTGATCCCGGCTACCCGATCATTGACGCGAACGTGTTTTTTGACACCAACGGCAAGATCTACCTCTACTATTCACGCTGCTGCTACAAACATGCCGTAGAAAGCGAAGTGGCCACCTGGGCAAAACAGAAAGGCTGGTACGATAAGATCGAAGAGAGCTGGGTATATGGCGTAGAACTGAAACCCGACTTTAGCGGCGTAATCAGCGAACCCGTGATGTTGCTTCGTCCGCCCGTTAAAATGGATGACAAACAAGCCGAATGGGAAAGCCGTTCCGTTACCTCGAAAGAAGTGAACCGCAGGTGGACGGAAGGTTCTGTCGCCTTCAAAAAAGGCAACACCTATTACATGATGTATTCCGCCAACTACTTTGGTGGTAAGAACTATGCGGTGGGTTATGCAACTGCCAAGAGTCCGCTGGGGCCTTTTACCAAAGCGAGCAACAACCCTGTTTTGCAGAAGAACGTAGAGCAGGGCGGCGTGGTAACCGGCACTGGCCATAACAGCATTACCTACTCCCCTAACGGGAAGGAAATGTTTTGTGTGTACCATGCACGTACTACCGCGACCGGCGACGAGCGTGTGGTATTTATCGATCGTATGAAGATTCAGAAAGACGGGAAGCTGGTTGTGGAAGGACCTACTACCAAGGCACAGGCGGCACCGGCGAGGAAATAATATGTTTTTTTAAGAGCAGGGCTGGTTGTGGCCGGCCCTGCATACTGATTCACCCCACATAACCATCCCTTAACGCCGCCCCGCATACTCCTTACCGATATTTATCGTATCATTGTACCCGTCGTAACTCCATTCCCTAACCGAATAACATATGCCGTCTTTGCAAAAGAGCGCTTCCCCGTGGCTGCCTGGATTTGTTGTTGTGCTGTCGATCATCAGTTTATGGCTGACACCTGTTACAGGCCTTGCCCAGGCTCCAACCATCACCTCATTTTCCCCGACTACCGTTTGCCAGGGAAGGAATGTTACTATTACCGGAACTGATTTCACGAACGTAACGGGCGTGGAAGTGAACGGTTTGCCTGCAGGCTTTTCTGTAACCAATGCCGGGGAGATCGTGGCTACGGTGAACGAGAACGCGACGTCTGGTCCGATAAGAATCGTCACGAATCAAGGTACGGTGGTAAGCGGAACGCAGCTAACCGTGATTCCCAGTCCTAAACCAAACCTTAACGACAACAGCGGCCAGGGCTTCTCCAGCTGTACGGGCACGGCTACTTATACATTACAGGTATCCAACGCGTCGCAGGTAACCGGCACAGGCAACCAGTATACGATTGACTGGGGCGACGGTACGGCGGCGTTTACAGCGACAGACTGGGCATCGGGGGCGCAGCAATCGCATACTTATAATGCGCAGGGGTACTTTAACATCCGGGTGACCATTACGCCGGCGAATGGGTGTACCGTAACGAGGAACATTCAGTTCTACAACGGTTCTAACCCGCTGGCCAGCTTTACGACCACAGCTTCTACGACTGGTCTTTGTGCGCCGGCACCGGTGGAGTTCAAAATTGGCAACTGGACGTTGAACTCGCCCGGTACGCGGTATGAAATCGACTTTGGAGATAACACCCCGCGCCTGGTACTGAACCATCCGTTAAATGCTACCAATACGGACTATATTTTCTCGCACATTTATAATACCACCTCTTGTCCGGGTGCGGCGGATTTTACCGCTACGCTACGGGCGATCAACGGGTGTTTTACGACGACCTATACGCTAAACCAAATTATCATACGCAGGAAACCGGTGGCGAATTTCACCTTTACACCTGCACAGCCTTGCGTCACGAACCAGGTATGTTTCAACAATACAACCGTTGCCGGATACATGGGCAACAACTGTAACAGCACCACCACCTACACCTGGGATTTTGGTGACGGTACCACCTCTAATGCTTTGAATCCGCCCTGCCACACCTATGCGGCCGCCGGTACTTATAACGTCACCTTAACAGCAGGCAATACGGGTTGTGGTACTGATGCGATCACAAGGCAGATCGTTGTCTTGCCCCAATCACCACCGCCAACCGTTACGCCGTTAGTTTATTGCCAGGGCGCGACGCCGGCACAACTAACGGCGACGGGCATTAACCTTCGTTGGTACACTTCATCCAGCGGCGGTACAGGCAGCGTTGTAGCACCAACGCCCGGGACGAATACTGCAGGCACCAGTACCTACTACGTTACGCAAACACTACCTAATCAATGCGAAAGCGTACGGGTACCACTAACCGTAACAGTCAATCCTTTGCCTCCGGCGCCTACCGTTACAACGCCGGTTTTACTTTGCTTAAACCAGGCGGCCACGCCATTAACAGCGACGGGAAGCAACCTGCTCTGGTATGATGTTGCTAATGGTGGTACGGGAAGCGCCACCGCTCCTACACCGTCAACTGCGGCGACAGGCAGCACTAACTACTGGGTTAGTCAGACCGTTAACGGCTGCGAAGGGCCCAGGAGGATGATTACGGTAACGGTTAGTCCTTTACCGGTAGCACCGGTGGTAACGTCGCCCATTATTTACTGCCAGTTCGCTCCGGCGGTGCCCCTAACCGCGCCGGGTGCAGGCTTACTATGGTATACGACTGCTGTCGGCGGCACGGGTAGTACGACTGCGCCAACACCTTCTACCGCTACACCGGGCACTACTACCTGGTATGTAAGCCAGGCGACAGGCTGCGGGGAGAGTCCGCGTGCGGCCATCGACGTTGTAGTGAACCCGGCGCCGAATGCAAGTATTGCTTATACCCCTAACCTGCTTTGTAATGTTGATAATAGTCCGGCTGGCACCAATCCGCCTGTACCTGTAACATTCAACGGCACTACCGGCGGCGTGTTCAGTATTAGTCCGGGGGGTATGGCGATTACCGCCGCCGGTTCAATTACCCCGGCAAATGCGACACCCGGCACATATACGATCACTTACAGCATACCTGCGGGAGGTGGCTGCCCGGTATATAATACTTCAGCGACCGTTACGGTTAACGGAACGCCTACTGCTACGATCAGCTATCCTGACCTTTGCACATCCGGCACGCCTACCGCTGTAACACGTACAGGGTCTGGTGGCGGAACGTTTAGTGCATCTCCTGTTGGACTTACCATTAACGCAGTCACCGGTGTGATTACACCTGCGAGCAGTACGCCGGGCACGTACACTGTTACTTACGATATTGCGGCTGCGGCCCCGTGTCCTGGTTACACGGCTACGGCAACATTAACCGTTACGGCCGCGCCGACTGCGACGATCAGTTATCCCGCGAACCAACTTTGTAATGCAGGCGGTGCGCCGGTAGCAGTTACACAATCCGGTACAGGCGGCGGTATCTATTCCGTTACACCCGCTACCGGTCTTACAGTAGATGCAACTACAGGACAGATTACACCTGCAGGTGCGACAGCCGGAGTGTATACGATCAGTTACACGGCTCCCGGCAGCGGGGCCTGTGCACCTGTTGTGGCCACGACCAATATCACTGTGAACGGCGCGCCTGCGGCTACGATCAGTTATCCGGCCATCTGTTCGAATGATCCGCTTACGCCTGTTGTGCTGACAGGCAGTGCCGGCGGCACGTTCAGCGCAACACCTGGCATATCCATCAATGCTACTACCGGTGCTATTAACCCTGCGGCAAGTGCTGCGGGTACTTACACCGTTACCTACGATATTGCGGCGGCGGGCCCTTGTCCGGGTTTAACGACCACAACGACAGTTAACATCACCACCGCACCTACAGCTACGATTAGTTATACACCTGCCACCTTGTGTAATGTGGCCAATACACCCGCAACACCTAATGCCCCCGTACCCGTCAACCGCACCGGCACGCCGGGCGGCACTTTCGATGTGGTACCTGCGACCGGACTGCCGGTGAACGCCGTCAGCGGAGAGATCAATCCGGCAGGCGCAACGCCCGGCACGTACACGATCCGTTATACGGCGCCAGGTACAGGTGGTTGTGCTAATTATATAGCTACCGCAACGGTAACCGTTACCGGTGCGCCCACCGCTACGATCAACTACGCGGGTTCACCTTATTGCGGGAATATTACTATGCCGCAGGCGGTGACAATTACGGGCACAACGGGCGGAGTCTATTCCGCGGCACCGGGATTATCTATCAATCCGGCTACCGGCGCAATTAATCCGGCGGCCAGTACACCGGGCACTTACACCGTTACATACAATATTGCCGCCAGTGCCCCCTGTCCTGGCTTTACAACAGCGGCTACTGTGCAGATCGTGGAAAGTCCGGTTATCAGCTTCCCGTCACCGGACCAGGCCATTTGTTCAGGCGGCAGCGCGACTTATACGCCAACATCTACCGTGCCCGGCACCACTTACACCTGGACGCTGGCGGCACCATTGCCTGCCGGTGTGAACGGAACGATCGCCGCAACAGCCAACACATCTTCCGCTACTTTAACATTCACGAATACAGGCACCGCGAACCAGACGATCACCATAAGGGTTACACCAACGAACCCGTCCCCCATCGCCTGTAACGGTGCTCCAGTTAATATTACGTTGCTCGTACGGCCAGTAGTACCCGCACCGGTTACAACCAACGCCAGCTATTGTATGGACGTGCCGCCGCAAACCTTGCAGGTAACGCCGCTACCAGGTATGAACATACGCTGGTTCGATCGCAACCAGGCGCCGCTCGCCGCTGCACCTGTAATTAACACGGCCATTTCAGGCACCAGTACTTTCTATGTAAGCCATCTGACCGCCGATAATTGTGAAAGTGCGAGGAGCCGCATCGACGCAGTAGTACATCCAACCCTGAACATCATTGGCTCGGCATATGTAAATCCAACTTCCTGCGGCGTACCATCGGGAACGATTACACTGGATGTGCGCGATCTGAGCAACAACTTAACGCCTAACCTGCCGGTGACCGTACATTACAACAAGTTCGGGCTGCCATACTCCTACAGCGGTACGACCAACGCTGCCGGCATGATCGTGATCCCTCTTACCGCCGGCACTTACAGCAACTTTAGGGTAGAGACAAGTGGCGGCTGTATCTCTCGGCCATTGCCCGATGTGTTCATCCTACGCGATCCATCTCCCCCAGCTGCGCCGGTAGCGGGTTACAATCCACCCGTGTGCAGCGGCGCGCCGTTACGTTTAACCGCGCTTACCGCTACCAGCGAACAGGCAGGGCCTATCGAATACGTGTGGGCCGGACCAGCATTCGGGCCTTATGCCGATACGGTACGGAACTCCGTCGTCATCTTCCCGGAAGCCACCCTGGCACATGCCGGTACTTACGTGGTATATGCGATGCAGAACAACTGCATCTCCTTACCGGCAAACTTCCAGGTAGCGGTTAACCAGGCGCCTGCTAAACCGGTAGTGGTAACCAGATCGCCATTGTGTGTGGGCGAGGCGCTTACCTTACAGGCGTTCAGTTCTATTCCCGGTAACCTGGCGCTCACGTACGAATGGCGCGGACCTGCGACGGGCTTTCCGGTGCGGGCGGCCAATGCGGTGATCAACCGTGTTACTTTGCAGGATGCAGGTATTTATACGATTACGGTCACGTCGCCACAAACGGGTTGCAGCACCTCCACCGATACAACGATCAGGATAGGCGACTACCCGGTAGTGGCTTTTGCGCAGGATACACTCACATTGCCAACCGGTTATCGCCTGCAACTGGAGCCGCAGATCACCAATGGTGCCGCTCCGGGTGTGTTGCCCATTGCGCAATACAAATGGACGCCGATGCAGGACCTCGAATGTAATGACGCCGTTTGCGCTATGCCGGTGGCAGTGGTGAAAAACAATGTGTGCTATAACGTACAGGTCACGAACGTATACGGCTGTAGCGCCAGCGACGATATCTGCATCAGAACGTTCTGTGATAATTCGCAGGTGTTTATACCGAACGCCTTTGCGCCTAACGGCAATGTACCAGAGAACCGGGTGCTGATGGTGCGGGCATCAGGTATCAACGCCATCAAATCGTTCCGCGTATTTAACCGCTGGGGACAACTGATGTACGAGCGAACGAACTTCCCGCCCAACAGCGCACAATTTGGCTGGGACGGCATGATCAAGGGTCGCAAAGCGGATGTAGGTGTGTATGTGTATACGGTAGAAGTGGTATGCGAAAACGGTGTACCATATTCGTACAAGGGTAATGTTACACTATTCTAAACAAGTAATTATGCAACGTTTTTATAAAGCCGTTATTTACCTTGTTGCTTGTCTTTGTGCAAACACTGGCTTTGCGCAGGATGTAGCGTTCTCGCAATTCTATGATCAGCCGTTACTGCGTAACCCAGCGCTGGCAGGCATCTTCGAAGGAGACTTACGCTTTACGGCATCTTACCGCAATCAATGGCAAAGTGTAACGGTGCCTTATCGCACGTTCGCGCTCAGCTCGGAAGTAAAACTGCCGGCCAATATTACTGCGGACGACAATTTTACCATCGGTCTGCAACTAATGCGTGATGTGGCGGGCACTTCCGAGTACAGCACTACGCAAATACTACCGGCTATCAATTACAGTCTGCCGCTGAGCAGCGAAAAGAACTCCTACCTGTCACTCGCTTTCATGGGTGGATTGATGCAGCAACGTTTCGATCCGACGAAACTGCAATTCAACGACCAGTTTGTTGCGGGCAGCAATGGTACTTTCAGCATAGCCCCGGCATCACAGCAGGTGTTTAACAACACCAGTGTGAATTATTTTGATCTGTCGACAGGACTTACTTACAACGGCGCTATTCGCGAGGGAACTGATTATTTCGTGGGCGTTGCATTGTTTCATATTCGTCGTCCGCAGGTTGGATTTTTCGATGGCAATGTGATCACACTCAACCGTAAGTTCGCGTTCAATACGGGGCTATCGACGCCATTAAGTGAATACGATAGGTTTGTTTTTTACGGTGACTACTTCCAGCAGTTGGGTGATCGCTTTAATCCCGTAGGCATTCACGCTATACAGGCCGGTGCGATGCTGAGCCGCGATTTCTTTGCGGACGGGTCGCAGGTGCTGACAGGCGGCATCGTATACCGGATGAACGATGCGATTATGCCCGTGGTGCAATGGGAAATGGGACAGTTTGTGATGGGGGTAAGTTATGACGTTAACATCAATAAACTTTCCGTTGCGTCGCAATATCGTGGCGGACTGGAACTCACGTTATCCTGGCGCGGCGCATTAAACCTGCGACAAAGCGAACGCCGGCAAACGATATGCCCCAGGTTCAGGCGATAAAGCGGGCACAATTTCCGCACTTGTATAACGATAAAGATGCTTTGCATTCGCAGTGCCTTCCTCTGCATTACACCACGCTTCTTACACACACCGCCACTACCCGCGGATGAGCTCCGCCAGCGCAGCGTTCGCATCAACCCGATGGCATAATAATGGTGCCCCAAGCCATATCGATCACTTATAAAAGTTGATGTTATGGACACACAAAACCTTGGAGCAACTACTACTGCTGAGAACCCCGTCACTCAATATCCGCAGCCTCCTTACCCGGAGCAGTCGCAGGAGATGCCGGGAACGGAACAAGCCATGAATCCTAAACCCGATCATGGAGAAACCACCTACAAAGGCACCGGCAAACTCGAAGGCTGCACGGCGATCATCACCGGTGGCGACTCCGGTATTGGTAAAGCAGTGGCGATCGCCTTTGCGCGGGAAGGCGCGAATGTGATCATCTCTTATCTGAATGAACATGAAGATGCAAAGGAAGCAGCAAAGTATGTGGAAGAGGCGGGCAGAAAAGCCATCTTGTTACCCGGCGACATCTGCGACGAAAAGCATTGTCAGCAAATTATAGAAAAAGCGGTGCAGGAATTTGGGCGGATAGATATACTCGTTAACAACGCGGCCTACCAGATGGACCATAGTTCGTTACAGGAAGTGACCAGCGAAGAATGGGATTACACGTTTAAAACAAACATCTATGCGATGTTTTACCTCTGTAAAGCTGCCGAGCCGCATCTGAAGCCGGGCAGCTCAGTGATCAATACCACTTCGGTAAACGCCTACACGCCGAAACCGACACTGGCGCCTTACACCGCAACAAAAGCCGCGATACAAAACTTTACTTCCACGCTCGCCCAGCTGTGGGGCGAGAAAGGCATCCGTGTAAACTGCGTGGCGCCCGGCCCCATCTGGACGCCCCTCATTCCCGGTAGTTTTACGCCTGATAAAACCGCCGAATTCGGATCGCAGACGCCGATGAAGCGCGCAGGCCAGCCGGCAGAGCTGGCACCTATATATGTGCTGCTTGCGTCGAAGGAATCAAGTTATATGTCTGGTGCTACCGTTGCCGTAACGGGTGGTATGCCTACTATATAAGCTTAAACAGCATACAGCGCGCCGCGCCGGCCGTGGCGCGCTGTTTTTTATGCCGATATGTTATATCTTTCGGTAGCATGCACTACCAGGAATACAATACCCACCCAGATCTGGCATCCATCGTTAAATGTTACTGGACGCTCGAAGTACCAGCGCAGCCGGATGCTGGCAGGCAACTCGTGCTGCCCGATGGCTGCATCGAAATGTTTTTCATCCTGGGTGATGATATTAAAAGGTTCACAAACGGGGACGATTATCTCCTGCAACCAAGGCAAATGGTACTGGGGCAGATCACACAACCTTTTTACATCGCACCTACGGGCGCGGTCCACACTTTCGCTATCCGCTTTTATCCCTACGGTTTTGCCAACTTTATAAAAAAACCAATCAGTGAACTGGCAAATACAGAAACGCCATTGCAGGACGTGTTTGGGGAAGCAGCTGCAAACACTATCACTCAGGCAATCAGCCAGGCAACAGATACACAGGCGCGCATTACCGCCATCGAAACCTTTCTGCTAGCCTTGTTACAGCAGCAAACAACCGTAGACAAGATCGTCGCCAGTACGGTGGAAAAAATCATACAATCAGGCGGTAGCACCCCGATACGCGAATTGATGAACGACGACAAAGCGAAACGCCGGCAGCTCGAACGGCATTTCAGGAAACACATCGGCATCAGCCCAAAACAACTGTGTAAAGTGATACGGCTGCAAGCCACGCTGCAAATGCTGCTAGACCAACGGACGGCCTCTTTCACGTCGGTCGCTTACGAAAATGAGTATTTCGACCAGGCGCATTTTATTAAAGACTTTAAAGAATTTACCGGCGTAACACCCGGCGAGTTCCTGACGGCCGACGAAATGGCCCTATCTTCCCTACTCTACCATAAAAAGTAACTGTCGCATTTTTACAATGAACGGCAGCCCTTTTGCTGTTACTTTGTCTCACACTTAACAGGAAACAATATGCGAAACTTTGTATCGATTATAGAGATACCGGCAGCGGACCTGCAAAGAGCTATCCGTTTTTATAAGACCATCCTGGCGGTCGACATCGAAGAAGCACAGATGGGCGATGTAAAGATGGGCGTATTCCCGGCTTCGGAAGGAACGGTTAATGTGGTGCTGGCACAGGGGCCAGACTATGAACCGACTACGTCAGGCAGCGTGCTTTACCTGGATGCGGGCGATGACCTGCAGACCATTCTTGATAAGATCGAACCGTCGGGCGGACAGCTGCTCGTTCCTAAAACGCCTATCAGTCCCGAAATGGGCTATTTCGCAATGTTTATCGACAGCGAGGGTAATAAATTAGGTTTACACTCCCAGGGATAATTTTAAGGCTTACCCAAATTTGCAGACAGCAGCACCGAAGGGCGCTGCTGTCTGCATTTTATCAAACCTCAATTTATTTTTATTGTTTATCAATAAATATTTATTACTTTTACAGCGTATTCAAACCCACGTAACATGGAAATAAAGATAACATTCAGGCATATGCTGATCATTTTGTTAGTCCTTTCCTGGATCATATTCATCGGCTTGTCGATCGAAGCAGGTAGCTTCATCACGCATGCCATTTTTTCGCTCGCCAACCCTTCCGTTGTACCGCATCTTTGGCAACAGGAAGACATCTTACCCCTGCTGGAGCACGACCCCGGCAACTATTTCGTGGTGCACCTGATATTGAGCATTGTGGCCTGCTTAAAGGCAACGCTTTTTTATATGATCATTTTCACCCTGCAGCGTAAAGACCTGGATTTAACGCAACCCTTTAGTGAACGCCTCAGGCGGTTTATACTGTCGTTATCCTACATCACGGTTGCCATCGCCGCATTTTCTCACTATGGCGCGAAGTATACCGGCTGGCTGATCACGAAAGGCATCGCCCTGCCACACCTGCAATATGCAAGGTTCAGCGGTGCAGACATCTGGTTGTTCATGGCCGTGGTGCTATTTATCATCGCACAGATATTTAAGAGAGGGATTGAAATTCAAACTGAAAACGAATTAACTATATAGCACAATGCCGATTATTGTAAACCTCGACGTGATGATGGCCAAACGAAAGATGTCGCTGAATGAGCTGTCCGACAAAGTCGGGCTCACCTTGTCCAACCTTTCCATCCTTAAAACAGGAAAAGCGAAGGCGATCCGATTCAGTACGCTGGAAGCCATCTGTAAAGTGCTGGAGTGCCAGCCGGCCGATATTTTAGAATACAAAGACGAATAAAAGAAGAGGGACGCCCGGTCCCTCTTGCTATTTTCCCCCGCCCCATTTCAAAAATTTATGTACTTTACCCGCAGATAAGCAACCAGTAACCCGGCTTTCCCCGGCTCGAAAAATTTCACGTAATCATCGCAACTTAAAAGGCCCGACGGTTTGTCAAACAACACACGTCATACAATTGAAGAGCTGACCATCAATCTTCAGCAGATCGCGAACGGCGACGAGCAGGCTTTTCGCCGGTTGTTCCTGTTTTACAGTCCGCGCCTTAACCAGTTTGCCTTTTCCATCGTAAAAACAAAAGAAGCCAGTGCCGAAATCGTGGATGATGTATTTATCCGCCTTTGGAAGCAACGTGAAAAGGCCGCCGCTATCGGCAATATTCGTGTATACCTTTACGTAGCAGTCAAAAATGGCTCGCTCAACTACCTGTCGGCCAAAGCGCAACGCCAGTTTACCGAGCCTTTCGGTCACTTTGACGTAGAGCTGTCTACTGACCAGTCGCCAGACCAGCAGATGATCAGCGCCGAATTACAGGCAAAGATTACCGCTGCGGTGGAATCCCTCCCACCCCGTTGTAAAATGATCTTTAAGCTGGTACGGGAAGATGGACTGCGTTACAAAGACGTGGCCGAGATACTCAATCTCACCGTCAATACGGTAGATGCCCAGATGGTGATCGCCGTCAAACGCATCTCTGAGAAGGTGCAATCACACTTCTCCGCCTTCCCCCGGAGAGAGGTGAAAAAATAAATTTTCATTTCCTTTAAGGTCATCCTTTCATTTCCCTGTCTTTATCAGTAACCAAGGTTCAATGGATAAAGAAAGGATTTCCCGATTAATCGCCAGAAAGCTGTCCGGGGAGGCATCTCCCACGGAAATACAGGAGCTGGACGCCCATTTGCGGGCGCACCCGGAGGATGCGTATTTCCTCTCCATCCTGGACGACTACTGGACTATGCGCACACCGCCGCCTGCTGCGGACGATGCAGAAGCCCGTTTTTCGCATCTGCTGGAAATGGCCGGTGCCGATGAGGAAGCACCACAACCCCGCGTAAGGTATCTGCGGCGGGCGATCGCTATTGCGGCCGCCGTAACCGGACTGCTCGCCGGTGGCTGGCTCTACACACGTTATTCCTCCCAGCCACCCGATACTGCCAGTGCCGCGCTGATCGAAACCGTGGCTAAACCGGGCGCCAAGTCAAGGCTGTTACTGCCCGATGGCACCGTTATATGGCTCAACTCGGGCAGCAGGATCAGTTACCCTTCCAGCTTCTCGGATACGAGCCGCGAAGTGGAAATAGAAGGCGAGGCTTACTTCGAAGTGACCAAAGACCCGAAACGCCCGTTCATTGTGCGCACCCGCGATATGCAACTGCAGGTACTGGGCACCGCTTTCAATGTAAAATGTTACCCGGGCGATCATAAAACAGAAGCAACACTCATCAGCGGCATGGTACAGGTGTCGCGGGCGGGCAGCCAGGAAGCCCCGGTATTGCTGCATCCGCACGAAAAAGTGATCATCAGCAGTAACGAGGATGTAACCGAAAGCAAACAGGAGACGCAACGTTTGATCGTGCAGCACCTGAAGAAAAGTATTGCAGATACCTCGCTGGTTGAAACGGCCTGGGTGTACAATAAACTGGTGTTCGATGGAGAAGATTTCGGGGAGATTACCGCGGAGATGGAACGCTGGTACAATGTAACAATTACGATCCATGACCCGTCTGTGGCCAGATACCGCTTTCACGCGAAGTTTGAAAATGAAACGATTACAGAAGTATTATCAGCTATGCAGCTCTCGTCACCATTCACTTTTAAAATCAATCACAATGAAGTAAATATCTACAAGTAGCAACCAAAAAGAATCGGGAAATGCGGCAAACATTTCCCGGAAAGTCTAATGTTCAGAAACCTCCCGATCGGCAAAATCATGGGTTTCTATCTTCTTAAACCGTAAATCCAAAGTTATGAAAAAAAACGCACCTCCCGCCCGGGGAGTGATGACGCTACGTCTGCTTAAATTCCTTCTTTGTATGAAGCTTTCCGTGTTAATTATCCTTTTTACCTTTACCCAGGTGAGCGCCGCGAAGGTGTTAGGCCAAACCATTACCGCCAGCTTCGAAAAGGCGGAAATGCGTGCGGTGTTAAACACGATCGAAAAAAAGGCGAAAGTGAGGTTCATCTACAACTACGACCTCAGCCTGCTCACCCGGAAAGTGAACTTTACGGTAACCAACGCGAGCCTGGCAGATGCGCTCGACAAATTGTTTGAAAACTCCGGCCTGCGCTACCGCGACATGGGCAATAACATGATCGTTATTTCCGCCGGCGCCGAAGAACCACTCCAGGCGCAGGTACCGGTGAGCGGACAGGTATCCGACGATAAGGGCCAACCCCTCCCGGGCGTAACCGTAAATGTAAAGGGCACTTCCATTGGTACCGTTACCGATGGCCAAGGCCGTTATACCCTCAATGCCCGATCCACCCAGGATACGCTGACGTTTACGTTCATAGGCTTCACTTCGCAAACGCTGTCACTGGCGGGCCGGTCTACGCTGAACATTACACTGGTCGCATCTTCCAGCAACCTGAATGAAATGGTGGTGGTAGGTTATGGTACGCAAAAGAAACAAAACGTAACCGGCGCCATCGCCTCTGTATCCATGCAGGAAATCCGCGACATGCCGGTATCCAACGTGGCAACGGCCCTGCAAGGTAAAATTGCGGGAGTGGTGGTGCAGCAGAACTCAGGCAGCCCGGGTAGAACGCCAGCTATTAAGGTGCGTGGCTTCGGCTCTATCTCCGCCGGCACCAGTCCGCTGATCGTAGTGGATGGCAACATCGTATCCTCAGCTACCTTCGGCTTGTTCGATGCAGAAGAAATTGATAAAATAGATGTGTTGAAAGACGCCTCTTCCGCAGCGATCTATGGCTCGCGCGGTGCCAACGGCGTTGTGCTGGTGACCACCAAAAAAGGCGTTGCCGGTAAAGCACGTATGAACCTGAATGTATACACCGGTTTTCAACAAGTTACAGAAAAGCTGGAGGTACTGAACTCGCAGGAGTTTGCCGAGTTTGCGAAAGAAGCTGCGAACAATGCTTACCTCGATAACGTGGCAGGCGCGCAGATTACAGACCCGAACAGCGCAAGACCATCTAACTACCTGCGCTACCGCTACCCGCGTGGCGAGGTATTCGACTGGCTTAACTACGATGATCCGGCTAAAGTGGCCGCATTACCCGATCACCGTTACCAGGACCTGATCTTCCGCACTGCCCCCATCAGCAACTACCAGTTTTCAGCCATGGGAGGATCTGAAAAGGTGCAGTACGCCGTGAGTGCAGGTTACTTGTCACAGGATGGCATTATTAAAAAATCGGCCATGGACCGCTATACGCTTCGCGCGAACATCGATATACGGCCGACTAACAAACTGTCTTTAGGGGTAAACATCAACCCTTCTTATAAAATTACAGACGAAGTGCGTTCTGACGGTCACTGGGCCGATGGCAGCATTATCAACGCTGCCCTCACCGCCATGCCTATGGCGCCGATCTATAACGAAGCCGGCGGCTATTCTTCGCAAACCGCGCTGGCGGCACCGTACAATTATCCTGGCATCACGAACCCGGTGGCGAATATTACAGAATATAACAGCAAGTTCCACCAGATTAACCTGTTATCGAACGCCTGGGCGGAGTATAGCTTTCTGCCTAACCTGAAGTACCGCCTGTCCGGTAACGCTAACCTGTACGCCAATCGCAGGAATTCGTACGTAACGTCTAAAATGCCGTTGAACCAACAGCTGCCGCCCACCGCCGCAGTGGGCTCATCGTTCTCCGAACAGGGACTGAGCTGGCTGGTAAACCAGGTCCTGAGCTACAACACTTCTTTCCGCGACGTACACAACCTGGAAGTGCTGATCGGTACCGAATCCAACAAACTGCAATATCAAAGTGCCAACGGCAACGGCGGCATCTTTGCTAACGACATCGTACAAACGCTGAATGCCGCGGGGCAACCTACTTCTGTAAGTTCACAGATCACAGAAAACGCTACGGTATCTTACTTTGCAAGGATCGACTACAACTATAAAGCGAAGTATCTCCTTAAATTATCTATACGCCGCGATGGCTCTTCGATTTTTGGTCCGGATGAAAGGTTTGGTACTTTCCCTGCAGCGTCCGTTGGCTGGAGGGCCACTGAAGAAGCGTTCATGAAAGACATTCCTGTTCTGTCGGAATTGAAGCTGCGCGCGAGTTATGGTCTTTCGGGCAATAACGCATTCAGCAACTACTATCCGTATGTAGGTAGCCTCGGTACTACGAACTATGCGTTCAACGATAACCTGGTGACCGGCCTGTCGATCAACTCGCTCGGCAACTCGGGCCTTAAGTGGGAACGTAACCAGCAGCTGGACCTGGGTATCGATCTCGGGTTGTGGCAAAACAGGATTACGCTAACTGTCGATTACTATGATCGTATTACCAAAGACCTGCTGCTGTCGGTGAATGTGCCATCCCTTACCGGCTTTGGATCTGCCTTTAAGAACATTGGCCGCATGAACAACAGGGGTTTTGAATTTGGCGTGAACAGCTACAACTTTACCGGCGACTTTACCTGGAACACCAGTGCCAACCTGTCGTTTAACCGCAATAAAGTACTGGCCCTCGGCCCCACCGGCGACCCGATCCTGAACGGCAGTGGTGTAGGTGAAACCAACATTACTATGATTGGTCACCCGATCGGTAGTTTTTATGGTTACCAGCAAATAGGCATTTTCAAAGATGCAGCCGATCTGCATACGAGTCCACACGACAACACCACCCGCCCTGGCGACGTGAAATACAAAGACGTAACCGGCGATGGCATACTCGATGCGAAAGACAGGACTATTATCGGCAACAACCAGCCCGATTTCATCTATGGATTAAACAACTCGTTCTCCTACAAAGGCATCGACCTGGCGATCTCTATACAGGGCACGCAGGGCGGACAGATACTGAACCTGAGCCGTCGTTTCTTCGACAACCTCGAGGGCGGTGGTAACAACCTGGCGATTGTAAAAGACCGCTGGCGTTCGCCTGAAAATCCGGGTAACGGTAAAGTGCCGCGCGCCAATGCACGCACGACTGGTAATAACAACGCAGTTTCCTCCCGTTGGGTAGAAGATGGCTCCTACCTGCGCATCCAGAACATCAGCCTGGGCTACAAACTGCCAGGAGCCGTAGTGAACCGCCTGAAACTGCAGTCTGTGAGGATTTACGCCTCCGCGCAAAACCTGCACACCTGGAGCAAATACCTCAACTTCAACCCCGAGGTGAGTAACTATGAAGGACCGCTGACAGGTGGCGTTGACTATGGCAGCTACCCGCTGGCCAAAACAGTAACATTCGGTATTAACGTTGGTTTCTAAAATTGATGCACATGAAATTCAATCATCTCACGATATACAAGGCAGCGTTCATCATGATGGCGCTATCGTCCTGCGGCAAAGGGTTTGTAGACCTAAAGCCCATTTCTTCCATTACCACCGGTAACTTTTACCAGACGGAAGAAGATTTTAAGAATGCGATCAACGGCGCTTACGCAGCATTACGCAGTGGCGGCAATTATGGCGGCGACAGTTATGTATTTGGCGAAGTACGGTCGGATAATTCCATCCCCGTGTCATCCGGTTCCGTGACCGACCAGGATGAATTTGACAGGTTCTACATCCGCACCACTAATCCGTACATCAATGCCCGCTGGAGCAACAGCTACTCGGCCATTGCCCGCTGCAACGCCATCCTCGACCGGATCGGCGGCATCACTATGAACGCGACTTTGAAAGACAGGTATACTGCGGAGGCCAAATTCCTGCGCGCGTTGTACTACTTTAATCTTGTACGCACCTTCGGTGATGTGCCACTGGTGTTAAAAGAAATCACCAACCCGGACGAAGGCTATGAATACGGCAGGGCGCCTAAGGCCGATGTATATGCCCAGATTGAGAAAGACCTGACCGAAGCTGCAGACGAATTACCTGTTAATTACACTGCCACTGCGGATATCGGCCGCGCGACAGAAGGTGCAGCAAGAGCGATATTAGGGCGCGTGTTACTCACTCAGAAGAAATTTGCACCAGCAGCCGTGCAACTGAAAGCAGTGATCGACCTGAATAAGTACGACCTCGTACCGGTGTATGCCGATTTCTTCAAAGTGAAAAATAAAAACAATGTAGAAGCTATCTTTGACGTGCAGTACAAAAGCGGCGGGGTTGGGCAAGGCAACGGATGGCCTAATTCATTCGCGCCACAGAACTCCGGTAACGCGGTAATCATGTTTGGTGGCGGCGGTAATAATACGCCCAGCGACGACCTGGTGAATGCCTACGAACCTGGCGATCTGCGCAAAGCAGCCACAGTGGCCACCTCTTATGTAAATGCCGGCGGCACCACCATTCCGGGCAACTTTGTAAAAAAGTACCATGACGTGCCTGCACTGGCCAACGACAATGCGAACAACATTCCCATCATTCGTTATGCAGATGTGTTACTGATGTACGCCGAGTGCCTGAACGAAGCCGCTTATGTGCCAGACGGCGACGCATTTGACTACCTGAATGAGATACGTGACCGTGCCGACCTGGGACCGCTTACTTCGGTGGAAGTACCCAGCCAGGAAGCGTTCAGGTTAGCGATGGAAAAAGAAAGACGCGTAGAATTTGCTTTCGAGAACCTCCGCTGGTACGACCTGGTACGCACCGATCGTGCTATCCCGGTAATCAATGGTAAGGCTGCCCAGATCAACCTGGTAAACCCGGTAACGCCGCAGAACCTGGTGTTCCCGATACCGCAAAGTCAGGTGGATATTAACAGGACGAAGATCACTCCGAACGAGGGGTCAAACTAAATAAACAGGAAGCCTGCCACGAAAAGGCAGGCTTCCTTTCAACCCAACTTTATGAAGCTCATAGCACGGATCAGTTATTGCCTGGTTTTATTACTCTCGACGAACGTTCAGGCCCAGCGCAAACACTTCGACACCACCAAACTCGATGGCAGCCACGACCTGCGCCTGCAAGCCTGGGGGCCGTACTCCAAAAAGTACGCGGGCATTTCACACATCGCCGATATGCAAAGTGGCATGCGGTTCGACTTCTCCGTGCTGCCGGGCTATTACCGTAACAAGTTACTGGTACCAAACGTTCGCTTCGAATCGTCTTACTTCCCCTGGAAGGTAACGAACGACCTGCGCACGATTACCTATCGTTATGAGCTGGAGTGGAAAGACCAGGTGTATACAGACGTGACTTATACCGTGCTGGATACAGCATCAGTGTTAGTAAAGATGCATTGCGTAAACAATACCACACTGCCGCAGAATCTTTCGCTGAATTTAATTGCGTCGATAGAATACCCTGAGCACTACGGGGAGAAACAGTTGCGGATGGATGCGGGCACGACCTGGCGGAATGCGGTGGATTACGAACAGCTGTCTTACGCGGTAAAGCGCCCCGACAACGACCTGGTATATGATGGATGGATGCGCGGTGAAGTACGCAACGCCAGCCTGGTGAACGGCCGTGGCATTGGCCGTGAGTTTGGCCGTCGCGCAGGTGATCAGCTGACGTATAAGTTAGGACCACAGCGAGGCACGCTGCGCTTTTTATACATGATGAAAAGCGGAACACCATCTGCCGTGCAGTTATCTGGTATGGTGAATAAAAAAGTTATTTTTCATCAGGCAGATACGTTGACAGTGCTGGAAGTACCCATTGAAAACAATAGTAACACCTTAACCCTTACGACACTGGGTGGCGGTGATATCCTGTTAAACGGGCTTACCATCTCCCCTACTACTGCTGCACCCTTATCCGTTGTAAATGTGCCAATGCAGAAAACACCTGCTACCGAAGAAAATCTGGCAGCACGCACCCTGCTGTTGAAGTACCCCGACGTGCCCTTGCAATACGGCATCACCTGGGATAAAGAACCCTTTAAAATACGCAGCCTGAAGAACGATGAACTCGACATCTTCTTCCGGAATGAAACGCATAATCACGTGGCGAAGACCATCAATGGCAATATGCGGGGCGATTATGCGAACGTGTTTATCCGCCCGCTGGAACTGGCGCCCAACTCATCGCAAACCTATACGGCGGTATTGAGTTACGGGGCGCGGGAAAAAGTACTGGCAGCGCTAAAAGCTGCACCTACTGTACACGAAACGCAGTCACAGCAAGATGATATACTATCAGGCGGGCAACCTTACCTGTTCAGCCAGCAGCTGTTAAAAAGTACCCTGCTCTCGAACGTGGTGTATCCTGTGTACACGCAAAACCAATACATCCGCCACTTTACACCTGGCAAATGGTGGAACAGCCTGTACACCTGGGACCTTGGCTTCATTGCACTGGGATTGACGAAAGTGAGTCCGGACCTGGCCGCTGATGCGATCAATGCTTACCTGACACCGGCCGGTAGTCAATCCGCTTTTGTGCATCATGGCTCTCCCGTTCCGGTACAGGCGTATGCCTTCCTGGAACTGTGGAACCAAACGCAGTCCAAAGCATTGCTGGCTTATTTTTACCCGAGGCTGAAGCAATACTACAGCTTCCTCGTGGGTCGATATGGCAGTTCTGCCACCAACACCTTATCATCCGCCCTATTAAAAACCTGGGATTACTTTTACAACTCCGGTGGATGGGATGACTATCCGCCACAGTCCGGCGTGCACGAGCAGCGTTTGGAAAGTACGGTAACACCCGTAATCACCACGGCGCATGCGATCCGCTTCGCGAAGATATTACGTATGGCGGCGCAGGCCCTCAGCAAATCCGCCGATATTAAAACATACGACAACGACATTAAACATTTTAGCGTAGCACTGCAACAACACGCCTGGGACGCCGAAAGTGGTTACTTCTCCTACGTTGTACACGACGAGGCCGGCCAACCGAAAGGCCATTTCAAACACTCTAAATCCGGCGCTAATTTCAATATGGGGCTGGATGGTGCCTACCCACTGGTATCCGGCATCTGTACACCGGCACAACAGCAAATACTGGTAAACAAGATATTTTCTCCAGAACATATGTGGAGCCCGTCCGGCATAGGTGTGGTGGACCAATCCGCCCCCTACTACCGCACCGACGGTTACTGGAACGGCTCTGTGTGGATGCCGCATCAGTGGTTCGTATGGAAAACCATGCTGGACCTGGACAGTACGGCACTTGCGCATCAGCTGGCATCGAAAGCACTGGATGTTTACAAAAGGGAAACCGATGCATCGTATTACACCTTCGAACACTTTCTGTCGGCGTCCGGCAGAGGTGCCGGCTGGCACCAGTTCTCGGGTTTATCAACCCCTGTTTTAGCCTGGTTTGCGGCGTATTACCGGGTTGGCACCGTAACACCGGGCTTCGAAACGTGGATCAATCAGCAATCATTTAACGCAGATCATAGTGCATATAAAGCAAGCCTTTCGTTCGACAAGGCAACGCCTGCACATCAACGCGCCATATTGCTGGTGATGAACCCTGCGTTCACCTACAAAGCCACGTTTAAAGGCAAACCGATCAAGGTAAAACAAATGGAAAAAGGGATGCTGCAGGTAACGCTGCCTGCCACCAATGACGACGGTAGCCTGGCAATTCAAACTAAACAATAAACGAAGGGGCTGTCTCAAAAGTAGTTTGATGGTCATCAGGATCGCGTAAACGAAAAATGCTCCATCAGGTACCCGAATGAAAACGGGTATAAATTACTTTTGAGACAGCCCCTTTCTGATTTACTTTATCCGCGTATACACCACCTCTGTGGCTTTCGCTTCCTCGCCTTCCGGCGTGATATTGTAAGCCGTCATCACCAGCTCGTCATCATTCACTAACAGTACTTCTGTGCGCCAGCCCCAGGGCACCGGGATGTCGGGACCGCCGTAGCTGCCCAGTACGGACAGCTGATCGTCTCCCGGCTGCGATTCAGAGAACAGGATGCCTGTCCCCATATGGAAGCTATCGATCCAGGCTACCTGGTAGCTGTTCTTTTCGAAAGTATAACCGATAATGGCAAGGCCTTCGAGCGGTTTGCCCATCATTGTTCCCTGGTATTGATACAAGAGGAAACGGCCGCCTAATGCGGGCGCGATAGATGCCGTAACAGGCGACTCATCTGCCAGTTTATCGGGTTCGAACCAGGTTTTGGCGATGCCCTTCCAATTACCCGTCATTTTTGCCAACTCCCGGTGCCGGCCATTTTCGAGGGAGATATCAAACTTGCTCTTTTTAGGCGCTTCCATGGAAAGTATTTTCGATAAGTTACAGCAAATCCCCTGGTTATAAAAGCCCTTATCAACAGCCCCAACTGTTTCCTTTCTTGCGCGTTCGCTTTAATCTGCAATCCGCACCAGCAAAGCCCCCGCCATAGCGGAATAATAGTTGATATACTCAGTTATGGCAAAAAGAAACATTATCGTAATCGGGACTTCCGCCGGCGGTTTCGAAGCACTGAAGCGGCTGGTAAATGGCCTCCCGGCCGAACTGGACGCCGCCGTGCTTATCGTATGGCATATGTCGCCGGATATCCGGGGCATTTTGCCCGAAGCGCTCAACAAACAGCGCGCTGTATGCGGCCCACGCTGTAGATGGCGAAACCTTTGTTCCGGGGCGGATTTACATCGCGCCCCCCGACCATCACCTGCTGATCGACGGACATCATTTGCGCGTAACAAAAGGCCCGAAGGAGCATCGTTTCCGGCCAGCGGTGGATCCATTATTTCGCTCTGCCGCCTACAGCCACGGCCCCGCCGTGATCGGTATCGTGCTTACCGGCGCGCTGGACGATCGTACGGCTGGCCTGTGGACCATTAAGGAACGCGGGGGAATGGCCATTGTACAGTCACCGGAAGATGCAGAAGTGCCCTCGATCGGATTGTATATTACAGCTGGCATCGTGCGTCGGCATGGTGGCAAAATCGATGTGGAAAGTGAAGAGGGCAAAGGCACTGCGTTTTATGTGACGATCCCCTATCGCGAAGAACCATCAGTATCAATCTAAAAACCGTTTCAATGTGGCATACAGTGCCGGCAGTGGAAAAGGCTTATCCAGCACGGCATCCGCATGGCATTCGTAAATAGATTCCGGCGTGTAATTTTGTGCGGTGAACAGCACAACGGGAAGATCAGTTGCCGCATCTTCTTTGATCCGCTTACACAGATCGCGACCGTCATAAGTACCAAGGGCAATGTCCATCAACAATATGTCCGGCTTATACGTTGCGAGGTAATCATTCAGCTTGCGCGGTTCGCACAGGGTCACGACTTCCATCTGTTTTCTGCCAAGTACAGCAGACATAGCATCGAGAATATCGCGATTGTCATCGAGGATTAAAATTTTTTGCATACCGTTAGGGGGTTTTCTGGTTAAATGGCCCATCAATTTTTATGATGGCCGACAGTGCAGTAGTAAGGCATTCACATTTCCGTCATGTCTCCGTCCGTTCGTCTCTCGTTTCGATTGTTTGCAAATTAAAGTATTTGACTAACTTAAGAGTTTCTTTTATGAGCGACCACAGCCATTTAGAGGTAATTGATCAACATAAGCCGGCGCAGGAAAAACACCTCTCTGATGCTCTTCAGCGCGCAATAAAAAGTGCATATGATCCATCCGGATGGCGTGTGGAAGAAGTATCGCTTCATACCGAAAGCCAGGACTATGCAGCCTGTAGCTTCACCCTCAATTGCCAGCACGTTCAATACCGCGAAGCGAAGATCACTCCTACCAAAGCAGGCCAGTTCGTCACCACCTGGAAGCGTGACGAAAACGGGATCACCATTCCTTTTGATAGTAAAGATGCGATCGACTTTTTTATTATCGCCGTACGAAAAGACGATCACTTCGGGCAATTCATCTTTCCAAAAAAGATATTGGCAGAGAAGGGCATCATAACCCATGAGGACAGTGAAGGTAAACGAGGCTTTAGGGTGTATCCTCCATGGGACGCGGCGCCTAACCGGCAAGCGGTTAAATCGCAGGAGTGGCAGGTGTTATACTTTGTTAAGATGGATGGCGATGTGGATCTGCGGCGTTTGGCATTACTGTTAACCCATTAACGACACCTGCAGCAGCTGACTTGCGGAAAAACCAGCCCCATTTCACGCTATCGAATGCCCGGCGCTATTTATTCAGCACATACGTCTTACGCACGTCGACAAGGCATTAAATACCGGCGCCTACCAAAACGTAACAAAGAACATCTTACAACCCTTATTAGTTTCTTTGTCAACCAAAGATAATTTATTTAACAAAAATCAGTTGTTATGACGCTCCTCAAACCGCTACTGCGACCCTAACAGCAGTCATGCTGATCGTGCTATCATTATTCACACACTACAAAGCACAGCAAATTTATCAAGTTAAAAAAATGAAACAGTTTTAATCATCGGCATGAGTCCAGCGACCATCGATTACAACAGTCCGGAGTTACCGAAAGGACTTACACGCGAAGTGGTAGAAAAAGGCACGAAGGCCACACTCGAACAATTGAACGCCATAGGTTACAAGGCGGAAGGTTATTTTATAGACAGCAACACCACCGACCTCAGTGCCCTCGCGCAACAGTTAAAAGACTGACAATACAGCGGTGTGGTAGTGGGCAATGGCATCCGCGGGTTGGCATACAACTTTTTGTTGTTCGAGCAGCTGATCAACCTGATTCACACTTTTGCGCCGGAGTCGAAGATTATATTTAATTCGCTGCCGAACAATACGGGGGAAGCGGTGAAGCGGTGGTTGTGATATAGACCGTGGAAGTTCTTCGACAATATCGTTTCACTTTTCGCTATCTCATCGATCAAAAAAATGTCGTCGTCGAAAAAAAACAAAAAATATTTAAGCGTTGGAAATTATTCCGCAGTGGCATGTACTAGCTTTGTAATTGTAACCGAGAAACAAACCATGTATCCTTTTTAACCCACTCCCCTTGAAATGCATTATTAACACAATTAGCTTAGACAGCTCCACAAAAACGTTTGTAAAATATGACACGTATAAGCCTGAAACGGCCTGTTGTTCTGGAGTTTCTTATTGCGCTCATCATTTTGTTAATGGTTTATGCCGCGCTGAACAAGTTGACTATTTTTAAAATATTCACATTACAACTGCAGGTATCTCCATTCAAATTATTGGGACAATATAGTACCTTCTTCGCAGTCGCCGTACCCTCTATTGAGTTGATCATTGCCGCACTGTTTTTATTCAATCGAACAAGGAAAATTGCAGCGGTCCTATTCATAAGCCTGATGTCGGCCTTCACGATATACATTGCTGCCATGCTTGTTTCGGGCCTTGATTTACCATGTAGTTGCGGAGGCGTACTATCAAACATGAACTGGTCGACGCACCTGATCTTTAATATTATTTACCTGTTGATCGGCATTACCGTCTACATCATGCTTAAGCGACAACAGCGTTTCACCAGTGCGACAAGCGTACTGACTTAACAACTGAGTGTTATGAATTTTTCCACTAAATACATATATGTAATCTTATCAGCAGCCCTTGCCGGGTTGAGGCAAGAGGAGCCGTGTGAGCCGGATGGTGAAGAGATGATATTTGATTATGTATTAGTGGATTCGGGTACGATAAATATTGTTTATACTGGAACTGAGGAATGTGCGAAGGTGGTTTTGGGATGCGACGGCCAGGTCCATTTGTGCGCGAGGGCGTATGTGGAGGGTCGCGCAAATCATGCTGCGTTTCGTGTGCCGGCGATGGATATCCTCAAAAACAACAACTAAAAAGAAACAAACCATGTATTGGACTTTATTGATCGCTACAACAATATCATCAGTAGCAACACCGGACAACCGGAACCATGACAAGACGAACAAACTTGAATATGATTACACCTATCAGGACGATGAGGCTGCGGGAATACCAAACAATTCACACCTGAGGCCATATGCCCGTGCATATAAAGCAGGGTATTTAGGAAAGGTCGAGTACAGAGTACCTGCATCAGATATCTATCGGTAACAATTCAATAGCGTACGATACACTTACCCGATCATTTTAACGCTTGTGACCAAGTATATTCATCCCTAAACATGGGATGACAGATAAATAATGCTTATAAATTCAATGGATTGATAAAAAAATTCGCGCGCAAATAGGTTAAATCTGTGACCTTAACTACAGTTAAACATTTCTCCAAATCAAAAAGTACATTTTATGAAAGCTATCAAATTTGGCATGTCTGCCCTCGCTGTTATGGTTGCTGTTGGTGCATCTTTTGTAAGCACTGAAGCCAAATCTACACTGGTTAATTATGACTACGTGCTGGTTTCTGACGGTACTATCATTCCGAACACTGATGAAGCAACTGCTCAGGCTGCAACAGGATGCGGCACACCTGCGTCTATTCTTTGTGCCCGTGCATACGTAGCTGGCCGCGCAAACCAAGCTGCTTTTGCGGTTCCAGCAGAAAACATCTTCAAACAATAGTTTGATATTTATCAAGGGGGAGGAAACTCCTCCCCCTTAATTTCTAATTTCCAAATGTAGTTGTGAGAAATAAGCTTCCCATTAATTTCCGACACCTGTTCGGCCTTCTTTGTCCCTAATGACAACAATTGGTATGACTGCTTCCTTCTCTTCTATCGTCATTCCCTGTAACTCAAGCGCTTTCTTCAATTCAGCTATTGAGAATCTGTCGGTACTTATTTCCAATTCTATGCTTAATGCCTGATTAATACCCGTCTGATCTACTAATGGTTTTTCTGTATTAAACCGGTTTAAAAAGGCGACGAGGTAATCCATTTTTACATTTCGGATAGTGCCAAAATTACCAGCTTTTTTTGCATTCAGGAACTCCGGCTGATTACCTTCACCCTGGCCCTTTTTTATTTTTTCCGGTTTAATAACCTTAATGACAAAGGCAGGCACGCTCCGCTTTTCCACCACTCCATAAACATTAAATGCACGGTTCAGATCCTGCAACATGTATCCATACCCCACTTCCTGGCTTACCTGTTCGGGCAAAACCAACTCATACCCAAATATGCGGTTTTCGTAACGTTCCACTAACGAAGTGGACAGCGCTACCTGACCTCCTGTTTTCATATCGGCACCTGCCTTCATTTCGTCTACATATGAAGCTTTATTTTTCATCTCTAACACTGCCCAGTTCAAATTTGTTGGCACCACTCGCCAACCATTCGCAGCAATTATGAAAAGTGGAACTACGGGAAAATTTATTGCCGCTATCCTCTGCACGGGGGTATACAAATCGAATGCGAGCGAAATAGGAAAAGAGTAGCCAGTAGAAGGCCGACCGTAGAATCCTTTCAACAAAGTCGACCTGACTTTTACGTCTCCCGTATCAATCGGTAGCGGAAAGTGAACATTATAGTCTGCACGATACCTGGTTTGCTTCAGCGTCAGCCGGCGTCCGGCAATTGCGTCTTCTACGAAGGGCGACATCACCTGATCAGACCCCGTAGTAGCCAACAACTTACCATCCCGGCCGATCCAGGCGACATGAGGAATGCCATGGCTGGGGAACCACCGGTTTAAAACGCTGTCTCCGGCTACTAACTGCACTTTGGAAAAGTCCAGATCTGGCCGGCGTTTCCGAAAAGCCTCGACGACCTCCGGAGATTGGTTCGTTACCATGATAACATCCAAATCGTTTGAGTGGACCTCTACCAATTTAATCATCTTCGGCATCGCATCAATACATGGGCTGCACCAGGTAGCCCAAAAATCGATCAACAGTATCTTTCCCCTTGTCTGAGATAGTTTTTCAACTGTTTTGTCAGTTAAACGATGGTTGAGTACCAAATCTGGCACAATATCGCCCAACTTCAGTTGTGCGGACTGTCCTAAAACCTGCAAGCCGAACAACGTCAGAATGGTTAACCCGATAAATATTTTACACTTCATATCCGTTTCTCGTTTATTGATAATCTTCATTCTGGATGATAAGCGGATTACGCGAAATTTCATCAAACGGGATGGGCCACACGGCCCAAACACTTTCCCATCCAGCCTTTACGGGATCCAGCACAACATCTATCCGGCCAGTTCGTTTCAGGTCAAAGAAGCGATGAAACCCTTCCACAAAAAGCTCTTGCCAACGTGCCGTCTCTATTTGCTGAAGCAACTGCTCTTTATTTAAACCTATAGGTAATAATGCGATACCAGCTCGCCTGCGAAGCGTATCCAGGTCCTTATAAGCACCGGCAAAATGGTTAAGATTGGCACGGGCTTCACTCCGTATTAAAAACTGCTCGCCCAGCCTTAGTATTACAGCGTATTCAGATGCCGCACCTGATGCTGCAGTCCTTGTCTTATATTTTGTCAGATAACTGTATGTAACGCCATTAGCGACATACGATTTAGTCCAGCTGGCATAACGTTTATCGTCTTGCGAAAATGAGCCAACCAGGTTAGGTGATAATTGATAGGCTGGCGCCGCCGTAAAATTGGTAGGAATGTACACACTTCCAATAGCAGGAAAACCGGTTTGGTTCCAGGCCGCCAGTATGACCTCCTTGCTGCCGCCGAGAAATACCGAATCAGGTGCCGGTAAAGCGTAGCGTTTCGAATCAATTATCTCCGTCGATTCTTTTTCAGCGTCAGACCACTTCTTTTGACACAAATAAAGTCTCGCCAGCATGGCTGTTGCTCCCTGACGGTTTACACGGTAGGGCTCGTCTCCCTCATAATCAGTTAACAGTACACTCTTAGCCTCTATCAGATCCTTTTCAGCAAGTGCCAACACCTCGTCCATGTCAACGCGTACTGCTTTTGACGTAGTGGCTACCCTGGTGGTCGTTACGAGCGGAACGTCGCCCCAGATATTTGTAAGATGGAAATATGCAAACGCCCGAAAGAACAGCGCTTCGCCTCTTGCCCTTTGTTTTACCGCATCCGACACGTTTTTTGAATTAGGTAAGGCTTCCAGTATCTGGTTGGACTGGTACACGGCGAAGTACAAGGCCCTCCATAGTACATAATTAAAATTACTTTTGCTATTAAGTGAGTTTGACGCAAAAAGCCTCATATCTGCATTTGGACCATTGTAAACAAATTCATCTGCATACATTGAGGCGTTACCAACATGCGGCGGCTCCAGGTTTCGAAGCAGGCTATACAGGCCGAGACTGGCAGCATTCATCGTATTGTCGCTGCTGAATACGGAGGCATTCACTAATCTTTCTGCTGGCTGATCAACCTCAAGAAGCTTATCGCAGGCAGAAAACATACATGAGCAAAGTAGTATTGCGATTAAATATCGTTTCATGAGTGAAGTCTTTAAAGTGATACATTAATTCCGCCAGCGAATGTTTTTAATACCGGTACTGTTGATGCAAAACCGTTGATAGTCTCCGGATCAACCCCCTTAGTAGTAGCATATGTCCATAGGTTTTGGCCCTCTATAAACAACCTCACATTAGTAAATTTCATTTTGGTTAGCCAACGTTGTGGCAACCGATAACTCAGTGACACGTTTTTGAGACGGATAAAAGACGAGTTGATAAGCTGACGGTCCGACATGGACAGCGTAGGAATTAAACGACCAGCATCGCTAAAGGGAGATGCTGTAGGCTTTTGATACGCTGCGGTTTGTCCGGGCGTCGTCCACCTGTCAAAAACATTGTCTCTCTTGTTGAGATAGATGTCGGGGGCTGCGTCGCCTATTGACAAGTTATCGAGGCTAAACTGTTTGATGTAATGGAAGTGAACATCTAATTGCCAGTTGCGCCAGATCAGCATGTTTGCAAGCCCTCCAAAATAGTAAGGAGACGTACGGCCTGCAACGATATAGTCGTTAGGGAAAGTAAGCTTACCATCTCTGTCCTGATCTTCAAATTTATACAAGCCCGTTTGCGGATCTACTCCCAAGTACTGCAAACGTCTGATGGAGCTAAGGTCCTTACCCACTATGTAAGTATTCGCATAAGACGATTTCTCAATATCAGGATATTCAACAAGCTTGTTTCTCGGTATGCTCAGGTTGAAGCTGCTAGTCCACGTAAATGATTTCCCCTTGATATTTGTAGAGAATACATCTACCTCCAACCCTTTATTTTCAATTACTGCGGGTAGGTTCGCCTGGTAACTTCCAAAGCCGCTGACAAACGGTATCGCATATTGAACAAGCTGATTCCCACTCCTGTTTCTATACCACGCAATAGTAGCATCGATCCGTTTTTGTACAAGGCTCAATTCCAGCGCTATCTCCAGTTTTTTATTCGTCTCCCAGCTGTAATCAGGATTTGCTATTAAGGATGGCTGCAATGACACGGAGTTGTTGTAATCCTGCCCCGATGCGTAGGTGGCTAGGTATAGGTAGTCTGGTATCTGATCATTTCCCGTTACGCCGTAACTGGCCCGTATCTTCGCGTGTGATATGGCTCTGAGTACGGGCGCGAAAAACTTTTCCTCGCTCAGTATCCACCCGCCTGCAACCGCCCAGAAATCCCCATACCTCTTACCAGGGCCGAACTTTGTTGAACCATCGCGCCGATAGTTGGCACTTAGCAGGTATCTGTTAGCGGCTATGTAATTAACGCGTGAAAAAAAAGACGCATATTTGTACTCGGCAGACTCTGTACGTTTGCTTTCGATGGCGCCGGCATAAGTAAGCGTTTGGAGGAGTGATTCATTAGGATAGTTGATCCCGGTTATGGAATGGCCATTTTGTTTGTTTACCTGGTAGGTACCCCCAAAAAGGACCTTCAAATTGTGGAGACCAAACTGATTTGAATATTCAATCTGTGGTTCCACTAATTGATTGATAGCCTTATTCGCACCAAAAGTAGCAGAACTCATGGGCTGTAATAATGGCCACTGTGAAGACGCTGGCATAGTTGACAGCATATCCATGCCCACTTCCGAATATCCCAGGTTTACGCGGGCATTTAAGCCCGGCACGATAGAATAACGAAGAACACCATTAAGATTTAAATTACTGGTTTTTGTGAGCGCCTTTTGTTTTAACCAGCCATATGGGTTAGATGGCAATATCCAGTTAAGACTACCGTCCGGATTATAAGCAGGGTAATTAGGGGCTAACGTGGCGACGCTTACCGCATCCACACCCGTAATCAAATTATTCTCATCCTTCGTGTAAACAACACCAATATTCACATGAAACTTGTTATCACTATCCGTATGTTCTACATTCAGCCGGCCTCCTGTGCGCTTATAAGCCATATCTGTGGGAAAGACGGTACCCTCATGACGATGATTTAAGCCAAGGTAAAATTTGGTATTCTTATTCCCCCCGATAAGGTAGCATTTATATTACTGACAGGGGCAGAACCGCCAATCATAAAATCCTGCCAATCCGTTTCCTTAGTGGTGTCCCAAACCAGCAGATCAGGTGCATCAGCTTCGGTCGGCACCGTTTGATCATTGGCAAACCCCTCTCTGCGTAACGTTAGATATTCTTTTAAACCGAGGTAGTTCGTGAAATTTGCTACTCTACTCACTCCAGTATAGAAATTAACGTCCACAGACATTTTTCCGGACTCCGCGCGTTTCGTCGTAATTAACACTACGCCATTCGCCCCGCGACTGCCATAAATCGCCGTGGCATCGGCATCCTTTAAAATCTCTATCGATGCAATATCAGATGTAGGTATAATGGCTAAGGGGCTTATAGGCCCCGCAACGTTGACAAGCTGTCCGTTAAACGTATTCAACGAAGTATTATTAAACGGCACCCCGTCCACAATATACAACGGCGTAGTACCCGCTGCTATCGAACCCTGCCCCCTGATCTGCACTTTGATATTACCTCCGGGCATGCCGTTCTGTGTAGCCACAAACACACCGGACGCCCGACCCTGTATGGCCGCAAGCGGGTTGGATACTGGCTGACGGGCAATGTCCTCGCTGCCTATTTTTGATACAGAACCAGTGTTATAGCGTTTGGAGGTAGAACCATAGCCGATAACAATGGTCTCGTCCAGGCGGTTTTGGCCTCTTTTAAGTGTAATAGTAGCAGGGTTCTGTGAATTGGCAACAAATTCTTCCGGCATGAAACCGGTGTAGCTGGCGATCAGTTGCGCACCTTCTGCAACGCCTGCTAATGAAAACGTTCCTTTGTCGTCGGTGACGGTGCCTTTGGAGCTGCCTTTCACTATTACTGAAGCGCCAATTAAGGGTTCACCTTCGTGGGAAGAAATAGAACCGGTGATTTTTGACTGGGACGAAGTCACGATGGAGGCATCGGATTTTACCGGTTGCTTTATTTCCTTTAATACTAGTACTTTGGGCCCCGTCCTGGTCATTTCTATACGCCTGTTAGGATAGGCTTGCTTCAGCACTTCCTGGATGGTTGCATTCGCTACCTTGATAGTCACTCGCTCATCTGCATTGATCTGACTGTTAGCATAACTGATACGCACGCCCGTTTGCCGCGTGATTTCCGCGAAGAGCGTCTTCACCTTGATGTTACTTGCTTCATAGGTAATGCGTTCACCTGTCTGACTTTGTGAAAACAGTTGATGAAACGGGTACAATAACAAGCATAGCAGCAAGGCAATGGTGCAATGTTCAAATCTTACTTTCATAAATAATGTGGATTGGTTGATAACATTTGCATGCCTTAAGCTACTAGGGAACACAAAAAGGGAAAGAGTTGGAGGATACAACTGCTTCCATTAACAATCGGTTAACAATCGATTAATACCCACTTGCCTATCGAAGATGAACCTCCGTTCCACGATAATAATACTCAGCCTCTGCTGTTGCCTCGATCAGATCGAGGAACTCCTCAACTGAACGATCTTTGTAAATCGCGCCGGAGAACTTCTTTTTAGCGATCGCAGGGCTATCCAGCGTTACGGTTACACCGTACCAGTGCGGCAGCACTTCTAGTACGTCTTCCAGGTTAGCATTTTCGAACACATAAACTCCGTTTATCCAGGATAACTCGCCCGGATCAAACTGATCAACATTAATGATCCCGGCATTAACGACTGCGCGCTCACCAGGTTGCAAATCCGTTGATAAGCCTTGTACCTGGAGTCTTACCTTCCCTTCAACCAAGGCAACGGCGGGCCTATCGTGCTTATAACAATTCACGTTGAAGGTAGTACCTAAAACCTGCACACTTCCCTCGGGCATGTGCACGACAAAAGGCATCGTTGCGTTTTTGGCAACTTTGATGTAGGCTTCCCCGTCCACATAAATCTCTCTTACATCTCCTTTAAAAACAAAAGGAAAACGGATGGTTGTGGAGGAATTGAGCCATACTTGAGTTCCATCATGTAGCAACACCTGGTAGTCCATGGCTACGGGGGTGGTAAAGCTATTTAAGCCCTCCGGCATTTGCGATTCCTTAACAAGATCGAATCGTAACTGTCTTTTTGATACGGGTAATGAAAGATCGGAAGAAATAACAAGGTTAGTGTCTCCTACAATAGGGATCTGCCGGCCATCAGCTAATGTAATACCCATTCCTTGGATTGGTGGCGCTGCATTTGTTGGTCGTTCCGACCAGAGATAAGCACCGATCGCTATCAGCAAACTGATCCCCGCAGCCGCCATCAGTACTGCCCTCTGGCGTCTGCTCCTCCTGTCATGCCGCTCATATTCATACAACTGGTAGGAAGAGTCGACGTCTATGCGATCGACGGCGGCGGCCACTTGTTGATGCCGTTCGTAAATCTGAGCCCTCAATATTCTTGCTTCCGGAGATTGCAGCAACTGTTCGAGCTCAAGGCACTCATCCTCACTCAGGGTGCCATCGGAAAGCTGCAGAATAATCAGCTCTCTTAGTCTTGAACTATCAACTGGCATAAATCCTTATGGGTGTTTCGTTCCGCCGATGGGTTTAACTTCAGGCTGCTCCTAAGAAGTTTAAGCGCATTCTTCGCATGCGAAGCGACAGTAGTAGCGGCTATATTCAACTTGTTAGCCGTCTGAGTACGGCTTAGCTCATCATAATACATGTGATAAACCACTTCCAACTGTCGCTGAGGAAGCTGTTGAACTAATTGTGGGAGTACTGCCAGGAAAGGATGTTCTGTATGATGCCAATAAACGGGGGCACTTTCGGCCCCCTTACCGGAAACAGTATCAATGAATTTCGCTTCTTTCTGCGCCCTTGATCTTTTATTTCTGAGGGAATTAAGACACCTGTTACGGGTCATCCTAACTATGTAACCGCGAAGCGTATCTCCATCTACCCTTTTATATAATTTTCGTTCCCAAAAATCAATAAAAATCTCCTGCACAATATCTTTTGCAGCATCTTCTTCCAGGAATTGAAGGGCATAGAGAACGAGGAAACGATAATACTTTTTGAAAAAATACTCATAGGCACCAGCGTCTTTGGCCTGTAGTGCCGATAGTAAGGTAGAATCATCCATGTCAACTACATCTTTTGAATGGCAAGTTCTGAGAAAACAAGCTAACGGTTAAACTTGCATTTGCACAATACATCACCGGCAGATTAATATCTGACGTCGATCGGTTCGAATCGTAAAGTTTGTGCTTAACTAAGAGGAGTGTGAAGGGGCGATAAAACTTCCCGATCGTTTATGTAAAATAGCACTTCGGGATGTAAAAACCAAATATATAACTGGCGGCGGTTTATTTTCTTGTAGATGCGATCACCTAATCCTATAAACGATTGCAGACGGTGCGGTTATTAGTAGCAACAGGACCAATAAGTCTCTTCAGTTGTTGGAGTGTTATCAACTATATCCCCCCAATAGCCCCACCCACGATTCGACTACACCATTCGTTGATCCAGCTACATCCGTCCACCCGCAACGCGCCACCTTTGTGTTATCATTCAAAACCACAAATGTTAAAACAATGGAAAACATCAAAGGAAAAGTAATAGCCATTACCGGCGCCAGCAGCGGCATCGGGGAAGCCATCGCCCGTCACTTAGCCGCACAGGGCGCGAAAGTAGTATTGGGTGCACGCCGCACAGAGAACCTGGAAACAATCGTAGCTGCTATCACCGCAGCCGGCGGAACGGCAGCCTTCAAAAAACTCGACGTAACCGATACGCAGGATGTGGCCGACTTCGCCAACTTTGCCGTAGCGCAGTACGGAACGCTGGATGTATTTGTGAACAACGCAGGACTGATGCCACTTTCGATGATCAACAGCTACAAGGTAGATGAATGGCACCGGATGATCGACGTGAACATTAAAGGCGTATTACATGGCATCGCGGCGGCATTGCCCATTTTTGAGGGGAAAGACAGTGGCCAGTTCGTTAACGTTACTTCGATAGCCGATCGTTGGGTGGGACCAACATCTACTGTCTACAGCGCCACTAAATTTGCCGTACGTGCTATTTCAGAAGGTTTGCGCCAGGAAGTAAGCGCCAATATCAGGGTAACACTCGTGGCCCCCGGACCTACAGAATCGGAACTGGCAGAAACGATCTCTGACCCGGAATTAAAGAAGTTGGCGATCGAAAAATTCAGGACGGACCTGTTGCCTGCAGAAGCCATTGCCAGGGCGGTAGCGTTTGCGGTAGCCCAACCATCTGATGTGGATGTAAATGAGATTGTAGTACGTCCTACTGCGCAAAAAAGTTTTTAAGCTGTAAATTAGAATCATGGAAAAGACGTTCCGCTTTAACTCGATCGCTGAGTTTCATCACTTCTGTAACCTGGACAAGCCTGAACACCCGTTGATCAGCCTGATAGATTACAGCAAGGTGGCCTATCCGGTAGAAGACAATGAATTCCGCTGGCTCCAAAACTTTTACTCCATCGGGTTGAAGCGGAACGTTAATGCCAAATTCAATTATGGCCAAACGCAATATGATTTTGATTCGGGAGTACTGAGCTTCATCGCACCGCAACAGTTGCTGAAGATCGAAACCAACCCGAACGCCGTCATCGAGCCGACAGGCTACCTGTTACTCATTCACCCCGACTTTCTATGGAACACGCCATTGGCGAAGGAAATCAAAACCTATGAGTTCTTCCAATATGCTGCCAATGAGGCCCTCTTCCTGTCAGATAAGGAGGAAAAAGTGATCGAGGACATTCTGCAACAGATACAGAAAGAATACCAGGCCAACATCGATAAGTTTAGCCAGAAGCTGATCATCTCCCAATTGCAAACGCTTTTCACGTATTCGGAACGTTTTTACGAACGCCAGTTCCTCACCCGGAAGAAATCGAGCTTCGAACTCTTGGAACGATTTGAAAAGATACTTGCAGATTATTTTGAAAGCGGCACATTGCTGGCCAAAGGCATCCCGACGGTTACGGATATTGCCGCACAACTGAACATCTCCCCCAATTACCTCGGTACATTGCTGCGCATGCATACAGAACAGAACACACAGCAACACATCCAGAACAAACTGGTGGATTATGCAAAGGAGCGTTTGAGCACGACGAATTTATCGGTGAGCGAGATTGCCTACGAGTTAGGATTTGAACATCCGCAGTCGTTCAGCAAATTGTTTAAAAAGAAAACGGAGATGTCGCCGTTGGAGTTCAGGCAGGCGTTTAATTAGAAGACAGCCGCCACTAACATCCGTAAAAATGCACCGGCATTTGCGTAGTCTAACTCATCATACTCCAAACGCAACGCCTGAATGTTGTCATAATACGACCGGTGACGCTCGTAGTAATACTTCTCTGATTGCACGAACCACGCCTTCTCCCCTAACTTTACGGCGAGGAACCATTTCTCGAGCAACCTCGCACTACGTCCGTTACCGTCCGCCCAGGGATGGATCTTTACAAAAACGAGATGGATCATGCTCGCGAAATAGAAGACTTCAGCTATTGAAAGATCAATAGCCTGCAAAGTAGTAATGTCTGCGTACAACTTTTCCATTTCCATCGTCACGGAGAACGGGGAAGCGGCTACATATTCGATACGTCCGTCGTTGGTAGTCACGTACATGTTCTGATTACGAAACTTGCCCTGCGACGCTACAGGAAGAATATGCCGGGTTAATAGCTTGTGTGCTTCAACTAATGTTGTACGGTCGAATGGGGCGGACTGCGCATACTGATAGGCGGTATACAGGTCATCTGTCTTGCGCGTATAATCTGGCTGAAACTGAATGCCGAAGCGTTTATGCTTGATATAGGAATCCAGTTCTATTTCAGCCCCTTCTATCTTGCTGGAATAAACAGATGCGACAGAAGTGTAAAAGCTGAATCCGGCGGTTGACAACTCCGCATCCTCCAGCGCGTTAAACGCTGTTGTTGATGCTCGTTCATCCACCTCCGCTTTGAAGTCTGCCAATAAACCTGTAGGTATGATCTGCAATTCCATCCTCATAATACGCTAAATATAGTACAAAACCCAGACCTACATCGCGCCCATGTCTCCCGACTTATACCCCGAAGGCGTCATCCCCTTCCACTTCCTAAAAAACCAGTTATGATATAGCCCTGGATAATATTTCATATTTCTCGCCAGAAATAGATCACTTGAACCAAAAATAGTAATATCAGACAAGAATTAAAAATATCCAACAAGCATCCATTAGGCTAAGTCCCTACTTTTGTAACTAAAATGACCACGATGCTAATAAAGTACCTCTCCCTCGTATTCATGCTGATACTCACCATCACCCTTATTTCCTGCGACCAGCAAACGGGCGACAACGCTCTTAGCGCGAAAGAAAAAGAGGATGGATGGCAACTTCTTTTTGACGGCAAAACGACCAATGGATGGCACCTGTATAACGGCACTAAGCAGGCACCCATGGTGTGGATCGTTGAAGATGGTGCCCTTGTATGCAGTCCCCGCCCAGGTGTGGAGCGTGGCGACCTGGCCACTGATAAAAGCTTCGAAAACTTCGAACTTAAATTCGATTGGAAGATGGCTGCCGATGGCAATAGCGGCGTGTTCCTGAATGTACTCGAACGCGCCGATATCCCAACCGCCTGGGCATCCGGCCCCGAGTACCAGTTACTGGGCGCTGCGCACCATGATTATGATAAAGAGTTGAAACGTGCAGGATGCCTGTACGGCTTTCAACCCCAACTTACACCAGTGGATGTAGTGCCACCCGACCAATGGAATAACGGCGTTATTAAACAGCAAAACGGCAAAGTCGAATTTTACCTGAATGGTAAAATTACCGCCCGCGAAGACTTCACCACCCAGCAATGGCGGGATACCGTCGCCAATACTGGATTCAAAGGCTTCCCGGAATTTGGTAAGTATACCAGTGGAAAAATTGCGCTACAGGACTGGAACAAAGGAGTGGCGTTCAAAAATATTAAGATTAAAAGTTGTAGATATTAAAGCGTAACCAATAGCATGGTTACGCTTTTTTTCATTCCACTCCTACTATCGCCAATCCACTAAACCCGCTGCCCCCCACCGCGTAACGGATCCCGTTCTCTATCGACAGGAAATGCATCCCCAACACTACAAATAAAGGCTTATCACTATTTGCCTCCAGCTGCGCAGATAGCGTTATTCCGGGGGCCTGATGCTCGTCCAGCGGTTGCGGCAGCGTTTCAACCACCGCTGTTTGAGCTTTGCCTGTTACAAAGTCAACCGCAGTAGCCGCCATATGCAATACATAATGGGTGGCGTTTTTAGGGCTATTGATGACTTTTCGTGGCTTGTAGCCGTCCATAATAACCTGCGCCAACCCGGTTTCACGATCGACGGTTGTTGTATAAGGTGCCAGTAACAAATTCGGAAGAGGACAGTCTGCATTAAACTGGAAACCATGCAACAGCGAAAGATCGCCATTCTGTACCTGTCGCTGCCCGCGTGCATGCTGCGCATCGCGCTTCAGCACATGGCGCATCTGTGTGGTAAGCCTGATCGTCATCCTCGAATCACGGGCGTTGCCAATAACGAAACTTAATGCTTCCCGCAATACTCTGCCGGCAATGGCCGCTGTGGTAAAATCGTAGGTACTGAGCAGCGTGTTGCCGAATTTAGGATCTGTTTTAATGCGATCGCCATCTACCCCAGTCTTTCGCCTGATCTTAAAGCCGTCCGCCACGCGATGAAGCGTTTGGCCACCGAGAGATTGTTCAATCTTATGTCGTTTTCTTAGGTTTTTCATGATTTTTACTTTGGATATGATTAAAACCGGGCTGCTTTTCCAGGTACATCCCATTCACCTTTCTTCGGATTTCCGGAACCGATGTTGCGAAGATAGGACCTTGAAAATCCGCCACCAAGGCGATTGTCGCAAAGTGTCGCAATTGTCGCAAAATATCGCAATTGTCGCTTTTTGTCGTCTTTTGTCGTTTTTTGTCGCGAACTGTCGTTTCTCGCCAAAAGTTGTAGAGGGGAAGTCCAATGCAACTCCAATACAAGTCCAATGTAACTCCAATGGAAGTCCAATGTAACTCCAATAAAAGCCCATTTCGACCATGCCATCAAATAGGGTAATCACCGGAAAAACCAGGCAACCTCTGTCAAGTAATTTGAATATCCTCTACAAGGTTAACAGATACGCTCCGAGCAAATGCAGGAATTTGAAAAAGAAGGGCACATAAAAAAAGGCTCCACATTGCTGTGAAGCCTTTCCAGTGATTTCGCTGGGACTCGAACCCAGGGCCCATACATTAAAAGTGTATTGCTCTACCAACTGAGCTACGAAATCATCCCCGTTTGATTTGGGATTGCAAAGATATGAAAATCTAAATTCAGTCCAAATATTTCTTAACTATTCCGGAAAATAATTTTGTACTTCCCTTTGTCTGATCGGCTAAAAACCTTGATGGGATAGTATTTCCCGGCAGTCCAGTCATCAACACTGTTGTCGTAATATTTACTTCCGGGATTGCCACTCTGCCCTCCCGGATAGATGCCATATGCCTCGGTCCGCTGTCCTAATTGCACCACCATCTTCCACGACGGACCATGCCGCAGTTTCGTGGCATTCACGATATGGGTGCCGCCGCCGGTGTATAAACCGGCACGGCTAAATGCAGGTAAACCGGCGAGGTGATTGATGTTCGTTCCGCGAAACTTACCGAAAGCAAGTTTACCTTCGCGCAGGGCTTTACGGGCAGGAATAGCCATGCGGGAGAAGCTGCGCAACACAATGTCGGGCAGGGTTTCTACTTGCGGCGTGGTGCGATCGTCCACGAAGTGCATAGCGCTATCACGCAGCAACCATAACAGGGTGGTCTTTGATTGCGGCAGTTCTAATACAGCACCGTCTTTATTCGCGAAATCATCTTTCCATATTTCTTTCTCAAACTCCTCCCACCACAAATTGAATACAGTGGCCGCATTGCTCGCCGGGCTTTGCACGTAATCCCAACGCCTAAGGGTGTCGTACCACTCGCGCAGGTTCGGGCGCAGCGACGATTCATTCAGGTTGTTCAGCAGGAAGGGCAAAGCGGTGGCGGCGAACAGGTTTTTATTATCGTTCTGCAAAGCCATCATGTGTTCGGGGGTAATGCCGCGCATTGGCGCCAGGGCTTCGTTTATGCGTTTGCCGCGGTACAGGTCGTATATGCCGTACAGGTGGTACGGATAGGTACTGTCTGTCGGATGTTGGTTCGCTGAGTTCAGGTAGCCGCGTTCGGGATTCCTGATGTGCGGCACTTCGCCACGCGGAATGTAGCCCTGCCAGGCGTAGGTACTGTCCCAGCCGGGCATAATATACTTGCCCTGGTCTTTCCAGCGCAGCGGGTACTCCCCGTTATGCCAAAGGGCAATATCGCCTGTTTTAGAGGCAAATAAGAAGTTTTGGGCCGGACAGGTAAAGTATTGCAGGGCGGCCAGGTATTCGTCGTAATTACGGGCTCTGTTGAGGTGGTAGAAGGTGGCCAGTTCATTAGTGCCATCATGGGCCTTCCAGCGAACGGCCAGGAAGCCGGAGCCGGTCGTCGTATCGGGGAAGGTGTTGTCGAACATTACGGGTCCCCAAACGGTATAGGCCACGGTATCAAAATAAGAAGCCTGCCCTTTGATCTTGATCTCCTCCACGCGCAATTCAGCGTTGCGATAGGTACCATTAAACAGGTATTGCGACTTACCGTTGCGGAACTGCATGCGGTAATAGTCTTTCACATCTTCAGAACCATTGGTGATGCCCCAGGCAATATCGTCGTTAAAGCCGATCAGCACACCGGGCGCACCGGGTAACGACACGCCATACACGTTCATGGTGGGGGTTTGCAACTGCACTTCATACCATAACGAAGGCAGGTTCAGTCCCAGGTGTGGATCATTGCTCAATATCGGCGCGCCGCTGCGGGTGCGGCTGCCAGCCACGGCCCAGTTGTTACTGCCGTTATCGGGATCGGGTTTCTGTATCCTGAAGCGCAGGTTTTCCTGGTCGCGGTACAACACGCTATCTGCCGGGCGCACGGCACGTTTGGTGGGCGCAGGATACGGGGTGCCTGCGGGAATGATCGGATCGAGGGTATCAGTAAAGTCGGGGAACATCTGCTCCACATCCTGCTCGGAGAAGTAACGGCGCGCATTCGTGTATTCAAGGTCGTTAGCGGCGCCGGCCAGATCATCGGCCATGTATTTGATGAGTAGCGCGGTTTTCAGGTTGCTCCAGGGTTCGGGGTGATAGTTCAGCAACTTGTATTCTAAAGGCAAACTGCGGCTGCGTAAGCCATTGATGTAGGTATTTACGCCGCGCGTGTAGGCGTCGAGGTAAGCCTTTTGTACGGGATCGCGTTCAATCGCTTTCAGGCTGTTTTGCGCGCCGTACACCATACCCTGCCTGCGTTTCAGCCGATCGCGTTCTAACAGGCCGGGGCCAAGTATCTCACAAAGGCGGCCTGCAGAGGCCATGGTCTGCACTTCCATTTGCCAGAGGCGGTCACGGGCATGCAGGTAGCCAAGTACGTAAGCGGCGTCGTTTTCGGTTTCCGCGAAAATATGAGGAACGAGGCGTTCATCTTCCCACACCTCCACGTTTTTCGCGAGGCCGGGCAGGATAATCTGCGCAGAGAAATCACGGTTCACGGATTCGGCGTTCTGCCAAAAGCCATGCTGCGGACTTAAGAGCTTACCCAGCGGAGGCAACGATCCCCAGCTTTTATTAAGCGCCCAAATCAGTACAAGGGTCAGTACGGAGGAGCATACAAAGGCAATAGTTCTCATAATTGAAAGTTATATGATAAATTTCAATTTTCAATCATTTATGCTACCGGCATCAGCTCTCTCCTCAGCCGCCGTTGTGTCACTCACTTCATCTGCAACAATACTGGTCAGCAGGTCTACTTCTTCCACCGTATTAAACGCATGTAACACGACTCTTAACCGCTCCGCTCCTCTCGCCACCGTCGGATGTAAGATCGCCCGTACATCCAACCCTGCCTGTTGCAGCCGATGTGCAAGTGCGCGTGCGCGTTGATTGCCGGGTGTTTTTACGATTTGTATGGCTGTATCGCTCGCCAGCAGCAGGCGTACCGGCAAGGCTTCCCGAAAACGATGTATGAGCAACTGCAAATGTGCCCGCTGCCCGTCCATACCAGGAAACAAAAGGTAACTGGCCAATATAGTGGCAATCGCCATCGGCGGCAGGGCAGTCGTATAAATAAAAGAACGGGCAAAATTCACCAGGTATTCCTTCAACACCGGCGAACCCAGTACAATCGCCCCATTGCAACCCACTGCTTTACCGAAGGTATGTACGCGGGCAAAACACTGTTGCTCCAAACCGTACGCCTGCACAAGGCCCATGCCCCGCGGACCGCAAACGCCGGTGGCATGGGCTTCATCTACGATGAGGTACGCGCCTTCTCTCGCACACAATGCAGCGATCTGCGTCAGGGGCGCCGCATCGCCATCCATTGAATACACCGACTCTACTGCCACGAATACATTGCGACCTTTCTCCTTTGCAAAAAACAATTTCTGCTCCAGGTGCGCCAGGTCGTTATGCCGGAACGAAAGCCGCTGCGCATCCGACAACCGGATGCCGTCCAATATCGACGCATGTATCAACTGATCATGGATCACGAAATCGCCCTTTTGCGGCACGCTGGCGAAAAGTCCGACATTTGCATCATACCCGGAATTAAAAAGCAAACCAGCCCCCGCATCGTGCAGTGCTGCTATCCGTTGCTCGGCTTCTTCGATCAACGGATAATTGCCGGCCAGCAGGCGCGAACCGCCGCTGCCGTGTAAGGGCGGCACGTGGGTAAGAATGGCCTGCGCCGCATCTCCCAAAGCCTCGCTGCGCGCCAGCCCAAGGTAGTCGTTAGAACAAAAGTCGACCCTGGCCGGCGGCAACTGCAACCGCCTCAGCGATTCATCGGCCAGCCGCCGCGATAGTGCCTGGGAAAGAAAATCCTCTTGAAGCATGTATCAAATCTAACCATCTTCTATGTAACTTTGTGCCCTCTAAACAAATATCCATGAGCAGCAGCAAAGTATCCATTCTCGGTCTCAAATTGCCCACCGATCCCCGTTGGGTGAACCTCGCGGCTATCTCCCTCGAGGACGTGCTTACCGACCACGCATTCTGCGAGCAAAAGGCGGCTACTTCCTGCATATCGCTCATCCAGCGTTATCCCGAGCGGGAAAAGCTGGTATTTGAACTGGCTCCGATCGTTACGGAAGAATGGGGACACTTCCGCCAGGTGCTGGCTGAAATGAAGAAGAGGGGTTTTAAACTGGGCCGCCAGCGGAAAGACGAGTACGTGAACGAACTGCGTAAACACGAACGTAAAGGAGGCCACGCCGACCTCCAGTTCCTCGATCGCCTGCTCATTTTCGCCCTCATCGAAGCCCGCAGCTGCGAGCGTTTCCGCCTGCTCAGCGAGGGCCTCGACGATGCGTATTTACGTGATTTTTATTACAAGTTCATGGTATCCGAAGCTGGCCACTACCGCCTGTTCATCGACCTCGCCAACGAGTATATGGACGAAGAAGTGGTACGCACCCGCTGGCAGGAGTGGCTAAAGATCGAAGCGGATATTATAGAAAATCTGGCCGTGCGTGGGGACAGGATGCATTGATCCTACTTCCCCAATTGCAGCCATTTAAACGTCGCCGGTTTCATCTCCAGCACTTCTTCCCCACCCTTCTCCTGTTTAAACTGCAAACCCACTACCGCCGTCGCTCTCGGCGATACTCTACTATCTGTACGGTGGGTATGCAGCACATAAAACATGTCACCTTTCTTATCGGTAAACACATCCCCATGGCCCGAACCGTTCTGCTGCACATTGTGCCGGCTGATAATCGGGTTGCCTGCATACTTCTTCCACGGCCCGGCCGGCGAGGTGGAAGTAGCGTAACCTACGGCGTAATCTTTATTACGGAAGTCGTTGGCAGAGTAAACGAGATAGTATATGCCTTTACGTTTTAACACGGTCGGGCCTTCAGTCACCGTCCACTCGACTTTCTCTGTATCCTCCCAGGGTTCGGAGGCGGATATGCACTCTTTCTCCGTGCCCGGTATGATGTCCGATAAATCGGGTTTCATTTCTGTTACAAAGATGCGGTTGCCTTTTTGCAACTTAACATGGTACAGGTACGCTTTGCCATTATCGAAAAACACGAATGGATCTATTTGCCGTCCAATGCCGCTCAGGGCGATCAGTTTATCTTGCTTAAAAGGGCCCGCGGGACTGGCGCTTTTGGCGATCGCCAGCTGCTCGTCCGCCGTGTAAGCCATGTAGTAAGCACCTTTGTGTTTAAACACCTGCGGCGCCCAGAAACCGCCCTTCCCGAACGATTCGCCGCGCTTCAAGGCGAAACGGCGGGCGCTGTCGGCCGGTTGTTTCCAGGTTTTAAGATCGGCAGAGGTGTACACCAGGAAGCCGCGTTCACTGCTGGTGCCGTAAAGGTAATAGGTGCCCTTGTCCGTAAAAATGGTAGGATCAGCAAGGAAGATGGCGGGCTGCTGGGCAAACGTGGTTGCACTGCATAACAGGCCCGCGGCTACGAAAGTAGTCCGGAGAATAGTCTTGAGAGTAGTCATAGTGGCTAAAATAACCAAAGATTACGTTACAGAAAGTGTAATAAGGACGGGCGGCGATCAGAAGTTGAAACCCAGGTTCACGTACACGCGTAACTTCCGTGATTGGTCGCTGTACATGAGGGAGGCGTCGAGTGGACCCAAGCGGGAGGAATAACCGACAGACATACCGTATCCACTTAAATAATGATAACGGGTAGCTTCGGCACCATAGGTGAAGTCGTACAAGGCCACCGCCGCACGGGGGTTAAAAAAAGGTTCTTATATACTTCATACTGAACACCCATCTGCGTAGCTACCACACTCGGTGAAATCACCTCTCCTTCATAGATGCCCACAAACGGCACGTTGTTGCGGGTAAAGGGATTTAATCCTCCTAAAAGATAAGCGTTCACCAGTGACTGGTTATAATCGAAGTTAACGCCGCCGTTTACACTGAGCTGCAAGGCGCCGCGGTAGCCGAGGGGAATGTAATAGTTCATCTTCGCCACTATCCGCTGGTAGTTCGAAAAGCTCAGTTCCAACGTATCCACCGGCAGTTCGCGGCCGTCTTCGTAGGCGGCAAAGTCGGGGCGGTGCCCAAAGATATAACCGGTTTCGAGCTGTACGTCCATACCGCTGGTGGGGTACATCTTACGATTGAGGGTGTTAACGCCGAAATTAAAATGAGCGTTATACTGCCACACATCTCCCCGCATCTGTATGTAGTTCGCGATTTTGGGCTTCAGGCGCAGGTTTTCGATGCGTACGCCGCCGCCCAGCGACATATTTCGTGTAGGCATTACCTGCATCAGTGCGCCAGCACCAAAGTATTTATTACGATATACCTGTTCGCGGTCGAAGTTGCTGTAGATGTTGAGCGGGTTATCTTCGTAGTGCATGTTCAGCCCAAAACCTACGTTTCGCTTGTTGCCCAGGTACTTGAAGTACTCCGCCTTAAACCGTGGACTTTCACTGATGCCTATCGTGAGGAACGACCTTGAGTTCGGAATGAGGAAGTTGCGGCGGGTAAAGTTGATATTGGCGGCGATATCGCTGTAAGTATTATAGTGCAGCGAGCCCTTTACGTAAGTGAGTGGCGTTTCCTCCACCGTCATCAGCATACGGTAACGGCCCATGCCTTCGGGTACCAGGTCGTACGTAATTTGTTTGTAAAAGCGGGTACCAAACACGTTCATCACCGCTTCACGCAAGTCCTCGGACCGGTAACACCCCCCGCTCTCCAGGCCCAGGCGACCCATGAAGAAGTTTTCGTCGGAGTGCTTCAAACCCTTTACACTGATGGTGGTGAGCTCTATGTCGTGCGCATATGGCAAACGCGGACCGGTGACGGGCGGCGCTTCCTGGATCGCGTTAAGCGAATCTGCCAGTCGTTTAAACACGGGATAGTACTCACGCCCACGGCGTTTCCCTTCTTCGATGATCGCTTCGGCATTGTTGAAGCTGGCAGCCGTAAATTTTTTGCCTGGGTGATCGATGTACAGGTCGGTGATCTTACGTGCCTTGCCAAAGTCCTCGGCCGCTTTGTAAAAACCCAGCTGATAGAGTATATCCAACGGCGTTATGAGTTCCTCCGCCGGGCGCAGGCCTGAACTTACGTTGGAGCCAATGATGTACTCCGCCCCCATATCCTGCGCGGTAATCGTAGGAAAATTGCGCACCACGCCCCCATCCACCAGTTTACGGTCGCCGATCTTCACGGCTGTAAATACAGAAGGAATGGCAATGCTGGCGCGAACGGCAGATACAAGTTCGCCACTGTCGAGTGTCACCATCTCCCCGGTGGCCACATCGGTAGCAATACATTTAAAAGGAATATTGAAGCAGGAAAAGTCTTTGATGTCTTTAACGGGATAGTACAGCTTGGCGAGTTCCAGCCAGAGTTGTTCGCCCGTGATCATGCCCGAAGTAAGTTTCGGCTTGCCATGTTCGAAAGGCACCTCTATCAGGTAGCGGTTAAACTCGTCTTTTTCCTCAAAACTGATATCGGTGAGTGGGGGTTGATTGGCGAAGAGGGCGGTCCAGTCGATACGGCGTGCCATGGCCTCGATGGAATCTGCCGGGTAGCCGATCGCGTAGAGAGAGCCTACGATGCTGCCCATACTGGTACCGGCGATGTAATCTATTTTGAGGCCGGCGCTGTCAATCGCTTCGAGGATGCCGATATGTGCGAGGCCTTTAGCGCCGCCTCCACTCAGTGCGAGGCCTATACGGGGCCGCCTGGCGCCCGTACCGCTCATCCCTGCACCACTATTTTCCTGCACAACCTGTTGTGCATCAGCCGACATAGGGAGTAACGCAATCACATAAATCCATATCAGCCAAATCTGTCGCATATTGCTTACCCGATAAAGTTAATGGTTTAATATAAGACGCGGCGCAAATTGCTTCTCCCCTATGAAATTTATTAAAGTTATTTTCTATCTTTTCGAGATAACTGAGAAAACAACATGCAAAAGACCCACGGTACGAAAAACATCTGGCAGGTAATCCTGGCATCATCGGCAGGTACACTTATAGAATGGTACGATTTTTACATTTTCGGGAGCCTTTCCCTGATCATCTCCGAAAAATTCTTTCCCGCATCTAATCCAACGCTCGCATACATCGCTACACTCGCGACTTTCGCAGTAGGTTTTATCGTGAGGCCCTTTGGTGCCATTGTATTTGGCCGCCTGGGCGATGTGGTGGGGCGTAAATACACTTTCCTCCTTACCCTGCTGCTCATGGGCGGCTCTACATTCGCCATCGGCCTGGTGCCCTCTTATGAAAGTATTGGCGTGATTGCACCGATCGTGGTCTTGATACTTCGTTTGGTACAGGGCCTGGCCCTCGGCGGCGAATACGGTGGCGCCGCTACGTATGTGGCAGAACACTCCCCGTCGGACCAGCGCGGTTACTTTACCAGCTTTATTCAAACCACGGCTACACTGGGTTTATTCCTCTCACTCGGCGTGATCCTCACCACGCGTACCCTCCTGAACGCAGAGCAGTTCGAGGATTGGGGCTGGCGTATCCCGTTCCTGTTATCGGTATTGCTGGTCATCATGTCTTACTATATCCGCACGAAACTGGAGGAATCGCCGCTGTTCGCGCAGATGAAGGCGGAAGGTAAAACATCCAAGAATCCACTGAAAGAAAGCTTCGGTAAGAAAGAAAACCTGCGTATTGTTCTGCTCGCACTGTTCGGCGCTACGATGGGACAAGGCGTAGTATGGTACACCGGGCAGTTTTATGCGCTTTCTTTCCTTCAAACCACGATGCACGTGGAGTTCGTGCAATCGAACGTAATTATCGCCATGGCGCTTTTAGCTGCTACCCCGTTCTTCATTTACTTCGGCCGACTCAGCGATCGCATCGGGCGTAAAAAGATCATGATGATGGGCATGTTGCTGGCCGCGCTGGCCTATTACCCGATTTACCGCGTAATGGACCATACGGTAGATGTATCGCAAAAAGAGGAACTGATGAACAAGTTCCATATCGAAAGCCACAGCAGTAAAAACGATAAAGGTCAGCTGGTGGAAAAAACCACCCGCATTCACCTGTATTCAGACAGCACAGAGGTACGTGAAACAACTACTGCTAAAGACGGCGTGGTACTGGCCGACGTAAGCGGCAAGCCGATAAAAGACATACAGGTGAAGGTGAGTATGTTTAACGTGTTCCTGCTGGTGTTGATGGTGTTTATCCAGGTATTTTTCGTGACCATGGCGTATGCGCCTATCGCGGCCTTCCTGGTAGAACTGTTCCCGACACGCATCCGTTACACGTCGATGTCGCTGCCTTACCACATTGGTAACGGTATATTCGGCGGACTAATGCCCACGATCGCAGCCATCATGGTGGCGCAAACAGGCAATCACTTTGCGGGATTGATTTACCCGATCGCCATTGCTGTGATCTGTTTAATTGTCGGTACGTTCTTTTTGAAAGAGAGAAAGGTAGAAGATCTTACCCACGACTAAAATATTGCAACTCCTCCTTCAGATCGAGGTAGGGATGCTGCTCCATTAACGTGCGCACCTTTTGTGCATACCCGGCCAGGAACTGCCGGTGCTGCTCCGAATCTTCGATGATCGGGCGGTGCCGGCGGGCCCGGCTCACGTCCTCCACCAGCTTTAAGGTGGCTTGCGCCTGCTGGTGCAGACACGCCCCGGCAAACTTCTCCCACACATACTGCACGGCCTGTGCGTTAGGATGCACCATATCTTCCTTATAAAACCTGTAATCGCGTAAGTCGTCAATCACCAGTTCATAAGCGGGGAAATAATATAACCGGTCGAATTTATTCACCAGGTGATGCACGGCCTGTAGCAGGATGGCCTTACTCAGGTTATTCTCCACTACCCCATCGCGTACATAACGCACAGGGCTTACGGTAAAGATGATCTTCACTTTGCGGTTGGCGAAAAACAAGCGGTGCATCATATTATCGATCGCCGTGATGATCTCTTCGGCAGAATGCAGCTTTTTATTAAACTGTTGCTGGGGCATTTTGTGGCAATTCCCAACCAGCTGGCCGCCTTCTTTTAACGTATAACCAAATGCGCTTCCCAACGTGATGATGAGCCAGTCGGCCTCTTTCAACTGTTTCGCTGCAGCGGCCTGTGAGGCGTTGATCTGTGCAAGTACGGCCTCTTTATCTGTTCCTGAAAAACGGCTGTGATGATCGTAACTATGCCAGGCACCGTTGTGCTGGAACAAATCAGCTTCGGTGTAGGTACGCTGGTCGAGGTATTGGTTAACGGACTTGACTATACTAAGTGGGTTAAACAGGATGCCGTTGGGATTGAGCATCACATCGAACCGGCCAGATTGCAACATGGCCCCTACTTCTTCTGCAAAGCAGGAACCGGCCATGAGTATTTTCTGGTCGTATTGTATAGGCTGCGGCAACGGCATTACCGGGAATTGCAGGTGAAAGTCCATAATGGATATTTTAGATGAATACGGCGTTGGCTAACTGTTGCGCCTCGCGTAAGGCATCCGTATCCACCTTAAAAGATAAAAATTGCAGCAGGTTTTCGGTCGCGATATTGCCCACCAGTTCATCTTTCGCCATGGGACAACCGCCGATGCCTTTTATGGTACTGTCGAACCGCCGGCACCCCTGGTTAAAGGCAGCACTGATCTTCTCCTCCCAATTATGCGGAGCAGAATGAAAATGGGCGCCGAAGTCGACCGAAGGGTAGGCTGGTATCAGGGTAGAAAAGAGGTATTTGATCGTATCCGGCTCCGCCACGCCTACGGTATCGGCCAGCGAAATCGTTTGAATGTCCATACCTGCCAGCTCGTCTACCCAGCGCAGCGCGACTTCGGGGTTATAGGCATCGCCGTACGGATTGCCGAAGCCCATGGAAATATAGACCACCAGCTGCATATCATTTTTGATACACAATTCCTGTATGGCCTGCACCTCGTCCAGCGACTCGGCGATGGTTTTATTGGTGTTGCGGAGTTGAAACGTTTCGGAGATAGAAAAAGGAAATCCCAGGTACCGGATGCGATCCTTACTCACCGCCACCGCATCTTCCGCCCCGCGCAAGTTAGCTACGATGGCCAGCAAGTTGCTTTGGGTAGAGGAAAGGTCCAGTCCTTCGAGCACTTCACGCGTATCGGCCATTTGAGGAATGGCTTTTGGCGACACGAAGCTGCCGAAGTCGATGGTATCGAAGCCTACCTTCAACAGTGCGTTGATGTAAGCGATCTTTTGTTCCGTAGGTACCTGGTGATGCCAGCCCTGCATCGCGTCGCGGGGGCATTCAATTAGTTTTACAGCCTGTTGCGTCATGATATAAAACCTTTTGATGATGAACCTAATCCTGTCTACTCTGCAGCCAGTAACCGCTGCTTCATGGCCTCGTACATAATAATGCCGGCCGCTACCGATACGTTAAACGATTCGAAGCCGCCCGCCATCGGGATGTTGAAGATGCCGTCCGCCGCCTTCAACAGCGCGGGATACACCCCTTTGTCCTCCGACCCCATGATGATGGCCAGTGGCTCTTTCCATTCCATATCGTACAGCTTCGTTTCGGCGGTCATTTCGCTGGCTACTACTTTAATACCGTTCAGGTGCAGGGTGTCAACGGCCTTCAGCAGGCTGTTTACCCGGCACACCGATATACGTTCCAGCGCACCGGCGGATGATTTTACCGCTTCTTCGTTCAGCGCGGCAATGCCTTTATCGGGAATGATGATGGCCTGGGCACCGCAACACACTGCGCTGCGGGCGATGGCACCAATATTACGTACGTCGGTAATCCCATCTAAAATGAGGAACAGGGGCGTTTCACCACTTTCCATCACGTGAGAGATCACATCCTGTAAATCGAGATAACTTACTTTGGCAGTAATGGCAATTACGCCCTGGTGGGTAGCCTGGGTGAGGCTGTCCAGCTTTTCGGCGGGCACCATGTTGATAGGCACCTGCTTTGCCATAGCCTCGTTGCGGATCTGGAGCATGATTTCGCCGCCGGCGTTGCGCAGCATAAAGATGCGTTCGATGGCCGTACCGGCATTAAGTGCCTCAATTACGGGCTGGCGGCCGATAATCAGCGATGACTGTTTTGGCTTGGGCGCATGCGGCTTACGCGCAAATCCGCCACCTTCCCTCTTTCCGCCCTTAAAAGGCTTAAAATTTCGTTGGTTCATTGCCGCAAAGATAGGGAAACGGGCGGGAATGGGGACTACAACTCCCCTTCCAGCATCATCAGCCGTATCTTCTGGATGGCCGCTACAGAAATGCTGTCGGTGATTTTGTATTCCTTTACCATCTGGTAAGCTTCTTCGAAAGGCAGCTTACGCACAGTAATGTCCTCTGTGTCTTCTGGTGTGGCCTTGTGCTGCTCCAGGTTACGGGCGAGAAATACCAGCGCCACTTCATCACTTACGGAATTGGAGAGGTGCATTTGGATGATAGGCTTCCAGCTGTGGGCGACGAGGCCGGTTTCTTCCAGCAGTTCGCGTTTGGCGGAGATGAGGGGATCTTCTTCGTAGGGCCCGCCGCCTTCGGGAATTTCCCAGCTATAGGCTTCCAGGGGAAAACGATATTGTCCTACCAGGTAGGTGTTCATGTCATCATCGAGGGCAATAACGCCAATGGCGAGGTTCTTAAAGCTCACTACCCCGTAAATACCCGGACCGCCGGCTGGATTCAGCACCTGGTGTTCTGTTACACTGATCCATTTATTGTCGTACTTCAACTCCTGCGAGAGGATGGTCCATGGGTTTTGCGTCGGTTCCATTAGCTTATCAACTGTTTGAACGGCGAAAATAAGAAAAAAGGAAGGCGCCTGAATAAGCGCCCTTTCTTTTTTGCATCCAAAATCTATATTGGTTAAACTGTTATCTGTTCCAGGTGATGTTGCAGGTGCGCGAGGTAATCCTCGGCCAGGAACTGTAACGTTACCGGGGCGTAACTGCCCACACTTACTACATGCGCCAGCGGCTCGTCCGGAATTAACTCCAGCACCCGCGCGATATTATTATTGATGCCCTGCCACAAACCGATCAACACGCTCCAGTCGGCATCCTGGTAATGTTGCACCGATACCCAAAAGTCCTGCTGATAGCCAGGCGTTTCCAATTCCTTCGCCTGTTGCGCACGGATGAAACGGGCGTGATTATTAAAGCCGGAGTCGATCAGATGACCCAGTATTTCTTTACGGCTCCATTTATCGGGTGCACGTTTTTCCGTCACTTCCTTTTCGTTGTACCGCTTCATCTTTTCGGCCGCTGCGCCTACTGCTTCGCGAATACCCGCGGCCACCTGTTTCAGGGCAGGCGGCGCCAACGGTATTTCCATCTGGATGTTACATCTTTCGTACACGCCCGGATCTACCGGCACTTCGATAAATCCATAGTTACGGTACATCTGTATCGCTACAGCCTGTTTAGTGTTCGAGTATAATACCATCTTCGTATAACCCTGGCGGCGAGCGCGCTCCACGATTTCGAGCATGAGCAGGCGGCCCAGTCCGAGGCCACGAAAATTGGGATCGACACCGAGTTTGGTCATTTCTACAGTCGTGTCATTCTGCTTTCTTAATGCTACTGTTCCGGCAATCTTATCGCCTACTGCTACAAAGATGATGTCGCCACCTTTGGCAAGAATGTGTTCTTCAGGGTGTTGTAAAACGGCGATGTCGCCCGCTTCCATTTTAAAATTCTCCTCTATCCACTGACGATTGATGGACTCGAAGTACGATTTGTACTGCGGGTGCCAGGAAAGAACGCGGATATCATTTACGCTCATAATTTTTGGGATTTAACTTTATTAAATGAACTGTTGACCAGGTAAACGCCTACTAATATCACCAGGCTGAAGATCGCCATATTCCAGTTTAACCGCTCGCGGAACCATACCCAGCCGAGCAGCAGGGCCACTACTGGGTTAATGTATGCGTATACCGACACCTGTGATGGCGGCAGGCGGTTCAATGCAAATATGTACGACGAATAGCCGATGATCGATCCAAAGAAGATGAGGTACAACAGGCTTCCCCACAATTCCGCCGTAAAGCTGGCCGCGGCAAAGTGTTCGCCCATCATCAAAGAGATCAATAACATTTCAATACCACTAAACACCATCTGGAAGCCTGCGCCGAACAAAGGATTGATATCCAGCGCCCACTTGGCCGTGAGCACCGAACCTAACGCCCAGAATACGCAGGCCACCATGATCAGTATGATACCGAACCGGAACTCCGGCTTCATCAGCTCGGCCAGGTAATCGTAAAAGATGCCCGCCACGCCTACAAAACCGAGTAGTATACCGAGGATCAGCTTCAATGAGAACTTATTACGCGCCACCAGGTAAAAACTGAAGATCGTGATCCAGATAGGTACCGTGGCGCCGATGATCGCTCCGAGTCCGCTGGGCACATAACGCATGGCCCAGGTCATCAAACCATTACTGCCGCAAAGCATTAACGTACCGATGACGAACAGTTTGTTAAGCGTAGACCTATCCGGTATTTTATAACCGCGTAACAGGAAGAAGCAGGTGAGCAGCAGTCCCGCTGCGGTTTGCCGGATGCCGGCCAGGGATATGCCGTGCATGTGTTGTACGCCGATACGGGCGGCCAGGTACGTTGTTCCCCAAAATACACTTACGAGTACCAACGCGAGATAGGCGGTGGCATTAGATCTTTGTTTCATCTTAACAACAGCGAATTTTAAAGGGTCACTTGCCAGCTTCTAAAAAAGCGCAATGGGTGGAGACCCATCGCCCTGGCTTCATCAACCTAATATCTTTTTTAACCTGTAATCAGCCAACGGCCTAATGTGACTACCGTTCGATTACAAGGTCAAAATTCCAACAAAAAACAGTATTAAAACAGATTCAGTTTTGAAAACTTTGACCATATCAGATTAAAAAAGGGTTTGCGACCCGTGCTTCACTTTGTTCTCATGTTCCAGCAGCCACTTCTTCCGCCAGAGGCCACCAGCATAGCCTGTAAGCGTTCCATTGCTACCGATAACCCGGTGGCAGGGCACAATAATGCTGATCTGGTTACGTCCGTTCGTCGTACCTACCGCCCTGATGCTTTTAGGATTATTGATCCGGTTGGCCAATTGCTGGTAACTGATAGTATTAGCATATGGAATATCGCATAACTTCTGCCACACGCCCAGCTGGAAGTCAGTGCCCTTCTGCGAAAGCGGCAAATCGAAGTCGAGCCGTTCGCCCGCAAAGTATTCCCTCAACTGCCGCGCACATTCCCGTAACAACGGCGGCACATCTTCGCTTGAAACGCCCGCCTGTTCACGGAAGTTAACCCCGCTGATAAACTGACCGTTTCCTTTTATTTCCAGCGGGCCAAGCGGCGTATCGATATAAAGCAGGCACTCAGCTTCTGTAAAGGGAGCGCCAGAGATAGAAGGTTGCATAAGCAGCATGTTTTTTCCAGTGATTTGTAAATTGTTTCACTTCGGGGATGCCAGGTTTTACCGGCAGTTGCAGTTGCGTTTTGAGCGCGTTGTGCAGCCCCGCATCTTCCAATGGTAACGCCTGCGGAAAGCGGGCGTACTTCATTAATACATAGTTGGCCGACCAATTGCCGATGCCTTTCAGGCAGACCAACTTTTGGAGCGCAGCTTCGTAATCAAGCTCCAGTAATATATCCGCAGATAATCTGCCTTCCGCCATTTCTTCTGCTACATGTTTGATGTATGCCGCTTTACCTTTTGAAAACTGCATTTCAAGTAGCTTTTCCGTCGGTACAGCAGCCAGTACTTCAGGTGGCGGGTACAAATAGTAAGGTATCCCGCCTATTTCCGTTTCATACCCAAACGCCTGTACCAGCCGCTGTTTCAACGTATAAGCAAAGGCCAGGTTGATCTGCTGACCGGTGATCGTCCAGGTAAGGCTTTCGAACAGATCGGGGATGCCGATCAAACGAAGACCTCTATATTGTTGGGTAAGCGGTTTTAATACCTTGTCTTTACTGGCAAAGCGGTAAAACCCGTTCATATCGCCGTCGGGATGCAGCCAGCGCGTAACCAGATCGATAACAGCAGCTTCATTCGCCGGGGCAGATGTATTTACCTGGATGCATGACTGCTCCGCGTTGTAACTGATCGTCAGCAACACCGGCTCACCGCCATCGGAAAACAGTTTGTACAGGCGGCCGTCTGCCACGCGGTGCATACATTCCCGGGGCGAGCGGTTCAGGAACAACAAGCATTCATCGAAGTTGAAATTGCCTGCGTCGTTAACAGCTATGTTGATCATGGCTTACATCTTTTACAGGCACGAAATCCGTTCTTTTCCGCATCGTCGCGCTGCAGGTAAAAAATGACGTTATCCGGCCGCGGGTTGGCGGAGCAGGAAGGCTTGCAGAAGATGCCCGTCGTTTTTACCGCATTGTAAAACAGGCCGTCAAATTCCCGGTCTTTGCTCAACATCGCCTGTAACATCACGGGGTACGTAAGCGGATCACCTTTTTTGTAGCCTGTTTTTTCAAGAAACACCCCATGATCGTTGCGCAGCGAGGCGCGGTCCATATCGAGGTATTCCTGCAACCAGTCTTTCAGCTCATAAAAAGCTGTTTTATTGAGATAACCGTACCGTTCCCGGCCCGCCTGGTAAATCTTTATCCATCCCGCGTCTTCCAGTACACTCAGGTGTTTACTCACTGCCTGCCGGCTGATGTCGGAAAAGTGCTCGTTGATCTGGTTCACATTCAGCGGCTGACGAGCCAGCAGGTCGAGCATTTGCCTGCGTACCGGGTCTGCTATACCTTTAAACAACTCATCCATATTTAAGCAACTTTTAAGTTGCATGAAATTAGCGCAATTTTCTGGTTGCGCAAAATAAAAGTAGAATTAGTGTACTTTTATGCTTCCGTTCAAAGCATTCCTTTTATGGCAGATCATCTTTACCAGCAGGTGGCAGACCGCATCGAACAGCTGATCGAAAAAGAAGTTATCAAGATAGGCGACAAGCTGCCATCCGTACGAACCCTTAGCAAAGAACAAGGTATTAGTCTGAGTACCGCCTTCCAGGCGTATTATCACCTGGAGCGTAAAGGACTGATAGAACCCCGTCCCAAATCGGGTTACTACGCACGCTTTTCACCGCGTAAATTACCTGACATGCCCAAGATTTGCGCACCGGTTAAAAAGGTGGCAGATGTAAGTGTGAGTGAGATGATTACCCAGGTGTTTTACGACATGCCCGACGATCGCATCCTGCGGTTTTCACTGGCGGCACCGCCGGATAGCATCCTGCCCGGCGCAAGGCTCAGCAAAGCGATGATACACGCCATCCGCACACTACCCGCAGCCGGACTTAATTACGAAAGTCTGCAGGGCAACATCGATTTGCGCAGGCAGATCGCGCGTACGAGCATTCACTGGGGCGGCACCCTGTCGGAAGACGATGTAGTGACCACTACCGGCTGCATGGATGCGCTTACGTTGTGCCTGTCTGCGGTTACTTCGCCCGGCGATGTGATTGCGCTGGAAAGTCCGGCTTACTGCGGCGCGTTCCAATTAGCGGAAAGTCTTGGCTTAAAAGTATTGGAAGTACCGACAAACCCGGTTTGCGGTGTAGACCTCAAATACCTTGAACAGGCCATTCCCCGATTTAAGATCAAAGCCTGCCTGTTCGTCACAAACTTCAACAACCCGTTAGGGTCGCTCATGCCCGATGAGAATAAACGGGAGTTGGTGCGCATCATTAATAAATATGATATCGCACTGATAGAAGACGATATTTACGGGGACCTCTACTTTGGCAAACAACGTCCTACAACCTGTAAGACATACGACACCCGGGGTAACGTGTTACTCTGTAACTCTTTCTCTAAATCACTGGCCCCCGGTTATCGCGTGGGATGGACAGTGCCCGGCCGGTTCAAAGAGAAAGTACTGCGTCTTAAGCTGAATCACTCTATTTCTTCTGCCACCCTTCCGCAGGCGGCAGTAGCGCACTTCCTGGAGAATGGGCGGTACGAGCATCACCTGCGTAAAATGCGCAAGGCGTTACACATGCAATGCCTTCGTTACACGCAGGCCATCACCGAATACTTTCCTGAAGATACCTGTGTAACCAGGCCGCAAGGCGGCTTCGTACTGTGGCTGGAACTGAACCCGCGTGTGAATACGTTCGAGTTGTACGAACTGGCACTTAAACGTAAGATCAGCATTGCACCGGGCCGCATCTTCACTTTGCAGGAGCGGTACGCAAACTGCCTACGCATCAGTTACGCTATGCCGTGGAGTAAAAAGATCGACGATGGGTTGAAGACCGTAGGTAAATTGGTAACGAGTATGTTGAAAGAAGCGGAAGGAGCGAATTAGGGCTGAGGCGTGCGAACAGATGATGACGGGAACGAGATGGTGTTACCGGCGAAGAGGAGCTAACTTTGTGCGCAGTACACACTGTTTTAAAAGACAAAAGCCGCTCTGGATGTACCAGAACGGCCTTTGTTATAAATGGGTTAGTAAGTATTTCGCGTTATTGAACAGCCTCGCGGTTAGTAATATTAACACACTTCGCTTCCAATATTCTTTTAAAGTTAGTAAACTCCGACATGCTTTCAAAATTATCAGCAAAAAATTCGTAACGATTTTTACTATTCTCTGAATAAATGATCATCGACTCCCCATCATCTTTATCTTCTTTGTTCCATAATTCATTCACTTTATCGAAGTGAACGGTGGTAGAAACCGGTTTGTAGGAGCTAATTGCGCTGAATTGCATGCTGTTGCCGTCTACTACGATCGGTTCACCCTGGCTAATGGCTTTCACCTTCAGATATTTGTGTATCGTGTAGGCAATAAATAAAATTCCCACCACGATGAGTGCGTATTTGCTGTTCGGGTACTCCAGCAGCGTAAGGCGGCGGTAGCGAAGATTAAAAGGTTCGCCCACAAAAGCGTAAACAATGCCGGCGATGCCTACGGCTGCGAGGAAAAGGAAACTCCAGGAGAACTTCTCCCTGTAATTGAATTTTTGTTTCATAGTATTGGATTGGTTAAAAAATTACTGCTGAATGTCGAGTATCCACTCTTCTACCTGGTGCGCCACTTTCCACTGGCCGCCACTGATAAACAGGTGTACCACGAACGCCGGAATACCGCGGCGGAAGCTGCTGAAGAATTGACCGGGTGCAATGGGCTGTATATCTACCACGTTTGGTTCTACAAACACCACCTTAGCCCCGGCGGAGGCGGAGCGTTTAATAACAAGGCAGCGCTTATTAGCGTCCACGATGTAGTCAACCCACTGGTCAATTTGTATGCTGGTGTTAAAGGCGCCTCCGGACTTGTTATCAATGAAGGATTTAAGTTTGTCCAGGTTATCAAACGCGGGTAAAACTTTTCTTAATGCCATAAAGGGGTGGTTAAGCTGTTAGGATATGTTTAAGTTTTCAATACTTGGTATGCTTTCTCCGTGGGAACAATGCGGGTATCTTTATTTTATATACCTGCGTTAACAGAAAAAGGTTTTCCGGGATATGCTTTTATAGGAGGCCTGCATTCTCTTCCTGGTTAACGAACACACATGGCAGGGATCCTCAACGGCGCCAAAATACAAAACTTCATCATGTATGCCCAATATTTTTCTTCCTGATAACTTCATCTCAAAAAAAAAATGCCGGGGCAAGATTACCCCGGCGTTAGTTTTCCTACAACTGTTACTTATACTGTTTTACGATAGTTCCACACGGCTACGGCATTAAGCACTACGGCAAAAGCCCCCATCACCAACAGTGACGGCCATATGTTTAGCCAGCCGCTGCCCTTCAGCATCACCATGCGAATTACTTTTACGAAATACGTGATGGGGTTGAACCAGGTGATACGCTGCGCCCACCCCGGCATACTTTCTATGGGAGTAAACAGGCCACTCATCAGCACAAAAATGATAATAAAGAACCAGGTGATAAACATCGCCTGCTGCTGCGTGTCGGTAAAGGTGGAAATGAGTAGGCCCATACCCAGCATCACGAGGAGATACACGGCGGCGAACAGGAATATCCACAACAGGCTACCCTCCATCGGCAGGTGAAAAATCAGTTTCCCTAACCCCAGCCCCAGGGCCAGCTCGAACAGGGCGATGATCCAGAACGGCAGCAGTTTGCCGATAATGAAATGATGTTTGCGGATGGGCGTTACATTCAGCTGCTCGATGGTACCGATTTCTTTTTCCTTCACGATGTTCATACCGCTGAGGAATGCCCCGATCATGGTAACCAGCACTACCAGGATGCCCGGCACCATAAAGTACTTGTAATTCATCCCAGGGTTAAACCAGTTGGACCAGCTCACGTCAATCCGTGAGGGCCCGTTGCGCTGGTCCAACGCCAGCCACTCCAGCCGTATGTCCTGGTTAAAACTGCGGATAATGCTGGTGGCATAACCATTGGCCAAACCCGCCTTGCTACCATTAATAGCGTTGACCAATAACTGCAGGCCGGCTTCGTTATGCCTTACCAGGTTACGTTCGAAATGAGGAGGAATCACGAGCACCACATCTGCCCGGTCGCGCTCCAGGTTTTCGTAAGCGGCCTTCACATGTGCTGGTGCACCGTTCAGCTGAAAGTAGCCCGATGCCAGCATTTTACTACGCAGCCGCTGCGACCACGCCGACCGGTCCTGGTCAACAATATCGATACGCAGGTTGCGCACTTCGTAATTGGCCGCGAACGACAATACCAGCAGCTGTATGACCGGCATCACGAAAATGATGGGTAGCATGGCCTTGTTACGGAACACCTGCAGAAATTCTTTACGGAGGATAACGAGTATGGTACGCATCAGGCAAGGCGGGTTTTGAAGTTTTTTACACTGAGGGTGATGAATAAAAGCGTCATGCCGCATAGTACCAGCGTGGGTTTCCACACGGCGAGCAGACCAGCGCCTTTGAGCATCACATCTTTTAATATGATAATGAACCACTTGGCCGGGAAAATGTTGGCTACCAGCTGCAGCGCATATGGCATACTTTCCAGCGGAAACACAAACCCAGACAGTAAAATCGTAGGCATCAGCAGCCCGACCATCGAAATCATCATCGCCGCCTGTTGAGAGGCGGTAATCGTCGAAATGAGGATGCCGAGTGACAACGCGGTGAGTACGAACAGGCCGCATTCCAGCAACAATAGCAGTAGTCCGCCCTTTACCGGCATGCCGAATAACCACACGCCCAGGGCCAGTATGACCAGTGCGTTAATGAACGACAGCAGGATGTATGGCACCACTTTGCCCACGATGATCATACCTGGTGCAAGCGGCGATACTAATAAGATTTCCATTGTACCCGTTTCCTTTTCCCGGGTGATGGTGATGGACGTCATCATGGCGGATACGAGCATCAGGATCAGTGTCATTACGCCCGGAACAAACATGAACACGCCTTTTAAGGCCGGGTTGTACAACATGCGGGGTTGCACGTTGATCGTAAGCGGCAACGACTGCTGCCCGAGCAATTCCTGCTGGTAATTGTTGATGATCGCATTGGCATAGTTCAATAACGTAGTAGCCGAATTGGGGTCAGATGCATCTGTAAGTACTTGCAACGCCGCCCGCCGGTGATGGAAAAAGTCGTACCCGAAGTGGCGGGGAACAACGATCGCCATTCTAATCTGCCCATCCTTAAAGGCCGACTCCATCTCCTTTTCGTTCGTCAACGTGCGGCTGATGCGGAAGTAACCCGAAGCGGAAATCTTATTAACCAGTCGCTGACTGTAATAATCATTGGCCTGGTCCAGCACGGCGATATCTGCATTACGAATTTCGTTGGTAATAGCGTAACCGAACAGGATAATCTGTACCACGGGCATGCCGAACAGGATCAGCAAGGTGCGCCGGTCGCGGAAGATGTGGTAAAACTCCTTTTTTACAAATGCCAGGAACTGTAGCATATTATTCGTTTGAAGGTTGTTGGCGGGCCAGTTGCAGGAACACGTCGTTCATATTATCTGCCCCAAATTGTGCTTTGAGCCTGCGCGGTGTGTCCAGCGCTTTGATGCGGCCATCCACCATCATTGAAATGCGGTCGCAGTACTCGGCTTCATCCATGTAATGGGTGGTCACAAATACGGTGGTTTGCTGATGCGCGGCGTCGTAAATCAGGTCCCAGAACTGGCGCCGCGTGATGGGATCCACACCACCCGTGGGTTCATCCAGGAATACGATTGACGGATCATGCAGGATCGCGATAGAAAAGGCCAGCTTTTGCTTCCAGCCGAGCGGTAACGAACTTACCAGCTGATCGGCTTCTTTCGTGATCTGCAGTTTTTCCAGCAGCTGCACGGTCTTCTCCCGGATGCGTGGCCGGCTAAGACCATAAATGCCCCCATAGAAGCGGATGTTCTCTTTCACGGTGAGGTCTTCGTACAATGAAAACTTCTGGCTCATGTACCCGATGTTCTTTTTCACGAGCTCCGTCTGGCTGGCCACATCGTACCCCGCCACCTTTGCGCTGCCGGACGTTGGCTTCAGCAGGCCACACAACATGCGCATCGCCGTCGTTTTGCCGGCACCATTAGCCCCAAGGAAGCCGAATATCTCACCCTGCCCCACTTCGAATGTAATGGCGTTCGTGGCGATAAAGTCGCCGAACCGCTTGGTGAGCGCCTCTGTTTCAATTACTTTGTCCATATTATTGATGTTGCTCCTGCATGAGGAACATGAAACAATCTTCAATACCTGCGCGGGTGCGAAACAGTTGCAGGTCATTAAACCCCGACAATCGCCCGCGCAGCCGCTCCTCTCCTGCTTCGCCACTTTTTAAGGTAACGTGCAGGTGTTCGCCGAAGGCATAACTGCTGGCGACGTCGTCGTACTGGCGCAGTTGCTCCATTAAGGCGTACCGGTCGGCGGCGCTTACTGCCCAGAGCGGCTGCTGAAAACGATCGACAATATCCTGGGGCGTATCAATATCCATCAGTCGCCCTTTTTGCATAAGCGCCACCCGGTTGCACAGCACCGCTTCATCCATGTAAGGAGTAGAAACGAGTATGGCGATGCCACGTTCTTTTAACCGCTGCAACATTTCCCAAAACTCCTTACGGGATACGGGATCCACGCCGGTGGTAGGTTCATCGAGAAACAGCACGGCGGGTTTGTGGATAAGGGCGCAGCAAAGTGCGAGCTTCTGCTTCATCCCGCCTGATAATTTACCCGCGGGCCGTTTTTTAAACGGCTCTATTTGTACATAGATATCGCGGATGAGGTCGTAATTAGCTTCCACGGTGGTATTGAAGATCGTGGCGAAGAACCGTAAGTTCTCTTCGGTGCTCAGGTCCGGGTAAAGCGAGAAGCGGCCGGGCATGTAGCCCACTGAGCGGCGGATGGTTTTGTAATCTTTGACTATATCGAGACCCATCACGCTGGCGCTGCCTTTGTCTGCCACGAGCAGGGTGGTGAGGATGCGAAACAGCGTAGACTTTCCCGCCCCATCCGGGCCGATAAGTCCGAATAACTCGCCTTCATTGACGGTGAATGATACATCATTCAGCGCCGTTACATCACCGAATTGTTTGATAATATGATGGATGACAATCGCTTCCATGGCTGTTAGTTGTTAAGTAAAATTTCGCCCGGCATGCCAATCTTCAGCGCGCCGTCGTTCTTTACGCGCACTTTCACCGCGTATACGAGCTGCGTACGTTCTTCTTTCGTCTGGATGATTTTCGGCGTAAACTCCGCTTCAGCAGCTATCCACGACACGTTGCCCGTCCAGTAGCGGTACTGCCCGTCCGCCGCATCGGTACGCACTTTCACCGCCTGACCTATTTTTACGGCGGACAATTGGTTAGCGCCTACATACACCCGCAACGTCATCTCCGACAGATCGGCAATGCGGTACAGCGGTTTGCCGTAAGTCACCACCTCGCCCTGCTCCACGTATTTAGTAAGCACCGTTCCGTTCACCGGGTTCAGTATCCTTGTTTGGTCCAGCTGATCGCGCAACTGATCAATCTGTAATTCCAGGGGGCGTGTTTCGCTGCGCAGGCCGCCGATCTGCGTTTGCAGCGACGACGACATCGAAGTCATTTGTTTCTGCAACACGGCGATCTGTGCATTGATATCGTCCAGCTGTTTGGGCGTGGCGGCATTGGCTTTTAAAAGGTTTTCTACCCGGCGTTTCTCCTTTTCCTGCGTGGCGATCTGCTGGCGGATGACCTCCAGCTGCGGTGTTATGTCCGGCTGTTTGCTTAATACCGCTTTAATATTGGCGCCCAACTGTTGTTGTTTCAGATGCAGTTGCGTGGAGTCGATGCTGCCGACAAGCGCATTGGCCGCCAGCGTGTTGCCCTCTTCTATGTTGAATGTGGTGAGCTTGCCCGTTCCCTCTGCGGACACAATTACTTCGGTGGCTTCGAAGTTGCCATAAGCATCGGCCTCCCGTTCGTTATTACCGCAGGCGCTGAGTAGTACCAATGCGACTATGGTGTTGATGATCGATTTCATAATTAGTTTCCTTTAGTGATGTTATAGTTGATGATCGCGTACACCAATTGTATTTCATGCGTTTTCCGGCTGATTACGGCCTGCGTTTCGGCATTCAGGTCGCTGAGGTAGTCGTGTACCGTGAGCACTCCATTATCTACCTGCGCGCCGGACACTTCCCGTACTTTACGGCGAAGCGCTACGATGCGTACATCTTTCTCCACCGCACTTTCCAGGTTACGGATGTCGGCGGCCTGTTGCAGCAGCTGCGTTTGTGTACCCATCACGAAGGCCTCCGATTGTTTGGCGAGCGATTGCTGTTGCAGGGAAATGGTTTGCTGTTCTGTTTTATGGTAGCGCCAGTTCCAGATATTCCAGTTGAACCTGATGCCTGCCATGTAATAGAAATCGAAGTCGGTCGCCAGCATATTTAAACCGGGACGGCCGTAACCGCCCTGTGCAAAGGCGCTCACCTTCGGTTGGTTGCCAATGCCGGTAAGCCTTGATTGTTGTTTCAGCACATCCGTCTGCAAACGATACATTGCCACCTCGGGCCGCAGTTGCACATCCAGGCCCTGGCCTTTGCCGGCGGGGGGCAGCTGTAGTTGTACGTTGGCGGCTAACTGTGTACCCGTGAGCAGCGACATCACCTGCATGGCGGCGTCCTTACCGTTTTGCGCTTCGAATAACTGTTGCTCGGCCTTCAGGATTTCCGCACCCAGCATATCAGCTTGTGAGGCGAGTGTGGTACCATTGGCGATGCCGGCTTTTATACGGGCGAGCCGCTGTTGCAGGTCGCTGATCATGACCGCGGTGGCATTCGCCCGTTCTTCCCAGATGAGGGCATTGAAGTATACCTGTGTTACCTGTTGTTTCAATTTGTACAACTCCACTTCCACCTTTTGCGTTTCTGCCTGCTGCTGCGCACCATGTAGTTGTTGTTTGGCCGCTGTGGCACCACCGTCGTATAGCTGCTGCTTAATATCCAGTGTAGCCCGGTACTGATCCTTCGCCACCTGTGGCAGTTTGATGTTGGGTAACGAAATAGGCACCTTCGTTACTTCTGACTGATAGGTAGCCTGCGCGTTCAGCTCCGCCTGCGGTAACCAGGCCGTGCGATCATTTTTGACCTGTAGCGTGGCAATGTCCTGCAACAATTGCTGCTGGCGTAGTAAGGGATAATGATCACGCGCCCGCTGCTGGCAGGTGGCCAGGGTGAGTACCGTATCCTGCGCACACAGGGTATGCGCGTACAACAGTACGAACAGACTCAACATCTTTTTCATTTTTAACTGATTGATTTAACTAAATGGTTAATTCAGGGGCAAAAAAAACTACGGCCGTAATGCCGCTTTCACAAAATCGACGATAAACGTACGCCTTTCTTCTATAAACCTGTTAAACTGTTTATTGTCCATCTCGAATATACCCTGTATCATGGGCCGGGCCACAAAGGGGAATATACACATAGACAAAACACTGATCACCAGTTGCAAGGGATCTACTTTCCTGATAAAGCCTTTCTTCGCACCTGCCTGAATATCTTTAAAAAACGATTTGATTTCGGGGAAATTGGGGCCGCCCGTCATCCGCTTCACCATCCGCTCGGGCTGCTGGTTCACTTCATGCAGAATAAACTGGGGCAGATAGGGATTTTTACTGATCACGTTGATGTAACTGTTTACCAGCACCGCTATCTTTTGGTCCAGGGGCAGGTCCTGCTGCTGACTGGCTTTGATGTTGCTGAACATCTCGCCAATCGCATCTTCAAAAACCATATCGAACAACTTGTCTTTACTGCGGAAATAGTAATGCAGCAAAGCCTTATTGATCCCTGCCTCGTCCGCAATATCCTGCATACGCGCACCGCTCATCCCGCGCTGGAAGAAGATCTTCTTAGCGGCGGCAATGATTTGCTGTTCGGTATTGCTGACGGACTCCATATGTTAACTAATAGTTTTAACCATTTGGTTAATGATGCAAAGAAAGGACAGATTTGGGAAATGTGCAAATATTTTTTAGCCGATAGATGGATAAAGTAGAAGTGTGCAACGCAACGGCAGCGACCCGCGTAACTGTTGCTGATAAACATTAAGATGCCTTTTGTTTGAAAGTTAAACGCTTCCCCTTTACTGGCAAAACCAATTGGCGTTTTTGTCGTTTAAATACCTGTAATTCGATCGTAATTCATAGTTAATTGGTAGTTGATCCGATGTTAACCCTTACAGCAGTGGGGACACCAGCCTTACCAACGCCTCGAATACCTTCCGCCACTTACTCCGTAACAGCCATGCTTGCAGCTCCACCTCCACGCTGTTCACCTGGTCGAACAAAAAAGACTGAGTTAATTCGTGGTTTACTTCCCGACTATACACAAAGGCGTTCACCTCGAAGTTGAAATCGAAACTGCGAATGTCCATGTTGGCGGTTCCTACGACAGACAAGTTTTCGTCTACCACCATCGTTTTGGCATGCACAAAGCCTTTCTGGTAACGGAAGATGCGTACGCCGCAGCTGAGCAGGTCTTCGAAGTAGGACTCACTCGCCATGGCGACCAGGCGGCTATCCGTTTTATCGCCCGGCAACAGCAGCCGCACGTCTTTACCGGAAAGCGCGGCCTGTCGAAGGGCGTCGAAAATCGAATCGTTGGGAATGAAGTACGGCGTGGTAATGTACACCGCCCGTTCCGCCTGGTTAATAGCAGCCAGGTACGACAGCATAATCGCCGAACGATTCGAATCCGGACCACTGGAGGCTATTTGCACGAGCGAATCGCCAGGTTGTGCGCAATCCGGGAAAAACTGGTGCGTAATTGGCAGGTTGGCTTCCGCACAAAAATTCCAGTCCGACATAAAGATGAATTGCAGCGAATGCACGGCATGGCCTTTTATCATGAGGTGCGTATCGCGCCAGTACATGGCCGTCTTTTTCGTGGGATTGTAACGCGGGTCGTTGATGTATTTATCGGCCACATTAATACCGCCGATAAAACCGGTATGCCCGTCTACCACCACTATTTTACGGTGATTGCGGTAATTGAGACGATTTGCCAGGATGCGCACGCGGTAAAAAGGAAACACCTCCACCCCTGCTTCACGCATCTCCTTGAGAAAGCGGCGGTTGATGTCGCTGCTGCCAAAGTCATCATAGATAAAGCGGACATTCACCCCGTTACGCGCCTTATCCTTCAACACCTCCATAATCTCGCGGCCGATAGTATCTTCTTCAAAGATGTAATACTCCAGGTGGATGTGATGCTCGGCTGACCTTAACACCTGTAACATCAGCGGGAACTTCTGTTCCCCGTTGAGCAGTAATTCAGCGTAATTGTTATCGGTAACGGGCGACAGAGTGTCTTTAAATAACAGGTGTGCGATACTGTTTTTATTGGCAACCAGGTCGGCATGTTCGAGCAACACGGCCCGCGACTCCTGCTGCAGGTACTCCTGTAAACGTTGCGACAAACGTATATTGCTCACCCACTTGCGGCTGTAAATGCGATTAATGCGGCGATTCACCCCTACGGTCATGTATACGATCAAACCCAGGCCAGGCAGGAAGAAAAGGAGCAGAAGGTAAGCCAGCGTTTTGCCGGAGGAGCGGGTTTCCATCAGCGCCTTATAGGCGGCCATGGCGGTAAAAAAGTAAAGGATAGTAAGGCCTATCGCTTCCCAATGCAGCTTCAGGAAGGCCAGGATGTCGTTCAACATGCACACGCTTTTGGGGCCTAAAAGTAGGCATTAAATGGCAAATGCCGGCAGTTACGCCGGCATTGAGTTTTTAAACCAGAAAGGGTGATCAAGGTTAGACTGCAGTACAGGATATATACTACCCTGCTAACAGTAACATAGGTGCATTCACCAACATTCACTACTGTGGTAATTGGTATTACGCATAGAGATGCATATACATGTCCGTTCTCCAGTTATACAATGTACCTCTTCCTGCCATCCGGCCGGGCCGGCGTGTTAGAATAGCGGTGCAGGCAGTAATGCCGCCACTACCATCTTCGCTTTATTTATGGAATATCGAGTTTCCAGACTTCCGTTTTTTCTGTTGCATAAAGGGCTGCTGCCAGGTACACGACGCCATCGTTGGCCACTTGCATATCAAATTCACTTACCCTTGTATTGATCACCCGTACGGCCGGGTCCCAGTTATTGATTTGTTTATTGAACGTTTTTACGAATAACGCATTCCCATCAGAATAAGCCAGGTACAACTTTCCGTTGGGATGCACCGCTATGTTGAAGTTATCACGCTCACCCGCTACGTTCACCGAGGTACCAAGCAGTTCCCAGGCAGACCCGGTGTAATGCATCACATGGTTCAACCGGCCTACGGTGGCGGGTTCCTGGTAGGCTGCATATACTTCTCCCGCGGGATCGACCGCCAGTTCTACTTTCAGGAAGCCGTTGTTGCCGTTAGCGCTGAACTGCGGATTGCCAATGTTGCGCCAGGTACCATTGTCCCAGGTATATACCGAAGGTTTGCTGGCACCGCCGGTGCGTTCCAATATGCCCATGTACACTTTACCGTTTCGGGTAGTCATGTGCGTGGTGCCGCAGGTGATGCCTGCCGGTGGATTGGCAGCGTTCCAGGCGGCGCCGTCGAAGCTCATGGGATACAGGCCGCGTTCTGCTACGACCGTGCCTCCACGGGCACTCATGCTTATAAACGGTACATTACCCGCTCCTATTGTCATACTTAAATAATCAGGTCGCGGCACGGAGAAACGCGCTACGCCAACGGTACTCCAGTTGTTGTTGACGTATTTCATCACAGTAGCCCGCTGCTCGCTGTTCTTAAAGTCTTTGAAGCTCACAAATGGCGTACCGGCATCATCAAATGCCAGGGCAAAATCTTCTGCCTTATCTTCCGAAAAACCAGCAGCACCGCCGTAATATTCCCAGCCCGTGCCGGTATAGGCAATCACCGCTACCTTTTCTTCTGCTCCATCTATTGCCACCCCGTTTTCTGAGCCATCGCGCTGGTAGGCCAGTAAAGGTTTATCGGTGACGGGGTTAATACCCATCACTAACCCGTCTGTACGCGGGCCGATTATGTTTTCGCCAATCTTTACCCAAAGTGGATCGGTGAGGTAATTTACTTTCACGATAAACTGATCGCCCGTTACCGCGCCGGCTTCCAGCACTTCGTACGCTACGGGGTTCGTAAAGTTATGCTGGTTCCTGCGGCTCTCCTGCAACACGCCGTTCACCTTCACCGTAGCGCCACTGCTGAACTCGAAGCGCGGCGCCAGGTTTGTAAGGTCGGTTTCCCTGGGCACATATACATTGATGTTTACGCCTGTGATCACCGCCACATAGTCCTTGAAAATCACGCCGGGGTTATCATTTTCATAGAAGCCGAATTTGGTGATGGCAGCACTTTTTTCCACTTTCACTTTCCAGGTTTTCACCGTGCGGTCTTCTGCCTTCACGCTGTATATCACGGGTTCGGTAAAATCGACTACGGTTACGCCGCTCTCCTGTACCACACCATTTACTTTAATGATGGTACGCGGATTTACCAGGTCGAATGCGGGAATCAGTTTAGATACGTCTACCATGTTAGGTACACGAAGAATGATCATGGTATCGTTGATCTCGCCCTGCACGTCTTGTGTAAGACCATTATTACGGGCGGCGGATAAATAGAAGGATTTAAAGTCTTTGGTATACGTAAGCGTATTATGGTCCCTGCACCCTATCATTAGTGTGGCAAGGAATAGTACGATTAGCATTATAACCAGTAGTACAGGCTTCATTAATCCCTTTGGTTTTTGACGTTTATTTACTGGCTTTCACAGGCGCGCTGCATAACGCCGGTTAGTTCTTGATGATCACGAGGCTGCTCTGCAACTTATCGGGCCCCGGTAATCCGATGGTATAGTTCTTTGAATTTCGTAGTATCCTGATCGTTAGGCTGTTGTTCTTCGACGGGTCCAGCGGACTTTCCTTCCAGGCGATGCGCACGGGCCGTTCGAACATGCCCTGTACGAAACGAAGGGTATCGCTGGTGTTGATCAGCTGGTAGTCGCGTCCCTGCTGCAAGCCATTACCAGCCACTACTTCATACTTTACATCCATCGGTTCGAACTGTAGTTTTCCGCTGTAATACACGTTGTAGTTTACGGTGTCTTTCCGGTTAAACCTTACGAACACGGTATCCTCATTCGACACATGAATGTGGAAGAACGGGTGATCGTACGGCTTTGTTTCATCTTTACTGCAGGCGGCTGTGATCAGCAGCGCGACCGGCAAAAATATCCTCGCAAGTATCTTCATTAGTTAATTATCGGGTTGGGCTGCATCGCTTTGTTTGCATCCAGTTCTTTCGACGGAATAGGTAAAATAAATCTTGGATTAGGATAACTCAGCCCACACTTCACAGCCGTACAATCGCCGCCACGCTGCACACTTTGCTTGCGGCGGGAAATATCGAACAACCGATGGCCTTCAAAACACAGTTCTCTTCTTCTTTCCGCTTCGATCTGCCCTAACAGGTCGGCGGCATCGTTGTACACGATCGTGATCGTACTTTCTGGGTGCGCTCTTTGCGCGATTTCCTGCAGGTCCAACGCGGCTTCGGCGTACCGGCCTTTCCGCCACAAGGCTTCGGCGCGGTTCAGGTATACTTCCGAAAGGCGACAGATCTTCGGGTCCATCGGCCAGTCGAGGTTAGCGCCGTCGCGGCGGGCATACTTCAGTGTATACTGTTTGCCACCGCTGTTGCGGAACATGGTTTTACGCACGTCGCCGGCATCGTACAGGTTATACAGCTGGCTGGCTGCATAAGCCTGGAAAGCGTTGCTCGAATAAATCGCCGAAAGTGATCCCGCAATACTCTGCGCCGCGCCTTTGCGGGCATACAACTGGAAAATCACTTCCCGGCCTGGCGTACCGGACATGTACATGTCGCCATAAGATGAAGCAGGCGTCAGCGCATAACCGCCCAACCTGATCACACTATCGGCACACAAAATGGCCTTATCCCAATCTTCTTTATAAAGATACACCCTGGAAAGCAATCCCCACGCTGCAATATGATTGGCCGCAAAAGCACTGCGGGACGTATGTTGTTTCAGTAATGCGACCGCATCTTCCAGGTCTTTGATCACCTGGTCGTAGGTTTGCCGCATGGTTTTACGTGGCACCTGCTCCCCCGGGCCTGGTGTTTTCAGCAGCACCGGTACTCCCCAGTGCGAGGCATCGGCGGTGTAAGTGTAATGCTGCGCGTAAGCACGGCTAAGGTCGAAGTGGCATAAAGCACGCAGTACGAGGGACTGGCCGTGCAGGGAGTCCAGCTCACCCCGGCGGTCGGGGTACATGGTTTTTAAACCGGCAATACTGTTGATGATGTTGTTCGCATTGTTCATGGCGGCGAAGATGTGCAGCCAGATGTGCCCCACGGCCAATTCTTCGCTTTCGGGCAAACTTTGAAAGTTATGTTCGTCGAACAGCGCCAGACCAATATCGCTGGAGCCGCCCGTCGTATTCAGGTGCACGTCATCCCCGGCAATGTCGGGGTACATCATAAATTCGCCGGTATAGTAAAACGCCATGCGGTTATACGTTCCGTTCATAGCCGCCCGTACGCCGTCCATTTCCCTGAATACCTGGTCCTTACTGATCCTGCCGACCGGCTCTTTTTCCAGGAAACCTTTGGTGCAGCCACCCAACAGGCAGCAAAGCGCTGCCAGTAGCATAGATTGATAAAGGTGCTGCATATATCTCTTAGTCATAGGTCTTTTAAGTTCAAATTCCGGCCACCAGTCCAAAAGAAATCACCCTTTCCATAGGATAGGGTGAAAATGAATTTTTGTACGTATTCCTGTCTTTTCGCGACTGGTAAGGCGTCCAAAACCCTACGTTGTCGGCCTGCAGGTATGCGCTAAAGTTCTGCAGGTGTAACTTGCCGGCTGTTTTATCGGGCAGCCGGTAGTTCAGGCTCACGTTCTGTAACCGAAGGTTGGTCTTCTTATGCACGAACCTGGTGGAGGTGCGGCTGGAAGAGGTGCTGATGCCATAAAGCAACCTCGGCGTAAGTGCCAGGTCGCCCTCCTCCTGCCAGCGATCCAGCTGGTTGCGCGATTGATTCTTGTCCAGGATATAAAGTCCGTCGCTTTCAGAATTACGCCGCAGGCCGCTAAACCCGTGGCCTCCAACCGAATAATACAGCAGTGCCGAAAGCGTAAACTGGCGGTACGTAAAGTTATTGGTTATTCCGCCAAAAAAGTCAGGGTTGGTAGATCCGATAGCGACGCGGTTATCCAGGTCGAATACCTTCGTGATATTTCCCCGGAGGTCGTACCACATAGGCGCGCCATCTCTCGGATCCACCCCCGCCCAACGCACAAGATAGAGCGTGTTGGCATCTTCGCCAACACGCCTGATGGTTTCCGTTCCTAATACTTTATCGTTGTTGTTGTATAATGATATGATGCGGTTCCTGTTATGCGTGATATTAAAGTTGGTGACCCAGTGGAAATTTTTGTTGGCCACGTTAGTGCTGATCACGGTTAACTCTACCCCGGTATTGCGCACGCGGCCCATGTTCTGGAAGATCTTGGTTTCGCCGGTCGTGCGCGACACGTCTACGTTATCGATCAATCGCGAGGTGGTGTTGCGGTAACCTTCCAGTTCCACCGAAATGCGTTTCCACAAGCTCAGGTTGACACCGGTGCTGAGCATACGGGATATTTCCCAGCTGAAGGTGGGATTGGCCCCGGTGATCATCACGGCACCGGGCTGCCCGTTATACGAATACTGCTCGTCGAACGTGTACAGGCCTTTGGAAGCATAGTTGCCTACCCGGGAATTACCATTGGTGCCGTAGCTGGCTTTCAGTTTGGCAAAGTCGATAACGCCGCTGCGCCACCAGGCTTCGTTGCTTACGGTCCAGGCGGCGCCTACAGACCCGAAGTTACCCCAGGCCACATCCTTGCCGAACCGGGAGTTGCCATCGCGGCGAAAGTTCACCTGCGCAGAAAATCTTTTGTCGAAGGTGTAGTTCACCCTGCCAAAAAAGGACAGGGCACTTTCTTCTTCCACACTGCTTCCTGCCCGTTGTGTTTCCTCCGGCGCGGCAGACACCTCGCGGATATCGTCGTTCGCAAAGTTGGAGCCGGATGCCCACAGGGAATTGCGCCGACCGTCCATCGCCTCGGTACCCGCCAGGGCTTCTATCAAATGTTGCCCGAATGCCTTCGTGTAATTTAACCGGTTGATAGAAATCCAGCGCAGGTAGTTCGTTTGTGCGCGACGGGCGTAACCTTTCGGTGTGCCATCGAGGTCGATACCCGACCAGTTCTTCCTTGACTGGTACTCATCTTCGCGGATGTTATAAAAATCCAGTCCGTTGGTGCTATTGAATTGTAACCCTTCGAACAGTTGCAGGGTGGCCGACACGTTACCGTTTACGGCAAACGTGTGCTGGATATAATCATTCTGCGCAGCCTCCGCCAGCTTGTTAAAAAAACGGTAGCCGGTTACAGAATCGTACAGGGCAAAGGTGCCATCGGGGTTAAAAGCGCTGATGTTCGGGCGGTTCGTATAATAATCTGCATCGGGGTTGAACAGGTTGTTCGTATTATAGGAACCGCCCATCTTAAAAGACAGTGAAAGTCTTTTATGGACGCGCTGATCGAGGTTCATACGGACCGACAACCGTTCGTTGTCGTTGGCCAGTATGGTTTTCTTTTCTTTAAAGTAGGCGCCGGAGATGAAGTACCGGGTGCGCTCGTTGCCACCGGAAAAAGAAAGGTCATGCAACATGGTGTGGCCGGTACGAAAAAATTCATCGTACCAGTCTGTGTTCGCGTGGTCCTTGTTTAGGGGAAATGGATAATCGGCCGGGTTCAATCCTGCATTGGCGTAAGCTTCGGCGGCCAGCTCACGGTATTCATCTCCGGTCAGCACCTGGAATTTAGCGTCCGTCACCGTATTGATGCCGGTGCGGAAGCTGTAAGTAATTTTATCTTTTGATACGATGCCCTTTTTGGTGGTGATCAATATCACCCCATTGGCACCATTGGCGCCATAAATGGAGGTAGCAGCCGCATCTTTCAGTACGGTAACGCTCTGGATGTCATTCGGATTAATATAGGAAAGGGGACTGATACTCACATTTACACCAATAATCTGGTTGGTGGCGTTGCCGGTGTAAATCGGCACCCCATCGATGATCCACAAAGGGTCGTTGGATGCGAGGAACGATGCCTGTCCGCGAACACGCGTCTGGTACCTGGGGCGTGGACTGTCGGTATCGTCGCTCTGTACACCATATTGCAGCCCGGGCACCAGGCCTTCCAGCATACGATCTACCCGGTCTACCGGTTTACGTTCCAGCTGCGACGAGGTAATCACGGTCGCGCTGCCGATCTGGTTCTCCCGACGTTCGCTGAGGCCGTAACCACTCACCACCACACTCTCCAGTTCCCGCAGGTCCTGCGCCAGGGCAATGTTGACGGTGCTGCCGGTGATGGGCGTACGCTGTGTTTGCATGCCTACATAACTGAATGCCAGTTCGCTCATACCATCGTCCAGCGCCAGGGCGTACTGGCCGGCAGGATTGGTAACCGTATGGCGGGATGTGCCCGGCACCGATACGGTTACCCCTTCCAGCGGTGTACCGTCCGCTGCAGAGGTTACCTGGCCGCTGACTTTACCGGCCTTGCGTTCCTCTGCTTTTGCGAACACTACCCGCTTGCCGTTCACGACATAGGTAATGCCAAGCGTTTTCGCCAGCTCGTCGAGCACCGGTTCCAGTTTGTCGCCCTTCGCCCTGATGCTCACCAGCTTATTCAGCGGCATTACATCGGGGCTGTAGGCAAACTTTACCTTGAACCTCTTCTCGAGAGTCGATAACAGTTCGCTTAGCTTTACCGCGTTCTGTTGCGTGGCCGGCGCAGGTACCTGGGCTTGTATATACCCCGGCAACTGCATCCCTGCCATTAACAGCACGATGAGTAGCACTTTCTTCATTTACGAGACGATTGATTACAGCTATTACTTAGGTTGAATGGTATAGTGATTACCTGATTTAGTAAACTTCATATTAAGGGAGTAGCAGATCACCTGCAGCACATCTTCCAGCGGCTCCCGCTCAAATGAACCGGTGAAGCTTGCATTACCCAATTGTGTATCTGCAAAACGGATGTCGGCCTTGTAATAAGTATTGAGTACGCCAATGATGGTTTCGAGCTTTTGTTGCTCAAATACCAGGTTGCCGCTCCAATACAGTTGTTGCTCTGCCAGCCCGGCCTGCATTTCTACTGTACGGCCGTCGGCGCCGAGCGTGGCGCTCTGACCGGCTCTTACAGTTTTAGCGCCGGCCGCATTCGCCGTGGGCTCGTAACTTACGGCCCCGGTTAATACGGCCAGCTGCTCCGTAGCATCTGTTGCGTACGATTTGAGGTCAAAACTGGTACCCAGCACTTTAACAACGGAATGAGAAGTTTTTACCTTAAATGACACCTTGGGATTGGGCGTTACCTGGTAAAACACCTGCCCCTGCTGCTCAACGTTACGGTGCTCCTTACCAAATCCCGGCAGGTAGCGCAGTTTACTATTCTTGTTGAGGAGGGCGGTCGTACTATCGGGTAACACAACGGAGATCGGCTCGGCGAAGGCTTCATAAGTCTGGTATTCCTCTTTACCCGACCAGAAAAATACAGCTAAGATGGCGGCTGCAGCTGCTGCAGCTCCTGCTATGGCCAGGCGCAGGGTACGTACTTTACCGTTGGCGCCATTCATCACGACAGTTTTGCCGGGGGTAGCGGCAATCCGCGCACGGAGCTGGTTCCAGTGCTGGTTCGTGTCAATGGCGGCGGCCCAGGCAGGCACGTCCGCTTTGTAAGATTTTAGAAAGGCCTGGAAAACACGCTCGTTCTCAGCAGATGCAGCTACCCAGCTTTTTAAATTGGCCAGTGTGGCTTCGTCAGCCTCCCCGCGGAGGTAAAGGTCCAACCACTCTTGCCAAATCGGGTGTTGCGCTGAAAAGGTATTCTCCATTTTTTTGATTATTTACAGGTATGACGTACGAAAAGTAAAAAAGGAGTAAGCGGATCGAAAAAAAATTCAAATACTTTTAAAATGCGCATTTCATCCACCATTTATGCACATCTATCTTGTCGTGTTATGAAAACTCCTTAATTGAGAGTATCTTGCCAACGAGTTTGGCTTTAAATGAATAGTCCACATTTTAGAGGTAAAAGTGCATTTGATAGCGGGCCTATACAGTTATTTATTCCGATACCATTCCCTGAATGGATGATTTTGCAGCACATATCGACTCACAACGGGGCCTCCCCTGGGAGAACATCGCCGATTTTGAACATTTTTACAAGACGCATTTTGTAAAGATGGTGGTGCTATGCGCCAAAATTGCGGAGGACGAAGACTTGTCTTCCCAACTGGTACAGGAAGCCTTTTTCAAGATCTGGGAAAAACGGGGTTCCCTGAAGGAAGTAGCCAACCCGGCCGCCTATCTGTACCAGACGGTGCGGAATACGGCGCTCGACTATATGCGTAAAATGAAGCGGGAACGTGTAGGCGTCGACATCGATCCGGAAGCGCACCACCATGAAGAAGGCGATGGTAAAGACGAAATGCTCAGTTTCGTCCGGAACGCCTCCCAAAAACTCCCCGAAAAGTGCCGGGTGATCTTCGAAATGGCCTATTTTGAGGGTTTGTCTAACGCAGAAATCGCAGATTATCTTGATTTATCGCCACTTACGGTGAAAAAGCAGAAAGCCATCGGGGTGCAAAAGGTGAAAGAAATCCTGATACCGGCCATGCAAACGTTGCTGGTGTTGTTTAGTTATTTATCGAAGTAGGTGCCTGCCTGCTTTCTGCCTCCTGCCTTATCCAATCAGCATAGGCCAGCCGCTCGGCCCGGTCAGCTTCAAAAACCGCTATATTCGCCGTTTCCAATATTTTCGCTGCCTCCATTTCGGCCTGTTGCGCGTTCTTCGCAGCTTCCAACTGTTCATTCGTTTCGCTCAGGGTCGTAATGGCCTCCGTGGCGCGTTGCAACACCCCGGGGTTCAACCGTGCCTGCCCGGCAGCCTGTTTTTTCATATCGTACTCCGCCTCAGCGTCGCGCAGCCAGTTCTGTGCCTCCTGCAGTTCGGCCTGGGCCTGTTCGTAACGTGTTTTCACGTCATCCAAAGCATTCACATCTTCGGCCGTTTCCACGATCTCAATCTCCCGGAAGTATTCGACTTTTACGCTGAGGGTGATAATTTCGGCATGTTTGAGGATCACGATATCGGCGGGAATGATGTAATCGTCCGTTTCGCCCACCTCATCGAACTTCCTGCGGGAGGCGCCGTACAATACGATGTAATCCAGCTCGCCGGCGTTGCTTAACTCGAACGAATCTACGTTGCCTGTATAAATATAACACCCGTCCTCCAGCTTCACCACCGCCTGTACGGTACACGTATCTATCTCCGGCCGGGCCTCCCCCTCCACCCTGTTTTCTTTAAATAAGGTCGATTCGCCCCGCAGAAAGTAAAACCACTGGTTACTGAATCGCAGGAACTGAAAATAATGATCGAGATGTAAACGGCGGATGCCTAACCTTACCGCATAACCGAAGATCCCCGCCAATACGATCAGGATGGCGTTATAACTTAATATCGGAACGATGTGCCCTCCGAGTTTACCAAATTCCCTTGCACTTTCCTGGCTGTTGAACAATATCCGGCCAAGACTATGAAAATCAACCGTATAACCCCAGGGTTGTACACGATTTACCAGGCCGGCGAACAGCAATTGAAAGAGAATACCGGGAATAATAGCCCAGATGAAGTCGTCGAAAGCAGAGGATTTGGATAATTTTTTGGATAGCGGCCCAAAGTAATAGGCGTTGCGGAAAGATATCCCGGGTATGACCAAAAGGAATAATAAGAGGGTTCCAATAGCAATGTTCATTCGGGAAACGGAGTTATTTGGCTACAGGCAATAAGCGGGCGCGCCCTCCGCGGTGATCGATAATATCGAGGACGCCGGTGCTTTTATAGCGGATGAACTCGAACTGCTCCTTTTCTTTTTCTGAAGCACGTACATACTTCATAAAGATGGAGAGCAGCCGGCGATCGGACCTGATTTCTTTCATTAAAGGACTGTTGTTGCCTTTCATGCGACCGGAGTTTAATTAATACAAAAATAACTAATTTATTGGATGCCTGTACATCTTCTTACATAAAATACGCCAGGCTGATTACTAACAAGTTACAAAAAAAAGGCCGCCCATCCAGGAGCGGCCCTTCCTTCTGCTTATAAATTATCGGCTTAGTTATTACCTTGTCCACCAGGGCCGCCCTGACCGCGACGCTCTCTCATCTTCTGCTGCTCTTCCTGGTATTTTTTGTACTGCTCTTCTGTCAGCACCGCTTTAATTTTCTCGTTCTGCGCTTCCCTGTTTTTCTGCATGGTTTCGCGATCGGGACGCTGGCCGCTCTGGAATATTTTGTCCATCTCCTTGTTATTGTTCAGGAGAATCGTGTCTAATTTGGTAACCTGGTCTTGCGTGAGTGACAGTTGCTCTTTCATTCTGTCGAGCTGCATTTTAGTTCTTTCTTCCGCAGTGCGGCGTTGGCCGCCCGGACCTTGTGCGCTGGCTGTTGTAACGAAACCGGCGATCAGCAGGCCGAGGAATAACATGATCTTGTTTTTCATCTTGTTGATTGTTTTTAGAAAAATGGATTAAACTATGGTTTGTGATTTGAATGTGTACTATCAGGCCGCTCGCCCTTGTCGCGGCGGTACGGGCCGCTCATCTTCCTTATCACCTGGTTTACCAGTGAGTCGAAACGTGGCCGCTGCTCGTCCGTACAAAGCCCCCTCACCTGCTGGAAGTGACGGAAAATTTGCATATCTATCGACTTCTGCCGGTATGCAATCGTGTCGCCATAACGGTTCACGACAGAATCGGCTACCCCGTCCAGGTACAACTGCTGGTAAAAACTGTCCTTCGCGGTACGCATTGCCATAAAGGAAGGTTTCATTTTTTCCCAGTGTTGCTCACGCAAATGATTATACGTATCCATCTGCTGTTTGCTAAAGCCTACTTCTTTTTCCAGGATCACGGCTACATCGTAACCGCCCCTGCCTTTGCCTTGCTTTTGCGGCGGCTGCGGCTTCAGGAAAACGAAGAAAACAAGCATCGCCACATTGGTGGCCAGCAGGATGACTACCAGGATACCGAGTATCCTGCTCTTAGTTGGCATCGTCATCAGGGCTCTGTTTTTTCATCTTCATAAAAAGTAACCACACCCAGGCTATACTCCTCTGCAAAAGCCTGCAGCGCTACCTGGTCCTGCCTGGCAGGTGCGGTATACCATTGTTTCAGCATCGTGGCGCCGTTGATCAGCAGTATCACCGCTATACCGGTAATGGCTACTGACGGGCGCGACATAAACCCGGCCAGGCGCTCCAGTAAACCGGGGCGCTCCTGCTGCATACGGGCTTGTAAACGCGTATAAAAGAAGTCGCCGGGCGTGGCCCGCTCACTTCCATCCATACTGTTCAGTACGGCATCTATCTCCTGCTCAATGTCTTTTCTCTTTCTCATACGGTACATATTTATTAGACGACAATCCGGGGAAAAACCTCCGCAGAATTTTCAACTTCTGTAATATTTTTCCAGCTGCTCCCGCAAGTTGGCCTTCGCACGATGCATGAGCCCCTCTACGGACGCCAGGCTGATTTCCAGCACGGCCGCAATCTCTTTGGCACTTAACCCTTCCAGCTTATGTAATACAAATACTGCCTTTTGATTTTCGGGCAGGCGGGCCATGGCACCAAACAACAACGCTGATCGCTCTTTATTGGCTAACGCTACACCCGGGTGGTGAAAGTCGGCAGGTTCCACCAAAGGTTCGTCGTTTAAACCGAACAGGCTGGTAATCTTTGCCCAGCGCTTTTTGCGGTTCTTTTTACGCAGATGGTCCAACGATTTGGTAACAGCTATACGGTAGAGCCAGGTGCTTACCTGCGCATCTCCCTTAAACGACGATATCGACTCAAAAGCCTGCATAAATACTTCCTGGGTCACATCTTCCGCATCTTGTGCATTTTGAAGGATACCAATAGCCGTATTGTACACCATGTCCTTACAGGTGTCCACCACGTTTTTGAAAGCAGCTGCATCGCCCTGCTTCAGATTTTCTATCAGACCCGTCAAATAGTGAAGTTGAACTTTTCTACTGCGACAGCGCCGCCCCCGTTACGGGAGCGGCTTGCCGGCTTTATGATCTTTTGCCGAAGTTTTTCAGCTTGTAAGTAAATGTAAGCATAAAATACTGGCGTAACACCATGGTGCTCACGTCCTCTATCACGTTACCATCCACCGTACGGCTGATCGCGCGGTTCTGGTTCAGGAGGTCAAATACGCTCAGTCGCAGCTCGCCTTTTTGTTCCTTCAGGAACTTCTTGCCCACACTGGCATTCCACAGCCAGTAAGATTGGTTGTAGCCGTCGGCCAACCCACTGTAATACTGGTTATTCAAGTCACTTGACAGGAACCAGCCGTTTTTGCTCAGCAGGTTCAGGCGCGCACTGGCTACATGGGAAAAGTAGTTATAATTCTGCGAAGGCTGCACGCTATTCTTCACCACGTTGTAGTTACCGGTGTACGATACCGTGTAGTCAATGTACTCACTCACATTGCTCGACAGCACCACACCACCGCTGTAGTTATAATTATCGGTCATGCTGGTTACCTGGTTAATGATGCCCGGTACATGCGAGTAGCTGATACCACCATTCACGTTCAGGTTCGTTTTGAGCGCCTTCAGCAGGATGCCATAGTTCAGGAAACCATTCAGGCTCCAGTAACCATCCAGGTTAACGGGTTTGGTTAACTGCGAACCGCGTTTCAGCGTATCGTTACTTACCACCAGTGAATCCCGGCCGCGCACCACGTACGTCGCGTTGGCCACATAGTCCTGGGTTTTCTGGAAGAACACGTTGGCTACAAAGCTGGAGCCGTTAGTGGTATTAGTGAAGTTATAACGGGTATTGAGGGTATTGGAATACTGCTGGTTCAGGTCCGGGTTACCGGTTGTCCAGAACAGCGGGTTATTTACATTGTATACGCCCTGCAACTGCGTGATGGAAGGCTGCGTGGTATTAGCGCGGTAGAACAAACGTACGCTGTTACGGTCGTTGAACTTCCAGCGCACCATCGCATTGGGCAGCACGTTGGTAAAGTTTTTACGGGTACGGGGTGTCATCGGGAAGGTTTGGTCGCCGTTCAGTTCTGAGTACTGATAGTTGGTGCCGACAGACAACATCTTGTCGCGATCGCCCAAACGATAGCTAACGCCACCACTCTGGGTCATGTAAGTATTGGAATATACGTTAGACAGCGTGGTGTCAAACTGCGAATATTTACTTTCCACATCGTCGAACAGGTAAGCCCTTTGGTCAGCGTTCGTTTTGGAGTAAGACGGGTTATAGCTGAACTGCAACTGTCCTTTTTGTCCCACTGGCTCGGTGTACGACACATTAGCCGACAACTGGTAGCCATCGCTCTTAGGAAGTGTGTGACGATCACTGGAATCGGACGGTTGTGCTACGTTGTTGGAAACATTAGTAGTGTATACCTGCTGATACGTTTCACCGTCACGTTTATTGAAACCAGTCGTTACACCCAGCGTAATCGTACGGCCGCGTTTTGCAAACGCATGGCGGTACAAAATATTATTGTTGAAGTTGAAACCTTTGTTTTCGTTAGCGCGCCTGTTGTAAGTAAGCGAGTATGCCTTTACCGGGTCGTAGCCGAGCGAACCTTCATTTAAGGTGTTGCTGCTGTTATCCTGGAAACTGATGTTCGGCGTAATGAACAACGTGTTCATCGAGTCGATCTTATATTCCAGTCGCAGGTTGATGCGATGGTTGTAGTTTTTGCTGTTGCTTTGTGCCGTTTCTTTATAGTAGGTAGAGGTGTCTGCACTCAGGATCGTTTGCCTGTCGGTGTTGGTCAGGTTTTCGTTGATGCTGTTGTTGAAGAAGTAGCTGCCCGTCACCTGCAACTTCTTGCCCCAGTTATCGGTAAAGTTGATGCCGAAGGAGTTGGTTTTGTTGTTACCGCTGGAGTTACCCACCATAAAGTTGCCGGCATTGCCGCCACCCCAGCCGCCTGCGCCGCCGCCGCCAAAGCCACCACGACCGCCACCGCCGCCACGACCACCGCCGCCGCGGCCACCACCAAATCCGCCGCCACCACCGGTAACGCCGAGAATGTCTTGCATAGAGAAGTTCTGCTGGTTGATGTTGTTAGCCATCCCGATAATGGAAATACGGCGGTCGCCGTTGAAGATGTTGAGGTTACCACCTGCGCTGTAACGATCATCCGTACCGTAACCGGCAAACACCTTACCGAACTGCGAAGCCCGCATGCTGCCATTGGTGACGATGTTGATCGTTTTCATAGAGTTACCGTCGTCGAATCCGGTGAACTGTGCCTGGTCGCTCAGTTTATCGAACACCTCAATTTTGCTGATCACTTCTGCCGGCAGGTTACGCAGGGCAAGTGTTGCATCTTCCCCGAAATACTCCTTACCGTCCAGCAACACCTTACGTACATTTTCGCCATGTGCCTTTACCGTACCGTTTTCTACCGTAATGCCCGGCATCTTGGTCACCAGGTCTTCGCCCGATGCATCCGGATTAGTTTTAAAAGCCGCTGCATTATACTGTGTGGTATCACCCTTTTGCTGTGCTGGTGGTACCTGGCCTTTCACGGTTACAGCCTTCAGGTCGCGGGCGCCCTCTATCATGTATTGCACACCCATATCAGCCGAGGCTGGCTCCAGCATGAATGCCTTGCTGTACTCGCTGAACCCGATAGACGTAACGGTAAGTAATACGAGCTGCGGCTTCATGCCTTTTATTTCGAAAGAACCGTTTCTGTCGGTTACCGCGTTAAATTTATAAGTGGAGTCCTGGGGAGAGGTAACCCGCACCGTAGCGCCGCGTACCGGGGCCTCGCCGGCCTTGTTCTTAAAAGTGCCCTTCAGTATGAGGTCCTGCGCCTGTGCGCCCAGTGCCAGTAAGGTAAAAACGATGATCGCCGTTATCTGCCGCATAAAATTTGTTGGTGTTCGTTTGTTATTATGTATTGGACGATAATGCTTTTAAAAACCTTCGCTGCTTTCGATATTTATTTTTTAGCCATATATGCCTTTGGAATTGATGGCGCGTAGTGCTATCTTTGTTGCCTTAGTTCTTTAATTTTCTCTTCCACAGTGAGGTAAGCGGTGAAAGCCGCTTTTAATAAGGAACCGTGTGTAAATCACGGGCTGTCGCGCAACTGTAAGTAACATACCTGAGTTGTTGCCTGAAACAAGTTCCATTGTGCCATTCCATAAGGCATGAGAAGGACGGCAATAACGTTACAAGCCAGGATACTTGCCCTACTGTTCAAGACCAATGCTTTCGCGCAATGAAGCATAGTCAGGACCCAATTTCCCAAGCACAGGCCATGCCATTTTGTGCCTGACAGGGAAACCTGTGTCCCCTATCTCACTTCCGAAAGCATACCGAAAACTGAAGGAACATTATTTCATAATGTTTAAATGTTTTATGCGTATGCTCAAGAACAACCTCGGCTACCCGCGTGTGGGGGCCAACAGGCAACTGAAAAAAGCCTGTGAACAATACTGGCAGCAAAAGATCACTGCCGGTGAACTGATCCAAACCGCCCGACTGCTCCAGGAAGAACACTGGAACCTTCAGCAGGCCGCGGGCATCGACCTCATTCCCTGCAACGACTTCAGCTTTTATGACCAGGTGCTCGACGCCAGCCTGCTCGTGGGTAATATCCCGCAGCGCTATGCGGCCGTGGTTACAGACGTAAAAGGCAACACGGAGCTTGACCTGTACTTCGCCATGGCGCGGGGTTACCAGCAAAACGGGCTGGACGTAAAGGCCATGGAAATGACCAAGTGGTTCGATACGAACTACCATTACATTGTGCCGGAGTTCACGGCCAAACAGGAATTTCGCCTCTTTTCCCAAAAGCTGTTCGCGGAGTTCAGCGGCGCCAAACACGCGTTAGGCCGCGTGCCTAAACCGGTATTGATCGGCCCTGTGTCGTACCTCCTGCTGGGCAAGGAAAAAGAAGCCGGCTTCCAGCGTATTGACCTGATCCGCAAACTTGTACCCGTGTACATCGAAGCCCTGCAACGTTTGCAGTCGCTCGGCGCCGAATGGGTGCAGCTGGACGAGCCCTTCCTGGCCATGGACCTCGCCGACAAAGACCGCCAGGCTTACGAGTGGGCTTACAAAGAGATCCGCAAGGCCTGCAAAGGATTAAAGCTGCTCGTCGCCACTTACTTCGGTGACCTGCGCGAAAACCTGCCACTGGCGGTAAACCTGCCTGTATGTGCCCTGCACCTCGACCTGGTACGGGCACCGCAACAGCTGGCAGCCGCGCTCCCACTACTACCTCCACAGCTCACGCTTTCACTGGGCGTGGTAGATGGCCGTAACATCTGGAAAAACAATTACGATGCATCACTCGCACTCATTCAACAAGCGGTAGCCGCTATTGGTACCGATCGGGTAATGATCGCGCCGAGCTGCTCGTTACTCCACACCCCCTTCGACCTGGAGGCAGAAACGGCGATACAACCAGGAATCAAAAACTGGATGGCCTTCGCCAAACAGAAGCTGCAGGAGGTAAAGGAACTGCACGCCATCGCGCACGGCGCCACCGAACTGCTCGCCCCTAACCAGGCCGCCATTGCAGCACGCAGCACGTCTCCGCTCATTCACCAGGCAGCCGTAAAAGCCAGGACAGCCGCCATCGGCCCTAAAGATGATCAACGCGCGAGCGAGTTCCGCGTACGGCAGGAGTTACAAAAACAGCGCTTTAAACTGCCGCTGTTCCCGACTACGACGATCGGTTCCTTCCCGCAAACAGACGACATCCGCCAGTTGCGTGCGCGCCTGAAGAAAGGTGAACTCTCCACTGCGGAATACGATGCGGAAATAGAAAAAGCCACCATCAACGTGATCCGCGTGCAGGAAGAGATCGGGCTGGACGTACTCGTGCATGGCGAGTTTGAGCGGAACGACATGGTGGAATACTTCGGCGAACTGCTGAACGGCTTCCTGTTCACTAAAAACGGGTGGGTACAAAGTTACGGCAGCCGTTGTGTGAAGCCGCCGGTGATATACGGCGATGTAAGCCGTACGGCCGACATGACCGTGCGCTGGAGCCGCTTTGCGCAGGAGCAAACAAGCAAACCGATGAAGGGCATGCTCACGGGGCCGGTAACGATCCTGCAATGGTCTTTTGTGCGCGACGATCAGCCACGTTCCGAAACCACGTTCCAGATTGCACTGGCTATCCGCGATGAAGTGGTGGCGCTGGAAAAGGCGGGCATTCATATCATACAGATAGACGAGCCTGCGATTCGCGAAGGGTTGCCGTTGCGGAAACAGGACCAGCCAACGTATCTCGACTGGGCCGTGAAAGCGTTCCGTATATCGGCCAGTGGTGTGAAGGATGATACGCAGGTGCACACGCACATGTGTTACAGCGACTTTAACGACATCATCGAACACATTGCCGCAATGGATGCCGATGTGATCACGATCGAAACGTCGCGTTCGCAGATGGAACTATTGGATGCCTTTGCCGGCTTCCGCTACCCGAACGAGATCGGGCCTGGTGTGTACGACATTCACTCGCCCCGCGTACCGGGTGTGGAAGAGATGGCCGCATTGCTGGAAAAAGCGGCGCAGTTGTTGCCGATACAAAACGTGTGGGTAAACCCCGACTGCGGACTTAAAACCCGCAAGTGGCCTGAAACCAAAGCCGCCCTCATCAACATGGTGCAGGCTGCTGCCAAGGCGAGGGAAGTGGTAAAACAACAAGTAACCATCTAAATATCCGGCCGCATTGCTAAATTGCAGTGCGGCCTTTTTATGAAAACAACAGCTAAACAATCCAGCCCAAGGTTTAATGCCCCGCTCATGAGCTGGGACATTTTCATTTCCTATTACCATCGCAACCTGAAACTGGGCAGTGATGTACAGGAGCTGGACAAGCTCGCTGCGGATCAAAACTGGCACCTGAGGTGGGATTTTGCCCAGGCGCTGCTCCGGGACAACAAACTGGTGATCGTAACTGACCCCGAACGCCAGATTTTATTCATAAGCAGTAACTTGTGGGAGATTACAGGGTATAGTGCGGACGCGGTGTTGCATCAACAACTGAAACAGTTCCGGAATAAAGACAGCGACGCCTCGATGATCGAGCAGATGACCCGGGCCATCGCGGCACAGCAGCCATTCGAGACCGAGTTTACCGTACACTCGCAAACCGGCCGCCCCTTCCCTACCCGGTTAGAAAGCTTTCCGTTGATGAATCAACAGGGCGAACTGGTGAATTATATTATTTTCTTAAAAGCGCTTTAGATGCCGTGTCACGAAACCAAATACTGCCAGCGATGTAATGCTCCCTTTGAATGTAAAGTGGGCAACATCCTCCAATGCCAGTGTAACGGGATCGAGCTGAATGCGGAGATGCGCGAACACATCGCCGGCGCCTATACGGAATGCCTGTGCCGCAAGTGCCTGCTGGATATTCAGCAGGAGTACCGCAATAAGCCGCTGAAGGAAAAACTGCTCCGCCTCTTCTCTTTTCGTAGAAGCCGCTAAAGACGCACGCCGCCTTTCCCCACAGCCGTGCGCTTCACATTACCTACTTGTATACCACGTAAAATAACGGTGTCACTTAAGCCGCCTTCTTCTCTGCAGCCGTACGCTTCGACATTACATACTTTTATACCACACGGTGTCATCGCGACTTATGCCGCCTTCTTCTCCGCAGCCGTACTTTTCGACATCACGTATTTGTACACGACATACAGTAACGGTATCATCGCGATCATACTTGCTATGATCACATACCCCATGATATCGAACCGCTCCAGGTGCCCGTCCGGCTGGCGGATCACGATCATACCGGCGATGAGCGCGGCGATGCCGCCAGATACCTGTTGCACGGAAGAGTTCACGGCCATAAACGCACCGCGGTCCTTCATTTCGGGGACCGCAGTCATGAGCGCACTGCCGGAGATCATGCGGGAAGAAACGCCGATCATCATAAGGGCGTTGATGATGATCACCACCCAGATAGGAGTGATACTGAGATGCGTGTATACACCGACCATGATCATGGCCAGGATAGAACCGCCCACGAATACTTTGAACTTACCGACCTTATCGGCCAGTTTGCCCAATAAAGGCCCGGCAATAAGCGTACAGCAGCCAACTGCCATATAAATGAGAAACTGATCTTCGAAAGGAATGCCCACATTATGCACGGTGAAATCGCTGCCCAGCGGCATGAGCATAAAACCGCCCGTCGCCATGAGCATCGTGGCGGTAAAAGCGCGCAGGTATGCCGGCTGTTTGATGACGCTGAACAGGTGCGCCATCGGGTTACGGTCGCGGGTAGCCTGCTGCAGTTGCAGGTGTGCATTTACCGGTTTTAGTTTGATGGCGATGATAATGCCCACCGGAATGCATATGCCTACGATCAGCAGGAACGGCGCATGCCAGTTGAACATCGACGCCAGTTTAATCCCTACGGGGATGCCCATGATCTGGCTGACAGAAAAAGCCATTTGCACGAAGCCCATCACCCGTCCGCGTACTTGTAGCGGAAACAGATCGGTGATAATGGCGAAAGAGATAGACGCCAGCACCCCACCGAATACGCCGGTGAAGATACGGGCTGCGAGGATCGTGGCGTACGTGGGGGCCAAACCGCAGAACAGCGTGCCGAGTACAAAGCCGCTGTAAAAGAACAGCAACAACTTCTTACGATCGAACTTATCGGCGAAGCTGGCCGACAGGAACCCGGATATACCGGCGCTGATGGCGTAGGCAGATACCACGGTCGTGAACTGGTGGGGCGTAAGGCCCATGTATCGTTTATCCATCAGCAGCGTGCCCAGTGGCGACATCACCATAAAATCGAGTACGACGGTGAACTGCAGGAAAGCAAGAATCGTAATCACAAAAACCTGGTAAGGGGTAAAAACCCGCTGTTTGATCTCCTTTGTATTTTCCATGTAAATAGCTGCGCAATGAATGTTTAACGGGGAAAGGGACAAATATAAACGAACAGGCACTTACTTCCTGCACAGGAGGCGATTTTAACCCTATTTTAATTTGACGAATAGCGAAAACAGCCGCCGAAGTGAGTGACACAACGGCGGCTGAAAAGGGTTACCAAAGTGGGTAAAAGAATGGCTTGAGAATGCAAGTATAACCTTAGTATCAGCGCCGCTGCGGCAAATGTGACGAAGCACAAAGATGGAGGGACAAAAAAGGCCGGTGCGTATGTGGCACCGGCCTTTAGGATTAATTCCAGTTGAATATCGTATTGAGTATAAACCCGTTGTTATGCTGGTAAACGTCTGATCCGCTTACCGGGCGGGCCTGCTGCACGATCTGGCTAAGGAAGCCGGCCTCCACGCTGAAGCGTTTGTTGAGGCGGTAACCTGCCATGATGCCTACACGGTTCTGGTCAAAGATGTTGTTGAGTATTTGTCCGCCGAAACCGATGAACAACTCATCGTACACGCTGGCGTAGATCGTATTATCCGTCATCGTCGGGTTATTCAGCGCAATTTGTGTGCGGAACTGGTAACGCACCCTTTGCAGGAACTGCCAGTCCGTGATTTCGCGTTTATCTTCCGCAGGCACCGAGGCATCAAGTAAACCCAGCCAGCGCTGCTCGTACCGGAAGCGGTGATTAAACGCCACACGCCCATGTACATCATTGATCACCAGCTGCTCATAAATACGGTGCTCCGGGAACGGCTGCGCCGCGGCAGGCGGATAATCACCATAAGGGAACGTTTCGATCCAGCCATAACCGGCCAGCACGCTGATGTCTTTCGTGAGGTTGCGCTGCACGCCTACCCGGAATAAACTCTGCTGCCAGTTTTTGACCAGGTGTGTGCGACGCCACTGGTATTCGCCCAACACCGACCATTTATCGTTCACCTTTACGGTGTGAAAGGTATTGTACCACCCGATCGTACTATGCGTGGTGAGCCTGGTCTGCGCCTGCGCGTCTTCACCGGCAAACACCGCGACCAGCGAAGCGATGGCGTATTTACATCCTGATATGATCTTCTTCATAACGCTGCTTTTGTTAATTCGCAAAAATAGCGCTTAGCCGTTAAACTTTTTAAATACCACGATACCATTGTGGCCACCGAACCCGAAGGTATCGCTCATCGCTACATCCACTTTAGCCTCTACCGCCTTGTTGATCACGATGTTCAGCCCTGCCGGCAAAGCGGGATCAGGCGTGTGTACGTTAATGGTAGGCGGTATAATAGAGTGACGGATGGCCATCACGCTGGCAATCGCTTCGATGGCGCCGGCGGCACCCAAAAGGTGACCAGTCATTGACTTGGTGGCACTTATCTGCAGGTGAGTAGGCGCGTCGCCAAACAGCCTTGTAATCGCTTTGATTTCGCTCAAATCACCCACTGGTGTAGAAGTAGCATGTGCATTCAGGTACTGAACATCGGTCGGCTTGAGATCTGCATCTTTCAGTGCGAACTCCATGGCTTTGGCAGCACCGAGTCCTTCGGGATGCGTGGCCGTCATATGATATGCGTCGGCAGTCATGGATGCGCCGGCTACTTCTGCGTAGATCTTAGCGCCCCTGGCTTTCGCATGTTCGTATTCTTCCAGCACCAATGCGCCGGCGCCCTCTCCCATGACGAACCCGTCGCGGTCGGCATCGAAAGGCCGGCAGGCGGAGGTGGGATCGTCGTTGCGGGTCGACATCGCTTTCATGGCACAGAAGCCGCCAATGGAAGCTTCGGTGATGGGTGCTTCGGAACCGCCGGTCACGATCACTTTCGCCTTACCCAAACGGATATAGTTGAGTGCATCCATGATAGCGGTGTTAGACGTTGAACAAGCCGATACGGTGGTATAATTGATGCCCATGAGGCCATACTTCATCGAGATCATGCCGGAAGCCATGTTGGCGATCAGCTTGGGTACAAAGAACGGGCTGAAGCGCGGTACGAAGTCGCCCTGCACATATTCTTTCACCTGTTCCTCAAAGGTTTGCATGCCACCCTGGCCCGAGCCCCATATCACGCCGATATCGAAAGGATCCATGGCAGCAATGTCGAGGTTAGCGTCCTTCATGGCCTGATCGGCCGCTACCAGTGCATATTGGGTAAAGAGGTCGGTACGTTTGATCTCGTTGCGGTCCAGGATGCCTTCGGGCGAAAAGCCTTTCAGCTCGCAGGCAATCTGGGTGCGGAATGCGGAAGCATTAAATCGGGTAATGGTTGCAGCCCCGCTTTTACCAGCCACCAGGCTGTCCCAAAACGAGGCTACATCGTTGCCGATGGGTGTAAGGGCACCCATCCCTGTTATCACTACTCTTTTCATGATAGAAGATTTACCACTTGTATTTTGCAAGTGAACTGCAAATGTAACGAAAAACCACTCTATATTTGCAAGTAGTGAAAAAAGTAAAAGATATGCGGTCTGCCTGTCCGTTAAATTTCGGACTGGAAATATTCGGGGACAAGTGGACCCTGCTGATCGTGCGCGACCTGCTGTTATTCGGTAAACGGCATTTTAACGAGATATTATCTTCGGAAGAAGGCATTTCCACTAACATTCTTACAGACCGACTCGCTATGCTGGAAGCGGAGAAAATCATCCAGAAAGGAAAAGACCCGGAACACCGCCAGCGGGTAGTGTACAACCTTACGCAAAAGGGCCTGGACCTGCTGCCTGTTATACTCGCTATCGGCGACTGGAGCGGCAGGTATTCGCCAGGCGTGCGCGAACGACTGGAGGTGGTGCATAAGATCGTGGCGAAACAGCAGCAATAAACCTCTTATCGCCGTTAAAGGCATCCCGAAACTTAAAGAGATGCGGCTGTCTCAAAAGTAATTCGTATCCGTTTTATTCGGGTACCTGAGGGAGAGATTTTTCGTTTACGCGAATCTCATGACCATCAAACTATTTTTGAGACAGCCGCTTTTTATTTACGCTAACTTTTCCAGCTTCTCTACCATCTCCGTGAGCTGCTTACGCCACTTCACGGCGGCGGTTTTCTTCGTTACCGACAACGCATCTAACAAAAACCGCAGGTGCGGCCTTATCACATAAGCATTACTCTTGCGGATGCGCTGTGCCCAGCAACGCGTGTAAGCCTCGAGCATTTTCGTATACGCCGCCTCACTGCCACCGGTGGGCGACAACACGTACCAGCACAGGTCGATGTCTGCCAGCAATATTGGGTGGTCGGCGGTGCGTTTGTATGCTGGCAGGTTTTCCAGTGTGGACAGGCGGCTTTTCAGCGATTCCTGTATCACCTCCAGCCCCGGTACGTAATACACTTCCTTCTGTTGCCCGTGCCGGCCTTCTACTTCGGCTCCCCATTTACGGCTGCCTGTCAGCATTTGCAGCAGCAGTTCCATTTCCACCAATGGCACGATGGCTGCTTCTGCATTCGCATTGTTGTGTAAGGACCAGGCCTTGTAATAGTAGTAAGCTGCATCTTCATACAACCGTAGTTTAGCCGCCTGCACGCGTTCGGACTGCCCGCCCTTCAGCATCGCCTTAAAGCGGGTGGCCGTACCCAGGAGTAAATACCGTTCCACCGTAGCGCCTAAACGCAGCAGGCCCGATAAGTCTTCCGTCACTTCGTCCAATATACGTAACGCGTCCTTCGCGTCCCCTGCCGACTCGGCGTGATCATAGATGCATTTTTGTATACGCACCCGGCTGTAACGCTCCATGGCAGCGACGGAGAACGAAGTATCCTCCATCTTCACCAACATATCATACTTGGCGATCGCCGCTTCGTATTCCATCAACTCACTGTAAATAAACGCTTCCCTTTCGGTGATTTCTGCGGTACGAACATCTGCCGCATCTACCGCTGTATCGATCTGCAACATTTCTGCTTTTACCTTTTCTGCGTTGGCGATACCGGTCTCCAGGCTATTGGCAAGGTTCGATAATGCCACCACTGCTTCTTCCGGGATAGCAAAGGAAAGCGGTGCATGTGTAAACGCTTCGTGACTCGTAAGGATGCGGTAGAACGGATCACCATAACATTGGTAAGCGCCCCAGGTATTGGTATGCCCGAACTCTTCGAACACCTTACTGCGCGCCGCCCGTATCGCATCGCCGAACGTTTGCCCTTCGAACATGCGGTTGTAGAATATCTCCGTAAACTTCAGCGCCGCCGCATCATCTACCGCCCAACCGGCTACGATGACTGCTTTCACACCGTTCTCGATCAACTGTGTACCAATGTTGGCAGCCAGTTTGTAACGGTAGCGGAACAACTCCTCGGTAGCGGCATCTGTTTTACCCAGGTAACAACAGTTCACAAACACCAGTTCCGGTGCGGCGCTCATTTGTCCGACCTCGCGGGTGGAGAGGTAGGTATCATACCCGATGAGCATACCTGATCCCTGGCCAGGATCTTCGTTAAACACACCGTGGCCTGCGAGGTGAATGATTTTGTACTCGCTGCTGAACATAGCTTCAATGATCGCAGAGGCCGAGCTGTTGATCAGGTCTTTTACTTCATACCCATTGTTGACGAGCTGCTCGGCCACCATGCGTCCTTCTTCCTGCGCGCCGCGTAGTTGTGCCACGAAGCCGCGTAAGTCCGGGTCGCCGATTACCAGGGCCTGGTTGTTGGTCACCGCGGTGATGCGCGTCTCGGAATCCTGTGTGGCCAGTTGCCGCACCATGCCGCCGTTTACGCAGAGCGGTTGTGCATTCGCTACGCTGTCCTGCAACAGCTCCCATGGATAAGCTGCGGTTGTTTTATCGAGGATCCACATGATGTGGCCCTGCTTTTTCAGCAGCTCTTTAAAGTCGTTCGGGATCAGCAGTTCGAATATCGACTTGGCCAGCGATGGCGTCCAGTTATTGTTTTCAGAAATCTCGTCTACCAGCTGTTCAATAATCTGCCTTGTCGTAAGCAGGAAGCGCTGCTCCTGCCGCGAGCCATCGGTGGCTACGGTGAACTGCAGACTGCGGATGGTTGCGCTTTCGACCAGGTGTTCTTTTAGCGCTACGGTGATGCGCGTCCACCAGCCGGAAGACGGATCGGCCGCGATACGTTGCATGTAACCAGGCTTCAGCTGTACTTTTTGTTCGGACAGGTTGATGTTCACCAGACGGTCGTTGTCGTTCTGCACATTCCGCACGGCGTAGTAGGTACTCAGCGCCCTGTCTTCATACTGCTCCACGAACTCGAAATGTTCTATCAGTCGGGCATCACCTTCGTACAGGCGGCTGATCTTCGCGTTGGCATTGGCCACGCCACGAAGGATGGCTTTCACGGACTCCTGTACGGACAGCCCCCCGTACCCACATCCAATCACCAATGAGGACAAACCCACTTGCTTCAGCTTCTGGGCCGGACTACTCCCCTGCGGCCCGCGTGTGTTCAGGTCCAGCAAATAGCGCGACACGGCCTGTTCCACGGTTTGCGCCAGTTGATAGGCCGTGAGTTTATTCATCTCTCCCAAGCCCACGATAATAGCGCCTTTAAAGCTCTGCTCAGAAGTGATCACAATTTCACTGCTTCCGATCTTACCCGGGTATAAACCCAATGCATGCCGTTGTGTGAGCGCACCTTTCAGGTTCGCATTCACAGCTTCCTCGGCATACAGGATGCCATCTCCCTGGAAGTGGCCTGCCAGCAGCGGGAATGAAGCATATCGCAGATCGCCTTTCGATACGGTAACTTCCACCGGCACCTGCACCAGCTGCGTCGTTTCTTCTTTCTCGATGCCCATGAGGGTATTCATGATGCCTGTCGGTGACAGGTCAAAGTCGTAACGGTCTGGCATGCGAAACACTTTCTCATCGCCGCGCACAATAGGCCGGTTGCGGCTTAACAGGTTCGTAACGCCCGTACTTAGAATATCCTCGATCGCACGGAAAATGCTTTTATCGCAGGACAGGCCACCGTGGGTCACGTTCGCATAATACACGGTATTGGCTTCCACCATTTTTTTAGGGATGCCGCTGTCCCAGGTTACGCTCTGGTCACCTTCGGCGGTACTGAGGAACACCAGGCGTTTACCTTTGCTCGTATCGTCGATGCGGTAGCCGCTGGGCGTGGCTTTGTCCTTACCCGCGATGTACACGGCATTAGTAAAGTCGATCAGCGGCATCTGCTCATTGATGTAATTGCGGTAGGCTGCAAACACTTTACGGTCGGCCGCCGACGGGATAGGCCACTCTTTATCGCCATACGCCGCACGCATCTCTTCCCACACCGACTCCTGTTCGAAATCGTTATCGCTGTCGGTGTTCAGCGGCAGCAGGCTGAGGATGCCCGGCAGTTGCGCAAACACTTTCAGCAGTTGTTTCTTCGAGTGGAAGATATCTACCTTGTTCAGTTTCTCGATAATCGCATCTTCCCCGAACAACACCGCCGGTATGCGGAACGATCCGCCCAGCGGCGCTCCCAGGAACAACAGCCGGAACCCTGCGGAAGCATTCAGCTCCCGCCACGTATCCGGGAAGCTGATAATGAAGTCGCGCACCAGCACACCACCCATCGAGTGCGCCACCAGTTTGATCGGCTGCCTGTATTTCAGCAACTCATTGATCTTGTCATTGAACAGGCTCGCCGATTCGTTCAGCTGCAAACGCCAGTCAAACGCGAAGGTCACCACATCGTACTGCTTCTCCAGCTGCCTGGCCAGGTCGAGGTACGACGTGCGCACCAGCGAATGTGCTTTGATGTTTTCGCCTTTTATATTCAGCCGCTTCAGTTGTCCGGATACCATACCGAAGTAGTTGATCCAGATCAAAATATCATCCTGCGAAAGATTGGTACCCATAATGCCCGGCAGGATCACCGCAATAGGCCGGCTGCCGGATACTTTGTCTTTGTATACTTGCCCGCCTTCGAGGCCCAGCGCTGCATTACGCTCTTCGGCCGCCAGGGCGGTCTGACCGCGTAACGCGAAGCCATCCAGGGCCACGTTCGGTTGTGCCTGTAAGGCCATCAGCAACTTCTGCCGGGTACGGTCGTTCTTAAAATAGCTGAAGTGGTCTACGTCGGTACCTTCATCGAAGAACACCTGCACCAAGCCACTGCGCACGGGTGTTTTGTACATACTTTCCGTATCCACGATCAGGTCGTTCTTCTTCAGGAAAAACAACTTACTCGCGATCACCAGTAAGGCTTTCAGGTTGAACTTCGCCTTACAGTTACCAGCGATGATCGTGAGCGGTGTATCCACCACTACTCCACTCACCGGGTGGTTCAGCACCTCGATGAAGGGCGACTGCCGGTTCATGGCTTCGAGTCCGGGCAAAGTATTCACATCATTCTTTGCACTGATCACATTCGAGATGAGCCCCTTAAACGCTAGGTACACCGGGCTGCCCGCCCAGGCCGTACCGATGCCGACAATATTGAACAACATGTTCAGCACATTATCCAGCCGCCTGGAGGCCAGCGTAGTGCCGTCGGCCGGGCAGGCGGACCTGATGAACTTTTCTACGGTGATCTGTTTGTTCGACAATTCCATTTGCAGCGCCGCGATCATTTGCAGGTCGTGGTTACGATCGTTCTCATCGCGCAGGCGCTGCAGGTTCTGCTCGGTGAAGCCGCGTGCGTGATCGTCTGTGGTACAGAAGCGGCAAAGGATGTCGCCGATCAACCCGCCGCGCGACTGGCTCATGAGATGCAGCGTAGCGCGTTGCGGTAATGCCTGTACCAATTGCAACGCATTCAGCAACGGGCTTTTCGTGAGCGATTCGTGCTGAAAGGCCAGCAGGTTATCGCCATAGGTTTGCCGCAGGTGTGCCCATACCTCCGTGCCCTGCAGGTCGCCGAAGGATCGTTTGGTGGAAGACGCCGTGCCGTGCAGGAAAATGAAGTAAGGCTTATCGGGATTCGCCTGTTCGAAAGGCAGGAACTTAAACTCATCGTCGAGGCGGTAAAGGCCGCTGAAATTCTCCAGCTGCTTACGTTCCAGGTCGGCTGCGAGGTCTTTCACCACTACCGTCACCTTCTTTTTGGAGAACACGTTCACCAGTTTGATGAGCACCTTGCCGAACAGGCCGCGTTCTGCCCCCGGCGCACTGATGCCGACCGGCAGTTCGAACATTTCGCTGCTGGTGCCACGTGCCTGGAGGGCCACTTCCGGGAATACCTCGTCGAGTGTATCCGGCCCGCAGATCCACGTGGTTTCATCTTCGAAGATCAGCTCCACCACATCATCCGGATCGAGCGGTACTTGTTGTTGCGAGGCCACACCGCGCATAGGTCCGCTGACGGCGATCGATTTTTTGAGGGTAAGCAATTCACCCGACGGCGTGGCGGTAGATGTATTGGTTTGATCGTAACCTTTTACGACGATACTGGTAACTTTCATCTGTTGAGAATTTAGATGACAGGAGATTTGAGGTTATGAAATAGTATGACAAACGGGAATATGTCTTTACATGATTTTTGGGGGATTATATGAAAACTAAGTTAGCAAAATACCTTGGAATATTGCGTAACGTGCGCCGCTTTATTTGAAAGCTTTTAGTAAATTAGGGGGATCAGATGATTCGACTATGAGCCAGTTTTTCGAGAAATACAGGACCGAGCTGCAACAGCTGGGCCTTAGCACTAAAGAAGATTTAACCCGCCTGGTACAACCGCTGCTCCGCCCCACCACGAAGCTGGTAGTACAACCCTCGATGCGCCCCCGGCAGGATGCGGCCACCCGCTCCCACTTTGGCGGCGATCCGTATTTTGAACAGGGCGAAACCTGGCCGGCGTCCGGGAACGGCGCCCCGCTGGACTTCATCTTCCAGGTGGTAAACGATGGCAGCTTACAGTTGCCCGCCCACATTAAAGTGCTGCAATTTTACTACGACTGGCGCCTGGCTCCCTGGAGCACAGAGGAAGACGGCTGGCTGGTAAAAACCTATAGCGACATTCACCCGGATAAGCAGGTAAAGATCGACCGCCCGTCCGTATTGCCACGCGCCAAATACTGCGATATACATTTCCAGCAGACCCAGACCCTGCCCGACTGGCAAAGCCTGGATGCCTTTGAACCGACCGCCTCCAAGCTGTCGTGCATCCTGGATGAAGACGAACCCTGGGCCGCCTACGAAGCCACCACCCAGGAACTGGGCGGCGAGCCCCAGTACCAGTCCCAGTTAGGCGGTTACGCGAAATGGCTGCAAGGCTATGACGCCCCCGGGGACGAACAGATGCAACTCCTCTTCCAGCTGGATTCCGAGGTAAATGCTGACATCTCTTTCTCCGACCAGGGCCTGTTGTACATCTACCACCACCCCGAAAAGCCCGGGGAATACTTCTTTCAACTTCAAAGTTTATAACACGATGGCGCTTATACAGAGCGCCATTTTTATTGCACCAGCTTTTACTCCCATGGTCAGCTGCCGTTGTGTCACTCACTTCAGCCCCGGGCTCGCTTCTGACCGGCTTACTGGACCATCACCCGACCATCACCCAACCATCACCCAACCATCCAAACAGGTTTCTGACAAGCTGGCAGTAATGATGTTTTTCTCATCCGCCCCTAAGCAAAAATTCGGTTGAAGGGAGTGACACAACGGGGGCTGAGGGAAGGTGAAAAGCTGGTGACCAGAAGAAAATCGTATAAACCCGTAAAATCGAATTGTTAACGAGCGTTTAACCGCACTTTGACTGATCTATGCAGAACTTTAAGACAAGCCCTTAAACCGTCTCCTGACAGCCACTTTTCGCGCGTTCCAAGGCTTTTGATCATGGCAGTAAGCACCCACACACATCGACCGATTCTATACGCCGCCCGCTGGCTTGTGCTGGCCGGGACGGAACATATTACCGGAAGTGATGCCAAACGGAGGATAATCGTGATCAATACGTTGGCGCTGACCACGGCGTTCCTGATACTCTGCATCGGGCTTTATTTTTCGGCGCTTACGCAATCGGTTTACATTCTGGCCGGCGTGCTCATGGAGGCGACGGCTTTCTTTGCCGTGATCGTACTGAACAGTCAGCGGCGGTACTACCTGGCCAATGCGGCCACGCTGGTGATCCATTGCGTATTCGGACTGTACTTCGGGGCCATGCTTGGGAGTGCGTTGCCGATCGAGGCCTTAACAGCCTTCCTGCTGACGTTTTTGACGGGTACGGCTACCCTGGTGTACAGGAAGGGGTTCAGCCGGCGCGCGACGATTTCGGCTACGCTGGTGATCGTAGCCATCTTCCTGCTGAATGCGGAGTATGATTTTATTACCCCTATCCCGATATCGGCGGGGAACGAACATATTATCAAGACCGGCAGCTGGATTGGCGTTTGTATCCTGATGACTTTTATCGCCATCTTCACGATCAGGCAGAACGATGCCTCGCGGCAGGAAATCGAAGAACTGAATGAGCGGCTGAAGAAGGCCAATATTGCCAAAACCCGTTTTATCCGTGAGAACAACCACGAGCTGCGCACGCCGCTGAATGCCATTGGCATTGCAGTGCAGGGGATGCTGGAGGTAAGGGAGGCACACCCTGAACTGTCTTTGCTGGACGAAGAAATGGGGGTGATCAATACTTCCTGCCAGCTGGCAGCGGAGATCATCAACGAGAAACTGGACTACGCCAAAATAGAGGCGGGCCGGCTGGAAGAAGTTTCCCTCGGACCCATGCGGCTGGCCGACTGTATGCAGGACAGCCTGACGATCAACCGCGCCATTGCCCGCAGCAAGTCAATCAGCATCCTGCTGGAAACCGAGAAGGACGTGCCGCCGGTAATCATTTCAGACGACATCCTGCTGAAGAAGATCCTGAATAACCTGCTGTATAACGCAGTGAAGTTTTCGGCGGAGAGCAGGCCTATCCGACTGCATGTAGCGCATGTGGACGGGGTGCTGCGCTTCACGGTAACCAACAGTGGCGTGATCCCTGAAGAACGGGCCAAGACCTTGTTTCAGCCGTATCAGTCGGAGCGCAACTACCAGCTGCCTGGCACCGGGCTCGGACTGTTTAACACCAAGGCTTTCGTGAAACAGCTACAGGGCGATATTCAATTTGTGAGTAAGGACGGCTATACTTCTTTTTGCTTCACGATACCGCTCATCGCTGCGGCTACGCAACCTGTAGCTCCGCAAAACACCCAACGACAGCTGGAACTGGGCGGCTACCGCGTCATGATCGTGGAAGACGACTCCATTACCCGCGAAGCCATGAAGAAACATTTTTCCCGCCTGGGTGCCCGGGTACTCGCCCTGGAAACCGCCGAAGCAGGCTGGCAATCGATGCCCGGCTTTCGCCCCGACCTCATTATGTGCGATGATGGGCTGCCCGGCATCCAGGGCCGTGAGTTGATCCGCATGATCCGCCAGCTGCCGGACTTCCGGCATATTCCCATCATCGTGATGACCGGCAACGCCTTTGACGATGAGGTGAGCGACATCCTCGCATCCGGCGCCACGGAACTATTGAAGAAGCCCGTACAACTCGGCACCCTGCACGACCGGATCATTCAGCACCTCTTCCCGTAATGCAACATCATCGCAGCGTAATCGGCTAACTTAGTAACAGAGAGACACTTAAACTGTTAGCCATGATACCCCAACACCTCAGCCTGCCCCGGGTTGCCGGACGTGAGTTATTACTGATCTGGCGGTTCGTAAACAACGACATCTGGGACACCGTTATCCCCTGCATCATCACCTTTACTACCGCATGGATCTACGCTGCACGCCCGTTACAGGAGCTACCGTTTTACGCCTGCTACTGCCTTGTATACACGCTGCTGTATATCCTTACCTTTTGTATGACGAACCAGTTATACGGCGTGGAAGAAGATAAGATCAACAAGCCGGACAGGCCGCTGGTAGCGGGACTGATCAGCATCGAAGGCGCGCAGCGCCGCCTGTTAGGTTATAACATCCTGTTTCTGCTGGTGGCTATTCCCATGAAGCTGTTCTGGCTCGCCCTAAGCTGGCAACTCATTACGAAAATGCTGTGCCAATGGGGGTTTTCCAACCACTGGGCGTTGAAGAACCTGTTCTGCATCAGTCTCGGCACGGCGAACCTGCTGGCGGCCGAGTGGCTGATCGTGGCAGACATCTCTCACCGAACCTGGGCCTACATTGGCTTTATCAGTTTGTGGGCCGGTATGGGCCTGCCCTTGCAAGATATGCGTGACCAGGCCGGCGACCGCATCATGGGTCGCAAAACACTGCCAATTGCATTGGGCGACAACGGCGCACGTATTGCGCTGAGCCTGTACCTGGCGCTGTTGTCGCCGGTCATTTACTACGGGGCGGTGTTAACACAGGTGCCACTGTCTTCGGTGTTGTCGCACCCGGTGGCACTGGCGGTGTTGATCGTGGAGGTGTTATGGCATTGGTGTATTGCGCTGCGGTTGTGGTGGTACCAGAGCCCGCGCGAGGATGATCGTACCTATCACTGGTTTGTCTATTTGTTTTGTTTAACGATACCGTTGATATGCGTGTTGTGACTTCGTGTGACGCGTATGGACTAATGGCGTCATTGCGCACGCAGTGGCGCGAACTTTTTGCTTGAGAACTGCTCGCCCACCCCACGCCACTTCGTCAGTAACAGCACCAGCAATATTGCCACCGTCAACAGCGTATAACTTGCACCCAGCCACACCTGGCTGCGAATCGTAAGACCACTCACGATAAAGTAACTGAACACCGATGTAAAGATGATATACCCGCCACCAGCAAGGCCGCTCGCTTTGCCGCCGTGTTGCGTGAAGCGGGTCAGGGCGTACGAGAATACGGTATTAAAGATGAAGCCTGAAAACATGTGCAGCAACATCACATAAGCGATGAGGGTATACAGGTTATGCACGTAGATGGTAATAGTGAGCAATACTAATGCGGCGATCAGTTGCAAACTTAGTACCGTCAACAGTTTGCGCGTGAAGGGTTTGCCGATGTAGTACTTGGAAAGCAGTCCGCCGACGAACATCGCCACGCCCGATAACAGGGCACAGTTGCCGGTTACGGAGGCGGGGTAATGCAGCACTTGTTCAATGATGAAGGGACTGGCCATGTTGTATACGAGCAGCATGCTATAGGCCAGCGCCAGGATGATGAGCCCTGCTACAAAGTCCCACGTGCGTATCATGGATACATAACTATCGGTCACCGCGCGCAGGTGAAAACGCTGGAACACCTTCAGGGACTCGCCGCTGAATATCCACTCCAGTGCGAATAACACCAAGCCTAAACCGGCCAGGAAGTAGAAGTTAGACCGCCACCCGAAGTGCATCTGCAGAAAGCCGCCTGCGAATGGTGCAATGATCGGCGCCGCGGCCCATATCACGGAGAACAGGCTGGTGTAATGTTTCAGCTTATCGCCACTGTATACGTCCATAAAATACGCACGTTTGCTGACTACGATCATCGCCACCATAAAGCCCTGCAAAGCACGCATCAGGTAGATAACGGCAATACTGCCGGTTTGTGCGATAATAACGCTCGACAGGCTAAAGCATAACAGTCCGTACAAACTGGGCCGGAACCTGCCGAAGGTATCGAGCAGGGCGCCTACGAACAATTGGCAAATGCCGTAACTGATCAGGTAAATCGATAAGGTAAGCTGTATGGCTGATGGCGCGACCTGTAATTGCTGCGCCATGTCGGGAAGCGACGGAATATATACATCCAGCGCGAAGCCGGAGAGTGGGATCAATGCGAAAGCCAGTATCGTGCTGATGCCTTTGTTCGTCTCGTTGATGGTCCTCATGATGTTTGCGATTAGGTATCGCAAAGTTAGCGCAGGCTCCCCTCCCGCTGGTTAGACGAAACAAAGCAATAGTTATAAAAATCAAATATTCACCAACATACCTGCGCGGGCAGTTTCCCGGAACAGTAAGGGCGTAGTCTGCGCATACTGCCGGAAATACTTCGCAAAGTGCGATGGATACTCGAAGCCGAGGGCGTACGCGATCTCGGCGGCGTCCCAGTCGGTGTTGAGCAGCAGCGTTTTAGCTTCTGCGATGATGCGTTCGTGGATCACTTCACGCGTCGTTTTACCCGTACTCTTTTTCACCGTGGCGTTCAGGTGGTTGACGTGAACGCTCAGCTGCCCGGCATAATCAGCCGGCGTCATCATCTTCAGCGGGCTCTCCGGCGAATCGACCGGGAACTGCTGGTCCATCAGGTGGAAGAACCTTGTCACCAGGCGATCGGCCCCTACGGGCACCTTCGCCTCTGCGGGGCCCACCAACCGGATGCCTTCGTGGATCAGTGCGAACAGGAGGTTGCGGATCATATCGTATTTATGCGGATAGTCGCTGGCCATGAGCGACTCCATTTCCAGGAAGTAGTGCGAGAAGCGTTGTACGCCGGCTTCGTCGAGCGGGTATACCGCTTCGAGCGCGTCGTTAAACAAGGGGCTTTCGTATCGTATTTCCTGGCGAAGACCATTGAGCAGGAAGGCGTCGTTGAAGATGCAGGTAAAGCCGCCCTGGTCGGCGGACGTAGCTTCTATCTCTACAGGCAGTGATGGACAGGAGTAAATGATCGCAGGCTGCCGGATCACCGTTTTACGTTTGGCGGTCGTATGCGTCATTTGCCCGGTACCGAGACAAATCTTATAGTAATCGCGGCGGTTGTAAGGCAGTAGTCCGGGTATATAATTACGCCGGCGTACATTGAAATGCCCCTCTCCCGGCTGAAAGCCTGCAGGAACGGGGTGACCTACGCGTTGATAATACTGTCGGATGGTTTCGGTGTGGATCTGCATCACATTATATATTTCAAAGCGAAGGTAGGGAGAAATTTAGTCTTCGAAACGCTTTAACAGCAAGTCCAGTTCCTTCCTGGTAAGATCGAGGTGCAGGCCGTCTACCGCGATCACCTTCTTTTCGCGCAGCTGTTTCACCGTACGGTTGAAACTACGCACCGTAATACCGAGATAGGCCGCTATATCCGCACTGGAGAAAAACAACTGTGCTTCCTGCTGCAACATGAGGAAACGCAGCAATCCGTACTCGAGCGGATATGCCTGCTGGTAAGAAGCCCTTACGCAGGTTTGCGTGAGCCGGGTGGCCAGCTCTCCCATCACCAGGCGGTTAAACTCCATATCGGTATGTAACAATCCTGCAAATACATCCGCAGGCGTAACCCAGGCCGTTACCTCCGTAATCGCTTCGATGGAACAGATGCAACGTTGTCCGCCGATCAGTTCCAGCTCCCCGGTGATCTCTCCTTTACCCAGAAACTCAAAAATATAGTCCTTCCCGTTATTCTCGCGCATGTAACATTTGGCAATGCCTTCCTGGATCACAAATGCCTGTAAGGCCTGTGCATCCTGCCTTAGCAGCAAAGCGCCGGGTTGAAACGAGCGAGTGAACACCTGTCCGCGTGCAGACAACTGTTCCATATAAGCGGAAAAGCGGGGATTGGTCAGTAACATATTCGTAGCGGGACAAATGTCCCGGTTTTGGTAAAAGTGCACGCTAGTTTTGCGCGACCTAAAAGTAAAACAAATGAGACAATTACTCGACATGGAAAGCTGGGCAAGGAAAGAACACTTTCAATTCTTCCGCCAGTTCGAAGAGCCTTTCTTTGGTGTTTGCGCCGACGTAGACTGCACCGCCGCATACCAGCGCGCCCAGGGAGGCAACGGATCTTTCTTCCTCCAGTACCTGCATGCTACCCTCACCGCCGCCAACCAAATCGAGCCATTCCGCTACCGCATAGACGGGGAACAAGTATGGGTATACGACCAGGTACACGCTTCACCTACGATCGACCGTCCGGGCGGCACCTTCGGTTTTGCCTACATCGACTACCACGAAGACTTTCACCAATTCACCAAGCAGGCACAGGCCGAGATACATCGTGTAAAAGGCAGTACAGGCCTGCACCCCGCAGTATCCGGCGAGAACGTACTCCATTGCAGTGCGTTGCCCTGGATCAACTTTACCGGCTTGTCACACGCGCGTAAATTCAGCTTTGCCGATAGCTGCCCGAAGATCTCGTTCGGTAAGATCAAAGACCAGCATGGCCGCAAGCTGATGCCCGTTTCCGTACATGTGCACCACGCCTTGATGGATGGATACCACGCAGGCCTGTTCTTCCAGGCACTGGAAGAGTTGATGGGTAAATCTTGACTATGTTCCGGCTTTTTCCTAATCTTGCTGTCGGTTTGGCCTGTTTGCGGGCCTGCCGTTAATTACCAGCATGACAAAGACGCTCAGCCAGAAAATAGAGGAAGGACAATCAGGGCTTGTTCTTTACAGCTTAACACCTCCCAAGATCACTACCGAGGCCGCCCGGATGGACGTTATCGCCGCCGCACAGGTAGCCCGCCTCCAGCATCTGAATATCGATGGACTGATCCTGTACGACATACAGGACGAATCGACCCGTACGGACAAGGAGCGCCCGTTTTCCTTCATTCCCACCCTGGCCCCCGAGTTTTACGGCAGTCAATACCTGTCGTCATTACCTGTGCCCAGGATCATCTATAAGAGCATCGCCAATCAAACCCGCGAAACGTTTGAGCAATGGCTACAGGCGAACAGGGACCTGGAGTATGCCGTATTCGTAGGTGCATCGTCTAAACAGCAGGTGGAAGCCACCAACTTCTCCCTTACCGACGCCTACGAACTGCGCCGGCAAAGCGCACCGGGTTTACAACTCGGCGGCGTTACCATACCGGAGCGGCACAGCAAAAAAGGCGACGAACACCTGCGCATCTTTAACAAGATGAAAAGCGGCTGCAGCTTCTTCGTATCGCAATGCGTATACAACATCAACGATACCAAGAACCTGCTATCCGATTATCACTATCATGCAGAAGATAAAGCCGCTCCCCTCATCTTCACCCTCACCCCCTGCGGCTCTTTGAAGACCCTGCAGTTCATGGAGTGGCTGGGTATTGAAGTACCGAGGTGGCTGTTCAACGACCTGAAACACTCGAAAGATATATTGGAAGCATCCGTACAAACCTCCATCAACATCGCGCAGGAGATCATGGATTATGCCAGTGCGAAAAACATCCCTGTAGGCTTTAATATTGAAAGTATTTCTATCAAGAAAGAAGAGATCAATGCGGCGCAGGAGATGCTGCATAACGTGTTGAATATGGTGAAGCCGGGCAGGCAGGTGGTGAAGCGGGAGGAGATGGTGGTGGCGCCGGGGTATTAGTCTTATATTCTTCAAATATAACCAGGGGAGTATGCCATAGCATACTCCCTTTTTTTATGCGTTGATTGATACAAATAGTTTCAAAAATATACTTACAATTGCAGACCAACCATATCGCCAACCATTTATTTAACCAAATGTTACCCAAATGCGACCACTTACGAATAACGACATTGAAAGCGAGATTAGTTATGCTTATTTACATGCAGTCGCCTCCCACGTAGGAGCTGGCTGCCATAGTGCTAACAGGGCCTCAGACGGCAATGGGATTGATGCTTTATTGACCGCTTGGGGGCCATTTCCCGAAGGTGGTTATTTACAGGAAGTAGACATTAAAGTTCAATTAAAAGCGACAACGATTAAGCCCGTTATCGAGAATGGATATATTTCTTACTTTTTGAATGGCATCCAACGGTACAATGATCTACGCAGCGAAGCTTTGGCTACCCACAGGATACTGGTAGTCATGTTTCTTCCTCCTGAAAGCAGCGACTGGCTGAATATCACGGAAAATGAACTCGCACTGAAAAAATGTGCATATTGGGTAAGCCTCAGAGGTGCCCCTGAATCAACGAATGCATCCGGACAAACCATATATATACCACAAACACAAATATTTCATAGCAATGGTTTAAAGGATATCTTTGTACGACGCAGCAGAGGTGAAAACTTAAACTACCGGCTACCATGAACCTTTATCAAAATATAGCTTCAACAGACTTCCGGGACTATGCGAAATCCAGGGGCTGGCAGCAACTTGCTGATGCGGTTGCCGACGGGTTATTCGTGTTGAGCAATCCCGCATTTGAAAAAAGGCAACTGGTGATCCCGATCAATTCATCCCTTCCTGATTATGCAGATGCCATCAGTATAGCTCTGCACAAGTTGGCTGAACTCGAAAACCGGCCTGTTACATCGATTATTTCAGCACTCAATGAAATCAAGGACGACACTTTACGGTTCAGGGTGGTTGATACCAGAAATGAAGAGAAGTACATTCCTTTATCATATGCAGTATCCGCTATTAATGGCACAAAGGAAATGTTGTTATCGGCTGCCTGCACAGTATTAAAACCACAGGCACATCATCCACGCCTATCGAGATCCGAAGCGCTTGAACTGGTCGATAAATCAAAGTTTCGCCATACGGAAACAGGCAGCTTCGTGATAAAAGTCTCCACGCCCGTAAAGGCACTCGACATACAAGGTAATTTGTTCGAGGACGAACTGCCATTCGTCCGACAAACGACGCTTGTCCTGAACAATGCAATGGGCGACCTGGTAACGGCTATCGAGGCTGACACCTTGGATAATTTGATAGATGAAGTTAAGGCTGCCACTGCGCCATACTTGTCATCTAACCTATGTAAAGCGATCACGAACTTCCAGGAGGATCATAATGACTACGACCTCTATATAGATTTTTCGTGGGCAGGTGCACTGCCTGTTCCGGCATCAATGCCTCTTTACGATCGCATCAAAATTCAGAAAGATTACTTTTCACGCATAGATGATGTGCGCCGTGAGCTAAAGAATACAGAGCAACAGAAAATCGACGATGTATTTATGGCCACTGTCGAACGCCTTTCCGGCGAGATAGGTGATGACAACAACCGTTCCGGCGAGGTAATACTCAACTTATACAAAGAGGGTGAAGTAATTCGCGCGAGAACAATATTGGATGCAGAAGCCTATAGAAATGCAGACCTATCCCACATGACCGCCGGATCTTTCCTGAAAATAAAGGGTAAACTGCACCAGGGAAATCAGCCCAGGAACCTAACCGACATTACATTAGTCGAACTCATATTACCGTGATCTAAAGTCGCTTACCCCCATCACCTCCACCTCGAACACCAACGGTGTATACGGTGGAAACATACTATTCCCCCGCTCTCCATACGCCAGATTCGACGGCAACAGCAGTCTCACCAACGTGCCCACCGGGAACCTTAACAACGCCTCATCCACACCAGGCACCGTACTCCCTGCACCTGCCACCACCACATCCGGACGGTACACCCGTTCTTCATCGTACATCCCTGCCTTTATCGCGGAATCGCGATTGCTTGTGACGAACATTATGCCACTCAGGTAACGGCCGGTGTGCGAGAAGGTGACGCTGTCACCAGGGTGCGCTATAACGCCATTACCAGCACGTAAGATCGTGTAACGTAGCCCGGAACCCGTGCTGTCCATCGCCCTGAACGCCGCAAGCTTAATGGGTTCGGCGAGGCGTGCCTTCTCGGCTTCGGACGCATACCATTGGCGTACTTCGGCCTGGAATACCGAATCAGGCTTACCTGCACGGGCAATGACCTTTTCGACCTTTACCATAAACACGAGCTCTGGCCCGGCATTCGCGGGTCGGGGAACGTTGAGAATGATGTGCATAGAATCGAAATTAAGGCGGAAGGTGGCGCTATCGCCTTCACTCAGGAGCGAGAGGCCGGTAAATATGTCGTTCTTAAAAAAGGGCTTTTGCTGCTCGAAGAACACGGGGTGGCCAATGAGGTACGAACTCGATAACAGTGAGTCGCTCATAGTGTGATGGGTGTAGTGCAAAGACAGGAAATCGCCGGTACGAATGTGCGGGCCGGGCACGTCTTTGTGCATGGTGTATTTTATGTCGCCGTGGGAACAGGCGGCGAGCAGGCAAACGAACAAGAGGTATCTCATAAACAATTATTTAAAAACCGCCCCACATGGCATGGGGCGGTTTAGTACAGGAGGCTTTCAATCGGATACTAAACACCGTCCTGCTGCATAGCGCCCACGATGCGGGCGTTTCGCTGGCCGTTCACGGTGGTCCATTCGCTTTGATAGTTCAGCCCGTAAGGCCAGAACGAGTGACCGTCTGCGCTTAACGTAGAGGTAGGGCTCTCTCCTACCATACTGCGCAACATCGCCAGTGCATTGGCGCCGGTATACTTACCGTTTACCACCAGCTGCGTCCAGCGGCTGGTGGTGCCAACACCTTGTGTATGTGCTATCTCATGCATCGCGCAGCGTTGTGTCATATAGCTGCGGTTCGCGCCGAAACGGATGGTGCCGTTGGAGTTACCGTCTGCGGTGGGCACGCCGGTATTGTACTCTACGCGCAGGTTGCCGGTACAGCGGGTTGTTTGTTGATTATACATGGTCACCGCTGCATTCATAGCAGCAGTAATCCTGTTATAGGCATCTGTTTGGTCTGCCGTAGGATTGGCGGCCCTTACCAGGTACCAGGTAAGTGTGCCGAGTGCGGCAGGTGCGGCTACTGCGGCAGTTTCGCTATCGTTGTTTATTGGTGCTCCCGGGGTTGCAACTTCTTTTGTACAGCCGGTCATAAACAAAGCGCCGGTGAGTATGCCGGCCATTATTGGGTGTAACTTCATAATAAAAGGTTTTCTTAAAATGATGATTTAATGTATCTAAACGCGGGGCCTCCCGTCATATCGTGGAATCAGGTTTATAAAAACGGCCGCCTGTCCTTACAGGCAGCCGTCGCTTTCACTCTCTAACGTTCAACAAAGTCAGTATAAAAATAGTCGATGCAGGATGTATCAGGACGAAACACCGTACGATAACGGAACTTGGTAGTGGTGGTGTTAAAACCCGTCAGCACGGTCGAGGCCTGGGTTACAGGCGTCTTCACGTTAAGGGTGACGCCATTTACCACATATTCCGTTTCGGTATACTGCGCGCCGATCGAAAAGTCGATCTGATCCCAGTTGATCGTGGTATTACCACCGGCAAAAACGGCGGAAGTTACGTTACGGTTAGTCAACTTACGTTTGTAAGCCGTGCCGTACGAGGTACCGATCGCATTCACTGGTACGGATATATTTCCCTGCGCATCGAAGGTGTGTACGCGAAAGCTTTTTACACCTTCTGATACTGGAAAGGTTTGCTCAAACAACCGCGGCGCACCTTTATCTATCGGGAAGAACAGTGAGTCGGCGCCGTCGTTCCAGGTGATGCGCACTTTGGCGATCTTGGGATCGGGCATAAGTACGCCGCGCAGTTTCACGCGCTCGTTGCCGGAGAATACTCTTATGGAATCGAGTTTACCGGTGTACAGCGTCTCCCCATCTACCTGGTATTTTTTAAAGTCATCCCACTTGGAGCAGGATACCAGTAGCCAGCAGGCCATGAAGGCGGCGGGCAGGTATGTCGACAATCTTCTTTTCATACAATATCTTTTTAGCGGTTATCACCGTAAACTTTCAATTCATTAATACTTTGTGCGGTACCACCGGCAAAATTTTCCAGGCAGCGAATGCGGAGGTAACGTACTTTGCCGGCTGCGAGATCAACGTCCCAGCTAAAACCCGCTGCAGCAGTGGCCTGGTCGGCCCCGGTATCGCTGCCGTAAGGCGTGCCGGAAGGTTTTATTACCGTGTAGCTGCCGAGCAATGTCCAGGTGGCATCGAGGGCACCGGTGAGCGAAGGTGCAGTAGCACCGTAAATCTCGAACCGTTTCATGGTGGTAAGGAAGTACCAGCGGTTGCCTTCCGGATAGGGCCTGATCCAGACGCGGCTTAGTTTACCTAACACACCTATGTCGACGGTAACCATGTGCGGATTGTTACCGCCATTTACCTGGTGCGTAAAGCTGGTAGCACCCCACCCGAACTTACCATCCCACATGAACTCCATTCTTGCACCACTTACCTGCGGCGCATCGCCAGGCAATGCAAAAGGCGCGAACTTCAACGGCGAGAACTCTACTTCATAAATCGGCTTCACAGTATGAAACATGGTATCGGTAGTATTACCCCACTTGTCACGCACCATAAAGGCGAATTTGTATTGAATAGTATCCAGTCCGCGCACTTTAGAGAGAATAGAATCTACGTTCGTAAAAATGCTTTTGCTGTTGTCGACTTCCAGTTCTTTAAACACGTTATCCTTCAGCACCAGCAGCGAAACATCCGCCTTACTGGTATTACGTGCTGTAAGGTTATAACCGCCAAATGCATTTTCTATTTTGATGCTTCTATACACTTCCCATATCGGCGCTTCCAGTGGTTTGATCTTCACCAGCTGACCTTCCGACAGCACATTGGTACGGCTTACAGAATAGAGCATGATCTCATGCTCGTCGGTATCCGCAAAGCCTTCCACTGTAAGGGAGTTGTTGTAGTAAGAACTTTTTGCCTCCATTTTAGTACCGTTCGGCAATACGTAAGCAGCCTTTACGTACAGCAGGTTTTTATCTGCAGGCAGATCATATGTGAGTAATGCTTTGCCCGCCTGGTTCGTCACCACGACGTTTGACACCTTGGCCGGAGGCGTTTTATCACTGCCGCTTGGTTCCTGCAGCCCAAGATCTTCCTTGCAGGACGCGATGCTGAGCAGGGCGGGCAGCAGTAATGCGTAATATTTTATGTTGATGCGCATGTTTGCAATTTTAAGTTGACTAATGATTACCATCCCGGATTCTCGACCAGGCGCGGATTACGACGAATATCATACACACCGATCGGCCAGAAGTAGTCGCGCGGAGCAATGAATGATTGTGTATACACCACGCGCTCTTTATAATAGTTCTCTGCCGTTTTACCGAAACTGTTCCAGCCGGTAACATCTGCGTTCAATGTTTCTGCAGCTTCTTTCCAGCGGCGCAGGTCCCAGAAACGCTGGCCTTCAAACACCAGTTCGATGTTACGTTCGCGGTGAATGATCTGCCGTAAACCATCTTTTGTAGTGTATTTGGCAGGGTTGGTAGAGAAGTTGCTCCATGACTCCACTACACCTTTCAAACCGGCACGTGTACGCACTTTATCGATATACTCGATCGCCTGCAGCGAGCCGCCTTCTACTTCATTGAGCGCTTCTGCATACAGCAGGTAAATGTCTGCCAGGCGGATTTCTGCCCAAGGATACGTTTTGAACGTAGGCGCAGCAGTACCGGCGGTTGTAGACTCCCAGTGCAACAGCTTCTTGATGAAGTAACCGGTTTCATTATAGTTCAGGTAATCGCCGAAGCCTGCCTTTTCACCGTTCTTGGCTTTGATGTAATAGGTGTTTTCATCCTTGCCACTCGGACTATCCTTCATATACCATACGCCGCCATCGAAGCCCAGGTCCGCATAGAAACGCGGCTCGCGGTCGAAGTTCAACCGGGCGGTCACAAAACCTTTCTCGATATTGAAACGCTCTGCCACGGTCGCGGTGCGCAGTTCTGAATAGTTGGTAAAGTTCAGCGTTTTGTCTTCATCGATCGGTACGCCATTGTGCGTGTAGAACATTTTCGCGATCTTCATCGGCGCCGCCCAAAGGCCACGCAGCTGCGAGCGATTGGTATTGGAGCCACGCTCGAATGGCACCGCACACAATGCCTCGTTCACGAAATAACTGTTCGACATGGCCCAGATATGTTCAGGCGCCCAACGTTGCGTAAATGAATTGCGGATGCTCAATTGCCTTTTGGTCGTATCGTTCAGTCCCAGCACGTCCACTTTATACTCATATAACACATGCCCGTTTGCTTCGGCCGCCTCGATAGCCGCTTTGGCAGCATCTCTTGCCATCTCCCACTTCTTCGGATCGAAGGCTGGGTTGAATAGTTGCAATCCTTCTTTATCCTTAAAGTTGGCGTAATCCGGGTTGCCATTGAATAGCGGACTGGCAGCCATGGCCCACAGCTTCGCTTTTACGGCGAGGGCAATGGGTTTGGTAATGCGGCCCATCTGCGTATTTTCGTCCACGATCTTCTCCGGCAGCTTTTCTGCAGCGGCATCCAGCAGGCGAGAAATGTAATTGACTACTGTATCTACCGGCTCGCGGCGTACGTTAGGCACGGCTTCTTCTCCTTCAATAGATACATTTTTGTCGATCACGGGAATGGGCCCATACTGACGTAACATATAGTAATGATAGAAGGCCTTCAGGAACTCGGCCTCGCCAATCCAGCGCTGGCGCTCGTCAATCGTAATATCGGGCACCTTGTTAGGATTGTTCAGGTTTTCGAGGAAGATGTTGCAATGGCGGATGGCCCTCCATACTTTGAATGGGTCGCGCCTTACATCGGAAGTACTTCCCTTGCGGGCACCCGACCAATCGTCAAAGTACGGCGCATTGGCATTCTGCATACCTTGCGCGATGCGGAAAGCAGCATGCCAGGTAGCCTGGTCGGTCTGCGGCAACCATATTTCATCGCCGGACATAAAACCAGGATTGAACCAGTTATCGCCGTTCCAGGGCAGGTAAGAATAGCAGGTAAAGAGATATTTCTCGGCCTCGTTCCGCAGGCGGAAAGCATTATCGAGTGTAGCCACGTTATCCGGCACTACATCCAGGAACTTTTTACACGACACCAGCGCCAGCAGTGTACAGACAAGCGCAATCTTTATATGTCTCATCAACTTAAGTTTTTAAATTAGAAATTAACCTGTACACCCATGCTGTACACGGATTGTAATGGATACCCCAAACCATTACCACCCATTTCCACATCCCACAGTTTGAAGTTGCTCAGGATGAAAAGGTTGGTTGCAGAGAAATATATCCTCGCCATATCGATACCCGCTTTTTTCATCGTAGGGAAGGTATAACCGGCATCCACACTCTTCAGGCGCAGGAAGTTGCCGTTACGCATCCACCAGGTAGACGTTTGGTTGTTGGGGCCTACCCTCCAGGTGCTCAGGCGCGGCCAGAACGAATAGAGGTTGGGATTTTCGGGAGACCAGTGATTATCGGCAATCACTTTCAGCAAACCTGTTTCAGTACCTGGCGTATTGCTATCGCGGAAGAAGGGCTGTATGGCCGCCGCATCAATGAACAGCGACGATCTTGCAGAACCCTGGAAGTAGAAACTGAAGTCAAAGTTTTTATATCCCGCCGAACCACCAAAACCGTAAATTATTTCGGGTTGTGTAGGATAACCGATCGGCACGAGGTCGTCATTATTGACCATCCCATCTTTGTTAATGTCTTTATACTTGATATCGCCAGCCAGTAAGCCTACATCGCCGAACTGCACCGGCGAATTGGCCACCTCCTTGGTATCGACGAACAAACGTTCGGCTACCAGGCCCCACGTCTGACTTACCGAATGCCCCCTTGCAGATAGATAGGCCACTGAGGGGTCGAAGAGCAACTCATCCACCAACGTTCTTTCATTCACCGCGTAAGTAAACGTACCACGGGCGGTAGCCCACAGGTTTTTGTTGAATGACTTGCGGTATTGGGCGGATAAGTCGATGCCCTTACTTTCGAGTTTACCATAGTTAGACATCGGCGTGGCCATCAACCCGGAGGCCGACTCTGTAAACGCTTTATTCATGAGGATCTTGGAGCGCCATTGCTTGTACACGTCCACGATCAGTTCAAAGTCTTCGAACAGTTTAAGGTCCATACCGAGGTTCAGCTGGCGCGACAATTCCCAGGTAATATTGGGGTTGGCATAACGTAGTACAGATACACCCGGCCGGCCGTAAGTGCCCTGCCCTTCGTTTTTACCGAAGTTTGCGGCATACGCCGCATCGTTCATCGTTACGCTGGATAAATAGAAGAACCGGTCATCCTGGTTGCCGATGGCGTCGTTACCTGCAATCCCATAGGTAGCGCGCAGTTTCATGTCCGTAACAACCTTCCTGAGCGGCTGGAAGTAAGCCTCGTTCACTACCCGGTAAGCCACACCTGCAGAAGGGAAAAACCCATAACGATTATTGGCCGCAAAACGCTCGGAACCATTGTAACCAAAGTTCAGCTCCGCCATGTAACGATCATCATATCCGTAAGTAAACCTGCCGGAAACACCGTTGTTCCTTTGCGGAAGAGATTTAGTCACACCACCGTCGTTACCCCGCTGAAAGCTGGAAAGATACGTGATGAGCATGCCGCCCACCGAATGTTTACCGAAATCGCGGTTGTAGTTCAACGCCGATTGTAACCATACGCGGGAAGAAAGTGTTTTTGCCCCTTCGCCATAACCCAGAAATTCCGATCCCACGGTACCAATCGAAGTAGCAGAGCCGTCATTGAGCACCTTAATATGGTAAGTCTGGTCCTGCGGATTGATCACCGCGTTATAAAAGAATGGATTGTACGAGCGGTCTACCTCGAAGTAAGAATCCCTGCGTACATAAGTCATCACATCCAGTCGCAGACCGGGCGTAATGAATTTCAGGTCTTGCTTCAATTCGAATTGCGGTTGCAGGTTGGACGACTTGTACATCCTATAACCTTTCACCATTTCGGCGTACGGGTTACGGAACAGTGTAGTCGTTAAGGCGCCATTGGATACCATCGGCGCCGAGCCAAACAGCGGGTGTTCTACATAAGGCAGTAATTCCGAAGGGTACAACGCGGGGAATGCCACCGGGTTGGACGTAAGCGCGTTCCTGAACGTTTGCGCGCCACCGCCGATAGGGCCCTGGTAATCGTCGAACTGTCCGTACATACGAAACACCAGTTCCGTAGTATTGGTCACATTCAGGTTTACGTTCGTGCGGAGGGAGTAATTCAACAGTTTGATGTTGCTATTGAAATCATTCACCTTATCCACCTTTAACACCCCGTTGTCGCGGTTAAACGTACCGGCCACGTAATAGCGGGCCTTACCTGTACCACCACTCAGGTTCATATTGTACCCCTGGTTCACGGTGTTAGGCTTAATCAGTTTCTCCAGCCAGTTATTATTCGGGTAAAGCACCGGATCATCCCCTGCTTTAGTGTGATTGATCTTGTTCTGGGAGTAAGGCAAAATAGCCTGCGGCGATCTTACCGCCGTGGCTTCGTTGGCCAGCTCCATATACGTGATGTTATCGGCGAACTTAAAGTTCCTCGTATTGGAGGAAATACGATTTTCCCCCCTTACATTAAACTTCACCGTACCCAATTGCCCCTGTTTAGTGTTGATGAGCACCACGCCATTTGCCCCCCTTGCGCCATATACCGCCGAGGCGGCCGCATCTTTCAATAAGGAGAAGTCGGAAATATCGTCCGGTTGCAGGCGGGCCATATCGGTCGGACTGGATTCCACCCCGTCGATCAGGATCAGGGGGTCTTGTTTACCGGTACCAAAGGTAGAGAGACCACGAATGAAGAAGTTCGAGTTATCTGTACCCAGGCCCGGTTCGCCGCTGCGCTGGAACGAGATGAGGCCGGGTACTTTACCGGCGAGCGTGTTGGTAAGGTTGCCCGTCGGGCCTTTCAGGTCCTTTACGTTTACCGTGGCTACCGCACTCACCATACTCGCCTTTTTCTGCGTACCGAAACCTACGATTGTTACCTCGTTCAGGTCCTTTTGGTCGGGCAGCAGGCGGATGTCCAGGAAATAATTACCCGCAGCATCCGGCTTTTGGGTGGAGAGGCGCACTACGCGGGACACGAAGCCGATCATGGAAAACTGCAGCGTGGCGTCGCGGTTGGCAGTGAGGGAAAAACGTCCCTGCGCATCGGTCGTAAACCGCGTTGTTTGTCCCATTACGGCGATGTTCACTTCGGGCACGCCGCCGGTGCTGTCGGTCACCACCCCTTTTACTTCGATCTTCTGCTGCGCCGACGCACTATGGCACAACATCGTTAGCGGCAGCGCCATACAGGCTAACAGCTTCTTAAAAGTCAATTGCATAAATCAGTTTTGATTGGAGGTATACGAATGTGAGAATTGCTGGCGCGGCAGGCCGCGGTGGCAAGGGAAAATGAATACCCCTCCTGGCGAACAGCGCGTGTGGAATCGATCTGCGCATTTTGTCAATTTTGGTGATAAAATTTGTTGGCTGTAACGTGGAATGCTAACCTCTCCGGAAAAATAGGTATAGATCAGCCTGGGAGTGATGGGGAAATTCGGATAAAAAGGGGTGATTTTCGTATAGGAAAGAGGGGGTAAAACGGGCGAATGTTATTTTCGCCCGCGGTGCAATACTGTAGTACCTAACTGGTAATTTTTACCCAGGGTTTTACGGTACTTTCCAATATATTCAGAGGGATTCATCCCGAAAGTTTTATTGAACTGTTCGCGGAAATGTTTGATATCGCGCATGCCTACGTAATAAGCGGCTTCACTGACGTTGCAATCCGAGTTGATAAACAATTCCGCCGCTTTACGCAGCCGGATAAACCGAATAAATCCATTCGCGGTTTGGCCTGATACCAGTTTGATCCGTTTGTACAACTTACTATGACTCATGCCCAGCGCGGATGCCAACGTTTTCACGGAAAAGTCTTCATCCTGCAGATGCGCCTCCAGTATTTTTATACAGTCGTCGATAAAAGATTTATACTCCGGCGAAATACGCGTCGTTTGCTGTTGCAGGGTAATCTCGTTATAAAAGTAGCGTTGCAGACTGTTGCGCGCGTTCAGCAGATTTTCCACCTTCGTGACCAGGAAATCCTTCTCAAAAGGTTTGGTGATAAAATCCTCCGCCCCCTGCGACACGCCGTACTGCTTCGTATTTTCCAGCACACTGCCAGATAAAAGGATAACGGGAATGTGACTGAGTGCAGGCGTATTTTTGATGCGGCGGCATAATTCAATACCATCTCCCCCATCCATCACCACATCAGAAATGATAATGTCCGGCAGCAGCTGCGAGGCCAGGTCGAATGCCTCGGGGCCGCTGCCGGCGCCATGTACGAGAAACTTATCTGCAAATATCTTTTTGATGTAGTCGCGCATCTGCTCGTTATCATCGACTACGAGCATCGTATCTTTCTCAGACACCACTTCCTCCTGTCGACTGCGTACTTTCGGTGCAACGGAGGATTCTTCCGCCAATGTTTCCAACACCTGGGAGCGGCTGGCGACAGTGGTTTGCGGACAAACACTCACATCGCCCGGCGGCAATGTAACCGTAAAAGTCGTGCCCACGCCTTCTTTACTTTCATAAGATACCGTGCCCTTATGCAGCGTCACCAGTTTCTTCACCAGGTACAAACCGATGCCGAAGCCGATCGTACCCGTTTTACGGTGCACCTGGTAAAACTTATTGAACAGCAATTCGCCTGCTGCTGCAGGAATACCTTCCCCGTTATCTTCCACGCTAATCACCACCTGCCCATCCTGTAACGTCACGGCAAATACGATCCTGCCCCCTACCGGCGTGAACTTGATCGCGTTGGAAAGTAAATTGTATAATGCAATCTCGATCTTCTGACGATCGGCTACCAGCTGTAGCCCCGGTACATCGCAGCGAAATACATAGTCTAGCTGCCTGGCTTTCGCCTGTTGTATAAAACAGAGATAGATGTCGTGACAAAATGCTTCACAGTCCAGCACCGTGGGATGCAGCTCCTCCGTTTCGCTTTCCGATTTGCGGAACAACATCAACTGATCTACCAGGCTCAAAAGTCTGCGCGCATTGCGATACACCGTTTGTAATTCCTCCGGCTCCTCCTCTGCCTGTTTGATCATATCCTTCACAGGGTTAATGATCAGCGTAAGTGGTGTACGAAACTCGTGTACGATATTCGTGAAGAAGCCTAGTTTGCGTTCGTTATCCTCTTGTTGCCGCGCCGCATCCAGGTGTGCGATGGCTATCTCGTACTTCATGCGCTGTCGTGCCGTTTTGTAACGTAAGCCTGCATAAGCCACGCCTGCTGCAGAAAACGTGTACAGCAGCCAGGCCCACCAGCTGCGGTACCACGGTGGCAGCACTTTGATCTTCATCGTAAATTCGCGCGTTTGCAGCGCACCATCTGCATTGGTAGCCCGCACCCGTAGCGTATAGTCCCCCTCATGCAGATTTGTATAAATCATAGACCGGCTGCTGCCCGGCGATATCCAGTCTTTATCCCACCCTTCCAGCTTGTAGGAAAAATGCACCTTTTCAGGTGATGAATATTCCAGCGCCGCGAAACTGGCGGAGAAAGCGCCCATATGAAATGGAATTTCCAACGCACGCACAACGCCGCCGGTCATTTCCGTAATGTGCTGCTCTTCCAACGGTTTGTTATTAACCAGCAGATCGCTGATCACAACTGGCGCATCCGGCCGGTTAGCTGTAATTTTAACAGGTTGAAACAGGTTAAATCCATTGATGCCGCCAAACGCCAGTTCCCCGGAAGAAAGCCGCAGCGCCGCATTGTAGAGAAACTGGTTGCCCTGCAAACCATCGCCCTGGTAAAACGTTTCGAACTTGCCTGCCGATTTATCAAACTTCGCAAGCCCATCGAAAGTACTGAGCCACAAATGGCCCTGCGCATCTTCCAAAATATTTAATACCGCGTTATTACACAGCCCTTCGCCATCGGCATATCGTTTTTCGATCTTCTCATTTTTGAACAACACCAGTCCGCCCCCTTCTGTACCCAGCCAGAGGCCACCTTGTTTATCCGGATGAATGGCCCGTACCGGCTTGCCTATCTCGAAGTAATCATACTTCCGCTTTTGTGCATCGATGCGAATGAGGTAATTATAGTTGCCCGCCCACAGCATACCATCTGCATCCTGCGCCATCGACAGCAAATCATTGAATGCATCGTCGAACATCTCGAACTCGTCGGTGCCGCGGTTATAGCGATACAACTTACCTGCGCCAAACGTGGTAGCCCATAACTGTTTGTCGCGATCGAGAAAGAGCAGCCAGGCGCTTTTGTTCTCAAACTTCGTAAGTGGGTTGATACACTTGTATTGCCGGAAACTGCCTGTAGCCGGATGATACCGGTTAATACCGCCGACGAACGTCGCCATCCATATGTCCCCTTCCGGGCCTTTCACGATACTGTTGATGATATTGCTGCTAAGGCCACCGGGTGAAGCTTTGTAGTTCTTGTATGTGTCGTTCCTTCTGTCCCATATACTCATTCCGCCGCCGTCTGTACCTACATAGAGCAAGTTCCCATCCTCACAAAAGCTGGATACAAAGTTGGATACAAGACTGTTACTTTCCTGCGGATTACGACTGATCGTCTGGAACCGTCCCTTCTGCGGATCGATCACATTCACGCCGCCTTTGATCGTACCGATCCACATTCTGCCGGCGGGATCACTTAACATATCATGCACACTTTCGCTCGACAAGCCGTTGCGACCGGCAGGCAGGTGCGTTAGATCGCCCGTTTGCGGATCTAATACCATGATCCCGTTTCCTTCAGTGCCTATCCATAAACGGCCGTCAGCTGCGGCGTGCAGGGAGAGGATGTCTGTAAACGCTTTATTACGTAGTGTAGTCGTACGAGTTAACATATTATAACAATACAGTCCGTTCCCGTTCGCCACCCACAATTGCCCGCGTTTATCTGCCGCCATGGCCGATGCAGAGCGTATGCTCGTATCTGCAAGCGTGAGTGCATTTTTCGCATGATCGTACCGGTACAGGCCGCCATCGCCTATAATAACCCATGCGCCGCCCTTATCATCAAACGTAATGCATTGCGCATTCACATTCGGACTACCCGAGGGCAACGCCGCCTGTACTGCCACCTGTTGCCCGTTCGGCCGCACCATCAACCCTAGGCCATTCGTACACACGAACACATGCCCGTTCTTATCTGTTTTAAGGAGATTTACGTGCACTTTAAGCGCAAACTGCTGTCCGTTAAGCATGCGACAGTCCACCGGCGTAAACCGGCCAGAAACACTGTTATAGGATACAAGTCCCTGCCCGGTACCTACCAGCACCTGGTGTTGTTTATCGCCCGTAATAGAATAGATGTAATTATGCGGCAGCGAGAACGGATCAGAGAGTTTATTACGAAACACCTTAAACCCCGACCCGTTGTATTGATTGAGGCCATCGTACGTACCGAACCACATGTAACCGTTATCGTCCCTGTAGATGCACCGCACCGAATTATTAGACAGCCCCTGCTCCCTGCCGATATAACTTACCGGACCGGGAATAGCGGCGCACAAAGGCGTGCCTACGCCTACGATGAGCAATGCGAGTACAAACCAGGGTTTTACCATAACACACATGTTTAAGGACAATACAATGCCTTAACAGTTGCTTTGAAGCAATGTCCACTATAAAAAAAACGATCATTTCTAACATCTCTGCGCAGGCCGGAAGTCAGGCCAAACGGGTCACTGGCAACTAAAGGGAATCATTTTCATTAACGTGTGATTAAGTATGCAGCAATTTAGATCAATTAAGTCCGCGCTTCTGTTCAGGTCATTCTGATGCTGGTTGATAAATTGTCTTTCACGCAATATAAATAAAAAGTGTCGATGTGACACTCTAAATGGAAAATATTCTTTTTAAATAACGCGATCGGATGGCGTAAGCTTTTGATAATAAAACCTTTTTATCTTTATCACTATGAAAAAAATGCTCCTCGTTACACTATTGTTTGCACCAATGCATTACCTGCAGGCCCAGTCGCCAGTTAAACCTAATGTGGTCATCATTCTCACCGACGATATGGGTGTGGGCGATATTGCCTGCTACGGCGGGCAGTTGGTACCTACCCCGAACATCGACCAGATGGCCAGGAACGGCCTGATGTGTACGCAATATTATAGTGCCGCCCCTATTTGCTCGCCTTCCCGGGCAGGATTACTAACGGGTCAGTACCCCGGCCGCTGGAATTTCGCCACCTATCTCGATAACAAAAAACATAACCGGGACGCCGAACAGGCCGACTACCTCGATCCAAAGGCGCCTTCTATCGCCCGGATCTTTAAAAACGCCGGCTATGCAACGGCGCATTTCGGCAAGTGGCATCTTGGTGGCGGAAGGGATGTAAAGGATGCACCGGGTTTTGAACAATATGGGATCGATGAACATAGCAGCACATACGAAAGCCCCGATCCGGATCCGTTACTGACCGCAACCAACTGGATATGGTCAGATAAAGATTCGATCAAACGTTGGGACCGCAGCACGTATTTCGTAGATAAGGCACTGGACTTCCTGCAACGCCACCGCGACCAGCCCTGTTTCATTAATCTTTGGCCGGATGACGTACATACGCCGTGGGTGCCAGATGCGGAGCAGCATCCCTCCAACCGGGAAGAGGAAGCGGCATTGGTCGCCGTTATGAAGGAATACGATATGCAGATCGGGCGCTTCTTATCCGAACTGAAACGACACGGGTTAGACAAAAATACGATCGTCATTTTTACCAGCGATAACGGTCCGCTGCCCTCCTTCCGCGGTAAACGGGCAGCAGGCTTGCGTGGCACCAAGTTGTCGCTTTACGAAGGCGGTACCCGGATGCCTTTCATCGTGAACTGGACGGGCCACGTAAAAGCCGGCAGCGTTGATCACACCTCGCCCATTCACGCCACAGACCTCCTACCCACATTGGCGTCGATGGCCGGAGTATCCTTGCCCAAAAACTATAAAGGCGACGGCATTGACCGCAGCCGTGTACTACTCGGCCAACCCGCTGCCCGCAAGCAGGAAATGTACTGGGAGTATGGCCGCAACACTATTGCGTATCGCTATCCCCGTGCGCAGGACAAAAGCCCGCAACTGGCAGTACGCTCCGGCGACTGGAAATTACTCATGAACCACGATGGCAGCGGGGTGGAGTTATACAATATCGTCAAAGACAAAACGGAAGCGGTGAACCTGGCGGACAAAGAAGCGAAAGTAGTTGGCGCGCTAAAGGAGAAGCTGCTGAAATGGTGGGAGGCGTTGCCGAAACTGAAGACGTCCTAACTCGCAAGGTGGCCGTCACACTGTAATGCCAGGAAGCATTGCCACTGCTGTAACGCGACTATTTTTTTTCGGGGCCACCAACGCTATGAACAATTCAAATTATTTACTACTTTGACCCTTATTCCACGAACTACTCTTAATCGTTAATCCATGAGAACAAACTGCTCTTATGTCCTTGGCATGCTAGGCCTGGCCCTGTTTTCCGCTTGTGAAAAAGTCTGTGACCTCCCGGGGTACCGCAAGCACCCGGTCATCGTTGAGAACACCTTTACCAATCCGCTCATCCCCCGCGGCGCCGATCCCTGGGTAACCCAGAAGAACGGCAAGTATTACTTTACGTATACCCATGGAGGTAAGCTGGTACTGTTTGAGACCAACACCTTATCCGAACTGGCCCTGGCCCCACAACACGACGCGTGGACGCCCGAGCCCAACATGCCTTACTCGAAAAACCTATGGGCACCCGAGCTGCATGAGATCAACAACAAATGGTACATGTACTTCGCAGCCGACAATGGCAGTAATGCCAATCACCGCATGTACGTGGTCGAAAACAGCTCGTCCGACCCGATGCAGGGTGAATGGGTCATGAAAGGCAAAGTAGCCGATTCGACCGACCAGTGGGCCATTGACGGCACCATTCTGCAACACCAGGGACAGATGTACATGTTATGGTCAGGCGGCCTTGCAGGCGCTGCACCACAACATATTTACATTGCGAAGATGAGCAACCCGTGGACCATCTCCGGCCCGAGAGTCGCAATTTCCAGTCCGTCTTACAACTGGGAAATGAACGGCAGCGCGATCAATGAAGGTCCGCAGGTGCTGATCAATCCCTCCGGCCAGGTACTGATCGTGTACTCTGGCAGTGGTTATTGGGTGGATACGTATTGCCTGGGACTACTCACCCTTAAGGTAAACGGCGATCCTATGAATCCGGCAGACTGGACCAAAACCCAGCAGCCTGTCTTTTCTATGAACGCCGAAAGCGGCGCTTATGGTACTGGTCATAACGGCTTCTTTAAATCGCCCGACGGCAAAGAAGACTGGATCATTTATCACGCCCGCAGCGGTCCTGGCGGTGGCAGCCGCAACGCCCGTATCCAAAAGTTCACCTGGAACGCCGACGGATCGCCTAACTTCGGCATCCCTGCCAAGATCGGCTTCCCGGTACAGAAGCCTTCTGGTGAACCTATACGCGAAGTGTACCGTACCGACAACTGGACCATCGCAGGCTACAGCTCCGAAGAACTCGTGAACGACCGCCTGTCGATCCGTTTGATCGATAACAACCCGTCCACCTTCTGGGTTAGTCGCTACTCCACCGCCCCGACCACCTACCCCGATCATTGGGTAACCGTAGACATGCAGGACACCATACCGGTAGACGGTTTCGTGTTCGTACAAAAGAGCGGCGACCGGAAAGTGAAGGACCTGGAGATCCTCGTCGGCAACGATAACCAGACCTGGGAGAGCGTGGGCACTATGCAGTTACTGGATTTGAGTCCGAACAGGCAGTACTACAAACTGCCCGCCCGCAAACAGTTCCGCTACTTCAAACTTGTACCTGTTAACGGCCACGACACCCAGGCACAACCTGGCCTTGCCGAAGCAGGCGCGTTCATTATGGCCGAATAAATTTATACTTTACGGAGACGGCCTGCTTGTCGTCTCCGTATTTTTGTTTTCCTTAGCAATATGGACCTTACCAACACCATCAACAACGCCTGTGCGCATAATTTCGATGCCGCCAGCTGGCTTCGGTTTGTCGATTCCCTGGTGACCGACAACGACCTTGAATACTCATCAAATGAAGAGGACGACGCCTGGATCAATGTGATGAACGATAAAGGTGAGCAGGTATTCTTCTGCGGGCGTTCGATCCCGCTGTTATTCGCAGCAGGCAGGCTGCCGGGTGTGGAGCGCTACCCTCATCCTATGGAGGTCGTGATTGCGAACGATTGGTGGAGTGCGGATTACTCCATTAACCTGGATGCGCTTGCGTGTTTAACCTGGCATACAGATGAAATTGATCCGGCGGCGTTTTCGCTGTTAGATTTTGTGTATGCAACACATTAAGGATGTTTGGCGGGCGATTTGTCTTTATGTTCCAAAAGACATCTATATGAAGACGAACATCCTATCTCCGAAACAACACGCCATCATGGACTACGCCCTTATCGGCGGCATGCTGGTTTTACCTTCTTTGCTGAAGCTGAATAAAAAGGCCCGTTTGCTCTACGCTGCTGAGGCAGCCTTGCTGCTACCTTACGCGATGCTCACCAGGCAGCCACTGGCCGCAAAAGGCCTGATCCCCTACAAAACTCACGGTAAAATTGACCCGGTGAACGTAGCCCAGTTTGCTGCGCAAAGCCTGCTGCCGGCATTCCGTAAAAGCCGGAAAGCCCTGCTGTTCAACCTGGCGTTCACTGCACTGGCAGGACTCACTGTACTATTCACCGATTGGAATGAGGAAGCGTAATAAATTACACAATGGGTAATGTATTGCCTGTTCGCTGAAACCCATTATTTATACAGTGTGTACAGGAATGGATTTTGTCCCTTTGTTGTTACACCAAAACAACATACCATGGCACATCAACAAGAAGAAGAGAAAAAGAAGAAGCCGGTCCAGGCCGAAAATCCGATTCCTGCCGGGTATAAGAAATTACCTGATAACCCGGAGGCTACTGAAGACGCAGTGAGTACGAGAGGTGATTCTGCAAATGGGAAATATTCGAGGACAGATAAGCGAGATGAAGATATTGACAATAATGAAGTGCGGGGCGGTAGCTGATGAAAGCCGGGTGGAGATGCCCGGCTTTTACTGTAATATCATCTACTTCAATATCATGCGTTTTACAGTGTAAACAAAATGTCCGGTGCAAAAACACCAGACATTTTGCGTTAAGAAGCTATAGGCTATTCCCCTACCGGGACCGCCATATCAACCCCGGTAGCCGCAGCCACGCCAAAGTTGGGCGAACCGTCCGTATTCCAGGTAATCTTCTGCATCCTCGGCGAACGTTGACCATTGGTAGTAGCGGCCACACTGCGTGCGTGATAGATGAACCAGTGCTCCTTTTTCGCAACGCCATTAGGATCGGTATAAGCACTGGTGAAAAAGCCGTTGTGCCCTGGTCCGTAAACGGAGTTGGCATCATTGCGGACAAACACCTGCTTCTTGTTGATCCAATCTGCCGCTACCGTAGGATCTCCTCCGGCTTTGAGTTGTATTTGGGCCAGGCAATAGTTGTCACTGGTATAACGGCTGGCGGAATAGATGATAAACACCGGGCTGTTCGCATCGCGCTGCAGCATGATGGGGCCTTCATTTACGCCTGCGCCAATTGAATTGGGTTCGTGTTTTTCCCAGGTATTGGTCGGAGAAGAAATTTTTATTCTTGGTCCGTTGATCGTCCAGGGATTTGACATGGAAGCCAGGTACAAATATTGTTTATACCGGCTGGCAGTGCTCTCCCAACCTGACCATACAAAATAGTTATTGCCGTTTACAGTGAGAATGGTGCCATCAATGGCCCACTGGTCGCTGGAGTCGAAGATCTTTCCTTTAAACGTCCAGGTGCCGGTCATAGGATCGGCATTGGGGTTTTCCAATACGAACATGCGGTGCGAATCGCCGGTGCCGTCGTTCGCAGCGAAATAGATGTACCATTTCCCGGATAAGAAAAATAGTTCGGGCGCCCAGATGTTGGACGAGTAGGCAGTGCCTGCAGGCGGCGTCCAGATCACGGATTCGGGGGCATTTGACAGCAATGACATAGAGGTGGTTTTCCTCAGACCAATGTTATTCCCCCTGGTGTACATGAAGTAATAGTAACCATCTTTTTCTGCAACGAACGGATCGGGCCTGCTGGCATTGATCAGCGGGTTCTGGAAATTGAGGTTGTGAAAGTTGAACAGGTGCTGATTGCCCGTAACGGAATCTATCTGTCGAATCTTCGCACCGGGCGTCGTGCTTTGCGGGTCTAATGCCATCTTCATGCCCGTAGCTTTGTTGGTGAGCGAAAACACATTGTTACTTCCTGAATAAGCAATTGACCAAGCCTGTGAGTCGCTCCCATCGTCGGTCGCCTGCTGCAGAATATCGCCCGAAGTGGCAGATGGGGATTCGAGGCATTTGTCGCTTTTAACGTTTACCAGTTTGTAATAGCTTGCATCTATCTTCACCAGTTTCCATCGCTGCCCGTTGTTAGGAAACCACCACCACTGCTGGATCTTTTGGTTTTCGGCAGTGGAGTTACCGGTAACCTCCACAACGGGGCCGGCTGGTGCAGAAGATGCTACACTGCGGATGCGATAGGTGGCACCATCGATCAACGTACCGAGCGGGGGCGCTGCGCTGATGCGGGCATCATCCATTTTAACCAGTTCCTTTTTGTTGGGTGCTTCTTTTTGACAGGCCATGGCAAATAGGGCCAATACGGCGACAAGTGTTGTGCAGTTTTTGTTTTTCATGAGCGTGTTTATTGCTACAACCCGGGTTTGTTTAACGTGGAAGAATTGTAGCGGGGTTTGGAATTGAGTTAACTGAGATTATAAGATAGATAATTAGTTTGATATTTTATATAGGGCGATAGGGTTCTCCAGGTCAACATCACAACAACAATTAAATTGGCCAGCACAAAACTATTGCCAGCTAAAACGAAAAATGTCCGGTGCATAACACCGGACATTTTCATTTTTTGTAGTCGGGATGGCAAGATTCGAACTTGCGACCTCCTGCTCCCAAAGCAGGCGCGATAACCGGACTACGCTACATCCCGAAACTCATTTTCCCGAACATATTTACACACATTCTGAAAAAAAACGCCTGACCATCGCCAGGCAAATTTCCTGTTACAGTCAATATCGTTTATGCAAAGACTGCCGCTCTAAAAACGCAAAATGTTCCGCGTAAAACGCTGAACATTTTCAGCGGAGGAAGAGGGATTCGAACCCCCGGACCTGTTACAGTCAACAGTTTTCAAGACTGCCGCAATCGACCGCTCTGCCATTCCTCCGGCGCAAAGGTGATAAATCAGAATCAATTTTCAAAAAAAATTTATTCTCTGCAATAAAAATAGATGCAACCGCCCATATAAAAAACTTCTCCTTCCCTCCCCTACTTTTTATATTGATGCCGACTAAAACCATGTTAATGAAACTGGCGCTCTTATTACCACTACTCTTATCTGTGACGGCATCCGCTCAAATCAAAGCAGACCTCAAATCACTGAAAACCGGCACCGGCGCGACGGCCGTGCAACAACAATCACAGCTCGATGTAAGCTGGCCCGCGGGCAACAATCTCACGGGCAAAGTAACGTTCGACCTCGACCCTGCCAAGCCATTGCTGCGCACGGTCACACTCGGCAATCAACCGGTTGCTGCGGGTGTAGATCCTGTCTTCCTGCTCACTGTAGGCCGGCGCGATCTGTTATCGCAGAACGGGTGGAACATCTTTTTCGACAAAGTACCCACACGCCCACACGAAACGTATCCGATCAAACTAAAGAAAAGTTCGGCATCGGTAAAAACGGAAGGTAGCAGAACGATCGTCACCATCGGCCGCCTGTCCGCAGAAACGTTCGAAGGCAACCTGGAAGTCACCTTTTTCCATGGCAGCCCGCTGTTTAACGTAGCCGCTGTACTAACCACCGGTCGCAACGCCAAAGCCATCGTGTTTGATGCAGGATTGGTGAGCAACAGCAACCAATGGCAAAACGTGTCATGGATCAACACCGGCGACAGCCTGAAACAGCAGCCTATCGTGAGCAGTGATACTGCGCAGCACATGGCCGTAAAGTACCGCGCCATTGCAGCCGCGGGCAACAAAGGCGCACTGGCCCTGTTCCCTCCACCCCACCAGTATTTTTATCCACTGGATGAAGCCTTTAACCTGCGATTCACCTGGTTCGGCAGCCAATACCGCAAAATGGCCGAGGGTTACGGCATCGGCATCCGCCAGGAGCTGCAAGGCGACAACCGCTTTGTACCCTGGTTTAATGCGCCTCCCGGCACGAAGCAAAGGCTGAATTTCTTCTGCCTGTTAAGTGACCGAAACGCAAATGCAGCACTGACTGCGGCGAAAACATTCACTCGTAATGACCGCTATGAAAAGCTGCCCGGCTTCAAAACCATGTCGAGCCATTTTCATAATGAATTTGTGATGAATGTGATCATGGCGGGCAAACCTGTTCCTGAAAAGCCTGAGTTTGTGGGCGTTTTCAAACGGATGGGCGTAGACATCGTGCATCTCGCGGAGTTCCATTACACTGCCGATCCAAAGGGGCCGGATGAGAAAAGGCTGCCACAGCTGAAAGCTTTATTCGATCTTTGCGAAAAACAATCTGATAACGAGTTTTTGTTATTACCTGGTGAAGAACCAAACGAGTTCTTTGGCGGTCACTGGCTCGACATCTTCCCCAGACCTGTGTATTGGGTGATGTCGCGCAAGCAGGGCGTACCTTATGTGGAGGAGAAACCTGGTTATGGTAAAGTGTACCACATCGGCAATAAGCAGGAAATGCTGAAGCTCCTCGAAGATGAAAAAGGCCTCGCCTGGACCGCTCACCCGCGCACTAAAGGCTCCGTAAATACGCCCGACATTTACAACCATGAAGCCTTCTTTTTATCCGACCGCTTCATGGGAGCAGCCTGGAAGGCAATGCCCGCCGACCTATCCGAGCCTCGCCTGGGTAAACGTGTACTCGACTTAATGGACGACATGAACAACTGGGGCGTGAAGAAAACCGTGATCTGTGAAGCCGATTTGTTCACCATCACCCCACAAAACGAAATGTACGCGCACATGAACGTAAACTACCTCATGCTGGACCAGCTGCCAAAATACAGCGACAGCTGGATGCCGATCCTGGATGCCATGCAGCACGGCCGCTTCTTCGGCAGCACGGGCGAAGTACTGATACCATCTCTCCGCATCAACGACCGCATTTCCGGCGACAGCCTGTCACTGAAGGCTGACGGCACCGCCGACGTGGTACTTGATCTGAGCTGGACTTTCCCCATGCAATATGTAGATATCATCTCCGGTGACGGCGAAAAAGTATATCATGAAAAGATACAGCTGACCGATACGAAAGCGTTTGGAAAACAAAACTTCCGCTTCAAACCCGCACTGAAAGGCCGGAAATGGGTACGGGTAGAAGCCTGGGACGTGGCCGTAAATGGCGCCTTCAGTCAGACTTTCTACATTAAATAAGCTTACACTACAGGGCTGATCGGTAACACTGGTCAGCCCTATTTACAACGGTGAAATAGCTTAACTTTACATCGGTGGAAATCGTAACCTACATACCGAGTGAGGAATTAAGCCCCTACATCAGGGACTACAAAATCATTGAAAGCCGGCAGGGGACCACCAACAAAGTACTACCCAACACCTCCGCGACACTCGCATTTTGTTTCAGTGGCAACATTTCTTACCTGCATGGGGCCACACTGGATTTCGCTACTTTTTCAGGTATTCAAAAAACGACAAGGCTGATCCAATATGAAGCTGGCACCGCTGCTATCATCGTTACTTTCAGGGAGATCAGTTTACCTGCCTTTTTCAAAATGCCCGTTTTCGAACTTTGTGGAAAAAGTGTTTCGCTGGATCAATTGTTCGCTCCATCAGCGCTTTGCATCCTCCGGGAACAAATGCTGGAAAGCGCTTCCAATACCGGAAGAATCGCTATCCTGGAACGGTTTCTGTTAGCAACACTGCATGAGCAAAGTGCAGATGAAATGGTCGTAGCGGCGATAGACAAAATCAACCGTACAAAAGGAAATATCAGGATAAAAGAGCTGATCAAGGAAATGTATATCAGCCAGGACGCTTTCGAGAAGCGATTCAGAAAGGCTACCGGCGCCTCACCGAAACAGTTTGCGCATATCGTAAAAATGAAATCGGCCATCTCCCTATACACAGCAGTCCCCTCCCTATTAGACCTTGCGTTTGAGCATGGATATTATGATCAACCTCACTTTAACAGAGACTTCAAACGCTTTACCGGTCAAACCCCTACAGACTTCTTCCGGGCTTCCTCCTATTGGTAACTTCAATGATTTTTTACAATGATTTGGCGGCAACATTTGTGAGCTTTGAGTCATGAAAAAATTCCTTATAGCCTGTCTTCTTGGATTAACAGCAACGTTGACACATGCGGCAGCTTCACAGATAAAGTCGAATAATATGGAAAATCAGGATACCACGAACATGGTCTGCTTTATAGACAAATTTATTGTGCCTAAAGCGTCGGTGACGGCGTTTATTAAACAAGTGGAGATTAACCGCCGTTTCATTGCACAACTTCCGGGATACATCAGGGGCGAAGCATTTGAGTCCAGCGACAGCGAAAGTAATGTAACCATCATCACCATTGCTGTTTGGCAAAACCAACAGCTGCTTGACGATGCAAAGTTATCTGTTCAGCAGGAATTTAAAAGACTGGGGTTCGATCCGGTTCCCTTCTATCAACGACTGCAGGTGCAGGTAGAGCGGAAGATTTTTTACCCGCTACGCAGGCCTGCTTGAAATAAAAAAGGGGCCGACAGGTAGTCAGCCCCTTACTAATATTGATGCCGTTACTTTTTAACAGCCGGCCTCAGTGTATTTTTAGTGATCTCGTCGGCAGTAACCTGACCGTCCTGGTTGTAGTCGTCAGATTCCGTGATCTTCAACACGTCTTTCGTCAGCTCGCGGATAATCACCAGGTTTTCATCTTCAGAAGGTTCCTGGTTACCCCACCAATACTGGAATGTATTAGCGCTTGCGTGCCACTTCCAGTTAGCTACATCTGCATCGAGCAGTTGCTTGTTGGCAAAGAACTGGATCATGTACGTTCCGGAAAGCGTTGCCTGGAACGTGATGCTGTCAGGCACATTTTCGTAACCAATTATCTCTCCGTTATCGTCGTAGACAGCATCGCCTTCAAAAGCATCTCCGCCATCTTCTTCTTTTGTGAGATACCAGGTACGGCAGATCAGTTTATTGCGGTCATCCGCTGCGATCTGCGGTGCTTTGTTAGCCGCAACCACAATCTGCTGGTCCTTGTAAGTCAGTTTGAAATTGATCTTACCCTCTGTGAAGGAAATGCCGGAGATCGTACCGAAGTCTTTCAGATCGATGGTGGTGCTATCCTTGGCAGTGAAGGAACCTTTGAAGGTAGCGCCCATAGCATCCACCACCAGGAATGTGCTATCACTCAGGAACTCTACGAAGCTTACAATCGCAGAAGCTTCTTTGCCCTGCGCATTACCACGTTTGCCGAACAAACCTGATTTGGAATCAGCAGCCTTTTTGCCGGTTGGAATAATCACTTCTTCGCCGAACAGCCATTTGCCCTGCACTTTAGTGTACACGTAAGTTGCGCCACCGTCGGGCTTAGGTGTCGGTTTGTCATCTTTTGAACAAGCGGTAAACATTACAGCAGCCGCTACTGCCAGCGCATAAATGGCTTTCATAGGTAAATTGTGTTTATGAATGGGTGAAATAAAAACTTACTTTTCTGCGGGTACAAATCCCCAGGTGCTGGGCGATTGCGAAGACCTGAATGCATTCTTATTAAGCTCCAGCACCTCCACTTTGTCTTTTTCCTCATCAAATTCGAGACTGTTGTCCCAGCAAACGTAATGGTTCGCGAGGGAGGAATGCCATTTCCAGTTAAACACATCTACCGATTTTAATTGCTTCTCTTTGAACATCTGTACCAGGTAAGTACCCGAAGTGGTGAACCGGAATGTGACGCTATCCGGCACGAAACTACCTATAGGATTACCCTCTGCATCGAACAATCCACGTGCTGCCTCGTATAGCTGCCCGCCCGTTCCCTCCCTGGTGAGATGCCAGTTCTTACAGATCAGTGTAGTCGAATCCGTGAGTGCGATCGTTGGCGCCTTCGTTGCAGCGATTGTTATTTCCTTCCCGTTGTACATCAGTATGAAATTCAGCGCTGTATTGCTAAACGTGAGGCTTCGGATCGTTGCGAAGTTTTCCAGCGATATGCTTGCGCCATCCTGAATGGAAAATTTACCTGTAAAGAATTGTCCGCCTGCATCGTAGATATAGAAAGTACTGTCGCTAAGAAATTCGATGAAGCCGTCTTTTGCATCTGCCTTTTTACCGTTTGATTGCGTTTGAAGCGATACACCGTTGAGCGACCATTTACCGAGCACTTTCGTATACAGGCTTTCCTGTGGTGGATTTTCTGACTTTGAACACGCGGCGAAAGCTACCATAGCAGCTATCAGCAGTAGGGAAAGTTGTTTCATAGGTGTATAGGTTTTAGCCGCATGGCATCAACGAGGGAAGCCTTGGGTTTTGCATGGTGGTAATTCCTTGGTTGTTGGGTTTTGTTTCGGGGACAAATATATACAAATTTTAATATAATGCAAGTGTGGGGATATAAACGCAAAATGTCCGGTGCATAACACCGGACATTCTCAGCGCCCCCCAAAACGCAAAATGTCCGGCGCATAACACCGGACATTCCCAGCGGAGGAAGAGGGATTCGAACCCCCGGACCTGTTACAGTCAACATCATTTGTGCAAAGACTGCCGCTCCCCAAAACGCAAAATGTCCGGTGCATAACACCGGACATTCTCAGCGGAGGAAGAGGGATTCGAACCCCCGGACCTGTTACAGTCAACAGTTTTCAAGACTGCCGCAATCGACCGCTCTGCCATTCCTCCGCCGCAAAAGTATAAAACGGATTCAATTTTAAAAAAAATATTTATCCTAAAATAAATCAAACGCGTAAAACCCGCCATAGCAAAGGAATACAGGGAAATATTTTTTCATCACACCTCGTCACGACTAATCCATTTGCCCGTAACAGGCGGCACGTAGGCCGACATCAGGCTTAACAGCTCCTCCACATTTTCACTCACTAATAACATATCGCGATTGGCTGCTTTCAACAATCCTTCCGTAGTCATATGATCTAACAAACCAATAAGATGATCGTAGAAACCAGCGGTATTCAACAGGCCGATGGGCTTTTGATGCAGGCCGAGTTGCCCCCAGGTTAATATCTCGAACAACTCTTCGAGTGTACCAAAACCACCAGGTAATGCGATCACTCCGTCACACAGATCGTTCATTTTTGTTTTTCGTGCATGCATACTTTCAACGATGATCAGCTCTGTTAAACCGGTATGAGCAATCTCTTTGCTGCGCAAAAAATCGGGGATTACGCCGATCACCTCCCCTCCTGCTTCCAGGGCACCATCGGCTACGGCACCCATCAGTCCTACCTTTGCGCCGCCGTACACAAGGCCTGTGCCACGTGATGCCAATGTATGTCCTACGGAACGGGCAGCTTGCATATATACTTCCTTAAAACCCGGGCTGGACGCGCAAAACACAGTGATCCTTTTCATCTTAGTTAGTTTGTCCCAAAGATAGGAAAGCCGGGATAAGAATACCCCGGCTATATAGTTAACCTACAACTGTTACACTATTAACAATCCGCTATACGTCAGTACTGCGGATGGTTAGCGACTTTTATTATTTCCAGCCGCCACCGAGTGCGCGGTAAAGTTCTACCGTAGCTGCCAGCTGCCTGCGTTTCACGTCTGCCTGGTTCAATTCCGCCTGCAGGGTGTTGCCCTGCGCAGTAATCACTTCCAGGTAATTCGCGAGACCGCTCTGGAACAGCATGCGGGCCTGGGATACAGACTTGTTGGTGGTCTGCACCTGGGCATCGGCGATGCGCTGTTGTTCTTTCAATTTATCGGCACTTACCAGGGCGTCGCTCACTTCACGCACGGCGTTTACCACCGACTGCCTGAAGCTGATCACCGCCTGTTCGCGCTGCACCTTAGCCACTTCGTACTGGGTTTTCAGCTGTCTTTGCTGGAAGATGGGCTGGGCAATGTTGCCTGCCACGGTACCGAACAAAGAACTTGGTACGCTGAACCAATCACTGGCCTTAAGGGCATTGAGGCCACCGCTGGCCGTGATGCTCAGCTTCGGGTACATGCTCGCCTGGGCCACGCCTACGTTCGCATTGGCCGCCTGTAACGCCAGCTCCGTCGCTTTTACGTCGGGCCTGTTGGCGGTTACGCTGGCAGGAATGCCGGTGTACAAACTATCCCACAACTGCACCTGCTCCAGCGAAGCGCTACGGGCAATTACGCCGCCAGGCAGTTCGCCAGCCAGCATGTGTAAGGCATTCTCCTGGATGGTGATGGCCTGTTGCAACTGGGGCACCAAAGATTCGGCAGACTGCTTCTGCGAGATGGCCTGCTGTACGGCCAGTTCTGTTACTTGCCCGGCGGTTTTCTGCATGCTGATCATCCTTACGATGGTATCGCTGAGCGCTACGTTGCGGTTGGCCACTCGCAGCTGCGCATCCAGCATTAAGAGGTTAAAATAACCGCTGGCAACACTGGCTACCAGGCCGGTTTGTACGGCTTTAGCACCCTCGTACGATTGCAGATAGGTGGCCAGTGCGGCTTCTTTTTGCCTTCTCAAACGGCCCCACACATCTATCTCCCAGCTTAAACCCACGCCCAATGTGAAATCTTCGATGTGGGTGGTTTTAAGGAAGTTCTCCAGGCTCACGCCGTTCAGGCTGTTCTTGGAGGGGATCGATGTATTTGCCGTGGCATTAAGGCCCACCGAGGGGAAGAACGCGGCTTTCGACTGCTTCAGGTAAGCCTGGGCTTCGTCGATGCGGGTGAGTGCGATCTGCAGATCGAAGTTGCCTTTTACAGTAGCTTCGAGTAATTGCTGCAGGGCCGGGTCCTGGAAGAATTGTTTCCAGGCGGCGTTACCGATGGTGGTATCTGTTGCCGGCTGCTGCGCAAAAGTTGCCGGCAGCGCCACTTCCGGCCGCTGGTAGTTGCGACCTACGGTACAGGCGGATAGTCCCGCTGCCAGCAATATCAAATGAATATACTTTGTCATTTTGCGTTTCGTTTAAACATTTTGGAGGTTCGTCGGCACGGGTTTCTTTCCACTCACTTTCTCCTGTAAATACTGGAAGATGATATACAATACCGGGATGATAAACAGTCCCAGGATAACGCCCGACAACATACCGCCGGCCGCACCGATACTGATGCTCTGGTTACCTTTCGCGGAGGCCCCGGTGGCACGCATCAAAGGGATCAAACCCACGATGAAGGCGAGCGAGGTCATGATGATCGGCCGCAGACGTAACTGCGCTGCCTGTAACGCTGCGTTCAGCAGTCCCATCCCCTGGCGGCGCCTTTGTACGGCATACTCCACGATCAGGATGGCGTTCTTGGCCAGCAAACCTATCAGCATGATCAAACCTACCTGCACATAAATGTTGTTCTCAATACCAGCCATGCGGATAAAGGCAAACACGCCGAAGATACCGGTAGGAATGGTAAGGATCACAGAGAATGGCAGGATGTAGCTCTCATACTGCGCTGCCAGCAGGAAGTATACGAACACAAGACACAGCAGGAAGATCACGGTCGCTTGTCCGCCCGCATCAATTTCCCCTTTGGTCATACCCACCCACTCATGGGTGTAACCACGTGGCAGATATTGCGCTGCTACTTCGTTCACGGCTTTGATCGCATCACCGGTACTGTAGCCTGGTTTGGGCTGACCGTTGATCGTAACGGCGTTAAACAGGTTGTTACGGGTTACGGTTTCCGGACCATATACTTTCTTCAGCGTTACCAGTGCGTTTGCAGGCACCATTTCACCGAGATTGTTCTTTACAAAGATGTTATCCATCGAAGAAGGTTCGGCGCGGTACATCACGTCGGCCTGCATGATTACGCGGTAGTATTTACCAAAGCGGTTGAAGTCAGAAGCAAAGGTGCTACCGTAATACACCTGTAAGGTGGAGAGCAATTCGCTCACGGACACGCCTAATTGTTTTGCCTTCTGCTCGTCAACTTCCACGGAGTATTGCGGGTTGCCGGTATTGAAAGTGGTAAAGGCAAACGCGATCTCCGGACGTTTCATCAGTTCCCCAATGAAGCCGTAGGCGGTTTCGCCCAGTTTACCCAGTTCACCAGCGGTACGGTCCTGCAGGATCACTTCAAAACCATCTACGTTACTGAAACCTGGTACGGTAGGCATGGTGAACAGGAAGATGCTTGCTTTGCTCACTTTCGCCAATTCCCCGTTCATGTGTGCGAGAATAGCGTCCATATCTTTAATATCGCCACGCTCGGCATGCGGTTTCATTTTCGCAAAACCTACTGCGTAGGCAGAGCTGTTCGAGTTGGTGAGCAGGTTCAGGCCGGCCACGCTCAGGTTCAGGTAAACACCCTGCTTTTTCTGCACGATGCTATCCACCTGGTGAATCACTTCTTTCGTACGGTCCAGGGAAGAGCCGGGAGGCATGTTCACGGCGTATACGAAGAAGCTTTGGTCTTCAGATGGTATAAAACCAGTAGGTGTATTCTTCACCATCCAGGCGGTAGCCAGGGTAATGAGTACGAGGCCGGAAATAGCGATCCATTTCCTTCTCACCAGGAATTGCACACTGCGCATGTATTTCGCGGTCATCGCGTTAAAGGCGGCGTTAAAGTATTTGAAGAAACGGGCGCCGAATCCTTGCGTTACCAGGTGTACTTTGCCGTTCTTCGCATGGGTTTTACCTTCTTCTTCGTGATGCGGGTTCTTGAGGAACAGTGCACACAGGGCAGGGCTCAGCGTCAATGCGTTCAGGGCCGAGATCAGGATCGCGATGGCCAGGGTGAAGGCGAACTGGCGGTAGAACACGCCCACGGGGCCTTGCATAAAGCCTACCGGCAGGAACACCGCAGACATTACGAGGGTGATGGATATGATCGCACCGGATATTTCACTCATCGATTCGATCGTCGCATCTTTCGCACTCATATTAACGCGCTCCATCTTCGAGTGCACGGCCTCCACCACCACGATCGCATCATCCACCACGATACCAATAGCCAGTACGAGTGCGAAGAGGGTAAGCAGGTTGATCGAGAAGCCAAACACCTGCATAAAAAAGAACGTACCGATAATCGCCACAGGCACGGCTATCGCCGGGATGAGCGTGGAACGGAAGTCTTGCAGGAAGATGAACACTACGATAAACACGAGGATGAAAGCCTCTACCAGGGTGTGTTTTACCTGGTCGATAGACTGATCGAGGTATTCTTTGGTAGAATAGATGATCGCCTGCTCCACACCGTTAGGCAGCTGCGTTTTCGCTTTCTCCATCAGGCGCTGTATCTCGGTCTGGATGTCGTTTGCATTTGAGCCTGCGGTCTGGAAGATCGCGATACCAATACCTTCTTTCTGGTTGATGTGGGTTTGCGTACCGTAGCTGAATGAGCCCAGTTCCACACGCGCCACATCTTTCAGGCGTAGCACCGATCCGTCGGCATTCGCTTTCAGGATGATGTTTTCGTATTGATCGTTCTTATTGAGTTTTCCTTTGTATTTGATGATGTACTCGAAGGACTCACCACTGCTCTCACCGAAACGGCCAGGCGCAGCTTCCAGGTTCTGATCGCGGATGGCGGCCAATACTTCCTGGGGCGACATGCTGTTGGCAGATAACCTATCAGGGTTCAGCCAGATGCGCATGGAGTAATCTTTACCACCAAACACCTGCACCTGTCCTACACCGGGCACACGTTGCAGCTCAGGAATGATGTTGATCTTGGCGTAGTTCTGCAAAAACGTTTCGTCGTAGCTGCTGTCTTTCGCCATCAGGTTCACCACCATGATCATACTGTTCTGCTGCTTCTGCGTGGATATACCCGCCTGTACCACCTCGATGGGCATCAGGTTGGTCGCCTTCGCGACGCGGTTCTGCACGTTTACCGCAGCCAGGTCGGGATCGGTGCCCAGCTTAAAGTATACGTTGAGCGACATGGTGCCGTCATTATTGGAAGTGGAGGTCATGTAAGTCATGTTCTCCACCCCGTTTACCGCTTCTTCCAGCGGGGTAGCCACGGAGCGGGCCACTACTTCGGCGTTTGCACCGGGGTACAGGGCCGTAACTGCCACGCTGGGCGGGGCAATATCCGGGAACTGCGCCACGGGCAGTGATATGAGAGACAGGGTGCCGAGTAGTACCAGGATGATGGATACTACTGTCGCAAGCACTGGCCGTTCTATGAATTTTCTTAACATTTTGGCAATAGTTTTTAAGGCTGGCGACTGTGATAGCCGTCAGTGTAAGGCAAATAGTGATAACCCGGTTTGCTTAAAGCGGTTTGGACTTCAGCAGGCTATCTAATTGTACAGGTTGTGGCGTGATGACAGCACCATCGCGCAGGCGGCCCAATCCGCTGAACACGATACGCTCGCCATCTTTCAGGCTGTTATTGACGAAGTAGTAACCAGTGGTTTTACCTGCGATAGATAAAGGTTTGCTCACAACCTTGTTGCTGTCGCCCACGGCGAACACAAACACTTTATCCTGCAGTTCAAACGTCGCTTCCTGTGGTACTACTACAGTAGACGGAAACTCCTGCGGAATACGCACCTTGCCGGTAGAACCGGAGCGCAGTAAACCCTGCTCGTTCGGGAAAGCCGCACGGAAGCTGATCGCGCCCATGGTTTTATCGAACTGGCCTTCCACTGTCTCGATCTTACCTTTCGCGGTATATACCGAACCGTCGGCCAGCACGAGTTCTACCGGCGGCAGGTGTTTAATTTTTTCAGCAATGGTTTCGCCGGCGATATCGTTTTTGAAGTGCAGGAAATCTACTTCGCTCATAGAGAAGTACGCATATACTTCTTTCACATCGGAGATCACAGTCAGGGCTTGTGTTTCTCCTCTGCCCACCAGGCTGCCGATCTTCAATGGTATACGACCAATATAACCGCTTACAGGAGCGGAAATCAGCGTATAACCTACATTGATACCTGCATTACCTACGCTGCTCTGTGCCTGCGCCACTGCGGCTTTGGCGGCAGAATAGGCTGCCTGAGCGGTTTTAAGCTGCACGTCACTTACCACGTTGTTTTCTACCAGCGGTGTAAGGCGGTCAACTTCCAACTTCGCTTTTTCCAGGTTCGCTTTAGAGGCTTCCAGGTTCGCTTTGGCGTTGCTGTATTGTTCCTGGTACGGACGATCGTTGATGCGGAATAAAGGTTGTCCCTGTTTCACATAGGCGCCTTCATCTACAAAGATCTTGTCAAGATAGCCGTCTACCTGTGGGCGGATCTCCACGTTCACCTTGCCTTCGATGGCCGAGGTATATTCGCGGAAACTGCTGGCTGGCATGGCTTTCAGCTGTACTACCGGTAGGGCCGGCGCTTCGGTTCCTGCGGGAGTTTCTGCTGCTGAGGACGTGCCGCAGCTATATGCTATGATCGTAAGTGCTACGGCGATAAGTGCTGCAGACAACTTAGGTGTGTGTTTAAAAGTTACAAATGGTTTCATTAATTAGGCTTTAAGCGATTAGACAATTCCATGCGAGCCACAGACAGTCATGTGCGCACAAAGCCGAATGCCGGCTGTGGCAGTACTGTTCGGTATCTCACAACATGGATCAAGATAAAAAATACAAGAGAGGGCATGCCCGCATTTTGGGCGGCGGCGCATGCTCACGGCATCCGTTTCAATAAAAAGTATGTAGACTCTTCCTGAGAGAGAAATATTGTTAAAGTGAAACGAGTGCTGCTAAAATTACATGAGCTTCATCAGTCGTTGAGTTTATGCGTAAATACAATGCAAAGTAAACATGAATTGACGTAATCGTCATTTACATTATTGGGGGATTAATTGTACTTTTCACGGATTTGCTTTTGAAAGAACACTGGTGTGAGACCTGTATGCTTTTTAAAGAACCGGTTAAAGTACGCATCATCTTCAAAAGATAGTTCGTACGCGATCTCCTTAACCGAGTGGTGACGCAGGTACAGCAAGCGTTTCGCCTCCATAATACGCTTTTCATCGATCAGGTTTTTCGCATTTCGCCCAAACACGGCCTTTACCGAATCATTCAGGTGGCCGGCGGTGATATACAGCATTTCGGCGTAGTCAGACACTTGTACTTTATCACGGAAGTGTTTATCGACCAGCATTTTAAATTGCAGTACAATACCCTGGGGTTGCGTTTCTTCATTTTTGAGATGCACGGGTTCGGGGGCCACAATACGGCCGCAGGCGATAATGAGGGCGCTAAGCAGGTTACGGAGTACGGCATCCTTACGGGGCCGGTTCTGCCGGAACTCATTGATTAACATGCGACAATACGACAATACTTCCTTCAGCTGCTCCTCGTCCATCTTGATCACTGCCGAGCGGAACATACAGCTCCAGCAGTTTAAAAGACACTGGGTTTCGGTCATCAGGAAGTCGGGCTTAAAATATATATGAATTAACTCACAACCTTCTCCAAAGATCTGCTGGTGTATCTGACCCCTTTCCAGCATCGTGATGGCCGGTCCGGTCACCATCTGTCGGTCAAAGTCCACGTACTGCTCCATCTCCCCGCTAATGAGAATGGAGATGCAGAAACCGTCATGGCGGAACGGCACCTCTCCTGCGATATTCGCGAGCGCTTCACCGCTTAAACGTTTGATATAGAAGTCGGTATCAGCCTTGCATACGGCTAATTTATCTTTCACCAGCAGCTTCTGCTCCTTTCTTTCTTCGATCGCTACGTTTTGCATGGATTGTACTTTTTAAGACACAGGGCCGGATTTACCGGCCCTGTAAAAATACAATTTATTTTGCTTCCGCCTTTTCTTTTGGCTTTTCTTTTACTACCACCAGATCATTTAGCTTCACATTTATCGGGATCTTGCCTAGCTGCACGATCGCTCTTTTGTCTCTGATCTCGATTAGTTTGCCTACCTGTCCGTTGCTGATAATCTTCACCTGGTCGCCCAGTTTTGCGGCACCACCAATTTCCTGGAAACGGTCCTGCACTTTTTTCTCCATCTTCTCATTAATGGCCTTTTCCTTCTTTTTAAAGAGCAGGGCTTCGGCCTGTTTAACGACTTTCTGTTTATCGTCGGTGCGTTTCCATTCGATCACGATCTGCTTCATCTTACGCTCCATATCCTTCAGATAATTGATCTCATCTTCCCGGATCTTATTTTGCAATTTGAGCAGCGTTACTTGTTGATGTTTTCGTTCTTTATCGGCCAGGGTCTCGTATTCCCGCTTCAGTCGCTCGTTTTCGCGCAGCAGTTTTTGTAGTTCCTTTTCCTTGGCTTCTACCTTCTGCAGGTCTTGTTCAGCCTTATTCAGCAGTTTATCCAGGCGGAAATGGTCTTCGTCTACCAGCTTACGCGCGCGTTCGATCAACGGCTTAGGCAAACCAATGCGTTGTGCGATGGCGAAGGTGTACGAGCTGCCCGGCTTTCCTACCAGCAGTTTATACAGCGGCAACAAGGTTTCTTCATCAAAGCCCATCGCGGCGTTCATGATGCCTTTTACCTTGTTGGCCATCACTTTCAGGTTGAGGTAGTGCGTGGTTACAATGCCGAAAGCATGTTTACGCGCCAGTTCCTCCATGATCACTTCGGCGAAAGCGCCGCCCAGGTTGGGGTCGGAGCCGGAACCCAATTCGTCGATGAAGAACAGTGTTTTACCGTTCGCCTCCTCCATGAAGTGTTTCATGTTTTTGAGGTGAGAGCTGTAAGTACTCAGTTCAAACTCGATGGACTGCGTATCGCCGATGTGGATCATCAGTTGTTTAAAGATGCCTATCTGCGAAGTGGGATGTACCGGTATGAGCAGGCCCGCCTGCAGCATCAGCTGTATCAGTCCCACCGTTTTTAAAGTCACCGTTTTACCGCCCGCGTTAGGTCCGCTGATTACCAGGATGTGGTGATTTTTATCGAGCGTTACGCTGATTGGCACCGTGGGCTTACTGTTCCTGCGGTTATACAACAACAATAGCGGGTGATAAGCTTCTACCAGGTGCAGCTGCGCGTGGGGTACGAGCATCGGGAAGTTACCGTTGATATCCAGCGCCAGGCGTGCCTTTGCGCGGATAAAATCGAACGTTCCGAGGATGTTATGATAACCTTCGAGCAGCACGGAGTGTTTAGACACGGCCGCGGTGAGGGTACGGAGGATTTTATATATCTCCTTGTTCTCTTCCCGCTCCAGCGCAAACACGTCGTTATTCAGCTCGATGGTTTCTTCCGGCTCCAGGAAGGCGGTGCGACGGGTATCGCTTTCGCCATGCAGGATGCCTTTCACCATACGTTTATTCTCGGCAAAGATGGCCACTACCCTACGCCCGTTGAGGAAAGCCTCCTCAATATCGGCCAGGTAGCCCAATTTCGTGAGCTTTTGCAGGATGCGGTCAAAGGCGCGGCGCACCTCGTTGCGTTTGCGGTACAGCGACATACGGATTTTGGCCAGCTCGGGGGTAGCGTTATCTCGTACCTGCCCGTTCTCGTCCAGCACCTCGTCGATAAGCGCCGTGATTTTCTTCTCGTAATACGTGTCTTTGATCACCTCGAACAGCGCGCTGTAAGTCACCCTGCGGTCGTGGTCGAAGAAACGTACGATGCTGTGCATACTTTCGGCCAGTTTACGCAGCAGCATAAACTGATCGCCCGTAAGCACCGCGCCCTGTATGTTCAGGAGCCTGAGTTCACTCTTCAGATTAAGGATGTAATCGTTCGGAAAGTGCTCCTGCAGTAATAATAATTGTTTGTATTCGTGTGCCTGTTGAAGTGCGGCCTTAACGTAATCTATATGGGTATGTAACCTTAAATCGCCGGCCATTTGCTTGCCCAGCTCCGTTTTACAATGTTCTTCCAACAAATTCCGGATCTTGTCGAACTCCAGTTGCACCAGCGCCGAATCTGGAAAATATTTCAATTTTTCTGTCTGTTTAAATCTTGATAATTAAGTCTTTTGCGGCCGGGTTACGGGCGCACCATCCGACCGGGGCCGCCAAAAAGAATGTTAAAGTTACTTAACTTCCCCATCTAAACCACCATATTCCCCGTAATTTGAGTAAACAGCGGGTTAAATTATTGTATAGTAACTTTGAAAAAGCCCGCGGGATTTAAGGAGGGAAGACACATGAAAAAGTATCTATTGCTGGGTTGCCTGTTCGCATTATCGCTGGCAGCCTGCGCGCAAAAGAAAGACAAAAAAGTAAAAGTTCCGGCAGATATGGAAGTGAAAGACACAGACTCCACCGCCATCGCCACTTTCGGCGGCGGCTGCTTCTGGTGTACAGAAGCGCAGTTTCAATACCTCGATGGCGTGTTAAAGGTTGAATCCGGCTACATGGGCGGCGAGGTGGCTAATCCCACCTACGAACAGGTGTGCACGGGTACTACCGGCCATGCGGAAGTGATCCGCGTAACGTACGATCCGCGTAAGATCGATTACCCGACGCTGTTACAGGCATTTTGGGTGAGCCACGATCCCACCACGCTGAACCGCCAGGGTAATGACGTAGGTACGCAGTACCGCTCCGTGATCTTTTACCATAATGAGGCCCAGCTGAAGGATGCCGAGCATTACAAGAAGGAACTGGCCGCCTCCGGCGCGTACAAGGACCCGATCGTAACGGAAATCGCCAAAGAAGGACCGTTCTATAAGGCGGAAAATTACCACCAGGACTACTACAGTCAAAACGGATCGCAGCCTTACTGTTATTATGTGATTCGCCCGAAGCTGGACAAATTCAAAAAAGTGTTTGAGAAGAAACTGAAACCATAAAAAAAGCCGCCTCGCAAGGGCGGCTTTTTATTTTAGACGGAAGCTACACTTCAATCCGCTAAATCGACATTTCGGCCGGGCGGATGCCCACGGCCAGACAGGGTTTACTACATTACAGCACCCCTAAATCTGTCTGGAATGGCCATACGAGAGCAACGCATCCGAATCGCAGGTTACTTTATCGTGGCCTGTACCTTCTTCCTGTTCTTTATGCTGGAGATGTTTTTCTCCTGGCAGGATGAATACATGCTGCTGAAAACGACGGGCATCACGGTTGTGTGGAGCCTGGCCATCTGGGAAGTGACCCGCTACGTCATACTCGCCCTCCGCAAGCGTTACCGCAGCCTGAAACAAGTGAAACGGCGCACCTTTACCGCCATGTGTATACTGGTGCCTTACTCCATCTTTGTAGGCGTAACCCGCATCTGGATTGAGGACAGCAGCAATTTATGGGGCGTACATGTGGGCACGATCACCAACTATTCCGTATCCTCCGGCATCAGCCTGTTGTTTGTATTGTTGCAGATAGCCGTCTACGAGGGACTTTACTTCTTCCATGAATGGAACAAGGCGCGTAAAGAGGCGGAAGACCTGAAAAGACTGCACTTCCAGATGCAGTTCGATGCGCTGAAACTGCAGATTCAGCCGCACTTCCTGTTTAATACCTTCAGCACCCTTATCAGCCTGATCACCGTAGATCCGCCCAGGGCAAAGGTGTTTACTGAAAAACTAAGCAGCACTTACCGCTACTTCCTGGAAGCCAGCGAGCGCGAAATGATCTCGCTGGAAGAGGAACTGCGTTTTGCCCGCACTTACTTCTACCTGCTGCAAACCCGCTTTGAGAACGGGTTACACCTGCATATTGAAGACACCCCCGGGTTGGACAACTACCGCATACCGCCACTCAGCCTTCAATTGCTGCTTGAAAACGCCATCAAACATAATGTGATTACCTGTAGCCGCCCGCTGCATATCCGGATCAGCATCGATGCTATCCGCCAGAGGATTACGGTCACGAACAACCTGCAACCCAAACAAACGACCGCCCCTAGCGGCAAAGGATTGCAACACCTGAAAAAACGTTTCGCCCTTATGGCAATGGAGGGTGTAAGCATCCAGGAGCCTGCAGCTTCCAACGAATTTCGGGTAACCCTCCCCTTTTTACCCAGCCGCGAACTGGAGCCAGCCGGCTGATACCCCGCCCGTGGAAAAAACGCCCCAGTTATCGCTCAGGAATATACGCTGTTACCGGCCCCTACAGCATGGGCCTGCTTTTTGTACATTATCTACGTTGCGCTGACGTGCCGGTGGCAATTTATTAGCTATCTTGGTACCGGTGAGCGTAAGCGGCGCACCTACAAACAATATTTATGCATATTCCGGGCAATTCCGACCCTGATACCTATAGCCAGCAACCGTCATCGGCATGGTTTAACGCCATTATAAAGGGACAGTCGGACATTATTGAGATGATTACCAGGGGGGACGAATTGCACCAGGTTTTGGGAACAATCGCTTCTCTCGTAGAGCAACACAGTGACAATGAGTGTTACGCATCCATCCTGCTGGCTGCGCCGGAAGGAGACCGCCTGTTACATGGCGCCGCTCCGGGCATGCCGGAAGCCTTCTGCCAGATCATTAACGGCTTGCCGGTAGGTGACAACCAGGGCAGCTGCGGCACTGCCGCATTTCTCAAAACCACCATCATTGTAGAAAATACTGCCACCGATCCTCGCATCGCTGCGTACCGGGACGTGGCCGAACGCTTTGGCCTGAAAGCCTGCTGGAGCAAACCGCTCCTCTCCCGCTCGGGCCAACTGCTGGGCACTTTCGCCATTTATTACAAACAAACCGGCAGACCCTCGCAGCGCGACGAGGAAGTGGTACATATGTTAAGCAGCACCACTGTGCTGGCAATCGAATACATGCAGGCCGATGCGGAACGTCAGCGCCTGCTGGACTTACAACGACAGGCCGAACAGAAAGCCGCATCCGCAGAAGAACTGGCAGAGGTTGCAGCCGAAGGATCGCGTACAGGCACGTTCCTGATTGACCTTGCTACAGACCATATCCGTTATTCCCCCTCCTTTCTTACATTCTGACAGGAGAAGTGATGGAAAATGTAGACCGCGACATCTTTATCCGCCATGTACACCCGGAGGATGCGGATATTCGCCTGAACGCATACAAACAGGCACAACTCACTGGTAAACTCTCCTACGCAGCCCGTTTCATCTGGAACGACGGCTCCATTCATTGGGTAGAAGCGTTGGGCAGTTACCGCTATAACAAGGCAGGCGAAGCGGTCACCTTCTCGGGCACCGTATCAGATATTACAGAGGAAAGGCTGAAGAATGCTGAAATGCAGGTCATCCAAAGCCGCCTGCAATCCATCTTCCAGCATGTATCGCTCGGCATCGCACTCACCGATCTGGAAGGGCGTTATACGCTGGTAAATCCGGCCTATACCCGCATTGTGGGCTATACGGAAGATGAACTGTACGAGCTGAACATGCAGGCAGTGAGTTACGCCGGTGACTGGGAACGGAAGAAAGCCATGCTCTCTCTCCTGTTCGATGCGCAGCGCAGCGAGTTCGAGATAGAAAAAAGATATATTCATAAGGACGGGCACCCGGTGTGGGCGCGTAACAACGTATCGTTGCTGTACGACGAAGCCGGTAAGCCAGCCAATATAATTATCATCTCTGAAGATATTACTCCGCAGATCGAATGGAAGCAGGAACAACAGAAACTGCGTAAGCTGGTAGACAATAGCGTGGACATGATGGCCATACTTGGCCTGAACGGCAAAAATACCTACATCAATAAGGCCGGTATGGATATGCTTGGATTCGAAGACCAGGAACAGGTACTGAACACACCGATCGCAGACCTGCATACACCGGAAGACTACGAGAAGGTAAGCCGGGAAGTAATACCCGTCATCATGAAAGAAGGCCGATGGTCAGGTACCATAATGATACGCAACCTGGTCACTGGCGAGCGGATACCGGTGTACAACAACACGACGCGTATCGACCACCCGCTAACCGGCGTGCCTATGGCCATTGGTGCCGTGATGCGCGACCTGCGCCCGGAACTGAAGGCGCAGAAGGAACAACAGAAACTTATCGCCCTCTTGGAAAAGAGCTCCGACTTCGTAAGCCTCTCCGACCTGGAAGGCAACGTGAACTATGTAAACGAAGCCGGCCGGCGCATGCTGGGCATCGAGAGCCAGGAGGAACTGGAAGTACATAACAGTAATTACCTTCCGGCCAGTGAAATTGAGCGGCTGAAAAACGAGGTGAATAAAGGGCTATTTGAGAACGGCCGCTGGATGGGCGAAATACTGTACAGGCATTTTAAAACAGGGGAAGAGATCCCTGTGTATGGTCATACCATGCTGGTATACGACGAAATAACCGGCGCACCATTCGGCCGCGCGACCATCTCCCGCGACCTGCGGCAGGAAAAAGCCTTCAACAAAGCCCTGAAGGAAAGTGAGCAACGGTTCCGTTCCATGGTGGAACAGGCGCCCGTAGCTATTGGTGTGCTCCGGGGCGAACAAATGATCGTGGAAACGGCCAACGATGCCCTGTTGGGCCTGTGGGGCCGGGACCGCAGTGTTATGAACCTCCCGCTTGCAGAAGCTTTGCCTGAACTGCGCGACCAGCCGTTCCTCGCACTGATCGAACAGGTATATACTACAGGCCTTGCTCATTACGGGTTTGAAACCCCGGCAAATCTGGGCCCCGAAGGTGCGCTGATCACGAAGTACTTCAACTTCATCTACGCGCCGTTCCGCGAAGCAGGTAAAATCACCGGCGTGCAGATACTCGCATCCGAAGTAACCGGCCAGGTAAAGATCAAAAAAGAACTGGAAGCAAGCGAGGAGCGCTTCCGCAATTTTGTGACCAACGCACCCACCCCTATTGGCGTGTACATTGGTCGCGAAATGCGCATCCAAACTGTGAACGAGGCCATTCTCAAAACCTGGGACCGCGACGCCTCCGTTGTGGGTAAAACCTTCCGCGAGGCCTTGCCGGAACTGGAAGGCCTGCACTTTCACCAATTACTGGACGATGTATATACTACAGGCGTTCCTTATACGGCCAACGAGGCGAAGGTTGACCTGTTCGTGCATGGCAGCCTTAAAACCCATTACTTCAACTTTACTTATAAACCGTTGTTCGACGGCAATGGCGATGTATACGGTGTAATCAATACCGCCACGGACGTAACCGACCTGGTACTGGCCCGCAAGCAATTGACAGAGGCAGAAGAACGGCTAAGGTTGGCTGTCGAATCCGCGGAAATCGCTACCTGGAACATCAACCTGCAGACCGGGGAGGTCAACTTTTCGGCGCGTGCCCGTGAGTGGTACGGCTTTACCGGCGCCAACATCAATATGCACGATGGATTTAAAGCCATTCATGAAGAAGATCGTGAACGTGCAATCGCTGCGATGGAAAAGGCCCTCACCTTCGAGTCCGGAGGCAACTATGAGGACGAATACCGCGTAATCAGTTTACAAACCGGCGAGGTGCGCATCGTGCGGCCATCGGCTAAAGTGATATTTGGAGAGCAGCAGGAGCCGTTGATGCTTACCGGTGTTGTGCGCGACATTACCCGGCAAAAGATGCAAGCCCAGGAGATGGAGGACCGGGTGCAACAACGTACCCGTGAATTACAGCTGGCCAACATCCAGCTGAAACAAACGAACGAAGAACTGGAGCAATACGCCTATGTAGCCTCCCATGACTTACAGGAGCCGCTGCGGAAGATCCGCATGTTCTCCAGCATGTTGAAGGATAACAAGGAGCTGAGCGGACTGGTAACGATCCAGACCTATATCGATAAGATCAGCGCTTCGGCAGCTCGAATGAGCCTGCTGATCAAAGATTTGCTGGACTTCTCCCGCGTATCTGCAAAAGAAGAACTGTTTACCACGGTGCAGCTGGACTATGTACTGGCCAATGTGATCCACGATTTTGAACTGCTGATAGAACAGAAGCAGGCCATCATTACCAGCGAGCCATTACCGACGATTGCTGCCATACCGCTGCAGATGAACCAATTGTTCTACAACCTGATGGGTAATGCCCTCAAGTTCACCCCACCGGGTAAAGCGCCTGAAATCGGCATCAGTTGCCGGCAGGCCGATGACGCACTGCTGACAGCGCACCATAAATCCACCGGCAAAACCTGGCACCTGATCACGGTAACCGACAATGGTATTGGGTTTGACGACTTCCTGAAGGAGAAGATCTTTACGATCTTTCAGCGGTTAAATACCCGGGAACAGTATGAGGGAACGGGTATTGGTCTGGCTTTATGCCGCAAGATCGTATTGTCGCACGGCGGCGATATATGGGCGGAGAGTGAATCGGGTAAAGGGGCCAGCTTCTATTTGCTGCTGCCCGAGAAACAGTAAATCTCTGGCTATCAACACCTACGGATAAAGCGGGCAGGCGGGCGTAAAAAAGACTTACATTCGGTGGCGCATGGCATTATTCATGTAAGAACTTCAACTAAAAAAAATGCAGGCACAACACTTCAAAAATCACGTTCGCTATTATCCCCCTCATCACTTCGTATTTTATCCTGTTGTACTGGCAGGCATCGTATTAAGCATTATCGCGTATACCCGCCAGGGCGCGCTGGAATGGCTATTTGTATGTTTGTTGTTCGTACTCGCCGGCTGGCTGGGTTTCATGATGCGCCAACATTATGCGCTCACCCTGCAAGACCGCATCGTGCGGCAGGAAGTACGCTTCCGTTATTATACCCTCACGCAAACGCGCTTCGAGATACTGGAACCACAACTCTCCCTGCCGCAGATACTGGCCTTACGTTTTGCATCTGATTTAGAACTGCCAGCCCTTGTAACCCGCGCTATTAAGGAGCGGATGTCGCCTACCGATATTAAGAAGGCGATCAAAGACTGGCAGGGTGATTATATGCGGGTGTAGGACATGCTTACTGCACATCCCACCAAACCCTGCTTGTTAAGGTGACGCCGGATTGCTGCGGCTGTTCGTTACTCTGTAATTCGCTTTCAGGATATAGCAGCCTGCGTGGAATAGCAGACAGGGCACCGTCTACAGGCGTCAACGCAGGGAAGCCCGTACGCCGCCAGTCATTAAACGTTTCCAGGTTCAGGAAGTTCGCTACTGCCTTTTCTTCCATAATGCGCTGCAAAGCGTTACCGGCGGTTAGTGCGCGACTGTTTACGTACGTCGTCGCTGCAACGGAAGTTGTATCAATCCCCAATTTAAATAAGTGAGAATTGATGCCATGCCTGTATACGGGCTGCGCTGCCGCAAAGCCCGACTTCAGCAACACGGCTTCCGCTTTCAGGAACACGGCTTCTGAATAATTATAGATGTAGTTGGACGATGCCGCAGCACCGTAGAAGTTATTCAGATAAGAATATGCAGCCAGGTTGCCCGCAGGCAATGTACCCACTCTCCTGCCCACATAGTTACCCGACAATACAGCCGGTTTTGCGATCACCGGTAAACGGGGATCATTACGGCCTTTCAGCGTTTCTATGATCGTTTCGTTTAACACATAAGTCGTTACCGGCAGAAAGGTATAATACCAGATATTTTCGGTGGATGCCGCTCCTTCGTAAACGAACTTCCAATCGTCAGCATTCGCGGTCATACCGTTCTGCAATGCCAGCAATGCGCTATCGGCCTGCACGGCTGCTGTGTAGCCAGGCGCCTTGGTCAGATGCATGAAGTAACGCGCTTTTAATGAATACGCCACTTTGCGCCAGGCATCCATATTGCCTTTGTAATAGTAATCGTCGCCTTTGGGCTTTAACGCATCGCCTTTGCTGATGTCGGCAATGGCATTGTTCAACAGCGATTGGATGGATTTATAAATATCCTCCTGCTTGTCGTAAGGCACCAGGAAACTGTTCCTGTTAAACGCCTGTGAGTACGGAATATCGCCCCACAAATCGGTGGCGTTGCCCAACACATAGGCCGACAGTATTTTCGCAATGGCAGCGTAGTTCCAGTGGTTTTCCGATTCCGCTTTCTGATTGAGTATTTTCAGGTTGTTCAGGCAGTTTACGTAGTACATCGTCCAGTCGCCATTCACGTCTACGCTAAACAACTGGTAGTTCGCAATGCCGGGATTAGCCTGGTTCGGCGCGATGTTCTGCAGGTAGTTTTGTACGAGCAGTGCTCCAAACCCGCCTGCAATGTTATCAGAAATATTCATTTCTATCGGCGCCAGCAGCAACGATTCCTGTACATCTGTAGGATTGTTCGGGTCCTTGTTTACATCCAGGAACTTCTTGCAACCACCTAACAGCAGCGCGGATAATGATATGATGGAAATTACTTTTTTCATGTTGATTTGATTTGAAGGGTACAACTAGAATCCGATCTTAAGCGCTACGTTGAACGAACGGGAAGTAGGCGTAGTAAAGGCATAAACTGACTGTACGCCGTTGCCTGTACCATAAGAACTCACTTCCGGATCACCACCGTCGAAGTGCGGTGCATAGATCCAAAGGTTGCGGCCCGTTACCGATAAAGAAGCCGATTTAAATGGCGTTCTGTTCAACAACGAACGATTCAGATCATAGCTCAGCGAAACGTTACGCAACTTGATAAATGTACCGTCTTGTATCGTGCTTTCGTACTGCCTGGACTGCCAGTAAGTTTGTCCCGCCACAGGCACCGTGTTCGGCTTGTCATCCACATCACTGATGCCCGGAATCACCAGCTGGCCGCGGTCTTCCGTTGCTTTCACCGTTCCATACGTGTAGCCATATGCATTTACATCATTCTGCACATCTCCCCCACGTTTCCAGTCGAAGAAGAAGCTGAGTGAAAACTGTTTGTAGCTGAACGCGTTATTGAGCCCCATCATAAAATCGGGATTGGCGTTGCCGACGATGCCTTGTGTAGAAGCTACGATAGGCAGGCCGTTAGCGCCGATGAGCAGTTGCCCGTCTGGAGTGCGCTCGTAACGATTGCCATAGAAAATGTTGTAGGGTTGCCCAACGATCAGGCGGCCCAGCTGGTCGATGCCGGGAGCCAGTGCCAACACTTTATTCCTGATACGGCTGAAGTTTGCAGTCGCTCTCCAGGTGAAGTTGCTCGTTTTAACAGGCGTTGCACCTACCAGTAATTCAATACCCTTGTTCTCTATTTCCGCGCTGTTGATCGTGGTGCCGGTAAAGCCGGTAGCACTGGAAATAAGCGCGCCAGGGATGATACCATTCACGGATTTACGATAGAAATACGAGCCTTCAAACGTCAACCTGTCTTTGAAGAAGTTCATTTCCAACCCTGCTTCATACTCATTCAGGCGCTCATTCGTGAGGTTCGGGTTACCGAGTGTCGTGCTCAGCAGGAAGCCTGATTGGCCCTGGAAAGGAAACTCGAAATAACCTGCATTCGTATTCCTGCCGGCCCTTACGTAGGGCGTGTTTAACGCATACGGACCTACACCGTCGTTACCCACCGTGGCATACGACAACCGTAGTTTACCGAAGTTCATGGTCCTGCGGAAGCCTTCGCCGAACAGCTCTGAGAACACAAAACTGGTGGCCACAGAACCATATGGATAAAATTGTTTCTCAGCAGCCAGCACCGAGCTCCCATCATAACGGCCGGTAAGGGCGAGACTGATAAAACGGTTATATTCTAAGTTCGCCTGTGCGTAGAAACCCACCTTACGCGTAAGGTATTGGTATTGGGCGGAACTGAAGGCACTGGCGCCAGAGATGTTGTTGAACTCATCGATCGTAAGCCCTGTACCCGTCGTGTTCATCGCTTCGGAGTACTGCGAGTAAATATTATTGCCGAACAGCACATCCAGATTAAAGTCGCCAAACGAGTGATGTGTGTTGATCATCAGGTCGTTGTTGAACTGGCGGAAGTTCGTGTTGATGTGGTGGATCTGCCCGGTAAGACCGATCTGCGGACTGGGACGTTCCGTGTACTTTACTTCTTCCATGTAAAGATCCGCTCCCAGCCTTTCGGTGATGGTGAGCCACTTCGTAGGCGTAACGTTTAACGTGTACACAGGAATGAAACGATTCACTCTTGTGTTGTTACTGATGTTGTCGATCGTCCAGTAAGGCATGTTACGCGACAAGCGGTAGCCTCGCTGCGTACCGTCTGGATTCAGCACCGGGAAAGGGTTCCAGGAGATGGGCTGACCTAACATAACGAACAAAGGTCCGTTACTGGCGCCTTCCGGCAGCCTGTTTTGTTCGGAGTTGGCGTAGTTGAACTGGAAGGTGGAGTTGAAATATTGTCCCATCTTCGTATTGTATTTCACGAAAAACGAGTGGCGTTTGAAGAAGTTCTCCGGCATCACACTTTTCTGATCGAAATAAGAATAGCTGGCAAAGTAGCTGGAATTTGAATTGCCACCATCTACCGAAATATTACTGTTCGTGGTGACACCGGTACGGAAAAAGTCGTACGGGTCATACTTCTTTGCCTTCACGCCATTCACGAACAAGGTGTCCATGAGTGGCCCCCATGACAGGCTGCTTTTATTCGTTTCGCCATCGAAGTAAATACCGTTCGTACCTTGTGCGTATTTCGTTTGTCTTTCCGGCAGCCAGGGCTTTTCAAAAGAAAGTTCGGAAGATAAAGTGACAGTCGGATCTTTATGTCCGCCGTTCTTGGTCGTGATGAACACCACGCCCCTGGCGCCTGCGGAGCCGTACAGCGTAGTAGCTGCGGCTCCTTTTAATACGTTCACACTTTCGATGGTAGCGGGGTCGATGTCGACCACGCGGTTGCTACCGGAACCGGCGGCTATCTGGCCCGTTTCATCATTATTGATAGGCACCCCGTCTACCACAAACAGCGCCTGGTTGCTACCGTTTACAGACGTCATACCCCTGATCACGATCGCTGCGGAAGCACCGGCCGTACCGGAAGAACTGGTGATCTGCACACCCGGTATTTTACCTGCCAGCGTGTTCACCAGGTTAGGTTCCTTCGTTTTGGCGATCTCTACCCCGCTGAGTTGCTGCGTGCTGTAGGTAAGGGTACGTTTTTCGCGCTTCACACCTAATGCCGTTACCACTACATCTGTAAGTGCTACCGCGCTACCCGTTAAGCTGATATTGAAATCCGTTCTGCCCGCTACCGCCACTTCCTGGCTGTCGAAGCCAACGCTGGACAAAAGCAGTATCGTGTTTTCTGTCACATTGATCTGGAACGTACCATCGGCGGCGGACACCGTTGCGGTGGTGCCCCCTTTTTCACGGATCGTTACACCGGGTACAGGACTGCCGTTCGTATCTGTAATTTTACCCCGGATGGCCTTTTGTTGCGCCATAGCCGCGACGGAACAGCACATCATAAACAACATTAAAAAACACGGCGCGTATTTTCGTAATGTCTGCGAGTTTGGAGACAGTTGCATTGCAATTGTGTTTTGAGTAAAGAATAGTTCGGCCCGACCGGCGCATGGGCGCCCGTATTTGATAACGTCGGATCGTATGTTTGGAAGATTACGGTTGCAGTTTTCCGCCGCGTGGCCTTCACCGCGGAATTACGCTCGTTTTTTATTTGATTACTGGTTGAATACTTGCTTTAACAGCGCTTTTCTCATTTTTTAACAAAACCTTTTACAGATACGGTAGATCTAATGTTTGCATAGATTATTACATATCATAACGCCTGTTCACCTTGTTTCTTTTCTCATGTTGTTACTTGTCAACCTTACACTCATTTACTCTCCATCAAAACTATTTTTATTTAGCCTGACTCAGCCAAAATAAATTAACCATTTATATGCAGATTTTACCTTTCGGCACCAGAAACGGGTTAATTTCTGCTAACAAGACTATTTGACCGATGAAACCATCGTTACTAACGGCAGCGTTACAGAAAATCTTACATTTGATACATGACACTCCAGAAAGCAATAGAAATCGCTATTTCCGCTCATGCACAGCAAACCGATAAGTATGGCGCCCCTTACATCCTGCACGTGATGCGCGTAGCCAATATGGGTAATACTGAGGAAGAGAAGATCGGTGGTGCCCTACATGATGTCGTAGAAGATACCCCCTGGACATTTGAGCAACTGGCCGCCGAAGGATTCAGCACCACGATTATTGAGGCGCTGCGTTGTGTAACAAAACTATCCGATGACGAAGATTACGATCACTTCATCGATCGCATCCTGCCTAACCGCCTTGCCTGTGCGATTAAGCTCAATGACCTTACCGATAATATGGATGTAAGACGTATACCGGAGATGAAGGAAAAGGACGTGGCGCGTTTTAATAAGTATATCAAAGCATACCGGCGCGTGAGTAAGGCCCTAATATAGGTGATCGGGCGTCACCATTTTGCAAGCAATAACTGCATAAAAAAAACCGGCTGATCTCTCGACCCGCCGGTTTTCAATATCTGTATCAATAATCGCCTAGAAGCGGTAAGTAACCGTCATACGGAAGTTGCGACGGGCTTCTACGATGTAAGAGTAAAAGTCTGTAGGAGTAGCCGCCATTGATGCTGCAGTCAGCAGTTTGCGGTTATCCAGCAGGTTGTTCACCAGGAAGCCGATGCTCATCTTGCCGGTGTGGTAGTTCAGACCACCATCTACACGGAAGTAGTTCGGGATGTTAGACGTTTTGGTAGCACCAACTGAACGTTCTGCCTGCCATTGTGTACCAGCCTGTATACCGAAGTTTTTCAGGAAGCCTTGTTGTACATTGTAGTTTACCCAGCTGTTCATGAGGTACTTGGCGGTGTTAGGTGTAATGTTACCTACGGTTTCTTTACCAGCTACCACGTTAGGCGATTCCTTCGTGATTTTGGAATCAGTGATCGCACCGTTCACGGTTACGTTCAGACCTTTCACTATCTGACCAGTAATGTCCAGCTCCAGACCTTTAGAAGTAGTTTCACCCAGCTGCTCGAATACATCTGCACCACGGCTGTCTTTGATGTTCATGTTCACTTTGTCGCCTACACGTTTAATGCGGTATGCTGCGAAGGTTGTAGTAACACGGCCACTCAGCCACTCTCTTTTCACACCGAACTCGAGGTTATTACCTTTCAGCGGATCGAATGGTTTCAGGCTGGAATCCAGGCCGGTAACCGGAACGAAAGACTGATCATACAAACCGTAGATGCTGGTGTTTTTGGTGATAGAGTAGCTCAGACCAACGCGGGGAGTTACTACGTCATCATTTTTATCAGCAGCTTTGGTCCTGGAAGTAACCTGGGCTTTCGTGTAACGACCTGCCAATGTCAGGCGCAATGCGTCGTTGAAAAAGGCCAGCTCATCCTGCAGGTAGAAAGAGAAGTAATTGACAGAAGAAATGTAGTTAGAGTTAGCAGCACGCTGACGAACGCTTCTGGTACGATCTAACGTAGGCAGGTTTTCGAAAGGAATGCCGTACTGTGGGTTGTACACGTTAAAGATCGCGCCACCCGCCAGTCTTACGTCATTAGCCAGGGTACGGAAATCGCCCCAGAACTTCTTGGTGCCCATATCCACACCACCCAGGATGCGGTGACGGATACCACCGGTAAACTCTTCGCCAGATAGGGAAACCTGGCCGAAAGTGTTTTCACCGGCTTCGTCGCCGAGGCTGTAGTAGCGGAGCATGTCGCCGTTGGCAGATACGCCTTTGGCAGGTGCCCACATGCTGTTACCTTCCATGGCGAAGTTGAAGTAAGCTACCTGTGCGTGTGCTTTCCATTTGTCGTTGATCTGATGATCGAGATAAACGTAAACGCTGTGGTCTTTCAGCCAGCTTGGCTCCAAAGCAGGGTCCTGGTAGAAGAAATCGTTGCCGATACCCTCGTCGAGCAGCCCTTTATTAGAGAACTGGTAGTTACCGTTACCGAGGTAGGTAGAGGTTTGGTAAGTATATTCAAGTGTAACAGATGTGCGGTCGTCCACCAGGTATTTTAATACCGGGGCGATCATAAAACGTTTGCTGTAGTTGTATTTGGTGTAGTAGTCGTTGTCTTGCAGCGCAACGTTGAGGCGGTAGAGCCATTTGGCATCTTTGCTCAGTTTACCGTCGAAGTCGAGCGCAGCGCGGTAGGTAGAGAAGCTACCCATGCTCAGGCTGGCAGACTGGCGCGTTTGTCCGGTTGGCTTTTTGGTCACTACGTTGTAAGAACCGCCAGGTTCGCCGGCAGCCAGCATAAAGCCTGCAGGACCTTTTACGAACTCGATACGGTCGATCACCGCCGCGTCCTCTTTCGTAGGTCCCCAGCTGGCTTCGATGTTCATTCCATTACGGAAAGCCGGGATCTTAGAACCCCTCATACGGATCTGGGCATATTGGTTATCCCAGTGACCTACACGGGTAGCGCCGCTCACGTTACGGGTGATACCGTCCACGATGTCGAACACCTGCTGGTCGGCCAGCAACTCGGCAGACACCACCTGGATGTTCTGGGGTACGTTCAGGATAGGCGTTTGCAGGCGAAGGGAGCCAGAAACGTTGTCCATTTTATATTTATTCTTTTCGCCATTGATTACCACTTCTTTCAGCTGGGCGTCGGTCGCTTCCAGCTGGATGCTCACGGCGGTTACTTCATCCTGCTTCACTTCCACTTCCTGGGCAGTCATTTTATAACCGATCAGGTACACCTGTACCGTATAACGGCCGGCCTGGAGCCTGCGGAATACAAACTCTCCCTTTTCGTTCGTGGTAGTACCGCGGTTCTTTTCTTTCAACTGCACGCTAACGAAAGCTGCGGGTGATCCGTCGCTGGTCACCACCTTTCCCCTGATGGCAGAAAGCGGTTCCACGTCTGCCGCGAGGGCAGGTAATATAAAGGCTATAGCAGAAAGGCTGAGGGCTATAAACCTGGCAACTCGGTTAAGTTGAGTACGCATGGGAGTATTAAATAAATGTTAAAACAGGCCGCAAAGGTACGGGGCGGGTGGACGGACCGGTTTATGTAATCGGGAAAAAGACTTACGCAATGCGGAAAAAAATGGGACGGGTCGGTAGGACCCAAGGGGAAAATCCTGCATAATGTGTTGATAATCAAATTGCCCCTCCGTTTCCGCTTTCGCGTTCCCGGAAGGGCAAAGAGGGTCTATTTCGCCATCTATAGTTTATTCTTCATCGCCCTTCAACACTTTGTCGATTTCTTTTACGAGCTCGGCGTAGTGCAGTTGGTTAAGGGCATTGCTGTCCGTAGTAGACTGCAATTCTTTTTTCAGGGCCAGCAGGTGTTGCTGCACGTACAGGCGGGCGTCGCTGCGCTCGGCGTTGGTTAGCATCTTATCTTTCGGCTGTTTCAGGATCATACGGATGCGCTCGATGTACATGCGGTGGGTGTTGCGGTAGTAAACATCCAGCGTTTTATTGCCGGCCAGGGGCTTCCAGGCGGCATTCTTAATATCCAGCAGGTAAGCTGATACAGGATAATCATAACTACGCTGGGCGATGTTGTACAGCATACCCGGGCTGAGCAGGGTGTTCAGGATGTTCTGCTGCATGTCCGAAATCTCGGTCATGGTGTTAAAGCGCAGTTTGCCTGTCAGCTCATCAGGATACAGCCATAAAGGTGGCTCCATTAACTGGCGGCCCACATAGTCGATAGCCGACCTGATACGGGCCTTAGGCACCTCTGTGTACACATCTCCTTTCTGGTCACTGCTTTTGAAGGTGGTGTAATACTGGTTGGTATTCTTCATCACATGATAGAGATAACGGTTGTACTGGCTCACGGCGGCCTTGTGCATACGCTTCAGGTTGTCGTACATATCGCCTTCCTCTTTGGTCCAGTTGATCAGCTGCGGCACTACCCTTTTCAGGTTAGCGATGCCGTAATCATTGGCTTTTATGTTATCGTCCCCCAGGTCTTCGGTCTGGCTGCGGGGATCATCGTCTTTGCCTTCGCCGCCAAACCACAGGCGTGGGTTAGCGTTCAGGCTGTCGATCACCCATTTGTTCAGGATCTTACGGTCTTCATATTCATCTTTTGTGTCGAAGATCTGTTTGTAACCCCATTGGATGGCCCATTTATCATAGATGCCGATGCGCGGGTACAGACCGTCTTTACCGATCTTATCTTCCGGCTGCGCCACGTAGTTAAAGCGGGCATAGTCCATGATGGAAGCGGTATGACCGTTTGCCTCTACCCACTTTTTGTTACGCAATAGTTCCACCGGCGTCTGGCTGCTGGAGCCCATGTTGTGGCGCAGGCCCAGCGTGTGGCCGATTTCATGAGAGGATACGAAGCGGATAAGGTCGCCCATCAGTTCATCATCAAACTCCATTTTACGGGCGCGGGGATCGTTGGGACCTACCTGGATCATGTACCAGTCGTGTACCAGTTTCATCACGTTATGATACCAGCCAACATGGCTTTCGATAATTTCACCGCTGCGGGGGTCGCTGATGCGCGGACCGTAAGCATTCGGGATGTCGGAAGCGAAGTAACGCACCACGGAGAAACGGGCGTCTTCCATACTCATGGTGGTGTCGTTTTCCGGCCATTCTTTTGCAATGATGGCGTTTTTGAAACCGGCTTGCTCAAAGGCCTTCTGCCAGTCATTAATACCGGCCATCAGGTAAGGGCGCCACTTTTTCGGGGTAGCAGGATCAATGTAATAAACGATCTGTTTTTTCGGCTCTACCAGCTTGCCTTTTTTGTATTTAGCGATGTCCTCGTCTTTCGGCTCCAGGCGGTAGCGCTGGATGATGGAATAGTTTTCGGTGGATTGCTTATTGTCGTCGAACAGTACATAGCTGTTCGCGAAGTACCCTACCCTTTCGTCGAACAGGCGGCGGCGCATCGGTTCTTTGGGCAGTAACACCAGGGAAGTATTCATTTCCAGTGTGGAAGCACCGGCTGGTGCTGCCTGTACGGTGTAGGTCTTCAATGTTTTTACTTCTATATTGATCGGGTAGGTCCTGATGCTCGTGATGAACGTACGATCGTCCGCCAGTCCGCCCAGCTTCAGTTCCGTTTTGGAGGACTGCGCCATCGATACTACTGGGTTTTCTTTGCGAAAGAAGTCCGTTACATCGATTACCACCTGGCCGTTAGCCGGGTTAGTCGTCTTAATATCGAACACCGCTGCGATCGGGCGAACGGTTGTATTTTGCACTGCTTTGTACAAGGCCTGCGTTTCGTCTTTCGCTTCTGCCTTTACTACATTCTGGCGCACGAACACCTTTTGCTGCGGACCTTTTTCGAAGTAGATCGTTGTTTCGTTCGCCCGTTCGCCACCGTATACACGCACATTTTCGGGCGTGGCCACGTAGCGTGTAACGGCCAGTATATCGCGGCCATACAGCGAATCCGGGATCTCGAAATAGTACTTGTTGTCCACCACATGCACGGTGAACATTCCCCGGCGGGATACGGCGTTTTTCGTGATGACCTTTTCGTACGCCACCTGTTTCGTCTTTTCTGTCGAATCCTTCTTTTCTGTTGAATCCTTCTTTTCCTGGCCTGTCGCCTGCAATGCTGCGAGTACGGCGAGGGCCAACATAACATGTTTCCTCATTGATCGAAATAAAGCTGTTTAAAAAAAGGGCAACCGCGCAGCGCAGATGCGCTACACGGTGTAATGGTTGGTACTTTCCTTACCATGGAAGTGTTTCGCCCGAGTTGACCGTTAATGTTGTATTTAGCTTCAGCACGTCCTGTGCAAAAGGTATAATGTATAATTTGGAATCCGGCGGCAGCGTGTACGTTTGCTGTGGCACCGTGGTGCGCACCAGCGGGAATTTACGTACAATCGTTTTGGCATATTCCGGCTCGGTGTTATAACGCTTCAGATCGAAGAAGCGGTTGAATCCGAAGAGCAGTTCTTTCCTGCGTTCTGCAATAATAATATCCATGGTTTCTTTGATCGTCGCCGGTGTGGGCAACGTCGCTTCAGAGGCCAGGGTAATACGTTTGCGGCGGAGATTATTGATCACGTCCATCGCGGGACCAATGCTGTTCTGGCGGGCCAGGCATTCGGCCAGGATAAGATGTGTTTCCGGGCTGCGCATACCCACGGTCGGGTAAAAGTAGTCGGTAAACCTGGTCACCCAGTAAGCGGTACCCGAGCCAATGTCCAGGAAAGAGGCGTTGGTAGAATTGAAGAACAGGTTGTAACGGGCGTCGTTCTTGCCGAACAGCTGCACCAGTTCCGGGCTGATGATGTAGCTGTACCCGAAGTTGAGCTCATTACGGCCGGTCATATACATATAACTCATCACCTCTTTGTTCGCACCCGCCGGCATAGGTACCCTTGTAGGTCCGCCCTGCGTGGTGTAAGTCACCATATCAAATATAAAATCGTTCAGTGCCAGTGACTGCCTGGCCGCTTCTTCCGCCAGTGCATATTCTTTTTTAAAGAGCAGCACTTTCGCTTTAAACGCCAGGGCAAAGGCCAATGAAGGATGGTATACATCGATGGGGGTAGTCTGCAAGTCTGGTATGGCTTCATCGAGATCTTTCAGGATGAAGTTGTACACCTCTTCCACGGTAGCTTTGGTGGGCTTGGCTTCCAGGTCGTACTTATCCATGATACAGATGCCGCCGTCTGTGTTGGCAGTTTCTTTCACGTAGCTTTTAGCGAAGGTATTCACCAGCAGGAAGTGATCGTATGCACGGTATACTTTCGCTTCAGCTTTGCCTAATACTTTCAGTGAATCGGCGCCTTTACTTTCATCAATTAAGGTGATGATCATGTTCCAGCGATTGATGTACGTGTAGGTACGATTGTACAGCGTGGACGAGGTCATGTAATTCACGCGGCTTTCGCTATCGTCAAAATAAAAGTTAATGACGTCGATCCGTTTCGAAACACCTATGATGTTAGACTCTTTGATCCACTGATCATCGACCAGGTACTGGAAGTTATTGATCGGGTATCCCCGGTTCGGGTAGCTTACCAGGGAGTAGAAATCCTCCGTTTTCTCCACCACGATCTGCCCTTTCGGCGTAAGGTCCAGGAACTTGTCGCAGGACGTAAGGCCCAATAAAAGCGACAGTCCGAGTGTATATATGCTTGATGTCTTCATGATCTGTTACTGTTTTTTGGTCGATTAGAAATTAAGCGCTGCGCCGAATAGGAACGACTTCGGTGCTGGCAGGTTCCGGGTACCGGACTTGAGATTGAACGTTTCCGGGTCGATATTATCGCCGGCCGCCGTCCACATCCACAAGTTATTGGCCTGGGCCGTCAGTTTCAATCCACGCATATGTAAGAAACGCGTAGCCGATGCAGGCAGGGCATACGACAGCGAGAGGTTGCGCAATCTTACAGAAGATGCATCTGCCACGTTTATATCTGAATAACGATACAACGTGCTCAGTGTACCTACGTGCGACAATAGGCTCGCCGGGTAATCGATCTCCAGGCGCGGCACCGTTGTGCTGGTAAAACCATCGCGGTAACGTTTGGTAATGTCTTCATCTATCTGCGTCACACCGCTGAAGTCCATTGCATCTTTACGCAGTTTATGACCTGCATAGAAGGCGAATAATGCACTCAGCTGGATGCCTTTATAGCTAAAGGACTGGCGGAACGAGCCGCTTACCGGTGGAATAAGCGTGCCTACGCGATAGATAGCTTCAGTACCATTTACCTGTGCTACTGCGATTGGAACACCGTTGGCATCAAAAGTCACATTGGCCTTACCCGTTTGATCGATCACATAAGGATAACCATTTGTCATACCACCATACCTGTAAGCGTACATAGAGTTATAAGGCGTGTTGGATAAGAAATAGTATTCTGGTGAAGAGATCATAGAATAGGCGCTTGTGGGCATCCTGGTCACCTTCCCGATCTGGTTTTTATTATATGCCAATGTGATGGCAGTAGTTGCGGAGAAGTCTTTCTTTTTTAACCAGTCGCTGCTCAGGCTTAATTCAATACCACGGTTGCTCATTGCACCATTGTTAATCGTTTGCGAGCTGGCGCCCACTGTCGGATCGAGGTCTGTCTGCACCAGCAGGTCGGTACTGTTTTTACGATAGTGATCGAGGCTGCCACGCAACAAACCTTTCAGCAATACGAAGTCGATACCGAAGTTGAGCGTAGCTGTTTTTTCCCAGCGCAGTTTCGGGTTAGGCATCGTGCTGATGTCGATGTACTGCAGGTTCGTATACAGGTTGTCTGACTTCAGCAAAGCGGTGATAAAAGGAGATGAACTTTGATCCACGTTACCACCGATACCGTATGTGGCGCGTACTTTCAGGTAATCGAGCCACATGATGTCCTTCATAAAGTTTTCGCTCATCACGTTCCAGCCGCCACCGATAGACCATAACGGACGGTAACGATATTTGGGATCGGATCCGAACAGGTCGGCCTGGTCTACACGTACACTACCGGACAAATTGTATTTGCCTTCATAGGTATAGCCAAAGTTCGCATAAGCAGAAGCAAAGCGGTGGCGCACTTCCGAAGAACGCGTGCCTGGCGTGTAGCTCAGTGTTGTATTACCGAACAGGGAACTGATGATACCGGATTCCGTGAGTGTATTCCAGTTAGGCAATACGTCCGTTAAGGTAACCGGGTTAAATCCATACTTCAAAGAAGGATTGGCCACCGGTGTAAAGATCTCGCGGATTTCGAAACCTGCGAGTGCAGTGATGTTATGCGATTTGCCGCCCCAATGGAAGATGTTATCATAATCTACCTGGTTACGGAAAGAGTAGTTGTTGGTCTTCGCATTAAGCTGGAACAAACGGTCGCCTTCCGGTACGTAGCGCGTAATCACACCGCTGGTGCTATTAATGGAAGTCATTGCATTGTACAGGTAACGCATTTTGTAAGAAGCCGCTTCATCGTACGTTTTACGTCCATTGTTAGTTGTTTCGTACTGGAACTTCATACTGTATTTCAGGCCCTTCATCAGCTTAATACCCATATCGGTAAAACCACGCAGGCGCATCTGTTCGGTAGTGGTATGACCATAACCCAGCTCATCGAGGATATTAAATTTTAACGACTTGTATGTGCTGTTCGCCGCAATCTTTGCAGCCATCTGACCGTTGATTGCGTCGGAAGTGCTATAACCGTCCTGGATGTTTACCCAGTCCTGGTATACCTTATTTCCGTTGTCGTCCACTATGTTCGTGTACACCGGCATATTCAGGTAATCGCCGTATTCGCTGGCCGTGCTTACTTCTTTCGCATAACCCATGTTACCGCCTACCGTAAACGTAAACCAGTCCTGGTGTTTGAAGGTAGATTTGAAGTACAGGTTCAGGTTGTCGCTGCTGTTTTCTTTTACACGCATCTGGTTTTTGTCGTAATTGATCGACATATACGTGCTTACCTTATCGCCACCACCTGCAATAGACAGGTTGTAACGGTTGCGCACCTCGTTTTGCCAAACGTGATCGCGGTATTGGTTGTAATAGTTATTGTTGCGCCATTGATTGAGGGTAGTCGCTACCTGGTCGGCAGACACCTTGCCATCGGCCTGATCGCGGTACAGCTGGTACAGCGGTGAGTAGTAACGGGTAATGGCATTGCCGATATCTCCATAGTAATTATAGAAATCGGTATTACTCGTATACCTGCTGCGCTGGTAATTGAACACGTCCGTTTCGTAGTCGATCATATCGCTGGTGGACGCGTAGTTCATTTTATTCAGGTCGGGTTTGGTGTTGATGAAATAATCTACGTTAGCCGTCACCGTCGTCTGCCCTTTCTTACCTTCTTTGGTGGTGAGTACGATTACACCGTTAGCCGCGCGGGCACCGTAAATAGACGAGGCAGCCGCATCTTTCAACACCGTTACAGATTCGATATCGTAAGGGTTTACATCTTCCAGTGCACCTTCGGTAATAAGTCCGTCGATGACCAGCAGCGGCCTGGTGGTTACGTTGGCGGAGAACGTGCCCACACCGCGTACGATCGGTTCCCCGCGATACATGCTTAGGCCGGCTACTTTACCTTCCAGTGCAGCAACGAGGTTTACGTTCAGGTGTGCATTAAGGTCGGCACTATCTACCTTGGTAAATGCACCGGTTGCACGTTCTTTCGACAACGTCTGGAAACCTGTGTTCATCACCGACACTCCTTCCAGCGCCTGTATTGTTGGCTCCATACGGATGTAGAGTTGCAGGGAGCCGTCTTCGTTCATCGCACTGGCCACGTGTTGCAGGCCAGGCATACGCATGCAGCAGGCGGCTACAGATACTTCTATCGGTTTAAAGCCCATGAGTTGTATGAGCAGCATGGCATCCTGCGGTACGTTCGAGAGTACGAATTTGCCGTCTTCGTCAGAAATGGCACCGCGTCCGCTGCCTTTGACAGCGATGTTCACGACGGGCAGCGGTGCTCCGTCCGGACCGGTGATCGTACCGGATATTTTGGGCACCCGTTTATCCTGCACCTGCCCCATTTGCAGGGCGGCAGGTGCTTTGTATACCGGTTTTATGAAGATAGTTTTAGCTTCGATCGTATAACCAAGCTGCCCGTCCAGCACCGTTTTCAGGAATGTTTCCAGCGGCATCTGGCGTGCCGCTACGGTCACCGGTTTACTATTTTGCAGGAGGTCAGGATTGTACATCACCACATACCCTGTTTGCTGCTTGATCACCGAAAAGACCTTTTCCAGCGGCACATTACTGGCCGAATAGTTGACGGTCTGGGACACGCTCTTAGCACTGATGTGTAAACAAAAGGCGAGCATAAAAAAAGCATTCAGTCGCACCACACGCATAATTTTGGTTGTAAACCGGGTCCCTTCTCCTTGCGGGACAACTTCGGCGCTGCCTGACATGGCACGGCCGTTCCGGTTACGAAAAGTGTAAAAAAACATACTTTTGTAACGGTTATTGGTTGATGAAATAATAAGTAAGCGTTGCAGCTACTTGTGTTATGAGATTGACCGGAACCACTTTCCGGGCGTGTATCGAGCACACCCGGTTTTTTATGTCCGGCCTTTGACCCGTATCCCTATTTTACATGCACATAAACTTTTTTTCCCTCAATACTAAAGTTGACGCCCATGGCTGCCAGTCCCTTCATCGCCTGATCAAAGCTGAGGTCCTGCTGCATTTCACCGGTAAATACCATGGTCGGTTCTCCCTGCGGATAAATCACTTCTATATCATACCAGCGTGCGAGCTGGCGCATTACTTCTGTTAATGGTGTGCGGTTGCGGAACAGGAAAGTGCCGTTCTTCCAGGCGGTTACTGCTTCTATATCGGCATTGGCTACGATGTTGACAGTGCCGGCATCGTTGATACGCGCCTGCTCACCTGGTTTCAACACTTCATCGTTTAGTTTCACAGCTCCCTGTACCAGTGTGGTACGAATCTCTTTGTCGTCGGCATAGGCGCTGATGTTAAAGGCAGTGCCCAGTACCTCTACTTTTGTTTTTGGGTTGATGCGCACCCTGAACGGTGACGCAGCCTGCTTCGCCACTTCGAAGTACGCTTCACCCGTTACATCCACTTCCCTACCCCCTGCTGCGAATGCTGTCGGGAAACGAAGAGAGGATGCGGCGTTCAGCCACACCTTGGTGCCATCGGGCAATACAATGCTAAAACGGCGGCCCCTGGGCGTGCTGATGGTATTAAGCGCTTTAACGTCGCCGCCTTCGCCATATACCAGTTGTCCGTTCTGTTTGTTGATAGCCGAGTTACCCTGCATGGCCACTACCCCGTTGCCCAGGCTGTCCAGCACCACCTGTTCGCCATTCGCGAGTGTTAATACCGCCCCGTTGTGGCCTGGTACGATCTGGTGGGCTTTGACTACAGGCGGTGCTGTCGGTGTTGAACGGTTTACTAAAAAGTAAGTGGCGCCGCCGGCGGTGAGCAGCAGTGCGATGCTGGCGGCAACTAACCATTTGCGGCTGGCGACCCTCAGACGGGGCTTGTTCAGGATACTTTGCAGTCCTGTTTCCAGCTGCGCGGGCGACAGTGGCGCGTGCGTTTCCGTACGGCCGGCCATATCAGTAAGGACATCTATCACCAGGTTGCGGCGCTGATCGTCCTGCAATACGGCTTCCAGCTCCGCAGCTTCTGCTTCGGAGGAAAGACTTTTGCTATATTGTTCCAGCAGATAGGCGATGCGCTGCGCTGGTGTATTGTCGGTCATATAAATAATATCATGGCGGGCCGGCATAGCCCTCTACAGGTAGTAACGATTGAATAAGGAGATAGGACTATCCGGCTGAAAAAAAATTTTAGTTGAGGATAGTAAGCAAAATGCGGGAGGCGCTTTCAACGTCCTGTCACGGGAATCACCCCAGGATAGTAAGCAAAATGCGGGAGGCGCTTTCAACGGCCCGTCACGGGAATCACCACAGGATAGTAAGCAAAATACGGGAGGCGCTTTCCATAAACGATCGCACTGATTTTAAGGCCTTTACCATCTGGTTTTTCACGGTATTAGGCGAAATCTGTAACCGGTCGGCAATCTCCTGGTGGCTCAAACCCTCCTCCCGCGACAGGCGGAAGATGATTTGCCGTTGCTCAGGCAATTGGCGGATGGCTTCTTCTAACAAACCCGCGTGCTGCCTTTCGTTAATATGGTCGGTTACATTATTGGATGAGGGGGCAGCCTGTTCCCGCTGGATGCGCTCGTACAAGCGTAAGCGGCTGGCGCTGTTTTTCAGATGGTCGTAAGCTAAGTTGGAGGCCACGCGGAATAACCAGGGTGCCGAATACCCTTTACCCGCCACACTTTCGCGATGCTCCCAAAGGCGGGTAAACGTTTCCTGGAGAATTTCCTCAGTAGTGGCGGTCACTTTGGTCAGACTGTTGATAAATCCGTACAGTTTCGGGTAGTAGTGGTAATAAATTTCCCGGAATGCTTCTTCGTCCCCGGCAGCGATCTGCCGAAATAATGCATTCTCATTAACAAGCGGGACTACCGTCATACTCCAAAGGCCAATTCAACCCTAAAATTATCACTATTTTTTAACTTCCCCTGCCAAAGGCCCTTAATATCCCAACCATAGCTGGTATCATAATTGAGACATATATGAACGAAAATTATGTAGGTAGTGCGCTACCGTCCTTTTAATTTGCACCGCTGAAAAGTCGTGTTTATATTTGAGTACCTATGTCTGATGGGCTAGTAATGCAGCTTTACGGGAAGTTCTTAACCTGGTGGCACACCATTCTTGGAATGGGCGTACGGCCCGGAATGTCCTTTATTGAGGCCCGGCGTACCCGGCTACTCAATCTTATTGCCCTGCCCACCATCCCTTTCATGGTATTTTTCGCGACCGTGAACTTTAGCCAGGACAGGTACGTACTGGCCACGGTAAACCTGTTGACACTGGCCGGTAATTTCGCCGTGTTGTTCCTGCACAGGGCGCATCGCTACCTGAGCGCGCGGTTATTTATCATCCTGTACAGTATTGTATTGTACACCTTTTCGGGCGCTTACTTCCATAACGGTGCGGAGTTCTTTCTACTGAATATCCTCATTATTACCCTGCTGGTATACGACACCACCTGGATACGCTGGTCAATCGCGTTACTGACGCTGACCTGCTTTATGGTGATTCACTTTTTACCGCAGGATGCCTATGTGGCCGTACCGGTTCGCCGACAATGGGCAAATGTGGGCATGGCGTTGATATTCATCCCCATTGCCCTCAGCTACTTCAAACAGCTGCATACCGATTACCAACAGATCACCGAGAACCAGCGCAAAACCCTGGCCTCCATGAATCGCGATAAAGAAAAAATGTTCTCCATTGTTGCCCACGATATCCGCAGTCCGCTTGCCACCCTCGAAGGCCTACTCGACATGTTTAACGTAGGCGAATATACGGAAGCAGAGATGCGCGAAGGAGCAGAAGTGCTGCGTAAAAAAATTGGTCCGCTCAGCAGCACCCTCGATAACCTGCTACGCTGGAGCATCAGCCAGATGAAAGGCATTCGCAGCAACCCCGTCGAGTTTGATCTCACACCCGTATTGCAGGAAGTTCTTGACCTGCTCGACCCCGCGCTCAAGCAAAAAAATCTCGTCATCGACGACAAGACCGATATCGCCAGCAGTGTGTACGCCGACCGCGACCAGGTAGCTGTTATCCTCCGCAACCTGATCAGCAATGCCTTAAAGTTTAGTCACCCCGGCGGCCGCATCGGGCTACGCTCCTACCAGCAGGAAAACCTGGTATATATCGAAGTGCAAGACGAGGGTGTAGGCATGAGCGTTGAGCAACTGGGCAGCCTGTTCTCCATCCGCTCCGAACCTGGCTACGGCACCCGCGGCGAACGCGGTACAGGCCTCGGACTGATGCTTTGCAGGGAATTTGCCGAGCAGAACGGCGGCGAGTTGGTGGTGAGCAGCGTAGAAGGCGAAGGAACGATATTTTTGGTGAGTTTACCGGCGGAAGAGGAAGATGATGGGTATGTGGTGGGGTGAGGAAAAAATATTTAGCTTGATTCACCCAAGTGAGTGGGTTTAACAAACTATAGTTTGTTAACTAATCTTTTCACTTGGCCGGCATTGCTGTTAACCACATTATAGCGGCCATCTTATGCATCAACCAACCGAATGGCTTACAAAAACACTTATGAAACGACTGCCACGATCCGGCCGGATTCGTTAAAATTCATCTTCTCCAGTAACGGGCCTCGAACAATCCAGAAAGCGATAGAGTACAAGTACATTCAGCAAATGTTCGGCACCCCGGTGTATAACCTCGCCTTCGGCGAATACGATGTGGATACGGCCACGTTGTCAGACATGGTCATGAGCGGAAACGGCGATACCTACACCGTGTTCCACACAGTATTAAGTACGGTACCCGAATTTTTCAAAGAAAAGGCAGATGCGTTGATTATGGTGCAGGGCAGCGACTCGGATCCGGAATACCCCGCGATATGCAGGCAAACCTGCCGCAAAAAATGTGACATACTATGTAAGAACGTCGGGCGACGTATTGCTACCTACCTGGGTTTTGTTAACAAAAACTTCGAGGACCTGAAGCTGGATTATGTCTTCTATGGCGGTGTAACAGACGCTGCCGGGGAAATTGACGTGGAACGATATCGACCAGGAAAAACTTACGATACCATCTTTTGTAAAAAAAAATAAGTAAATTCGTATTATGGAACATAACGAAAAAAGCAACGAAAAAGTGGCAAAAATGTCAGAAAAAGAATTGCTGGCTTACGTTTCTGAAAAACTGAAAGACAGGGTACTTTTTCCTAAAAGACATGAACTAGCCAAGGCTTACCTGCAAAAGGTGAAGTCCTTTAAATGGTAATATCTACTTGCAAAAAGATAAAAAAGGCGCGTCTCACGACGCGCCTTTTTTAATGCGCAGGCAGCACCTAAATAAGGAAGCCCCCGCAATTGCGAGGGCTCTAAGTGACCCGGATTGGATTCGAACCAATGACCTACTGCTTAGAAGGCAGTTGCTCTATCCAGCTGAGCTACCGAGTCATCTCCCATTCAAAAATAAATAATTACATTTATCTTTTGGGAGTGCAAATTTATACAATTTTCATTCAATAAATCAAATTCTGTTGTTTAAAAGCAAAGAAAAGATACTATGGAGGTTAAAATAGAAGACAGCTGGAAGGAAATACTTAAAGACGAATTTCATAAAGCCTATTTCGAACAGATTGCCATGCACCTGAAGCTGGAAAAGGCTTCCGGCAAAACGATCTATCCGCCGGGCGGCCTCATTTTCAACGCATTTGATCAAACTCCATTCGATAAATTAAAGGTGGTTTTACTTGGGCAGGACCCATACCATAATCCCGGACAAGCGCACGGACTGTGCTTCTCGGTGCAGAAAGGGGTAAAACCGCCGCCATCGCTCGTGAATATTTACAAAGAAATCAATAAAGACCTGGGACTGCCTATTCCCGAAACGGGCGACCTGACTCCCTGGGCGCAAAATGGTGTGCTTATGCTGAATGCGATGCTCACGGTACGCGCCAACGAACCGGCTTCCCACAGCAAAATCGGTTGGGAAAACTTCACGGATGCAGTCATCCAGAAAATCTCGGATAAAAAGCAGGGGGTAGTATTTATACTCTGGGGACGCTTTGCCCAGGAGAAACAAATTCTCATCGACGCCACCAAACATCATATCTTAAAGGCGGCGCATCCTTCGCCGTTCAGTGCTGACAAAGGCTTCTTCGGTTGCAGGCATTTTTCCAAAACAAACGAACTGCTGGTAAAAGAGGGCCTGGAGCCTATCGACTGGCGACTGTAAACCCGCTAATTGATTGTTGCATGAATTGGTTCCGCAATGTTTTGGGGCGTATATATGCGGTGTACGGACTACTCCTGTTCGTACTCACCATGCTTATTGTGTTCCCTATCGTGCTGGTGGCCTCGCGGCTGAAAGACCCGGCGGGCACACGCTTATTCCAGCAGATGGGCCGCGTTTGGATGTTTTTCTATATGCCGTTAATCGGCTGCCCGGTAAAACGCAAAGGGGTGCATTACTTCAAAAAAAGCGAATCCTATGTAGTGGTGTGCAATCACAATTCAATGATAGATGTACCTGTCACCACTTCTGCTATTCCTGGGGTGAGCAAAACGCTCGCTAAGGCGGAAATGGGTAAGATTCCCCTATTCGGGATCATGTACCGCATTCCTGGTATCATGGTGGACCGTAAAGACGAGCAAAGCCGTAAAAACAGCGTGGTGCAAATGAAAGAGGCCCTCGCCAAAGGCATGCATGTATTGTTATACCCCGAAGGCACGCGTAATAAAACGGACTTTCCGATAAAAAGCTTTTATGATGGCGCCTTTGCGCTGGCTATCGATACGCAAAAGCCAATGATCCCGGCGCTGCTGTTCAACACGCGTAAAATACTGCCCGCTGCCGGCACTTCATTTTGGGCCTGGCCACATCCCATCGAGTTTCACTTCCTGCCGCCTATTCCGACAGAAGGGTTAACGCGGCAGGATTTGCCGACGTTAAAGGAAAAAGTGTTTACTTTGATGTGGAAGTATTATTGCGAACATTCCTGACGTGGTTCGAATCCGCTTCGAACCTCAGGTCTTCACTTTGGATCTGCATCTGAACGGAGTTACAGATCTACTGCCTTCTAAGCAGTGGGTCATCGATCCTAATCCAATCCGGGTCATAAAAAAAGCCGCTGCTCCCGCAACGGCCCTCCTTAAATAACATGCTATCCGCTACAAATCATAGAACTGCCGCGTCCTGTTCACCCGCAAATCACGCAGAATACCGGCTTTCGGGCTGATGGTGATGCTGAAAGATCGGTAGGAACCGAATGGCACCAGATTGATCGACATCTGCCAACAGTGCAGATCGCGCGATACGTACATGGTGGTATACGAGATCTGGTTCAAACGGAAGTCGTAACCGCTGCTCATACCAATCTTCCAGTTGGGCGTAAGGCTAAAGTCGCCGTTGAAGCTGAGGTACTGGGTAAATACGGTGGTATCGCGCCTGTAATCGGCAGTACGGGTCTTCGAGAAGTTTAAGCTGTACGAAAGATCAATACGCCACGGAATATCGAAATCCACATACTCACCCGGGTTCGCACGGGTCATTTCCAGTTGGCGGCGCTGCGCTTCCAGCTGGGCACGGTGGTTTCGTTCTCGATGATGTTATCTTTCTGCTGCTCTTTTTCTTTACTCTTTTTGTCCTGCGATTGGAACGAGGTACTGATGGCCACGTTCATACTGGTTAATCGTCCCAGTTTGGTCGTGCCCATCCCCTGCCAGGCGTACTTATCCAACCGCCGGCCGATGGAGTCAAGCTGGTAAGGATCGATAGTACCGTTGGCGGAGATGTTCACTTTATCGAACAGGTTGGTACGGGCGTAAATGCTGAACGTCGACAGGTTAAACGAATCGGCTACCAGGTTGTAACTACCATTGATACCGAAACCGTCGAGCAGCTTCACCTTCTTGAACCCGGTACTGTCTTTCTTGGACTTCATCCGCATCTCCAGGTTGTTATCGATGCTAAAGCTAACACCACCAAAGGTACCCGCGGAGGGTGGACCAAACACGGAGCCATCGAAGTAAGACACGCGCTGGATGGCGTTCATGCCGGTATCATATCGCAGGTTATAATAAAATTGTTCAGCCAGATCAGGTTTGTAGCTAATGCTCGCCGTCGGCCGTATCACGTGACGGATCGCATCTACCTTAGACCCTTTTTTGAAGGTGTACATACCATACAATGCCGTGGCGACAGACATACCCGTGCTCACCTCGCGCATGGAATAGAAACCGTTTTCATATACAGTATCTATCTTATACTCGTCTTCGTTCCAGGTACGGTTCAACCGTTTTGTGTACCACTTCTCCGAATAACTTACACTGGGCGACAGGGTAAAGTTTTTACCCAGGGGGATGGAAAAGCTGAGCGGTATCTGGTGTTGCATGCCCGTTTGCAGGCGTTCCCACATGGCGGGCTTGCCGAAAGTGCTGTCTTTAAAGGTCGTGGTATTGCGAAGGTTACCGGTGTAGCTGATACCGATCTTCTCGTACCATTTGCCCATGCCCGAACCACCGTCGCGCTGGAAAGGATATATCGTATTCACGGTGAATGCCGCCTCCGGCGCAGTGATCGTTACATCGCGCGTGGCGTTATTCTGCGAGTGGTTGAGGGAAAGCGTCAGGTTGTAAGGCTTACCCTGCCAGCTTTTGCTGTAGGCGATAGACGAGGTGAGGATGTTATTCAGCCTGGTTTGATAATCTGTTACGTTGTAAGAGTTATAGTTAGATGTACCAAAGTGTACGTTCGCGCTAAAGTTCGTTCCCGGCCGCGCTTTACTGTCCATACTATGGTTCCAGGTGACGTTAAAGTCGCGCGATACGGAAAAATCCTCTTTCACTTCCGGGTCGCCGAAGCGGGTGTTGGCCAGGGAGATGTTCAGCCCCCCGTTATAGCGGTACCGTTTCCGGTAGGTGGGACTAAAAGTAGTACCCCAGCTACCGTAAGAATACACGTTGCCTCGCACGGTAAGGTCGAGGTATTCACCCAAACCAATATAATAACCGCCATTTTCCAGGCCTATCCCCTTTTGCTGGTTCACCGTGTACTGCGGCACCAGGATACCTGAGCGCTGTCCACTTGTAATCGGGAAAATGGCAAAAGGAATATATAATGGTGTCGGAATCCCCTGGATCTCCAGGTTAGCCGGACCGGATATGATCAGTTTGTTGGGAATCACCTTGATTTTACGGGCGCGAAAGGCGAAGTGCGGCGTATCGAGGTTACAGGTAGTATATCCATTCTTAAAGCCGAACACCGTATTATCGGGCGCCTTTTTCACCTTCTGGCTCACGATGTAGCCCTCGCCATATTGCGCGCGGGTATTGTAGATCAATGCTTTCTGAGAAGTAATGCTGTAAACGATGCTATCCTGGTCAGTGGTTTGGGAGCCGTCGCTGAATACGGGAAGGCCTGTCTTTTTACCGGCGGAGTCAATAGAAGGCGTCACTTTCAGCAATCCCCTTTCCTGATCGATCTGCATACGGTCGCCCGTAACGGCAATCTCTTTATATTTTACATCGGCGGAGCCGTACATGTATACTTCCTTCCGCTTAATATACGTTACAGAGGAGTCCTTTACCTTAAAGAAGATCGGGGCCTCCAGGGAGTCGTTGGAGATCTTGGCCAGGTTCAGCGTGTCGTTCGGGCGGGGGCCGAGGGAGTCGATCGACGGGATGCTGTCGACAATAGCCGCGCTATCCGCCTGCGCCATTTTAATACGCTGGCGTATCAGCGAATCCTGTAAAGGACTTTTTTGATTGGGTACAGTATCGGGCACCGTATCCAGTCCCGGCAGGGTTTGCTGTGCTAATTTTTTGTTAAAAGAGGGAAGCGCCGCACCGGACGCACGGGCAATACCGTCTAATATGACAGGCGATGACAGCAACAAAACTGCTATCAAAGGCAATTGCGACTGCCTGAAAAACTTTTTATAACTATTTTTGCAGAAAGGGTACATGTGTCAAGCGGGCACAAACCTACAAGTTTTTATACAAATTACGACATGATGGTTCCCGGGACAGGCCTACACGATTGTGTGAAAAGCCATGTAAACAGGCACTATCATTGCGAGAAGATAGAAAACTTTACAAATATTTTAAGATAAACTAACCCATTAAAACAAAATAGATAAGCAACATGCGTTGGACAAGACCGTTGACAACAGGACTGGGTATTGCGTTAGTTTCGATTTTATTCATAAGGGCTAAAGTGGCTCCCCTGCAGCAGGACAAGCCGATTAAGGTGATTGTGATTGATGCTGGCCATGGTGGTCATGACAGTGGTGCAAAAGGTACCTTTTCCACCGAGAAAGAAATATCCCTGGCCGTTGCCCTTAAGCTGGGTAAACTGATCGAAGAAAAAATGCCCGATGTAAAAGTAGTGTATACGCGCAAAACGGACCGTTTCGACGATCCGAGGGAGAAAGCACGTATCGCCAACGATGCTTCCGGCGACCTGTTCATATCTATCCACTGTAATGCGGCTTATGGCCGTAAAGTGGTGGGGTACCGTAAAGGCAAAGGCAAAAAGAAAATTCCTATCTATAAGAATGTGCCCAGCGCTGCAAAGGGCACCGAAACTTACATTTGGGCAACCGACAGAAACGAGGCCAAGAGCGAATCACTTCGCAGCAACTCGGTAATCGTACTGGATGCTAATTCCGAAGAAAGCAAACAGATGATAGGTGCCAATGACCCGGCGACCATGATTATGCGTAATACGATGCAAAACGTGTTTTTCGAAAACAGCGTTCGCCTGTCTAACTTCGTGCAGGATGAGTTTGAACAGGTAGGTCGTATTAACCGTGGCGCCCGTCAGCGTAATGAAAAAGGGATTTGGGTACTGCAGGCCACAGCCATGCCGAGTGTGCTGATCGAACTTGGGTTTATCAGTAATCCTGAGGAAGAAGAATACCTCAACTCCGCTGCCGGCCAGAACGAAACGGCCATGTCTATCTTCAAAGCCACCAAACGTTATAAAGATCACCTGGAAAAGTATGGTGAAAACACCGATGCTTCAGACAACACCCCGGCCCCGGCGCCCGCTCCTGTGGAAAAACCGGTACAGGGTACACCTGCCAGCGTGCGGAACGAGCAACCCCTCCCGCCAGTGCCTGTAACCGGCGAGGAATACAGGGTTCAGCTTTGCATTACCGATAAAGTATATACGGAAAGTTCATCCATCTTTAAGAAACTTGGGTCCAGCAAAATAGAAAGGGAACAGGTTTTGATAGACAGAAAGAAAAAATACAAATACCTCATGGGCCCCTTCCGTTCGGAAGCCGAAGCCCATGCGGCGATGTACAAAGCGCAGAAGCAGGGTTTCCCGGATGCATTCCTGGTACCCTATAAAAATGGAGTAAGGGTTAATTCGCTCATGTAAGATAATATCCTATCTTTACCCGCATAATACCTTCCTGCAACTGCTCACTTTTGTATTTTGTTATTTTTGCTGACTGGCAAAACCATATACACAATAAAACTGGATGAAAATATCTAACGAAACTAAAGTAGGCATACTGTCTGCCGCAGGAATTGCTTTATTGGTCCTGGGATTTAACTTCCTGAAGGGCAACAGCCTGTTTTCCTCAAAGAAAGAGATTTATGCTGTTTACACACAAGTAAACGGCTTGCAGCCATCTAACAGCGTACAGGTAAACGGCCTCATTGTAGGTAATGTGACCGACCTCAAGGTAATGGACAAACACGCCGGCCGCATCCTCGTAACGCTTTCCATTTCAAAAGACATAGAAATACCACGAAACTCCGTGGCCCGCATCAGCAGCGAACTGCTGGGCACCAAAAAAGTGGAACTTGACTTCGGCGATGCCACCGACTATCTCGGTAACGGCGACACGATCTATGCAGCGGTAGATGGTTCCATCACCGATGCCCTGAAAGAGCAGCTCAACCCACTGGTATCCAAACTGGAAGGTACTCTCGGACAGGTAGACTCCCTGCTGATGACCGTAAACTCTGTATTTGACACCACGGCCAAAAGCAACCTGCGTTCTGCCATCAACCACCTGAATGGCACCATGGGACATTTATCTACCGCTACCAATTCACTTACCGGTATGCTGGACAGGAATGGCTCTGTAAACGGTACTTTCAAAAACCTGGAAGCTGTTACGGCTAACCTGAAAGCTAACAACGAAAAAATCGCAGGTATCCTCGATAATGCCGACAAAACTATGGGCACCCTGGCGAACGGCGAACTGGAACAAACACTTAAATCCCTGCAGGAAATGTCATCCAGCCTCAATACCACTATTGCGAAGCTGAACACGACCGACGGCACCGCCGGCCTGCTCCTGAACGATAAAAAAGTATATAACAACCTTCAGTCTACCCTGGCCAGCCTGAATAAACTGCTGGAAGATCTGCGCTATAACCCGAAAAGGTATGTGCACTTCTCGCTCTTCGGCAAAAAAGACAAGGTGAAGGCGATCCCTTCTGATACGGCACAATAAACAACACTATGCACATCCGTTTTCTATACAGGTTTATTCTTATTACGTTGATAGGAATGGCCGGTCATCTCTATGCCAACGCCCAGGATACCATCAACCTCGTACGCTCCGGCAGATTGAACGTGCTGGTGAGAGAAGGTCTGACCCGGGTGTACAGCGATACCGTAAACGGAAAAATTATACAGGCAGAGTTTTCGCATGGTACTACGCTCCTTTATGCCGACAGCGCCATCCGTAGCAATAACGAAAACAAGATAGACGCATATGGTCATGTACATATCAACAACAATGACAGTGTACATACTTACTCCGATATTGTAAATTTCGATGGTAATACCAAGATAGCAACGCTCAGAGGCAACGCCAGACTGGTGCAGGGCGGGGTAGTCATTACCAGCCCCGAAATGATCTATGACATGAATGCCAAGATAGGCAGCTACATTAACGGTGGTAAGCTGGTGAACGAGGGCTCGACGCTTACCAGCCGCGAAGCTTTTTATTATACAGAGCCCAGGGACGTTTATTTCCGGGGGAATGTAGTTCTCGTAAATCCCGATTACACACTTTCCACCGATACGCTGTTATACAATACCGAAACTAAAATAGCCACCATCGTAGCCCCTACCACCATCAACGATGGGAAACGTATTACCTACGTGACCTCCGGCTACTACAATACAAATACAGGGCAAGGCGACTTTGAAGGCAGGCCGCTCATCACCGACAGCACAGGCGACTTCACCGCTGATCGCATCAACGTCGATAAAATGAACGGTGTAGCAATCGCCATCGGTAACATGGTGTGGCGCGACACGGTGAACAAGATCATTTTGCTGGGCAACTACGGCCAGGTAAACCAGACCGACCGCTCCGTACTAGCTACCCAAAGGCCGGTAGCCATCACTTATAGTGAGAAAGATTCACTCTTCATGACTGGCGACACCATGTTCTCCGGCGTAATTTTGCCGGATACAGCGAAGGTATTTCCGAAGGACTCACTACTCAGCGTACATGCGCCGGATATGGAGGCAGACTCGCTGGTACAGTCAACCGACTCCGCTGCGGATGCCTTCCGCGACCGGGCAGATGCAGCAATCGACTCCGTACCTAACGCCTTCCGCCAACGTGCGGATGCAGCCATAGCAGGCAGGGATTCCATCCCGCGACGGGTGAATGCGGGCATGGATTCCGTCGCCAAACGGATAGACGCCGCGAGAGATTCCATACCCAAACAAATAGCGGCAGCCAGTGATGCTATCCCCAAACAGATAGATGCCGCCAGGGATTCCATCCGGCAACGGGTGGATGCAACAATAGCTGTGCGAAAAGACTCGTTGCCAAAAGTTACGGCAATGCGCCCGCAACGCGATTCGCTGCCGCTGAAACGCACGATGGACATGCCAGGGGCGATCACTTTCAAAACAGATTCGCTTCCCTCCGACTCGGCCGCCACGCCTAAAGACACTACTGAAAAGCGATACATCAAAGCTTATCATAACGTACGCATCTTCTCCGACTCTTTACAGGCCGTATGCGACAGCGCGTATTACAGCAGCGTGGACTCCGTATTCCGCATGTTCAAAGAACCCGTGATCTGGGTAAAGGAACTGCAGATGTCCGGCGACACGGTATACCTGTTTACGAAGGATAAAAAGGCCGACAGGATGCTGCTCGACCAATCCGGCCTGCTCGCCAGCGAAGTAACGCCCGGCTTCTATAACCAGATCAAAGGCAACACCATCACCGGGTATTTCAGGGAAAGCAAGTTGTATTACATGCGCATTTACGGCAATGCCGAAAGCATCGTGTTCCAGCAGGACCAGGACAGCGCATTTACCAACGTACAACGCTCTACCTGCGCGATTATCGACATGCACTTCGTGGATGGCGAACTGGAATACATCGTGAACATCAAGGACCACGAAGGCGGCATTTATCCGTTTACGCAATTCCCGATCGATCAGCGCACTTTATCCAACTTCAAATGGGAAGGTAACCGCAGGCCTAAATCCAGGTACTCGCTTATTGGTAACTAAATGTCTTAGAGAATGGCCGCATCTGTGCTGAAAAAAAAACTGCTTTCTCCCATATTGGCGTTCCTGACAGTCGGTCGATCGGTATCATCCTCATCGCCTGTACTTTAGTATCCATGCTGATCGCTAACAGCGGCGCAGGCGCATCTTACACAGCGGGTTGGAATCACCTTTTTGATCCGCATGGCGAACATCATTTTAATGCAGCGGGCTTACATCTTCCCAATTCTCCCCTGTTATGGATCAACGACGTGCTGATGGTGCTGTTCTTCTTTCTCGTAGGGATGGAAATCAAACGCGAACTCACGATCGGTGAGTTATCCTCTGTAAAAAAATCTTTATTACCCGTATTGGCTGCGTTAGGAGGCATGCTGGTGCCCGCACTTATCTTTTACAGCTTTAACCACAGCAGCGAATACCTGCATGGCTGGGGCATTCCTATGGCGACCGATATTGCGTTTTCATTAGGCGTACTATCCCTTTTAGGCAGCCGCGTTCCTCTCCCGCTCAAGATATTTCTTACAGCCCTCGCCATCATCGACGATCTTGGTGCCATACTGGTAATCGCCGTATTTTACACCGATCACCTCAGCATCAATTACCTGTTAGCCGGCGGCGGCATCCTGTTAATGCTCGCCCTGTTCAACCGACTTGGTGTTAAAGGCTTATGGTGGTATTTGATACCGGGCATCGCATTATGGTACTGCATCTTCAATTCAGGCATTCATGCAACGATCGCAGGTGTGCTGCTCGCCTTCTGCATCCCGCTCGATAAAGTGAGCAGCCTGGAACATAAGCTGCACATGCCTGTCAACTTCCTCATCATGCCACTATTCGCACTGGCAAATACGGCAATCATATTTCCGGCGAACATACAACAGGCGCTTACAAGCACGGTGAGTTACGGCATTATCGCCGGGTTAGTGATCGGCAAACCGCTCGGCATATTTGGCTTTTCTTTTTTAGCCACGAAACTAAAACTGGCTGCATTGCCCGCTGGTACCAGGTGGTCGCAATTGCTGGGCGTAGGCATGGTGGCCGGTATTGGCTTCACCATGTCGATCTTCATCGCCTCTCTTGCTTATCTTGATGCCAGTCATCAGCACATACAAGTTATCGCTATCATTTCTGTAATTGCCGCTTCTCTCATCTCCGGCATACTTGGATTTGCTTATTTGCGTTTCATAAGGAGCTAAACAATCCTGTTTGGCATTGTTATTGTAAATTCCTCCTCCATGAAGTATCGCATCATACTGGTAGCAATCATCAGTAGTTTGGCAATTAAAGCGAAGGGACAATCAGCAGGTCAGTTGGAAGCAGGTGTGAGAATAGGTTTGCCATTAGGACCAACGGCCAGGTACTATATCAGCGATAAGTTTGCAGCAGAAGCGATCGTAGGGCTTTATAACCGCACGGTTTCCCTTACTGCTTTAGGCGAGTTCCACTTCGATCTTTCCGCACTTACTACAGAAGGTTTTGGCTGGTATGCCGGGGGCGGCGCTCACCTGGGTAACAGGCAAATTGACGGGCGCAACAAGTTTCTCGCGGGTATCGACGGAATTGCAGGAGCGAATTATAACTTCCCCACTATTCCGCTAAACATCAGTCTCGACTGGAAACCCGCGATTCACTTCACCACCTCCTCCGAACTTGCGGACTTTGGCCTTTCCGCACGATACCGGTTCGGCGGCAAAAAGAGAGATTAAGTTTTTCTAACCAATAACAAGTATTATGAAAAAAATCGTGTTACTCTGTGGCATGCTTGCAGCGCTGTCACTCGGAGCAAATGCGCAGAGAATGAGTAATCCCGCAGATTACAAAGTAGGCCTGGGTGTTAGATTTAACCCGTGGATCGTAGGCTTCACCGCTAAAGGTTTCCTGAAAGGTCCGCATGCGCTGGAAGGCATTGTACATCACTATTTCAACGGTGGCGACAACATTAACAACGTAACCATTACCGGACTTTACGAATACCACTGGAACGTTTTCGGTGTTTCTGAATTTAACATGTATGCAGGCGGTGGTGCGCACCTCGCGATATGGGAACGCCGCTACTACGATAACGGCCGCTGGCACAACGATGGTTCTGATGCAATGCCCGGTCTGGACGGCATCTTCGGCCTGGAGTATACCTTCTCCAAGATCCCGCTGAACCTGAGCGCCGACCTCAAACCTTACTTCCATTTTAATGGCGACAACGACTTCTTCGGCAGGCAAATCGGCGGCATGTCCGTTCGCTACACCTTCAAATAGTCGTCGTTCCGATTATATCTTTCATCCCGGTCAGCATGGCCGGGATTTTTTTTGTTAACCATCTTTCTCTCCCCTCTTCAGCCCCCGTTGTGTCACTCACTTCAGCCACAACACCCTCCTCCTCCCGGAAACTGTTAAAATAACACCACCCATCTATTTCAAATTTAAACGTCCCTAACCCATCATACAAGCAACCTTATGACTGAGAAGCTGCATCCATGCTGCATCCTTGCTACTGCCTAGGTTCATCTTAGGTTTAAGTTACGTTCATCTTAGGTTCATCCTAGGCACATGAACGTAGGTTGAACGAAGGTTGAACGAAGGTTGAGCCTAGGATGAACCTAAGAAGCAGCAAGGATCTACGGAGGATGTTGGTAGGATATTACCAGTTACCACCGCTTTGCATCATATTTGCTGGAATTGGCTAAATTCATTTCCATGAAAATCTTTTCCGCCGCACAAATACGCGAGGCAGATGCCTACACCATTGCGCACGAACCTGTGAGCAGCGCGATGCTGATGGAGCGGGCCGCCGCTGCCTGTGCAGGCTGGCTGCGGGCAAGATTTATGGCCGATACGCCGCTGTACATCTTCTGCGGCAAAGGCAACAACGGCGGCGATGGACTCGTGATCGCACGGCTGCTATTGTTGCGGGGGTACAATGTGGAAGTATATGTCGTGCACAACAGCGATAAAACATCGGCCGACCGTGCCGCTAACTACACGTTGCTCGAAAAAGAACATCCCCACCTGCTACATCACATCCATGCCCGGCATGACTTTCCCACATTAGCACCCGGCGCACTGGTGATCGACGCTATATTCGGTACGGGGCTATCACGGCCGGTGGATGGCTGGGTGGCGGGCATCCTGCACAGCATCAGCGAACTAAAGGACCGACATACTATTGTGGCGATCGACATGCCTTCGGGCGTCATGGCCGATGGCAGCTCCTTACATGCACCGTGTGTGCATGCGCGTTATACACTCAGTTTTGAGTTTTACAAACTGGCCTTCCTGCTACCAGAGAACGCAGAACGGGTGGGCGAGTTGCACATTTTACCCATCGGTCTGCACCCCACCTATATCGCGCAAACCACAACGCCTTACCACATCATCGACGAGCAGACGATACGCACCATTTACCAGCCACGCAAGCCGTTTTCACATAAAGGAACATTCGGGCATGCGTTACTCATTGCAGGCAGTTTCGGGAAGATGGGGGCGGCAGTACTGGCTGCAAAAGCCTGTTTGCGTGCAGGTGTAGGGCTGCTCACACTGCACGTGCCACGTTGCGGGTATGAGATCATCCAGAGCACCGTGCCGGCAGCTATGTGTGTGGCGGAAGTGGAGGAGCAATACAGCATTCACTTTCACGAGGGATTAAACCCCGCGTACAAATGCATTGGCGTTGGCCCCGGTATAGGTACCGAAACCGCCACTGCCCGCTCCCTGGAGCGGCTGCTCGAAGCCGTAAAAGCACCCATGGTGCTGGATGCGGACGCGCTGAATATCATAGGCACTTACCCGGCGTTACTGCAAAAGGTGCCTAAAAACTCCCTGCTAACGCCACATCCGAAAGAGTTCGAGCGGCTGTTCGGTGCTACGAGCGATGACTTCGAACGGCTGTCATTATTAGGTAAAAAGGCGGTGGAATTACAGTTGTACATCCTGCTCAAAGGGCGCTATACCGCGATCGCCTGTCCGGACGGGGCTGTCTATTTCAATACGACCGGCAACCCCGGTATGGCCACGGGTGGTAGCGGCGATGTGCTGACGGGCATCCTGACCTCTTTGCTGGCACAGGGTTACAGCCCCAAGGCGGCTATAGTTTTCGGGGTCTGGCTGCACGGTTCGGCCGGCGACCAGGCAGCGGCCCGTTTGTCTGAAGAAGCCCTGTTGCCGGAAGACATCATAGACAGCCTCGGACAGGTATTTATCCGTTTAAGCCCAGATAAGCGTATTTAAGACGTTTATATACCCCTCTACAAAGCCTTGCAAATCAGGCAGAAAATCCCATTTAAAATCAATATATTCGTTCACTAGTAAAAATAATTTTAATACATTATTTTTAGTCGATACCCTAATTTTTAATAAAAGAACCAAAATGAGTATTGTCTACCTGATTCCACTATTTGGACTGATTGCACTGTTATTTACCGCGGTACAAAGCGCCTGGGTAAGCCGCCAGGACGCCGGAAATGAAAAAATGACTGAGATAGCCCGGCACATTGCCGAAGGCGCCATGGCCTTTCTGAAAGCTGAATACAAGATCCTCACTTACTTCGTGATTATTGCAGCCTTGCTGCTGGGGTATATGGGTGCCAGCCACGAAAACTCGGACTGGACCATCGCCGTTGCGTTTGTGATTGGCGCTATCTTTTCGGCGCTGGCAGGGTTTATCGGGATGCGCATCGCGACCAAAGCGAATGTACGTACCGCACAGGCGGCGCGTACCAGCCTGTCCAAAGCACTGAAAGTATCGTTTACGGGCGGCTCTGTGATGGGCATGGGCGTAGCGGGACTGGCCGTACTGGGTTTGGGCGGACTGTTCATCGTACTTAAGGCCTACTTTGGTGCCGAAGCAGGTACAGATGAAATGATCAAAACCATTGAAGTACTCACCGGTTTCTCACTGGGTGCGGAAAGCATTGCGCTGTTCGCCCGTGTGGGAGGCGGTATTTATACCAAAGCAGCCGACGTAGGTGCGGACCTGGTAGGTAAGGTAGAAGCGGGCATCCCGGAGGATGATCCGCGTAACCCCGCCACCATTGCCGATAACGTAGGCGATAACGTAGGCGACGTAGCCGGTATGGGTGCCGACCTGTTCGGATCGTACGTGGCTACCGTATTAGCAACGATGGTATTAGGTGTGGAAACCGTGAGCGCCAACGATAACTTCGGTGGCCTCGCTCCTGTGTTACTGCCTATGCTCATCGCGGGTATTGGTATCGTATTGTCCATCATCGGTACCTTTTTCGTACGCATCAGCGAGAACGCAGGTTTAAGCACAGCGGCTGTACAAAAAGCATTGAACCTCGGTAACTGGGGCTCTATCGTACTCACCGCCGTGGTGGCCTGGTTTCTGGTAAACTGGATACTGCCTGAAACATTGGTGCTGCGCGGCTACGAGTTCACAAAAGGTGGCGTATTCGGCGCGATCATCGTGGGCCTTATCGTGGGTACACTTATGAGTATCATTACTGAATATTATACAGCGATGGGCAAACGCCCGGTGATGAGCATCATCCGCCAGTCTGCCACCGGGCACGCGACCAATATCATTGGTGGTCTTGCAGTAGGCATGGAATCGACCCTGTTACCTACCATTGTACTGGCAGGTGGTATTTATGGTTCTTACGCCTTTGCAGGCCTGTACGGCGTGGCGATTGCTGCCGCAGGTATGATGGCCACAACAGCCATGCAGCTGGCAATCGACGCGTTCGGACCAATTGCGGATAACGCAGGAGGCATTGCCGAAATGAGCGAGCTGCCTAAAGACGTACGTGAGAAAACTGACATCCTGGATGCAGTAGGCAACACCACGGCGGCCACGGGTAAAGGTTTCGCGATCGCTTCTGCAGCACTGACGGCGCTGGCGCTGTTTGCAGCGTACGTAGGCGTAGTTGGCGCGAATGGTTACGATATGGACGGTATCAACATTTATAAAGCAGATGTACTGGCAGGCCTCTTTATCGGCGGTATGATCCCGTTCATCTTCTCCTCCCTCGCCATTCGTGCAGTAGGTGAAGCAGCGATGGCCATGGTGGAGGAAGTACGCCGCCAGTTCCGCACTATTCCAGGCATTATGGAAGGTACAGGCAAACCTGAGTACGACAAGTGTGTGGCAATATCTACTGAGGCTTCTATCCGTAAAATGATGGTGCCCGGTGCCATTGCGATCCTGTCCCCTATTATTATCGGTTTCCTGCTCGGTCCGGAAGTATTGGGCGGTTTCCTGGCCGGTGCTACGGTTTCGGGTGTGTTAATGGGTATGTTCCAGAACAACGCCGGTGGCGCCTGGGATAACGCGAAAAAGTCGTTCGAAAAGGGTGTAGAGATCAATGGAGAAGTATACTACAAAAAATCGGAACCACACAAGGCGTCTGTAACAGGCGATACAGTAGGTGATCCGTTTAAAGATACTTCTGGTCCTTCGATGAACATCCTCATCAAACTGATGTCGATCGTATCGCTGGTAATTGCGCCTACCCTGGCGGGATTACATGGTAATTCAGATCATAAATCATCGGCTAAAAAGAAAGCTCCGACAGAACAGGTAGCGCAGGTGCGCTCTGCTAAATAACTAAAAAAGCCCCCGAAGTTCGGGGGCTTTTTTAGTTAATTTTCGGCTTACACGTGAGCCTTATGTTTGAATATCTTTAGAGGGAGCGCCATTCGACGGGCTTTCGATCAGGTCGGGAGCCTGTGCCTGCAAATATGCCCGGAGAAAGCAAACGTGATGACCATTTTACCTTCATACGCTTCACTGAAGTAAGCCCTACTGCGCTAGGCTTTGCGCATCTGCATAGGACTTAAGCCAAACTTCTTACGGAACGCCTGGCTGAAGTGCTGCAGTGACGAATATCCCAGCTCGTCGGCAATGTGGCTGAGCGATACATCCTGCCGGAGCATTTGCTGGGCCTGTGTTAAACGATGGTCGTTCAGGTAGCCGAACACCGTGTTATCGAACATCTCTTTAAATCCTGTTTTTAGTTTGAACTCGTTAATGCCTGCCGCCTTCGCCAATTCGTACAGCGATAAGGGGTTTTGGGCATGCTGCAACAACACCTGGCGCGCATACTGGATGCGGTCACGGTCGGCAGCAGTCAGTTTACTCGTCTTTACATCGCGGCCCGCCGCCTGTTCCATCTGCTCACTTTGCAGGGCAAGCAACTCAATCCCTTTAGATTGCAGGAACAGCTTTTTGGTACCACCTGTAAACCGGCAGTGTTTGATCTCCTGGATGACCTGTAACATTTGCGGCGTCAATCTTCCGGGACGCTTCTGGAATATCGCCTGCCGGTTTAATACGGCATTCACATACCGGTCCATAGCCCGGCTGCTGTTAGCTGCCAGTTCCACAAACTTATCCGTATCAAAATTGATCCCGATCACTTCAATGCCCTGCATCTTACGCAGAGTAATGGTTTCGGCCGTGGAGGGGTTGAACATCAGGTTATTGCTATACAATGGCAGCGACATCTTTTCCCCCGTTTTAAGGTACATGTCGAAATCGCCTTTAAGTGTATAGAATAGCGCCACCGCCGCATGAATGTCTTCGGATTCAACATGTATATCCTGCAACACATCGATATTGCCATAACCGAAGGTCATACCATCGAACTGGATATCTTTAATGGAAGCCCTTCCAAAGGACTCGTTCACCGTAATATCCTCTTCTATCAGCTGGAGCCCAGGCTGGCGGGACATAAAAGGCTTATGGTCCTCATAAATTACATCGTAGGCGGTATTGCGGATGACGATCGCCATAATAATCCGTTTTATATAAAAATTACTCCCTTAAATATAAGTATCCCAAAAGGAAAGCAATCAACTTTGCAAAAGTATCCTGAAATCACTAAACAAATATCACATGATTGGCATATTCAAAACAAATATCGATTCACCACATGATAAAAATCAGGTATTGCAGGCGTTAACCGCTAAGTTTAATGCTACTGCCTGCACGGTGGACCTCGAAGATTGTGACAAAGTATTACGTATAGAATGCCTGCCGATGCCGGAAAGCCATATCGCCGATTTCGTGCAACAGCTTGGCTTTCATTGCTCGCCGTTGGAGTAATGACCCGTCGGCTCCGTTTATCGTACCCCACTCAATTATCTTGATTAACCCCGGCCCCGCTCCCTTCTTTCAAAATATTTAACCTCCGATAGGGGGAAATGTTTTTCCATACGTCCTATATTCAGACAAGAAAATTAGTTAAACCTGGAATCAATGAAAACGAAAGCAGTTCTGCTTGCGATCTTTACCCTGCTGTTATTGCAGGTACAGTTTGTAAACGCACAGCAACAGCGCTACACGGTAAGTGGCTATGTTAAAGACGATCAGTCGGGCGAAACCCTGATAGGCATTTCTATAGGTAAACCCGGAACCAGCATCGGCACCGTGACTAACGAATATGGATTTTATTCATTGACGTTGCCCGCCGGCACCCATGAATTACAGTACTCCTACATGGGTTACACCATGAACAAAATCACCGTCAACCTCACTTCCAACAAGACGATCGACGTAAAAATGAAACGTACGGACAGCCAGTTGAGTGAAGTAGTGATTACCGGTAAAGAGCAACAGAAAAGCATCAATACCATCAGCACCAGCGTAGCCAAAATGGACATCCAGGAGCTGAAGAAACTGCCGACATTAATGGGTGAAGTTGATGTGTTACGAGCTATCCAAACCCTGCCAGGCGTGACCACCGTAGGCGAAGGCGCATCCGGCTTTAACGTACGCGGCGGCAACAGCGACGAAAACCTTATCCTGATGGACGAGGCGCCTGTTTATAACTCTACGCACCTCATGGGTTTCTTCTCCGTATTTAACCCCGACGCAGTGAAGAACATCAATCTCTATAAAGGTAGTTTTCCGGCTGAATACGGTGGTCGTACCGCTTCTGTACTCGACATCCGCATGAAAGATGGTAACAACCAGAAACTACAGCTGAACGGTGGCATCAGCAACATCTTCAGCCGCCTCTCTATTGAAGCGCCTATTCAGAAAGACAAATCTTCGTTCATCGTAGCCGGTCGCCGCTCTTATATCGACGTACTGATGAAACCTTTCCTGAAAGGGGATATGAAAGAAAGTAAAGTATACTTCTACGATCTTACTGCGAAAGTGAACTTTAAACTGAATGCAAAAAACACCCTGTTCGCCAGCGGTTACTTTGGCCGGGATGTATTCGGTTTCGGAAAAGAAGCCAATATCAACTGGGGCAACACGACTACGTCCATCCGCTGGAACCATGTGTTTAACAGCAAGTTGTTCATGAACCTTTCCACCTACTACAGCAAATACGACTACAGCCTGAAGTTTACGAGCAACGAAGAAAATGAAGAAAGTCAACTATTTAGCTGGAAATCCAACATCATTAACTACGGCGTGAAACCTTCGTTCACCTGGTATTTGAACAGCAACAGTACCTTACACTTTGGTGTGCAGGGCATCTATTACACCTTTAAACCAGGCACCGGTATCAGCGCTGAGGGAGAAAACAAAAGCTCCATCGTAGTCGACAATAAACATGCACTGGAAAGCGCTGTATATCTCGATCACGAGCTGAAGCTGGGCGATGCGTTTGGCATACAGTACGGGCTGCGTGTATCCGGCTTTAACTTCATGGGCGAGGGTACTGCTTACTACTATAATGATACGACACCGAATATCCGCAGACGGTTGGTGTCAGAAAAACACTTTGGCGCAGGTGAAACGATCAAAGATTACTACAACCTGGAACCGCGTGTATCTGCCAAATATAAACTGAACAGCACCAGTGCGATCAAGGCATCGTATGCACGTACCACCCAGTACATGCACCAGTTGTCTAACACCGCTTCTCCTACCCCGCTGGACATATGGACGCCATCGTCGAACAACGTGAAGCCGCAGATCGCTGACCAGTTTGCGTTAGGTTACTTCTACAACGCACCGGGTGGTACGTTTGAAGTATCGGCCGAGGCATTCTACAAAAACATGGACAACCAGCTGGATTATATCGATAACGCCAGCCTGGAGCTGAATAAGTATATTGAAGCCGACCTGTTATCTTCTACCGGCCGCGCTTATGGTTTGGAACTGTACGCTAAAAAAGAAGCGGGCAAAACGACAGGTTGGGTGAGCTACACCCTCAGCCGCAGCGAGCGTAAAACGCCGGGCATCAGCCAGGGCGAATGGTTTAAGAACCGCTATGATCGTCCGCATAACCTGAACGTAGTAGTGACACATGAACTGAATAAGAAGAGCAGCGTATCGGCCAACTTCGTGTATGCATCCGGTGCTCCTTCAACCTTTGCAGATGCGCGCCTCGAGTACCAGGGCTGGGACATTCCGTATAACACTACAGAGAAACGTAACAACTACCGTCTGCCCGACTTTCACCGCCTGGACCTGAGCTACACACTACAGGGCAAAGAGCGCAAGCGCTGGCATGGAGAATGGGTGTTCTCGCTGTACAACGTGTATGCACGTAAAAACGCTTACTCTGTTTACTTCCGCCAGAACGACGATGATGCATCGAAGAAAGAGGCCATCCGCCTGTCGATCATCGGCACCATCATTCCCGGTATCACCTACAACTTTAAATTCTAATGACATCATTGCATATGAAAAAGATATTCAGCCAGCTGATGATTGCGGGCGCCTTTTTACTCACCGCCTGCGAAACCAAGTTTGACCTGGACGTACCAGCCGGTAAAACCATTCCGGTTGTGGATGCCTGGATTACCAGTGCGCCTGGTGTACAACAAATCCGCATTACCGAGACCACCGCTTACACCGGCACCGCACCTGCCAACGTGATCAGCGCCGCCAACGTTACCCTCACCGATTTAACGAGCGGCAATGTGTACCCTTTCACCTATTCAAACGGCTACTACAGCTTTGATCCGGGTGCTGCGGTGAGCATCGGCATACTTGGGCACGCCTACAAACTGCGCGTAGAGCTGGCCGGACAGGCGTACGAAGCCATCGACACGGTAAAACGTGTACCGGTGATTGATTCGCTGACTTACGAGTTTAAAGAAGCCGAGTTTGGGAACGAAGAAGGCTACTTTGCAAAGTTACACGCCCGGGACCTGGAAGGAGGAAACGATTATTACTGGGTGCGCTCGTACCGCAATAACAAAGAGACAAGGCTTACAGACAACTTCCCGATTAACGGCAGCTTTGCCGAAGATGTGTCGGATGGCATTAAGTTTATACCGCCCATCAGCGAAGGTATTACCCGTGGCGACAAACCATTTTTGAAGGGAGAAAAAGTGATCGTTCGCATTGCTTCCTGCACAAAGGCCAGCCATGAGTGGTTATCACATGTAGAAAGCCAAATCTATAACGGCGGCCTGTTCGCCCGGGTACTGGAAAACGTAGGTACCAACCTGAAGAACGCGAGTGGCGGCAATGGCCGTGTACTGGGCTGGTTTGGCATGTCGGGTGTGAGCTACGCAGAAAAAGAAATACACTAATCACAAATACTCACTTCAATTTTATCAATATGAAAAAGTTCATATTAGGGCTTGCTATGCTTGCAGCTGCCGGCAGTGCAATAGCCCAGGAAAAGATGGAAACACTTTCCACACCAAAAAACGGCGGTAAGATGCGCGTAGGCGGCTACGGCGCCCCCACCATTCACTTCACGCCTTTTGCAGATAAGTTTGCCATTATGATGGGCGGTAACGCCGGGGTGATGCTGAACAGCCGCATCATGCTGGGTGCCGGCGGGTATGCGCTCGTTAACGACATTGAATCGCCCCGTGTGAACGTAGATGATCCGACCCGCTACTGGAACTTTTGGTACAGCGGTTTTGTAGCGGAATACACTTTTAACTCCAACAAACTGTTCCATTGGGGAGCGGGTGCCCTCATCGGCGGCGGTGCTGTAGCGAAAGGTGTTAGATGGAAACCTGATAGCGACAGCGACCGGTGGATAGACCAGAGCGGCTTTTTTGCCGCCGAGCCTTATGCGAACGTGGAGATCAACGTAGCCACCTTCCTGCGTATTGGCGTGGGTGCCTCCTACCGGTTCATACAGGGCTCCAGCACACCCGGTATCAGTGATAGCGATATGAGTGGTCCGGCCGCTCATGTAACCTTAAAGGCGGGCAGGTTCTAAGGGATAGATTTTCGGTTTATAGTACGCGGCGTGTATACTTAGTTATACGCGCCGCTTTTTTTCGTTTAATAGAGATGATGCGGTTGCAGTGAGTGACACAACGGCGGCCTGATAGCAGGCCCATGGCTGGTTTCCAAAGACTGGTACGGATGAAAGGTAATTTTCCGTGTTAAAAGAAATAAAAAATACACCTTCGGAGTATTGAATTACGAAAAGTATCGTACATTTGTTTACGAAGATATTCGTACATGAGTAATCCGGGCAGGAACGGATCACTTAAACCTTAAACGATGGACGCTGTAAAGAACATTAAGCCGACGGAAAGTGAACTGGAAATTTTGGGCATCCTTTGGGAGAAAGGCCCGAGTACTGTGCGGGACGTGCATGAGATATTGGAGCAGCGCAAGGAAGCAGGCTACACCACTACCCTCAAACTCATGCAGATCATGCACGACAAAGGGTTGTTAAGCCGCGACACCAGCAGCAAGACCCATATTTACCAGGCGCTTGTTTCGCAGGAAAAAACACAACAACAACTATTGAACAAAATGATCGATACCGTTTTTAACGGCTCCGCGAGCCAGCTTGTAATGCAGGCTCTCGGTCACCACCGCTCTTCCCCGGAGGAGCTGGATGCCATCAGGCGTTATCTTTCAGACATGGAGAAAAAGCAAGAATAGCTACCAGTTTAAATTTTTTGCCATGACCTCGCTGCTTCCTTTTACTGCGGAAGTCATCCGCGCCTTTGGATGGACCCTTTTGCATTCCTTTTGGCAGGCCTTTGTCGTATTCGCCTGTTTAAGGATCGTACTCAAAATATGGCCGGCGGCCAGTTCCGCAGCTAAATACCATTTGTCGTTCCTGTCTTTGGCGGGTATCTTCACATGGTTTGTCGCTACTTTCAGCCGACAATTGCTGGCCATTCGCGAGTCGCAGCTAACGATGCAGCTGGCAATGGACACACCGCTTCCTGAGTGCGGCGTAGCCAACCTGCCTGCCGCACCTGCGGCAACCGGTACGGTAGGGCTCATACCCGGCATGGAAGTGTACTTCCCCGTATTGGTAGGCATCTACATTGTAGGTGTGGTGGTCATGACCATCAAACTGGTGCTGGACCTTGCACAGTTACAGCAAATACGCCGCAACGTACTGCTGCGTATGGACGACGCCTGGAGCACACAGGTCGACCTCCTGAGCCGCCGCCTGGGCATCCGTAAAAAAGTACAGTTACACATTTGTGCATCCATCCAGGTGCCGGTGATGATCGGGTTCCTGCGCCCGCTGATCCTGCTGCCTGCCGCGATGGTGAATAACTTAAGTACCGACCAGCTCGAAGCCATCCTGCTCCACGAACTGGCACACGTAAAACGCCATGATTACCTGTTGAATATCTTCCAATCCATCGTAGAGACCATCCTGTTCTTCAATCCTTTTATCTGGTGGATATCCAAAAACATCCAGATAGAAAGGGAGCATTGCTGCGACGACCTGGTAATTGCCAGCACCGTACAGCCCCTGCACTACGCCAAGGCCCTGGTGGCACTGGAAGAATACCGCCTTACCACCAACCCGATGGCCATGGCGATTGCGGACAACAAACAATACCTCTTTCACCGCATCAAACGAATCATGGAAATGAAAACTAGTCACCGTAGCTACAGCCAGCAATTTTTGGCTGTACTGATCATACTCACCGGCGTTGCTTCCATTGCCTGGCTCAACCCGGCTCAAAAGGATCAGCCTACAGAAACCGTAAAAAAAGAAGATTGCGTAACGACGCCTTCCACCGAACCATGTGTAGCAGTTGAACCAATTGTTATGGCGGTACCGCCTGCTGTACCGGAAACACCGCCCGTGGTGCCGAGCGCACCGGCCGCCCTTACCACCACAGACGTTTCAACAGCAGCGTGGTATGATACAGTACCTGGCGGCAAGATCGTCATCACCGACGATAAGGGCAATGTGAAAACATACAACAGTATCAGTGAAATGCCTGAAGCGGACCGCGTTCGTATGCAGGAGCAGTTTATCAAAATGCAGCAAGCACAAGAAAATGCGCGTGAGCAACGTCAGCAACTGCGTGAACAAATGGCGCTTCAGCGCGAGCAACTGAAGATTAGCCGCGATCACTTCAAAGCAACACAAGAGGCGATGGCAAATGCTTACAAGAATGTTGATTTCAACCAGCTGAAGCAGCAGATCGCCGAAGCGCAGAAAAACATAGACTGGGAAAAGATGGCGAAGGACGCCGAGAAAGCCTATAAAAGCATTGATTGGGAAAAGATGAGTAAAGAAACGGAGAAAGCTTTTAAACAGGTAGATTGGAAAAAGATGGAGGAGGACTTGCAGAAAGCTTACAAAGAAGTAAACTGGCAGAAGATCGACGAGCAGATGCAACAAGCGTTCAAGGGCATTGACCAGAACTTCAGCGCGCAGGCCAATGCACACCGTAAGCTGTCGGAAGCAGACCGCAAACGCCACGAAGAACTGGCCGTGAAACAACGCCAGGCATTTGAGAAAGCGATGGAGCGTTCGGAGATCCACCGGAAAGAAGCCTCCAAACATGCGGAAGAAGCCAGGGAAAATATGAACCGCAGCTTCGGAGAGCGCAACCAGTACAACCTGCTACTGAACGAACTGGCTGCCGACAAACTGATCGACCGCACCAAGTCGTACGAGATCGAGAAGAAGGACGGCGAACTGTACATCAATGGCACCAAACAGCCCGCCGACGTGCTGAAGAAATACGAACGCTATTTTAAGTCTGACAGGGTAACCCTGAAAGGCGACCACACCAATCTGAACATCGACGTACAACAATAAGTTTTTTTATACCGCCATTCTAGAACGCCGTGCCTCTTCAGGCTGCGGCGTTTTTCTTTACATTTCGTTATCTTTACCAAAACAGACATGCCGGCTATGAGAAAAGATATATTACTGGCCCTTTGTATGGGTGCCAGCCTCCCTGCGATGGCGCAGGAGACCCAGGTTAACCTAAGTGTAAAGGACCAGGTAACCATTGTAAAGAACAACAAGGCCACGCCAGTTAAGAGCCAGGATATGACAGGCACCTGCTGGTGCTTCTCCACCACCTCCCTGATCGAATCTGAATGCATGCGCAAGGGACAGGAGCAGCCTGATATTTCGGAAATGTTCAGCGTACGAAATATCTATCGTGAAAAGGCGGAGAACTATATCCTGCGCCAGGGTTACGCTCGTTTTGACGAAGGCGGCCTGGGCCACGACGTGATCAGGGCCATCGCCCGGTACGGAGTGGTTCCGGAAAGCGTCTATTCGGGCCTTAAAGACGGGCAGACGGCGCACAATCACGGCAAGCTTGTCAGCACCCTCAAAACTTACCTCGACAGCGTATTAAAGCTTAAAAAGCCAATTCCTGCTAACTGGGAAGATGGTGTAGACCAGATACTGGATAATGCGCTTGGCAAAGCGCCCGCCAATTTCGAGTACAATGGTAAAAGCTATACCCCGCAAACCTATGCGAAAGACGTGCTGAAGTTTACGGAGAGCGACTATGTTAACCTGACCTCTTTCACACATCATCCGTTTTACCAGCCGTTCGTAGTAGAGGTTCCGGACAACTTTTCCAACGGCGCTTATTACAACCTGCCGCTGGCGGAGTTTGTGGATGCGGTGAAGCAGTCGATCGGTAAAGGCTACACCATCATGTGGGATGCCGACGTAAGCAACCGTGGCTTTAAAATGGAAAAAGGTTACGCCCTCTCTCCTGCCGGCGACAGCATTCCGGCTGCTACAGGATTTAAACCGGGCATGGCGGAAGTGCAGGTTACACCGGCTTACCGGCAGCAGTTGTTCGAAAGCCTGGTTACCCAGGACGATCACCTGATGCATATTACCGGTTTGGGCAAAGGTGATGGCGGAAAGGATTACTTTATTGTGAAGAACTCCTGGGGTACAAAAACGCCGAAAGAGGGCTACATCTATGTTTCCGAGCCTTACTTCGCAGTTAATACCGTAACGGTTATTGTACCGAAATCTTCGCTCGACAAGGCGTTGCTGACAAAGTTAGGGATTAAATAACTGATAGCCTTTCAGGCAGACAAGCGCTGGTCCCTTTGGGGCCGGCGCTTTTTTTATAGTTGAATTGATGTGTGGGTATTGGGACTTATCGCGTTAACGCGAATATCGAACGAACGCTTTGTGTGTTGCCTTAGCGATGTATATCGAACGACGTGTAATGTCGTTACCCTAGCGGAGTATCTCGAACGAAGTATAATGCTGCAGCTCCCCTTCTTTGATATCAAGCCCTGTGACTTTAGCTGCCGGGGGGCCTTGTTTGCACCATTCGATGAACGCTTCCATGGCTGCTGCCGGCGCTTCGGCGGCGATCCATACATGGCCGTCGGGTGTGTTTTTAACTGCGCCTTTGATTTGGAGGCGGTCGGCGGCGGATTTGGTGGATGCGCGGAAGTAGACGCCTTGCACGCGGCCTGTTACAAGTATTTCGCGGTGGAGAATTTGCATGCGGCAAAACTAATTGAAAAAACATAGCCGGAAGAAACTTGTTCATCCGGCTATGAAGCGAACGGCCTTGGGGAAGAGCCACTGCTGTTAAGGAATGGCGGTCAGGTTGTGAGGGCACACAACAGGACGGCCACCTGTTTGGGAGGTATAGGGTTTAGGACATATATGGATGGAGAAAGAAAAATGGACCAGGTAAAAAGCCAGGTGCCGGAAGGAGTTTGTAACAACCGGTCGGCAAGCCGTTCCGGCTGTTACAAGATGGCTCCTTACTGTCTTCGGTGCGAGAGAAAACAGCCTATTCAATGCACCGGGACAGATAACTTTTGGAAGAGTTGCGCGGCCTGTTTCACGAAGACCGTGCGTCCATCCGAATAAAAAATAAAGAATTGGGAAGATCCTCCTTCTGGCTCCTGCACTTCATGTACCTGTATATGTAGAGTTGGATGAAAGTAAAAGTATTCTACCGTGGCAGGGTTCACATTTCTTCTCATCATTTCCAGGTGAAAGCCGGCTTTAGCCAGGCCTGCAAACATTTCCATTTCGGGGGTTGGGGTTGTTTGACTTTCATGACCTGTTTTAATTGCCACCCATTCCATGCAACACGGTATTTTAAGCGTTAATGTCTTTAAGGTTAAATTGGTTAATGAGCCTTAGGGTTTTTAGAGCGGTGAATCGCGTTGGCGTCTGCATTTATGGCTGTTTAACACCTACACTTCACGATCATTTTTCACGTTCTCTTTCATGCCTTTTCATAACTTTATACGTTTTGAATCTTGTATTTCCCTACTACAATGCGTTTCCTGCTGCCTCGGTGTATACACCGCCAAGGGTTACAGTTTGGCGAGTATACTGCCGGCCGGGTTACGCTGTGCGTTAACGCATTTCATTCTGCGAAGCACACTACCTCTACGCTACTTGTTGACGCATGCAGCACTGTTACTTTTTGCCGAACACACCACCTCTACGCTAGAGGTTGACGCATGCAGCACTGTTACTTTTTGCCGAACACACCACCTCTACACTGCATGTTGACGCACTACATTTTGCCGAACACGCTCCCGCCCTACCGGCTACGCTGCATGCTCGTGCTCATGGCGCTGATGCTCATCCTGCTGCCCGTGCCCCTGCTGTTGATGCAATGAACGCGCTTCGTGATGGAACAAGGGCCCCTCCGCAGATTCATGATTACCGAACATAAACTCGCGTACAATTTCGTAAGAGCCGCCGGCAGCCGGACGCTTCAACAGCGTGAAACTATGGCAATGAAAACTTCTTACGAACAGCTTATTCTCGAAGTGAGGATATACCTGGTTGAACGACGCCGTAGCAATCGCCCTCGCCAATGTAATATGTGGTTTGAAACTATGCGCCTTCAGCTCAAACAACTGCAGCACACGCCGATGCAACTCCTCTACGGGTTTGGGGTTAGCCACGTTCACATAAATGGTGCGTTTATGCTCACCGTGCTTGAAATGATCTACCCGGGAGGTGTAAATCGTAAACGCTGAAAGCTCGTCAGCCAAGGTTCCCAACATCCGGGTGAAAGTGTCCTCGTAACGGTCAGGGAATTCGGAACGGAATAACGAAATATGCGCTTTGGAATGCAATCCCGTATAACTTCCGATCTCGTTCGCGATCATCCCCTTGAAACGCTTCACATCCGCCGCGGTTTCAGCGTCAGGGCTAATTACCAATAGATAATCGTATAGTGCTTCTTCCATCATAACAAAAGCAATTTAACAATACGAATATACTAACTATTTTGGGAAATACTAATTTTTTTAGCAAGAAATGCTAAAAAAAGTTGCGCCTGGGGAGCGCAACTTGTCTGTATTATTTAGAAGCTTTTAACGATCGCTGCGAAGTCAGCCGCCACCAGCGACGCACCACCGATCAAACCACCGTCTACATCAGGGCTGGAAAACAGTTCTTTCGCATTGGAAGGTTTCGCGCTGCCACCATAAAGGATGGACAGACCCAAAGCAGCCTCGCGGCCATATTTACCGGCGATCTGCGCGCGAATGAACGCGTGCATGTCCTGCGCCTGTTGAGCGCTGGCGGTTAAACCGGTACCAATCGCCCAGATAGGCTCATAAGCAATCACCACGTCTTTCAACTGCTCGGCCGTCAGGTGGTACAGGCTCTCTTCCAGCTGCTTAGCTACATACTCGTTCTGTGTTTCAGCCTGGCGAACTTCCAGCGGCTCGCCGCAGCAGAAAATAGGCTTCAAACCGTTTGCCAGCACGAGATCTACTTTTTTAGCCAGGGCTTCATTACTTTCTTTGAAATACTCCCTTCTTTCTGAGTGACCAAGAATCACGTAATCCACACCAACGGATTTCAGCATTTCCGCAGATACTTCGCCGGTAAAGGCACCGGATTTCTCGGAGTAGCAGTTCTGGGCTGCCAGGTAAAAACCGGGATGGTGCTGGAGCAGCGATTTAGCCTTTGTAAGATACGGGAACGGCGTCGCCACCACTACTTCCTGACCCTCTTCCAGCTTAAGGCCAGCCGCCAGTATATCATTGATCAGTTGTTCACCCTGCGCCAATGTCAGGTTCATTTTCCAGTTTCCTGCTACAATTTTCTTTCTCATTGTTGTTTAAAGGAATTTATGCGTTTACTATTTTTGACTTCTTTGCGCCTCAAAGATATACGTCAGCATGCGCTTTTCCATGTCCGACAGCGTTTTTCCTTTCAGCTGCATCCACGACTCCGCATCGCGCAACGCTTCCGCCAGCCGGTAGGATGCGTCCACATTGGTTCCCCACGTAAAAGAGGGTACAAACTTGGGGGGAAAATCGCTTCCGAATACATTGGCCGATACGCCCACGACGGTACCGGTATTGAACATGGTATTGATCCCACAACGACTGTAGTCGCCCATCAGCACGCCACATTTCAGTCCGGCCGACCAGGCTTCTTTACGCCCCTCCATCCACACACGCACTTCGCGGGCATTATTCTTAAGATTCGAGCAATTGGTACTGGCACCAAGGTTACACCACTCACCAATCACCGCATCCCCCAAATAACCATCGTGCCCTTTATTGGAATGATCGAAAAACACGGTATTTTTCACTTCGCCCCCAACTACACTATTGGCGCCAATACTCGTAGCCCCATAGATCTTAGCTCCCATCTTCAACACAGCTCCTTCGTCCATCGCCAGCGGCCCACGCACGAGGCAGCCTTCCATGATCTGGGCATTTTTGCCGATGTATATAGGGCCGGTGCTCGCATTCAACACGCTGCACGCTACAGCCGCACCTTCCTCGATGAAAATGTGCTCCGGATTCACCACCTGGTTCGAGGCCGGTATCACTGCTGATACCCTGCCTTCCGTAAGTATTTTAAAGTCCTGCCGGATGCCGTAGTCATTCAATTGACTAATATGCCAGGGATAGTCGATTCGTTTGATATCGCCCTCAAAATTGCGCCTGCCGCCCACTGAAGGTTGCAGGAAGTCAAGGCCACTCACTACTTTGGCCAATAAACTGCCGTCTTTATACAACTCCTCTCCATTCTGCAAGCTCTTCACAACTTCCACCAGCTCCGCCGTAGGCAATACATGCCCGTTCAGCAGGATGTTTATATCGCCGGTTACCAGGGGGTACTTTTCCTGCAAATAGGGAACGGTAAAGTGACTGAGGGTTGCATTTAACAACCTTTCCCACTTCTGCTGTATAGTGAGCAGGCCCACTTTACAGGCTGCGGCCGGCCGCGTGTGGGTGAACGGGAACAACAGGTCCCGGTCCGGTGTATCAAAAAGGATGTAATTAGGGCTCATATGGCTAAAATAAAAAATCCCATCGATAGCTTACCGATGGGATCGTAATTATTTAAAAAAGACGAATTAAGCCTTTTTCGCGTAGCGTTTGTTAAACTTGTCGATACGACCTGCAGTATCCACCAATACGTTTTTACCAGTGTAGAACGGGTGAGAAGTATTGGAGATCTCCAGTTTAATAACCGGGTACTCGTTACCATCTTCCCACTTCACAGTTTCTTTAGAAGGCGTGGTAGAACGGCTCAAAAAGCTAGTACCGTTTGACATATCTTTAAAAACGACAAATCTGTAATTTTCCGGATGAATTCCCTGTTTCATATCAATAATTTGTAAATACGGACTGCAAAGGTAAGATATTTTTTTTAGTCTCCTACTTTTTTTCCGAAAAGAATATAAATCTAACCGACAGGACTAGCTCTTCATGTTCACGAACTGCAGGGGAATGCCCAGGTTCGCGCCCTTCATGAGAGCGATAACTTCCTGTAAATCATCTATTTTTTTACCGGTAACGCGTACAATATCATCCATAATCGCCGCCTGCACCTTCGTACCGCTGTCTTTGATCAGCTTTACCACCTTCTTGGCGTCTTCCTGTTTGATACCGTTGCGTACAGGCACCTCTTTCTTCAATACTTTACCACTCTGGTAAGGCTCGTTACTCAGGTCGTAAACGTTGGCGTCCACGCCCTGGCGCATACTACGGCTGATCAGCACGTCGATCACCTGCTGCAACTTCATGTCCGATTCCACTTCCAGGCTCAACTTAAAATCTTTCTTGTTCAGCTCGATGCTCACATGGGAATCCTTAAAGTCGAAACGCGTAGTGATCTCTTTCTTTACGGTGTTGATCGCGTTGTCGAGCGTTTGCCCATCTATTTTGCTGACGATATCGAAGGACGGCATTCTTTGGCGTTTTTTAGGTTAAATGCGTTTTACCGCGTCTGCAAAGATAAAAGAAAAAGCAGGCAAATCGCCTGCTTTTCCTGAACACATTTATACTTTGATGATATCATCCTTTTTTGATGGTGCCCCGGCCGGACACATGCTGTGAAACCGCTGCATTACCCGTATAGGTTACATTGCCTGCACCAGATATGGCAACGTCCAGCTTTTTCTCCGCCCTTATACGCACGTCCCCACTGCCGGAAATAGCGATCTCGGTATTGTTGGTAGATAAACCTTCCGCCTCCACAGCGCAGCTGCCGGAGATGGCGATTTCGGTCTTGTCGGCCTTACCGCGGAACTTCATTTTACCGGAACCGGAGTTGCTGATCTCGAGGCTGCCCGTCTCTACATCAAGGTCTGTTTCCAGCGACCCGCTAAAGGCAACTTCCAGTTTGTTGGAACGCAGCTGGCCTTCACTGTAAAAGCCCCCCTTGCCGCTGGCCGCCAGTTCTTTCAGCTCTTTCAGGGTAATATACACGTTGATCTGTTTCGTCGGGTGAATATTGAAACCTCTTTTAGTACCGATGCCTAAAGAGTTACCCTCCACTTTGGTCTCGATGTAGGGCAACAGGTTATCCTCCGCCTCTATCTGCACGGAATAGCTATTGCCCTGCTTAATGTATACTTTATAATTGCCGGAGGTAGCGATGCCACTGAATGAGTCGTGGCTCCTGTTTTCCTTTTTTACATTACCGTTACCATTTACTTTTTCACGGCCCTGTTTGAATGACGAGAAGAATAAGGCCATCAGTGCGAACGGTATCCAGTAGTACAAAGCTTCGCGTGTTTTCATGACAATAAGTTTAATGAGGTTTTAGAATGGTAGTTTATTATCGGCGGCAGCGCCGGTCCCGGACACAAAGCGGAATGGCGAAGTGCCTGTTTCCGTCACCGGCTGCTGCCGCAGGTTTTATCAGTTCGTTTTAAACGTAACATCCGAGTAATTACACTTCACCTGTACAGGTACAGATCCTGCCCCACTGATGCCGGAGTAATCCAGCTTGCCACCTTTCCGCACGCTGGTTACATTTTTCATGGCCAGGCCGCCGGTACTAATGTCGCCATAGTTCACACTGGCGGTGATACTAACCGGGAGGCTCTGGGCAACACCCAATGTTACATCCGAGTAATTACCATTGAAGTGGAATGACTTCAGTTGCGTGCCTGTCGATTTGATACTGACATCGCTGTAATTCACGTTAAAGGTACCCTCCGTTTCCAGGTGATCGATCCGCAGATCGGTGTAGTTGGTGCGGGCATCTATCTTATCTACATGCTCCAGCCGGAAGTCGTCGTAATTGGCGGTGAGCGACAATGATCGGATGGAACCAAGCTTGTAATCGCAATTATTACTACGCATGGTCAGTGTACGGGCTTCTTCCAAACGGAAAGAAGAATAGTTCACTGTCAGTTCAGCGGATTGTATCTTCCCCAACTTACTCTTGTCGCAATAATTCGCTTTCAGTGACAGGTAATCGGCAGACTCCACATCGAAGTAACCATAGCTGATAATGATGGCGGTAGGCGATGTAAGTTCGCGGGCCAGTATATCTCCAAAAGCATTTTCCAGGGTGATGTTTTTTAGCTTGCGCGGTATATACACCGTATAATCTATGTTTACGTACTGCTTACCGTTTTTACTGGATCCGAATATCCATTTGTTGCCACCGGTTTTGTAGTTGCTCGATAATACAATGTCTCCCCCGCTGCCGCCTTCTTCTATATCCACAGCCGCAGCCATGGCCTTCGCGTCACTTTCGTTCTTACCGAAACCGGTAATTGCGATCGATGCTTTTACTTCGTTTTTATCCCAAAGGTTGATAACGATCTTACCGTATTTGTTAGTGATCTTTAAAGCACTGGCAGCACTGGCTGCAAATGTCTTTTCCACCATACGAACGCTTTGTTGATCGCCTTCCGCAAACGCCAGGGCTGGTAAGAATAACAGGAATAATATTTTAAATTTCAGCGTCATACTGTTGGATCTTTTTAGGTGTTGAATGTCGCTCATGCTCTTCAAGTATTTTGTCCAGCAACTCCAGTTTCATTTTGTAATACCGGATCATGGCAGCTCTGATGCGCTCGTTGCCCGGATTCGCCTGTAGCTCCTTTTCAAGCATGAGGTAGGTGTCGTTCTTTAACTGCAGCTCGTTTCTCACGGTACTATCCAAACCCAGTTCGGGGGCAGGATACGCATTGATCAACTCCAAACGCTGCTCTATCTGGTTGGTATAATACACGCCGGCTTCGTCTATTTCCGGGATCATCACATGCTGTTGCTGCTGGCTCTTATATTGCAGGAACTGCATCAAAAAAACACTATTGATAAGGATCAGGCAGGCCGCCGCAACTTTTAACCAGTGACGTCCCAAAGCGCGTACAATACCCACTTTGCGTTTTACCGACAATTGCTTTTCCAGCTTCTCCCACAGCAAGGGCGATGGCCCCTCTTCCTCAAACGCTGACCGGTTATCCCGTATGAAATCTTCCATTTTCATCACGCTACTGTTTTTTGCTTTACAATCCCTCTCACTTTTTCTTTTGCACGCATATATTGTGTTTTGGCGGTTGATTCCGTTATTCCCAATAACTCGCCGATCTCGCGGTGGGAATAATCTTCGAACAGGTAAAGGTTCAACACGGTGCGATAACCGTCCGGCAACTGCGCAATCGCCTCTTTCACCAGTGTTACCGACAAGGCAAACTGCACTTCATCTACTTCCGCTTCGCCGCTTACATGCTCCTCCTCCACTTCTTCGAAATACACTTTCTTCTTGCGCAACTGCGACAGGCAATGGTTTACCACAATCCTTTTGATCCACCCGCTTAAACTTGCTTCCTGCTGAATCTTACCTATGTTATTAAACACCTGCACAAACGCTTCCTGTAACACATCTTCCGCATCAGCCGAATTCCCCAACATACGAAGGCATATATTATACATCGCCTTACTGTATGCATCGTACAGCTCACGGTACGCCCGTACATCACCCTGTCGGCAACGATATACCAGTTGATCTGTTAGGAGGTTTGTTGTCAAGCGATTTAAATGTGTTCGTATTAAAGACGCCAGCCTTAAAAAAAGGTTGCATTCCCAAAATAAAAAAAGAAGCGTGACCTGCGAAAGGCCACGCTCCATCCATCCTTATATACCTAAAACTTGATTAGGTCATTGTTAATGAGGGGATTACACTACTTCACACGATTCTGTTCATCCTCTATCCCCGTGCGGCGCTTGCGGGCTTCTTTTACGTTCATGTTCCCGAAACGATAGGTAAAGCTTACACGCAGCTGCCGGCTATCCCAGCGGTTCGACAACCTTATTTGCTGACCACTGGCCTCGTAGGTACCCGAAAAACGGTTGGTATTGAATACGTCGTTCACGTTCACCCGCAGGGTACCCTGCTTTTTTAACACCAGCTGCTGCAGGCCAATGTTACCCGAATGCATCGCCCTCATCCTGAACAAACCCTCATTCGTCACCTGTGGCGAGCTATAGTAGTAAGAAGCCTCCGCGCTCATGCCCTTCGTGATCTTAAACGTATGCTGTGTCTGACCAAAGAAACCGGCAGACGCCCGGTCGATCTGCTCCCCGTCCACCACGGTCTGGAACCGGTTGTAGAAGGCGGAAATGGTTACAAAACTGTTCCACCACTTCGTGATTGGAAAGGGAGCAGAAATGCCGAGATTAAAGTTGTCGCGCTTGGCCACGTTCATATACTTGTACTTCAGGATGGTGGTATCCCCGGTCTCAAAATCCTCATCAGCCTCAATTACCCTGGTAATCATATCTTTCGTATGGGTATAACCGAGCGAGGTAGTCAAAAACTGCCTGAAGGTATGGTTCACCTCGAAGTTATTGGAATACTGCGGCTTCAAACCCGGGTTGCCACTCGTTTTCGTGTACCGGTCCAGGTAAAACTCGAACGGGTTGAGGTTATCATAACTCGGGCGCTGCAACCTGCGGCTGTACGACACGCCCCACATATTTTTCTCGTTGGCCGTATAGCTCAAAAACACGCTGGGAAACAAGTTGAAGTAACTGGTGTCGTTCACTTGCGCAGTGGTCATCTGGCTACCTTTCACATTACTTTGTTCGCCCCGTAAACCCGCCTGTACGCCCAATTTCTTAAACTGTTTAGAGAAGTTGATATAGGCGGCATTCACATTCTCTTCATAAATGAAGTGATTCGAGCGGTTGGCATCAAACTCCCACTGCTGCAACTTCAGCGAATCAAAACGCGCGTTGTTGTCCGATTTCACAAAGCTCACTTTAAACCCAGCTTCCAGCTTAGCCCCGTTCTTCAGCGGATGCACGTAGTCGGCCTTCGCCGTGCGGATCTCGATGCGCGACGGCTGCTGGCTCCGTACCGTATCACCATGCATATAATGCTTCAGGTCTGGACCGCGAAAAGCACCTTTCATCAGGTTACCGTTTTGCTGGTCGGTACGGCTGAAATCAAGGTCGATGTTCAACTCTTTACCGGCGGAGTCCAGTCGGCCTTTGTAATTCAGGTTAAAGGCGGTCTGACTAAAGTCACGGTCGTTTTCCGAATTGGTAATAAGGTTACTGTCAATCGCCAGCCCATCGCCCATTTTAGTGATACTGCTACCCGGTCCTTCCCACACCCGCTTATTAAGATCAGCCATCACACCGATCGTATGATGCTTGTTCAGGAAATAATCCAGTCCCAGCTTAGTGTTATGCGCGTGCGATGACTTATCAATATAGTTGGCCTGGTCAAATATCACCTGGCGGCCCTGGTCCATACTTTTACGGTACACTTCCAGGTTCTCGAAGTTGCGGTTATAATTGTAGTTGTAGGATGCAAATGCGTTGAGGCGCTCGTTACGATGGTTCAGGTTAAAGCTGCCATTCGCTTTCGGTAGTTTACCCTGACCATACACCAGCGATACATTCCCGTTGGTGCCGTAGTTTTTGTTCTTTTTCAGTTTGATGTTAATGATCCCGGCGTTGCCCGCTGCATCGTATTTGGCGGAAGGATTGGCGATCAGCTCTATCTGGTCAATGTTAGAGCTGGGCATGTTTTTGAGCAGCTGGGCAACGTCCTGGGAGGTCATATTCGTAGGTTTCCCGTCTATCATCACGATGACGCCTCCCTTTCCTTTCATGGAAATGTTATCGTCTTTATCTACCTGCACACCGGGTGCTTTTTCTAAAACTTCCATGGCGGTGCCTCCGGCTGCTACGATACTGTTCTCCACATTCACCACCATCTTATCGGCTTTTTGTTCGATGAACGGCCTTTTACCGGTCACGTTTACTTCTTTTAGTTTCTTAACATCCTCTCCCAGCAACAAAGCCGGCAGCTGAAAGGGCGCGTTTTTTACTTCGAAGGGCTGACTGAAGCTTTTCTTCATTCCCATATTTACTGCGGCAACCAGGTATTTACCGGCGGCCACCTGTTCAAATTGATACTTTCCATCGATATCGGCCACCGCTCCTTTGGCAAGGGTCGAGTCCTTGGCCTTTAACAGAGTAACGGTAGCGAACGGTACCGGTTTGTTGTCTGCCTGGTTCACCTGTCCCGTCACTTTCGTTTGGGCCAGGGCCGGCATTGCAGTTGCGAAAACAAGCAACATACTAAGGGGCAACATTTTAGAATGACGTTTCATATAAGGCGGATTTATGAAATTGATAAACAAAGTGTCTGTGCTTGGCTAAGTTCCTTTTATTAACAATTACAGTGTAAAGGTAGGTACTTTGCAATGCATAGTACAATCCTTTACATAAATGGTCTATAAACAGTGATGATTGGTCGAAATGATCGGGGTGTTGCATTAAAGACGCTTCTTCTTTTCTTTTGTTACAAACTTTTCTTTCTCTTTTCATCCGCCGTTGCGACGCTCCGTTCATCGGCTGTGACGACTATTTAACTGGCATTCGTAGTGGACTTTGTACGGAGTAAGTGTAGGATTGCAGTAGAATTACAGTAGAATTAGTAGCTGGTTGTCGGGGTGAATTTGGCTGCCAACTATGGACTAACAGTAGAATAACTGGCTACTTTTTCAGTTTTTCATATCCAAAACCAGGTGTACACGCTGGTGAGATCATCCGAATTAAGGTTTACACCTGTTTACCAATTTGCCTGTTACATCCTGAAATAGGATCCCACCTTGGATGAAATAGCCAAGCTTAATAAAATTAATGAATCCACCTGTCTATAAAAAAAGCAGCCGCCCTTCCGGACGGCTGCTCGTATCTCAAAATATCGCTTTATTAAAAGGTCATACTGCCTACTACATCTGGCAACCGCTGTTCGATGAGCGGATACACCTCCTCCTCTTCACGAAGGATGTGCAGTTCCAGCTCGCGGGCAATGTAGTCCATATCCGCTTCCAGGTCTTTGCTTTCCATCAAGCCACCGTAGATCGTAGATATCTGGCGGTGCTGGGTTTGCAGCTCCTGGATAGCCTTATCAATTTCAGGGTCGCGGCCGGCGCACGCTTCAAAAAGATAATCCTCTTTCTGAAGGTGCGGTACCATCACCTCTTTAAATATCTTCACGACGAAGTTCATTTTAGCCTGCGGTTCTAAGGGATAACCTTCCTGGGGCACCGCATCTGACTTCAGATACCGGCACACTTCCAACAACCGCTTATGCTCGTGCGACAGGGGCACAAGATTGGGATGACGCTGCATATAGTTCTTAACGGGAAACTGTTTTCTTATGTAATGTAGTGCAATACCATATCAGTACGGCGCCTGTTATCACCATCGCGGTAGAAATAAGCTCCGCCTGCGTGGGATGAAATCCGAACAGGTCATACTTTGTATTCACCCTTATCTTCTCAATAAAGAATCGTTCCAGCCCATTGAAAATCAGGTAAATGCCGAATATAACGCCTGGTATCGTCACCCTTCGTCGTATTGTCCAAAGAATGCCGAACAGAAAGAGACAGGCAATGATCTCGTATAAGGGCGTGGGATATACCGCTACGGGCAGTACATGGCAATATTCGCTGTCGCAATTGGCCATCGGCATGCCGCGATTAATGACGTTGTGCGGGTATCCGTAAGCGAAAAACCAGTCGGGTAAAAACGCCAGGGAGTTAGGCTTTACAAAAGCATGTGCATGCACTTTGTCCATACCGCCAAACTCGCCCTCAAAGAAGGAGGCATGATCGTGCAGGCGTTGCTGGTACTGCTCGTCCGTAATACGCTGCACAACACCGGTGCTGTCCGGGGCATATGCGTTATTGAGAATACCCCAGTCACCGTCGCCCGAAAAGTGGCAACCCATCCTGCCAATAGCATAAGCCAGCATCAATGCCGGCGCAGCGCTATCGATCAGGTGGCGGGTAGAAATGTTGCGCTTACGGGCGTAGTAAATGATTACCACGGCGGCAAGGATCAAACCTCCATAAAAGGTAAGACCGCTCGCAGAAAATATCGAACCCCATGGATCGGCTACGAAGTCGCTCCAGTTTTCTAAGTTGTGAAATATCTTTGCGCCTATCAATCCCGCCAGCGCAGCCAGTACCGTAAAGTCGGGCACACGCTGATGCGGCATGATGGTTACTTCTTCTTTCCATTCCTTCGCCTTCAGCTCTTCCGGATCCTTCGGGCGTCTCACCCACTTGATGCCGGCTACCACGGCCGCCGTTGCAATACCCAACCACAGGCTACCCTGGGTAGAAAGCAGCAGCTCGCGGACTTCCGCACTGCTCATATTGCCTTGTATGAGCACAAACATGCCCAATACTTTGTATCCTATCAAAAACGCGATAACTGCACTCCAGAGCAACCCGGATTTAAAGTCGCCCCGTTTTCTCACAGCCATGCCGGTCATGCCCTTCAGCCAGCCGAGCTTCTCACGGCGTTTTAATTCCTGCGTGAGTACCCAGGCGCCAGCCAGGAAAGCTACCGCTACAAAGAAACCAAAGGTTTGAAACAGCTTGAAAAATGCGTGACTTGTACCGAAGAGATCCTTAAAAACGTAATAAAGATTTGGATACATAGGCTATAAAAAAATTTGGTGATCTGAACTTTCCTATGAACAAAGCCGAATTAGGTCAAGAGGAAAAAATCAAACCACCAAAGTACGTTGGGAAAATTCAAATCCCAAATTTCTTTCACATATAAGCAGTTAATTTTTTATGTATGTTAACTGCTTTTTGAGAAGATATTAATTAACAAAATTCTTCGAAAGCCTGCAGCAAGCTACCTGCAATCACCTGTGGAGGACGACCCTCGATCATGTGACGCTCGATAAAGTGCACCAACTGGCCATCTTTAAACAACGCGATAGAAGGGGAAGATGGAGGATAAGGCAACAGGTGCTTACGCAACTCCTGTACTGCATCCAGGTCGTAACCTGCAAAGCTGGTAGTCAGCCTGCTAGGTTTCTTTTCGCTGGTAGCAACTGCCATCAGCACGCCCGGGCGTGCCGTGCCTGCGGAACATCCGCAAACTGAATTTATAACTACGAGGGTAGTGCCCTCTTTTGCCAGTACTGTCTCAACATCGGCAGGAGTCAGTAATTCTTCAAAACCGTTGTCGGTCAACTCTGCCTTCCTCGGCATAACTAATTCCGCTGGGTACATATGATTAATCTCCTTTTTTGCAAAGGTAATGATAATAATAAATAGAGTGACAACATCGATAAACAGCCATTATGTCATTGCATAATATAAAATTAAGACTTTTTGTCACTACAAATACATCAAAAATGACAATTATGCAAGTTTTTGGCCATTGGTATTTGGTTTGATTTATACCCGGCAAATGAGCAAACGCTCGATAACAATTAAAAACCTAAAAAATTTATAGCTATGACACTCGTAAAATTTAATCAACGTCCGGTTCACAAATCATTCAACAACATCTTTGATGAAGTATTTGGCAACAATGGTCTTAACAAGTTTTGGAAAGACGACTTCCTGACACCCGACTTTTTCGCCACTCACCCACCGGTGAATATCCAGGAAACGTCAGAGGCCTACCTGCTTGACGTTGTAGCCCCCGGTTTCGAGAAGACTGATTTCAAACTGAATCTCGACAAACAGGTGCTTTCTATCAGCGTGGAAAAGAAAACTGAGAACAAGGAAGAAACAGAAAAACACATCCGCAGGGAATTTTCGACCCGCTCTTTCAAACGTTCATTTACGCTTGACGAGAACGTGGATGCAGAAAAAATTAACGCTAAATATGAAAACGGCGTGTTAAAGGTAACCTTGCCCAAAAGAGAAGCTAAGCAGGAACCTGCAAAAGAAATTGTAGTTGCATAAGGGATAGATTACAGTGATGAAGTGTTCGGGGCCGATTTGTATCGGCCCCTTTTTTATACCTCTTTATGAGTATTGCGCCGGCCGCAATTTCACACGAAAGTATAACGGGCAGCCATGCTAATTGACCTAACTTCCCCTACCAGTAATTTTAACCATAGACACTTTCTACCGTCAGCAACGTACTTATGAAGCGGATCCGATTATTAGCCGTCAGCATCTATCATGCAGCCGAACAAGCTGCAGTCGGTGCGTATTTGCACAAAACGGCCGATACCCGCGAGCAGTCTAAAATCAAGATGTTGTTCGACTTCATCTTCTTTCATCTGCTCTTACTGGTTCCCCTCACCTTCGTGTTAGTGCTGCAGCAGGATACTTTTCACCTGCTACTGGGTGCCGCCTCGGTCACACTTTTCCTGGTGAGCTTCCTGGTACTTAACAATACCAGGTGCCATTACGCTGCCGCTATGATCGCCGTACTCAACCCGATGCTGCTTAGTATGGCCTCGTCGTTCGCGAGCCAGCAGGACCTGTCTACCATGTACGCCATGATCTGGATACTCAGCATCCTGCTCGCCCTGTTCACGATCGGACTTCGTGCCGCCCTGGGGTTATCTGTGGTGCTCTGCCTTTACCTGTCACTCATCACTTGTATCAGGTTATATGACGTACCGGTGTTTGTCTTACCGCAATATTCTGCAGATCGCTCTGCACTCTTCAACCCGATGCTTACTGCCTGTTATGTATTGCTGATGATCCGGGTACTTGGCCACCATTACCGCAATGTCGCCTACCTGGAGAAACTGCAGGCCCGGGAAAAACAAAAGCAATTCTCAGAACTCATCAACCAAAATCTTACTAAACAATTCCTGATCTTAAAAGGCTTGTCCCGCTCAGGACAAACGGAGTTCCAGGAAGGGCGCACCGAGTTGCTGGACGAATGCTTTGCCGAAATAGAACGACAGTGCGATTCCGCCATCGGTTATCTGAATACAGAGAAATAGCACGCACCTATTCACAATTCTTCCTGCGCGTATCGATCAGGTGTACAATCTTCCATCCCGTAGCCAGCTTGACCAGCTGAAATGAATTAACGCCGCAATGCTGCAGCTTATCTCCCAGGTAAAACTTATAGGGCGTCCACACGGAAGCAAGTTTTCCATCCAATAAAATTTGGGAGAAGGTGATACGCTCATCCCACACGTCCGTGTGAGGCGTACCAATGGCTTTCAGAAAGCCCCCGAGGTCGGCCGTGGAAACTTTTACCGGCGCGTCATTACGGTCAACAATCGTTTGCAGCAACGCTTTATCCGCGAAAACCCCTCTAACGACGGCACTGTCGCCCTTTCTCATACCTTCAAACATTTGCTGGATAACGGTTTTCACTTCTTCTTGCGCTGGAGTCTGCGCTACTAGGCTATTTACGGCGAGCATAGCTTTAACGAAAAGAATAGGTAGTGTAAATTTCATAAATATAATTTGGGTTTAATCTAATCATAAAGGGTATCATTCTTAACGTGTTACGTGCTATTGACTGCAACCGATTTTCGGTATAAAAATGACACTTTCGGGTATTTGTCGGAGCAGCGCGCGGATGTACCTTTGTTTCATCATCAGGGATTTACCTGAATTACACTATGCCTTTAGAGTCTGCTATTTATCCAACTTGTGAATTGTTCCATTTATCCTGACTATGAATTAAGGCGTTCTATTTTCCTAAGCTATGATTTATTCCGTTTGTCCTGACGATCTATGAATGTTCGAAATCGTGTTCTATTATCCAAGCTATGTCTATGACTTTTTAGTTTTACGTCTCTACTATGAAATTAATGGGTCTTCCTTCATTGGGGGACCTATTCTTTTTTAAACTAAGTAAGGAAAACCGGGGCATATCAGCACATGTATTGTGACAGGCGGGAAAAAAATATGCCCCTCGAAAAGTCGAGGGGCCGCGTGTGGATTACTAACCCATTTTTTTAATAACCCAAAATCTTAAGCATGCTTTGAGCTGTTTGCTCTTTTGCGTATAGCCAATCTTTTAATTGTCCGTTTTTGTCGTACCCAACAATCACGTGCTTCGGCGAAGGGATCAGGCAGTGCTTGATGCCCCCGTAACCACTGAGTTGGTCCTGGTAAGCGCCCGTGTGGAAGAAGCCGATATAAAGCGGCTCTTTTTCACTGGCCGTTTGCGGTTCTTTACCATTGGACGCCTTGGGAAGGAACACTGCGTTGATATGCTCTTCTGATGTATAAAAGTCATACCCATCACAGGTTAATCCACCCAGGTGTACTTCCTGGTACTCCTCGTCCCATTTATTAATGGGTAGCATCAGGAACTTTTCTCCTATGCCCCAGGTATCTGGCAAGGTAGTGATGAAAGAGCTATCGATCATATACCAGATCTCGCGGTCGTTCTGCATCTTTTCGCCAATCACACTATATATTACCGCACCACTCTCTCCTACCGTAAACGATCCAAATTCTGTATAGATATCCGGAACGGGTACTTTGTTCTTTTTACAAACACTTTTGATGTTGGCTACGATCTCGTTCACGATGTAAGCGTAATCATAGTCGAACCCAAGGGAGTGTTTGATCGGGAACCCACCACCAATGTTGATGCTCTCCAACTCCGGACAAATTTTCTTTAACTGGCAGTACAGGTTTACAACCCTGTTAAACTGGCTCCAATAATAGATATCGTCCTTGATCCCCTTATTCATAAAGAAGTGCAACATCTTTAGTTCGAACTTACTGTTGCCCTTCAGTTTATCTACATAAAATTCGAGAATGTCCCTGGAGCGGATACCCAGCCTCGAAGTATAAAAATCAAAGGTTGGTTCTTCTTCCGCTGCTACCCTCAGACCAAGTTTCACCGGATCTTTTGTCCTGATCAACTTGCTGTAGTCTTCCAGCTCCTCTTTATTATCTAACACCGGTATCACGTTACGGAAACCACTGTTTACCAGTTTGGCGATGGCCCGGGTGTAAGATTTCGTTTTGTAACCGTTACAGATAACGAAGGTATCCTTGGTTATCTTCTTTCTTTCGTACAGCTTGTTAATGATGTCGATGTCGTACGCGAAAGAGGTTTCAATATGAACGCCGTGTTTCAGGGTCTCCTCCATTATAAAAGAGAAGTGAGAACTTTTAGTACAATAACAATAATAATAGTTGCCGTCGTACTTGTTCTTCTTGATCGCATCCTGGAACATCTTCTTCGCCTTATTTACCTGCATCCCGATTTTGGGGAGATACGTCAGCTTGAAAGGAGTGCCATACTTGTCGATCAGTGCCTTTATGTTCAAACCGTTGAACTGAAGGTAACTCTCCTTCACATCGAAGCCTTCCTGTGGAAACTCGAACGTTTGGTTAACGAGGTCCGTGTAGGTGTTGTTCATTTACTGCTGAGAATGAATTTTAAATGAGTAAAAAAATCTAAACTTCAGGATAAATGTCCTTGATTTCCTGCTGAAAACTTCTGGTTTACACACCTACGTAAGTTCGTTTCCCAGCAATAGGCTGCAAATCTACTTTTTTATTCCATTGGTTTTCTAAAAACTTCGATCTTTTTTATGAAAGGGTGAACCGTTCTCTAAAATCCTACAAACCAAACAATTGCATGACTTTGGCGGCGGTCGTTCCACACCAGCCCGGCGCGTCCCGACCCTGCTGCCGGCGCACGCGAACAAAAAAGGTAAAATAGCATCAGTCCGGGAGAACCCCGCCTGGCAATATGCGTTGCCGGACACCTATATTGTAATGACTTCAGACAGACCAATTGCGCAGCCGGCTCGCCCAAGCCCGCTCCCCCTCACAAGCCAGACACAAAAGTTGACTACCCGTCTTTAACTGATTGCGTAAGTTACCCAAATCAAATAGAACATCCGAACCCCTGTCTTCAGGAGCTATGCCTACCTGGAGAATTGTCATGAAAAACGAAATTAAACTGCCTGGCATCGAAAGACCATTTTACTCCCCCACCGAAATGAGCATCGAGGGAAAATGAAAACATGTATTCATGCAGCGATGTCTTCGCTTACCGACGTGCCCCTAATCTCCTAAACATCACGCAGCCATTTGACTGCATATCAGCGGGGATGATTTAAGCATTTTTCAACACCTCGATCGAACGCTTGCCTTCACAAAACAGCAGATCTAAAATGCTCAGGTTTCGGAGGAAGCCGACCCGTTCCTGGAACACCTGGGTATAGTTAGTGATACCTGCCTGTTCATCCTGATCACCCGGTGGCGTAAACCGGTCACGAGCATCAGTCACATTTACTAACTCTTCAGTCGTTTGATATTGATCTGTAAAAATGGCAGCTTTCTCAAAACCGATGCGTTTGTTAACCCACTCGAAACAGGCCTGATTCCAATCCAACAAATATTCAAACTTCTGCTCATATAACGACTGAAGGTCTTCCTCGAAATATTCAAACCAGGGCGACCGACGATAGGCCGATACCAAAGTTTTCCAATGCAGGGCCTGCCAATTTTCGGCATCGCTGATCTTAACATCCTTCATGATCGTCCGCTGATTTTTCCCTTTTACGAGCGGGACGCTTAAAAGTATACGGCCATTTGGTCCGGCAATGTAGCAGCGGTTCCTAAAACTTACTTTCTGGTAGTGTTCATATCTCTCAATCTTCAATATGTCAACATTAATTAAAGTTTTATAACACTCAATAGGCGGAAAATATTGAGAATCAACCAACAAAGAAGTCATTTTTAGTCCTTCTGACATAGTGTCTGAGTTTTTAAATTTAGATGTCGAAATCAATTATAAATGGTTATATGAAATTAAATATTAAGCTTGCAATTAAATGACTTAACCCTTTGTTTAACAGCTCATAGAATTAAATAAAATATGCTACTATCTTTAGTAAGATGTCAACTTCTTCCAAAACCAATTTCTATGCAAAAATACTAAAGTAATTAGTAGATTTTTTAGTTCATTTTCAGCCAATTTTATTTGAAGTAAAATATCAAATAGATACCCTTCCCCGACCCGCCGAAAAAGCTGAGAAAAACGCGTGGAAAATTGAGATGCTAAAAGCTGAGTTTGCCGAAGTAGAAAATCGATGGGACTCCCGGAGCCACCGGCTACCAAATTTTGGAGAAGATGAGCTGTAAGTGTTTCGTTCGAACGAACCCAGGCAGTCGGATCAGGACAACGATAAGGAGGAACCAGATCAGCCAAAAATGGCCCATTTCGGCACCTATTGCTCTGCGACATTATGTCACATTTTGATATTTTCGGTCGTTGATTTCGCTATAACACATGTAGGCGAAAAACACATATATCCGGGTAAAAGTAGGCATCATATTACAAATATCGACCTTGTGTTACAGGCCGGACACATTAAATATAAACAGCATGAAAGGAGAACTAATTCAAATCAAGCCGGCGAACAAGCAGGATCATATTTGATTTTTTAAAAACATATCGGGACCTGAAAGTGCGATTCCGAAAAATGGAGGGTGGCATTAAATAGGCGATCAAGCCCACACACATAGAAGAAATACTTTATAAATACACTACTTACAGGCAAGCTAATCACAGTAAACGCATAATACATTTTCAATATTCGTCGTAATAATTTTAGCTCCTATCTATTCAATAGTTTAAAAAGTCGCGTTGAAAATTTTCGTTTTTATCATTTCAAGACCAGTCAAACAGGGAAAAACGCCTTCGACATATTTAATATTATAGGTATATGCCTGCCCGAATTGTCATGATTTTTCAAGTTTCGAAATCACGTTTTCCACTTTTTTGATGATGCTAAAAATCGCGATAGGGTCTATTCGGGATAATAAGATGGACAAGTTCGCTGTAAACATATTTTCGCTTTTTTTTATACTTACGCGCTATTTCTCATGTCACAGTGTTCGAATTTTGACGTCAGCATCCATTCTAACTATGTGGATTTTAAATCCAAGGTTGGAGCAAAGCACAATTTTTTTGACACGCGATGCACCGATAAAATCCTAAAATTGATGAAATTTTACCGCCTCATATTTGGGCCTAAACGGATGATTTTATGGCTTTTGATGTCTCCTAAGGTTCTACTAAAGATGATTGGTTCAGTAGTTTTTGTAATGTGTTCACTAGAAATGTAGCGAATTGTGCATCGTTTCACTGCCGAAAAAGACATGAATCGGCGCCCGGTAGTTAGTTCAATGGCAGCGAGTTTACGACTCCGGCAGCTAAAATAACAGATGATTTTACAGCTGAATATTTACGTTTTTTATAATATTGAAGCAATAAAAGACGCGCGAACTGCCTCACCTATACCTATAAACAGCATTAACTAATCTCCTTTTCCAACACCATAAAAACCCAGTTTGTTACTTTACGGGGATGTCAACAAGCCGATTTCTCGTAGATAGCCAGCCAATATTTATAATAGTATGTGCATTAGAAGAGTTTCTAAAAACGCGTGATCAACCTCTCAAAACCACATTATTGTATCGCTTTTCCTGCAAAGCGGCCCTTTTGGGGTAACATTGCCAGCTTTTAAAAATGCTCAGTTGGGCTTATTTTTATGATATGAGAGCTTTAAAACGCATTTGGCCGAACGAACATTTTGAATAAAGACGAGGTCTGGCAGCATCCAAACTTCGGACACAAATGATTAACTTTCGGATCTTTAGATACGGCGCAAAGGCAATTTCCAGGCCGATGAATGATAGGATTCCCTTAATAAACACATCGTCCAAATTACCGTCAGACAACAATTGACCACAACCCTTAAAATCTTTTGTCATTATACATTTCAAAGATTCTCATCAAATCGCGTAAGCTGTAAATCATTGTTAAACCCACCCCACTCCTGCTAGAAATTGGAAAATACGGCGTAGGTTTGGGCGCAAAATCCCGACTTAAAAAAGACGTTTTCTGATGAAGCATACCCGCCTGTTAATAGTTGTACTCGCCGCCTGGGCCAGCATGAGTTCCTGCGAAAAGATGAAGGACCTGGAGTTTATAAACGTGGCTAACTTTGGCCTGGATAACCTCGGTTTCACTAAAAGTGTAGTGCGCATGAGCATCGCTTATTACAACCCAAACGGTTTCAACCTGAAGCTGAAAGAGGCAGATTTCGACCTGTTCCTGAATGATGTAAAGGTGGGTCACTCCAGCCAGGATACCTTAATATATATACCAGCGAAGGATACCTTCTACTTCCCGGTGAAGATGGAGGTGGACATGTCGAACGTGTTCAAAAACGCCCTTACCGCCCTGGTGTCTAAGGAGGTGACGATCAAGGCGAGCGGTAAATGTAAGGTAGGTAAAGGTGGGGTATTCCTGCCGTTTCCGATCAAATGTGAAACGAAACAGCAACTGGGGCTTTTCTAAACAGCCTCTCTTTATAACGTAAAAGCCGGTCACTCCCAGGGAGCGACCGGCTTTTGTGCATAAAAAATGGCCGCCCTAAGACAGGCGGCCCTTACTATTACTCTATACTAATACTTATCCCTTTTTCTTCGGCTGTCCACCACCGTCTTCAGGCTTCTTGCAGCAGGTGGGAAGCGCTTTGTAAGCATCTTCGGCCGCTGTTACGTCGTCCGCATCATAGCCGGTATTGGCGATCGCCGCTCTCAAGTTCTCTACGTTGGTACGGTCTGTATAATACTTCATCGTAGTGGTCTTCTTTTTGAAATCGACCTTGCAGGACTGCACACCTTCCTCCTGGTACATAAACCGTTCGATGGTTTGCTTACACATCGCGCACTGAACCGTAGGGGTTTTAATCACTACAGTAGCCAGGGTGCCTTTCTTGGCCTGGGCCATTGTAGCGCCCATTCCCACGAACATAAACACGAGCAATAATCTAATGATACGCATAAATAAATTGAATTTTATAATCTAATATACAAACAAAAATTCAAATATATCACTTACCCCAGGTGCTTGGCGACGTTCTCCAGGAATTTAACGTTTCCTGTTCCGCTTCAGACACCAGGCCTTTCTCTACCGCCAGCTCGATAAGTGCATTGTAGTTACTCATAGAACGGTAAGAAACGCCCGCCTCTTCCATCGCTTTTACCGCGATATCGAAGCCATAGTTAAAGATAGATACCATACCGATGACGTTGCCACCTTCCGCACGGATCGCCTGCACCGCTTCCAGGCTGCTTTTGCCCGTGGAGATCAGGTCCTCGATTACCACAACACGCTGTCCGGCCTCCAGTACGCCTTCAATTTGCCTGCCCATGCCATGCTCTTTTGGCTTGGAACGAACGTAAATGAACGGCAGTTTAAGCTGATCCGCTACCATGGCCCCGTGCGGGATGCCCGCAGTCGCTACGCCCGCGATCACATCGGCTTCCGGAAACACGTCGAAAACAATGTTACTCATCTCCGACTTGATATAATCCCTAACATAAGGGTAAGATAAGATCTTACGGTTGTCGCAATAAATAGGCGACTTCCAGCCAGAAGCCCAGGTGAAGGGCTCCGATGGACTCAGCTTTACGGCTTGTACCTGTAACAGTTTCTCTGCTACCTGCTTTTCACTTACTTTGTTCATGACCGCAAAAGTAAAGCAAAATGCAGAAAAGGCACTACTTGGAATTTGCTACTTTTGCACGCATGCAAACACCCATTGTCATCTATATAAACGAACGATCGCTTCACATCGTATCACCCGACACAAATATCCCCGGCGACCTCCCATCCTTTAGCGAGCCGAACGATGCTGCCATCGCGGATGTACTGGAAAAAATGGAACGGGATGCCCTGCCCGGCGCGATCCTTCGCACAGCAGACCCGGCCAGCCTGTTCAATCAAGTGAAAGCAAAATATACGGTGCTGGAAGCAGGTGGTGGACTCGTCACCAACCCCGCCGGCGATGTACTCATGATCTTCCGCCGCAACAAGTGGGACTTGCCCAAGGGGAAATGGGACGACGGCGAAACGATTGAAGAGTGCGCCCTACGCGAAGTGAGGGAAGAAACGGGCTTACACTCGGTTACCCTGGGCGATAAGATTACCGAAACCTTCCATTATTATTCCCACAAAGGCAAGCGAGTACTCAAACACAGCCACTGGTACGCCATGCACTTCACCGGAACGGAGCTGACGGTACCACAGATCGAAGAAGATATTATGGATATTGAGTGGGTGAAACAGGAAAATGTAGATAAGTACCTGAAATTCTCCTACCAGAACATCATCAATGTGTTTGAAGCATGGAGAGCGAAGCGATAAAAACACAGGAAGGTGTAACGCAGTAAACAAACACAGCGACTTATCCGGCCGCTAAAGGCACCCCATACATCATAAGCGTCACACCCGTCCCTCAAACAGTATAAAAAAAGCGGCGTGCCATTTCAGCACGCCGCTATATCTTAATCTTACGTTCGATTCTTTTCCTGTAACACCGCTGCTGTCAGCCTGTTGGTACACAATAACTTATAAAAAGAGAGTACCACCCGGCGGCGCTCTATCTTAATCTTCTGTTTGATTCTTTTTCTGTAGAACCGCCACCGTTAACCGGCTTATACACACCAACTTATGATGGTCGTCCGTAATCCGGATGTCCCAAACATGGGTGGTAGCACCCAAATGAAGCGGTTTGGCGATCGCGTGCACGTATCCTTCCCGTACACCACGAACGTGGTTGGCATTGATCTCCAACCCCACTGCCAGCTGCTTTTCAGGATTTAGAACAAGTGCAGCGGCCACACTACCCACCGTTTCGGCCAGTGCTGCGGAAGCACCACCATGTAATAAGCCGTAAGGCTGCACCGTACGGTGGTCCACCGGCATCATGGCACGCAGGTAGTCCGGACCGATTTCTGTAAACTCCATGCCCAGATGCTCGCCCAAAGTACCCTTCCCGTTCTCGTTCAATTGCTCGAGCGACACGTTCATCGAATGCCAGATTGGTTTCATGATATGCTGAATTATGCGTTCCTGATTGTTTTTAATACCGGCTCGGGCACAAACTGACTGGCGTCGCCCCCATTCCGGATCACATCCCGCACCAGTGTTGATGCTACGGTGCTGTAGCGTGGTGAACAGGTAAGGAAGATAGTTTCGATGGAATCGTCCATCATCCGGTTCATATCTGCAATGGCCTTTTCGTACTCGAAATCGCTCACATAACGAATGCCGCGGAGGATGAATTGTGCGTTTACCTTTTTACAGAAATTAACTGTCAACCCTTCATAAGAAGCCACTTTGATCTTCGGCTGGTCTTTGTAGATCTCTTTGATCCAGGCCACACGCTGCTCTACGGAATACATCGGTTGTTTACCGGCGTTTACGCCAATGCCGATAATCAGTTCATCGAACAGGTCGATGGCGCGGTCGATCACGTCGGTGTGTCCAAATGTAACCGGGTCGAAGGTGCCGGGAAATAAACAGATGCGTTGCATGGCATTAAGGTTTTCTAAGCTCCTCACGGTTGATGAACACCGAGAAGATCGTCGTACCATAATTTCTTTCGGTACGGTAATAGGAAAATTCTTTATAGTTATTGCGAGGCGTATGCTCCAGCACAAACCAACCTTCCGGGTTCAGCAACTGCCGCTCAAAAATGATCTTTGGTAATTCGTCGATGGTATCCAGCGCGTAGGGTGGACCAGCGAAAATGAAGTCGAACTTATCGGTACAATGCTCGAGGTATTTAAACACATCCATCCGCACCAGTTTCAGCTTCACGCCTAACGAGTCCGCCGTTTTCTGGATAAAGTTCGCCATGTTAGGATCTTTCTCTACGATAGTTTGATCCGCTGCCCCACGCGAAGCCAGCTCGTAGCTGATAGCCCCGGTGCCCCCGAATATGTCCAGTGTCTTAAGAGCAGTTATATCCAGGTTATTCTCGATGATGTTGAAAAGGCCTCCTTTCGCGATGTCGGTGGTAGGCCTGGTATGTGGCATATTGGTAGGCGGATTAATCCTCCGGCCTCCCAGCTCGCCGCCAATTATACGCATAAGGCTAGTGCATACAGGTTATGGAAATGGTGCGAGGGAACTTCCTGCATCTTTGCGAGGAAAGAGAAACCGTCCGGCCGCTGCACCCACGACAGTTTAGGTATAAACTTATACAGCTCCTGGTATACCTGTGAATGTTCTTCCAGCGCGCCGCCGAGTTTCACCCGCACGTCCTGCTCCGATAGTTGCAGCTGGCGCAGGGCATTTACAGCATAGTACACTACATCCAGCCCGCTTTTATAGGTGAATTGCTGCTGCAGTAAAAGGTTACCGGAGGAATATAAAGTGAGTGTAAATTTCTGTTGCTGTACTTCGATAAATACTGTGCCGTCCGGGCTGTGAATGTCCGGGTCCTGGTTATAAGCTTTGAGCAACGCGGTGTGCGCGTGTACTACTTTATCGGTAGAAAACTCTTTACGTAAGAAACCCAGGATGTCTTTATCGGTAGCATATACGTTTACCATGCCAAGTTCAGGCAGCGTATCCGTGAGTACGGCTTCCTGCATTTTTTCCTGGTGGGCAACGTGCAGAAAGTCTTTTTTCAGTTGTGCGCCGTAAAACATTTCGGGTACCAGCGTATTGTCGGCCGTATCGAAAGCGAGCAGCACTTCTTTAAAGGCAGTGAGCAGCAGTTTGTCTGCATCAAACACCTGTTCGATCATTTCCAGCTCCGCCACCGCACCGGTAGCAGGCTGAAAGCTGTAAGACTTCAATGCCAGGAACTTCCGCATTGCGGCGGTGTACACGGCATAGCTGAAAGTGCCCTTACCAACCAGTACCACAAGGTGGCAGGTAGTGAGGTCTGTTTCCAGCAAACTGGTGTCATCAATCGCAAAAGTGGGTTGTATCGTGTAAGCCACGGGCATATATGGTCTTTTGTAAGGCACAATAATAGGCAAAATTGTTGAAAACTGCCCCGAAATGGTGGTCTGTAAAAGGTTTAAGTATCTTTGCGGCATTAGTTATATGCGAGTAGATACATCGAACAGACAGGTGTTCAAAATAGCGGCGCCCATATGGCTGGCGCTCATTATACCCCAGATCAATCACATGACCAACGTCGCCTTCCTGGGGCGGCTCGGACAATTCGAAATGGCGGCGAATGGCATTGCTGGGTTGTATTACCTGGTGATGTACATGATCTCTCATGGGCTCAACAACGGTATGCAGATCCTGATCGCACGCCGGGCGGGAGAAACGAACTATCCGGGCATCGGCCGCCTGTTTGGCAGCGGCATCTGGCTTGGGCTGGTGTTCGCGTTCCTCGCGATAGGCGTTACTGCCGTGCTGGCCCCTATCATCTTTGCCAGCTCCCTGCACGACCCGCAAATCCAGGAAGCTGCGCTCTCCTTCATCCGCATTCGTATGTGGGGACTACCTTTCCTCATGATGATGGGACTGGCCAACTCATTTTATATCGGCACTACGAATACCCGCATTCTCGCGGTAACGTCTGTATTCATGGAGTTTACCAATATCGGGATGGATTATGCGCTCATCTTCGGTAAACTCGGCTTCCCGGCGATGGGATTGAATGGCGCCGCCTATGCCTCTATCATCGCGGAATGCACGGGGTTCGTCACCGCTTTCGCCATGCTGTTCATCCTGAAATATCATAAGCAGTTTCACCTGTTTCAATACCTGCGGCCGCAGTTCGCCGCTATTCGTTCTACACTTACTGTAGCGGCGCCGCTCATTGTACAGTACCTGTTCGCAGTGGGCAGCTGGCTGGTGTTCTTCATCTTCATCGAACACCTGGGACAAAGGCCCCTGGCCATTTCCAACATGATGCGCAGCCTGTTCGGCATACTGTCGGTATTTATATGGGCGCTGGGGTCTACGGCTAACACAATGGTGAGTAATCTCATTGGCCAGGGCCGCGAGTTTGAAGTGACCGGTATCATCCGCAAGATCGCGGGCTACAGCCTGGCCTGCGTTTCGGTGGTTTGTCTCGTGGTAAACCTGTTTCCTCACCAGTTGCTCGCCATCTATACACCGGATGCCACGCTGATTCAGGAAGCCCTGCCTTCTGTCCGCATGCTAACGGCCAGTATTCTCACCACGGCGGTGTCGTCGGTGGTGTTTAGCGGGGTAACGGGTACGGGCAACACGAAGGTGAACCTGCTCATCGAGTTTACGGCAGTAATCCTGTACCTCGTATATTGTGAAGTGGTAATCGAACAATGGCAAAAGCCCCTGCACTGGGCATGGGGCTCTGAATTTATTTACTGGATCACCGTATTGGTGCTGGCTGCCTGGTATTTGAAGAGTGGAAAATGGAAGGGGAAGCAGTTGTAAGTCCCCAGGAAATGTTGCAAACGCGGAGACTGTCGCGGAAGTTGGCTTCCCTGCGGTCGCTATGACGAATAGATAGATCGCTCCAATCTCCGTAATCACTCGCGCTGAGACTGCATACGAGACTGACCTCCCTGCGGTTGCCATGACGAATAGATAGATCGCTCCAATCTCCGTAAATCGCCCGCGCTGAGACTGCATACGAGATTGACCTCCCTGCGGTCGCCATGACGGCAAGAGAAAAGCTTCATCGCGGCTACTGCAATCCTTCCAACATCTTTTTCGCCTCTGCCTTCGTTTGCACATCATCCTGGAAAACCGGGCGCACGCCGTTCACTTTCTTCAGTATCTCCATCGCTTCGGTATCCTTATTATCCTGATGGTAAGCGATAGCCAGGTCATAGTAGTTGATGATGTAACCAGGTTTCAGCTTACGGCATTTTTCATAATTCGCGATCGCGTCCTGGATGGTGCCTGGGGGAACGCCGCCGAACAGCACCTTGGCGGCCGTACGTTCCAGGCTGCTCATGTTCGCCAGTTCGAAGTTCCATTTGCCTAACAGGTGGTAAGCCTCACCGTAATCGGGATTAAACCGGAGGGCCAGGTCCGCGTACTTCTTCACCTCTTTGGCGGCGGCTACTTTTTCTTTTGCGGGGGATATGAGACCAATCCGGCCTAATACCACTGCCATCGCAAAGTTGGCCTGGGCATTGGAGGCATCGGCCTGCAACGCCTGTTCGGCATACGCCTTCGCTTCATTATATAACGTTTGTTTCGCTTCTTTATCTTTCTGCCGGAAGCCTTCTTTTACGGCCAGCAGGCTTGATTGTACCAGCGCGGGTACATTAGCGGGTTGGATCTTCAGTACTTCTTTGTACTTCTGTAACGCGCCGGCTTCGTTCATCTGTTTCTCCAGCGCCTGCGCTTCGGCCTGTAGATCTTCCACCGTTTGTGCTTGCAGGCTGAAAGCAGTAAGCACCGGTATCAGCAGGAAAAAAATGTTTTTAAACATAGGACGGGTTATTTAACGGTAATAAATATACGGGAAGTATCAGTAATTCTTTTCAAGCACTACGAGCGAATTGCGGATTTCCGCGCCCATGGGCGGGTTCATTTTACGGAGTGCTACTTTGGTCTGACTAATATTCGGGAACCGGCGGTGGATGAGGTCGGAAATATCATACACGACCTGTTCCAGCAGTGGTTGCGGTACCACCATCGCTTCGCGGGCAATGTCGTACAACGCAGCGTAGTTCACGGTTTCGGCCAGTGCCTCTACCTGTTCCGGTTCGGGAAAACTTACATAAATATCGAGGAGAAAGTCGTTGCCCAGAACGCCTTCTTCGGCATAAAAACCGTGGTAGGCGAAAAAGCGGAGTTGTTCCAGGGCTACCGTAAGCATAACGCAGGCTTTTTATAAGAAAGGAAAAGGGAAAAGGCCGGAACCTCTTCCCTTTATGGAAAAATTAGTGATGTTCTTTTGCGGAAAGGTAACGCTCTGCGTCCAGTGCAGCCATACAACCGCTACCTGCAGCCGTTACGGCCTGGCGGTAGATTTTGTCCTGCACGTCGCCGCAGGCGAATACGCCTTCGATGTTAGTTTTGGAAGTACCGGGAACCGTTTTGATGTAACCCTGTTCGTCCATTTCCAGCTGACCGTTAAAAATGCCTGAGTTAGGCTGGTGACCGATCGCTACGAAGAATGCGCTCACCGGGATCTCGGTTTTAACGTTCGTCTGGTTGTTCACCAGTCTTACCGCCTCTACCTTGTTTTCGCCCAGCACCTCATCGGTTTCGCTGTTCCAGTATACCATGATGTTGGAAGCTTTCAGTACCCTGTCCTGCATTACTTTAGAAGCACGCATTTCGTGCCTGCGCACGATCATGTGTACGTTAGAGCAAAGTTTAGACAGATACAGTGCTTCTTCGGCCGCGGTATCGCCCGCACCTACGATCGCTACCTCTTTGCCACGGAAGAAGAAGCCGTCGCACACCGCACACGCGGATACGCCGCTACCATTGAGGCGCTGCTCGCTCGGGAGGCCCAGCCATTTGGCAGAGGCACCTGTAGCGATGATCAACGCATCGGCGGTAATGGTCTTTTCTTCGTCGATGATAACGGTAAACGGTTGTTTGGACAGGTCTACCTTCGTAGCCATACCAAAGCGGATATCAGCGCCCATGCGGGTCGCCTGTTTTTCAAAATCTACCATCATTTCCGGGCCCTGAATGCCTTCGGGGTAGCCGGGATAGTTTTCTACTTCTGTGGTAATGGTAAGCTGCCCGCCAGGTTGAATACCCTGGTACAGCACCGGTTTGAGGTTTGCACGCGCAGCGTAAATAGCTGCGGTGTAACCGGCAGGGCCGGAACCGATGATGAGGAGGTGCACATGCTCACTTTGCGTGTTTGTTTCCATGCTGTCGTTTGAATAAATTGAATGATTGGTTGGTTTATTTTGGTATTATAATGGTCTTAAATTGTGCTGCGTAACCGCCCCAGTACCCTAAAGCTCCGTCTACATTGCCCAGCACTTTCACCGGCGAAGTAAACGGATTACCGGCCGCGGTAAAAGCAAAGTCCAGCGTTCGCCAGAAATCGAAGGTGCCTTTGTCGATGTTACAGAACTTCACCCGCACCGTATCGCCACGGAAGAAGAACCCATATGTATCAAGGTCCAGCTTCTGGCTCCTGTCAAACCCCGCATCTACCGGGATGTTAAAGGTGGTGCCGTTCACCACCTGGTCGTCGGTGACGGAGTTCAGTCCGGGTAAAAAGCTCTGCCGGTTGCGGGCGGTAAAATACCTTACGTAATTACCACGCTCCGGCGGATCTGTTGCCCGTACGACGATGCGCACCTTACTGGTATCGTCCCCGTCTGTCGGTTCCCACCACAGGCTGTCCAGCTTCAGGTCGTTCGCCGGTATCGTGGTGGTGGCGTCGTACACCTTGCCTTCCGCTTCGATGTGCAGCGTGTAGGTGGTATTAAGCGCCCCCGGAAAATGGTGGATGCCGAAGCCGGATCGGCAGAGTAGTAGTAAATGCGGAGCGAGTCGCTCACCTTTACGCTATACTCCCTGAGCCGGTGCGTGCGGATGCCGTTGGATACGGTGATTACAGCGCCGTGAATGTAAGAACTTTCGAGTATGCCAGGCGTTATTTTCGAGTAGAAATCCAGGCTCCTGCTGAGGGAAACCCGGGGATACTGCCCGTTTTCTATCTGCCCTTCCACTACCAGCTTACTTTCCCTGTCGAGCAGGTCAATCTCCACCGTGCGTTCGCAGGCGGCAAAGAAGATGGTGATGAGGAAAAGGAAGTGAACGCTACGCATAACACAGTTTGCAAAAATAACAGGTCTTAGGTAGAAATGAGAATATTGGCCATTAAAAAACGCCGGCCGTGTAAAAACAGGCCGGCGCTTAAACCATTAAAATATTTTCTGATATTGCCTGTTTAACCCAGATAGGATTTCAAAGCGCCGCTATAACGTGCTTTCTGAAGGCGTTTGATAGCTCTTTCTTTAATTTGACGAATCCTTTCTTTTGTCAGATCATATTTCTGCCCTATCTGTTCGATAGTGGCGCCGTTTTCTCCATCCAGACCAAAATACGCGTTCACAATCTCGGCTTCACGGGGGCTGAGTGATTTCAGCACCCTGCGGATCTCCTCGCGAAGGGAGTCGCGCATTACATCGTCGTCGGTAATATCGCCACCTTCCAGCAGGTCGCCCATAGCTACGTCTTCGGCTTCATGTACTGGTGCGTCCAGTGACATATGGCGGGTGTTGCTCTGGAAGATATTGTTGATCTCCGATTCTGACATTTCCAGGATTTCTGCGAGTTCCTCGGTAGAAGGTTCACGCTCGTTCTCCTGTTCGAAAGCCATATAAGCTTTGTTAGCTTTATTATAAGTGCCAATTTTGTTTTGCGGCAGACGAACAAGACGACCCTGTTCGGCCAACGCCTGCAGAATGGATTGGCGAATCCACCATACTGCATACGAAATGAATTTAAAACCTTTGGTTTCATCGAAACGCTGGGCTGCTTTAATCAAGCCAAGGTTACCCTCGTTGATCAGGTCGCTCAGGCTGAGCCCCTGGTGCTGATATTGTTTAGCAACGGACACAACGAAACGTAAGTTGCCTGTGGTTAATCTTTCAAGAGCCTTTTGATCGCCCATTTTAATGCGCTGAGCCAACACAGTCTCTTCCTCCGGAGTTAACAAAGGGATCTTCGAGATTTCCTGCAGGTATTTTTCTACCGCCTGCGAATCACGATTGGTGATCTGGGTGGCAATTTTAAGTTGCCTCATATTTTAAAGTATTGGTTTAGAAAAATGTATAACACTCAAAAAAAAATTTTGTTGTAATTATTTAAATGTTATACCTTACAATTTGCTATAAAAAGCCTGCAAAGATCGTGCTAATCCCACACGTTTCCAAATAACTTCACTCCTATCTCTTCTCATTAAGCAGCTAATAACAAAATACTGAATCAAAACGTAAAATTATAGCCTTTTATTAAGTATTTTGAGTGCTTTAAACAAATTTTAACAACTGAAAAAGAACGGTCTTTAAATTAACAAGATCTCTAATTTATTAATACTCTTATTGTAAAATTTTCAATGATTACGGACTTAAGAAGCGACACTTTCACCAAGCCATCGCCTGCCATGATGGAAGCGATGATGCATGCAGCTACCGGCGACGATGTTTGGGGTGAGGACCCAAGCGTGAACCAACTCGAGGCCATTATGGCAGCGCATTTTGGCATGGAAGCAGCCCTTTACTGCCCTTCCGGCACCATGAGCAACCAGATCGCCATTAAAGTACATACGCAACCCGGCGACGAATTGATTTGCGGCGAGCACGCCCACGTATACATTTACGAAGGCGGCGGCATCGCCTCCAACTCCGGCGTGCAGGTCAAACCTATAGAAAGCGACCGCGGCCTGCTTGCAGCTGCCGATATTATCAATGCCATCAACCCGGATGACGTTCACAAGGCCCGTACTTCAATCGTATCACTGGAAAATACGAGCAACCGTGGCGGTGGCTGCTGCTACGAGTTTGAGCAGCTGGAGCAGATACGCGAGGTATGCGACCGGCACGACCTGGCCCTGCACCTGGACGGCGCCCGCCTGTTTAACGCTTTGGTAGCGACCGGACAGCAGCCCAAAGCCTACGGCCGCCTGTTCGACAGCATCTCCGTGTGCCTCAACAAAGGCATGGGATGTCCGATGGGATCTGTATTGATGGGCAGCGCCAATTACATCAAACAAGCCAGAAGAGTACGTAAAAGGTTAGGTGGCGGGTTGCGCCAGGCAGGTTATATGGCTGCCTGCGGACTATACGCCATGGAACATAACATCAGCCGCCTGGCAGACGATCATACCAATGCTAAACGCATTGCCCGCGCGCTCCTGAAACGCGACTTTACCGGTCACATGCTGCCCGTAGACACGAACATCATCATTTTCGACGTACAAGGCGACTGGACGCCGGTAACCTTTACCGACCACCTACGCCAGCACGGCGTATTGGCCCACGTCGTATCTGCCACCCAGGTACGCATGGTCACTCACCTTGATGTGACTACGGAAATGACTGACAGGGTTTGTGACATTATTGCAGCGATGGGGTTGTAAAAACATATTTAGACGATTGTAAGCCCGGCTACGTGATCCGTTGCCGGGCTTTTAACAAATAGGAATGTAAATTTTGATGGGGGATTATCTTACATGGGCATGAACCTTATGCGGATCACCTCATATGGGTGTGAACCTTTTTAAAATGTGACAAACTAGCTCTCAAGTTTTTCTAGTATAAGACAGGTGTAAACCTTAATCCGGATTATCTCACAAGGGTGTAAACCTATTTTAGGACGGGACACTCACATAACTCTCACATAACTCTCACATAACTCTCACATAACTCTCACATAACTCTCACATAACTCTCACATAACTCTCCTATTGGACTTACATTGGACTTCCCCTCTACAACTTTTGCACTCTTACAACATTTCCATGACGCAACCCGCCCCTCAAGGGCTTCTCACGACAACCAACTATCCTCCTGACTACCTCCAGCCTCCCGGGATCCTCCGGGGATCCTTGCTGCGGTTGCTGTCAACTCGCTGTCACAGTGCTGATACAGGGTGTTGACAGCAAGGATCTTCGAAGGATCCACGAAGGATCGTCTTTAATCGCTGAGGAAAGCACCAGACGGTGCAGTGAGTGACACAACGGCGGCTGAACAGGGTGAAGAGCTGGTGCAACTATTATTGTAATTCACTGCTTTCTGGTTATTTTTGCGATTCAACGTTTTTACCTCGTATATGGAATTATCGAAGAACTATACCCCCTCGGGTACGGAAGAAAGGTGGTACGCGCACTGGATGGACAATGGTTATTTCAGCTCCAAACCAGACGGCAGGCCGCCGTTTACCATTGTGATACCGCCCCCTAACGTTACGGGGGTACTGCACATGGGCCACACCCTGAACGAAACCGTACAGGACATTTTGATCCGTAAAGCCCGCATGAGCGGCTTCAATGCCTGCTGGGTCCCCGGTTCTGACCATGCTTCCATTGCCACCGAAGCCAAGGTGGTAGAGATGCTCAAAAAAGAAAAAGGCATCGATAAATCACAGCTCACCCGCGAAACGTTCCTGGAACACGCGTACGAGTGGAAGGATAAATACGGCGGTATCATTTACCACCAGATCAAAAAGCTGGGCTGCTCCTGCGACTGGGACCGTGTTAGCTTTACGATGGATGATCATTATTACAAAGCGGTGATCAAGGTATTCGTAGACCTGTACAATAAGGGTTTGCTGTACCGCGGCGCGCGTATGATCAACTGGGACAGTAAGGCCAAAACGGCGCTGAGCGACGAAGAGGTGGAATACAAAGACCTCACCGGCAAACTGTACCATGTAAAGTACCCGATCGTGAATGCGGCCGGCGAAAAGACAGGCGAGTTCATTACCATCGCCACCCAACGCCCGGAAACGATCATGGGCGATACGGCGATCTGCGTAAACCCGGATGATGAGCGCTACAAACATCTGAAAGGCCACTTCGCCCTGGTACCGATGATCGACCGTAAAGTGCCGATCATTTTCGATAATTACGTGGATCCTGCCTTCGGTACCGGTGCGTTGAAAGTGACGCCTGCACACGATATCAATGACTACAACCTGGGGCTCAAACACAACCTGGAAGTGGTGGACACGCTGAACGACGACGGCACGCTGAGCGAGGCCGCGATCGTATTTGTGGGCGAAGACCGCTTCGTTGCCCGCAAAAAGGTAGTTGCCACGCTGGCAGAGCAAGGCTTGCTGATCAAGGAAGAAGAATATACCACCCGCCTGGGATACTCGCAGCGTAACCCTACTACGGTAGTGGAACCGCGCATTTCTACCCAGTGGTTCGTGAAAATGGCCGAACTGGCCAAACCTGCCCTGGAAGCGGTGACCAGCGGCGAAGTACGCATTCACCCCGGCGATCGTTTTATGGCGACGTACAAGTACTGGATGGAGAATGTGAAGGACTGGTGCATCAGCCGCCAGTTGTGGTGGGGACAGCGCATACCGGCGTATTATGACGAGAGCGGCAACTTTGTAGTGGCCGAGTCGCAGGAAGAAGCGGTACGCCTGTATACGGAGAAGTTCGGTGCGCCTAACGGCGAACTGCGCCAGGATGCAGATTGCCTGGATACCTGGTTCTCCAGCTGGTTATGGCCGATCGAGGTGTTCGACGGAATTACCAGACCGGGCAACGAGGAAATCAATTACTACTACCCTACCAACGTGCTGGTAACGGGTCAGGATATCATCTTCTTTTGGGTGGCCCGTATGATCATGGCCGGCCTGGAATACAAGCAGGAAAAGCCTTTCAGCGACGTATACTTTACCGGCATGGTGCGCGACAAACAAGGCCGTAAAATGAGTAAGTCACTGGGTAACTCGCCCGATCTGCTGGAACTGATCGAGAAGTTTGGTTCGGACGCGGTTCGCTTCGGCATCATGATATCTTCGCCCGCGGGCAATGACTTGCTGTTCGACGATACCAGCTGTGAGCAGGGTCGCAACTTCACCAATAAGATGTGGAACGCCCTCAAGCTGGTAAAAATGTGGAAAGTAGAAGATACAAAAGCTACGATCCCGCATTTCGCTGTAACCTGGTTCGAAAGCCGCCTGAACGAGGCGCACACCGAGGTAGAAAGCCTGATGAAAGACTTCCGCCTGAGTGAAGCGCTGAAAACCATCTACAGCCTCATCTGGGACGACTTCTGCAGCTGGTACCTCGAGTGGATCAAACCTGGCTTTGAACAGCCGATCGATGCGCAGGTGTATGAGCAAACGATCAACTTCTACGAAAGGCTGATGCAGTTGCTGCACCCGTTCATGCCGTTCGTAACAGAAGAAATCTATCACCTGCTGAAAGACCGTGCCGCCGGCGACGACCTGGTGATCCGCCAGTTTGCTGCTCCGGGTACGATCGACAGCGCCATCCTTGCCGATGGCGAGTTGGCGAAAGAAGTGATCACGAGCATCCGCGATTCGCGCAACAAACACCAGATCAAACCAAAGGATCCGGTGGAGCTGCATATCGAAACCAGCAACGAAGCGGCTTTCCGTCGTATTGAACAAATACTCGGCAAGCAGGTGAACGCCAGTGCGGTGACGTACACGAAAGAAGCGGTAACCGGTGCAATTGCGCTGGTCATCCAGAAAGATAAGTGTTACATCAAAACAGAAACGGAACTGGATACTGCGGCGCAGAAAGACCAGTTGCTGAAAGACCTGGAATACCAGAAAGGCTTTTTGATATCGGTAGAAAAGAAGCTGAGTAACGAACGCTTCGTGGCCAACGCCAAGCCGGAGATCGTAGAGGTGGAAAGGAAAAAGAAGGCAGATGCGGAGGACAAGATCAAAGTAATCGAGGAAAGTTTGAAACTGTTATAATTTTGGAGAGCGTCCGGTCGTTAATACACCGGACGTTCCCTTTTTAAGCACTTATGATACGAAAACTCTTATTTATTGCCTCAATGGCCGGTGCTGTGAGCGCCACTGCGCAAACGACGAAGAAGCCGGCGACTCCTGCTAAAAACACGCTCCGTTTCCGTACTACCTGGAACAACCTGCTGGCCGATAGTTTACCCCGCCCGGACATTATTGCCATGGCCGATTCGCCGCTGGTAGTATGGGATAACAAAAAGAATAAATACCCGGTCGTGTCGTTCGAGTTTACACACGAAAGCCGCGAGATCGGGATAAACGATACTACCAACAAACCGGTGATCTACACTGACTTTACGGGCGAAGTGTTTAAGACAGATCGCCTGTCGCCGATATGGGCCAAACATGTTAAGGAAACCATACAACCGGGGCATGTGTTGTACTTCAATAACATCATTGTAAAGTACGCGGGTGATAAACTGTACATGGTACCGGCGATGAAGTTTTTTGTACGGTAACTGGTATCCTTCCGGATCTGGAGCGCGAAAAAAGAGGCTGCCTCGTGAAGAACGGGCAGCCTCTTTTTTATAAGTATGCCTCGTAAGGAACGAGGAGCTTTTTTTTATGTGGATACCCTAATACGCAAACAACTGCTGCAACGGCAATATCAACTGAAAGTAATGCTGCCGGCCCGGGTCCTGCGGATCGATATCCAACAAGTAGCTATACCGCAACCCGAATGTGAACGGAATACTGTTTCCCACTTTGGTATCGAAATACAACTCTCCCCCTGTGGATGCGTAACGCGTATTACGCAGGCTCCACAGCGTGCGTGCGATACTGTGATCATAAAACACGTTGCCGCGTATCCGCATGAAATATAACATATGCCCAAAGCCCCAATCCGGGTAAGCGATCGGGAAGTGATAGTTGGCGCCGAGTTTATATACGCGTTCGTAAAAAGGTTCGTTGTAACCGCGTGCGTAGGCAAAGTTGTCGTTAAATGCATACCGCAGGCTTGTATCCCTTTGCTGGTAAGCACCCTGCAGCACCAAACTGTGTGTAGGGAATAATCCCGGCAGGTACAAATCGGCCCGCCCCATGAACTGCCAGGCATGCACCGCGTTGACCGACCTGCGATATTGCAGGTACACCGATTGCGCAAAGCGGGAATTGATCTGCTGCCTTGCTTTGATACGCTGGTTTACGAAGCTGAGGGTACCGGTTACATACTGCAATTCCGTATCGCGGAACATGTATTTACTGGACGCGTTTTTGATTCGCTGCTTGTACGTGTAAGTACCGCCGATCGTAAGCGCCCTGCCGTACAGGCCGCGCGACAACTGTAACGGAACAGAAATACCCGCATGCCAGTCGGCCTCACGCCAGAATACTTCTATACTATCGTTCACATACAAACTGCGGTTAAACGTGTAGGCAGCGCCGGTACTAAGATACGGGAACAGCGCGCCGGACAGGATGTCGGCACTGATCTGAGAGCTTCCTTCATTACGATTGTAATTGTAACTGGCAGATGCGGTGACGGTATTAAGAATGTTGTCGCTATAAGCCGTGACGCTGAAATCGGGATCGCTGAATACAGGCACCCAGCTATGCAGGTTGAACATTCCATGCAACTGTGAATACTTCGTGACCGGATTGTTTGTTTGCGGCACCCTGCCGATAATACTTCCGCCTTCTTTGAAGTCCGGCCGCAGCCAGGCACTTTGCGACGCCTGTACCTTACGGAATTGCAGCGGCGTGCGGAACAGTTTATAGCCTTTGGCCGTGAACTCGCTGAACACGAGCTGCCCGTCGCTGACCGCCATATGTTGCACGCCGTTGCGGGCGTTGGTGACTTGATGAACACCGTCGGCTGTTACGGCATACACGTTATCTACGTTGCCATAGTTGGCAGTAAGCAGTATCGTGTCGCCCTGCAAGGACGGGATGCCCAGTACGTGCCGGTCCCAGGGCAGCAGGAAGGTGCTTTCGCCGGTGGCGATGGATTGTTTAATGAGCGCAATGCGGCCGTCAGGGCCACGCACACCGGCAACGACCGACTGTCCGTCATCTGTAAATTTCGGATAGGTGTAATACCAGTTCTGCGGATTGGGCAGCTGTTTGTACACCTCGCCGGTAGCGGCGTCCAGCACATCCAGGTTGTAATGCATATCGGGACTGGAGGATACGGCACATACCAGTTTACCATCCGCAGAAATATCCGGGGAGAAGTAACGGGTTTTAAGCGTAAGCTGCCGCGTATTGCCGGCCTCATGTATCATTACAACGGAATAGTCTTTCCACGTCCAACGGGGATGGTAGCGGGTTTCCGTCCATACCATACGTTCGTTGCGGTAGCCGAAGTAGTCGTCAAAGCCAAAGCCTGGTGCGAACAACCGCTCTTCGTGACCATTTTTATCAATACGATAGAAGCCGGCGATCTTTTTATAGGAGCTCTTTAGAACAAGCAGGTCGCCATTGGTAGTGGTGTATACATATTTGTAATCGGTTACCGTGCGTACATCGGGGCTTATCATGGCCGTATCGTCGAACGCGCCGGACTGCTGTACGTCGCGCTCCCATTGCTGGCGGTACCAGTTAATGCCGGCGTTGTAGAAGCCGGCCACGTTCTTACCGGTGCGGCGTTTCAGGCTGTGACTGAAGGGATAAATCACCCCGCGGTACCGAACGGCATCGTCCGTAACGTCTTTCCAGAAGGTGGTGCCGTGTTCGTAACGCCCATAGCTGCTCATGATATAGCCGAGCGGGTAATGACTCGGCACGTAATCCTTTAAAGAACCGTTTCTGATCTTCATGTAGGAATAATCCTTCTCCGCCAGCGAAAGTGCCCGGAAACCGTCGAAAAAGGCCGGTAAACGCCCTCTACCCTGTTCACTCAATGCCGTCTCGCTCAACACCGCGTCGCCCTCCCAGTACCAGTTAGGCACGGCGATGTTTGTAGCAGCGGTTTGCCCGAGTTCTCCGCCGATAATGCCCACTACTTTCGAGATGCCTACATTGAAGTTAGTATTCTGTAATACGTGGCGGTATTCGTGGATGCTCAGCTGATCGACCCAGCTCATAGCCCCCATATCATTTGAGTTGGGTGGCGGCGCCAGGTAAAACTCCGAGCGGAAAGGCGCGAGTTGTACGTAACCGTTGGCCTGCAAGGTCTGATTTTGCAGTACGATGCTCATCTTCTCCTGCTTACCGCCGATAGACAGGCGGTTGTGGCGGTTGATGTACATCACGGTATTGGCCACCCGCTGACCGATACTATCCATCCCTTCAGGAAATATCACCCGCACGGTATCGTTGTTGATCTGCCGCCATTTGTGCGAAGGCGGGTTGCCCCCGAACTCCTGGGCATGGGTATAGTGGAATAGCAGCATCGCCATACAGGCGGTGATAAGATGACGCATAGTTGTTTGAAATAGGCTATAAATTTAACGGTTCCGCGCATTAATTGCTACCCCGTCCGGATTTTGTAATTTTGAATAAATTAACCGGGGATTATGGACACACAAAAGCATACGCCGGTACTGCTCACAGATGCAGCAGTAGCGGAACTGCGGAAGCTGATGGAACAGGATGGCTTTGATACCACGCAACACCTGCGTATAGGCGTAAAGGGCGGCGGTGGCTGCTCAGGCGGTGGCATGTCGTACATGCTGGGCTTCGACGCCCCGCTGGAAGATGATGCACGCTTTACCGTGGCGGGCATTCCCGTCATCATTAAAAAAGCGCACGCACTGCACTTAATGGGCATGGAAGTGGGCTACCAGGACAATGACAGCGGCAGGGGCTTCACTTTTAAAAATCCTTTTAGTGAGTAGTCAGCCAACGGCATTGCTACTATTGAACCGCCGTTGCGACGCTCCGTTTAAACATTTGCTCACGCATCAACCTAAAAAGAAAAGCAGGCTTAACGGCTTGCTTTTTTTATGCAACGAAACAAAAAAAGGGCCGGTGCAAATACCGGCCCTTTTCAATATGCTTAGCGCTATACCTTACAGTTTAGGCGCTTTTTCTTTTACTACTACTACTTCTGACTCATTAGCCAGTTCGTTTTTCCTGTCGAAGTCAACGATTACTGGTGCTGCTACGAAGATAGAAGAATAAGTACCGGTAATTACACCGATCAGCATCGCGAATGCGAAACCACGGGTAGCTTCACCACCAAAGATGAACAGGATCAGGATGGTGAGGAACACGGTGAAGGAAGTCATGATCGTACGGCTCAGGGTATCGTTGATCGCCTTGTTTACCGTCGTATTTCTGTCGAGCCCTTTACCATTACGGAAGTACTCACGAATACGGTCGAACACGATCACCGTATCGTTCATCGAGAAGCCTATCACCGTTAGGATCGCCGCAATAAAGTGCTGGTCGATTTCCAGTGGGAAAGGCACTACGTTACGCAGGAAGGAGAATACTGCCAGCGTTACCAGTACGTCGTGCAACAGCGCGAAGATGGTACCGATAGAGTACTGCCATTTGCTGAAACGCATCAGGATGTACAGGAAGATCACGATGATAGAGAACACGGTCGCTTTGATCGCACCGGTACGCAGGTCATCGGAGATCGTTGGAGATACGGTCTGAGAACCTACCACGTATTTACTCATGAATGTTTCATAAGTAGTACCGGCAGGATAGTAGGGTTTAAGGCCGTCGAACAGTTTGCTGGATACTTCCTGGTCGATCGTCTGAGATTGCTCTTCGATCTTGTAAGAAGTAGTGATGCTCAGCTGCTCGGAGGTCTGGCCTACTGTTTTCACGAAAGGTTCTGCTTCAAATACTTTCGCCAGGTTTTCTCTTACTTCCTCACGGTTTACTTCTTTGTCGAAACGAACCGTATAGCTACGGCCACCCGCGAAGTCGATACCGTGGTCGAAACCGTTAAAGAACGAAGCGATACCCAGTACCATTACCACCGCAGAAATAGCGTACGCGATCTTACGTTTGCCTACGAAGTCGAAGTTCGCATGCTTGAAGATTTTGCGGGAAATAGGTGTGAAGTATTCGAAGTGACGTTTTTTGTTTGTCCAGAAGTCGGTGATCATACGGGATACGAGGATACCGCAGAACAGGGACAGCAACAGACCGATGATCTGTGTAGTTGCGAAGCCCAGTACCGGACCAAGACCGAAGTAGAACAGGATCAGCGCCGTGAGCAGGGAGGTGATGTGACCATCCAGTACCGGTGCGAGGGAACGTTTGTAACCGTGTTCCACCGCTTCCTGGTAGGTGCGGCCGCGACTCAGTTCGTCCTTGATCCTTTCAAATATGATTACGTTCGTATCCACGGCCATACCGATGGTTAATACCAGACCGGCGATACCAGGCATCGTGAGCGTTGCGCCGAGCGAAGCGAGGATACCTACGGTGAACAGCAGGTTGAGGATGAGGGCGATGTTAGCCACCCAGCCGCCTGTGTTATAGTACACCAGCATCAGTACGAAAATTACCGCAAAGGAGATCGCGAAGGATTTAGCACCTGCAGCGATAGACTCAGCACCCAGGGTTGGGCCGACGATCTGTTCCTGTACGATTTTAGCCGGGGCAGGCATTTTACCTGATTTCAGGATATTAGCCAGGTCATTCGCCTCATCAACGGTAAAGTTACCGGAGATAGAAGACTGACCATTAGGAATCTCACCATTAATAGAAGGAGCTGAATATACGATACCATCCAGTACCACGGCTACGTAATTAAACGTTCTGCGGTCTTCGATGTTGCCTGGTTTCAGCGCACCGGTCATCCTGCGCCATTCGCGGGTACCGGTTTCGTCCATGGTCATGGATACTTCTGCGTTACTGTTCTGGTCGAACGATTGTTTCGCATCGGTTACCATTTCGCCCGTTACTTTCGCTTTCGGGTTTACCGGGTTTACTTTCAGACCGTAAACAGGCAGGTAGTTTTTAGCTTCCGGATTTTTAGAAGCAGCGCCCCAGGCCAGCACGAAATCTCTCGGCAATACCGCTTTAACAGCAGGCAGGTTGAAATAACGGCGGAGGGTCGCAGTATCTTTAATATGTACGTTACCGATAGAAGGGCCAAAGTCGGTGTTGCCTTGCTGGTCCATGTTAGGCACCATCACCGCGAACAGGGGAGCCTGTTTGGCGAAGTCGGCCTGCATTTTAGCAACGGAATCCAGTTTGGAACCTTTACCACTGTCGGCAGCCAGGGCTACGTCGAGGCTACCGATAGCAGATGTATCTTTCGTAGCGGCGGCAGTAGCAGCAGCGGCAGTATCCTGAGCAGGAGTTGCAGCAGCAGCGGTAGCGGCAGTGTCGGTAGTTGTTTTGGCAGTGCTGTAACCGAGGTAGTTTCTTACGGCTTCATTAACGGCGCCTAAAGTCTGGTTAGCAAATTCAGGCGTGTTTTTGTGCACCTCGCGGAATTCCAGGTTAGCGCTGGCCTGCAGGTATTTACGTACGCGGTCTGCGTCATCAACACCGGCAAGTTCCACAGAGATGATACCTTTATTTTCATCAAGGCTGATGTTAGGCTGCGCTACACCAAACTTGTCGATCCTTTTCTGTAGTACGAGGTAAGTGTTTTTGATCGCTTCAGACGAACGTTTGCGGATCACACTCAGTACCTGTTCGTTAGAGGAGTTGAAGTTCAGGTCTTTCTGGCTGGCGTTTGCGAAGATAGACGCCAGTTTACCCTGTGGGGCTTGCTGGGCATAAGCTTCACCGAACAACGTAACGAAGTCGGACTGGCTTGATTTCTTCATTTCCCGGGCTTTAACCAGGGCCGCATTGAAGGCCGGATCTTTAGAGTAGCCGGAGAGGGAGCGGATCACGTCTTCCACGCTTACATCCAACACCACGTTCATACCGCCCTGGAGGTCAAGACCCAGGTTCAGTTCTCTTTCTTTCGCTTTGGTATAGGTGACAAACCAGGGAAAACCCGCAATTTCTTCACCACTGGTGCTGTCAATGATCTCCTGTTTCCTTGCGCTCAGCAGATCCTTCAGCGTGTCTCCTGTAGCTGCAGGATACTTTTTGGCCACATCTTTTTCGGCCTGCTGCTTTATCTTCTTCTCATAGTTCCGTACCACAAACGTGAAGGACAATTGATACAAAGAGATAAGGATCAGTGCGACAGCAAAAAATCTAACCAGTCCTTTTAGTTGCATGTTGATTCGGGTTTATAATTTTTTTTTAAGAGTTGCAAAGATAGAATTTAAATTGATATATTAAAGTGCCCGTCAAAAGTCCTGCAAATACATTATTTGCCTGATTTTGAGCGCCTTTTGACCGTAACAATTTTTTCTACGCCATACCGACATGCTTGCTTTGCAATAATACAGTTACTCGCGGCAGCCTGCCATACTACGAAAATTCTATGAATTAACAGCCAACGGAACGCAACTTTTGCCAAATTATTACGTAAAATTCGCCTAAACGGGCCAAAAGCTTTATTTTTCGGCCGGTGTAACTTCTTCCCTCCTGTTTCGTTTAACAAAGAACGCTTCCCGCATTTAGTGCCGGAATGCCTGTTGCGCCAGGCGAAGTGAGGTGTAAGGCACAGGAAAATACAAACCGCATCTTTAGCGTTATAAGCTAACATATGAGAAACAGATCAATAAACTATAAACCAAAAGAGAGCATGCTAACAAGAATGAACCGACTCTGGACGCTGGTGGCAGCAGCCGCAATTTTGATTACCGGATTTTCTTCCTGCCTGAAAAGTGGCGATCCGCAACCCGCACAACCGTACTCCATCCTCAGCCTGATTAACCTGGCAGTGTACCCTGCATCTCAGGATGTATTTAACAATGGTAAAAAGATCACCTCAAGAGCTTTCGAGTTTGGCCAGTACGCAACCTTACAGGTTACGCCCGGCACACAGGAGTTTTCGTTTAAGAAATACAACTCCGACAGCTCGCTGACGACTAACCAGGCCCTTTACGATACCCTGGCATGGCACAGCGTAATCACTTATAACAATAATGTAGCAGGTGCTGACAGCTCAGTTAAAGTGGTAAACATCATCGAAGATTATTCAAACGTAACTTCCGATAAAGCTTACATGCGCTTCCTCCATGTTGGACAGGACGTAGGTAATGTAAGAGTAGTGGTGAATGATGTAGAAATCTTTGGTGAGCGCGCGTATGGCGACTTCGTTGGCAGCACTTACCAGAAATTCTGGGGCACCAACGCAGGTGTGGTGAAAATTGAAGTGTTCGAACTGGGATCCACCACCGCGCTGGCAAGCAAAACCTTTACCGATTTTGCTGCTGGTAACGTTTATACTGTTTACCTGGCCGGCCTGAAAAAAGCCGCTGGTACCGATGCGCGCAAGATCGCACTGAACGTTTACAAACACAGCCTGTACTAGTTTACAGCTATATAAACCGTCTTGAACAGGAAAGGGAGCATCATTGCTCCCTTTTTTTATGTAGGTTTGCCGCGGCCAAAAGGCTATTAATCAATTTCTATGTTACAACTAGCAGAACGACTTTCGAGGATATCCGAGCCGCAAACCATCAAGATGGCGAAACTGAGCCGCGAACTGAAGGCGCAGGGAATAGATATTGTAGACCTCAGCATCGGTGAACCCGACTTTGATACGCCTGTACACATTCGCGATGCAGCGAAAAAGGCCATTGACGAAGGATTTACCCATTACACACCCGTAGCCGGCTATCCAGAAGTAAAGAAGGCTGTAACCGTGAAACTGCAACGCGACAACGGACTTACCTATACCCCGGAGCAGATCGTCGTATCTACCGGTGCCAAGCAAAGTATTGCCAACGCCGTGCTCAGCATCATTAATCCGGGCGATGAGGTGATCATCCCTACCCCCTACTGGGTTACGTACTCAGAGCTGGTGAAGCTTTGCCAGGGCGAAGTGAAGTTCGTTGCCTGCGGTATCGAAAACGATTACAAGATCACGCCTGCACAGTTGGAGGCCGCCATCACGCCCAAAACGCGGATGTTCATGTTCTCCTCCCCCTGTAACCCGACTGGCTCCGTATACTCCCGCGAGGAGCTGGAAGCGCTGGCTGCCGTGTTTGCTAAACACCCGCAGATATACATCCTTTCTGACGAGATTTACGAATACATCAATTATATCGGCGCACATACCAGCATTGCCAGCTTCGGCGACCTGAAAGAGCGTACCGTGATTATCAACGGCCTCAGTAAAGGCTTTGCGATGACTGGCTGGCGCCTGGGGTACCTGGCGGCACCGCTGCACATTGCAAAAGCAGCCGACAAGATCCAGAGCCAGTTTACCTCCGCCACCTGTTCTATCACGCAAAAAGCAGCCGTAGCGGCCCTCACCGGCCCGCTGGACACTGCCAACGACATGGTAGCCGAGTTCCGCAACCGTCGCGCTTTTGTATATAATGCAATGAAGGAAATTAAAGGTCTCGTGGTAAACGAGCCTGCCGGAGCATTCTACATGTTCCCGGACGTGAGTGCTTTTTTCGGCAAAACGGCCGAAGGCATGGAGGTAAACAACGCCGACGACCTGTGTATGTATCTGCTGCACAAAGCCAACGTATCGCTGGTAACCGGCGCTGCCTTCGGGGCGCCCAACTGCCTGCGCATGTCATACGCCTCTTCTATGGAGAAACTCACCGAAGGTTTAAAACGCCTGAAAGCGGGGTTGGAAAAACTGCAATAACTTTTAAGCGATAAGTGCGAAGGGAGGAACGGTCATCGTTCCTCCCTTCGCGTTTTATAATAACTTCAGTAACGTTTCATGCAAGGCCAGCACCTGCGGAATGACAGGCTGCTGCTCGTTATTATAGATCACGTAATCCGATAATTTCGCTTTGATGGATTCATCTATCTGCTTGTGCATACGCGCCAGCACCTCGTTACGGGTAACGTTATCGCGCTTCATCACCCGCTGAATGCGGAGCGCCTGTTGTGCAAATACACAGATCACCTTGTCCACATGATGGAACGATTCCGTTTCAAACATTAATGCGGCCTCTTTGATCACGTACGGCGCGTTTTGCCTGTTGGCCCATACTTCGGAATCGCGGATGGTGGCAGGGTGCACCAGGGAATTTAAGAGCGCCAGTTTGGCGGGATCATTAAACACGATGTTAGCGATATACTTCCTTTCCAGTTCGCCTGCGGCATTGTAGGCGCGATCGCCAAAGTGCTGCCTTACTTCGGACACCAGCTGTTCGTCCTCCGTCATCAACAGTTTCGCACGATCGTCTGCGTAGTAAACAGGTATGCCCAGTAGTTCGAATATCTTCGCTACTGTAGTTTTGCCCGAACCGATTCCTCCAGTGAGACCAATGATCATCATACACGCAATGTCGTAAAAATGTACAAAAACACAAAGCCCGCTTCGTGGAAGAAGCGGGCTTGTAAGATGTTATCTGTAAACAGTTATTTCTTTTCTTCTGCGGCAGGAGCCTGTGCAGCCTGAGAGTATTCGCGGCTGATAGCAGAACGCTCCATGGTTACGCTGGTACCAACGGCGATTTCCACCAGGATGGTGCCATCTGCGTTGATCCTTTTGATTTTACCGTGCATGCCGGCAATGGTAACGATTTTATCACCTTCTTTCAGACCTTCGCTGAATTGTTTTTGTTCTTTTGCTTTCTTGGTTTGTGGACGGATCATGAAGAAATACATCACAACGAGCATACCACCGATGAACAGCAGGTTACCCATCCCGAATCCACCGCTACCCTGGCCGGCCGGAGGCGCGCCCATCAGCAGCGTGTTTAATAAATTAATGTACATTTTATTGTTGTTTATTGTTTTAGAACAAGTTATGCCTTCTTAACGATCGTGCATTGCACTTTAGGGCCTTTTACTACAGGCGGCTCGGTGTTAGCCTCGATCGTGATTTCTTTTTCAGTAAAACCTTCGGGTTTTCCTTTGCTGTTGAAGCTCACCTTCATGTAGCCTGATTCACCCGGTTTAATGGGTTCTTTAGGCCATTCGGGCACCGTACAACCGCAGCTGGCTACGGCATTGCGGATCAACAGGCTGCCTTTACCGGTGTTGGTGAACTTAAAGGAGTACTCCACGATTTCACCTTCAGTAATTTTGCCAAAATCATGCACCGCGTTCTCGAAAGTGATCACGGGCAGTTCGCCTTTGTTTTCGCCGGATGATAACGACGTACCTTCCTGCGCACCTTCGGTTTTAGCCTGGTTGTTGTTGCAGGACACAGTTAAAATGCCTAAGGCGAGGATGTAAACCAGTTTCTTCATATGGAAAGAGGAGTTTGACGTAAAATTAGTTTTTCCGTCGGGCTTTCTTTATTTTTTTGTGCGATCGGTTTTCTGGATACGTCCTGCCTGTTCCAGGTCTTTCAGGATGTTATCCAGGATGCCGTTTACGAACTGGCCACTCTGCGGTGTGCTGTAAGCCTTTGCCAGGTCGATATACTCATTGATGCTCACCTTTGTAGGGATCGTCGGGAAGTACAGGAACTCGCAAACGCCCATCTCCATCAGCAGCATATCCACGGCCGCAATACGGTCGGAGTCCCAGTTCTGGAGTTTAGGTTTAATCAGTTCGAGGCAGTATTCCTTCTTATCGATCACGGTGCGGAGCAGTTCTCTGGCGTATTCGAGTTTTTCCTTGCTGATCAGCTGCAGGAAGTTAAAGAGCTGCGGTTTGGAGAAGTAGTTACCGATCAGGAGGCCCATCATTTCGGCATCGTCGCCCCAGTTCAGGAAGTGATCGTCCATGTGCTGGAGGAACAATTCATTTTTGCTGAGTACTTCTTTATAGATAAACTCCATCATCTGCTTCTCTGCCGACTTTGTACGGCCCTCTTCGGCGATGTACGCCTTATAGGTATCGGTTTCGGTGAGGGTGTTATAGAGTTTACGCAGCAACTCCTGGTCTGGCAGGAATTTCAGCTTCCAGCTATCCAGGTTTACTTTAAAACCATTGTCGTTAATGATCTGGTACAGGAACTCGTTACCAGCTATTTTCGTGCTCACGTTCAGGTCTTCCTCGGAGGGAAGGTGCTTGGAGGCACGGGCCTGCGAATCGGTTTCGGCATATTGCGCCACCTGTGTTACCATGTACAACAGGTACGTAAATACCTGGCTTGTCTGGTCTAACTTCTCGTTCAGCAGACTGGTGGCTGTACCAGGCTTCACCTGCTCCATTGTCTCGAGGGTGTACAGCGTCTGCATCACCTTTACTCTGATGTTTCTTCTACTAATCATGCATGCAAAATGGCCGCAAATCTACGTTTTTATGCGCATATGGGAAAATTTGTTACGGACGCGTTTGCCGATACCTGATCACCGCCAGCACTTTAACGGCTGTAATTATCGCTAAACTCCGGTAGGATGCTGCGTATGGCGCCTGACAAGCCCCTGCCAGAACAGGCGGCCTGACTGTCAACCCACTGTAAAATTGACATTAATTGACAGTACGCTGTCAGTTACTTATCTTTGTCGCCTGCAAATTTGACCCGAAACGGTCGTTGGCATAATTCTCGTGAACTCAGCAACATCAAACATTAAAATCTTTTTAAACTACAAATAACCATGGCTAAGTCTAAATTAAGTATTAAACCACTGGCTGACAGGGTGATCGTTAAACCCGCAGCAGCAGAAGAAAAAACAGCAGGCGGCATCATCATCCCCGACACCGCTAAAGAAAAACCTCAGCGCGGTACTGTAATTGCAGCTGGTCCTGGTAAAAAAGACGAACCTGTTTCTGTTAAAGTAGGTGATACTGTACTTTATGGCAAATACTCCGGCACAGAGGTGAACCTGGAAGGCGAAGATTACCTGATCATGCGCGAGTCAGACATCCTGGCGATCGTTTAATTCCATTGCGTTTACGCGAACTGAACACAATCAAATCATTAAAACAACTCCACAATTACCATTCATATGGCAAAGCAAATATTCTTCAATATCGACGCCCGCAACAAAATGAAAAAAGGCGTTGACACCCTGGCAGACGCGGTGAAAGTGACCCTGGGCCCTAAAGGCCGTAACGTAGTGATCGAGAAAAAATTCGGTGCTCCAAGCGTTACTAAAGACGGTGTTACTGTTGCAAAAGAAATCGAACTGGAAGATCCTATCGAAAACATGGGTGCCCAGATGGTGAAAGAAGTAGCGTCTAAAACTGCTGACATTGCAGGTGACGGTACAACTACCGCTACCGTTCTGGCCCAGGCGATCATCGGCGAAGGTCTGAAAAACGTAGCAGCAGGTGCTAACCCAATGGACCTGAAGCGTGGTATCGACAAAGCTGTTAAAGGTATTGTTGACAGCCTGGCTAAACAGTCTGAGAAAGTTGGTAACGACAACAAAAAAATTGAGCAGGTAGCTACTATCTCTGCCAATAACGATAATGCTATCGGTAAACTGATTGCCGAAGCGATGAAAAAAGTAACTAAAGACGGCGTTATTACCGTTGAAGAAGCGAAAGGCACTGAAACTACTGTAGAAGTAGTAGAAGGTATGCAGTTCGACCGCGGTTACCTGTCTCCGTACTTCATCACTAACAGCGAAAAAATGCAGGCTGAACTGCAGAACCCTTACATCCTGATCTACGATAAAAAGATCAGCACGATGAAAGACATCCTGCACATCCTGGAGAAAGTTGCTCAACAGGGCGCTCCCCTGGTGATCATCTCTGAAGACCTGGAAGGTGAAGCACTGGCTACCCTGGTAGTAAACAAACTGCGTGGCACTCTGAAAGTGGCTGCTGTTAAAGCTCCTGGCTTTGGCGACCGTCGTAAGGAAATGCTGCAGGATATCGCTACCCTCACTGCGGGTATTGTTATCAGCGAAGAACAAGGTTACAAACTTGAGAACGCCGACCTCACTTACCTGGGCCGTGCAGAGTCTGTAACGATCGATAAAGACAACACTACGGTTGTAGGTGGTAAAGGCAAAAAAGCTGACATCCAGGCTCGTATCGGCCAGATCAAAGCGCAGATCGAAGTAACTACTTCTGATTACGACCGCGAAAAATTACAGGAGCGCCTCGCTAAACTGAGCGGCGGTGTGGCTGTACTGTACGTTGGTGCTGCTACAGAAGTAGAAATGAAAGAGAAAAAAGATCGCGTTGATGACGCCCTGCACGCTACCCGTGCTGCCGTTGAAGAAGGCATCGTACCTGGTGGTGGTGTTGCTTACATCCGCGCTATCGAATCCCTCGACAAACTGAAAGGTGCAAACGAAGACGAAGCTACTGGTATCCAGATCGTTAAGCGCGCTGTAGAAGAGCCGCTGCGTCAGATCACTGCTAACTGCGGTATCGAAGGTTCTATCGTTGTTCAGAAAGTGAAAGAAGGTAAAGGTGACTTTGGCTTCAATGCACGCACTGAAACTTACGAGAAAATGCTCGCTGCAGGTGTAATCGACCCGACTAAAGTATCCCGCATTGCGCTGGAAAACGCTGCCTCTATCGCAGGTATGCTGCTGACCACCGAGTGTGTGATCGCTGATAAACCAGAGCCTAAATCTGCCGCTGGCCACGCGCACCCGGGCGGTCCTGGCATGGGCATGGATTACTAATTGGAAATACGGACATTCCCAATACAAGAGAGGTTGCCGCAAGGCAGCCTCTTTTTTTATACCCTTTCCTCTGTAACTTTACCGCGCCTCAACCGTTTAAGAAACATATACACCAGCCGGTTTAATATATGACGATACGTGCTATAACTGTAATGATCCTGTGCTTTATGACGGCACTCTGCGCCTGTACCAAAGAGGAAACTTCCCAAAGTCAGGACGGAATCGTTCGTGCGCAAGAGGAAGATGCCATTTTTGAAACATATTTCAGGTTAAACAACATCGATTCCGTTTTACGCGACCCCTCAGGGCTCATGTTCCGCGTTCACAGGACGGGCGGCCCGGAAACCATGAAAGGCAGCTCTGTACCCACTGTCATCTTTACCACCAAATTAGTGACCGGCAAAATCGTGCAGTCCTCCCTGGGCGTGCCCAGCATGCTGGACGGCAGGCCTTTAAATCAACATATACCGGGCTGGCAGATCGGCCTGTCCCGCATTGGCAAAGGGGGCAAAATGACCTTGTACATTCCATCGGCGCTGGCTTATGGTCCGGCAGGGATCAGTAACGTCATACCCGCTAACGCGCCCCTCATCTCCGAGATAGAACTGGTGGACTTTAAAGACTAATCAATTCGTTACTTTTATATTTCAATAACGTACACATGAAGATGAAACACCTTTTAGGCCTGGCTGCAGTATTGCTCGTGGTTTTGGCAACAGCTTGTAAGAAAGACGAAAAAGAAAGCTATGATGCGGCAAAACAGGCTGCGAAGGATGAAGAGATCATTAAACATTACATCGACACCGCAAATATTACCGGCATGGTACGCGACACCACCGGTCTGTATTACAAAATCGTTACACATGGTACCGGCACCGACACCATGAAACTGACCTCCAAAATGAAAGTATCTTACGTTGGTAAACTGCTGAACGGCACCACCTTCGATGGCACAGGCGACTCTACCAGCACCCTTGGCGGCGCGATGCTGATGAACCTGATCCGTGGCTGGCAGTACGGTTTGCGTAAAACCACCCAGGGCGGCGAGCTGGAAATGCTGATCCCCTCCGGGCTAGCATATGGTAGAAGTGCTTCCGAAAAGATCCCTGCTAACTCCGTGTTGTATTTCAGGATGAAGCTGGTGGAGGTTTATATCAACTAAGTTGCTTTATAAGATAAGAGAAAGCGCTTCCGGAAGGAGGTGCTTTTTTTATGCCTTCATCTTTATAACATAAGAGAAAGCGTCTCTGGAAGGGGCGCTTTCTCTTATGCCTTTATCGTCATCGCGAATGAAATGAAGCGACCCTACGCCCAAGCCTCCAGGCTAAATCATCGAAGCGAAGACTAAAGCGGAGGGTCGCTTCGCTCGCGTTCGCCATGACGGGAGAGGCGGATGAACAGCGAGACGATGCCCGTTCCATATTAAGTTTCTCACGCAGATGTCATTTACAGCGATGACCGGCACTGTGCATCGCCGATCTTTCGTTACTTTTGACTATTAAACTCTTTTCTGTGGCGCACGAGTGCATTTCCGTTTTCGACATTTTTAAGATTGGCGTAGGACCATCCAGCTCACATACTTTAGGCCCATGGCGTGCTGCCATGCGGTTTTTGCACGAACTGGAAGCGGAGCGCCAGCTATCCGATATTACCCATGTGACCGTATTACTGTATGGCTCCCTGGCCAAAACCGGCTATGGGCATGGTACAGACGTGGCAGTACAACTCGGCCTGGCCGGCGACGACCCGGTTACGTTCGATGTGAACAACATTACCCCGAAAATTAACGACATCCGCCGTACGAAAAAGCTGGTGCTGGCGGGTAAACACGAAATAGATTTTGACCCGGTAACAGATATCGACTTCCTGTACGAGGAATCGCTGCCGTTTCACCCGAACGCGCTGACCTTCCTGGTAACGTTTAATAACGGCGACCAGACCGCTTCTACTTACTACTCGATCGGCGGTGGTTTTGTCGTAAAAGAGGGCGAAGGTAATGCCGGCGGACAGCAGGTAGACCTCCCCTTCCCGATCGACACCGCGCGGCAGTTGCTGCAATGGTGTATCAAAACCGGGTACTCCATTTCGGAAGTGGTGATGGAGAACGAACTGGCCTGGCGATCGGAAGAAGCGACCCGCAAAGGAGTGATGAACATCTGGGAAGTGATGAAAGCCTGTATTTACAGGGGTTCGCATACATCCGGCGAGCTGCCTGGCGGACTAAAAGTTGCGCGCAGGGCGGCCGCACTCAATACCAGGCTGCTGAAAGGCCGTACCTATAACGACTACGATAGCTGGGTAAAAGCCATCCGCGAGGGCGGCAGTCATTTTGCCTATACACTTGACTGGGTAAGCTGTTTCGCCCTGGCGGTGAACGAAGAAAACGCTTCGTTCGGTCGCGTGGTGACGGCGCCTACCAATGGCGCGGCCGGCGTGATACCGGCAGTTTTACAATACTACATCACCTTCTGCGACGGATACGAGGAAGATAAGATCATGCGTTTCGTGCTGACCGCCTCCGAAATCGGCAGCATCTTTAAAAAACGCTCTACCATTTCAGCTGCGATGGGCGGCTGCCAGGCGGAGATCGGCGTATCGTCGGCCATGGCCGCAGCAGCGCTTACAGAATGCCTGGGCGGCTCGCAACGGCAGGTACTAATGGCGGCAGAGATCGCGATGGAACACCACCTCGGTTTAACCTGCGATCCCATCGGCGGATTGGTACAGGTGCCCTGCATCGAAAGAAATACCATGGGAGCGATTAAGGCCATTACCGCCTCGCAACTCGCTCTGCAAAGTAACCCGGAACTGGCTAAAGTATCGCTGGATGCCGTGGTGAAAACCATGTGGGATACGGCGCAGGACATGAACTCGAAGTACAAAGAAACCTCCGATGGCGGCCTGGCGGTGAACATACCGATCAGTTTACCAGAGTGTTAAACGAAAAATATTTTCTTTATCATTCAGGATAAGTGCTAAAAACATAATAATTAATTACTATGTTTGTGCGCGATATAAAACCATATACATTCATGTCCATTTCTAATTCACAGTTACTGTACGCAGTACTGATCATAGGCGCAGCTGTCATTATTTATTCTACGATCAAAGATCTGATCAAAAAAGAAAAAGAAAAGTCACTGGCAGGCAGCCAGCCCCCGGCAACACCATCCAGCAATGCCGCATTGCCATTGCAGTTGCAGGCCTACGAACGTATTGTGTTATATGTAGAGCGCATCACGCCCCAAAGCCTGATTACCCGCGTATCGCAACCTGGTCTTACGGTGAGCGACATGCAGGTTGGCCTTATTCAAACGATTAAAGCCGAATTTGAGCATAATATCTCCCAGCAGATCTATGTATCCGCCGAGGCCTGGGAAGCCGTTAAAACCGTGAAAGAACAGTTGATATCCATCATCATACAGGTGGCTTCCAAACTGCCTGCCGACGCATCGGGTAAAGAACTGAACAAAGGCATCCTGGAAGTGTTCCTGCAAAGCGGCGAATCGCCTGCGGACATTGCAGCGAGAATCATCAGCGCGGAAGCGAAGAAGATTATGTAAACAACGTCTCTCAATAACGAAGCCTGCATGTGATCCATGCAGGCTTCGTCGTTTTCTCGCGTTTATTACTGGATTGAAAAGATTTACGAGGCCATTCACCTCGTTTAATATCCTTTTCTCGCGTTAATCACTTCGTTAAACAGATACCCGCGGCCGTTAAACAGGATGTACAGCGGCTTTGACTGGTACCAGGGCTTGTCGCCCTCCTTTGCATGCACCTGGATATGCAGGTGCGGCTCCGCGCTGAAGCCGGAGTTGCCTACAGCGCCAAGGGGTTGGCCCTTCTGGATCATATCGCCTTCTTTTACCTTTACACTGCCCCGTTTAAGATGGGCAAGAAATACGGTGTATTCCTCCGTTTCGATCACGACCATATTCGTATTCTTGGGACCGCGCTGCATGTTGGGCGGAATATTATCCGGATTGTCCGTTTCGGCACGCACTACCCGGCCGGAGCAGGGACTGAACACCGTATCGCCGAAAATGGCATAGTCCTCCAGGTTGCGGGAAAATACACTGTTGGCGCGGCCACCGTATTTGTTCAGCTGCACGATGTCCATTGCATAAATGGCTCCACGGATGCTGAAATGAAAAAAGTTGCTCGGCAGACCTTTACCGCCCTGTAACACAAAGTAGCGGCCCGTCTTAAACGGGAAGCCGAGGTTTACCGTATCGGGTTTGCCGGTGGTACCGGTGAAATAAAGCACAGTCAGTATCAGCATCGTTATCGTAAAAAAGCTAAGGCTGATGCGCCGCCAGAGCGCCAGTCGCTTACCGGAGGGCTGATCACGCCGCCGGCGGAGTAATGCATACGCGGCCAGCATGATGTACAGGATACCAAATGCATAACGCGCATAAATACTGAGATAAACCCAAGTGCCATAGAGATAGATAAATAACGCCAGCGCCAGCGATAGGGCAGCCTGAAAACCGGCATCGGGCAAAGGTTTGCGGGAGGCTGTATACGCCAGCAGCAAACTGTAAAGGGCCAGGATAATGGTAATAGATAACAGCAGGTAGTTGATCATAGCCAGACTTCGGATTTTACCACAAATTATTGGTTCTTATTTAAACTGAATGTTAACGGCTCATAAACTGTGCCGTATCTATCGAAGTGTATTGTGCCGTTTGTGTGTAATATGTATCTTTCCGTACCCCTGAACGATTGCCTGAAAATATCGTAACATTGTAACCACCTTACCAATATGGACAAACAGATCAAAACGGATTCCGGCATAGTTATTCAGCCGGTATATACTACCCCGGTACCGATGACGGAAACGCCCGGCGAGTTTCCTTTTACGCGTGGTGTGCATGCCAGCATGTACCGCGACAAACTGTGGACCATGCGCCAGTACGCAGGTTTCAGTACGGCGGAAGAAAGTAACCGGCGCTACCACTACCTGCTGAGCCAGGGCGTAATGGGATTAAGTGTGGCCTTTGACCTGCCCACGCAGATTGGGTACGACAGCGATCATGCCATGGCGGAAGGTGAAGTAGGTAAAGTTGGTGTGGCCATCGATTCACTCGAGGATATGGAAATCCTGTTCAAAGACATCTCGCTGGAAAATATTTCCACATCGATGACGATCAATGCCACGGGCTTCATCCTGCTCGCGCTTTACATTGCATTGGCGAAAAGACAGGGGGCCGATCTGAAAAAGATATCCGGCACAATACAAAATGATATCTTGAAAGAATATGCCGCACGCGGTACGTTCATCTACCCGCCCCAGCCCTCAATGCGGGTAATTACAGACATATTCGATTACTGCAGCCGGGAAGTGCCGAAGTGGAATACGATTTCCATCTCCGGTTATCACATCCGCGAAGCAGGTGCTAATGCCGTGCAGGAACTGGCGTTTACGCTCTCCAACGGCAAAGCCTACCTGAAAGCGGCGATCGACAAGGGATTAGAAATAAACGTATTCGCCAAACGCCTCTCCTTCTTCTTTAACGCGCATAACCATCTTTTTGAGGAAGTAGCCAAATTCCGTGCTGCCCGCCGCATGTGGGCGAACATCACAAAGGAACTGGGGGCTACCGATCCCAAAGCACAGATGCTCCGTTTTCATACTCAAACCGGTGGCAGTACGCTCACGGCGCAGCAGCCACATAACAATATTGTACGGGTGGCGATTCAAACGATGGCCGCTACGTTAGGCGGTACGCAGTCTTTGCACACCAATGGCTACGACGAAGCCTTGTCGCTACCGACGGAAGCTGCCGCCCGCATCGCCCTGCGTACCCAGCAGATCGTAGGTTACGAAAGTGGTGTCGCAGACGCAGTAGACCCGCTCGCCGGATCTTTCTATGTCGAAGCACTCACCAACGAAGTGGAGGCCCAGGCGCAACTGCTGATCGATAAGATAGATGCAATGGGTGGTGCGGTGAGCGCGATCGAACAGGGATTTATCCAGGACGAAATCGCCCGCAGCGCGTATCGCTACCAGAAAGAAATTGAAACAGGCGAAAAGGTGATCGTAGGTGTGAACAAGTTTACCGTTCAGGCAGAGGAAGCGCCGGAAGTGTTTAGGGTGGACGACAGCATTCGCCGCCTGCAATCAGAAAAGCTCGCCTCGCTGCGCGCCCGCCGCGACAATGCAAAGGTGCAGGAGTTGCTGTCAGCTATTGAAGCCTGCGCCCGTACCACCGAAAACCTGATGCCGCTCGTAGTCGATGCTGTAGAGCATTACTGCACACTGGGCGAAATTTCGGACACGCTGCGTAAAGTGTGGGGCGAGTACCGCTAACCACGCATAAAAAAGTAACAACCGTTTTACCAAAAACGGATTTCAAGATTTAACTTCGCCGGCATGCGGCCAGGAGGCCTTTTCCTCCGGCCGGCGTAAACCGGAACAAAGCAACATGAGCCTTATTTCGTATCAATATTGTCCCTTATGTGGGTCCGATCACATCGCCCACGCGTTAAACGCGGTGGATTATACCGTATCAAAATCATCGTTTGAAATATGGCATTGTGCGCATTGCACCGGCCGTTTCACGCAGCATATACCCGAAGAAAGCCAGATTGGCGCTTATTATAAGTCGGAGGAATATATTTCGCATACCGAAACGAAGGAAGGACTAGTAAACCGCCTGTACCACAGTGCGCGTAAGATCACCCTCCGATCCAAACAAAACTGGGTGAAGTCCGCAGCCAAGCAGAAAGAGGGTTCCCTGCTCGACATTGGGGCCGGCACCGGCGCGTTTGCTCACTTTATGCAACAAACCGGCTGGAAGGTGACCTGCCTCGAGCCAGACGAAGGCGCACGGGCCAATGCACAAACGCTGTACAAACTGGCGGCATTGCCCTCAGAGGCACTGTTCACCATCGAAGCCGCGCAATTTGATGTGGTGACGATGTGGCATGTCATGGAGCATGTGCACAACCTGCATGGATACGTTGAGCAGATCAAAAGGGTGTTAAAACCCGGCGGCGCGTTGCTGATCGCTGTCCCAAACTATACGTCTAAAGATGCAGTCATTTACGGTGAACATTGGGCAGCCTACGATGTGCCGCGCCACCTGTACCACTTCTCCCCTGCTGCCATGCAGCAAATGTTGCTGGCACACGGCATTACAGTCGTAAAAAAGCACCCGATGGTGTTTGATTCGTTCTATGTGAGTTTATTAAGTGAGAAGTATAAATCCGGCGGCAGCGGACTGGTAAAGGGGTTCTGGAACGGGTTCCGCTCTTACCGGAAAGCGCTGCGTAACGTGGATGTGTGTAGTTCGATCGTATATGAATGTAAAATCCAAGCATAAAAAATTAAAGGCCGGGTTTATCGCCCGGCCTTTGTTTTTATGCCCGTTTCGCGGGAGCGGCTTTCACCGCTGTTTTCTTTGGATGGACGAGCTTCATTTCATCTACCAGGTGTTTGGCACCGGCAAACTTGTCGATGATGAACAGCACATAACGTACGTCCACCATAATATTTCGACAGATAGACGCATCGTAGTTAATATCACTCATCGTACCCTCCCAGGTGCGGTCGAAGTTGAGGCCAATGAGGTTGCCATACGCATCCAGGGCCGGACTACCGGAGTTACCGCCAGTCGTGTGGTTAGAAGCTATGAAACAAACCGGCATACGGCCGTTTGCACCGTACTGACCGTAGTCCTTTTGTGCATGCAGGGTGCGCAGTTTTTCCGGCACGTCAAATTCATAATCACCTGGCTTATATTTTTCCATCACACCATCGAGCGTGGTAATGAAGTCATACGTTTTTGCGTCTGTTGGGCGATAGCCATTCACTTTACCATAAGTGATGCGTAATGTACTATTTGCATCCGGGTAAAAACGGCGATCGTTCAGCACTTCCATTTGCGATTGCATGTAGATACGTTGCAGGCGGTTGATATCGTTCTGCATGCCTACGGCAGGGTTATTTACATTTTCGATAAAGCCATTTCGCAAGGCAATGCTCATGCGTGTGACCGGATCTTTAAATATGTCCGTGGCCACATCGCGGTAAGGTTTATCCAGGAAGGCTTTCAGCTTGTCGTACGACACGAGTGCGGAATTACTATAGTACTTATCCGCCAGTTGTTTACCGCTTTTATTTGTTTCCATCCATATCTGTGTGGCTTCGCCGCCAATGAAGCGGGAGGGCACAGCCGTGAAATAAAGGTCGAACAAGGCAGCGGCTACATCATGATCCACCTTCGCACTAAAATCTTTGTAGAACGAAGCCTGGCTGGCAAGAAACTTTTCGCGCAGGGCGGGGTATTCACTTTCTCCTTTCTGCCTTACTTCATTCATCATATTGATCAACTTATCTGAAACAGAGAGCAGCTCTACGTTGCGGGTCAGTTCGGAATAGTAGTCGCGGTTAACGGCGTAAGGCGAAAAGTCCTGGTAAATCGTGTTAAGTGAGTCCAGCACACCGTTGTACTTCTCTTTCAGAGAGGTGTTGGCGTTCAGACGTTTGGTGTATTCCGTTTCGTAAGTGATTCTTTTCTCAATACCTTTTGTTTGCTGCACGCCCTGCATTTCGCCGATCCACTTCTTCCAGGCGTTGGCGGTGCTGGCGTATTTGGCCGCATATTGTATTTTGATCTTTTCATCCTGGCGCATAAAACCGTCGATGATCTTCAGCGCTGCATCACGCATAGCTACACGGGCTACATCTTGTCCCTCTACGGTAAGTTTCACGGCCTGCGAAGGCAGATACTCCGTAGTACGGCCCGGAAAACCGAACACCATCGTGAAATCGTTCTCCGCGATACCGTCGAGCGATACGGGCAAAAAGTGTTTAGGCTTTAAAGGCACATTATCGGCCGAATATTCTGCGGGACGATTATCTTTCCCGGCATAAATCCTAAACAGCGAAAAATCGCCTGTATGGCGGGGCCAAACCCAGTTATCGGTGTCTGATCCGAACTTACCGATGGAAGATGGTGGCGCACCTACCAGGCGAACGTCGCGGTAAGTTTCTGTGACGAACAGGTAGTATTGGTTGCCCTCGTAAAAAGGTTTGATCACTACATCCTGGTAATCTTCTTTCTTCGCGTTGTCCTTGATCTTAGCCAGATTCGCTTCTATGACCTGCGCGCGGTCTTTCTCCGGCGTATTTCTGCCGGCACCTTGCAAAGCCTGCAGGGTCACGTCTTCGATGCGTACGATGAAGGTAACGAAGAGGCCTTTATTAGGCAGCTCTTCCGCCCGGGACTTTGCCCAGAAGCCTTTCTCGAGGTAATTACTTTCTACGGACGAGTGACTTTGTATAGCTGAATAACCGCAATGGTGGTTGGTGAGCAACAGGCTTTGAGAAGATATGAGTTCGCCGGTGCAAAAGCCGCCAAGGCTCACGATGGCATCTTTCAGGCTGCCTTTATTGACGTTGTAGATATCTGCCGCATTGATCTTCATGCCCATTCCCTTCATCTCCTTTTCGTTCATGTTCGACAGCAGGTGCGGCAGCCACATGCCTTCGGTGGCGTGGGCGCGAAATTGTAATAAAACGAACAGGGCTGGCAGCACGGCGCGTTTCAGCATTTGTTGCAACATACGTGTGTTGTTTGGTGTAAAAAGAGCAATTTAATCAAAAAAAGAACAGCCCGGCAACACTTCGCTGCCGGGCTGTTACTATAAACTGCTTTGTATTTTCTTACAGGTGGATCGCTTCGCCGTAAGCTACTTCGATCGCATCTTTTACGGACTCGCTCATGGTCGGGTGCGGCATCATAGCGTCCAAAGCCTCAATGTAAGTTGTTTCCAGCTTACGGGCAGTTACGGTTTGCGCGATGATCTCGGTTACGTTAGCACCGATCATATGAGTACCTAACCACTCACCGTATTTCGCATCGAACACTACTTTTACGAAGCCTTCGGTTGCGCCTGCAGCGGTAGCTTTACCAGAAGCAGTGAAGGGGAATTTACCCACTTTTACTTCGTACCCTGCTTCTTTAGCCGCTTTCTCGGTATAACCTACGGAAGCGATTTCAGGAGAGCAGTAAGTACAGCCAGGGATGTTGTTATAATCAACCGGCTCAGGTTTGTGATGGTATTTTTTCTCGTTGTAAGCGATAGCTTCCACGCAAACAATACCTTCTTTCATCGCAACGTGTGCCAATGCCTGGCCAGGAACGATATCACCGATCGCGTAAACGCCATTAACGTTAGTCGCGTAGTATTTATCAACCGTTACCCTGCCTTTGTCGGTTTTAACACCTACTGTTTCGAGGCCGATGTTTTCGATGTTAGCGGTAACGCCCACAGCGCTCAGTACCACATCTGCTTCCAGGGTGATTTCGCCGGTCTGGGTTTTTACTTTCGCTTTCACGCCAGCACCGCTGGTATCCACTGCTTCAACAGAAGCATTGGTCATGATGTCGATACCTTTCTTCTTGTAGATTTTCTCCAGTTCTTTAGAGATGTCTTCATCCTCTACCGGCACGATGCGCGGCATAAACTCAACGATAGTCACCTTGGTGCCGATGCTGTGATAGAAGTAGGCAAACTCAACGCCGATAGCGCCGGAACCAACAACGATCATAGATTTAGGCTGCTCAGGCAGTACCATGGCTTCGCGGTAACCGATTACCTTTTTGCCGTCCATTTTCAGGTTAGGCAGTTCGCGGGCGCGGCCGCCGGTAGCCAGGATAATATATTTTGCATCGTGTACAGTAGCTTTACCGTCTTTATCGGTTACTTCTACCTGGTTTTTGCTTTTCAGCTTACCATTGCCTAACAATACATCGATTTTGTTCTTTTTCATCAGGAACTGCACGCCTTTGCTCATTTTGTCGGCAGAACCGCGGCTGCGTTTAACAACGGCAGCAAAATCAGTTTCAGCACTGCTCACGGTAATACCGTAATCTTTCGCGTGCTGGATATATTCAAATACCTGTGCAGACTTTAACAACGCTTTAGTGGGAATACAACCCCAGTTCAAACAAATACCTCCCAGGTTCTCCCTCTCCACCACAGCTGTCTTGAATCCCAGCTGAGAAGCACGGATAGCGGCCACATAGCCGCCAGGGCCACTTCCAATTACGATTACGTCGTATGCCATATTGTTGGATTTTAAAATTAAACTTGCCAAAGGTAGTGAAAAATGTGGAAGTTCTATGCATCGCTTTCCATTGTAGGAAACGAGGCCTAAAGCCACGAAAAAGCCCATCAGTCTAAAGATATAAGACCGATGGGCTTTGTTCTATTTATATGGATGTGAAAGCTCGTTATTAGCGGAGGTCCACTACTTCTACGCCTGGATATTTTTTGCTGTCGAAAGTAAACGTAGCTTCGTTTACACTTGCATTCGGCGTAAAGTTGGTGATCTCGTAAGTTACTTTGTTACCGTTCTTTTCAAACATCTTCATCCTTGCAATGGTCTGGCTCTTTTTATCGATGGATACCAGTACTTTAAACATGGACTTAGACTTGTCGGTAGGCGTCAGCTCAATGTTCTGCAGCACTTTACCTTTCTCGGTGGTTTCCGCATCCATACGATACAGGTAATCTTTATCGTAGAAGTTGGTGAACAGTTTGGCCGGCGTCATGGTACCTGCGCTCTGGTCTACGTTATTGATGGTAACCTCGTTTACGTCTTTGGTGTATGTCCAGGAGGTTTTATTATCGCTGATAATTTCCTGTCCGTCGAGGGCTACTTTGTACTTGGCGCCTTTCAGGAATACCGTACCTTTCTTGGTATCAGACACTTTGTTGTTAGCCCCTTCGATTTTGAGGATGAAGTTGGCCACTACGGAAGTGAGTGATTTAAATTTTTTGCTCACGCCGTCCAGTACCGCTTTGGCTTTAGGATCGTTCGATTGTGCTGAGCTGACAGATACCAGTCCACACAACAGGGCGCCTATAAGTATCGTTTTCTTCATCATCTTAAGTTTTATAACAGTTATTGGTTTTTTCACGGTATAAGACAAATGTTATGCCTGATAACTTTAATGAAATGCAAAATTCGCATTTCCGGGCAAAAGTGGAAATGCCGGGCAATAATCGGAAGAATTATAACAAATCATTAAGAATTTCCTCGAGATCGGCCTCGGTTTTGACATTTACCTCCCTGGCCTTGCTACCCAGGTTCGGACCCACGATACCAGCGGATTCCAGCTGGTCCATAAGCCTGCCGGCGCGATTATAACCCAGTTTCATGCGTCTCTGCAGTAAAGATGTAGATCCCTGCTGATTTTGCACGATTACGCGGGCCGCCTCTTCAAAGAGCGGATCGCGGTCGGCCAGGCTGAAGTCTTTGCCGTCCATCTCCTTCTCGTCTACGTATTCAGGCAGTAGGAAGGCTTCCGGGTAACCCCGCTGTTCGCCGATAAATTCGGCTACCTTCTCTACTTCGGGCGTGTCAACGAAAGCACACTGCAGGCGCACTAATTCCCCATTGTAGCTGATCAACATGTCACCCTGACCAATCAGCTGCTCGGCACCGCCAATATCCAGGATGGTGCGGCTATCCACTTTGGACGATACCTTAAACGCTATACGGGCCGGGAAGTTGGCTTTGATGGTACCGGTGATGATGTTTACGGACGGGCGCTGCGTGGCAATGATGAGGTGAATACCTACGGCACGGGCCAGCTGGGCCAAACGGGCGATCGGCATTTCCACCTCCTTACCGGCAGTCATGATGAGGTCCGCAAACTCATCCACTACCAGCACGATAAACGGCAGGAAGCGGTGCCCCTTCAGCGGGTTAAGCTTACGGGCAGTGAATTTTGCGTTGTACTCGCGGATGTTACGGGTGGCGGCCTCTTTTAACAGGTCGTAACGCACATCCATCTCAATACAGAGGGCGTTGAGGGTATGAATTACTTTCTTTGTATCGGTGATGATCGCATCCTCCTCCCCTGGCAGTTTGGCCAGGAAGTGTTTCTCGATCAGTTTGTACAGCGACAGCTCCACTTTCTTGGGATCGACTAACACAAACTTCAGCTGCGACGGGTGTTTTTTATACAATAGCGACACCAGGAGCGTGTTGATACCCACAGACTTACCCTGGCCGGTGGCACCCGCCATCAACAGGTGTGGCATTTTGGCCAGGTCGGCAATAAAGTTCTCGTTATCGATCTTTTTACCGATCGCCACGGGCAGGTCCATGTTGCTGTTCATGAACTTTTCCGAAGCGAGCATATTACGCAGCGATACGATGCTTTTCTTCACGTTCGGCACCTCGATACCAATGGTACCTTTACCCGGAATGGGCGCGATAATACGGATACCCAGGGCGGACAAACTCAGCGCGATATCATCTTCCAGGTTTTTGATTCGGGAGATGCGCACACCGGCGGCAGGTACGATTTCGTACAAGGTAACGGTCGGACCAACAGTAGCGCTGATCTTCTGGATTTGTATGTCGTAGTTTTTGAGCGTATCGATGATCTGGTTCTTGTTTTTTTCCAGTTCGCTGGCATCCTGCACGATTTTATCGGAACCGTGGTTTTCAAGCATTTCGAGCGCAGGGTATTGATAGTCGCGCAGGTCGAGCGTGGGCTCGTAAGGGTCTGCGGTAACGTGTTCGCGAACGGGCAGTGGCCCCTGGTGAACGTCTTCGTCTTCTGCCACGGTTTCTTCTACCGGCGGTTTGATCTCGAATGTTACCTCCGTGGGCGTTTTACCGCGACGGGCCACAGGTTGTTCCGGAATTTCCAGTTCAGCAGGTTTGGTAACTTCCGTCATATCGAAAGGTGGCTCGTCCTCTTCCTCCACCAGCTCCAGCAACGATTCTTCGGGCAATGGTGGTGCTATCGGCGGAATGTAGGTGATGTGACTGGCCGGAATGGAAGGTTCTTCTCTCTCCACCAGCTGTAATCCCGGGTCGAAGTCTTCTTCGGATGCGGGTTGTATTACCGTAACGCCGCTTTCGTGTTTGAGGCCGTTAGGTCGGAAAGGTGCCGTATCTTCTTTGGGCTCCACTTCTTCGTCAATATGTAAAACAGGGCCGCCTTCATCGGCTTTCACCGGTTTAATGGCAGGCTGTTTCTTTTCCGGCAGTTTGAAGTCGATGTTGAATTTCCAGATCAACCAGCTTAAGCCGGTTACCAGTAATAACAGGCCCATGCCCGCTTTACCCACAAAGCCGCTTGTCCATTTCGTAATCGCGGTACCCACCGCGCCGCCCCATGGGAAGGCGGACTTGCCGGAAATGAATGCAAAAGCAGTGGAGATAAATATCAACCCGAACAGGATATATTTTACGTTGCGCCAGATGCGGAATACGCGGCGGCCAACGATATAGTTTACCCCTAAAATGAAAAAGAAATAGCAGAACAGGTAAGATGCGAGGCCGAATCCTTTGTAGAAAAACCAGTGGGAAACGAAGGCGCCCAGGCGGCCCAGCAGGTTATCCACTTCCACATCATCACTAAAAAGAATACGGGCAGAGTAGCGGAATACTTTGTCCTGGTCTTCTTCCCAGGAAAAAAGGTAAGAGGTGAACGCGATAAAACAGTAGAGCGATAACAGCAGCATCGAAACACCCAGTACTTTATGGGTGCGTTCGTCCTTTACCAGTTCCTTTACTTTCACTTCCGGTTCTTTGTCCGGCTTCAGCACATCGGGGTCTGGCTTGGCTTGCGGTTTCTTGCTTTCCGCTTTTTTCTTTTCGGTTTTCAGTTTGTTTCCTGCCATAATATGGTACCAAAATTAACTATTGCCGGGCATACGGCCTTTTTTATTTCTGCGGCCCGGTACGTTGTTGTATCCACTTCGTCATCATCTCCAGCACCTCAGGCGATATGGTTTGTTCCAGCATGGCATACTCCTGTACATCGCAGGTTTTACACTGCTGGAAAAGGTGGTTCAGTCCGGGGAATATATGCACCGTAACATCTTTGTTGCCGGCCTTTTTTAAACCGCTGCTCCAGCCTTCGATATTTTCTTTAGCCGATACCTGTATGTCTTTTTCCCCGTTAATTGCCAGCACCGGGCATTTGATTTTCGGCATGTACAAAGCCGGATCAAAACGCACGATCGACAACATGGCGGGCGAAGTAGTGCTGGTGATCGTCTGGAACGTGAACGCCGGCTTTTGCAGTCCCTTGCGGTATAATTCGGGCATTGCATCGTACAGGTTGTTTACGAGCGGTACGAGTTTGCGGCGTAATGTATCTATGTTCTTTTCAGCGGCCAGCATGCGCAATAAACGTGTATTTTCCGCAGTTATTACTTTGATCACGCTATCGGGCATACCGCCGGAGCGATTGACCGCCGCATTTTGCAGCCGCGCCATGTCAACACCGTTCAAGCCCGGCCCTGCCATCGACACGATAAAACCGATCGACTTATCGTTTGCCGCCAGCATTTGTACCACCATGCCACCTTCACTATGTCCGAGTACGCCGACCTTTGCGGCATCTACATCCGCGCGCTGTTGCAGCCAGGCTACACCAGCCGCTGCATCACGGGCAAAATCGTTTACATCTGCTTTGCCGTAGTTGCCGGTAGACTTACCGAAACCGCGATCGTCGTAGCGTAAAACAGCAATGCCGTTACGTGTAAAATAATCGGCGATCACCCAAAAAGGTTTGTGACCAAACAGCTCCTCGTTACGGTCCTGTGCGCCCGACCCGGTAATGAGCAACACGGCGGGAACCTTACCGGTGCCGCGCGGGCGGGTAAAGGTGCCGGCCAGGGTTACATTATCTTTTGTATTGTTGAACGTAATGTTTTCCACTTCGTAATCGAAAGGCGGCTTAGGTTCCTGCGGAAAGTTCACCACCGCTTTTTCCAGCTTGTTGCGGGAAAAGTCCAGCTGAAATTGTTGCCCCGCCTGCGAAAAATGCCCTTTGTATATGGCAGCAGAATCCAGCCATAAACCTTTATAACGCAGGGCAAGTGAGCGTATTTCAAACTCCAGCGTATCGCCGTTCTGCCGCAACACATCCATCGGAAATTCGCGTTGCGTTTGGTCGGGCGACTTAAACACACCTTGCAGCGTGCCGTTATTATCGGTAAGCGTGAGCACGGCGCGCGCTTTCATGAACACGCCATACCAATCGCCTGCAATATTACGCTGCTGTGCATTTACGGAAATGCTACCCAGGAGGGCGGCCAGTATCAGAACGAAGCGGGTTAAACGCATAGAACAATTACTTTTTAAGGAACGCCAGGGCCATGCAGATCCAACCGGCAATGAAGAACAGGCCGCCGAAAGGCGTAATGATACCAAACTTGTTCAGTCCTACGGTTTCGGTCGCCTTAAAGATCGTAAGCAGGTACAGCGAGCCGGAGAACAACAGGATGCCCAACAGGAAACACCGGCCAGCCCAGGTCATTAACGGCCCTGGATAATTGGCGTACAGGATGCCCACTGCTAATAATGCAAAGGCATGGTAAAACTGGTAAGTCACACCGGTTTGGAAAGTACTTACTGTTTCGGGCGGTACCAGTTCTTTCAGTTTATGTGCGCCGAAAGCGCCCAAGGTCACAGATAACGCACCTAATATGGCGCTCCAGGCTAAAAAGTTCTTATGCATCTTTCAAATGTTTATCAAAGGTATCGAGCGTGATATCTTCACTTGTAATTACCACCTTGGCCTGCTCGTACACCGGCGCGCGGGCCATTAGTTTTTTCTCTACGAAGGCCAGCAGCTCTTCATCCGTCAGGTCTTGCAGTAACGGGCGTTTGCCGCGTTTGCGCTTCAGCCTTTCCACCATCGTTTCTACAGCCGGATTAAGCCAGATGGTCGTGCCCTTTTCGTTCATGAAAGTGATATTATCATGGAAGCAGGGCGTACCGCCGCCGCAGGAGATCACGAACTTGTCCTGTTCGGCCACCAGTTCCCGCAGCGCATCTTTTTCCATCTGGCGAAAAGCATCTTCACCTTTGGCGGCAAATATATCACTTACAGACATGCCCTCCCGTTCTACAATCACCTCGTCGAGGTCATAAAATGGCAATTGCAGGTGTTCGGCCAGTTGTTTGCCCCAGTATGTTTTGCCGGCCCCCATGAAGCCTAAAAGGAATACTCTCAAGTTGAACAGTTTTTTTCAGTCATCCAATGACATATATCATTCCACTACCCAGGCCAGGCACATATTGCCGTCCATGAGGTAATGCAAATATAAGCGTGCGTTTTTATCCGGTTTAAGAAAATCGCAGACGATGATGCCCGTTTGCATAAAGCGGAACGGATGCAGTTGCATATGCTCGCGAAAATCGACCTTACCCTCGCCGTACCACTTGAACACCGCTTCCTTGGCCGACCAGCACACCGACTTATGCAGCAGCGGTTGTCCCGGGTCCATAAAAGCCAGCTCCTGCGGCCCCAGGAATTTGTGCGATACCTTTTCGATCTTGGGTTGCGCCAGTTCAATATCGATGCCAACACCCGCTTTGCGGCTCACGATCGCCGCGGCGTAATCATCGCAATGGGAAATAGAAAAGTGAAAACTATCATCGGGCAGATAAGGCTTGCGGCTTTCCCTTACGCGGATGTTATTTACCGGAAAATCCGGAAACAGTTCCTGCAGCAGGTAACGGCCTGCGAAGTGCTGTAATCGTTTATGCGGATGGTGTACCTCGGGTTCGATCGCTACCTTCTTCCTGAAAAAGGCCTCTTTTTCACTAATTTTCCACACCCCCAGCTTTGTATCTTCATCTATTTGTATCGTACGTAATATTGGCATATCTTGCCGCATTAATTAAGTGATCAAAAGTAATAGAATTAATATTAACCCGATCACTTAAAAACTAACCAAACAACGTTCCAGTATGATTTTGTCGGATAAGCGCATCCTTGAGGAAATTGAAAAGGGTACAATCGTGATATCCCCGTATGACCGGAAATTTCTCGGTACCAACTCTTATGACGTGCATTTGGGTAAACACCTCGCCACGTACAGAGACCGCGTGCTGGATGCCCGTAAACACAACGAAATCGACCATTTCGAAATCCCGGAAGAAGGCTTCGTACTGGAGCCAAACACCCTTTACCTGGGCGTAACACTGGAATACACCGAAACGCATGCACACGTGCCGTTCCTGGAAGGGAAGAGCAGCACCGGCCGCCTGGGCATCGACATTCACGCTACCGCTGGTAAAGGCGACGTAGGCTTCTGCAACACCTGGACGCTCGAAATTTCCTGTGCACAGCCGGTACGCATATACGCCGGCATGCCAATCGGTCAGCTGATCTACTTTGCAGTAGAAGGCGACATTGAAACTTTCTATAACAAAAAGGGAAATGCCAAATACAACGGCCGTACCGTGAAGCCGGTAGAGAGTATGATGTGGAAGAACGAGTTTTAACAGCAACCCGCTGAAACATAAAAGGAGAAAGGTTTTACGGACTTTCTCCTTTTTTTATGGATCAGATATTCTGTTCTGGTATCTTTTCGGCCAGCAGCTCATCTACCAACCGGTTGAAATTTTGCTTGAACGTTTCGTAATGTGCGCCTGTACCCGGACCGGTAAAGCCCGTATGCACCTCCTTTACCTTGCCGTTCTTACCGATGAAGATCGTCGTCGGGAAGCCTTTGATGCCGGTTAACTGCGGCAGCGTTTTTTCCGTACGCAGCGTGTCGGACGGTGTTACGCCGGTCAGCAGCACGGGGTAAGTAACGTCGAAGCGTTTAATGAAGCTCATCGCCCCCTTTTTCGACTTCTCTGTATCCGTGGTACGCTCATATGCCAGCGCGATGATCTCCACGCCACGGTCTTTATTTTGCTTGTACCAATCGCTCAGGAACGCCGTTTCATCCATACAGTTCGGGCACCAGGAGCCGGAGAGTTGTACGATGACCACCTTATTGCGGAAACGCTCGTCGCGGATAGACACTTCGTTCCCGTTCACATCCGGGAACCGGAAGTCCAGCACGCTGGAATCGGGCTTTATCGTGTTCAGTGTGGTTTCGTCCGGCAGTACGGCCTTTGTGTCCTTACGGGCGGTCCAGATTTCCTTGCCGGAGATGCCCGCGTAAAACATCCCGTTGCTCAGCGTGGAATCGCTTTCCACTTTGGCAGTGAACAGGTAAGCGTGCGAACCGTCGAAGGTGGAGAGCTTCAGCGTATCGTCTTTCACCACACCTTCCAGGAAGCGGTAGTCACCTGTGCTGGTGAGGAATGTACCAATTACACGGCTTCCCTCCTGTTCAAATTCACCAATAGCGAAGGAGCTGTCCGTACCATCCGGCGCGGTAAAATAAGTAGCCCATCTGCCCGAAACTGACTTTTCTGTGGCTGCACCAGTGGGGAATCGTTCGGCCACACCAGGGCGTGCACTAAAGGGAATACTCGCATCTTCTTTAGCCAGATGCCGTACCCATAATCCTTTCAGGCTGCCATCGGCCTGCAGGGCGGCCTTAAATTCAGAGTCGAAGAAGGGCATTTTGATGAATACCGAATCCGCCTGCTGGCGAACATCGTCGACCAATAAACGTTCCTTTGCATTCAGAATGTGCAGTTGCGGTTTGCCGGCACTGTCACTCACTTCAAAATTGAAAACAATATCGGCGCCATCGGCCCGGTGAAGGCGGGCCTGCCATATCCCGGACTGCAATGCCGGTTTGGTTGGTTCACATGCCCACAGGCTTGCGGAGAGCAAAGCCAGGGAAAATATCTTTCTCATCTGGCAAAATTAGGGGAAAAAGGGCAGAATACCCTAGCGACTGAATAGACTAAAAAAAAGACCGCTCCGGCATGCGGAGCGGTCTCGAATTTCTTGTATAGGCATTGCTGCTACTTCACGGTTACAAAACTTTCCCTGATCTTGTCCATCAGCTTACTTTCAATCATTTGCTGAGCAAGGAGGATCATATTTTTGAAAGCCGGTCCCTCAGAAATACCATGGCCAATGATCACCGGTTCGTTTACGCCTAAAATGGGGGTACCACCGTAGGATTCGAAATTGAACTTATCGATGTACTCGTCCCTGATATTCCTCCTTTTGGTGATTCCATAGAAGGATTCAGCCAATTTGAGTATCACGTTTCCGGTAAAGCCTTCGCAAACAATAACGTCGGCTTTATCTTCAAACAGGTCGCGACCTTCTACGTTACCAACGAAGTTCAGCTGTGTGCTCTCTTTCAAAAGCGGGTAAGTGGCCTGGGCCAGCAGGTTTCCTTTTCCTTCTTCCTCCCCAACATTCAACAAGCCAATGCGTGGCGAATCAATTTTGAGGATGTGTTGGGAATAGAGGGAACCGAGCACAGCGAACTGCAGCAGGTTTTCCGGCTTACAATCGGCGTTAATACCCACGTCCAGCAATATACCATTTACGCCGTTTTCACGGGGCACAATGGTGGAAATTGTGGGACGCTGAATGCCTTCAATCGTTTTAACGGTATAAAGCGCGCCTACCATCATCGCCCCGGTGTTACCGGCACTGATAAATGCGTCAACTTTCTTGTTGTGAAGAAGGTAAAAGCCTATCGCAATGGAAGATTGCTGCTTCTCCTTCAGCGCCTTGGTAGGATGTTCATTCATCCCAATTACTTGAGATGAATGAACAACTGAATATCGTGATTGGTCCAGACCCGCTTCGGATAACAAAGGCGACAAGACTTGCTCGTCACCGATGAGTACCAGGTGCGCGTCAGAGGCGACGGTCTCTAAAAATAACTTTACTCCTTTTACTGCTTCAACAGGGGCGAAGTCGCCACCCATCATATCAAGCCCGATTCTCATGTGTATTTGTCTGTTAGCTCGGGTGTAAAAATAGTAAAAAATTATTATTTAGTAGCGGCTGCCTGTTTTTCCAGTACAACTTTACCTCTGTAGTACAGTTTATTCTCTACCCAGTGTGCACGGTGCCTCAGGTGAACCTCGCCAGTAGCGCTGTCTGTGCTAAGCGTATCAGCGAAAGCCTTGTAGTGCGTTCTTCTCTTAGCTGATCTTTGCTGGGAGTGTCTGCGTTTCGGATTTGGCATCTTATTTAATTTTTAATTTGTCCTTATTTAATTAATTGTCTTTAAATTTTTCCAATCCTTTCCAGATCGGATTTGCCTTTTGCTGTTCCTGGTCGTTCATCTTTTCGAGCATTTCCAGTACCTTGGGATCGCATCCGCTTTTCCCCTCACTATCAACCGGGTGTATACGCTGCATCGGAATACTGAGGTTGATGAACTCGTAAATCAGGCCTGCCACATTGTAATGAGATTCGGTCTTACTAATATATGTAACCTCCGGATCTGCATCGCCTTCCAGTTCTTCGGGCGCTTCCACGAGTTTTACCACGTGTTCAAAATCATCCCATAACTGCAGCTCAAATGGCTGACCACATCGGTCGCAGGTAACTGTAATTGAACCTCCTATCTCGAACTTCAACATAAAAAAGTTACTCTTCTTATCGAATTGTAACTTTACAGTCGCTTTACAGTCGCTAAAATCCTGCGGACCATAGTTTTCAAAGAAACTATCCGTAATTTGGTACTGAAACGAATGAACTCCGGGTTTTAGTCCTACAAAGGCGATATCAAATTCTCGGAGCTGTTTCATAACAAAATCCTCACTTTAAGAGGGATGCAAAGGTATACAAATATTTGCAAAAGCAAAAATTTCCTAACTTTGTTGATTGTCTATGAGATTTATATAAGAAAATATACAAAAATATCAGATATTTACTGTTACTGAGTTGCGAGTCGCTGTGAACCCATGGGTAAGACATTAAATTTCCTGATGTTTTCTTATGAAATCCATCATTACCCCCTGTCCCGAAAAACGTATGACGCAGAAAGCGAGAATAGACCGAGCAGAACAACCGTATTCTTCCCCGTTAACCCGGGAGGAGTTACCGGCTATTTTTGCGCTTCCCCTCTCCGCTTTTCTCCGTAATACCAATGCCGGCGTACTTGTTTCGGACGAACGACACCACTTTATATGGGTCAATGAAGTTTTCGCCGCCTATTTCAAAAACAGTCCCATCAACGACCGCGATATTGATCTTCCATTTAATGACCTGGTGAGTTACCTGGCCGACCTTACTGCCGACCCGGCGGCGTTCATTATCAAAATGGACGAATTGCGCCTGCGGGAAAAACCGCTGTTCGGATGGGAACTGGTATTTAAAACCGGCCACATCCGCGAGGTGAGTTATGTTCCGATATATGACGATGATGCCTTCCGCGGAGCGATATGGCAGGTAGTGGACGTTACCAAGCACCGCCAGTGGCAGGAAGAAGTGAAGCGTACCGATGAAAAATACCGCATCATCCTCGATAATCTTAACGCCGCCTTTTGCGAAACGGATATTGATGGCAACATCACAAGGGTGTTTGACAACCTGCTTAAACTGACCGGTTACACCCGTGAGGAGGTGATCGGCCGGAATATTACCGACCTCTTTGTGCCCAACGAGGCCGACCGCGAAGCTGCCCGCAAGCTTCGCAAACATCGTATCGCCACCGACCTGCCTATATTATATGACATGGAAGTGGTGCTGAAAAACGGCGCCCGCAAGTGGGTAGTGGCCAGTTCGGCCAACCTGTACGATCGCGACGGCAAAACGGTCGGCGGTGTGCACATCCATATGGACATATCCGACCATAAAAAGCTGCAAAAGGAGCTGGAAAAATCCAAACAAGCGGCAGAAGAAGCCCAGCGTACGCAGAAGGAGTTCCTGGCCAATATGAGCCACGAAATCCGCACGCCGCTGAACGCCATCATCGGCATGACGCACCTGCTCGACGAAACCAATCTGACCGAAGGCCAGAAGGAGTATATAAAAATACTGAAACACTCTTCCAACATATTACATGGACTCATCACCGATATTCTCGATCTGTCCAAAATAGAAGCGGGCAAACTGGAAGTGCAGCAACGCGAGTTCGATCTCAGTAAACTGATCGACTCTATGAAACATTCTTTCCAGTTGAAACTGGCCCAACGCCCTATCATGCTCACCGTGCAATTCGACAAACGGCTGAACACGTTGCTGATGGGCGACGACATGATCGTGAACCAGATTCTCATGAACCTGTTGGGCAATGCAGAAAAGTTTACCCGTGAGGGTGAAATATGCCTGCAGGTAGAACTGGAAAATGTGCAGAACAACACTACCTGGGTAAGATTCAAGGTATGCGATACAGGCATCGGCATCGAGAAAGACAAGCTGGAGCTGGTGTTTCAGAACTATAAGCAAGCTGAAAAAGGCATTCGCGAAAAGTATGGCGGCACTGGTTTAGGGCTCGCCATCGCCAAACAACTGGTGGAATTACAGGGTGGTCGAATAAGTGTTGTAGATGAACCTGTTTACCGTACGTGCTTTTGTTTTAACTTGCCGTTTGTTGATACGAGAAAACCGGTACGCCCAGGTATGCCAGAAAAACTGGATAATAAATATGCGAAGATAGACTTCGGTCAGTCCAAAGTGTTGGTGGTAGAGGACAATCCTATGAACCTCAAATACATCATCAGCCTGTTGGAAAAATACCATGTGGACTACCAGCTGGCCACTAACGGGCACGACGCGCTGTACTTCGTTAACTCCCGTCATTACGACCTGGTGTTGATGGACATCCGCATACCGGGCATTGATGGTTTTGAGCTGGCAGAGAAGATCCGCGAAGATGAAAGCAAACCTAACGTAGCAACACCGGTCATCGCCACTACGGCCGCTGCCATGCCCAGTACCATTGCGAAAGCGCGGCAAATCGGCATTACCGACATCCTTACAAAACCTTACACACCTGACCAGTTACTGCAGGTGCTCAATAAATACCTGAACGAAGACGAAACTGAAATTATAATGGAAGTACAAAATATCAGCGGGTACGAGTTCCACTCCGGCCTCGACGTGAAATACCTTAACACGCTTTATGAAAGCAATATCAGTTATGCGGTTGACCTATTCGAGATTTTCGTGAATAACATTCGTGAGGAGATGCGTAAACTGGATGTAATTGCCGCCGGTAAAGATCTGGACCAGCTCCGTTTCCAGGTGCACAAGATCAAACCTAACTTTTCGATGGTGGGCCTTACCTGGGTAACTGCCAAAATGGAAACGCTGGAGGGCCTGCTGCGCAACAATACCGAAATGGACAAAGTGCCAGGGTTATTGGCGGAAGTAGTAAGTGAGGTGGATAAATTCTTTCCTGTAGTGGAGAACGAGCTGCGGAAGATGCAGGACTTCATTAAGGCGCACGCGTAGCCAACAACGCGGTCCTATGCCCTTAAACCCGCACGCTTCGCCTGTTTAAAACCCTTGCAGGATCTCTTTAATATCGTTGTAATAACTACCACCGAACAGCACCAGGTGTACCAGTAATGGATACAGCTGGCAGAGGCCTATGCGCTGTTGCCAGCCCGGGGCCAGTGGCATAATAGCCTGGTAAGTGTAGTAAAACCGCGTATCAAAACCGCCGAACAGCCTGGTCATCGCCAGATCCATTTCGCGATGTCCGTAATACACCGCCGGATCGAAAATACAGGCCTTGCCGTTAGCACCGATCATGAAGTTGCCCGACCACAAATCGCCGTGCAATAATGCCGGCGGCTCTTCCGGGAACAACTCCGGCAGCTTTTTACACAGGCGTTCTATCTGTTCTTTATCAGCCGTAGTGATGGCCTGCTGGTCGTACGCCATACGCATGAGCGGCAACAGGCGGTTGAATGCGTAGAACACCGCCCAACTGTTATAAGGCGTATTATATTGTTTGATGGAACCGATATAGTTGGCGTCGCGGTAACCGAAAAAGGGTTGGGTTTGCTGGTGCAGGCGCGCCACAGAGGCCGCGAAATTCTCCCAGAAGTCGGGCGAAGCGGCGCCTTTCGCCATAAACTCAGTTACGAGATAGGATTTTCCGGCAGTCTCGCCAAAGCCCAGTGGTCGAGGCACAGCGATTACGTTCTTATCACGCAGCTCCTGTAAGCCGTCGTATTCCCGGGCGAACATGCCAGGGTAACGACGGGCATTATTCAACTTGAGGAACATGTCGCCCTCGTTGGTTTGAATACGGTAAGTTTCATTTATATCCCCTCCGTGTATCCTTTCTGACTGATTAATCTGTATTTTCACCCTCAGTTGTGCGGATAGTACGGCAGATAATTCTCGTTGTAAAACTTCGTCGATCATGTTTGATAGTAACTTGGACAGCGGCTCCAGGATTAAAAAAAAGATTATTCAGATTTCGCTGACTGTACTGCTCATCGTGCTGCTAAAAGGTATACTAACAGTGGGACCCGGGTTTTCGGGCTTCTATTTTCACAGGTGGTACTTCCTCATAAGCAAGTTGCTCAGGATCACCCTTGGCAACATTCCATTTAGCATAGGCGACATCATTTATATTTCCTGGGTAATAACCCTGCTCCTTTTTTCTCAAAACTAATATATACCGCTATAAAAAGAAAGGGAAAAGAAGCCCTATTTCTGATCCTGAAGGGAATAAATGCAATATTATCCGTTTACCTGGTGTTCCTGCTCTTCTGGGGCGGCAACTATCATCGTAAAACGCTGGCGCAGGACCTCGACCTGAATGTGCCTGAAAAGTACAGCCGGGCCGACCTCTACCTGCTGAGCGACACCTTATTAAAGCTGGTGAACCGCGATTGTGCCGCAGTGGACAGTTTGCCGACCTTCTCCAACAAACAATTATTTAACATGGCGGCCACGAGTTATCTCGCCGCAGAAAATAAGTGGCCGGTACTGGAATACCAGCACCCATCTATTAAACCGATGATATTCGGCTGGTGGATGAACTACATTGGCGTAACCGGCTACCTGAACCCGTTTACCAACGAGGCGCAGGTGAACACCAGCGTACCGGCCTTCGTACAACCTTTTACAACCTGTCATGAAATCGCGCACCAGATTGGCTACGCACCGGAGGAAGACGCCAACTTTGTAGGTTACCTGGTAGCCTCCGGGTCGGAAGACGTGCGCTTCCGTTATGCGGGTAATTTTGAAATGTTCCTCTACAGTATTCGTCACCTCGCGCGCCGTGACCCTTCTCTTACGCGCCTTATCTGGCAAAAAGCAGATCCAAGGGTGAGAAAGCATTACGACGATTTAATGAGCTTCTACGAGCAGTTCCAGGGGCCGATAGACGACTATTCATCTGCCATCTACGACCAATACCTGAAGGCCAATCACCAGGAGAAAGGCATCCGTAGTTATAGTGAAGTGGTGGGTTGGCTCATCGCCTATTTCAGCAAAAGTTAGTTCATCATGAGTACGTTCACACTGCGTTGCAGGATGTTGAACGCAATTTCGGCCATGAGGTTCTCACGGTCCAGGGTGGGATTTACTTCCGTGATTTCGAAGCAGCAGATTTTGCGGTGCTGCATGAACTTGGAGATAAGATCCTGTGCTTCCCGCTCTCTTAACCCGTTGCTTACCGGCGTACCCGTGCCACGGGAAATGGACGCATCGAGGCTATCCACATCAAATGATACGTAAATCTGCTCGCAGTCACTAAGGTAGCGGAATACTGAACGGGCCACGGCTTCCGGACCTTTACGGCGTACCTCGTTGGTGGAGATCACCTTCATGCCGTACTTTTTAATCAGGTGCTCCTCTTCCTTTTCATAATCCCGCAGGGAAATGAAAACGATATCTTCCGGTAATACCTTGGGGGCAATTTTACCGATGTTTTTAAGTTGATTCCAGAGCCGCGTCGTGTTATCATCCAGCTCGTGCACCTTACAATCCAGGTTATCTTCCGCGATGGCAGTAGCGATGGGCATGCCGTGCATATTGCCGGATGGTGTGGTGTAAGGCGTATGAAGATCAGCATGCGCATCAATCCATATCACCCCTAATTTAGCTTTGGGGCGCGCCAGTTTAAGACCGGCAATGGTAGCGCCTGCAGTGCTATGGTCACCGGAAAGTACTACGGGAAACCAGTTGGCTTTGATCGTTTCGTATACACTTTTACTCACTCGTTCGTACATATTGATCGTACCCTTGATGCGTTTGGCAAAGGGAGATTCAATGGGTTCGAACAGGAGTTTATTCTCCGTTTCTATTTCTTCGGAAGGGAAGTGCACAAAGAAATTACTCATGAAATCGAGCGCCGCGATCTTGATCGCATCTACCCCCAGGCTCGCGCCACGGGTGCCTGCGCCGATTTCCGACTTCACCTCTATTATCTTAATATTCTTCATAATATATTGGCAATCTACACCAATTCAGGGAAACAACCTGCACGGCTGTATGAAGTATTTATGAAGCAGGTTTTATCCCAGAATAGAGCGGCTGATCACGATTCGCTGTACCTCAGAAGTACCTTCATATATCTGGGTAATTTTAGCATCGCGCATGAGTCGTTCCACATGGTATTCTTTTACATAACCGTAACCGCCGTGCACCTGCACTGCCTCCGTAGTTACCCACATGGCCGTTTCTGAAGCAAATACTTTGGCCATGGAGCCGGCCAGTACATAATCTTCATGCTGATCCTTCAGCCATGCGGCTTTGAGACACAACAGCCGGGAGCATTCGATCTTCGTAGCCATATCCGCCAGTTTGAACTGGATGGCCTGGTGCTGTGATATCTCCTTACCGAAAGCTTTCCTTTCTTTGGAGTATTTCAATGCCAGTTCGTACGCACCGCTGGCAATACCCAACGCCTGCGAGGCAATACCGATACGGCCACCACCCAGCGTTTTCATCGCGAACTTGAAGCCGAAACCATCTTCGCCAATGCGGTTTGCTTTAGGCACTTTCACATCCTGGAACATAACACTATGCGTGTCGCTGCCGCGGATGCCCAGTTTATTTTCTTTAGCTCCGATCGTAACGCCGGGCCAGTTCTTTTCTACGATAAATGCATTAATGCCTTTGCTACCTTTTTCAGGATGCGTTTGTGCAATCACCAGGTAAGTGCTGGCGGAATTGCCGTTCGTGATCCAGTTTTTGGTACCGTTCAGGATGTAGTGGTCGCCGTCTTCAAAAGCGGTAGTACGCTGCGAAGTAGCATCAGAACCAGCTTCCGGCTCGCTCAGCAAAAAGGCGCCGATCACCTCACCTTTGGCGAGGGGCACGAGGTATTGTTGTTTTTGTTCTTCTGAACCAAATGTTTCGAGTCCCCAGCAAACCAGGGAGTTGTTTACGCTCATCACTACGGAAGCAGATGCGTCGATCTTCGAGATCTCTTCCATCGCGAGTACGTAAGAGATCGTATCCATGCCGGAGCCGCCGTATTTGGGGTCTACCATCATACCGAGAAATCCGAGTTCACCCAGTTTTTTGATCTGTTCCGCCGGAAATTTCTGTTGCTCATCTCGTTCTATCACGCCGGGTAAAAGTTCCGTTACAGCGAAGTCACGCGCTGCTTTTTGTATCATCAGGTGTTCTTCAGTTAATTGAAAATTCATACCGTAAAATGTTTTATAACGGGGATTGTGGTGTTTACAAACCTATCTATAAAAGCCCACGTAAAAAAATGGCCGCATTAAAATTCAATCTTATCCATCATTCTTTGAGAATTGTTGAATGAATCACAAGCTCTTCGGTACAAATACCGCATTTCCTTTATTTTTGCGGTACTATGGCAGTCAATTTACCCGCATATCAACATATCACCGGCGAGTTAGCACCGTTCAATGCAAAGCTGGTCGCAGTTTCTAAGATCAAACCGGCGTCGGACATTATGGCCCTGTACAAAGCCGGACAGCGCATTTTCGGCGAAAACTATGTGCAGGAAATGATGGAAAAACAAGCCCTGTTGCCGACTGACATTCAATGGCATTTCATTGGCCACCTGCAATCGAACAAGGTGAAATACATAACGCCGTTCGTGAGCATGATTCACGGAATCGACAGTACGAAACTGCTGCAGGAGATCAGTAAACAGGCGCTCAAACAGCAACGACGTATCGACTGCCTGTTGCAAATACACATTGCTGAAGAAGAGACCAAGTTCGGCCTGAATGAAGCGGAGCTTACAGAATTGCTTACTACAGTGGCGGCTGCGCCGGATAAGTTTGCTGGCGTAAGGATCTGCGGTTTTATGGGCATGGCGACTAATACGGATAACGAAGCGCAGATCGCGAAGGAGTTTCATCAATTAAAGGCGCTGTTCGATAAAGTGAAGGCTGCGTATTTTCCTTCGGAAAATACATTCCGCGAATTGTCTATTGGCATGAGCGGCGACTATCAACTGGCTTTGGAGGCGGGTGCAACGCTGGTAAGGATTGGGAGCAGGTTGTTTGGGGCGCGGTTTTAGACGCCGATAGTGAAAACGCAGTTGAAGTGAGTGACACAACGGGGGCTGAAGAGCGAAAAAATGTTGGTCCAATAAAGATCAAAAGGCCGGTCTGTGAAAGCAGTCCGGCCCTTTTATGTAGCGGTTATTCCTCTATCAGAGGCAACTTCACAAAAAACGTCGTCCCCTTCCCTTCTTCCGTTTCAAACCAGATTTCGCCCCTCGCCTGTTCCACGATGTTTTTACACATCGCCAGTCCCAGGCCCGTGCCGGATGACTTAGTCGTGAAGTTGGGTACAAATATTTTTGGCTGCACATCTGCCGGAATGCCATGGCCATTATCGACCACGCTAACCGTCACATGCCCCATACGGGACGGCCGCAGCATGATGCGTATGAGTCCGTCCTGCTTACCTTCCGGCATGGCCTGGATGGCGTTTTGCAGCAGGTTGGTGAACAGGCGGTTCATTTGTGTTTTATCCGCGAAAATCGTGTATTGGCGTTCCGGCTGCTCGTACTCGATCGCGCAGCCAGGATGGCCCTGGTATAAGCCTGTAAGGGAATAAAGCAACTCGTTCAGCGACATTTCTTCGCTGTTGGCCTGACCAATATGCGCAAAGGCCGAGAAGTCGGACGCGATGTTCGACAGGTGCTCGATCTGCTCAACCAGCGTGTTTGCTACGTTTTGCGATAACACTTTTACGTTCGGAGAATCGTTGGCGATCGCGCGTTGCAGGTATTGAATGCTCAGCTTCATCGGCGTGAGCGGGTTCTTGATTTCGTGGGCCACTTGCCGCGCCATCTCACGCCAGGCACCTTCACGTTCGCTTCGGGCAAGTTTGACGGCGCTCACTTCGAGTTTGCGTACCATTTTGTTGTATTCCTTCACCAGCAAGCCTATCTCATCATCCTTATCCCACTCAATTTCATCGTTATGCTGCCCGAGGTTTACGCTGCGCAGCCTGTCTGTTACCAACGAGAACGAGCGTGTAATCGTATTCGTGATAAAGAGCGCGAGCAGGCCGGCGATCAATAATATCAAGGCGTTGAAGTTGATCAATGCTACCAGGAAGTTGGATATCTGGTTGTTCAGCTCCGTTTCGGTCGTAAACGATGGCACGTTCAGGTAGGCCAGGATATTAGCGCCATCGCGCACCGGAATGTAACCGGAGAGGAAGTTCATGCGGCCGATCCTTTCGTTCTGAATGAATTGTACTTTGTTCAACCGGGTGAGCTCGAAATACGCGATCGGATTGATTTTGTTAGCCGTGAGGCCTTTTTCGCTCAGCAACGGCTGCGTGGTCAAACGCAGATTGCCGTCGCGGTCGTAGAGGTTCAGGTCTACGTCGTGGTTTTCAGCCAGTTTGCTGACGGAGCGCGACAATGAGTCGTAGATCATTTCCATCTCATCAAACTCAAGCCGGTGCTGGAATACTGTTTGAAGATCGTGCGCTACGGCATTGATCTTGCGGCTCAGCCGTTCTGCATTTTCGGTTTGATAACGGTTGATGAAAAATAAGATCGTTGTTACACCCAATACGATGAAAGCGAATACTACCACGAAAATGATCGTACCCTGTACTTTTTTGCGGATATTGATATTGAGCAGCGCTTTCATCTGGCTCCAGCGCATACGGGCTTTAATGAGCAGGTCGAATACGGCATAGATGGCGATGATGATCAGGAAGAGGCAGAACATGTAGGCGAACAAGGTCATGAATTCTACGAAGCTCCTGTCTTTCTTTACAATGATCACCAGCTTTTCAGGCGTAGGTCGATAATATAATTTGGAGTAACTATCCTCATCGGCATAGGTCACATTGTCACGCATAGCCGGTATATCAGCGGCGTAGAGCTTTACCGGGAACGGATAGTCGTTGTTGTTATTTACCAGTATGTTTTTATCATATACCGCGTACGAATACATGGAGCTTACGTCGTTCTGCCCGGTTTTACTGCCTTCCACTAATAAACTTGGGAAAGGCCGCTCCGGCTGCGCGACCAGCGGCGTGAGCACGAAACGCAGGTAGCCGAGCAATACAGAGTCCTCACGTACTTCGCGGGTACCAATGTAGCTGTAATCGTTAAAACTACGCTCCTCGTAATACAGGTTGTTATCGGCGATCAACGGCTTCTCCGTACGGGTTTTGAAGCTGTCGAACTCGTCCATCGTTTCTGCATTGTCGTTATATAACGGCGTATGGTTCTGATCGAAGGTATACAGGTCGATGCGATAGTTGTTATACGCGCCGGTGAAGTATTTCTGGTCGATCTGTTGGCGAAGTTCCTCTTTTGCTACGCGGGTGCGGTACTTAAAAAATGTTTGTACCATTGCATCTTTCGCCAGTTTTTCGTTCACATCTTTCAGGAAGGATTCGAGGGCTACGTCCTTTCGTTTGGACAGGCGCTCGGCCACTTTTACGCGGCCTTCCAGTTCCTTCTGGTTATTGTGATACACCAATACGGCGGAAGTGGTGACAGTCATGACGAGCATCCAGAACAGGAACGGTACGGAGCTGGGCGTATCCTCAAAACGCAGAGCCAGCAGGTCAAGCAGGATCACGTAGGCGAGCAGCCAGGTCATGAAGGCCACATCGTACACACGTTCGTCATTGTATATATTCACCGCCAGCCATAATAGTCCTACGATAGCGAGGAACAGGTATTTACTGCGATAGTTGAAGTTCGTCAGCTGGTTCAGCAGGTAGTTCACAATCTGCGAAAAGAACAGGAAACTGATCGCGATAAAACCCAACACGATGGACCCTACTACGCTGTATTGATCGAGGCCGAATACGTTGGTTACATCGAACGATATTTGCGAGTCCATTACGAGCGACTGCACCAGGTCGGAGTAAAATTGTCCTACGACGAACATGATCAATCCCGAAAAGCTGATTACCAGCCAGCGCTGCCAGGTTTTTTCGAGAGCAGGCGGTTTGATCGTCCGCACATGTTCCCGGAAAAACAAAATGAGCCAGAAGGTAAGCAGCACGTTCAGCAACAGGTCGCCGAGCGATCGAAATACATCGTCACGCGCATATATCGTGGCATCGAACAACTGCAATGTGCGCAGGTCGATGGGAAAAGCATATAAATAGGTGAATACACGACCGATGAACAATACCGCCAGCAGAAACAGGAAACCCCATACAGGATTGATCTTGCGGGCTAATAAAGTAGCAAATTGATTAATGAAGATGAGCATGCAGATGCAACCGATGCTCCACAAAGCAATACTGATCCAGCTCGGTGGATAACGACCGCCGCTCAGGTCATGGTAGAGATAAAAGAGAATACTGCCCGTATCGGCGCTCAGCACCGGCTTACCCGGACCACTCGTATGGATGGAATATTCATTACTGATCGCCGGCCGTTTGTAGAAGCCATTTACCAGGTAGTCGTTCTCGATCTGGTATTCCATTTTCACAGGAATAAGCCCGACCAGGTACTGTTCTGGCTGTACTTTGCGGCAAATCATCACATAATCGCCGTTGTTCAGTTTGATGAAATAACTGCCCGGCCGCGGATCGAGCGGCAGATCGAGCGGTTTTACCATGCTCGTACTCCAGAACGTTTCCCAGGAGTCGCCACCGCGGTTATCATACGCAAAGATGTATAAATCCTTCTGGTAAAGCCGCTGCAGCTGCTCCTGCGTGTAAGTGCGCTCCATGAGACTGCGCACGAGCTGCGTGTCGGCGGCGATGCGATCGAAGGAACGCTGCCTGGCATTAATGCTGTTCTGTAACGTCTGCCGCACCCCATCTTCCGAAGAATAGTACGACCAGAAGTTGGCGAACAGGAAGGCGAACGTAAACAGCCAAGCGGCTACGATCAACAGGTAACCGTTGCGCAGGAAGAATAAGCGGATCTCTTTTGAATCTAAACGGGCCAAAGTTTATAATACTCCTTTTTCTGTTTTCTTGATATCGTTCCAAAGGTCGTCCATCTGCTGTAACGACATATCACTCAGCTGCTGGCCGCGCTGGTTGGCCAGTTCTTCCATCCGCTGGAAGCGGCGGATGAACTTTTTGTTCGTGCGCTCGAGTGCATTCTCCGCATCCACCTTTAAAAAGCGGCTGTAATTGACGAGCGAGAAGAGTACATCCCCAAATTCCTCATCTATTTCGTCCTGTTTTCCGGTATGGATGGCAGCTTTCAGTTCGTCCATTTCCTCTTTCACTTTATCCATCACCTGGTCGGTATTATCCCACTCGAAGCCCACTTGTTTGGCTTTTTCCTGCAGGCGCATGGCCTTCACAAGGGCAGGCAGCGAGCCGGGCACGCCGCTTAGTACCGACTTTTTACCTTCTTTTAGTTTGAGCTTTTCCCAATTCTGTTTTACTTCTTCCTCATTTTCCACTTTAACGTCGCCATAAATGTGCGGATGGCGGGAGATCAGCTTTTCGCAGATGCCGTTGATCACATCATCAATCGAAAACTGGTTTTGTTCCTTGCCTATTTTGGCGTAGAACACAATATGAAGCAACAGGTCGCCCAGCTCCTCGCGGATAGACTTCCAGTCGGTGTCGGTAATAGCGTCGGTGAGTTCGTACAATTCCTCGATGGTTTGCTGCCGCAGGCTATGGATCGTTTGTTTGCGATCCCAGGGGCATTTCTCGCGGAGGTCGTCCATTATAGTCAGCAGGCTGCTGAATGAGTGCTTATTTTCCATGCAAACGTTATTAGGAATAGCCGGCAAAATACAAAGTATTTGGCGGGTGCGGTCCGATTCTGTATTAAAAGATAGCAAATCCGCTGAAAATGTGTTATTTACTTCGAAAAACAGGGACGAGATTAAGCGTATCTATATGCAAAAAACTGTTAATTTCTTTTTCTTGGCAGATAAGCCAATTTAATTAGCTTTGCGGCCCGGAGGAAAAGAGGTTTTACCCCTGTTCCTTCTACCCGAAAAAAGAATAAATTATTGATATTATTATGAATGCGAAACACATTGAGCTGATTTCCTCAGAACTGGGAATTGCGAAGAAGCAGGCAGAGAATACCATGAACCTGCTGGCCGAAGGCTCTACGGTGCCCTTCATCAGCCGTTACCGTAAAGAGGTGACCGGCAGCCTGGACGAGGTACAGATTGCCAAAATCGAGGACCTGCAGAAACGCTACCAGGAAGTAGACGAGCGTCGCGCTTTCATCATTAAAACAATTACCGAGCAGGATAAGATGACGCCGGAGTTGCTGGAAAAACTGGAAGCTTCGTGGGTACTGACCGAACTGGAAGACATGTACCTGCCGTACAAACCGAAACGTAAGACCCGCGCTATGGCCGCCATCGAGAAAGGTTTAGAGCCACTGGCCAACCTGATCATGGACCAGCAGGAAACCGGCGCGCTGGACGAGATCATCAAAGGTTACCTGAACGAACAGGTACTCACCGGCGATGATGCCCTCAAAGGCGCCCGCGACATTATCGCGGAACGTATGAACGAAAACGCCGAGCTGCGCGACAAAATGCGTAAACTCTTCAACAATACCTCCAAGTTCACCGCCAAAGTGATCGAGGGTAAAGAGGAAGAAGGCGTGAAATACAAAGACTATTTCGAATTCAACGAAGATATTACCACCATCCCCTCCCACCGTGTACTGGCCATCCTGCGCGGCGAAGCTGAAGGCTTCCTGTACGGCACCATTGCGCCGGTTGAAGAGGATGCGCTGGAAATCATCAACGACCAGTTCGTGGTGAAGAAAAACACCCCTTCCGGCGAACAGGTAGCAAAAGCCGGTACAGACGCTTACAAACGCCTGCTGCGCCCATCACTCGAAAACGAGTTCCGTGCCCAGGCAAAAGAACGTGCCGATGCGGAAGCGATCGAAGTATTTGCAGAAAACCTGCGCCAGTTGCTGCTTGCCGCTCCGTTAGGACCAAAAGCAGTGATCGCGATCGACCCGGGTTATCGTACAGGCTGTAAAGTAGTAGCGCTGGACAACCAGGGCAACATGCTGGACAATGACGTGATTTACCCGCTGGAAAAAAACTATAAACGCGACGATGCAGAACATATGCTGCGCAAGTGGGTAGACAAGTACGATACTGCTGCCATCGCAGTAGGTAATGGTACAGCTGGTCGCGAAACCGAGGAGTTCGTGAAAAAGATCGACTTCGGTAAAAAGGTAATCGTGTTCATGGTAAACGAAAGCGGTGCATCCGTTTATTCCGCATCAGAAGTGGCGCGTGAAGAGTTCCCTGATCATGACGTAACCGTACGTGGTGCAGTATCAATTGGCCGAAGGCTCATCGACCCGCTGGCGGAACTGGTGAAGATCGATCCGAAAGCAATCGGTGTAGGCCAGTACCAGCACGACGTAAACCAGAGCCACCTCAAACAAAGCCTCGACCGCGTGGTGATCAGCTGCGTTAACAACGTGGGCGTGAACCTTAACACCGCTTCCAAACACTTGCTGGCATACGTTTCCGGCCTGGGCCCTTCCCTGGCGGAAAACATCGTTAAATACCGCAAAGAGAACGGCGCTTTCAAAAACCGTAAGGAGCTGAAGAAAGTGACCCGCCTGGGTGATAAAGCGTTTGAACAGTGTGCAGGCTTCCTTCGCATCGAGAACGGCGATAACCCGCTGGACAACTCCGCTGTACACCCCGAGCGTTACGAAGTGATCGAGGCGATGGCTGCCAAACAGAACTGCACGGTGCAGGAACTGATCGGCCAGACCGATTTGCGTAAAAAGATCAACCCGAAAGAATATATCACCGAAGAAGTAGGTTTGCTCACGATCGAAGACATCATGAAAGAGCTGGAAAAGCCCAGCCGCGATCCTCGTGATGAAATCGCGATCTTCGAATATGCAGAAGGTATTAAGTCGATGGAAGATGTGAAACCCGGCATGCAACTGCCTGGCGTAGTAACGAACATCACCGCCTTCGGTGCGTTCGTTGATATTGGCGTGAAGCAGGATGGCCTCGTGCACATTTCGCACCTCTCTAACCGTTTCGTGAGCAACCCGAGCGAAGCCGTAAAACTGAACCAAAAAGTAATGGTCACCGTGCTGGAAGTGGATATCGCGCGTAAGCGTATCTCCCTTTCCATGAAGGACAACGAACCCGCGCAAGGTGGTGGCGGCCAGCGCCGGGAGAACAACAACCGCGGTGGTGGCAATAACAACAATAATAACAGGCAGCCTAAAAAAGAGGCGCCGCTGAACGACTTCCAGGCCAAGCTACTGGCGCTTAAGAAGAAGTTTGATTAACGTATAAATGAAAAGCCGGGACACCATAAATCCCGGCTTTTTTATTCTGCGAACTTCGTTTTCCATTTCCGTAACCGGTCCGGGTAAGCCGTATCCCCTCTTTCTGAGAAAAGTTTTACCTGTTTGTTAACTGCCAGCCCCGCGTAAATAATATCTTTTTTCATGTCGATCACCAGCGCCGATTCTTCCACGGTACAATCGTGCGGACGACAACCTTCGGAGAACAGCAGGAAATTTTCGACCTGGATGGGTGGTGTTACCTTGTGACGTTCCAGGAACGCCTTCGTATTCTCGCCTAAAAGTGCCTTAAAACGGTCTTTCAGTGGCTCCTGGCCAAACAGGCCCAGATCATGCCCATACTTGCCGTCAAACGCCTCAAAAGCGGCCCAGGACGCCGACTGTACCGCCACGATGTTTGTATCGGTAGCCTCGATCATCGTATCGGTATTCACCATTACGACCGAATCGGGGCGACGCTTCTGCGCTTTTTCCTTGCCGTTGTTTTTACAGGCGATCAAAAAAGTACCCTGCAACAATGCGGTTACGATCAGCCATTTCTTCATAAGCATCTGTTTAATCCATATCGTACTCGTAAATAGGATCGATGTGCGTGCCCGGCTCCATATGGAATACAGGATTGATCAGCCCATCTTTTAAACCATATACCCAGCCGTGTAAATGCGGCCGCTGGTGGCGATGCCAGGCCTCCTGTATGGTATTGGATTTCGCGAGGTTCATCACCTGCTCCACCACGTTCAGTTCTACGAGCCTGTCCGTACGCCCGTCTTCGGTAGGAATAGCGTCGATCTCATCGCGGTGAAAACGGTATACGTCTTTGATATGTTTGAGCCAGCGGTTGATGATGCCGTAATTCTTGTTGGTGAGTGCCGCTTTTACGCCACCACAGCCGTAGTGGCCAACCACCAGGATGTGTTCCACCTTCAGGATGTTGACGGCATATTCGATCACGGTGATCAGGTTCAGATCGGTGTGCACGACCATGTTCGCTACATTGCGGTGCACGAATATTTCGCCCGGCTGGGTATTGGTAATCTCATTGGCGGGTACACGACTGTCGGAACAGCCGATCCACAGGAACTTTGGCGCCTGTTGTTCGGAGAGGCGTTTGAAAAAGTCGGGGTCGGCCGCCACCTTTTCTTTTGCCCAAACTTTGTTGTTCGCGAGTAATTCGTCAAATGGGTTCATGGGAAGTGTTTTTAGTTTGATCCACTATCTGCCCTTAAACACCGGTGCCCGTTTATCCATAAAAGCCTGCATACCTTCCTTTTGATCTTCGGCGGCAAACAGCAGGTAAAAGTTCTTTCGTTCGAAATGTAAACCTTCTTCAAGTGTGGTGTCAAAAGACTTCAGCACCGCTTCTTTGGCCATTTTTACAGCCAGCGGGCTTAACAGGGCGATTTCCGATGCCAGTTTGATAGCTTCCTGCAAATATAACTCAACCGGCACGACTTTGTTAATCAGTCCTGCTTTCATCGCTTCCTGCGCCGTAATAAAACGGCCGGTGAGCACCATTTCCATAGCGAGAGCTTTGCCTACTGCCCGCGTCAAACGCTGGGTTCCGCCAGCTCCGGGCATGACGCCAATTTTTATTTCGGGCTGACCGAAACGCGCCGTCTCGCTGGCGACGATCATATCGCAAAGCATGCTGAGCTCGCAACCGCCGCCCAGTGCAAATCCGCTTACGGCTGCAATGATCGGTTTCCTGATCTTCTTGATCGCATCCCATGTACTGAATTGATCGGTGATGAACATGTCGATAGCTGTTTTGTTCGCCATCTCCTTAATATCTGCGCCGGCTGCAAAAGCCTTCTCATTGCCACTGACAACGATGACGCGAACGTTATCGTCCGCATCGAGCGCTTTGAGTGCATCGCGCAATTCGCCCATCAGTTGCAGGTTGAGCGCATTTAATTCCTTGGGCCTGTTAAGGCTGATGTGCGCGACGTGGGGCGCAACTTGCTGGTGTATGATTACGTATTCGGGGGGCATATGCGTGTTTTAAACGAATGCTAATATACTTATAACATAGCCAACTATGATCAACAGGATGCTGAGGGAGTAAGTAATAAACACGATCGCCGCTTTCAGCAGCGACTTTCTTGTGGATTGCGCATAAACTCTTTTTAAAGCGATTACGAAGTAAATACCCGATAATAAAAACGCAATAGAGGAGAACCATTCCGTATGCAGCCAGTGATCCAGCAGGAACGACACGATACCCAGCAGGAACAGGAAGGTGTGAAAATGAATGGTAAAAATGGCGTGATCCGCGTACACCAGCCCTTTACGGCGATACAGCATTTGCAGCAGCAGCGCGAATAGTGGCAGAAAGACGAACATCATTTTAGGAACGTTGTGCTGTAGCTTGTCCAACAGCGCGCGCCCTACATTACTTCCATACTTACCATGCATATACAGGAAAGAGCGGGCGAAGAAACGTTCGGTCCCCCTGCTCTGCTCCGCTGCGGGGATGGTCGCCTGCACCGAATCGTATTGCCTTACGGCCCGCTCCGGCTCCCCTACCGTCGTGCGGAGGATATGCGTAAAGGCGGTATCTGAAAGTAACGTTACGCTCGCATTAAGCCCGGGCTGCTCGTCCGCACGCCGCGCCCGTGCATCGATACTGTCAATCGAAGAGGTATATGCCTGCGTATCAATATCGTCGCCGGGGGCATGCACCTCGTAAGGATCGTGATGCGGTCCTACATACGCCAGCACGAGAAAAAACACAAAAGACGTAAATACGTACATCCTGATGGGGTTCACGAAGCTTTGGCGTTTACCAGCCAGGTAGAGCTTTGTAAGCAGCCCCGGCTTAAACAGCAGGTCGCGGATGGTGATCCAGGCTTTGGAGTCGTAATGGGTAATGTCCTGGAAAAAGTGGCCCACCAGGTGGGCAAAGGTTTCATGCGGCTCCACGTTTTCCTGTCCGCAGTGGGTACAAAAGCGTTCCGGAACTTCCCGACCGCAGTTGAGGCAGGTTTTATCCTTACGAAGATGATTCGCACTCATAGATCTTGGCTGAGGGTTTAGGCTGGATTAAAGATATTTTAATTTTTCGGTAATTGTAAAGCCGATATACGTTTTGAATTAGCCGGAACGTTAGTACTTTTGTCGCCATAAATCGGCATTATTTCAGTTATTCTCATGAAAAAACCAGGCATTGCGCTGCTGGCGCTCGGATTAGCGGTTATTACAGGCAACAGGGCGTCCGCACAGTATTATCTCCAGGATATTCACAATACCAGTAAAACGGTGGCCAACATGCAGGCGCTTAAAACAGCCAATGTATCTGCCCAAACCGTTCAAAGCCTGGACGCCAACCTCCAGAGCGACGATGATTTTATCTGCATCCGCTCCATCGGCAATAACTTTCGCCAGATGCGTTCCGTGACACGGTCCAGGGCTACCGGACTGTCAATCCTGACTTCCACCTTCGGACCGAAAGGACAGCTGACGAAGATCGTTGACAGTACAGAGAGCAGTATCAACACCACCCAGTACCGCTATGTGAACGATGCGCTCGTGAGCATACAAACTGTTTCGCAGGCGCGGGATGAGAAATTTAAGATGACGGAAACCCGCACATATCAATATGATTCGCTGCTTCGCCCCGTGCAGATGGTGCGCCGTAAGAACAACAGCAATGACTCCAGCCTGGTATTGTTCAAAACAGATACCGCCGGCAGGGTGACAGAGGAGCTGGAGACCGGCAAATACATCCGCGCCCAGCGCATTTATTACAACTACGATGCACAGGGCCGCCTCACGGAAGTGATGCGCTATCAACCCACTAAAAAGCGCATGTTGCCCGATTATATTTTCGAGTACGACGCACAGGGCCGCCTCGCGCAAATGACCACGGTAAACGCCACCACTTCGGACTACACGGTATGGAGGTACAGCTACGATGCGAAAGGCCTGCCGCTCAAAGAAGACGCCTACGCCAAGGGCAACGAACTGCTGGGCATGATCCGATACAAATACGAGTTTAATAAATAACCGAAAGGCTCCTGCAAAGGGGCCTTTGCTTTTCATCCGCTCATGTAAGGCTTATTGCGGCTAATGCAAATAAAACCTATCTTGCCGCGCACCAGCGGAACCCACGTCTTCCGCAAGTACTTATCCATCATCTTGAAAACATAGTTATGCGTAAACACATTTTCGCAACCGGCATGAGTTGCCTGTTGCTGGCAGCGGCCATTACCCCCGCATTCAGCCACCCGGCTGCGACCGTGCAATCTACGGAAGCGAAAGACCTGATCGGCCGCTGGGACATCACCGTAGACCAGAACGGCAAAAAAGCACCTTCCTGGCTGGAAGTAAAACTCTCCGGCAGGACCACACTGGTAGGCTACTTCGTAGGCCCATCGGGCAGCGCAAGGCCGGTAGCCAAAGTAAATTTCGACAATGGTAAATTCAGCTTTACGATTCCACCACAATGGGAAAGTGGCGATGAAGATTTTGTAATAGAAGGCGAACTAACCGGCGGCGGCATTGCCGGCACCATTTCCCGCGCAGGTAAAAAAGAAAGTTTTACCGGAGTGAAAGCGCCTTACCTGAAGCGCACTGCGGCACCATCATGGGGTAAAGCGATTGCGCTGTTCAACGGCAAAGACCTTACCGGCTGGAAGCCCAGCGGCGCTACCAATCAGTGGGAAGTACGCAACGGCATACTTACCAGCCCACGTTCCGGCTCAAACCTGGTATCAGAACAAAAATTCACCGACTTCAAACTGCATGTGGAGTTCCGTTATGAGAAGGGCAGCAACAGTGGTGTATATCTTCGCGGACGTCATGAGGTGCAGATCGAAGACAGCCCTGCGGACGCGCATCCGGCGAGTGTATTGTTCAGCGGTGTTTATGGCTTCCTCGCACCAAGTGAAATTGCAGCGAAAGGCCCGGGCGTTTGGCAGACTTACGACATCACCCTGATCGGCCGTATGGTAACAATTGTTGTAAACGGAAAAACGGTGATCAACAACCAGGAAATCCCCGGTATTACAGGCGGCGCGCTGGACAGCAACGAAGGGGAACCAGGCCCGATCTATATCCAGGGCGACCATGGTCCGATAGAGTTTAAGAATATCACGATTACTCCGGCTAAATAAGTAAAGGGGCTGTATCAAAAGTAGTTTGATGGTCGCTGAAAACGCTCCATCATTCACCCGGATAAAAACGGGCGTAACTACTTTTAATACAGCCTTTTTTTTATTCTTTATGCGTTACGTCATCTGCATCATATCCTACCCGCCCCTGGCCTTCTTTAATAAACTGCCCCCCACCGTGACTATCATCGATATTGATAATGCCGATACGAAGATCGCGCAGATCGCTACCCAACCTTGTTCCTGATATCACAACACCGAAAATGGCATAGTGCTCACCGTTTACCGCTTTCACTTTCCCATACACGGTAAAATCGTTACCCTGCCCCGCAATGACGGTCGCCAAACTGGTATCGTACCGGGATACGAAGTTGGAGCCGGTAAAGTTGACGGCAAAATCCTTGTTGCTTTGTGTAGAAAAAATTGCCTGCGCATCGGCGAAACGGCGCCCGTGTTCGTCACCGGGAACATTTCCGGCATCGAGCAGATGTGGGCGAATGAAATAATTCCCCTCGATATTGGGCGGATTAATGCCCCGATTAGCGTGCAAACCCAGCTTACGCAGCGTATCCAGGTAACGCGCGGGAATCACATTCTCAATTTTGCTATCTACAAGTTCCTCAGTTGTAAGCAGCTTAGTGCTTTTTTCGCAGGAACATAGCACGGTTACTAACATGGCCGGTAAAACTGTCCTCATATGGTACTCGGTTACTGAAGGGGATATTGATGAGCTAAAGGTAACAAAAATCAGTCCACAAGGCCCTGGCGATGGCACAATGCTTGTCCCTTACACCCTATGAGTATTGCAAAAGTCACCCACGTAAATCCGGACGAGCTGGTAAAAAATCCTGCATTTACCAATGTTGTAACCGTCGAAGGTTCAGGCAAAACTATTTACCTCGGCGAAATCAACGCCAATAACGCCGATGGCGAAGTAGTAGGCAAAGGAGATATGGCTGTGCAGGCGCAGCAGATCATGAAAAATATACAGTCGGCGCTGTATTCCGTGGGTGCAGACTGGCAGCACGTTATCAAATGGACGGTATACGTGTTGAAGGGCCAGGACCCACGTCCCGGCTTTGAAGCCTTTCAGCAATACTGGGGCAAGCGAACGAATCCGCCTGCAGTAACCATGCTGTTTGTATGCGGCCTGTCCAACCCCGACTACCTGATGGGGATGGAAGCAATGGCCATTGTACCGTAGTATTGTTACAGATTGATCTCGTTCTTTTTGCCGGCCAGCGAAACTGTTTGCCCGTTCCATTTAAACGTGCCGCTGATACCGGCGGGCAGCGTTACCGTTCCTTGCACACCCTTGCCCGCAGTACGTTTCAACTTCACTTCAATGGTACCGGCCCAGTGTGGCATGGTGCACTCTACCCATTCCAGGCTGCCGAGGTGAGGCGCCACCGACACCGATTTAAAGCCCGCTGAAGCCGGTGTAATGCCGCAAACGGTGGCCAGCAGATCATAGTTCGGGCTGGCACTCCAGGCATGACAATCGGAACGGGTGGGTTCCGGGCGTTCGGCGAAAGTCGTAAGCCCCAGGTCGATCATGCCTTTCCAGGGTTTTAACATGCGCACGTACTCATCTCCCAATCCCGCTTTTTTGAACGCCTGCGATAAGTAGAAGCGATAATAGATTGTGCATTGAATAAGTGTGCTATCCTTTTCCACCTTCAGCAACAAGTCGCGCTGGTCTTTTTCGGGAATGACATCCGTGAGTACACCGAGGGCATTTACGTGCTGACTGAACTCCTTTTTTTCCGGCGAATCCGCCAGCATGCCGCGGGATGCGTCCCAGCAAAGTTCGTAGACCGCCTTCTTCATCACATCTGCGCGTTTATCCAGCGAAGCGCCTATTCGTTCATTATCTGTCTGGCGATAGATGGCAGCCGCCTGTTGCAGCGCATAAACGTACTGCAACGTGAGAATGGCAGAACCACCTTCGAGCGTGCCGGCGGGGATGCCACTCGTTTCCTCTTCACCCTTCCATGGCCACTCTGCGGGCCAGTCGACAAAGTTCCAGTAAGGCATTTTACCGAGCAGCTGGTCTTTGCGCACGTGGTTCTCGTGCCAGCCAAGTATACGCTCGATCGACGGGATCATCGACAGCGTAAAGCTGGTATCCTTGCCCAGCTGTGCGTAGTCATTTATCATGGCAATCCAGAATAAGGAAAACGGAGGGATGATCTGCCGCATGTTGGAAGGGTAACGGCTTTGCGTAAGACCATCCGCAATACGCGAATCACGGAACTGACGGATGGCGTTTTTCATCAGGCGATCGTCGCCGGATACGTACATCGATATCAATGCCTGTATGCGGGTATCGCCGATGTATTGCAGCTGCTCGTAGTACGGGCAGTCCATGTACGTTTCATAAGCACACAGCCTGCTGGTACGCCAGCCAATGTCCCAGATTTGCGTGAGCGAAGGATCACTGGAGCGGAAACTCGCCTTCTGCACGAATGGATAAGCCGTAAAATTGCTGCGGACATCTTGTATCGTAAGCGGTTCACCCAGCGTTTCAATCTTCAGTTCCACATAACGGAACGTACGGTAGTAGAGCGGACTAAATAACCGTTTACTCCCGCCATCCGCGATAAATACATCGTACTGGCCTGCGATATGTTTGCCGGTCACCTCGTTGCGGTTGCCTTTTTGATTGGTTTTATCGTCGTATAACGACTCTGCATAGGTGATCGTAATCTTACTATCGCGGCCACCGCTGAACACCAGCTCGGGGAAGGCGGTGGTGAGCACACCCTGGTCGAGCAATATCGTAGCCGTTTTACCCGCAGCGATCTGCAGTGGCTTTTTACCGGAGAGGAACGCGTCGGTGACAGTCAGCCCATCTGCCCGGCGAACTTTAGCGAAGCGCTGCGGCTTCACTTCCGGCAGAGGAATGTTGCGGGGAAACAGCGTGCGTTTATCTCCGGTTACTTTGGCGGATTGCCATTGACGGGCATTGTAGCCGGCCTGCTGCCATCCCCAAGGGTATTGCGCGGCCGTTAACTGCTCAAACGGCCCTACAATATGATTGTCATCTGCAATAGCCGTGTAGGCGTGATCGTTCATCACCTGCCAGGACGTATCTGAGTTAACACCATCACCCTTCAACCACAGGCCTGTTTGTACGGACAGCTGTGCCCATGCGGCGTAAACGCCCTGGTTCCAAACCGTAACAGCCAGTATGTTTTCTCCCTTTTTCAGGTGAGATGCGATGTTCAGGCTATCGTACCGCCAGTTCTGCGGGTCCGAGCGCTGCGGGCCGTAGTTGACGGACACGCCGTTCACGAATAACTGGTAGCGGTTATCCGCCGAAATAAGAATGGGGAAAGCGGTGGGTCGTGCAGTAAGGTTGAATGTTTTACGGAAATGGTAAACGCCATAGTTCTTCATGGCCGTATCAGCCGGGGCAATCCATTTTGCGGTATTTTGCGCGGAAACATGCAGGCATACAGCCAGAACACAGATCAGTAATATCAGTCGCTTGTTCATAAGGGAATTGGGTAGTAGCATAAATACTATCAGTCACACGTGGGCTATCGGGCTTACAAGATAATATTTATTGCGGGGTTTTTCACTTCTTTACCACCCGGCAACCCAGGTTACTGAACGACGCATACACGCTTACCCGGCCAATGTCTACCGAGTTAAAGAAATTACAGGCATGGGCACTGCACCACCAGGAGCCGCCGCGCGCATGGGCAACGTCTGCCTTACCCAGATGCCCTTCGCAAAATTCGAACACATTGCCATACACATCATATAAACCCCAGGGATTGGGCGGAAATGAGCCTACAGGAGCCGTGTACATAAAGCCATCGGAGGTGTCGGACTGCAAATGGTCGCGGCCATGCCAGATGTTAGCATAAGTGCCGATACGTTTCGCGTCCTCTCCCCAAAAGAATGTAGTGCGGGCACCTGCGCGCGAAGCTACCTCCCACTCATCAAACGATGGCAGGCGCACGCCTGCCCATTCGCAATAAGCGTGAATATCGCGGTAACTGATCGTCGTAACGGGGTGATCCATTTTCTGTTCGATGCCACCGTTGCGGATGCCGTTCGGATATCGCCAGGTGGCCGTACTGTCTTCCTTCCAGCGAAATTCCCTGAGGCCGGGCTCAAACACCAGTGCATCGTGGCGGCGTTCGGCGTCTGTCTGGTAGCCGGTTGCCTTTATGAATGCGGCGAACTGCCGGTTCGTTACCTCCGTGACACCAATCTCGTAGGTGCTTAACCGTACCTTACGGGCAGGATTAACGGCATGCCCCTTCTGCCCTACCCAATATTCACCGGCGGGTACCCGCACGAAAGAAGTATCCGGAACAGACAGAATGCACGATATGTACAGCGCCAGGATCATTTTTTTGACCGGTAATAGTCCATCGCACGTTGAATGATCAGGTCTTCGTTTGCCTTGTTGTATTGCAGGTACGCGCTGTACGAGCTATTGGGTCCGTATAGTTTTGCGTACGAAGAGGATGACATAAAGGGCTGGTACTTGCCTTCCAGCATCAGCATAAGCAGTACTGTGAGAATGTCATGGTCTTTACGATCGCGCTGGTAAAACTCCACCAGGAACGGAATCATTTCCACCGCGTTAATTTCGAACAAGGCGAGTTTGTAATTGCGGCCCAGGCGTTTGCTGCGGTTCGCCGATTCTTTAATGAGCGCCATCACCGAATCGCGGTTGCCCTGCAGGAAGTCGCGTTGGCGGTCGCTCCATTCGGCTTCGTTAAATACATCGCCCTGCAGGTAACCGTAAATGTGTTTTTCCTCGCCTTCTTCGGGCAGTACAATATCACAGTTCTGGCTATACGATTCCGCATGGATCATGGTGTAAGTGAACTTCTCTCGGAGGCTGAGTGCGAGGTAAGCTTTTGCGGGAATAGCCTTTCCGCCTTCATTGTCGCCGGCGGCGGCGAGCAGCCCATTTACTTTTTCGAGGCCGTAAGGTGGCACCGACTTTTTAAGGCGGTATTCGTGGTAGGCCTTACTGGCCGCACTGGGTTCTTTATACTCCTGGGCAAGTACGCCGATAGGTAACAATAAGGCAAACAGGGCTGCGTATCTTTTCATAATCCATTTAATTGCCCTGCAAATTATGGATTTTAGGGAACAGATGCGCGGCATGCACCGTATCGTCATGCCGCAAAGCTGTTATTTACCGCTTTCCACGTGTGCTTTAAAATTATCGAGGATAGCCTGCCAGCCTGCCTGCTGCATCTCTACCGGGTTTTGATCCTCTGCATCGAACACTTCTACGACGTGTGTTTTGTCGCCCTGTTGTTCGAAGGTCGTCTTCACTTCCCGGCCATCTGCCATTTTGTAGGCGATCACTTTATGTTCTGCCACGCTGGTATACTCCCCGCCAAAATCAAAACCGAAGCTGCCGTCTTTCGCTTCCATACGGGTGGTGAAGGTACCGCCTTCGCGCAGATCGTTCGTAGCCTGCGGTGCATGCCATTCCGGGGAGGCAAACGCCCATTGCTTAATATGTTCCGGTTCGTTCCAGTACTGCCATACTTTGGCTACAGGCGCATTAATAGTGCTTTCTATCGTTACTTTGGTGCGGGTGTTGTTTTCCATGATGATGTATTTTATGATGCAAACATACGCCGCCTCAATTTAGGAAAAAGGTGGGTAAAACGACAAAAGCTGGGGCCAGGTGCGACAGGCTAAAAACGTCCGGTTTCATGAAGGGTGCGTTGCGGGCGGTGGTCCCGGAATGGGGATAACAGCTGGTGAACTGACGTATTAGCCCGGTCAAAAGGCACATTTGCAACGGAGAAATGGATTAACTTGTAGCAGCAAAATACATACGTATCATGCCAAACATCATACCCTACACACCCGCGCACCGCGAAGACTGCCTCACTGCATTTCATAGTAACCGGCCGAAGTATTTCACCGAAGAAGAGGTGTTATTATTCACTAACTGGCTCGACCAGCACGGCGATGACAACTTTTTTGTGATGGAGCATGAGGGTAAGATCGTTGCCTGCGGCGGCGTTTTCCACGATGCCAAACAGGCGGTGGCCGGCCTCGCGTGGGGAATGGTGCACCAGGACTATCACAAAAAAGGATTTGGTAAGCTGTTCACCCTTTTCCGCATTGACCTGATGCGCCAACTGTTCCCGGATTTCCTGCACCAGATGAATACCACACAACACACCGTGGCGTTTTACGAGAAGATGGGCTTCCATACCGTAAAGATCACGCCCGACGGCTTTGCACCCGGTTATGACCGGTACGATATGGAAGGACGCTGGTCTAACCCAGCAACGCCAGCAGCCCCTCCTGCTCAATGATCATCATACCGTGCCTGTCGGCGGTGATGCCTTCCGCTAAACGATACGTGTAGCGCGGTACAGCGCCTTCCATCACCGTTGGCAGATAGGCGAAACGCGTATTTACTTTCGGCAGTGCTTCGCCTACTTCGATGATATGGGTGGATATGATGTACAGGCAGGAACGGTACGCACTGAATGCCGCAGCCACGGCCAGCGTGGCATCATAGGCATCTTTTACGTTCGTTCCTTTAAACAGTTCATCGAAGATCACGATGAGTTTTGCACCGCCGCTCACCGCCGACGCTACCGTTTTTACACGCTGCACTTCCGCATAAAAGTGACTATAACCCATCTGCAGGTTATCCGGCACGTTGATCGATGTATACAGCCCCTCCCGAACGGAAAACACCATCCGTTCGGCCGCTACGGGGAAGCCCATATGTGCCAGGTAAATGGCAATGCCATACGCTTTCATGAAGGTTGACTTACCTGCCATGTTGGCCCCGGTTAAGAAGAGCAGGTTATTGCCCGCATCGAGGTGCATATCATTCGCCACCGCATCGCGTAACGCCGGGTGACGAAGTCCTTTGATGTCGGCAATATGCTCTTGTACCGGCCGCGCTTCGGCATAACCAAAGGCCCGCTCCCGGGCCACATCACTCACTGCGATATAAACATCTACTTTATGCACGGTAGCGAGCAGCACAGACATTTCCCGGCGCATCTTGCCGCGCAACAGATGGTCGAACCGGATTACATCGGTGACAGTAAGTGTACTGACTTGCTTCAGGTCACGTAAACGGTTGTCCGACAACAGGCGGCTGATCAGTTTAATATCTTCATCATCCTCCTTTACCTGCGCACAGAAGGCCGACAGTTGGGCGAGCAGCGTTACCGTCGCCAGCAAACCATTGTACAACTCCTCGTAACGTTGATCGCGGGTAATGCCCGACAGGGCTTTCTTTCTCCATACAGATGCGGCTACCAGCAGGTAGTTAGCCGGCACTGTCGTATCCAGGTAGGCCTCTGCGCGATCAAAAGCAGCGCGGGTAAACGGCAACTGAATCACCATTTGCTGGTAACGTTTGAACGTAGCACATCGGGCGTTAATGGCAGCCGGATCTGTAAGTGGCTGGCGAAAGAAGCCTTCCAGTAGCCGTTCGCCGCCGGCGGTTTTCACCTTGTTGAAGATGTTGAAAACAGAATTGGACTTAAACTTACCTAACAGGTTCAGGTCTTCGAGCGTTTGCTTGTCTGTATAAAAAGTCATAACCGATTACGTTGCTGCACGGCCAACCCGGATGTGAGCATGTCCAGGATGCCTTCGTTGTGAATAATAACCATCCCGTGGCGATCGCTGGTAATGCCTTTCTCCAGCTTGTACGGGTATACCGGCCGATTCCCCTGCATTTGCGTAGGCAGGTAGATGAACCGGATGTTATGGCACTGTTGCTCCAGCACAGGCCCTGCTTCCACGATATGCGTGGATATGAGGAAGATACTCTCCCGCTTTCCGGCAAAGCCCTTCACGATAGCAATGGTGGCCTCATACGCATCCTTCACATTCGTGCCGCGGAACAGTTCATCAAAAAGAATAAACAAACGTTTGCCCGTAGCCAGCTCAAGTGCCATCTTCTTTACGCGCATCACTTCCGCATAAAAATGACTTGCTCCCTGTCCGAGGTTATCGGGCAGGTTGATGGTAGTGTACATACCATCCAGCACCGTGAACGACATGGCTTCCGCCGCAACAGGAAAGCCCGTATGTGCTACGAACAATGCGATGCTGAGCGTTTTCATAAAGGTGGATTTACCCGCCATGTTAGCGCCTGTCAGGAACAGCACATTGCCATCCGCTGCAATAGTAATATCGTTTGCTACCGCGTTTTTTACCGAGGGATGATATACCCCCCTGATGTTCACTTGTGGCGCGCCGGGAGGCAAAGGTGTGGCAAACGTCAGGCGTCGCTCACGGGCCACGCCGGCGATGGATATGTATACATCCAACCGGCTGATCGCGGTTAACAAGGCGGCAATTTGCCAGCGGCACTGGAAGCGGAACACATGATCTGCCTCTGCTGCCTGCTCATGCGTGAGTTTACGTGCATTGATAAAGGGCTCCAATGCATCCGTAGCCAACACGCCTTTCATCTCGCCCGCCTCTCCGGCATAGGCATGCGATGCGGGTAATACCATTCCCTGCAAAAAAGTTTGAGCAGTACCGAGTATAGACACTACTGCCTGTACCCCACTGTACACCTGTTCTGCATCACCGCTGGCTGCCACGAGCCGGCCAATCTTTTGACTCAGCGACCGGCCGCCATCTAACCGGCTGCGTTCATCATTGTTGGCCAGGTAGTTCGCCGCAGCATCCAGCTGCGTGGCTACGAAAGGGAACGCCAGTGCAGCATCCGCGAAATAGCGAATGATATCGCTGCGACGGGCTATCGCTGCCTGGTCCGACAGCGGATGCCGGAACATTTGTTCCAGCTCCGACGCCCCACCACGTGTTTGTGCACGATTGTACTGATTAAACACGGAGTCACCATTCTTTCTTCCGAATATCCCGAGATCGTCCAGTGTTTGCTGATCGGTTGTAAACAACATGCCTATTTTCTTTTACGCCGTAATAACAAAATGGATCCGATGATCGCCAATATGGCTGGCGCGATCCATACCAACGCTACTCTCAGGATTTTCACCTGGTCGGAAGATATGTTCAGCCGCCTGTCCTTACTCTCCTCCCTGGCAGCATCGATCGGGTACTCGCCGCCACTCAGCCAGCTGAATATTTCCGTGTCAAACTGGAAGTTGATCGTTTGTGGCTGAAACATGCCCGACATGCGATTGCTCAGGAAATCCGCATCGCCGGACACAATGATCCTTTGTTCCTTCCCGTTCACTTTACGCGTCATGGCAAGCATCAGGGGGAACATGCGGCGCTCGTCACCCGCTGCCTCATTGAACTGAATAGCGGCAGAATCAAGTACCAGTTCACCCTTCTTCAACCAGCTGATTTCCGGGTCGTTCGTGAGCAGGGGTTTGATGGAAAAGCCGCTATCGGTCGTGAACTGAAGGCCGGTAACGCCGGGCATTACCACGTTACATTTGTAGCGGTATTTAGAGATGAGCTCTTTCGTCAGCAAGCCAACATTAGCCGTCAGTGGCGCGTATACCATATCCGGTGTTTCCTGGAAACCCGGCTGGGCGATCACACCTTCCATCAGCTGTACACCGAGCGGGCGCAGTAATGGATTTACCACGTCCTGCTTACCGGGTTCACCGGTTACGAGTAAGCTGCCACCCTTGCGGATATAGTCATTCAGTTTTGCACTGGCGGCGGCACTCAGTTGCTGGCGCGGATCTGCCAGTACGAGTACAGCTGCATCATCCGGCACCTCGTCGCGGTCGAGCGAAATCGTATCCACATCAAAACCCTGGTTTACAAATGCAAACCGGAATGCTTTTTCATTCGCCAGTCGTTTGTACTCACGATCACCGCTTTTGAACGGATTACGTTCCAGGTTGCCTGTCACAAACAGTATTTTCGGAAACTTAGCCTGTTGCAGGCGCTTAAACGCGGCAGCAAACTCCGGTTCGCCCGGGAACGGGTTCATATCATCAAACACCCTCAGAAAGGTGCTGCGGCCTTTGTATTGCAGGTGCATCACAAACCGGTTATTCTCGGGCCGCAGGTCGATCATTTTACGTATTTCCGCCGGCGACTGATAGTCGGCCAGTGTGTAGTCGTAACTCTTGGCACGGGCTGCCGCCTGCTCCTGCAGGTTCTGCTGTTTCTCACCCGGTGCAAGTATCATCATTCCTGCATTTTGTGCACTGTCGTAATAACTTACATACTTAAACGAAATGTCTGGCTTATACCTCACGTACGGCTCCCACACCTCCAGCAAGCGGTTACGAAATTCAGGTGTACCGAGTTGATAGAAATTGTCGAGCAGGTTGGCGTATACGGTTACCTCCAGCTTATCGCTGCCCAGGTCCTCGACGATTTGCCTAACCTTGGGCGACAGTGACTCGGTTTTGGTATCGGTAGCATCGAAATAGGCGATCAGGCCCGGGCGCGAACTGATGTAACCGAGTAGTAATCCCGATACGAGTACGCCTGTGTACCAGCCTGCTTTTACCGCAAACGTACGCGATTCCCTGCCCGCTTTCATCCGCAGGATCGTAAAGCACAGGAACACATAGATGATCACCAGGAAGTAAAGTACGTCTTTGGTGGTAATCAGTCCGCGCAGCATGTGTTCTGTACGACCGGTCAGCGAAAGGAAATAAGTAATATCCCGCACAAAATCGTAGCGCTGCCATACATTACCGATGTAACTGAGAATACCGATCATCACGAAGGTACCCACGCCTGCCAGTATCTGGTAGGTAGTAAGGCTCGACATGAACACGCCAATTGCTGCGTAGGTACACAGCAGCAGGTAAATACCCAGCAACGCCGTGAGCATCATGGGGATATCGGGCGACTGTATATTGAAACAGCCAACGATCATCATCAGGGCGATAATGCACAACATGAAAAAGCTGTACACCAGCATCGACACATATTTACCCATCACGATCTGTGTAACGGTAATGGGTGATGAGTACAGCAGTTTGATGGTACCGCTGGAGGTTTCGCGGCTGATGAGGCCCATGGTGAGCAGCGGAATGTAGAGGAACAGGTTTTTAAGTACGGTCGAAAATATGCCGTACTGCACCCCGAATATCCAGGAGGTAAGCAGCTTCATGGATGTCATGGCGGAGCCGCCCAACTCCTGCCGGCGGGCATATCCGTCCAGCACTTCACTGTAGGCCATGCTGCACTGCACTAAAAATACGATCAGCAGAAACCATGCGATCGGCGAGTAGAACAGCTGTTTGATTTCTATTCTGGCTATCTTAAATATCATCTTCATGGTTACTGTATTATTGTGCAGATTGTTTCGAGAGTTGTTTAAATATTTCGTCCAGTGCATTCTTTTCGAGCTGAATACCCCTCAGCCGCCAGCCTTGTTGCACGCTGGCCGCTACCAGTGCCTCCACAATTTCCTGGTCGCCGCTAAAGAAGATGCGCGCTTTACGCGGGGTAGAGAACTCCACGCTCGTAATACCCGGAATGGTAAGCAGTGTATTGGCTGCCGGAGGGTTTTCCATTTCCATCAGAATACTGTGGGGCGCGATGTAGTTGTTAAACGCATCCATCGAATCGGCAAATACGACCCGTCCGCCTTCGATCATCGTTACTTCATCGCATAACACCTGCACTTCCGACAGGATATGGGAGGAGAAGATCACCGCGCGCTCGCGGGCAATTTCCCTTATCAATCCACGCACTTCGGTGATCTGGTTGGGATCCAGGCCGTTGGTAGGCTCATCCAGTACGACAAGTTTAGGTTCGTGGATGATGGCTTGAGCAATACCCACCCGCTGGCGGTAACCGCCCGACAGGTTACGGATAAGCCGGTTGGCATAATGTGCTACGCCGCAACGTTCCATCGCAGCACCTAAGGCCGCCTTGATGCCGGAAGAAGGAATCGCGCGCAGCTCGGCGCAGTAACGCAGGTACTCGGCCACGGTAAGGTCCATGTACAGGGGGGCCTGCTGCGGCAGGAAGCCGATCTGCTGTTTGGCCAGCTCGGGCTGCTGCCGCATATTGATGCCGTTAATGAAAACTTCGCCTTCGGTTTGCTTTAACGCTCCACACATAATGTTCATGGTGGTAGACTTTCCGGCACCATTGGAGCCTAAAAGCCCCATGATACCGGTTTGCCCGATTAGCATATTAATGTCACGGATCGCCCAGGCACTTGCATATTTATGCGACAAGTGCTCGAGCTTTACAATGCTCGTCATAGTATTTGCTTTATGTCTGTTTCGGTTTATGGATTGTTCTGCATGGCTGGATTGCTAAGCATAAAACTGTTGGGTATTCTCATCACCAGGCGGTTGGGTTGGTCCATGGTAACGGTGGTAGTGCTGCCGTCCTGGTTATAGGTAGTATGTGTAAAGGTCTGGCTGGCGAACAGTGGATCTACTGACAGGCGGCGCATATCGAACCACCGATATCCCTGGAGCGCGAACTCCCTGGTACGTTCATCGATCACGAAACGAATAAGCGCGTCCCGGTCCGCAGCCACATTCGATGGTACGGCTACTGCGGCGGCAGGCATCCTGTGCTTGCGAAGTTCCTCCAGGTCGGCCACAGCGCCTGGCAGATTATTACCACGCGCGAGGCACTCTGCCCGAAGCAGGTATAGCTCAGGCAACTGTAATCCGTACCGGTTATAGCGCACACCGTATTTGCGTAACAGGCCGCCGGCATTGGTACTGCCATCTACATCGCCGGTTGAATATAATTTGAGGCGCAGGTCGCGGCTGTCGTACAAAGCTGCGGCAGCAGGTGCGAGCAACAACGGGCGATTATTCAGCTGGAAAAACGACTGCGGTGAGGTGGTGAATATTTTGGATACGATATCTTCTGTAAAGTTGTTCGGATCGTTGCCCGGCCCGTCAAAACCAAAGTTCGGATCGGCGACGCCGGTTAAAAGCTGGTAGTCGAACAACTGCACGCTGCTGCCGGAAAGGCTGGTGAATGCATTATTCAGGTGTGGTAACGCATCGGCGTACCGCCCCATAAACACGTACACTTTACCCAGTAAACCCTCCGCCGCGGGTTTGGAGAAGCGGGTCCGGATGCGCGGCGTAACGGGCAGTACGGCAATCGCTTCTTCCAGGTCTTTGATGATGTGATCGTACATCTGCTGCACCGTGCCTCTTTCATAACGCTGAATGGTAGCATCGGGTATGGTGATGATCGGGAAACCTGGGTCGGTGGCAGCCGTGCCCGCAGCATAAGGTTTTGCGTAATAGTTGATCAGCTGCAGGTTCGTCCATGCTCTGCTGGCCAGCGCTTCGCCGCGCAGGGCGGCTTTTTGTGTTGCGGTACCACCAGCTGCCCCTCCCACTTCTGCGATCACTTTGTTGAACGTATACAGGTTGGTGACTGCGGTTTGCAGAAATACCGGTGGCTGATCATTGTCCTGGTATACGAGCGCCTCCCAGTTAAACAGGCGTGTAGCAAATATCTGCGTAGTCGACAAATACCTGCCCGAAGCAGCGGCATCATCGCCCATGATCATGGCTTCCGACCATCCTCCCGGAGCATACTCATTATCGCGGAACAGACCCATTTCGTTCATCAGCAGGTCATAATCTTCCACATTGGTGGCGATCCTTTTGCCCTGCGGTATCACGTCGAGGAAGCTGTCGCCGCAAGCAGTGAGCAGCAAACAAACGATATATATCAGCGGATAAATTCTTTTCATCTTCATAAACTCTTTTTTAAAGGTTAGAGTGTAACATTTAAGCCAGCGGTGTAGGTATGCCGGGCCGCAGGTGTAACCCTGCCTCCGCCGCGCGGACTGATAAACTCCGGATCAATATCGCGGTCATTGGCCTTCCATACCATGAAGTTGCCGGCCTGTACAAACACGTTCACCTGTTTAACGTGCAGCAGCCGCAGGGCCGCGGGCTGCAGGTCATAAGACAAGGTGATGTCCCGCACTTTGACATAAGAAGCATCGAGCACATTTCTGTCAGCATATACATAATAGTTCGTGTGGCGACGTGTAGCATCGGTGTACATGTCTGCTACATAAGAAGGAATGTCGGTCTTTGCCTCGTCACCCGGCTGTTTCCAGCGGTTGAGGAAGTAGGTAGAAAGGTTGTTACCACTGATGCCGCCATACATCCCCGTCTGCGCCAGCTGGCCTGAATAACTGTTGTTTACGTCTGCCCGCATCACATGCCCGAAGCTGTATACCATGTTCACGCCCAGGCTCCAGCCTTTGTAGTCGAACGTATTGCGGAAGCCGCCATTTACCACGGGCTGCGTCGTGCCACTGTACACCATATCCTTCACCGTAGCGATATTAGGTGCCTTTGTAGTGGATTTGTCTGCCAGGTAAATCAGCGGATCGCCCATATTGTCGAGCCCTGCATAACGGTAAGAGAACAGGGTTTGGGCGGAATAACCGACGATGTGGTTGGAGAACAACCTGCCCATCGGCGTATTGGAGTAAGAAGATGCGGAGGGAACGCCCAGCGATAATAACTTATTCCGGTTATGGCCGATAATCAAATCGGTAGACCAGCGGAAGTCGCCGGCAATGATGTTCTGAGCGTGCAGTTCTAAGTCGATACCTTTATTCTCCATATCACCCAGGTTACCCATCGTTACGGCAAAGCCGGAGAAAGGATTTAAGCGCAGGGTTGCGAGCAGGCCTTCTGTTTTACGTTGATAATAGTTGAACACGCCATGCAATCTGCCCTGAAGTATCCGGAAGTTTAAACCGGCGTTGATGGTGCGGGTCGCTTCCCAGGTAAGTTTGGGGTTGGCAATTGTTTCTACCGTTAAGGCATCGCCGGCAATACTGCCCGATTGCGATTGCGGCATGGCGTTTAAGATATCCATCGAAGTGCCATTGCCGGCAATAGCGGCCGGTGAGTTACCCGTAACGCCATAGCTCAACCGCAGGCCGAGTTCATTTACCCAGCTTATGCGCTGCATAAACTGCTCCTTGTTGATCTGCCACTTACCACCTATGCTGTATGCTGGTTTGTTTTGCGCGGCAATATCGGCACCGAACAGGTTACTCTGATCGCGCCTCCAGCTAAGGTCCAGGCTGTAACGATCATCGAACGTATAGTTACCCAGCGCGAAGTAAGAACGGAAGCGGGATAAAACCGTAGTGATATCAAAGGGCCGTACGCCCAATGACGCAAAGCCGGTCACCGTTCCGAAGTTGGGCTGACTTAAGGTGGCATAGTCTATCAGCGGATAAGAACCCAGCTGCCTGTCATAACCAAGTAAGGTCGTTTGTGTGGAGGAACTGAAGTTCTCTAATACCTCCTGCCCAGCCTGCAGCGACAAGGCATCTCTGCCCTGGCGAACACGCGTATCATATACCAGCTGATTGCGCACCGTCCAGTTTCTTTGCTCAAAGCTGGTGGTGCTGTACATACCGCCGGTGGCAGGCAGCAGATACTGTGGAACATCGTTTTCAGTGGGCGCAATGGTAAAATTCAGCTGTTGCATGCGCTGCATGTAGGAGCGGTTGTCGGTATATGTTTCCTGTGTGCCGGGATTCTTAATATATCCGAAAACACCCTGGTAGCTCAATCCCCGCCAGATATTTGCCGTTACGTTCGCGGTAAGGTTCATAGACAGGGCGTTGCTTTTCGACTCGTTATATTGCTGGTCAATTAACGGGTAATAATCGAGGTTAACACGGCTTCTCGACTGGTAGTCGTTGCGCAGCGAATCGTTCCACTGCATCAGCGAAGCGAAGTTAAGGTCGTTGCCTGCGCCATCCTTGAACAACTGGTAAGGCAGGAAACTATAGGAGGCTGAGAGGCCGCCTCTTTTGCTGGTATTCCTGTTGATCAGCGTTGTGTTTAAGCCTATAGTGACGCGTTTACCAACATTGAACTGCTGCGACACGTTAAACTTATAACTGTTATCGCGCTCACCGGGCGTGGGTGACTGTACACCAGTATAACCGAGAGAGGCATAAAAAGAATAGTTATCCGTGCCACCCGAAGCGGAAACCGTGTGGTTAGTCAGCATCGCATTGCGGTACAACATGTCACGTATCTGCCCGCGGTTGCTGATATTCGCCATACTATCCAGCAGGTGATCGGCGGTGGCGGAAGAAATGAGGCCAAGGTATTCGTCGTACATCACCCTTGTATGGGGCAGCATGTTGGAATAGGCAAACGTTTCGGCGGGATAAACGTCCGGTGCGAAGATTTCACGCGAAGTTTCGATAAACTGCCGGCTGTTCATGTACGGTACATAGTCCAGGTGCGGCTTGCCGCTGAACGTATAGTTGCCCGCATAGTTCACCTGCAGGCGTTGCTTTTTCTGACCGTCGCGGGTACGTACCACGATCACCCCGTTACTGGCCCTGGCACCATAGATGGCCGCAGCGGCCGCATCTTTCAATACTGTAATATCTTCTATATCCTGCGGATTCACCGTGCTAAAGTCGGTAACGATCACGCCGTTCACCACGTATATCGGGTCATTGGTTGAGTTAACAGAGCCGAGACCGCGTATCACCACTTTATTGGTTTGTACACCGGGATTTAATACGTCCTGGTTGAAAGTATTAGGCATTACCGTGAGACCGGCAATTTGCCCGTCGAGTCGCGACAGGATATCGTTCGTGGTGGCGCGTTGCTGAAATACTTTCATATCTGCCTGGGCAAAAGCGCCCGTGGCCCGCTCGCGCGACACTTCCTGGTAACCCGTACTGTATACGATTTTCACTCCCGAAAGCGCTGTTACTTTGTAGTTCAGTACCACCATATGTTCCTGGAACGTGGCGGGAATAGCCATCCTTTCGTAGTTGATGCTGCTGAAAATGATCGAGTCGCCCTGTTTTACATTGCGGAGCAAAAACTGACCATGCTCGCCGGATACGGTCATTTGTTTACCTTCCTTCGCCACAACGGTAATGCCGCTCAGGCGGTTGTTATGAATATCGGTGATCACTCCTTTCACGTCTCCCCTCATCTCCTGCACACCGCTGTAGGGAATGCCGACTGTCACTTGCTCGGGGCGACGGGTGATGAAGATGGTGTTACCTTCTATGGAATAGTCGAGCGGCTGGTTGTTCAATACCTTTCGCAACGCTTCTTCGAGCGATGCCTGCTTCAATTCGAGCGTGACATGGTTTAAGCCGGTGAGGTCTTCGTTACGATAAAAAAACTTGTAACTCGTTTGTGCTTTGATAGCAGCAAACACCTGTTGTACGGCAACATTTTTACCGGAGTAATTGATCGTTTGAGCCATCGACCTGGCGCTAAGCTGTAAAGCAAAAGCCATCAGCATGATGGATACTAATTTCATAGCTCTTTCAATTTTGGTTGATGCTCCTGCCCTTCCTTTGGACACACGGCGGAGCGTGATGCAATGATCCTTCATTTGCATTCCGATAATTTAAGTGAACAATGCGGTTAAGACACCTTGCAGCGCAGCATCGGCTATAGCCAGGGCAGGACGCCAATCTTTGCCCCCGGATCAATAGTGTATGCGGCTGTTTAATTCTGGTTGATTACTCGTTCTTCGCTAAAGTCCCGGCGGGACGGAATCCACTGATTTTTTCATACTTTTACGCTGTTTAAGTTTGACAATAGGCTTTTTTAAGACACCTGTTTAAAAACAAAACGGAACCGGGACAGGACGCCAATCTTTGCACCCGGTTTTTTTTATTGACCACTATGGTTGAATTATCAATTGATGCTCCCCCTCTAACCGGTAACGGATGCGGGTTTTCGCCAAACCGTTCAGCACCTGCGTAAGCGTGAGTGAACGGTCTATCTCCCCGCTGAAAGTACCCTCCGGTATTGCTCCTTCGTACCTCACTTCTATGTCGTACCAACGCTCCAGCTGCCGCATTACCGTTTGAATGTCCGCATTCGCGAAGGCGAAGCTGCCGTTCTTCCACGCTACCACTTCCGCTGTATTCACCGGGGCTACCGCTATATCGCGGCTTCCCGCCAATATACCGGCCTGCTCGCCGGGCCGCAGCACTTTACCGGCGGCGTCGTTCGTCACTTTTACCGCACCACTCAGCAACGTGGTGTATATGCCGGCTTCATTATAGTAAGCATTGATGTTAAAGCTCGTACCCAGTACCAGCACTTCGGTACGATCATTTACTTTTACCTTGAAGGGCTGCTGCGCGATTTGCGCCACTTCGAAATAAGCTTCCCCCGCTACCGTCACCTGGCGCTCCCGGCCATCGAAGTGCGTGGGATAAGTAAGACTGCTGGCTGCGTTCAGCCATACCTTCGTACCATCCGGCAGTATTACCCGGAACTGGCGGCCTTTCGGTGTAGACACGGTATTGAAAGCCACCGCACCATCCCCGCCGTGCTGGTCATAAAGCAGCGCACCATTCTGTATATGCACAGTAGCGCCTGACTGCACCGCCACCTGCCCGTTACCGAGACTATCCAGCAGCACCTGTTCGCCATTGGCGAGTGTTAGTATTGCACCCGATTTGCCGGGTTGTACGTCCACTACAGCCGCTACCTGCGTTTGTGGCACCGGTTGCTGACGTAACAGGGCGTAACCACCGCCGGCCAGCAATACCACGGCCGCCGCGGCCGCCCACCAGTAACGCCGCAGGAAGTGAACCCGGTGAATGGCCGGGCGCACAGTATCCTGGGCTATTGCATCAAACAGTTGGTTTTTGATTTCCTTACCTATATCATCCTTCGTCGATGCAAAGTCGGGCGGGGCCGGCGACCGGTATTCGAGCAGCTGCATATAGCGCTCCACGAACTCCGTCTCCGCAGGACTGGCCGTACCGGCAGTATACCGTTCCAGCATCCTGAAAAAATGAATAATATCTTCTGATTCGGGTTTAATCACAACAGGCGTTTAGGTATATAGACAAGCTTTAAAGCCGATCTTCCCGTCCTGTACCCAACTTTTTTTATTTCCTGGGAAAGAATGACTGCATTAGCATTAATGCAGGCAGCAGGTGGCCGTAATGCGTGCGCAGATATTGCACGGCGGCGCTCAGCTGATTTTGTACCGTTTTTTGGGAGATGCCCATCTTCTCGGCAATTTCGGCGGTAGTAAGGTGTTCGAAATAGTGGCGGATGAATATCTCGCGGCGGCGTTCCGGAAGGGTGGTTATCCAGGCGCCGATCATCGCGATCAGGTCTTTCTGCAGCAGGTTCTGGTCCGCCTCGTACAGGGAGGCGCCATGATTTTCGAGGATATCGAAGAAGTAAACATCCTTCTTCCCGACAAGTTTGTTGATAACGCGGTTGTAAACAGCTTTACCCAGATAAGCGGGCACGTTGGAAATGTCTCGTTGTCCACGCAGGCGCCAGATATCCATAAATACATCATTCACCACTTCGCGGGCTAACTGATCGTCGGCCAGCTTGCGGTAAGCGGATAAATATAGTTGCTCCCAGTATCGCTCAAACAGCTGGCCCAAAGCTTCCTCTGACCCCGCAGCGATCCTGGCGATCAGATCCTGGTCGGTATTTGTTGTTTCCCCTGACAATATAGCGTTATTGCATTCTCCGGATAAAAGTAGCGAAAATACCCTATAGATGGGTAGGGTAATTTCGCAACGATGGGTTTATGCCTTCTTCGCGGATGCCCGCGTACTCTTCCACGCCCAGTATACCAGCGCCGGCTGAAAGAACAGGCGGGTCAACCTTTTGGCATCAGTATCCAGCCCGAATGCACTTCGTTTATTCACGTATTGGGAAATATTGCCGGGAAAAACGGCTACGAAAAAGGCGGCAGCGATGGTCCCTACTGTGGGGCGGTACTTCTTCGGTGCCACCAATAACGCACTGCCCAGGGCGATTTCGGCAACACCGGAATACACCACGGTATCATCCTTCTTCAACGGCACCCAATCGGGCACCTGTGCCTGAAACTCCTTGCGGGCAAAGGTAAGATGACTAATGCCGGCGTATATGAGGCTGGCCCCCAGCAGTAAACGGGCGCCATTTGCTACGGTTTCCTTTTTCATAAGATATGTTTTGGCAGAGAGGATGCAAATATTAGTCCATCTCGTACACCCTTGCACCGGCCTCAAACCGTGTTTCCTTTACAGCCGCCGCGCCGTTAAAGCGGTATTGCACACCTACGATGCCCGCAGGCTTGTTGGGGAAGGTTAAGTGGTGTGCCTTTTTATTATTTACATAGATCGTTGCCTCCCGGCCCACCGTTTCCACGCGCAGGGAAGTCCATTCGGTGAGGTCGCAGCCGAAACCTGACAGGTCAGCGAACTTACTTTCTACCCGGTAGCCGCAAAAGTACAACACCAGGTCACCTACACAAGATTTGTCGGCCAGTGGAATAATAATCACATCATCTTTACACTGGATAAGCACCTGCGATTGATGGCAGGCATTTGACCCGTCATCGAAATCGTTTTTCACCATCGTTTCGAACGTGAAGTGATCGCTCATTAACAGGCCCATATCGCGCTGGTTAAAGAAACGTACAAGTGGTGGCAGCGACGCATGGTCTGCGAGCATATTTTCTGTCACCGCCACTACGCCATCCTTTTCGCAATCTTCCTTTTTGAAGTAAACTGGCGCCGGATCATGTTCCAACAAACACAACCAGCCGTTGGAAGTGATCCACAGGCCCTGCGTTTTCACAACCTGGTCATTGGCGATCAGTTTGGTGTTAAAATAACCGGGATAATAGTAAATGGCCGAATGCGCATGCTGATCGGGTGACACCCGCGTTCTGCGCGACATGTCCCAGGTTTGAACAATGAACAGCGAATCGGGCTTTTCGCGGGCGGCGTAGTTAAAGATCACCGAGTTGGGTACGCCATTGGCGATGACCTTGTTGAGACTGAACTCAAAGTTCGCGGCATCGTAAGTAGTAGATGGTGCTTTTGCGGGCAGGAAAAACACTAACAGCGCAGCAATGCCGATTAAACCGGCGGCACCGGCGGCGAGCATCCACCGCGATTTCCATGGTCGTATCGTCTTATCAGCCGGAGCACTGCCGGGCGCAACCACTTGCTCCGAACTTGCAACGTTATTTAAACCACCAGCCGGTAAAGCTACTTCGGAACCAGTACCAGGTGTTACAGCGTTATTCAAACCTGCGGCACCGTTCAAACCATTGGCAGCGGGTGCCGCTTCGTTCACTCCCCCAACTTTCGCAGTGCCGTCTTCTTCCGATTCCCTGGCCGCTATACCTAACTTGAACGCCTGCCAGTCCTCCGCCGCGGCATACTGCGCCAGGGCGTTCAGCGTACTTAACGTGGGTGCGCTGTCGTACTTCAGCCTGCCGAACACCCGCTTTAACGTTGTCACGCTCAGGCGCACCTGGGCACGGTCATAAACCGCGTCGGACAGCTTCTCAAAATCGTAACTCGACCAATCCTTACTGGCCCCGCGGGCGAAGGTGCGCTCCATTTGCCGGAGCAGTAAGGACAGGTAGTATGTATCGCCTTTGTTATTCATTATCAATACTTAAGCATGTTTGAATGTACTTGCACAGGTTTGGCGCACACTTGCACGAAGGCTTTACACGGGGCACACTTAACTTGCCTGCATCGTTTCTTAAAGTTAAAAAATATGACCTTGACATTCGTAAAAACATCCGCCATTCTTATCCTGGTTACCCTGCATGGTATTGCAGCACAGGCGCAAACGCCCCGTAAGGCGATCAACATCCCGATGGAACCTGCGCATTGGCAATATGATACCGCCGGCGCGGAATTTATCACCTATCAAAACTACAAAGCCGTTCATATCAAACAGGCGCCCCCACTGATCCCGAAGAACGTGCAGTTCTCCAACGGTACCATCGAGTTCGACGCGGCCTTCGGCTACGGCTTCCCGGGCATTACGTTCCGCATTTCGCCCGATGGCAGGAACGCCGACCACTTTTACCTGCGCTACTTTGGCACCACCTCCCCGCACAGCCGCGTCACGTTGCAATACTCCGCCATGATTGACAGCATGAGCCTGTGGGACCTCACCGACGAGTACCAGGCCGGCGCGGCACTCAGGATTCCGGGGTGGAATCATGTAAGGTTAGTGATATCAGGCAAACAGATGCGGGCATATGTAAACGACATGACCCGGCCTGCACTGATCGTACCTGCGCTGGAAGGCTCGTCAGAAAGCGGCCGCATCGCATTTTCAGGCGGTGAGATTTACCTTGCCAACCTGGTGATCACCCCCAACGCCGTTGAAGACCTTAGCCCGGTAAAAGGCTACGTATCTGCCTATAACGATACCCGCTACCTGCGCAACTGGCAGGTGAGTAAAGCCTTTCCTTTCCCTTTCGGACAGGATGTTGCACCCAGGTTCCGCAACCAGGTCAGTCCTCACTATCCCGATAGCACGACCACATGGACGCCATCCGTTACTGAAGACCGCGGCATCCTGAACCTTACCCGCGCGCTCGGTGCCACCGACTTCCGCAACCGGCGGCTGGCCTGGGCAAAAACGGTTATTGAATCGGATAGTACGCAGGACCGGTTGCTGCATATGGGTTTTAGCGATGAGATGTGGTTATTTGTCAATGGCGAACTGGTACATGTAGATAAAAACCATTTCGGTACGCCCGGGCAAAAGTTCCCCCAGGGTCGGTGCACGATCGAGAATACGGTGGTGAAGCTGCCGTTAAAGAAAGGAAAGAATGAAATACTGGTCGGCCTCTCCAACTACTTCTACGGCTGGGGACTCATCGCCCGGCTGGATGCTACAGACGGCCTGCGTTTATAACCATGTTTTCCGCTCCTTATGCAACAGGTCGAAGTTAAATTGTAAACGCAGCAGGAAGTAACGGCCCAGTACATTAGACGTGCGGTTTTCCACGTAAGAGGGCGTAACGTTACGGTGTACGTTCTGCTGGTTATTAAACAGATCGCTGACAGAGGCGATCAACGTAAGCCGCTCGTTCTTAAGGAACCGCCGCTCTACCGTCACCGCCAGGCGATGCATGCGGCGGCCCATATCGGGCGGCAGCTGGTTGTTTAACGTATAGTTATACTGCAGGCTGCCGCCCATCTTTTTTATGCCCAGTATGTCCACCGCGGCCAGGTATTGCACCTGCTGCGTTTCCACCGTATTAAGACCTTCCAGACTGTTGATCGAACGGCTCCAGGAATACGTGACGCCGGTGTTAAAACCCAGCACTTCACTGTGGTGGGCACCGCCGTTCAAAGAACCAGCCATACTCCAGCGACTGGCCTCGTTGCGCTTTGCATCCAGGTAACTCACATCTCTGCCGTTAGACACGCTGGCGTTAATGCCGCCCCTTACCATCCATTTGCCGATATGATTGGCCGAGTTCATATTGCCCGACATCCGGAAGCTCTGCGTACCATTGGTATTACGGAACCGGGTGACCTGCCGCCTTAAACTATCGTAACTAATGTCCTCCACGATCTGGTTCTGCGTCACCGACCCGTCCAGCGCAATACTGCCTCCGAGTCCGCTTTTTGGCTGAAACATCGAGAGGTTGACGGACGCACTGTGATCCATCGTACTCTTTAGCGACGGGTTACCAATAATAACGGCCAGCGGGTTGCGGTTGTCGATAATCGGCGATCGTTCATAAGGAGACGGCGCGCTGGTGCTATTGTTGTAAGAAACATTGATACTGCCCCATTCAAAACTCTGATCGATGGTAACAGACGGCGAGAACTGCTGTTGTTTGATCACGACCGAAGAATCTTCCCAAAGGAATTTACTGCGCTGGTCCAGGAAACTCCAGGCGCCGTTTAACGTAATACCAAAGTTATTGAGGCGATATCCCAGGCTTACATAAGGTTGCTGGTAAATATTGTCCATCCGGTTATGGGCAGATAAGAGCGAATCCGGTTTCGTGTAGCCAGCCGGTGTAGCATTAAAAGTTTCGCGCTGCTGGTTATTGCCTGCATAATTGAACCGGTACCCACCGGCCAGGGATATGTCTTTCAACAACATATAAGACAATTCCAGGCTCAGTGTATGCGATTGCGAGAGGTTATCGTTAAATGACCGCTGGTCCAGCGTATCGGATGGTTTCTTCAAAAACGAATTGATGGAATACTGAAATCCATCTCCGTCACTGAGATTAAACGAGCTTCCATATTGCGCGTTGAGCGATCCTTTACGGTTGCGCGTCATCCGCCGGTAACTGATAGTGGAAGACAGGTTCTGTGATTTGCTGGCGTCTTTACGCCGGCTATTGGTAGCATTGATGAGTGTACCTTCTTCACTGAGCGAGGAAGCACTGTTATTGCCAAGAGATTCGTTATTCCGGAACGAAGCGGACAACTGGAAATTCCAGTTCGTAAGCGAATCGGCATCGTAATTCATCCTGGCGTTCAGGTTATGACCACTGGTTTCATTCTGATTATTGTTAGTCGTCTTGTTGGTAAAACTGCTATCCGGCAAAAAGTTGATACGTTCCGACTGCATTTCCGTGTACATCGAATTGCGGATGATGCTGTAGTCAACATCCACATGTGCTTTTTTTCCTACCTCCACGTTAGACGTCATATTTACCGACTCATTACGGATGCGCCCCCTGCTGCCGGTATAGTTGCCCTGCCCAAGGTTCCCGGCTTGTCCGTAGGCGCCAAAACGCACCTTTCCTCCAAGACGATTTAAGGAGAGCGCCCCACTGTAACGCTCCTGTGTGCCGGCCGCAGCATACGCTTTACCCAGGAAGCCCTGCTTTTTATCACTCTTCAGGGTAAGGTTGATGGTGAGGTTCTGCGACCGCTTCTTGGGGCCGGGTGTTAGTTCGTCCAGTTTGGTATACGTGGTCGCTACCTGCACCTTTTCGATAATATAAGCTGGCAGGTTTTCTACCGACATATCCAAGTCGCCGGCGTAAAAGTCTTTGCCCTCCAGTTGTATACGGTCTACCCGTTTACCGAATAACGTGATGCCGCCCGATGCGTCGATGACCACGCCCGGCAGCCTCATAATCAAGTCGCGCACGGTACCATTTGGTTTTACCGGGTAAGCCGGGGCATGAAATTCCAGCGTATCCTTTCGATAAGTAAAGGGTGCACGCGGAGCCACTACACTTACTCCTTTTAATTCGATCGGCAGCACCGCGATCGCCCAGTTCACACTATCCAGGTGCGGATGGGCGGCCGGGAGCTTAAATACCGCCACCGTATCGCGATATCCCTGGCGGGTGATAAATACTTCGAAAGGCTGATCCAGGGGTAACCCTGTTAAACGGTATACACCTTCGGCATTGGTAGCGGCATAAGTGATGAGGGAACTATCTTTCGCCCGCACCGCAGACACGGTAGCTGCCTCAAGCGGTTTACGGCTGGCCGCATCTGTTACCCGGCCCGAAATACGGCCGTTACGGTTAGCCTGCGCTGCCGCCAGTCCCGAAACGAGCAGCAACAACATAAGCAGGCAGAGGCAACGCGGACTTTTACACATGTTTACCGGAGAAAATTTTATTGGGTATAGTTTTCTTGTGAGGCTGAACTGTTACGCATGCGGTTTGCTTTGCTCCGCGCCAATCCTTCGTCGGGCTACGCAGCAAATATACACATCGCTTCTGTATTTTATCAAAACACGATGTATCTTACCTGGCGACTACTCACCGGTTTAAAACAACCCATCCGTTTATGAAATTCTACGCTTTATTACTTAGCGCATTCCTGCTCAGCGCCACCACGACTACCGCTCAGCAGTTCGTCATGAAGTACGGCGATACTTCCCGTAAGGGACTTCCTTATTCCAAAGATCCGCACGTCGTATCTTTCAAAGGGCGGTACCTGATGTACTTCTCTATTCCACCCTTCGCCAACAACCCTGCTTCCGGCTGGAATATTGGTATTGCCGAGAGCAAAGACCTTGTGCAATGGAACAAGGTGGGTGAAATACGGCCGGCAGCAGGTGCAGCCTATGAGCAAAAGGGCCTCTGTGCCCCCGGCGCCATTGTACGCAACGATACCGTACACCTGTTTTACCAGACTTACGGCAACGGGAAAAACGATGCCATCTGCCATGCCTGGTCGGCCGACGGACTTACGTTCACCCGCAACAGCTCCAATCCTATTTTTCACCCCACCGGCAGCTGGACGAGCGGGCGGGCCATTGATGCGGAAGTAGCGTTCTTCAACAACAAGTACTTCCTCTACTTCGCCACCCGCGACACGGCGATGAAAATACAGATGATCGGGGTAGCCACGGCACCGGCACACACGAACTTTAACCGCGACCAGTGGAAACAGGCGGCCGGCAAACCCATTCTTTATCCGCAGCTGGACTGGGAAGGCGAATGTATAGAAGGCGCGTCGATTATTGAACGCGGCAACCGCCTGTTCATGTTTTATGCAGGTGCGTACAACAATGCGCCACAGCAGATCGGGCTGGCGGTCAGTGAAGACGGCATTAACTGGCAGCGCCTGTCGCAGCAGCCTTTTCTGCCAAACGGTAAACCGGGCGAATGGAACAGCAGTGAGTCCGGGCATCCGCATATATTCGACGATAAAGACGGCAGGACTTACCTGTTTTACCAGGGCAACAATGATAAGGGCAGAACGTGGTTATTAACGCAGGAAGAAGTGTTTTGGGACGGCAAATCGTTTAAAAGGAAAGGATAAAAGCACGCAGGCAGCCGGAAAAGCCGGCTGCCTGCGCTGTAAAAAACCTGCGAGGGTTATGCCCCCATCTTCGCCTTCAATAATTCATCCAGCTTCGGGCTATATCCCGTAAACTTCTCCACGATCTTACCCTCCCTGTCGAGCAGGAACATGGTGGGAATACCCTGGATCATAAACTCCGACATGGTTTTGTTCATATCAGGGCTCAGCACCTGCGACCATGGCATTTGTTCTTCCGACATGGCTCTTCTCCAGGCGTTACTGTCTTTGTCCACAGATACGCTCAGAATCTCGAAACCTTTGTCTTTGTACAGGCCGTATAACTCCTTCAACCTGGGAATGGATTTGCGGCAGGGGCCACACCAGCTTGCCCAGAAGTCGACAATTACGTATTTGCCTTTGAAAGATGCCAGCGTAGTCACATTGCCATCGGGATTAGCGTAGGCGATGTTCGGCGGCACAGCACCTTTGGCCAGTGCACGCTCCTGTGCGAGACGGGCGTTGATTTCTTTTTTGGCGAGCAGGGCTTCTTCGAAAGATGGATTAGCAGCGAGCAACTTATCCAATTGTGTTAACGCAAACTGCGCATCTCTTTTGGTATTCATCGTTGCCAACAAATACACCGATGCAGGATTGCTGATCGACGCTTCTATCAAAGCACGTTCTCTTGCAGCACCCTGCTCTTCGACTTTGCGGTATAGCATCTGCCTGCGGTAAAATACGTACCAGGCAGAATCTACGCTACGGCGCTTCTGCGCGGCAAAGCCCTCGTCCAGCAGTTCGCCCAGCAATTCTTCATCCAGGAAACGGTTGTACATCGCCAGGTTGATGAGTTGCGTACCGGCAGACTTGCTCGTCATCTTTACGAAGCCGGAGTTCTTGCGCTGGTATTTGGAGGTATCGTAACCACGCGCGACTACTTCCACATCCTGATCGGCCCAGAACGCGGTGGTTTGCCACATGAGGATGTCCAGCTGATAAATGCCTGGCTTGCTCACGGCCAGTTTAAAACTAAAGCTGCCATCGGGCTTCACGACTACGGAGTCAACTGTTTTGGCAGCCGCACCCAAACCTTTCTTCAGCCAAACCATGTTGTATTTCTTCAGCATGTCCGGGTTCTGGTATTGTACCTTGCCGGTGATGCTGATCTGTTTCTTCACCTGCGCGCCGGCTGCTACTGCGAACAGTAACAGGGCGGCCAGCAAGCTGTATTTGTTGAATACTTTCATTGTCATTAGTTGCTAAAAATAGATTTCAGTTTCTCGTCCAGCTCGCGGCTTTCTGCTCCCTGCCAGCGGGCAATGATATTACCGCTACGGTCGATCAGCAGTTTGGTGGGATACGCATCTACACCGTACATTTTCACTACGTCCGTTTTCATACCGATCTCGTTGTTCAGTACTTGTGGCCAGGTAAGTCCGTCCGCCTGGATCGCTTTCTTCCATAAGGTTTCTGCTTCTTTCTGACCACTTACTTTTTCACTTGCTACGCCGAGTATCTCAAAACCTTTGTCTTTATAGGTAGCGTACAACTCCTTCAGGTGCGGGTTGGCAGCGCGGCAAGGTGCGCACCAGCTGCCCCAGAAGTCGATGAGTACATACTTGCCTTTGAATTGCGACAGGCTGATAAAGTTGCCATCGGGAGAAGGTTTGGAGAACTCAGGCGCGGGGCCTGACTTGGCAGTAGCCGCCACGATCTCGATCCGCGAAGCAACGGCCTGACCGAAGCTGTTGCTTTTCAACGAAGCATCCAATCCTTCATATGCCGCCTTCAACTCGGTGAGTGAATACTCTTTTGCCGTGCGGGCGAGCAGCCAGGCGCTGGCGTAAGCAGCCGGATTTTCTTTGATAAACTTCTTATGGATCGCATTCAGTCCCTGATAGTTGGTGAGCATCTTTTTGCCAACCTCGTCAAGACCATCCTTCACACCCATCTTACGTAGCTGCATCAGGTTCTGTTGCAGTTCTTTTCTTTCTGCCAAATTCGCACGTTCGGCCTCGCGCAGGGCGTTGAAGCTGGCGTTATACGCATCGCCTGTTACGGTAGCCATATTCAGATCTTCGGCGGTGCCGGTAATCGTGAGTTTACAATCTTTGCTCAACACCACATCCAGCGGTTGGGCAGGAATGGCCATGGAGTTCTGGCGCTCACCGAGGTACAGGTTCCTGTCAAGACTGGTGTTCAACCGCGCAACAACGGGCGTTTCGGGCGCTGTGCCTTCCAGCGTGAAGGAGCCGTCAACGGCATCTACCGACTTCGTTACGTTTTCCTTCCCATCGAAATAATTGATCACGATCTTCTCGTTACCCTGGTTCTTCAGTGTACCCGTGATGCGGTACGTGCCCTGGGCAAACGCGGATGCCAGGCTGGCACATACTGCTAATGCGGTTAATAATGTTGGTTTCATTTTCCGTTTGCGATTAAAGTATAATAAAAGGTTTCCAGGCCATCTCTTTGATCTTGCCAAAACCGGTGTACCGCTTCTGCGTATCGGGTATGATAGCGCCGCTGGACTGGTTTACCTGCATCTGGTAAACGGAGCCGGTCTGGGTTTGCTCGTTATAGGTGGCGATGTATAATATTTTACAGATGTTCTTCGGATCGTAGAACCTGCCGGAAGCCGGGTTGGTGTTGTAATACTTCTGCAGGGAAATGTTTGTGATCTTTTCTCCCGCGGGAACCGTCCATAGTTTGTCGGTAATACCAGCGGTGTAGCGGAATTGGTAGAGGCTGGAGGGAGAACTGTAGTAACATACTTCCCCGTAGTAACCGGTAGCCATCGCCACGGCATCGGCAATCTCCGGGCTGTTGCTCATATCGTATTTACCTTTACCTATCGTCGCAATTTCCCCGGTCCTGAAATCGGCAGTGAGCAGGAAGTGTTTGCCAGCTGCATCTGCCATGATAAAGTGCTCCCAATAGTTCCAGCCCAGGTCGGCAAACTTGAAGGTCATGCCTACGTTGTTCACGTCGAAGGCGGCGGTAGGGTTTTGCACCGTGGTAAACGGTATCAGTTCATTCCCACGGGCCACTACTTTCATAAACTTCTTGTTGGTCTGATCGTACAACACCGCATCGAAAGCCGCACCGGAGGTAGTCGCCATCCAGGGCGCAAGACTGCCGTAGTTGCCGGTCAGCGCATCTTCAAAAGCACGACGACCATTACCCAAAATCGTGTAGTCGATCACGTGCAGTCGGTTGTTGTTGATCATGAACTCCTTTCTCCGTTCGGTTACATGTACCAATTGGGGCGCCTTTACCGCAGGTGTCGTCCAGAAGATCGACTCGAAGTTATCGATACGTTCGAAAGTGCTGGGGTTCACAGACACTGCTTCTCCCCCGCTTTGAATGTATAATTTATGCGCACCGGTAAGGTTCACCAGCGAATAGATGATGGAGCCTGGCGTACCCGCCATCGGCGCATTGTTCGAATTGGAATAGATGTCGAGCAGTACTCTTTCGGACGTTACCGCCGTTTTGCTGATCTCGTTGTTGACGATCATCCCTACGTCTGTATGACCGTTCCTTTCGTACAATACCATCCAGCCTTCTGCCAGCGATGGCGTAATAGCGACGGCGAACTTGGCGAAGGCCTTGATCTTTGTTTTTGTATTAGTAACGGTAAACAACAGTTCCCAGATCGCTTCCTTCTTATCCATAATGGCTTTAAGGCCGATGGTACTGTCGAGCGTGTACTTTTCCAGGATAGATGGATTAAGTGAACTGGGATACATTTCCCAGGCGAAGCTCAGCTCCTCAAACTGCGGTGCTGCCGGGTTTACCACTTCTCCCTTGTAAGTCACTACGGGATTCAGTTTGAGGGTATCGAAACGCAGCATGGAATAAGAAGCTGCCAGGTCCGACACGTCGATATTGATACTATCCAGTTGAATGTAATCATAATTGCCCCGGTCTTTGGAACAGCTTCCAAATGCGACCAGCATGGCTAAACACAAACCTATATAGACTGTTACTTTCATAATTCAGTTAAGGGATGGTGATAAGATTGTTGTTTTCATCTCTCAGCGGGTTACCGGGATTAGCTGCGTTGTAAACATTTAACTGTTTGATGCAGCTGTTCTTGTAATAGGTAACCGTCGTGAAGTCCACTTCTCCCTCCTTCAATGTACCGGCGCTCAGCACCCTGAAGATGGGCGCTTTCCCGATCACGGTGGTGATGAACTGAAACTTCACATTGCTGTACACGCCGAAGTAGGTAGACAGTTTGGTATAGGGATACGGGTCTACGTCCCAGTGGGCCGGTTTGGCAAATATATCTTTCAGGATAATGGTTACTTTAGAAGATTCGATCAGTCCTCTTTTCAGATCGCCGGTTTCGGACACGCCAAATACAATGCGGGCGCCGTTCACCTTAAAATCGTTGGTACGTTTGATATAGATCGCAAAGGTATCCGTATAGCCGTTACCCCTGATCGTATAGTCGCCGAATTCGTAATGCACGCCCTGTTTTACGCGGTTGGTATCACCACCAATGGCTTTTAATACAAAGCGGCGATCTTGCGCGGTCGTGTTACCCAGCACCATGGCGGTAAAAACAACGGAGTCGGTAGGCACCGCCGGACGAAAGGCAAAGTTATATTCCATGCTGTCGGGTTTGGCAGACAGCGAGGTGCCTAACCAGATGTTCACCGCATCTGTCTCCGACTTATAAGTAATTTCAGATGACTTCTGGCAGGAGAAGAAGGTGATAGTCATCAACAGCAATAGTAGTATCCTATTCATGAATGTCGTTTTTATTGGTTATCCACGCGGTTTACACCGTTCTCATATTCAGCCAGCGGCATCGGCAGTTTGTAGCCTTTCAGGGCGATCAGGTCCAGGCCGGAAGCCTTGGGAATGGCGGCATTGTTCTTTCTCTTGTGATAGAAGAACAGTTGCCCTTCGCCGATAAACTCTTTCCTGTACTCCTGTGCCAGCACGGCATCGAAATCAGCTACATTGATAGGCGAAGCAGCCAGGCCACGCGCCTTCCGCAGTTCGTTCACATGACCGGCAGCAGCATCGAAGTCGACTTTCACTAAACTTTCTGCAGCGATGAGATGCATTTCGGATAGCTTCAGCAGCGGCATTTTGTTTCGGTAAGCCATTGGCCACGAAGCATCGGTGAGTTGGGTGTACATGTTAAAGTAGTAGTCGCCCAGGTCGTTGATGCGGAACCAGTGCAGGTAACGATAGTCTTCGGCGGCGCTGTTGTAGTAGTCGCCCAGGCTAGCTTTGTAGATGTAAAACACACTGCTGCCGGTGTTGCTGAAAGAGTTGTTCGAGATCACACCCAGTCGGATATTGTTCAACGCAAACAAGTGTTCCGATGAAAAGGTTAGATCGGCCGTTGACCGGTTGCTCAACGCTGCAGCCGACACCCACGGGAACTTCGTCGACTCGATCACTGCCTTTGCGTTGGCCAGTGCGTTAACGAAATCGCTTTTATAGAGATATACACGTGCCAGCAAACCTTTTACTGCATAGTAGTTCAGATGCACCTGGCGGTTGATCAGGTAACCGTTATCGTCTGCGATAGTTACTACCTTACCGGTGAAAATCGGGTCCGACTTCAGCAATTCTTCTGCAGCCACCAGGTCGGCAATCACTTTATCGATCACCTGTGTAACCGACAACTGCGGGAAGATGGCTTTAGAGCTGCTCGTCACATAAGGGATCGTCAGCTTATCCGGGTTCTCGGCGTAACTGGCGCCAAAGGCACGCAGCAGGTCGAAGTGGATAAACGCCCGTAGGGCCAGCGCCTCGCCTTTGATCACCTGGTAGTTTACACCGCTGAAAACAGACTTCTGCTGGTCGATGTTCTCCAGTATCTTATTATCGTTGGCGATGGAATTATATAAACCATTCCAGATCGCATCGATGCGGTTAAGCGAGGTCACGCTGGATTGATAAGTGTAGCTTTTATCGGCTGCATAGCTCGAGTTCTGGTAATCCCACTCACAACCCAGTACACCCATCAACCCAAAAGTCATTTCTTTACCATACAGCGGCTCGTATGTAAGCGAACTGTATACGCCGGACAACGCCTCTTTAAACCCTGTTTCGGTAGAGAACAACTCGGTGTCCTTTACTTGTGATTCGGGCTTTACGTCCAGCCATTTATTACACGAGGCGAATGTTACCAGAACGGCCAGTAGTGGTGCCACCCGCTGAAATATGATGTTTGTTTTCATTTGCTTCAAGTTTAAAAGGTAGCTTGAACGGAAAAAGAAATGTTGCGCGCGAAAGGATAACTAAGGCCCCGTTCTGCCTTTACAGACGACAGTACAAACAAGTCGTTCGTAAACATGGTTACGCGCAAACGCTGCATGGTCGTTCTTTTCAGGAAGGCCGCATCTTTAAAATCGTAGGTCAGGTTCAGGGACGACATAGTGAGTTCATTCATGTCCTGTACGAAACGGGAAGACGGGTTGGTACGGCTCGGCGTTGGCGTAATGGCTTTGAAGAACGTTACGTCGCCGGGCTTCGTCCAGGTACCGCTGAACACGCGGTTGTCCACATTGTATTGGATGTCCACGTTCTCTACACGATCTACCAGGGTTTGATTGTAGTACTGTCCGCCCACACGATACATGAATGCACAGTTCAGTCCCCAGCCTTTATACTGTGAGTTGAAACCAAAGCTACCGTTCAGCAGCGGGTTAGAATCACCGAAACGTACCTGGTCGTTTGCGTCCCATACAAACGTCTTCTCGCCATTGGTTTTCAGGAAGATTTCTTTACCTGTGGAAGGATCGATGCCCAATGAGTGTACTGCATAAATAGCAGTGGTTGATTCGCCTTCTTTGTAACGGATGAACGGCGCTGTTTCGCCGGAAGCCGCCCTGGCCGCTTCACGCTGATCGTTCAGTGATTTGAGGGCGTCGGAGATGCGTACCAGTTTGTTTTTATATCCGCCCGCACTTACGAACACGTTGAGGAAAGATCCGTTTTTAGGATTCGCGATTACCTTCATACTCAGGGTCGCATCAATGCCTTTGTTCTGTACGCCACCCAGATTTTCTTTGATGGTCTGGAAGCCCGTGGAACCTGGCAATGGCAGATCGGTAAGCAGGTTATCGGTATTGCTGATGTAGTAATCGAAACGTAAACCGAAACGGTTAAACAGTTTCAGGTCGATACCGAAGTTATAGTCCTGTGTTTCCTGCCACTTCAACTCGTTGTTGGCAAGCGCCATCAGCTTCGCACCCACGATGTTATCATAGTAAGTGTCGGTGAAGTAGGTATAGGTCGACATCGCCTGGTACGGATTGAAGTTCTGGCTGCCGGTATAACCCGTTGAGGTGCGCAGTTTCAACTGATCTATCCAGGTGATATTTTTGAAAAAGTTCTCGTTGTGCACGTTCCAGCCTAAACCGGCCGACCAGAAGCTGCCCCATTTATTATCCGCACCAAAGATGCTGGAGCCCTGGCGACGGTAAGTGAGATCGGTAAGAAAGCGATCGTCGTAAGAATAGTTGAGTGCTGATAATACACCCGTTTCCCTCGACTTGGCATCGGATCCCATCGGGCGGCCGTTCAAGGCATATTGTTTGGCGAAGCTGATATTGTCTACCCGATCATTCAGGAAGCCCTGCGCAGCCATACCATGTGTTTCACCGCTCACGTCAGCGATGTTACCGCCAATGTTGAGGAATACCAGGTGTTTGCCCCATTGTTTGGAGTAGTTAAGCGTGAGGTCCGAACGGAGCGATACATCGCGACCATCGGTGATGGAGTAGTCGCCACGCATGAAAAACATGGAGTCCGGGTAGTCAATGTACCGCGTGCTGCTCGCAGGATAAAAGTCTTCGCGGCTGGTCTGGTGCAGGTTATAAGAAAAGCGACCGATCAACCTTAATGTTTTCGCGAGGCTCCACTCCGCCTGGAAGTTATTGGTGATATCGATGTAGCGTGAAAAGTTCTTCGTTCCGATAGATGCATCGTACATCGGGTTAAAGTACGTATCCGGCGTACCCGTACCGCGACTGAACGTTCCCAGTACACGTTTCAGGTTGCCTTTATCGTCGTAGGGCGTCCAGTAAGGATTGAGGCGGGCATACTGCGCGAAAGAGCCATAGGGAGAATCGTCGCTGCGGTTGAAGCCCACCGTTAAGTTATTCCGGAATAAAAACTTCTTTACACGGTAAGAAAGAAAGATGTTGGCTGAAGTCGTTTTACGGTCCGATTCCTTCATGGCACCTTTGATATCGTTATAGGTAAGATCGGCGCCGTAACGAAAAAATTCATCACCGCCTTCGATCGATACCGTATGCTTTTGGCCTACGCCTGTTTGTACCGGCTTGGCCAGCCAGTCCGTATTCACACCGCGCACCACTTCCGAATAAATCTGGTTGTATTGTTCGGCCAGTGCTTGTGCGGAGTGATAATACGTAGCATTATAGCGGCCTGCATTCACTTCTGCCTGCAACTTTTCTGTGGCATTGGTGAGGTTGTAACTGCTAAGGTCGGGCACGGTGAGTTTGAGATCGGCGGTATAACTTACGCGCAGTTTACCAGCCTGCGGGCGTTTCGTTTCTACTACCACTACGCCGTTAGCGGCCTTCGATCCGTAGATCGCTTTGGCCGTCGCATCTTTCAGTAATGTTACAGAAGCCACGCGGTTCATGTCCAGGTCGTAGATCCTTTCCAGGGTAGCTTCAAATCCATCGAGGATAAAAAGCGGCATGTTCGCCATGCTCGAGTATTCACCCTGCAAGCCAGGCAAACTGCTGCTGCCGCGGATTTGAAGATTAGGCAAGGTGTTGGGATCGGAACCTGCGATGTTATTTTGTATCTGTACAAAAGACGGATCCAGCACCTTCAGGCTTTGGATAAGATCCTGGTTGCCCACAGCGCGCAGCTGGTCCTGCGTAAAAGTAGCGGAGGAACCGGTAAAGCTTTCGGCTTTCCGGTTGAAAGGCCCCATCACTACGACCTCGTTCAGTTTTTCCTGCGATACCTCCAGGCTGATCACGTATTCATCGGCCGGACCGATAGGCACTTCTTTCTGCACATAACCTACGTGGCGCACCACGAGCATCCGTGCATTCGCGGGAAAGGTCATGGCAAACTCACCGTTCTCGCCAGACATGGTGGCGGCGTTGCCTGCCTCCCGGAAACCCAGTGATACATTCGCCAGCGGCAGGTTCGTTTCGGCAGAGATCACCCGGCCGCGAATCCTGCGTGGAGATAAAGTAGTAGCCGGCACCGATGTTTGTGTGGCGGCCGTCATACCGCCCATCTTTACCGAACTTACCGACTTCTTTTCCATAATAATACATTTGTTGTCGCGGAACTGGAATTCCAGCCGGGTAGACTTCAACAGCTGTGTGAGCACCTGTTTTACCGGTTCGTTCTGTGCTTTTAACGTTACCCGGTAAGGCGTTACCGACTCGTCATTGTACACGAACTTCAGTTTACCGGCCGTCTCCAGCTCGCGGAGCGCCTGCTTCAGGGGAACGTTCTGGAAGTTGACCGTCACCTTCGTTTCCCCGTTGTTTTGGGCAGTGGCGGCAAATGGCAATATCACCGCTAAAAAGGAAAGAATGATACCCAGACTATTAGACACCAGCCGTAAGCTGCGCGTATAATTTTCCATATGCATGCAAGTGTTTTAATAAGTGATAGGCACAGGTGGCCCGTTGCGACACTAGTCGTTTGGTTGATAATAATTAGACTCGTTTGGTTGATAGCTAAAGTTGATCCTGGTTGAATGTCAGACAGTCTGGTCGATAATGTTAGATTTTAGATTGAAAAATATGAATGGTATTGTTCGTCGCTGTGTATTCCAGTCCTTTGGTGAGCGTGAGTGCATCCAGCACATCGTTTAGCGTTTCCGTCGCCTCAAAAGTGGCCGTAAAGTGATATCTGGTAAGGGAAGGGTCGTCAAATACGATCTTCACATTGTATTTATTTTCGAGTAAGCCGGCTACCTGGCCGAACGTTTCGTTGGCGAACACCAGTTTGCCATCTATCCAGCCCAGCACCTCGTCTGCATCGACAGCTTTCATCTGCAGATCGCGTTTTGTTTTGCTGTAGGTTACCTGCTGATCGGGCGTTACGATCAACTCCTGTGTGGCGCTTACGGCCACTTTACCACTCGATACCGTTACCGTTACCTCACCGATAAAGTGATAAGCCCTTACGTTGAAAGTTGTTCCCAGCACCGTTGTGCGCGTACTATCCGCCTGAACGATGAAGGGCCTTTTCGCATCTGCTTTGACAGAGAAGTAAGCTTCGCCTTCGAGCAGCGTTACCTCGCGTTTGTCGCGGCCGAACTGTTCGGGATACTGCAGGCGGCTGCCTGCATTCAGCAATACTTCTGATCCGTCGGGCAACACCACCTTTTCGCGCTGAGCAGCTTTGGTAGCTACCAACACCTGCGGATAGTAGACCGTGCGGGTTTGTTGATACCACACCGTTGCCACTAACACCACCACCGCTGCTGCGGCAGACCACAGGAACACGCGGCGGCCCATACGTTTCGGGCGGCTGCCGGTTTCGTTGATGCTCAACAGCAGGCGGCTTAAGATCTTTTCTTCCGTAGCCTTCTCGCTGCCCATGGAGGCCTCGTTCCAGGGAACAGGGTTGTCCCGGAGTTGATCGATGGCTTCGGAAACACCTCTTGCTGTTGAATCGTCGTTCGTCCCTTTCATGAATGGTGCTTTAAAGTAAAGACACCGCAAAATCACGGTGCCCCCAAAAAGAAATAAAATATTTTCAGATCAATAGAGAGAAGAGTAATAAAGTCACCAGGTACTCCCCCAGCCGCGTACGGATATGCCGCAAGGCGATGGTGATCTGGTTCTCGACTGTTTTAGGCGCAATATCAAGCCTGGCGGCTATTTCTTTGTTAGAAAGATGTTCATGCCTGCTCATGATCATGATCGTACGGCAACGTTCCGGGAGTTCGGACAGTGCCTGGTCATATATCCGGTTGATCTCCAGGCAATTGACCCTTTCCTCCGCCTGTAGCGAAGAAGTGGCGTTAAGCGCATGATCGTCCACCTCAGTGAGCAGGTTATTTTCCGCCCTGATCCTGTTCAGCGCCCGGTTCTTCACCGCGATATACAGGTAATCTTTCAGCGAGCGGATATCCGTATCGCGCCCCTTATTCCACAGGTACAGGAACACATCGTGCACCAGTTCCTCGCAGGTATGCTGATTAGGAAAAATGCGGAAAGCGCAACGGTACAGCTCCGACCAATAGCGCCTGTAAATACAGACGAAGGCCGGCTGGTCCGCTTTTTTGACAAGCTCCAAAAGTTCCTGATCCGAGAGATCATCCAGGTTGCGCTTCATTTCTAACACCGGGCCGCAGCCCTTTTCAGTTGTTCGGTTGTGACGAATATAGTGCTACCTCGCCGATTATCCTAACCTGGCTGCGTATAGATAAAGGGGAGCCGTGGCCCCCCTTTATGATATATATAAAGAACGCCTTGTCTTGTTTATTTTCCAATATGTCAAAGAACTATAACAGCCTATCCCAAAGCGGCGGAGCCTTTTGCCCGGGTGCTTTGTAAGCTGGATAAGCTGCTCCGCTGCCGCTGGCCCGGCATCTTACGACGGGAGCCCTGGCGGCGGGCGGATTGCTACACCCGGCCAGCATGGCAGGGCTTTGCAAACGCGAACTGAAGCGGATATCTGCTATCCCGTTTCTACTACCCCATCATGCACCACCTCCCGGCACGCCACACGCACCATCGTTACCCGCCAGGCGGGCTGGCCGTTCTGTGGCAACGTACACTCGTACCTGCACTCATTCCCGGGCAGATCAGTTGCGACCACGACAATACTACAGCCCGCAGGCAAAGACAGGGGGCTATACGTCCACTGGCCGGAAGCTCCTTCTGCGGCCAGCCCTGCCTCCAATAAATCCCCGTTGGCATGATACACCATCACTTTTACCGATGCCACCCGGAAGTTATCTGTTGCATGAATGATGACACGGCCTTTCACGACGGTCGCCCCGTGGATGACAGGAGCCACCAGGTAATCAGCAATGGCGAGGTTATGAACGTTTTTGCCGCCAGTAAGGCCTGCCTTATACCGCGCGTTTAAGTCGGCATTTGCACGCACCCGGGCCGACCAGCCCGCCGCTTTCGTAAAATCGGCTTTGGTTCGCTCCTGGTTGGGCGTGCCCTTACCGGGACGTTTGCGCGGGGCCTTCGCGACGATCTTTTTACCGTAGCGCATGTACATCACTACCTGCTTACCGAACATGCCGGTGGCACCAGTGGATATGGCGTTGAAATCTTGCTGGATCATTTTTTCGACAAAGATCGGACATAGGTTGCCCTGGGGAGATAGGGGCAACTGTACTTTGGAGTAGGGTCAAATTGACATTTTCCGCATCAAACCTTTATCTGCAAAGGGATAGCGCGGGTTTTCACTATTTATGGCCCGATACCGGGCGGGATGGTTCAGTGATGGCTGGGTGATGGTTGGGTACCGCTTATACGCTTTTGTCACGTCCTAAAATAGGTTTGTACCCGGAATAGATAATCCGGATTAAGATTTACACCTGGAAGTCGATATTATGAACACAATCAACGACATTAAGCTCTTGGAAAGCACTGACAACGACCGTACGAATTGTCGCAATTGCTAGGCAAGTTTAGAGAGTGATTTAGGCAGATCGATTTTCTTTAATCTAAATAATCTTAAATCATCAAGCACCTTAATTTTTACTTTTGGGCTAAGAAGTTGTAAGTGGTTAATATCCGGCATTGGCGCGGTCAGATCATTTCTCTTATCTAAATAATTAATAAGTAATTTTAGGCTGATTGAAAAGATTAATAGTCTGTTCCAAGCAAGATTATCATCGCTATACTCTATCTCAGACAATAGTTTATCAATGTAAATAAACCAATTTCTAAATTCCTCATTCTCCTTATAAAGAATACAGAAGCTGGTGAAATCTAGCACTGGTGATTTGATTAATGTTTTATTATCATCAATATTCGCCATCATCAATTCTCCAATGGCAGTAAAACAATAATTTGGAACAACCGCCGATCGGGCAAATACTTCCTCCACTTTACAAATGTCAGTAAAGTATTGATTACCGGAAAGGCCCTTCAAGGTATTAAGGAATGCAATATTAAATTGCCGCATCTTCTTAGGGATTCGCTGAAACTTGTCCAATGCATCTTCTTGAATAATCTTTGACCACCCAAAATAGGTGGCGAATACGTAATAGAGGCTCATTTTCGAATTTTCATCCTCATAGCGATAAACATTAGCATTGTCCTTAATAATAAAATCTAATCTGCGATTCAGTGCCTGTGCCGACTTGAGCAATTTAAAGGAATAGGTTTTGAAATGATCAAGTGCCTGACGGTTTTGGATTATATTATGTGTAAACACATTCTCGCTCAAAACTTTGATAGCAGCACCAATAATACCTCCAACAACGCTTGACACCATCAGCCAAATCAAAGTATTTTCCTGAAATGCTTCGTTCATAGATTTTAGGTTGAAAGGGGTTGGGGAAGATTATATGAATTTACAGGAAAAGATTGAGGGCACCAAGCGTATCTACGTATCTACAACCGCTCCTGCTCCTCCGTTTTCCGGTTATACCCCTTCATCACTTTACCGCCCAGGCGGTACGTCACCGACACACCCACCCTGCGGCTGTCGGGTTTGTCGTTGTACCAGAAGTTCGTGAAATCGGATACGGAGCGGCCCTGCAGCCTGTAAGTATCAAAGATGTCGTTAAAAGACACCATAGTGTTCAGGCGGCCTTGCAGCCAGGATTTTTTAACGCCGGCTTCCTGGTACCAGATGGCGGCGGTGCGGAAGATGCCCCTTACTTCCCGGGTGGTATAATAGGTGGCCAGGGAAACTTTGAAACCGACCGGCAGGGAAATATCCTGTTGTAGGGACAAAGCGGCGGCCCATTGGGACAGCTGCCTGTTACCGGCGATCATCGTCACAGGGTAAGTGGTAAAATTTACGTTACTGTTCAATTGCAGTTGCCAGACAGGCAATATGGCGACAGGTACAGCGGCCGTGGCCTCCACACGCTGCATGGTGCCAAAGTTGGCACGCTGGCTCCTGATAGCGGGGGAATAGTTGTCGAAGGCCAGCTGCTCAGACATATAGTCGTTACTGCGACGGTAAACCAGGGAAAAGATGTAGCGGCTACGCAGGCTATAGATGGCCGAAGCGCTCCAGGCCAGTTCGGGCACCAGGGCAGGGTTGCCGGAGTAATAAAAGTATTCGTCGCGGTACCAGCGTACGGGGTTTAAGTCGGTGTAGGCGGGGCGGTTAATGCGGCGGCTGATGGATAAACTGAGCTGCTGTTGTTCGCCTAAAGCTTGTTCCATCAGCAGGGATGGGAACAATTGGGTGTAGGTCCATTTATTCAGGACACCCGATTTCGCAGTAGTGCCGTCGGCATTTGTATGCTCCAGGCGTAAACCGATGGTGATGCTGGTCTTATCAAAACGCCTGGCAGCAGATATGTAGGCGGCACTGATGCGTTCTTCATACAGAAAATGATCGCTGATGTTCGCGATATTCGTTAGCTGACCATTGACCACGGAGTCAAAACGATAGTTGTTATCATTACTGACATGCGCGAATTTCAGTCCGGCTTTAACCGTAGTTTGACCGAACGGCAGTTCCAGGTCCGACTTGATGGAGCGGATCTTTACAAAACCGGGTTGATAGGAAGCAAGTTTATTTTCCCGCTGAAAACTTCCATCAGGTTGATAGTACTGCATGGTCATCAACGCATCAGAGTAATTGCGATAGCTGGTGTAGTCTGCATCTACGGTGAATTTCTTTCCCGAAGAATCAATATCAAACCGATACCCTGCATTGACCGCGTCATAGTGATAAGGCTCTACGATGTTGTTTTGCGAAGCGGTAGTGGATCCACCAATCTGAAGCAACGATTCATGCAAACAGGTGAAATCATCGAGGTAGCCGTGGTAGTTGACGGCGATCGTGTGCCTGGCAGCGGGTTTCCATTCGGCACCGGCGCGCCAGGTGTAGTATTTTATTTTCTGAGATGTAGTGGTTTGCCTTTCCAGCTGTTCAGGTCCTACCGCATTACCGCCTTCTCTCGTAAAGAACTTATGCGGCGTATTATAATCGAAGGAGCCATACACGCTGAGGTGACGGCCGCCTGCATGAACAGCGATCTGCTGGTTAGTCATCGTATACTTACCGGCGCTGATGGCGCTGCGCAGGTCGACACCCCAGCCCTGGGCAGGCCTTTTCTTCGTAATGATATTGATGATACCTGCATTGCCGGCAGCGTCGAGCGAGGCGCCCGGCGATACCGTGGTTTCGATGCGGGCGATATCTTCGGCGCTTAACCCTTTCAGGAAGTTGGCCAGCTGCGGGCCAGACAGCCAGGTCATACGACCATTGACCATTACGTTTACACCGGCGCTGCCGCCAAATTGAATATTTCCTTCTCCATCCACGGTGATGCCGGGCACTTTCGTCAAAACCTCCAATGCCGTTTGCCCGGCACCGTTAGTAGCCTGTTGCACGTTGTATACTATTTTTCCCTTGTTCACAGAAACGGCCGGGCGGGCCGCCTGTACCGTGACGCCGGACAAGCGGGGCACCTTTTCGGCCGGCGCTGGCTGTTGTGCGCGCACCTGCGGCTGCAGCGCGAAAAACAAGCTCATAGACAGCAGGCAATATTTCATCGGGTACCGTTTCGATGGAAGATGACAGCACCGCCAACACCAAGCAGCAGGGTGAACAGGATGAACGGAGTGACCATATCACCCCAGTTGACAGGCGTTTTGGCGGTAAAGAACTGCGGCACATGTTTCGACCAATCCTCATTCACCACTGCGCTGTCGCCAAATATTTTCGGGTAGAAGTGCAGCTTCTTTTGTTCGTGGAACACGCCCGTACTATCGAGGTAAGCCAGGTGCCTGTCCAGGTCCGTACCCGCGATGGCCGTGAACTGCAACTGCGCCTGCATGGTCGGAAAGAACAATGCAGCATTCGCGGCAGAAGCTTGTCGTGCGAGCAACTTATCGCGCATCGCTCTGCCTTCTGCAGCAGATTCATCATCTCCTAACTGTTGCATGGCATAATACCACATGTAGTTGAACTTAGGACTGTTCCACACATACTCACGGAACTGCGGGTAATGTTTAAAGAAAGCGTTCATCGTACTGTCTTCGTTCGTATCCCACTTGGTGTGATAGCCGTCGCGTTGTTTGATGAAGGTGCTGTAAGCTTCCTTCACCGGGTAGCGGGCGGTGATATAGTTGTTCACCATCGCAGGCAGCAACAGGCAAAGTAGCACCCAGGCGCTTAACAACATGAGAGCACTGATACTGCTGCTCCGGCGTAACACGATCACCAGGAAGCTGAGGGCAGTCCAGAACAGGATGTACAATATACCAGTCGACGCAAAGGCCAGCAGGCGCTCGTTCAGCGGTAGCCCGATAATGATAACAGCAAGTAACAGCAGCACGAAAAAGAGTCCGAGCACCACCATCAGCCTGATACTTAATTTTTGCAGGATAAAGCGCAACGGCCTGTTTTCCTGCACCCGTACGAGTGACCAGGTGCCCTGTTCACTTTCCTGCGATAACACATTAAAGTTGAAGGCAATGATCAGCAGCGGGAACAGGAATAGTACTACGAAGCTGAGATCCAGGTTGCCGGTGAGCTGGTTGTACGGATTGTATAAACCTGTATCGTAACGCTGCCCTTCGAGGCCGCGTATGTTTAAATATTGGATAGACGAGTTTACGTCCTGCTGGCCAACAGCCAGTGCAGCCGTGGGATCGGGCTGATTGATGTAGGCGAAACGCAGGTAATAAAGCAGCAGGCCGAACTGGTCGGGAATGTGTTGCACGTTACGTTCTATCTGTTCCTGTTGCAGGCGGGTAACGGCTTCCACCGACACCTGTTGCTTTTCAAGGAACTGTTTGCCGATCACAATGCTTACCAGTCCAACGAACAGGAAAAGCACCAATGCTATCACCACCGACCGGCTTCGTATAAAATTCTTAAATGCTAAACGGTACATATCTTACAGTGCTTTTGCTTTGACAGCGGTGAAACGGATCAGGATAAAACTTAACAGGAACCATAACAGCGTGGCTGTAAAGGCCAGCCAGGCGGCCTTCACCGTAACGCTTACCGGTTCGAACGTATGCGTAAAGTCTGCAAACTCCGCCCAATGCTCCTTACCGATCATGTGTGGATGATCGTCCTTCGGTTTGCTGTTGCTGATGTATTTCATCTGCAACTCGTTCATCGTTTGGGCCAGCTGGTAACGGTAATCTTCGGCCTGGTCCTGGAACCTGCGATACGCAATGAAATCCGTACCGGCGAGTGCCATACTCATGTTCTTGATACCGATCACCGGATCGATGAGCGAGCAATAATTACTGACATCGTTTTGCCGCTCATATACATCGTACAATTGCTGCAGGCGCTGGTTATACACCTCTGCACTCATCCGTTCGCCCTCCCTCATCTGGAAACCCGAATAGTTGAAAGGCAGCTGCTGTACGGAGTCTGCATGATGGGCCTTCAGTACAGAATCCTTTAAACGTTTAAAATGCGGGTCGTTCGGGTTATGGCTGTCCCCTATCTGCAGTATGTCCTTTTCCACCGCTGTATCGAACTCGATCTTACCGGGTGCCGGATGTAATGCGCTACCAATGGCCTGAACCGTTTTAGGCAGCACGATGCTCATGAGCAGCCATATCCCCAGGAGGGAAAGTAAGGCGGAGCGGCTGTTTGCGCTTAGTGCAGAAACGCATATCGCGACTACGCTGACGAGCCAGAGGAAGCACAGGCAGCCGAACAGTAAACCGATCGTGCGTGCCCATACCGCGCCACCAGCGGGCAGCGTGGATTGTAAGGCGAGTTGCACGAGCAAGACCAGTACAACGGGCAACAGGAAGATCAGCGCTAACGTAAACAAGCCTACGCTGTTTCCCCAAATAATCGACCGAAATCCCGCGCCCTGACTTAACAGCACCTTCAGCGTGCCATTCTCCTTTTGCTGCGCGATGGCGTTGAATCCGAGAAAGAACAACACCAACGGTAATACGATCTGAACCAACATGGCGAGACTGATCTCCCCAAACCGCAGCAGGCCCGTGCTAAAGCCGGCCTCACTGAAGTTCACCGTGTTTTGTTTATGCGCCTCCAGGTACACGGCGTTGCCGGTATAACTTTCCATGCCGTAGTCGAACATACTCAACGGATGTTTCTGGCGGAAAGCGAACGTGCCGAAATGTGCCATACGATGCGGATGTTTATCCGGGTTGGCTTCCCAGCTTTGTCGTGCCTGTTGTTGAAAGTTGATGCGCATCTGCTGCTGAGCGGTGTACGTTTCGTAACCCGTTATCGCAGCGTAAGCCACCAACAGCAGCCATGCCAGGAACACGATCGTCATGGCCCGGCTGCGTATCACTATCTTGAGGAAATGTCCTGCTATAATCTTCGTTTGCTTCATGGTCTAAAAGTTATAAGTGGCAGTCAGCATAGCATTCCGCGGCGCACCGGGAAACAAACGCTGATAGTTCTGCGCACCGATCCAATAGGTATCGTTCAACACGTTGTTCACGTTAAGGGCCAGTTGCATATTGCCATTGCCCGGATGGTAGTAAAGCGCAAGATCGAGCAGCGTGTAGGCCGGTGTTTTAAAAGACCGGTCGAACCAGGGCACCCGATCGCCGTTATGCTGCACGCCGGCGCCTATGCCTATATCCTTCAGGCGGCTGTTTTTACGAAAGTCGTAGCGCGTCCAGAGGTTGGCGCTATTGTAAGGCGTGTTCTGTTTGCGGGCGTCTTTAAGGGCAGGATTGTTATCTTCCATGATCCGCGCATCAATGTAACTATAAGAGGCGTACACCTGCCAGTTGGGCAATAGCCTGCCGGTAATATCCAGCTCAAAGCCACGGCTGCGCTCTGCTCCCCGCGTGACCACCGAGTCGGGGTAGGCTGGCAGGTTAGCGTTCATCAATAAGTTCTGCTGATTGATCTCAAACACGGCTGCATTGGCACTCAGGCGGCCATTCCACCATGCTGTTTTAACACCGAACTCCTTCAGATTGCTAATCAATGGCTTAAAGCGGGCGGCCGACTGGTCGGTCCATAAGTAACTGCCAGTACTTGGCAGCAGCGTAGCCGTGTTGCTCTGCGGCTGGTAACCTTCTACATAAGTAGCATACACATTCACCTGTTTGGTGGCGGCATACGTAACGCCGATGCGCGGCAGCAGCCGGCTATTTGTAAAGCTCAGCTCCCGGTTAGCTTTGTAGTTCGTGATGTCTTTGAACCAGTCATGCCGCAGCCCCAGCAGCACAATGAGCTTTTGCCAGCGCAGTTGTTCCTGCACATACAGCGCGTGGATAGTTGTTAAGGCGGATGGAATCACTACGCGCGAATTGAACGTGTAGTCATTGATATTACGCATCGTGTACGACGGATTATTCAGGTCGAAGTGCGCGACGTTCGGCTTTGGCAGCGTGGCGCCATTGTACGTGATCGTCTGGTAATTGGCTGCATTGGCCGGCACGAAGGAACTGGCTATGGAGCCGTCTTTCAGCAGGTAGCCGCGTGCCGCGTTCTGGCCGCCGCCCATCATCTTCCGCCAGCTGCTGAGGTCATAACCGACGAGCAGTTCATGTTTGATGGCTGCCGTGGCAAAGCGGAAATTAAAGTAAACGTTCACGTTATCTGTATTCCAATGTTGCGCGCGCTGCACGAACTGCATGCCCACCATGGAAGTGACGGGCTGGTTGTTGATATCCGGTGCGTAGGCATTAGTCGTACGATGCTCCTGCAAATCCTCTTCCCAGGTTTGTTTCATATACGCTGCGTTCAGACTGATCGCCTCGCTGAACTTTTGCGTAAATGTGCTGGTGATGATAAACTCTTTCGATTTAAAGTGATCGCTGGCGGCACCCAGGTTCAGGCTGATGGGCGTGCTGGCGAGATTAGTCTTGCCTGCCACCGCACCAAATATCGGCTGACCACGATCTAGGTTGCCTTCCATATCGCTGTAGATGATCTCTACGTTGATGGCCGTTTTATCATTCGGGATATAAGAGAAAGAAGGGGAGATCAGTAACGCATTGTTGCGCACCAGGTCGCGGTAACTCTGCGCCCGCTGGTAAGCACCGTTGAGGCGGTACAGCAAGGTCTTTTCTTTATTCAGCGGACCGGTAAAGTCCAGCGTACCGCGAATCGTATTGAAGCTGCCGGCGCTCAGGCTCACGTCCTTACGCTCCGTAGCCAGTGGCTTTTTCGTTACCAGGTTAATGCTACCACCCGGGTCCACACTCGCAAACGACGCACTGGCCGGACCTTTCAGCACCTCGACCCTTTCGATGTTCGCCGTAAGCGGCTGCAGGAAATAGTATTGACGCGTACGCATGCCGTTCACAATCTGCCCTTCCTCATTCTGGCTGATCCCCCTGATGGAATACTGGTTGTAAAAGCTGGACGCTACCACACCCGGTATCACCTTCACTGCATCCGCCAGCTGGAACGCCTGCCTGTCCTTCATGATCTCTTTCGTCACCGTACCGATCGCCTGCGGCAAATCCTTATTAAGGATCGCCGTGCGCGTGGCACTAAAACTATAGTCACTATTGTAATTCCTTGCCGCACGGCCCAACACTTCTACCGCCTGCAGCTGCGCCGACTTTGAGTACAGCGCTACATTGTACTCCGTATCCTTCGACAGGTTCAACCACTCATGCACAGTTTCATAGCCGATACCGGTGACGATGATTTCCGCTTTGCCGGGTACAGGCGTTTCCAGCATATAATGGCCCAAAGTATCGGCTGTAGCCATCCGGGTGCCCGGCTTTTGTTTGATGGTGACGGAAGCGCCGGGAACAGGCTGTCCCTGCTCATTGATGATGACGCCTTTGAGCGTATGCTGACCGTTAGCGACTGTGAACGTGATCAACAGCGTGGCCAGCAAGATAATTAGTTTCATGGTAGGTAAGTTAGCTTAGATCGTTTCCAGGTAGAGTTCCTGTAGTTCATTGGCGGTAATGCCGCCCGTATTCACAACGTGCACCAGGCTGCCCTGCTTCATGATGCCGATACGTGAGCCCATATTTACCGCATTAAAGATGTCGTGCGTGGCCATGAAGATCGTTTTGCCTTCGGCCGCCAGCTCTTTACAGATGGCAGTAAACTCCGCCGTCGCCTTCGGATCGAGGCCGCTCGTTGGCTCGTCCATAAAGATCACGTCTGCATTCTTAGACAGCGCTATCGCGATACCCACCTTCTGACGCATACCTTTACTGTAAGCGCCCAGCCGCTTGTTGTGCGCCTCTGTTTGCAGACCGGCTTTGTTGAGGAACGTTGCCAGTTCTTCCGTACTGTATTTAAATCCGGCCAGGCGGCTGAAGAAATCCAGGTTCTCGATACCACTCAGGTTGCCGTACAGCTGCACTACTTCGGGGATGTAAGCGATCATATTTTTGGTGGCGGCATTATCCGGCGTTACCTCCACCCCCTTGATGAGCGCCTTACCGCTGCTGGCGGCCAGGAATCCGAGGAACAGGTTGATGGTGGTTGTTTTACCCGCACCGTTTTGTCCGAGCAGGCAGAATATTTCGCCCGCATTGATGCTGATAGATAATTCGCGCAGCGCCGTATACTGCTGATACGTTTTCGTCAGCTGCACGGCTTCTAATACTATTGACATAAGCTTGATTTAATAATGTACAGGTTTACGACTGCCTATGGCAGCGTAGCATCACCGTCCGCACGACGGATCGTTTTAAGAAAGGAAAGCTTACACTACGGGAGAGCCGCGTGTATTACCGTGATACACCGGAAGGCAGGAAATGCCACCGGTACGACGGAGCGTTCCCGGAAAGGAAGGGAATTACACTACGGGAGAGCCGCGTGTATTACCATGATGCACCGGCAGGCCGGCAATGCCTTCAGGGTGTGCGTCGATGTAAAAGTACCGGGTAACTACCAACTGGCAGTTCCAGTCTTGGTGGGTGGAGATGTAAGGAGTATAACTGTGATCACAAACCGGGCAGTCGTCGCCGGATGTTATCGTCTGTTCATGACCATGGTCGTGGGCATGCCAAAGCGATACGGGAGTTATCATAAACCCGTACAGTACCAGTGCTAACACTGATAATATGCGTTTCAGCTGTTTAGTATGCCCCATATTGTAACGACGTTGCAAATATAGGGGATAAATTGGGAAATGTTACCGGGTTCAAAAAAGAACCCAAAAGAAGGCACAATTAGCGCTTCCCCATCTTTACTGGTGAGATAAGCTATTTTTCCCTCACCGCTAACACGCAATGATACGCGCAACACACCAGCAACACGACTATCGCACCCCATTGTGCACCAGCCGCATCAGACGCAATACCCATCAGTAACGGGAACAACGCACCGCCGGAAACGCCCATGATGAGCAGGCCGGAAACTTCGTTCGAACGTTCGGGTTTTCTTTGCAAGGCATACGAAAAGAGGATAGAAAAAATGTTGGCGCAGGCAAAGCCGGCCAAAGCTACGGCCACATAAATAGCAGGACTATTAAAAGCAAAGAGTAGTAACACCATCGCAGCTACGGCAGCAACGCCGGAGGCAATGTAAAAAGGTCTGGCAGACCATTTAGCCAGTAATATAGCGCCCAGGAAGGTGCCGGCGGTTTTGAACACGAAGTAGACGCTGGCGATGTAACCAGCTTCCTTCAGCTCCATACCGGTGCGCTCCATCAGTATTTTAGGGCCGGATACGTTGAGGCCTACGTCAATCCCCACCAGGGTAAGGATGCCGAGGAAGTAGAGGAATATTTTTGGATCACCCAACAGCGCGAAACACTCGCGGATGGTGGAGGTGTTTTCTTTGCGGCTATCTTCCTGCAAAGGGGTGGCGGTCAGCCAGAGGAATGACAATAGTGTGATAGCCGCAAACACGGGAAACAGGTATTGCCAGTTATTGAACTGCGTTACGGCAAAGGCCGCGATGATCGGACCGAGAAAAGAGGATATTGCTTTGGTAAACTGCCCGGCAGTGAGGGTGCTGGTAAGTTTATCTTTGCTTACAACGTTTGTCAGCAGCGGGTTTAAGGCCACCTGTAACAAGGTGTTACCTATCCCCAGTAAAGCAAAAGCTGCCAGCACGATGGGTAAGGTGTAAGATAACAGGGGCACGAGTAACCCGATGCCTGTAATCACCAAACTCAATTGCACGGTACGTTTGCGACCTATCTTATTCATGAGCATACCGGTAGGTACAGAGAAGATCAGGAACCACAGGAACACGGCCATCGGCAAGAGGTTCGATAACGTATCGGACAGACCAAAGTCATTCTTTACATAGTTGGTAGCAATACCTACTACGTCCACAAAGCCCATAATGAAGAAACCGAATAGGATCGGTGCCAGTTGAAATATGCTTGTTTTAGGAGGCTGGGTCATAAGTTAATTATTTAAGATCGAGCAATGCCATACGGGCGTAAATCTCTGCGATACAGGCTTCGTCCAGCAACCACTTCGGCTTGCCGGTATTGTCGCGTGGCTCGCTCCAATCGTGATTTGTTAAGCCATTCGGATCGCGGTTCGTCCAGGCGTGATCAACCCGGTCGATGATGGCGGCAAGGTACTTTTTATCTTTGGTGACTTCGTACAAGGCCTCGTACCCGCGGAATAAAACGGTCGCAAACCAGGGCAGGTCGCAGAACGCGCTGCGCATACCTTGTTGTGGCTGACCAAAATACTGGTAAGCGGCTTCGGCCGATTGACGGGCATGTGTTAAATACTTCTTTTCATGCGTGATGGAATGTAACATCATGGCGGCCTCCAGCATAGCACCGGTATTGTAAGTGTAATATACCGGGTTCACTTTACCTGTAGCGGTTTTAATATCGTTCACATACAAACCGGCCGAGTCGCGCAGGTGTTTATGCATCCAGTCGTAAAAACGAATGCCTTGCTGCAGGTAGTATTTATCACCACTGGCTTTGTAAATCTTTAACGCCGCCAAAGTGGCCATGCCATTACTACAGGCAGGTTTCTGATCGCCGTGCCCTTCAAGCCAGGTGACGCCGCCACCCAGCACATCGGTCCAGCCGCTGAGAATGAAAGCGAATACTTCTTTCGCCCTGGACAAATAAACAGGATTGCGGGTATTCAGGTAAGCTTCTGCGTAGTCGATCGCTACCAGTCCATTGTCGTCATAATACCGGTCCACCTTTTCAAACTTAGCAGGATAAGCCTGGTAGCCTGTCGGGTTACGGGTAGTATCGCGGTACGCGTACATCGCAGCCATCGCAGTATCTGCATAAGGTTGATAGGCGGCCTTTTTACCGGGCAACCGTATCAACATATTGGAAGCTGTTACCACGCCGCTAAGCGGCCAGAGATAACTTACGGCTTTGGACTGTACGTTGCCATCCTGCATGTAGGTAAGCGAATCCTTATGCTGCTGCGGATAATATTCTGAAAAAAGGCCATGTTGCGGTACGCGGTATAACGTCCATACACGGTGAAACATTTCCTCTGCCCTGCGCTGGTATTCGGCGGCAGGCTGCAATTGCTGCGCGGAGGCAGATAACAGCGTGCAACTTAACAGCGTACTCAAAATCATTCTTCTCATATCTCCATATATAAAAAAAGCCCGTCCGGCAAAGATACCAGGACGGGCTTACTGCTTATTTTTCGGCTTTCCAGATAGATATCCGTGCATAAATTTCCACCATAGCCACCTGGGTGAGCAGGGAATGGTATCTGCCTAAATCCGAGCCAGACCAGTCTTCATAAAACTGGAAGGTATCCGGCAGGCGGGCATGCTGCCAGGCGTAATCGACATTGCTTACCAGCGTATCGATGTACGTGCTGTTCTTGTCGATCGCGTGCAGTTCGAGGTAACCACGAAGCAGTACGGCCGTAAACCATGGATCGTTAGCGGTGTAGAAACGGCCCTGGTTGGCTACCTCGCGGGTAAAGATGTTGTACGCTCCTTGCGCCCACACTTTAGCATCGTCGAGGTACACCTGTTCGCCCGTGATCTTGTACAGCAAAGCCGCATTCTGGATCATGGCGCCGGAGTTGTACGTCCATTTTGCATAGTTGATGCTGCCATCCTTAATGGTAATGGAGTTCCAGAAACCTTTGTCAACCGGATCGAGCATATACTGTTTTACCCAGTTATACCAGCGTTTAGCGGAAGTGAGATATGCCTCCTGTTTTTCCTGCTGATATAATTGCAGCGCCAGCGTGGCAGAAAGGGCGGTCACATTGGTGGCCTTCATGTAGTCCCGGTGATCCGGATTATTATTTACTCCCTCGTTCCAGTACAGGCCTCCACCCGCTTCCGGACTTTCGCCCGATGCGCAGAAGGTGTAGCAAAGCTTAGCATTATCCAGCAACTGCTGCTCTTTCGTTAAGTGATACGCTTCGAGCATATCGATACCTGTAATGGCGTTATCGTCGTAGAAACGGTCGGCCAGGCCTTCGCTCAAGGGAACTGACTGGTAGGCAGCCGGTGTACGGGAAACGTCTTTATACGCTTCCATGCCGGTTAAGGTACTGGTGTAGTAACCTTGCGCCACATCATCGGTATAACCCATCTGCTTCAGCAAGGTGGCACCGGTGAACATGGCAGAGTAAGGCCACAGGTAAGCGTAGCGAGGATCGCCGGGCTGTGTCGGGTAACTTTCGCGCACGAATACGGTACCACCGGCACTGTAATACCTATAAATATTGTCCATCGCCTGGCGTGCCTTCATTTTGTACGTCAGGTCTGTGGAGGTGGTATCTCTATCCACCAGCACCGGCACATCTTCCCGGGTTTTATAACAACTGGTAAGCAACACTGCCGCTGCGGCTATTGTTAAAACAAGAAATCTCATGTGAAAACCTTTAATGGTGATACGATTAGCGTACGGTGAGCTTGTATTTATAATCTCCCGCTGCATTCAGCTCCAGTGTAAAATCACCTGCTTTACCGTCGGAACCGGCCGGGTATTTATAAGTGAAATCCCACTGTGAATTATCTACGGGCACTACGCTGTAGTAAGCTTCCGGTGTGTTCGCATCGGGAGGTGTAGAGTTAGACTGATTCACGCTACCGTAGAACATTGCGCCTGGCGTGCCACCTGCGTCTGCCGTCAGCAACTGGAACTTGAAACGATCATCTTTCCAGCTACCGAAATCGTAGTAAGCGATCGGAAGATTGGTGCCTGTCCAGGTACCATTGCCTGCATAAGCGAGGTTACCCACAGAACGGTTATAGGCAGATGCAAATACACCCACACCCGTGATCTCCGTCATTTCAGCAGCCGCGTTAGCGAAGTCGAGACGGATACGATATACTTTGTCGCCAGCCTGCTGATTTTCGCCACCTTCTGCCAGGCGCGTCCCCTGGATGGAATAAGTTACCGGCGTACCGCTGTTACGGTCAACGAACTGGTAAGCACCATCTTTCAGGCGGGTGAAGATCTCGAAAACACCGTCGGCATTCAGTTTCATCGGTTTGGCACTGGCCAGGTCCGCACCACCTTCGGTAGCAGCACCGGTGATGAATACGTTAGACGGAATTTCGGTAAAGCCGGAAGGACGCTCGATCACGATCACCCTGGAAGCCTCTGCCTTCTTTTCGTTCAGCCCTTTGCTGGCGATCACCGTCCACTGCAGAGAGCCCGATGTAGAAGGCTGGATGCCTGCTTTACTGGCCACTGTATTCAGCACTTTATGAGAAAGTGATAAGGCATTCTGCACACCATTGCCGTTAGAAGCAACGGTATAGATCGGCCGCTGGAAGTCACCCCCCAGTGTATCGAAGGCTACTTCATACATCACCAGGCTGCCATCCTCCGCTCTTGCAGGACTCCATTCGAAGTTCACTACCGCAGTGGTAGCGGGTTGCAGTTTCAGGTATTTGCCTACTTCGGGATAGTACAGCTCTTTCACTGTAGAAATATTGCTGTTGATCTCTTTATCCTTTTCGCAGGATGCGAAGGTGGTGATGGCCAACGTGGCGGCCAGCAGGCTGTATATGTTTGATTTGATGGAACGTATCATGATCAATGCTTTTATAATTGGAATTTGTGTGGAATATTACCAGTTTGGATTGTTAGGCAGCAGGTTCTTGTTCATCTCTATATCTGCCTGCGGAACGGGCCACAGGTAGTGCCTGGCGGCGTTGAATACGCGGCGGTCCACTACCAGGTTGCTGTTACCTACTTTCATACCATTGAGAATACCGTTCATTACGGTTTCGGCGATGCGCCAGCGGCGGATGTCGAATACACGTTGACTTTCCAGCGCCAGTTCACTCCTGCGTTCGCGACGCACGAGTTCTATCAGTCCTGCATTACCAATACCGCTGTAGCTCGAGAAATTGAGCGCAGCCGGGTCCGTAAAGCCTGCACGGGTCCTTATCAGCCTGATGGTATTGTTCCAGGTGGCTTCGTCCAGCTGGTTCTGCATGGCTTTCGCTTCTGCGTACATCAACAGTACGTCTGCATAACGGATCAGGATCAGGTTGAGACCTGAGTTGTTGTTACCGTCTGCCGTGCGATCGTAGTATTTGCGGAAGTAGTAACCGGTTTTGGAGGCGTCGGATTTATCCACCGCGTTATCGCCTGTACCAGGGGCTGTGCGGATAGTCACCGTTTCGCCACGTTTGGTCACGAAAGACGAGCCATCGTGGATGATCGTTGCTTCCAGTCTGGGATCGCGGTTCGCATAAGGTGTTGCTTCGTTGTAACCGGAACCGGCTTCGGTGATCGACTTACCATTGGTCATGATGAAATTATCCACCAGTGACTGCGAAGGAGCCATACCGGTGATGAGCGTACCTTCTGTAAACGGCAGGAAGAAACGTTGCATGGAATGCGTACGTTGTACCGGCACAAACTGCAAGTCCAGGATCACTTCGTCGTTGTTCTCATTCTCCGGCTGGAAGATGCCACTGAAGGAAGGGAACAGCGTGTACGTGCCATAAGTACCCGTCATGATCTGGTTCAGCACCGCTTCCGCATCTGCCCACTTGTTGTCATACAACAGTATCTGTGCTTTCAGCGCAGCCGCTGCACCACGGGTGATGCGGCCTTTGTCCGTTTCGGCATACTCGCCTTTTAACGGTAAAACAGGCGTAATGGCATCCAGCTCGGTGAGCATATAGTTCACCACTTCCGCTTTAGGAGAACGGGCGATCTGGAAGCTGCCCTCATACGAAATTTCGTCTTTGATCAGGGGCACATCTCCATACCAGTTCACAAGATGGAAGTAATGGTAAGCCCTGATAAAACGGGCCTCTGCGAGGTAACGGCTTTTGAGCGCAGCGTCGAGCTGAGGTACTTTATCGATGTTGGCCACCAGGTTATTCACGTTGCGGATACCTCCGAAATGGAAGGCCCACTCTCCTGCTACGCGGTTGGTACGGCCATCGTACGCACCGGCAGCAATGATCTGTGCCTGGCCGCCATTCACGGCGCTGGAGCTGAATGAATTATCACTCAGGCTTTCGTTAAAGAAAAAGTAGTCGGCGGAATACATACCGGCGTAACAGTTATTCAACGTCTGTTCCGCTGCATCCGGCTTTTGCCAGAAGGTAAGGTCCGTATCCTGGTAGGAAGGCCCCAGGTCCAGGTCTTTACAACCTGCTGCTCCCAGTAGCAATGCCCCCAGCACTATTGAACAATATCTTTTAATACTCATATACTGATAATTGAACGTGGTTAAAAGTTGATATCGAGACCGAGTGCCCATACTTTCTGAAGCGGGTAGATACGACCGCTGGTAGAACTGCCGAGCGCATTCAGGTTAAGGGTGCTGTTAAACTCGGTGATCTCCGGATCCAGGCCGCTCTTCATGTTCGCGATGGTGAACAGGTTTTGGCCGGTCAGGTATACGCGTACTTTCTGCAGCTTCGCTTTGTTAGTGAGCGAGGTGGGGAAAGTATAACCTACCTGCGCATTCTTCAAACGGGCATATGCCGCATTCTCGAGCCAGAAGGTAGAATTGGCATTGTTGTTAACAGAGGCCGTACCGATGGTCAGGCGCGGATATTCTGCGTTTGGATTATTTGGCGTCCAGCGGTCGAGGTGCTGTGAATACACGTTATCCCAGTTGTTGTGGAACGCTTCTACGCCTTCACCACGCAGGTACACATTTCTTTTGCCCACACCCTGGATAAAGATGCTTGCATCCAGCCCTTTCCAGTTCACGCTATAGTTAAACCCAAAGGTGTAACGCGGGAACGGGTTGCCCATCACGAAGCGGTCGTTGTTGTCGATCACACCATCTTTGTTGCGGTCTACATACTTGATATCGCCCGGTTTCACGTCGTTCACGAACGTAGGACGTGCGCTGTTCTTAATGTCTTCAGGCGTTTGGTAGAAGCCGGCTGCCTGGTAGCCATAGTAGGAACTGATCGGGAAACCTTCGCGGTTGATGTAGGTCACGTCGCCTTCCTGTATGAATGTTCTGCCTTTGAAGTCGACGATCTCGTTCAGGTTATCGGCCAGGTTAGCACCGATGTTGTGATCGAAATCGCCAGTTTTAGCGCGGTAGTTCACAGCCAGTTCAAAGCCCTGGTTCTTGATCTTACCGGCGTTCTGGAAGGCAGGCGTAGCGCCATACAGGCCGGGAGCAGGCAGTTGCAGCAGGATGTTATCGGTAATTTTATGGAAGTAATCGTAGCTCACCGTTAAACGGTTGTTGAGCAACGACAGATCGAAACCGATGTTAGCCGAGTTGGCAGACTCCCAGGTAATTACCGGGTTGCCCACGGAGAAGGAAGCACCAGCTTGCGGCAGGTTGTTGAAACCATACATATTGCTGATGGTCGTGTATACGTTTAGGTAACCATAATTGGAAATGATCTGCTGGTTACCTAGTTGACCCCATGAACCACGCAGTTTCAGGTCGCCGATCTTTTTAAGTGGTTCCATGAAGGCCTCGTCGGTAATACGCCAGGCGGCAGAGAACGACGGGAAGAACGCGCCGCGGTTACCTTTCGCAAAACGGCTGGACGCATCATAACGGAAGTTGAACTCCACATAATACTTATTGTCAAATGCATAGTTCAAACGACCGAAAGCGGAGTTAAGCGCCCACTGGTCGATACGCGTATCGTAGGTATCGTTAAAGCCTCTCAGCGTTTGCGTACCTGCGATGGAGTCGCCCGTTACATTGTCTACGTTGATACGGCGGCTCTGACGGTATTCGTTTTTCCATCCTTCAGTAGCATAACCCAGTAACACTTTCACTTCGTGTTTCTCATTGAACGTACGATCGTAGTTCAGCAACGCCTGGAAGTTATCCTGCACGCTGCGGGAGTGATTGATGCTGCGGGCGCTCTGGTTGTCGGAACCGGAGTACGGCGCATAGTCAATCGTTTTGCGGAACTCGTCCATGTTGTTCACGCGTACGTCGGCACCGTACACCACCTTGGCAGATAAGTGTTTGGTAAGCGCGTACTCGGCGTTGGCCATATAGTTATAACTGTCGTTATTATATAACCTGCGACCACCTTTTTCCAGCTGTGCCAGCGGGTTGTTGGAAGCAGTAGGTGCCAGGAAGAAGTTACCGGAGGTATCCCTGATCGGGTAAATGCGCGGAATACGCAGCGCGGTAGAGATCAACCAGTCGGAATAATACGCATGCTCACGAATCTTTTGTTTGGCATAAGCGAAGTTACCGCCCAGCTTCAGTTTACCGAGTTGCGTGGTGAGGTTGGCGCGGGCGTTGTAACGCTGGTAGCCATAATCCGGACCGCGATACAAACTGTTCTGATCCAGGTAACCACCCGATACCAGGTAGTTCACTTTACCTACTGCACCGTTCACACCCAGGTTATGGTTATGTTGCAGCGCCGCCGGACGCAACACTTCATCCATCCACCATTTTTCAGACCCCTTTTCGCCCTGCGCACGGATTTGTGCGGGGGAGAACTGGGCGGTTTGACCGGAGTTAACGAGCGCCTCGTTCTTCAACTGCATATACTCTACGCCGCTTACTGGTTTAATGAGAAACGTGGGCTGTTGTGCACCGAACAAGCCGTTGTAAGTAATACGCGGCACTTTGTTCTGGCGGCCTGTCTTTGTAGTTACCAGTATAACGCCATTGGCTGCACGGGAACCGTAGATGGCAGATGAAGCCGCATCTTTCAGTACACTTACACTCTCAATGTCGTTGGGGTTGATGAGGTCCAGCGAACCAGGCACGCCGTCGATCAGGATCAGCGGGCTGCTGTTGTTGACGGTACTTACACCACGAACGTTGATGTTCATGGCAGCACCGGGCTCCGTTGCATTCTGCTGGATGATCAGGTTAGGTGCCGCACCCTGTAAGGCTTGCACCGCGCTGGTAACAGGTTTGCCTTCCAGGTCTTTCGACGTCACTACGCTCACCGCGCCAGTCAGGCTCGTACGTTTTTGCGTACCATAACCTACCACTACAACGTCGGAAAGGTTGCTGCTGGCCACTTTGAGTGTTACATTCACCGCGCCGGAAGCGGGCAGCGCCAGTTCGCGGCCGGTATACCCCAGGGACGAGAACACCAGGAACTGGTCTGTACCCGTGGGGATGTTTAAAGTAAAGGTACCCTCCACTGACGTGGCCGTACCAATATTGGTGCCTTTTAATGACACCGATACGCCGGGTATCGGCTCTTTGGTGGCATCATCCGTAACGCGGCCCGTTACGGTACGGGAATTTTGAGCATACGCGCCATGGGCTAAACCCAGTAACAGCAATAGTGCCATTACCAGGCTGCCTTTTGCTCGCAGTAGTCTTGCTGCAATAACGTGGCAATAAGCTAACATAAGCCTTGTGTTTTTGTTTGATTAGTTGTGGAATGCATTATCGAAAATCCTTGGCCTTAAAAGGCCGCTGGTTGGTTAGACAGTTCGTACTCCAGCTTGCCACCCTTCGTTAATTCTGCGAATGGAATAGCGTTGCGCTGTACTTTTTTGCCGTTGAACGTCGGGCGATGCAGGTAGATATTGTCCGCACTGTTGTTGCGTGTAACGATATCCAGCTTATCCCCTTTGTAGTATTTTTTATTCAGTTTGATGCTTACGCTATCGAAAATAGAAGAGCCGATCTGCATCATTGGCTGCGCTGCCGCACCACCCTGGACATCGAACAACCCGATCGCGCTCAGCACATACCAGGCGCCCAGTTGACCCTGGTCCTCATCCTGCCCATAACCGTAACCGTGAATACCTTCCGTACCGTAAAACTCGTTACAGATGGCCCTTACCCATTTCTGCGTCAGATGCGGTTTGCCGGAGTAGTTGAACATCCATGGCATTTGCAGGCAGGGCTGGTTACCATGATTATAGGGCGCTGCCAGACCAGCAAACGCATCGATGGTTTTACCACCGCCAAACGTTGTTTGCTGTGCTGCCGTGAAGATGCTGTCGAGACGTTTGTTAAACTCCGCCTTGCCCATTTTAGCGATCAGCCCTTCCGGGTCGTGTGGCACGTAGAAAGAGTACTGTCCCGCATTACCTTCCTGGAAACCGCGCCATGGCTCGGTCGGATTGAAGTTGCCCACGAAGCTGCCATTGGCATAACGGGGACGCATGTATTTGCTTTCGTTATCGAAGATGTTCTTCCAGCTGTTGGAGAGTTTCAGCAGCGTGTTGTAATCGTTCTTCTTACCCAGCTTCTTCGCCCACTGCGCCACTGCAAAAGCGCTGAAAGAGTACTCCAGCGTGTGCGAGCCCGAAAAGCACCATTGACCGGGAGCAGGATCGATATGATCTACATAACCGTATTTGCGGAAACGTTCCACATCTTCTTTACCAGCACCATCGGGACGATTCTCGTAACCCAGTTCGTTCTTCAGGGAAGCGGCATAAGCTTTAGCCACATCGAAATCGCGGATGCCGTAGTTGTACGCGCCGGCCATTACCAGGCCTACGAAGTTCGTTCCTACGCCAGACACATACTTGCTGTTGGCAATGCCATCGCCGAGCCAGCCGGCGTCGTTGTATACGAGCAGCTGGCTGCTCACGAAGTCGGAATAGTATTCAGGATAAGCCAGCGCCCACAGCGGCGTGAGGTTCCAGTAAGCACCCCAAACGGCATCTGTGTTGTAATGATTGTGTGCAGGTTTACCCTGTGCGTTAAGCGGAATTTGTCCGTTGCCGCCGGTGTTTTTAGGATAAGCCCCATTTACATCACTGGCCAGGCCGCGGCCTAACACCGCGTGGTACAAGCCAGTGTAGAACTTCGTAAGATCCGCTTTCGTGCCACCTGTAACCGTAATGCGGCCCAGGTACTCGTTCCACTGCTTACGCGATTGTTCTTTAGCCTGATCGAAAGCCATCGTAGCTGCTTCTGCCTGCAAGTTGAGGCGGGCATTTTCAATAGATGTATAAGACAAGCCCAGTTTCACCGTTACCGCTTCGTTGTTCCTGGTGTTGAATGTGAGGTACATACCTGCGCCTTGTCCGCTCACGTCCCTTGCACCCGCAGTTTGCGTAGCGCCACGGAAAGTGCCGAACGCTGTGGGCTTTTTATCTACTACAGCGGTGAAGTACATCGCTACTTCTGCTCCGCGCTGGTACTTCTGCACATAAGCCGGCAGCGTAATTACATAGCCTTCGATGCGACCATCTGGTGTCATAGAAACCTTTGCTTCCTTCACCTCTCCGCTCTCACCTTGTTTGTTGCCGATATCGAACAGGATGTGTGAGGCGTTGCCTGCAGGGAACGTGAAGCGCTGGAAGGCCACACGTGGCGTTGCTGTAACTTCGGCTTTGATACCGTAACGTTTCAGCAATACCGAGTAGTAACCGGCCATTGCATGTTCATCTGCACGATCAAACGCAGAGCGGTAGCCCGACATAGAATCTTCCAACACCCCTGGCGTAGTCACCAGTTGGCCCGTAGTCGGCATCAGCGAAACGCCGCCTACCTGGAACTCATGAAAGTTTGGGAAGCCTTCAATTGACGTATGCCTGTAATCATAACCTACCGCTTCCCATCCGTTAGGATTGCCATAGTGGCCGTTTGTGGACGGACCAGGCTTCGCCATACCAAATGGTGCGGCACCCGGCGCGAAATGAAACCAGCGGCAATGCGCTGTACCGATCAGGGGATCTACGTAACTCACCAATTCTCCTTTTTGCTGCGCGCTTACCTGCGATGCCGTAACCAGCAGCAGCAACCATAGCATCCAATTTCCTTTTTTCATACGTACAATTCTTCTTTTGTGTGATGACCGCCCGGGGCTATTGCCGGGCGGTCGCAATACTATTTCACAAATGCTTTTACCACTTTGGCGGTGGCATCGCCTTCATTGATGATCCTGTAAGAACCTGCGGCGGCAGGTATCGCAAACGTTTCTGCGTAGTTGTACCGTTGCCTTAAACCATTGGCAGTCTCTACCAGCACCGACTTTCCTTCTACCAACATCAATACATGACACTTGCCATCGGTGGCTACATCTACCGTGCTGTTAAACTCGATGCGATGCACATCATAAAAATGCTCCGCATGCGTTGGCACATGCACCAATTGCCAGTCTGCACCTTTCTCTATCACCGTTTGTTTGGAGATCAGTTCTTCCTGCACCTTCGCGCCTTTGCGGGAGAAGTCGAGGTTTTTAAAAGCATGATCAATGTTGATCGGCCTTGGTTTACCATTCAGATCGAGGCGTACCCAGTCGTACATCTTAAACGTGAAGATGTAAGGCGTGGCGCTGATTTCCAGCACCAGGTTATCTTTACCCGAGCTGTGTACTGTACCATTAGGAATGAGGAACAACTCGTGCTTATGTGCTTCGTGCGCCTGCACATATCTTTCAATATCGATCGGTTGATTGGTCGCTACACTTTCTTCCAGTGCATTACGGAACGCCGCAGGATCAATATTTTCCTGGAAACCCAGGTATACCTTCGCGCCGGGACGGCAGTCGAGCATGTAATATGTTTCATCCTGCGTAATCGTTTCGCCAAAGTTCTCGCGGATGTAGTCCAGGCGCGGGTGACATTGGATAGACAGGTTACCGCCATCGAACGTGTCGAGGAAGTCGAAGCGGATCGGGAAGTCGATGCCGAAACGTTGCTCGTCCTGCTGGCCCAATACCTCTTTCGCGTGTTTCATCATCAGCCAGTCGAACGCTATTTCCAACAACTTGCCATCGCTTTCGAAAACCAGTCCGTTTTCCGGAACGATCATTTCGAACGACCAGGCATAGTTTACTTCTTCTTTATTGAGACCCGGAATGTTTTCCTTCATCCAGTCGCCGCCCCATGCGCCCGCCTCGAACCAGGGTCTTACGCGGAAAGCGTTGCCCGCGAGTTGTTGCAGGCCCTGGCTTACCGCGGCTTGTGTAGCCCAGGTGAGCTGGTCTTTCCACTGGCCGTCTGCAATCACTTCGATGCGTGGCAGGATCTGTTGTTTATGCGCGTTGAGCAATACCCAATCCACGAAGTAGAAACGTTTGTACGTTTCCTGGTTATCATCGCGGTGGTGTTTGCCGAGATTATTGGCAACACCGGCGCGCATGCGGTATTGTAATTCATTTTTAGGCAGATCGATATACACCACCGGTGCATCGATAGCAGTAAGCGCCGCGCCGGTGCCGATGATCAGCGTAGTGCCTTCAGCCGCAGGAGCAATACCTTTCAGTTGCACATCATCAAAAAGATCCCTTAATGTGATCGTTGCACGTTTGCCCCATACCGCTCCTTTTTCTCCCAGGAAAGGCGCGACCAGCGCTTCTACCTCCGCGGGTGATTTCAACATCGTGGACGTGTATACGATGTTCACGATCATACCAGCTGCAGCGAGTTCTTTCTCGAGTGAGCTGCCGATGTACTCCCAGTCGTTACCGATGTAGCCGTCAATCAAAACCACCTGACGTCCCATGATCCATTCGGCCAGGCTTGCGTAACCGCGATGGATGTTGCCGGCACCCAGGCTGGCAAACGGGTAAATGTCGTATGTGCCTGCAGGCGTAAGCTGTTTAGCCTCCGTAGTGGCAGGCATCAGGGGTTGAGTCGTTTTTCTCCAATTCAAGGTCGTGTTCATTTTCTATCGCGCATTGATGTTATCAAGAATTGATTTGCATATCCAGGCCGCGCCGGAAAGCGCTGAGTTTTCACCACGGTTGGATATGTGTACAGAAGTAGAGATACCGTGTGCGGACAGGCATTTGTCCAGCGCAGGTAAGAAATAAGGATGTGCCTTACGGATGTTGCCGCCGATCACCATTCTTTCTGCCTGGAATTTTGCTAACCAGGGATGCAATACTTCGCCTAACGTGTGGCCAAGTTCTGCGAACAGCTGCAAGGCTGTATCATCACCCTTTTCCGCCAGCTCGCCGAGGCACTTAACCTCTGCCAGACGGTTGCCTGTACGCTGATGATACTCGTTCAGCAACCAGCGCGAAGAGATGTAATCTTCTGCAATACCGTCTTTATAAGGCAAATGGTAGATGTAACCTTCCGGCGGCACCCCTTCTCCTTCGTGCTGAATGCGGTTGTTATGCAGGAACGTGCCCCCAAGACCAGTGCCTAGCGTCACCGCTACCATTTTGCTGCAGCCTGCACCTTCGCCGGACCAGGCCTCGCCGAGTGCGAAGCAGGACGCATCGTTCTCGAAATAAATATCGCCGGCGAAAGGAACAGAGGTTTGTAATGCGGTACGGATGTTCATGCCGTACAGGGATTCGTATTTCGCTACGCCCTTAATCTGTGAGATGCCGCCCTCGTAGTCAAAGGGGCCTGGCATCGCAATGCCTATCGCCGCCACCTGACCGTTTGCGGCAGTGCAAACTTCATCCAGCGCACTTGTCCACCGGGAAAGAATATCATCGGCATCTGCACCTGCGTTTACCGGCACCTTTACCTTCGAATCATCCACTACAGCGCCGCTATGCAAGTTGACCAAAGCCGCTGTTATGTGTGAACCACCAATATCTGCCCCGATTACATATTCATTGTTCATATGTTTGAACATATTAAGAATTGACAAAAAAATATCCTTTTCCTGCGTGGACAAGAAAAGGACGTTTAACAGATCAACTTTCGGATCTGATCTCTATGGAATAAGTAAATTTATCTGACCGGTAATAACCGACATTATATTCGATGGGCCTGTCACCCGGATCATATACAAAACGTTCGCGGAACAATACCGGGAATTTAGGATCGACAGCCAGCTTCTTAGCCACCGTACCGGCAGCCAGCGCGCTGATATGTTCACTGGAGCGCACCACGATAATATCGAACTTTTCCGACAGCAGTTCGTAAAGCGGGCGGTTGAGATCATCGTTATCTGCGAGTGTGATGCGTGGATGGAAATAGCTTTCGAAGTAAACGATCGGCTCCTCTTCTACCCCTTTCAGTTTGCTGAGTTTACAAACCGGTGTGTCGATTGGAATATTAAAAAATCCAGCCAGCTTTTCATCTGCCCTTACCCTGTCTAACGTGAGCAACAGGTTGGAGGTAGCGATACCACGTTTAGACATTTCTTTCGTGAAACTTTGCCAGTCCTGCAGGCTCGTGGACAGCTGACGTTGTGCAACCTTGGTACCGACGCCTTTTTTGCGGGCGAGCAGGCCTTCGTATTCGAGTTTATTCGTGGCCTGTCGGATCGTGTTGCGGGAAACGCCCAGCCGGTTAGCCAGCTCTACTTCCTTAGGGAGGAAGGAGCCATTCTGGTATTCCGGCTCGCTGATCAGTCTTCTGAGCAGTTCTTCTACCTGAACGTGGAGCGGTAATTTGCTTTTATGGTCTATTCTTAAACTCATGTTCGAATGTTCAAACATACTAAACTTTTAGATTTTGGGAAAGTTTTTTTTGGAGGGAGATTAGATGATCTGGAGAGATCGCTTATTCTTACCGGTAACGACCTTTTTATGTGCTTTGCCCCAGGCGATCATGGCAAGAATAATATCGCTGAACGTTTTGCAATAAGGCGTCGTTTCGTACTCGACCAACGCCGGGGATGCATCATACACCTTTCGGATGATGATCTTATTCAGCTCCATTTCCTTTAGTTCTTTAGATAACATCCGCGTGGTGATGCCCGGAATACTGCGCTGTATTTCCCGGAAACGCTTGTTCCCGTTGCACATGGAGTTAATGATGGGCAGGCGCCACTTACCGCCGATGACGTAGATCGTATCCTGCAACGCCTGAATTTCTTCTTCCTGGTTTCTGACAGGTTGCTTTGTAGCCATATGATGCTGGTTTTGGTATACTCCTGTATACTGGTTACAAAGTTATACCAATTTTGGAGATAGCTTTGCTTTATCAAAAAACAAACAAAAATGGCAAAGACAATATTCATTACCGGCACCAGTTCCGGTTTAGGGAAACTTACCGCAAAACACTTCGCACAACAGGGCTGGAACGTGGTGGCGACCATGCGTAGCCCGGAGAAAGAAACAGAACTCACCCAATACCCCAACATCCGCATCTTTCCCCTGGACGTTACCTCTCCAGCACAAGCCAAGGAGGCCGTTGAGCAGGCCATAGCAGCTTTCGGGAAGATAGACGTTGTCGTAAACAATGCCGGCATGGGCGCCTACGGCGCGCTGGAACTCGCGAAAGAAACAGATATAGACTGGCAATTCGCCGTAAACACAAGAGGCCCTATCAACGTGATCCGCGCCTTCCTGCCCCACTTCCGCGCCAATGGCGGCGGGCTTTTCATCAACATCAGTTCCTTCATGGGCGTTACCACCGCTGTGCCCCTTGGTTCGTTATACAACATGTCCAAGTTTGCGCTCGAAGGTTTAACCGAAGGTCTTTATTATGAACTGAAACCATTGGGTATAGAATTGAGATTGGTCGAGCAGGGTGGTTCTACGGGTAACAACTTCCGGGAGAACATTGCCTGGAGTAATGAGTCAGACATCAAGGCGTACGACGATCTTACCTCCAAACTCAAAAGCCTCATGTCCACCCGGGACACCAGCCAGTTATCCGCCCCGCAGGACATCGTGGATGTGATTGACAGTCTGGCCACCCGCAAGAGCAACCAGTTCAGGACCGTCGTAGGCGATATGGGCAAGTCATTGATGGTGATGCGGAACAGCATGCCTATAGAGCAATACCTGGAGACGATTGCCGGGAATTTTTGACAACCGTTGCCAGGTGTGATGCCTGGCAACCCTACTTGCTTTCCGGCCCGTGAACCAGCGTCCGGAGGCGGTATTGTGGGAAATTTCTAAAAAGATTTTGCAAATTCGAAACAATCCTTATCTTTGCAATCCCAATGAAAAACAAGCCAATAGGCTTACGAGTAAACGGGAAAGTTCTTAAATCGAAATGCGGAAGTAGCTCATTTGGTAGAGCACGACCTTGCCAAGGTCGGGGTGGCCGGTTCGAGCCCGGTCTTCCGCTCTAAATGGAGAATCCAAACTGAATGTCGGTTTGGATTTTTTGTTTACATTTACTTGAAGGATACCCTGGTGGTGGAATTGGTAGACACGCCGGACTTAAAATCCTGTGAGCCGCAACGCTCGTACGGGTTCGACTCCCGTCTGGGGTACAAAGGAAAAGCGCCACTGATCGTAATGATTGGTGGCGCTTTTTTTATTCTCCATTTTTTGCGAAGACTTGCAATATCTAATGGATACGTGCGGGTTGCAATAATGAACTTACTTTGAGATAAGTATTATTTACCTCAAATCCAATGACGGAACTAATTTCCAATACCATTGAAATATTACGATCCCTTTTTTGCGGGTATGGCCTATCAACGCTCATCCTCGTAATATTCGCAAAAATTACACATCGCCCCAAGGACAAAGCGATACAGTATTTCGATTCAGCAAATATTATAGCTTCCTGTGCAGGCCTCTTGTTATCTGTAGCGCTGCTCTCAGAATTGATAAGGAATTACAATGCAATTTCCGATGGTGATTATACATTCTTCTCTTACAGACAAGGTCCCTTCATCCTCGCTATTTTACTTACGACTGTCACATCTATATTTGCCTTGTCAGCAAGATTAAGGCAAAACTGGATCTTTAGCCTGTTCATGGTGCTGGTCTTAAATATTTGTGTGAGGATGGAAAACGTATTCATTATATGGACAGGCGTATTCAGGGATTACCTACCATCAAGCTGGGGCTACTATCGCGATTTTGGGATAAACTTCTGGCTCACCGCGCTACTCTGGGCAACTATATATTTCAGCATGGTTGTGGCATTCGTGAGACTACGAAAGGCAAGATTTAAAAGTCATGAATAATTATTGCTTCCATAAGTGTAACGCGGACAACACCACTTGTCGATTAACAAGAACGCCCCGCTTCTTCTTAAAGCGAGGCGTTATCACTAAGCTATATCCCCGTCAGGGATGAATAATCAAAAATATAAACGCCGCGAGGTTCACCAGCAACACAGCCCCGTAGACGATATTGGTCCTCCCGCTGGCGAGCGACAGCATCACCGTAAATACGGAAAGTCCGAGCAGTATCATCGACTTAATATCAAGCCCCAAAATGATATTCATGCCATATAACGTACTCACGATCGAGACGCAGGGAATGGTGAGCCCGATACTTGCCAATGCCGATCCTAAAGCCAGGTTCAAACTTGTTTGCAGTTTGTTTTTGCGGGCCGCGTTGATAGCTGCAATGCCCTCCGGTAGTAATATCACAGCGGCGATAATCACCCCCACTAATGTTTTCGGAAGATGGTAGCCGATTACGATGCGTTCGATCGTGGGTGACAGTGTTTTGGCCAGTAATACCACGATGCCTAAACTAAGTAACAAAAATACCAGGCTCACGATCATCTGCTTATTCGTAATAACGATCGCATGCGCATCGTTAACTCCATCTTCCGCCAGAAAATACTCACGATGCCTGCGGGTTTGCGCCAGCAGGAAAAAGGAATAGATCACCAGGCAGGCGATGGATACGAAAACAAGCTGTGGCGTCGAGTAATAGGGCCCCTGGACGCTCGTGGTAAACGTAGGAAAAACGAGGGTGAGAATCACGATAGCGATCAGCGAAACAAGTGCGATGGTGGCTGAATGTTTAGTGAAGATCTGTTCCCGGAATTTCAGGCCGCCTAAAAACAAGCAAAGCCCGACAATGCCGTTAAGGATCAACATGGTCGCAGATAAGATGGTATCGCGCGCCAGTGAGGCCGCTTCATCACCGCCAGCCACCATCAGGGAAATAATAATGGATACTTCAATTACGGTAATCGCCACGGCAAGGATAATGGTACCATACGGCTCCCCCACCCGGTGTGCAATTACTTCAGAATGATGCACCGCAGCCATCACGCTGCCAATCAATAATACACTTGCAATGATCTGAAAAAGGCTACTGTCGTAGACCAATCCTGTGAAAAATAAGACCCAGGCCAGTATCGGTGTAATAGTCGTCCATTGTTTTAATAATCTCATTCAGTAGGTTTTATGCCGTTTGTAATGTGGTTACTGACTAGTAGGGCGACAACTACCATAGTAGGACTGTCCGGGTAAAAATAGCCAAATAATCATGAAAAAAGCCCATCTTTCGATGGGCTTTCGCGATCAGTAATTTGTTTTGCTCACTGTTTTACATAGTGCAGGGCCACACTTCCGGACTTGAAATGTATCTTTTCCGTGAGCTTCAAGTCCAGCTTTTCGGTAAGACTTCCCGGCGGTAATAACAGCCTTCCGTTACCTGCCAGCCCCGGATGCACGACGAGCTTAAACTCGTCGATAAGGCCTGCCGCTATGAAGTCGGGGAGCATGCTCACACTATCTACCGATATATTTTTACCGGGCTGCTGCTTTAGTTTAGATAATTCCTCAACGGGGTTGCTACGGATGACACGTGCTTTCGGGTCGTTCACTTCCAGTGACCGCGACACCACTACCCTGTCGATCGCACTAAACCTGCGGGCAAACTCATTTTCCGACGGTGAGCCGGATTGGTCTTTCGCCACATCATCCCAGTAAGGAAACATCAGCTCGTACATCACGCGCCCGAAAAAATACAGGTCTACTCCATCCATCGTGCTGGTAAAGTATTCCATCACTTCTTCATCGGGGCTGAAGAGGTTGTGGTCGCAGTAGCCGTCGAGGCTTATATTCATGCCAAAAGTTACAGTTCTCATATGATTTAAGCTTTATTCAAAAGTAGGCGATGATGCAGACATTTCCGGGGGTATAACACGACAAAAATGGGGGTATCGCGTACTAAATCCGCCTATCTTTGCGGCATGCTGCACATTTCCGACAACGATATTCAACGGGCGCTCAACTGCCCCGACCTGATACAGACTTTAAGAGCGACATTCTCCGGCGACTTTACCATGCCGTTGAGGCATCACCACTTCTACAACGACAATACGCTCATCCTCATGCCCTCCTGGACGCACGAGTACATGGGCATTAAACAGGTGATCGTCGCCCCGGCGAACAAAGAAGCGGGGCTGCCGAGCATCCATGCACTGTATACGCTGCTCAACGCCCGTACCGGTGAGCCGCTCGCCATCATGAACGCCTCCCTGCTCACGTCCGTCCGCACGGCCTGTACTTCTGCGCTGGCAGCAGATTACCTGGCGCATCACGAAGCCGCTACCCTCCTGATCGTCGGCACTGGCAAAGTGGCCCGCTATATGGCGCCGGCACATGCGAGTGTACGCAAGTACCGGAAGATTATGTTATGGGGCCGTAATGAGGCGAAAGCGCATGAATTACAGGCGTTACTGGGCGATCCTGTAGAAGTGGTGACGAACCTGGAAGAAGCGGTGCGTGAGGCGGATGTGATATCCTGCTCCACTATGGCAGAAACGCCGATTATCAAAGGGGCCTGGCTGCGCGAGGGGCAACACCTCGACATGGTAGGATCTTACAAACCAAATACGCGCGAGGCAGACGATGAGGCGATCATGAAATCGTCGATATTCGTGGATTCGAGGGCGGGCGCGCTGCATGAATGTGGGGAGCTGGCCATCCCGCTGAAAAATAATATTATTGAAGCAGCAGATGTGGAGGCAGATATCGTGGAGCTTTGTTCGGGCAAACATCCCGGCAGAAAGGATGCAAGAGAGATCACGTTTTTTAAATCGGCCGGACTGGCGATCGAAGACCTGGCGGCGGCGCTGCTGGTGTACAGGCAACTTCATCAGGCTTAAAAAGGAACAGCCGGCAACAAAAATGTGCCGGCTGTTTGATTTATCCTATTCACCACCTAATTCTTCGCGTCAAAACTCTTTTCTATCCTGTCGTGCATTTCCGTAAGGTGAATACGGGTTACTTTATCCAAAGCCATATTCTTCATCTGGCGTTTGAACAATTGCTGCTGCTGCCTTAATGCATCACGCATAATGCCCTGCATGTCGGAACCGGCCACATTGTAAGTGCCCATGCTGATCATTCCTTTTGAATCCTGTGTGAAGGCCTGTTGTATCAGGCGCAGCACGTAGAGTTTCTGCAGGTTCCTGCGGTAGAAGTCCACGTTTTTACCTGCATATACTTCTGTAAGTATGCCTTTGTCCATATCCCGGAAAAACTCTTCCAGGGTGTATTGTCTGGCAGACTTGTTATACACTGGGTCCATCAGGTGGCTCATACGCCTGCGGCTGACCAGGAGGTCAATTCCTTCTTCCTGCATTTTGGCGAACTCCATACCGAACGAGTAAGGCAAACGTTCAAATATATCGCGGTTATTAAGCCATTCAGGTGTTTGAAAGAAGTAGTCGTTCAGGAATTTCATGGCACGTTTCTGCTTCTCATATTCCACCGGCACAAATACGGGGCCCGGATCGGCGGCCACTTTATAAGTATTATAAATGCCACCGATGTTTTTGGTCACGTGACCAAGGTAACGGCCGTACTGTCCCAGTACTTCAGAGTAAGTGGCTTCCAGCTCCTTGAAGCCTTCCTGCGGGATTTTGGTCCAGTTTACGAGTTGCGGAACAATCCTTTTCAGGTTTTTGATACCGTATTCACTCGCTTTCATGGCGTCATCGCCCAGGTCCTCGTTCTGGCTACGCGGATCATCTGGCTCCATTTCACCACCAAACCATAAGCGGTGGTTGTTTTTCAGGCTGTCTGAAACGATGCGGGCCAGCGCTTTCTGCTCTTCCCATTCATCTTTGTATTCAGGCCTCCAGCGATATCCCCACTCGATCGCCCACTTGTCGTAGTCGTTGATACGTGGGTAGAGCCCTTCGGTGCCAATATTATCTTCCGGTTGCGCTACGTAGTTGAAACGGGCATAGTCCATGATAGATGGCGTGTGACCATATTTAGCGAGCCATTGTTTATCGCGCAGTTTCTCTACCGGAACGGTGGAGCTGGAGCCGAAGTTGTGGCGCAGACCAAGGGTGTGGCCTACTTCATGCGATGACACAAAACGGATCAACTCGCCCATCAGGGCGTCGTCAATAACGGGTTTGCGGGCGCGCGGGTCGGAAGTAGCACACTGTACCAGGTACCATTTCTGTAACATAGACATTACGTTATGGTACCAGAAGATGTGGCTTTCGAGGATCTCGCCGCTGCGCGGGTCGTTTACGTTTGGTCCCATGGCGTTCGCGATCGCAGACGGACGGTAGATGATCGCGGAGTTACGCGCATCATCCAGGCTCCAGGTGCTGTCCTGTTCATTGGTTGGCGCTTCGAGGCCGATGATGGCATTCTTGAAACCTGCCTGTTCAAAAGCCTTGTTCCAGTCGTTAATACCAGCGATCAGATAAGGCACCCATTTCTTAGGTGTTGCCGGATCAATATGAAAAATTATCGGCTTTTGTGGTTCTACCAATTCGCCTTTCAGGTAACGTTGCACGTCTTCCGGCTTGGGCTCCAGCCTCCAGCGAACGGCGTAACTAACCACCTTTACACTTTGCGGATGAACATCAAAGTCACGGTGCGACTTCGTAAAATAGCCTACACGCTCGTCCATAATACGCGGGCGCATCGGCACTTCTGGCAGCAATACCAGCGAAGCGTTCAGCTCCACGGTGTAGTTGCTGTGCGTAGGATTCATGCCGGCAGCATACGTTTTAACCGCCCTCACTTCCAGGTTGGTAGGGTAAATTCTTACAGACTCGATGTAGCTGCGATCGTTCTGCTGCGCGCCCATACCAGCCCGCTGTTTCAGCTTATCATTCTCGAAATAAAGAATGTTGTTATCGCTGTTCAAAAAGTCAGTCACATCAATCACCGCAGCGGTGGAATCGTTATTATAAGCAGCAATCGGAAATGCCATGGCGATGGCCTGCACGTTGTTCAACGTTACACTTTTCGCCATATCCGAAGTAGAATCCTTTGTGTATTCGGTATAAGAAATACGACGCAGGAACATGCGGTCGCCGGGGCCTTTTTCAAAGCGGTACACCGACTCGCCAATCTGGTCACCCACGAGGCCGGAGGCTCCGTTACGCATGTCCACAGACGCTTTTGACACCCTGTTCACCGTCATGATATCGCGACGAAACAGTGTAAAAGGCACCTCAAAAAAGTACTTTTCGTCCTTCTTATGGATGGTGAGAAAGCCCTTACGCGTTTCCATATCCTTGGTGATCACCTCACTATACTTCTTCACCTTTGGCGGCTGATTCTTGCGGGTGCTGTCTGCAGCAGGTTTGGCGGCAGGAGCGGCAACAGTGGTCTGTCCTTTTTTCTTTTTCCGTTTCTGCGCGCTTGCAGAGCTGTCTGCTCCCATGATCGCACATGCGGTGAGCAATGCGAACAGCGGCAATTTTCTTGTAAGCATGATTAGTCTATTATAAGGATTTGATTACCTGGGATTCTGTTCGATCTCAGGATTCATTTGAATGTATTTAGTGGAGATAGGGAATACATAGCGGTTGGAATTTGGCGCCAATGTATACGTTTCACCGAGGTAAACACGCGTCATCGTTTGTGCGAAGCGCGCTTCCAGGTTCAGGCGTTTTTGATCGAACCAGCGGGTACCATTCCACATCATTTCCTTTCTTCTTTCCTCAAGGGATAAACGTAGTGCATCGTCCGGCGTGGCGGCTGTCAGCAACTGGTAGTCGGCTGGCAGGAAGCGGCTTTTCCGCAACTCATTGAGAACGTCTACAGCTTCCTGCGTTTTGCCGGCGCGTGCCAGGCATTCCGCTTTAGTCACCATCATCTCAGGTACATCCGGACCGATCTGCAAACCACCTACGTGATCGCCTACTAACACCAGGCGCTGACGAAAATATCCTCTACCTGTAAATACAGGTGATATAGGATAGCTTCCACCGTCTACGGTGTATACCCGCCAGCGGAGGTCTTGTGGCGTAAACAATGCCTGCAATGAGGCACTCATCGTAAAGTGGGAAAAGCTGGTATTGATACCCCTGGCAAACAAATATTCCGGGTTATTCTGCTTAGTGGGATAGAATGCACCGCTGACGAATGGGGCCAGATTTAACAACTGGTTGTTACGCGCCAGTGCGCTATCTGCATAGCGGCGGGCATCATCGTATGCTCCCATATACAAATGAGCACGCGTCAACAAACCATAAGCTCCCATTTGTGACCCCTCGTTGTTGCGGAATGGTTGCGACGGCAAAAACGGTATTGCTTCCACCAGATCTTTTACGATTTGTGTGTATACGGCTTTTACAGTGGCGCGTCGCATGTCTACGCCCTCGAATTGAGCTTTCAGCAGCATAGGCACACCGAGATCTGTGGCAGCCGTTGCTTCGTTATAATGTTTAGCATAAATGTTCACCAGATCCAGGTAAGCGGCGGCCCGAAACATACGCGCTTCGGCATGAATAGCCCGCTTCTGATCTTCCGTTCCACCTTCGCTTTCCATTACCGCATCGGTGATCTGGTTGGCGGTATAGATCATCTTGTAATAACGGTCCCAATCCGCATCGTTCAAATCCCCGTAAAGGTTTTCGGACCAGGTGTAAGCCATGCGGTTGGTGTTGGTGATACGTTGTTGCAGTATCGGATCGGCGATGTCCATATCATCATTCATCAGCAGCGGTAAGGTATAGCCGTTGTTCATGATAAATGTGTTGTTCAGCAACGCATCAAAGTCAGCGGTCAGCTTCAGCACTCGTCTTCCGGGCTGATCGATCTCCACGTATTTACGGCAACCTGCTGCAACCAGCATCAGGGCACCGAAAGTATATATCAAAAATGATTTTCTCATTGTTCAGACTTGGTTAGAAATTAACGTTGAGGGAAAAGTTGTAATTCGGCGCCGGACGCAGGCTGCTGTAATGGCTGGTAAAGATGTACTGCGGATCTACACCCACATCATTCTTTTTCCAGATCAGGCCGAGATTTGCCGCGGTTATTCCCACATTCACATTCTTTATAAAGGTGCCGATATTGCCCACCGCGTAGCTCAGACTTAACTGCTGGAAACGGATATTGTCGCCATCGATCACGTTGATATCTGATTGCGCAAACCAGTTCACAGAGTTGAAGTTGATATTGCTGATACCAATAATGTCCGTACGCGCTTCATCGCCCGGCTGGCGCCAACGGTTCACCATACCTTTCGCTGCACTCAGATAGCCGCTGGCCTGTGAGCCGGTAGGCAGGCTTCTTGAATCGATCGGGTCGTACATGATTTTATAACCTAAGTAATAAGCAATTCTGGCTACAAGAGTGAATTTCTTATAGCTAACGGTTTGGGTTAAACCGCCCGTTGTACGCGCCTGTGAATTTCCTACATATACCAGATCATCAAAGGTGATAGGCTTAGGAGCCAGAGAACTGATGATCTCACCTTTTGCATTATAGATCTGCGCCTGACCTTTATCATCCAGACCAGCCCAACGATAAGCAAACATCCTGTCTACCGGGTAACCGGAGATTTGTCCTGCATAAGTAGGCGAGGTTACGAACTGTGTACCGAAGCGATCGTCAGACACATTTGTCGAAGTATGTGCGATGTTGAATGACGGCGTCCATTTCCAATCCCTCGTGCGAATCACTTCGCCACTCACTGCCAGCTCAAAACCGTTGCTCTTCATGTTACCTGTATTGTACGTGAGGTTCGTCCAGCCCAACGTAGGGTTCACGTTCATGCTCACCAGGATACCATTGGAACGGCGCTGGTACACATCGAACGTAAACTGCAGCCGCTGCTGCAGCATACGCAGGTCGAGGCCTGTGTTGAACGTACGGGAAGTTTCCCAACGCAGATCAGGGTTGCCCGGGAGACTGATAGAGCCGTAAGGCAACGTACTGTTTTGGTCGATACCGGAATAGTTATACAGGGATAATGGGATACCATTGCTAGGCACTTTACCAGCGGTACCCACCGTGAACCTAACCGCCGCGTAGTTGATCGGTGTGATAGCGTCCATAAATGATTCCTGCGTAAGGTCCCACTTCACACCTGCCGACCAGAAAGGTTTTGCACGGTTTCTCCTCTCGAGTCCCAGTTCTGTATAGTCATCGAAACGAAGGCTACCAGACAGGAAGTAACGGCGTTTGAAATCATAGTTACCGGCAGCGTAGTACGACAGGTAACGGGTAATCGGGCGGTTGATGATGTTATCACTAAAACCCAATGTCCTGGTTTGCGCCACTGTAGGTGTAGACAAATACGTTTTATAAGGCGTCGTCGGGTTTACCACGGCCGAGTTACTCGCCATCAGGTCGTAACCATAAAACGTTTGCGTATAGCCCTCGCCTTTTGCTTCGCGGAATTCGTTACCAGCTACGAGGCCCACGTTATGATCATCACCAAATTGCTTGTGGAAATTGAATCCGAAACGCATGGTGTAATCCTGCATGAGCGTATTACTCGTTTTCAGGATAGCGCCTTTAGGCACACCATAAGTCAGGCGGCCATTTGCTTCGCGGGAAGTACCTTCATTTACCAGGTGTTTAGTGCTGTACGCGTTTTCGCGCGCCAGTTCATCAACAGTTGTACCGTTGCGCTGGTATGTACCGGAAGCTTCAAGATCGAGCCAATCGGTTACTTTACCGGTAAGCATCACGTTGATACGGCTGCTGTTTTTACGATAAGTGGTGGTGCTCGCATTCAGCTCATCCACTGCATTGTACGACCATGGGAAATAGCCCATACGCGTAAAGCTGTCGGTCACTGCTTTCGAGAACATATTATACTTCTGATCGAAAATATCTTCATATGGACGAAGGCCCTGCAAACCAGTACTGATAGAGGTTACGGCGGCATTATTCACTTCGCTTTTAGAATAATTTTGTGCGATGTTTACCGACATGGTGAGTTTATTCCGGAAGAAGCGGTTATTCACCCGCATGTTCGCGAAATAGGTTTCTGTGCCGTTGGCTTTAAAAACCGGGCGATCATTGGCGTAGTTACCGGAAATGTAGTAATCCGCATTACCTGCGCCGCCCGATACGGACAGTCCGTATTGTTGCGTAACAGCGTTCTGCAGCATGACATCACGCAGCTGCTTTTTGTTATCACGCTGTCCCAGTTGAGCCAGCATGGCATCGCGTTCCGCAGTGGTAATTTGTCCTCTCTTCGCCTGGAACATGATTTCCTGTGCGCGGCTTACACCCTGGTTACGCCAGTGGGTAAAAGGATCGGCAAAGAAGTTTTTGTCGAACAACTCCTGTTCAAACTCGATATAGTCCTTCGCGCTCATCACGTTCAGGTTGCTGAGATCAGCAGGCTGCGACACGCTCACGGCGGTAGAAAGGCTCACCGATGGCGTACCTTGTTTACCCTTTTTCGTTTCGATGACGATAACGCCATTTGCTGCCCGGGAACCCCAGATGGCTGCCGCTGCGGCATCTTTCAGGAAAGAAATGCTTTCGATATCGTTCGGGTTGATATTATTAATGACAGAATTGTTGGTAGACCTGTCCGTACGACCAATACCGGTAGATGGATTGCTGACGAGTGTATTCTCCAGCGCAGGGAAACCATCGATCACGATCAGTGGCATCCTTTCGGCGCCTAATGTAGAATAACTGTTAGGTGTTCTCATTTTGATCGTGTTCGTGCGTACATCGAATACTACGCCGGGCACCATGCCTTCCAGGCGTTCCATGATGTTCAACGCCGGACTTTGTTGAAGTTCCTTCGCTGTAACGACCGTGGCGGAACCGGTAATCTGTTTTTTATCAATGCGCTGGTAACCGGTACTCACCGTAACCCCTTCCAGCTGCAACTGCGTTACACGCATATTGATCGTCACGGTAATAGGCGCATTACCCACGGTTACTTTATGCGTCATGCGCTGAAAGCTCACGTGCGATATTTCTAAAGTGTATTCACCCGGTGATACATCATTGAAAGAAAACCAACCAGCCGCATTGGTAGTCGCCACCCTGCGGGAGGGCACCAGCAATACCGACGCATTGGGCACCGGTTGTCCGCGTTCGTCTTTCAACATCCCCTGTATCGCCTGCTGGGCAACGGGAGCCGTGGTTACGCTTGTTGCCTTCTTCTCCTTTAACAGGATGAAATTATCTTTTATGATATAATCCACAGGTTGGCCAGCCAGGCTTACGTCCAGGAAATTCCTTAGCGGTAAGTTCTGTACGGAAACCGTTACCGGGCGTGTATTGTCCAGCACATCACGGTTGTAGAAAACAGTGAACCCTGTCTGCTTTTCTATCTCAGAAAAAACTTGTTTCAATGGCACATTACGTACGCTGATAGAAACAGATTGCGAATAAGTGTTGGCATGCAATTGTAAAAGAAATGCCGTCATCAAAATGAAGGTAAGCTTCATTACTAACAAGATTTTGGTTAAAGCACCCGGCTTCTTCCCGGCCGCTGACCCACTCAGACCCTGACCAGGCCCCGAATGGTCCAGGGCATAGGAAGCCCCTGACGCAATAGCAGTTTTTTGCATAAATTGCATTTGATTGAAGGTTTAAAAATGAGACTAGACTACTCGTTTTAAATTGATCAGTCTTTACCGGGAGTCTGACCACTTCCGGTTTTTTATTGGTTGACAGATTTTTTATACTCTAGGCATAGCTTTCCTATATCATGTAAAACATGATTGTTATGCATTCTCCGCTTATTGATTATTGTTTATTTGTTACGATAAGTTTTTCCCCATCTATTCTAAACTGAACGCCTGACTCCTCTAAGGCTGCCAGCAGCTCTTTCAGGCTGATATTTCTAGGTAATTTTCCTCCAAAAACAATTCCCGGTATTCCGTGCTCATAAACAACATCTATATCATACCAGCGCTCTATCTGGCGCATGGCATCCTGCAAACTTACATCATCAAAGTCAAATACGCCGTTCTTCCAGGCGACCACCTTACCCAGGTCCGCATCCTGCGCAATCTTTATATCTGGTGCCAGACTGGCCTGCTGGCCTGGTTTTAAAGTAACCGCCTGCCCGCCTGCCGTTACACGGATCGCTCCGCTCAACAGGGTTGTACGGGAGGCGGTTTCGCTGGCATAGTTATTTACGTTAAAACTGGTACCCAAGACCTCAATAGCGGCCTCTTTTCCCATTTGTACTTTAAACGGCCGGCGCACATCCCGGGCCACTTCAAAGTAAGCCTCACCCGTTATCTCCACCACTCTTTCCTTACCAACAAACGCGGTGGGATAACGGAGAGCCGATGCAGCATTCAGCCACACATTCGTTCCATCCTGCAAGGTCACGCGGAATAAGCCTCCACGGGGCGTTTGCAGGGTATTATAAGTTACAGAAGCAGCGCTTCCGTTTTCGTCATATACTAACTGGCCGCCTTGTTGCTTCACGGTAGTGGCGCCCTGCTGCAACACCTGATTGCCTGCACTATCGAGCCTAACCGTAGATCCATCGGCCAATACCAGCACGGCTTTATTCGTACCAGGCGCCACATCCGGCATTGGTGCAGTAACCACCACCTGTTGAACCGGCTGCTCACGCGTTAACAGGTACGTGCCGCCCGTCGCTACGAGCAAAGCTGCTGCGGCTGCCCATGCCCAGCGGCGCATCGTAAACACACGCGCGGGCTGTTGCGCCGTAATTTTACGCCAGGAGGCTTCCACGTCGTACTGCGCATAACGCTCGTCCGGCTGTGTTAAACCTTCCCACTCAGCTTCCAGCAGCTCCAGGCGATGTTCATCGTTACGCTCACGCAGCGAGGCTTTCAGCAGCTGCTCCTCTTCCGGGGAGGCAGTGCCGTTCATGTAACGGTGGAATAATTCCTGGATCGCTTTCTCTTGCATAATCTATCTGGCTGCTATTAATAAAGACGGAAAAAAAGTGGCCGGGGGGCCATCGCTCCTGAAATTTTTTTAAAAATAATATCGAGTCCGGTGAGCATGGCTATCCATACCAGCGAAACGCCCGGCAGGCGCGAACGGATGTATTCGGTAATGGCGGCGATCGCCAGCTTCATATATTTCTTGACGGTAAGTACCGACAAGCCAGTTTGCCGTGCAATCTCGGCATGCGGTAGTCCCTGGCGGCGGGCCATCAGGTAAACTTTTTGTTGCTGCGGCGGTAAGTGGTTCACGGCTTCATCGAGCAGGGTGTACACCTGTTCGTCGGTGTCTGCCGGGCTGCCGGCGGCCGTATGCTCTTGCTCGGTTTCCCATTCAGCCGCAAGTTCGCGTTCCCGTACCAGCTTGCGAAGCTGGTCGAGTGCGTAGTTGCGACAAATGATAAAGAGATAGTTTTTGAAGCGATGCACCCCTTCGAGCGCTTCGCGACCCATCCAGATCTTGAGGAAAACATCCTGCACGATCTCTTCCGTATGACTTTCGGAGCGGGTGAGCTGGTATACGTAGGTAAGTAACAGGGGCTGATAAGCAAGCATTAGTTCCCGAAAGGCGTACTCATCGCCACCCGCGGTTCTCGACAACAATTCACTTTCGTTATTTAACCCTTGCCCGGACAATTGACCATTTAATTAAAACCAGGGTTAAAAATAATAATTTTTCGGGGGAAAGGATGCCACAGACAAGCGGGTGCCCCCGCAAGAAGGCACCCGCTATCTTTAAGACCGCAGTGAACGTGGGTTTACGGTACCGGAATAAACAATACAGCGTCTGCCACTACAATGCCATCTGCACCTTCGTTGGTAATCTCTACATAACCTTTCGCTCCCTTTGTAAGCTTCACCGTACCCAGCTCTACCCATTCGCCGGAGGTTTGTCCCTCCACCCGAACGGAGGCTGCTGTGTAACTTACCGGGGTAGTTTTACCATTTGCTGCCAATGTAATATTGGTTTTGGAAGACAGGCCGCTTTGTTTAGGCACGTACGTATAAATTTTATAATTGCCTGTTTTCAACACCTCCGGCGTAAACCGGATGCTGGCCTTTTCTCCCGCAGCCGCCTGGTGAACGGATGGACCGTAGGCGCCTTTGGTTTCACGCTTCCAGTTACCGGTACGCACGACTTGCGCATCGTCATCGTTATCCACCAGTATTTCAGCGGTAGCGCCGGTAGCAAGCGGACGTTGGGTCAGCAGGGCTTGTAGTTTACTGATATCTACATCCTGCACAGATTGTTTATTATCGATGGCCAGTGAAGCGGCGGTGGCGGCCGATTGACCCAGCACCATGAACACGGGCTCCATACGAATGCTGCCGTACGCAATGTGGCTGGCAGATAAACATACGGGCACCAATACATTTTTACAATCTTCCGCTTTCGGAATAATTGACCGGTAAGCGATCGGGTAAGGACCAAAGCCCCCCATCTGCACATCGCCTTCATTCTTCACCATGCCATTATGCACGATGCGCTGGCAGTTATGCGAATCCATGGTGTAAGCGGCCATACCAACGCCATCTTTCACTACTTCTTTACCCTGGCAGTTGGCCTGCGTCATCACATAAGCACCTATCATGCGACGCGCTTCGCGTACATACATTTGCGGCGACCAGTTGCCAAACTCCTGGTATTCATCTTTAGGGTAGCCCCAGTTCAGCATATCCTTACGCAGCTTTTCGGGCATACGTGGATCGTGGCCGATGAAGTACAGCAAGCCTTTATTATACAACTCATGCTCTTTTGTAATCTTCGCACGGGTGGCGTGATCAGCCTCCGGGTAGTCGTAGTTCATGCCGATCATGTCGGTAGAAAAAGCACCGTTGTTATTGATGTCGGTCTTGTGGTTCGGCATCAGGTCAAACTTCAGGAACGCGTTCAGGTTCTTTGGGTTTGTTTTTTCGATAACGCGTAACAGCAGCTCGTAACGCGACGCATCATATCCTGCGGGCTGCGTAATCGGGATCATGTTAGATGGCTGATTCGTAAGGCAGATGCGGAAGTTGTACGCCTGCACTTTTTTATCGCCACTGCCCTGCGGGGCCATGACCTCGCTGCTGATGCCCCATAACAGGCCGCTTTCGGGTTTACCTGGCGTCTTATACGGATCAATACCGTCCGGGAATTGGTGCTTCTGGTGCATTTGCACGCCATTGAAATCTTCTTTATACAATGCGTTCGCCTCACGGCCAACCGTATACGAAATACCGGCTTTCGCCATCAGGTCGCCTTCGTAACTACAGTCGATGAACATCTTGGCACGAACGATCACGTCGCCGGCCTTGATCTCTGTCACCTGCCCGTTGGCCTTCTTCAGGCTTTCGAGGGGCTTGTCGTAAAGGATGTCCAGGCTGGACTCGCGGATGTATTGCTGAAATGTGGCGAGTGCTACACTGGGCTCAAAAATCCATTGCTCGAACTTGCCGTAATGTTTACCCACGCGGCGATAGAAGTCGCGGGATAAACCGGTGATGGCGTACTTGTTGCCGATATCGGTAAAACCCAGGCCGCCTGTCGTAAGACCGCCCACCCGTTTGCCCGGCTCCAGCACCAGTACGGTTTTGTTCAGTTTTTTAGCAGTGTAGCCCGCGATAATACCAGCAGACGAACCACCGTAAATGCAGATATCCACCTGCTTTACCTGTTGCGCCGTCACGCTGCCGGAGAGCAGCGCGAGGCACAACAATACATTCCATCTTTTATTCATTCTGTTATATTGATTGATTAGTAACCTGGGTTTTGATCTTTCACAGGATCAATATACTTGTTATAGTTCGTTTCTGAAACAGGTATAGGCCATAATAAATGGCGTTGGGTCATATCTTTCCCCTTTGCCGCCTTAATGGCCTGCTGCGCAATGCCTAAACGTTTAAGATCGAACCAGCGCTTCGCCTCACCAACAGTTTCGTACCCTCTTTCTTTCATCACCAGGTCGATGAACGCCTGCTTACCCGCATAATCCGCCAGATTGAAATCAACGGTCGGATCAGCAATTAACGGATCTTTGCCATACGCGCGGCGGTGTACCATGTTCAGCTTTTCCATCGCATCCGCGTTCGGTGCGCCTGCTGCCTGGGCCACAGATTCTGCATAAAATAATAACACATCGGCGTAGCGGTACATCGGATAGTCGTTGCCACCTGCAGTCGTTGTTACGGGATCACTGAATTTTTTCAGCAGTACGGTGGTATTGCCAAGACCAAAGGTTTGGCTGTACCAGTTAAACCGATAGCGGAGATCTGCCTTGTCCCAATTGCGGAGCATTGGATTTTGTACAGAATCGCTGTAAAAGGTGTAAAAGCCGCCTGGCTTATAATAAGCCGTGCCTGGATAGTGGCAATACTGCGGGTATTGAAAACCCTGTGAAGCCGGTGTGCGGGAATATTTCACATAAAAAATCTCTTCGGGCGTGCCGTTGGCTTCGGCGCCGAATATCTTATCAAAATCATTCGCGACAGCCACTTTCACCAGCGAAAACTTACCCGCATTGATTACTTCTAACGCTTTATCGCGCGCTTTGTCATACTGGTAAACGTTCATATACACATCTGCCAACACGGTTTTAGCGACTAATTTTGACGGGGCCCCCAGCAACCTGGGATTATCCGGCAAGTTTTGTTCCGCCGACAGCAGATCGGTGATCATAAAGTCATACACTTCCGCCTGCGTAGCACGGATCACGTTCAGCGAATCCATATTATTTTCTGTACGGATAGGCACGCCTGCAAAGTTGCGCACCAGGAAGAAGTAAGACAGCGCACGCATGAAACGGGCTTCAGCCACGTACTGCTGCTTCTGCAGATCAGTCAGTTGTGTACCCGCGGGTGTTTTCTGGATCACGATATTGGCGTTACGGATGGCCTGGTAAAAGGCGCCCCACATATCGCCGGTGCGGGTAATGTTCGTATTATCGAGACCGTTATAGTCGTTCAACGGCGCATGGCTACCACGACCGTACAGGTACTCGGCATATATTTCCTGCTGACATTCGTACAACGCCCCCATTACGCCGGAACCGCGCGTAGGGGTGTAAATCGCGTTGAGGCCCGCCTCCACTTCGGCAGGCGTATTATAGAAAGCACCGGCATCAATAGCCTGCGGCGCCTCCACCAACAGGTCGGAGCAGGATGTGAGCGTTGCGGCTGTAAATAGTAAAATCAAATATCTTTTCATACAAGATGATTATATGGTAAAACAAATCAGAACCCGCAACGGATGCCGAATGTGACAGACTTATTCGTTGGATAGATCGCGTAATCGATACCCTGGTTAATAGAGTTAGATCCTCCATACGCATTTACTTCCGGATCGTACCAGGAGTATTTGGTAAACGTGATCAGGTTCTGGCCGCTGGCATATACTTGGGCAGATTTAAACCCTTTCCAGCCCCAGTCCTTCACAGGCAGGTTGTAAGCCAGCTGGATGTTTTTAAAGCGCAGGTAAGTACCGTCTTCCACGAAACGGGTCGACATATTAGCCGACAGTGTACGACTGATCTTCGGATACTTCGCGTTAGGATTCTCCGCTGTCCAGTGATCTTCGAATACTTCCTTCGGGAGGTTCAGACCCATGCCAAGGTCCATGGAGGATGCCTTGTTCAGGTTGAATATGTCGTTACCATACGAACCTTGCACGAATACGGTCAGCTCCAATCCTTTCCAACTGGTTACGGAGTTGAGGCCGTAAATGAAGTCTGGGTTGGGATCGCCGATGATCATTTTATCGGCTGCACTGATGGCGCCATCTTTCGTTACATCTTCATAAGCCAGGTTGCCTGTAGAGGTATAACCAATTTCTTTATAACCGTAAAATACGCCTAACGGCTCGCCTTCCCGTAACAGGTTTACGGCATCGTTTAACGAACCGGTGTAGAACGCGCTACCGTAAATGTCTTGCCCATCGTACAATTTCACAACTTTATTACGGTTGAACGCGATGTTACCGTTCATTGTCCAGCTTACATCGTTTTTCAGGATCACCGCATCAATGCCCAGTTCGATGCCTTTGTTTTCCATCTCCCCTACGTTCTTCAGTGTGGTTTGATAACCGGAGGAACGTGGCAGGAATACGGTATTGAGTACGTTCACGGTTTTCTTGCGATAATAGTCGAATGTCAGACGCAAATCGTTTTTAAACAAACCTACTTCCGCACCAATATCCATCTGGCGGGTTACTTCCCATTTAAGGTCGCCGGGCAATACGGTGCCAGGTGCGTAGGATACGAATAGCGCATCTCCGAAAATGGTGTTATTGGACCCCAAGAGGTTCAACGTTTGATAAGGACCCAGCGATGTATTACCGGAGAGGCCGTAAGTCGCTCTCACCTTCAAATCAGAAATCAATTCGGATTTCTTCAGAAATTCCTCGTTAGAAGCTTTCCAGGCCACGGCTGCAGACGGAAAATTCTCCCACTGGTTCTGTTTCGAATAGCGGGAAGAACCATCGCGACGGATGCTCGCCGTGAAAAGGTATTTATCATTCAGCGTATAATTTAACCTGCCGAGATAAGATAACAGCACCCATTTGGAATATCCACTACCCGGAATGCCTGGCGTACTGGCCCCCTGGATGTTTCCAGTGCCCAACACATCACTCAGGAAGCCGGCACCAGAGCCATTGAGGCTGGTGGTTACGTTATCCTGGTAAGTGAACCCAGCCAGCGCGGTAAATGAATGTTTGCCAAACTCCTTCTGATAAGTAGCGGTGTTTTCGCTCAGCATACCTGTTTGCTGCGTGGTAGCGATATTTGCGTTACCTACAGAGTTTACAGTCGGCTCAATATTCGAGTATTGGTCTGTGCGATCGTTGATATTATCTATACCGCCGGAAAGACGAATGGTCAGGCCATCCAACGGTTTAATCATCACTGCTGCATTCGCAAATACCCGATCGCTTTTAATCACGTCGCGCTGTTCGTTAATAAAGACCAGTGGGTTGATGATTGCGTTGGAGATAAACGGATAAGCCGTATTCAGCCTGCGATACGTACCATTGGGAAGATAAGGCGTTACAGAAGGCGGCGCCATCAGCATGGCAGATATCAGGTCGCTACCGCGGTTGCCCAAACCTGAGTTCTGGCGCGCGCTGTTCAGGCGGGTAAGAATGCTGTTGAACGATACGGTGAATACTTTATTGATGTCATGCTCGATGTTGGCGCGCAGGTTATAACGTTTGTAGTCGCTGGAACGGATAATACCTTCCTGCAGGAATGCGCTGGTACCGAGTGAGAATTTTGTTTTTTGTGTACCGCCGTTCACAGTAGCATTTACGGTGTAGATAGGTGCTTTACGCAATACCAGGTCCTGCCAGTCGGTGCCTTTTACGCCACCCAGGCTATCGATATACGGTTGGGTGAAATAAGGTGCCAGTCCGTCGTTCTTCGCCTGCTCGTTATACAGTAACGCGTATTGCTGCGCGTTCATCAAAGGCATCTTTTTAGATACCATCTGCTGTGTGTAACTGGCATCGATATCTACCGAAGTAAAATCATTTTTACGCCCGCTTTTGGTCGTGATCATCACCACACCGTTTGCGCCACGGGAGCCGTAGATAGCTGTTGAAGATGCATCTTTCAGAATTTCGACGGAGGCGATATCGGAGTTTTGAAGGAACGTAGGATTACCATTGTAAGGAAATCCGTCGATCACATAAAGCGGATCGTTGCCACCAAGAATAGAGTTCGTACCTCTTATCCTGATGCTGACGCCGCCACCCGGTGCGCCACCGTTCTGCATTACCCTTACGCCGGCAGCGCGGCCATTCAGGGCCTGCATCACGTTCGTAGTGGGGAAAGCTGTAATGTCTTTAGACTTTACCTGCGACAGCGAACCGGTAAGATCGCTTTTACGCACGGTGCCATAACCTACCACTACAATTTCGTCTGTCACATTCACCTGGTCAGCCAACTGTATTTCAATGGGCTGCGCATTTACCACCTGTACATCCTGACTTTTGTAACCCAGGTAAGAAATGGTAAGTACAGCACCACGTGCCACCCGAAGGGAAAAGAAGCCTTTCACATCGGTAGCGGTACCTTTCCCCGTGGCTTTGTCTACCACGGTAGCACCGGGCAAAGGTTCGTTTTTCGAATCGGTGACGCGCCCTTCGGCTTTCACCGTCGTATCCTGGAGCAGCACTTTCACTGGTCCCAGGTTCATGTATAGGTCTTTCTGTTTGATGACTACATTTTTGCCTACGATGGAATAGGCCAGCAGCTGATCTTTCAGTGCGGTTTCCATCGCTTTTTCGAGCGGTGTGTTTTTAAAGTCTACCGTTACCTTCGGCGCTTTGTCGATCAGTTGATGATCATAGAAAAATCCGTAGCCGGTTTGTTTTTCAAAATAGCGGAACAACCGCTCCAGGGATATATTACGCTCCGACAACGTAACCTGCTGCGCGTAACCCCGGGCGCTGAGTTGCAGGCAGGCAGACAATAAGAGTAAAACGGTTAGCTTCATAACGAGCAGTGTTTGTGCGTACGGGCGCCTTTTTAAATACCGCGCATGAATAATACTAAAAAGCATAATTTTGGTTTGTTAGGGTAATAAAATCCCGCCCGGCTTTTGCCAGTGGACGTGGAGATGCCAATTAACAGCTGGTGATTGCCCTGATAAATTTCGCCGGGACCGACGGCCATCGGTTCCGGTTTTTTATGGGCTTTGTTCCTAATGTTGTGCGTTGATCTTTTTCATGGTGGATATTTTTTTAGTTACTGATAGCGTGCGTTGATCTTAATGTTGGAAATTCTACTTACTGATAACGTGCGTTGATCCCTGGCGGTAGACATATTTTAAACCGGATATTCTATTGCGTGACGACAATCCGCTTTCCTTCTACCCGGAAGCGTACATTCGTGAGTTCTAACATCTTAAGCACTTCTGTGATACTGCTGTTGCGGGATATTTGTCCGCCAAATTCGCGGTCGGGCACTTTTCCTTCATAGACTATTTCCGCATCATACCAGCGGCCGATCTGCCGCAGTACCCCTTCTAACGGTTCGTGGTTAAACTGGAAGTACCCGTTTTTCCAGGCGACTACCTGCTCCAGGTTCACCCCTTCGCGTAACTGTAACGCCTGTGTACCGCGCGCTTCCGCCTGCTGGCCCGGCCGCAGATGCAGGGAACTGCTCCCCTGCATGACCTTCACCGCCCCTTGTAACAAAGTGGTGCGCACATGCTGCTCGTCCGCATAAGCCATCACGTTAAAGTGTGTACCCAACACCTGTACGGTCATATCATCCACCTTTACCCTGAAAGGTTGCTGACTGTTCTGCGCGATTTCGAAATAGGCCTCGCCCTTCAACTGCACTTCGCGCTCAGGCCCGTCAAATACCGTAGGAAAACGCAGGCTGGAAGCGGCGTTCAACCATACTTCCGAACCATCGGGCAGCTGAATGCGGTACTGGCCGCCGCGGGGCGTTACCAGTGTATTATACCCGGCCGCCTGTTTGGCGCCGTTGGCCTGGTAGGCGAGTTGACCATTATTCAGTTTGATAACCTGTACGTTACCCTGACTGGCAATGGCACCATTACCGGCACTGTCAAGTGTGATCTGGCTGCCATCAGCCAGCGTCAGCATGGCCTTATTACCACCCGGAAGAACTGCCGGAGCTTGTTGCGCCGTGGGCATCAGCGGCTTGACAGTGGGCGTAACGTTCATATAGAAAAGCCCGGCAGCAGCCAGGAATAACACGGCAGCGGCGGCGGCATACGGTAACAGTCTGCGATAAAGTGGTTTACGGAGAATGGCCTTACGCACCCGGTCCATCTGCGCACGATCGGATAGTCCGTGCAGCTGCGGATTGGCGAGCATGCCGCCAATTGCAGATTCCCATTGCCGGCGGAGATTTTCGTCCTGCAATGAGTCCAGCAGCCGGGAAAGCTCTTCCTGGCTCAGGTCGTCGTTGAGATACTTTTCCAGTAAAGCGGAAAATGTGTGCTGGTCCATAACGTGAAATACCGGTTACAGATTAAAGACGCATCAACATAAAGAAGGGAGGTGCCGGGGGTAAAAATATTTTTATCTGCCCCAAAAGAGAAGTCCCCATAAGAGTATAAGTGCCCCGGAAGGATTGTTAGCCAGCGCTTTACGTAGCGTGGCGATGGCCTGCACAATATAACTTTTGATCGTGACCCGCGATAAACCCATGGCCACGGCAATCTCCTCGTGGCGCATGCCCTCGAAGCGACTCAGTTTAAAAGCCTTTTGCTGCTGCGGCGGCAACTGTTGGATCACGTGCATCACACGCTGCTCCAGTTCCCGGAACTCTGCCTGCTCGTCTACCCCCGCCCCTTCCGTTTCCCGGAAAGTTTGCAGCAGGTAGTCGCGGTAGGCCTTGCCGGAAGAAAGTTTACGCAGGCGGGTGTAGATGGTGTTGCGGGCGGCGATGAACAGGAAGTTCTCCAGCTTTTCCACTGCAGCCATGGACGCGCGTTTTTCCCAAAGCATGGTAAACACATCCTGCGCCACATCTTCGGCCAGTGATGGCGATTTGGTCAGTATTAAGGCGGTGGAGTAAATTGGGTCCCAGTAACGTTCGAAGAGGAGCTGGTATGCATGCTGGTCACCACCTGCAAGCAGGCGTAACAAGGTACTTTCACTATGTGGAAGATACTGCATCATGTTACAACGTGGATGGGTTCACTCAGTTTGTACTAAAGTACAAAAAATAATTACTTACGAAACATAATTATTCATCCGCCGATTTCAGCAACCGATCCCCCGAATGCTGCATTTCAGACACCGAACAGCACACTTAAAACGGCCACCACAAATGGTTACAGCCTCCGTAGAATCACTGAATTAATGAACCTAAGGATAGTACTGCGTTTTCTACCTAAGTGAAAAGATAGCTTTGCATCTACAACCCCGACAATATGCGAAAACTGATTATTTTGCCCCTGCTGGCCTGTTTATGGCAGCCACTCAACGCCCAGGATACCCTGCTGGCGACTTACTCCCGGTTTGACTTCGTGCCTGGTGAAAAGGTGATTTACGCCGAAGATTTTGCCTCCGATGCTACGGGCGAATTGCCTGTAAACTGGAATACTAATGCAAACGGCTCCGTGATTGCTATGGCAGATAAAAGTAAATGGCTGCACCTGGCGGTCGGCAATTATCTGAGTGGCACGAAAGCCAAAGACTTCGGCCCGAACTTCACCGTAGAATTTGACATGTTGCTGAACGTAGTCCCTAAAATGGGCTACTACCTGCCGCCACTCACCTTCGGCTTGTTTGCTTCCGGTAAAGAAGATCCGGGTGCCAACCCCTTCCTCACGCACCAGTTCCAGTACAACTCGTTTTCTGTAAAGATCGATCCTAAGGAGAATGAAAATACGATGGCGCGCATCCACAGTTATGAAAACAAAAAAGAAACCTTTTTTGGAGAAAAGAAAGTGAGCAAATATGGTGCAACGCTGCGTAAGGTGGCCCATTATGCCATTTCGGTACAAGGCACCCGGCTGCGTATCTGGATCAATGAAGATAAAGTGTTCGACCTGCCTCGCGGTGTGAATACCAGCACGCCTTTTAACCAGTTGTACTTCCGCGTGGAAACGACAGGCGGCTTTCCGGACGAGGCGTTCCAGTACCTGGTAGGCAACATCAAAGTGGCTGCCGGCCTGCCCGACACGCGCTCTAAACTCGTAACCACCGGCAAGTTTTCGACGACGGGCATTTTGTTCGACGTGAACTCCGACAAGATCAAAGCGACTTCACATGGTACGCTGAAGGAAATAGCGGCAGTGCTTACGGAGAACCCGGAACTCAAAGTAAAGATCGTCGGCCATACGGATGCAGACGGCGTACCCGCCGCCAATGTTGCTTTATCAAAGAAAAGAGCAGAAGCGGTAAAAACTTACCTGGTGGAACAATTTGGTATCGATGCGACGCTGCTGAGTACAGACGGTAAGGGTGCAAGCGTACCAGTAGGCGATAATAAAACGGTATTGGGTAAGGCGAATAACAGGCGGGTGGAATTTGTGAAGATATAAAAACAGCATCCCGTCCTGAGGGGGACGGGATGCTTCTGTTACCAAAATCTACATAGTGCCTCCGGGCTAAACAACCCCGGGCCGTTAGCCTGTTCGTTTATGAGAAATATTAATAGTCCAGCTTCATATCTACCTTACGATCATCCACCCCAATGCCTTCTTTCATCCACCTTGGCATAGGTTTGCCCTTCAGATAGTGGTCGAAGTATTGGGTCATACGGGCAGTCCAGTCCTGCTGGGGGCCTAATTCCTCTAACGTATGGTTCTGCCCTTTGTAGTTCAGCAACCACGCCGGCTTTTGCATGCGACGCATCGCGTAAAATAAGTCCAGGCCCTGTGTAAAGGCCACTGCGCCATCTTTGTCGTTATGCAGGATCAGTAGCGGACTGGTAATCTTATCGGCGTTAAGGATGGGGGAATTAAGCAGATAGGCCGCTTTGTCCTCCCACATGGTTTTACCGATACGATACTGATCTACCTCCGGCTTAAACAGCCCGGGCGCGCCGTTCGAACGCATCGAGGTATAGTTGTAAGTCATGTTTACCACTCCCGCGCCTACGTTCACACACTTGAACAAATATGTTTTCGTCGCGATGTAGGCCACTTCGAAACCAGAGAAGCTATGTCCCTGTAATCCGATACGATCTTTATCTGCGATGCCTGCGGCGATCAGCGCCCGGGTGCCACTCACTACGGCATTAGTCGCATCCTCGCCAGGCTGGCCCACACCAAAGTGTACATCCGGACGAAATACCACATACCCATTGCTCACGAAAGTCGGAATATCGATCGTGCAGGTGCTGTAGTGGGGGGTGAAGTACTCGTGCAAATCGTCTGAATGCGTCTCGTAGAAATTGACGATCACCGGGTATTTTTTCGCAGGATCATAGTGCTCCGGCACATACAGCAAGCCTTGCTGGGCTTTACCGTTCGTGTTTTTCCATTCGAACACCTTTGCTGTACCCCAGCTGTATTGCTGTTGATGCGGGTTAATGTCCGTCAGGCGTTTGGCTGCCTGCATATTACCATTGGCCCACCAAAGATCGGGGTACTGAGAGAAGCTGCCGCGCGTGAAGAGGAAGGCGTTGCGATTACCGGCAACAGCATTCACTTTTACGGAGTACGCAGCCTCGTCTACTAACGCGTCCACTTTCTTAAATGCCGTAAGCCGGTATACGCCGCCGGACTTGGTACGCTCGTTGAAACTTTGCAGCAGCAAGGGTTTGGATAGATCCAACTCGCCGCCATAAGGCGTATTCAGCAACCGGAACGAGATGTTGTGCGCACGACCGTAACCGTTCGTCAGGCTGCGCGGCTTTTCCGCACCGGTAAGGTCAACGGCCCACAGGTCGTAGCGGTCGTAGAATACGGCAGTGTTGCCGCCGTTCAGCCAACCAGCCAAACCATAAGACGTTTCCAACCGCACCATATCTACATCCTCTTTGTGAACGGGGTGGCCAATTTGGGCGGACACATTCTCGAATTTACCCGCTTTCGTGTTCAGCAGCATCCAGGCCTTTTCGGCATGATCGTACAACACAGCGAAACGGCCGTTCGGGCTCCATTGCGGGTTTTCGAGGCCGTGTTTGGCGACCAGCTTACGTTCACCTGTTTTGATGTTGGACATCCAGATATCAAAATGCGCATCGTATACCCAGTCTACTTCCAATTTGTAGGGCGATGGATCACTATATAATACATACTCGAAGGAAGAAGCACCCGGCGCATAAAACTGCCCGGTAAACTCAGGGGCCGCTTCTGCCAGCTGTTTGCTTTGCAGGTCATAGACAAATTTCGCATCGTCCATTACACTCCGGCTGCCCGAACCACGCCGCTGCCGGCGCTGCGACACAGGCTCGTTCCAGGTCCACAGCTCCAGATCTACTGCGTTAGGATCAGCTTTCGCCGGGGGCTTTTGTTTGAATGGCGAACTAATGTCCAGCACCATCTGTTTGGTGGCAGGTGTAATTTCGTATGCCCTTTGGCGTAATTGGTAGCCGGCGGGCACCTTTACATCGTTAAAGTCCAGTAACAACTGAGGTTGTCTGCCTTTCAGCGAAAAATAGTACAGTTGCGCGCCAGCCACAAAAGTACCCTCCTGCTTATCTTTATCGAAAGAGAAATCGCTCACTTCTCCATTGGATACGACGGCATGTTTACCCTTTAACGGGCCCGCTTTCAGTTGTTTATCCTGCTGATAAATAACGGAACGTTCCTGGTCGAACAGTGTCACCCGGCTTACGCCTGCGAACACCGTGCTATCATTCGTATCCACGTTCCACACTACGAGTTGCGAGCGGTTGCTATAAGTAACGAAGGGAGATGCATCTGCCGTGAGAATAAAACTACTGTTCTTCCAATGCAGCCTTTTACCATCCTTCATTCGCATCAGCATCAACGAATCGTTTACCGAATACTTCATCCACTTACCCAGGTTAAAGAAAGTGGGGTCGGACATGCCGGGCATGATGGTATTTTTACCGGAAGCGATGTTGACGAGATGCACTTCTTTCGTCGTATAATCACCTGAGACGCCGTACACCACCCAGTTGCCATCCCACGACATTACCGGGGGGCTCGTCCGTTTCCACAGTTTGTAAGCCGTGGTATCCAATGCCGGCTTCTGCGCGAGGGCTATGCCGCCGGAGAGGCAGCCGGCAATGAACAAAAGCACTAACTTCTTCATTACTTTTCTGCTTTTAATAATTCAATTACGTATGACAGTTCATCTGCCAAACCACTCGGGCTACCCAGGTACCCTTCGGATGTATAGCGGATCAACCCGTTTTTCAGGATCACTTTACGTGGAATAGCAGCAGATTTAAAAACAGGCGTCATGCTTTTAAACACACGGTCTTTGCCCTCGGTGGCCGGGTTCTCATCATCGTACAATACATTAAACGTATAGCCGGAAGAAGTGATATATTTTTTGATATCTGCTTTGTAGTGATCGCCACGCTCCATCGTTGCTACGAAATAGAAGCCGACAGCCGGATCGTTCTTAAACTTGTTAACTGCCAGCTGCATACCTGGGAATGCTGCCTTGCACGGAAAACACCAGGTAGCCCAGTAATCGATCACCACGATCTTATCTTTCCAATCGGCGCTGCTCACCTGCTTACCCTCCATGTTTTCCAGTGAAAACGCGGTGTACGGCTCGTTTATCAGTTCACTTTTGATCTTCTCTTTATCCACAGCAGGTTTCAGCGAAGTGAGGTACGTGTCGAAAGCGTCCGCCTTGCCCTTGTAAGACTTTTTCAGTTTTTCGAGGATAACCGGTGTGGCTGCATTGGCCCGCACACTCGCTTCCATGGCAGGCAATACCTCTTTTTTACGGCCCATACGCTCGAAGATGGTCACACGCGCTTCGTTGAGGCTTGCATTTTTATAAGTGCCTGCTTCAGAAATGTAAGGAAGCAGGGAAGCGGCTGTTTTGTATTCACCTTTACGGGTGAGCATGCCGATGTGTACGGCCAACTTCTCGTCCACCTGCCGGGCGGCCAGTGCCAATGCTTGTTTTGGCGTGTAACGGTCTTCCATGTAAGAGAGGTCGTTCCGCTTTTTGAGAAACTCCGTCATTACAATAACCGACTTATCGTATAACTTTTCGATAGGAATTTTGCCGATCAGGAACGCTCCCACGAAATTATGATGGTACACTTCCGTAAGCGTGGTAAAATCCATTTCCGGCACCAGCGCCGCGAGTTTGGCCGTTTCGTTCCGAGCGACATAGGCTGCTGCCAGGGTACGCTGGATGTTATGATATTGGTAGTGTTGCGTAAACGGCGTATCCTTTTTTGCTTCGCTGATGGGAAAGTCTTTCAGGAACTGTTCCATTGCCGCCATCTTCGCTTCATTCATCTCTCCCCCAAGAAACACTTCATTGTAACGCAGGAAACGGGCCGTGCTGCCTTTCGGGTATTTCGTCAATATCACTTTGCGGATAGAATCGGCCTTTTCATTGTTCTTCAGCTGAAACTTGTAAACGTTGTAGATCGTGTTGTAACCTGCCTCGGTTATATTGTGGAACCGGCCGAACTTCTCCAGGTTACGTGGTGCCTTTTCTTCAAACTCATCGCCCGTACTGATTTTCAGCATAGCGATGTAACTGTCGAAGAAACGCGGCATACTGTCCGGGAATTCCTGCATCTCTTTCCTGATCCACATTTCCAGCGCTTCGTTGTTCAGGTCGAACTTTTCGAAGTAACCACCGGGAGCTTTGTTAAAGGAAGGTTTGCGGAACGTAGCCCAGGCCAATGCACCACCGGGCAGGCGGCCACCTTCTTTGCGAATGGCTGTCGCTACGAAACCACGGTCGTTATTGTTATCGGCATTGCCCTCGTTATCGGTCAGCTTGATGGCGACGAACGCACAGTTTGCAGGCACATGGTAACTGCCGGTCCATTGGCTGCCATGCTTTGTAAAATTTACATCGTCCAGCTGCCAGTGATAGTTATTGAACAGGTAAATGGTACCGTTCACCTGCTGTTTGCCTTCCAGCGGACCGCCCGCGGGGAAGTAGCGAAGATTCATTGGGGTACCCGCCACCGGGATTTCCCAGCCTCTTAAACGGGCACTGTCTTCCTGCGCATTGGCGGCACTATGAACGGTTGCCAGCGTTGCCAGGATACTTAACCATTTTCTCATCTCAGGATCGTTTTTAGCATGGCATCCCCGGGAGCGTCGTTACGCTCTTCCGGGCCGGCCATGGTTATGATTGGATTTTAATTAACGGATGCTTTGTTCAATTTCCGGGTTCAGCAAAATGTACTTGGTGCCAATCGGATAAGTATACCGGGGACTATTAGGCTCCAATATGTATTCTACGCCTTTGAAGCGGCGGGTGACTGTCCTGGCGAAAGCTGCATCTTTATTCAGTCGTTTCTGATCGAACCACCTTAGACCCGTGCCGAAGAACTCGCGTTTACGTTCGTTCACCACGTTCTCCAGCGCCTGCTGTGCGGTGCCTGGCGTGAGTGCTACATAATCGGCGGTGCGGAATCTTCTGGTACGGATCGTATTGAGTATATCCGTCGCCGTAGCCGCGTCGTTGGAACGGGCCGCGCATTCTGCTTTGATCAGCATCATTTCTGGCACACCCGGTCCCTGCGTTACCATGTTCGTTTCGCGGCTATACTTCTGCCGCCAGTAACCGAAGCCGGTAAAGGCCGGTGAGAAGCTGGCACCTGGCCTTACGAACAGCGTATACCGAAGGTCTTTGGTGCCAAGCAGCGACAGCAGGGCAGTATCCAGTTGTACGCCGGCGAAGGGATACGCGTTTGCGTTTACTTTCGAAAAGATCACTTCAGGATCTGCCAGGCGATACGGGAAGCCTGTTGCGCTGGTTTGGTAGGTACGCAAATCGAGCAGGCCACTTTGCAGTGCGAGTGTTTGTTCCGCATAACTGCGCGCATTCGTAAAATCCCGTGTCATCAGGTAAGTACGGGCCAGCAGGCTGTACACTGCCGCTTTGGACGGGCGCGTATTGTAATCAGGCAACGTTGGCAGATCGGCGGCCGCTGCTTTCAGATCAGTAATAATGCGGTCATACACGATCGCTACAGAAGCCCTGTTCAACGGCGTAAACAAGTCGGGTGTGAGCAATACCGGCACGCCCAGGTCTTTGGCGGCCGTGGCGCTATCGTATTGCGGACCATAAATATTCACCAGGCACCAGTAAGCGTAGGCACGATGTGTGAGCGCTTCGGCGTACAACTGGCGTTTGTCGGCATCTGTACCGTTTTTGCTGTCCATCACACCTGCCAATACTTCGTTGCAGGTATAAATCGCTTTATACAGCTTTTCCCAATCGCTGTCACTCTGAGTATCGCCCCAGTACTGGGCCTGCCAGGAATATACGTTGCCCGGGATATCCAGCAGCTGTACCTGTTTAAGGGAGTCGAGAATGCGGGTATCATCGCCGGAGTAAATCGGCATGAAGAAGCCGGCTTCCAGCTGTGAGTTGTTATCCAGGATGGCGCGATAGTCTTTGGTGTAGGTCAGCGTTCGTTTGCCGATCTGATCTATCTCTACGTATTTGCGGCATCCGGTGGCGATCATCGCTGCCGCGGCTATGATATATATAAGTTGTTTCATGGTTGCTCAGGCTTTAGAAGGTTGCATTAATGTTAAACAGGAAGCTCGTTACCGGCGGCATCGAATAATAGTTGCCGTTGGTGTTCACGTACTCCGGATCAATCCCGTCTTTGTTCGCTCTCCAGATCAGGCCGAGGTTACGGGCATTCGCACTGGCAGTAAGACTTTTAAATACACCGCGCGGCAGCAGATGCTGTGGCACCGAATAAGCAAGAGATATCTGTTGCAGGCGGATGTTGTTCGCATTTCTTACCAGGTTGTCGGAATTGGCATAACGGTTAATACTGTTGAAGTTTACATTACTGAGGCCAGGAACCGTGGTATTCGCCTCGTCGCCCGGTTCGCGCCAACGCTCAGCCAAAGCCTGCTGGCGGCCTAATGAACCATAATACTGGCCTGCGAAATTGGGATAATTGGTAATGGCTGGTTTCATGAAGATATGCCCCATGTAGTAAGTCATCTGCACACCCAGGTCGAAGTTTTTGTAACGGAAGTTGTTGAAGAAGCCGCCATGATAAGGCGCTACGCGCAATCCTGCATACTTCAGGTCTTTAATAGTGAAGGCCGAGGTAAGGTTAGTTGTATTGTTGATGATCTTGTTATCCCGATCGTAGATCTGCGTTTGTCCTTTATCATCCAATCCGGCTGAACGGTATACGAAGGCCGAACCCAGCTGGTAGCCCTCTACCGGCACACCGGAAAGCACGTTGTTAGCTACCGTATTTTTATAACGGCTGTCGGTTACTTTCGTTCTGCCATAGCCTAGGTTGAACGTTGACTGAATGCTCCAGTTCTTTTCGTTCAGCGGTCTGCCCGAAATACTGAACTCCACGCCATGGCTTTTAAGTGTAGCCGTATTGAAAGTCATCGTTCCCCAACCGTAAGTAGGATTAAACGGCAGGCTCACCATGATGCCTTCACTGTTTTTCATATACGCATCCGCAGTAATCGATAAACGGTTCTGAAGCAGTCGCAGGTCGGCACCAAAGTTCAGCGTCTTCGTCAGCTCCCATCCCAGTTCCTGGTTAGCCGGGAAAGCGATCGTACCGGTGGGCAGTTGCGTACTGGGATCCGTTGTGTTCAGCTGTATGATGGTTACGTTGTTACCCAGCAAAGGCACAGCGCCGCCGGTACCGTAAGTTACGCGTACATCCAATGCATCCATCCAGGCAGCTCCCTGCAGGAAGGCTTCCTGGGCCAGGCTCCATTTGGCGCCGGCCGACCAGAACGGCTTCGCACGTTTGCTGCGCTCGAGGCCCAACAATGTATAGTCGTCAAAGCGCACGCTGGCGGATACGTTATAGCGATTTTTGTAAGTATAAGCGGCATTACCAAAATAGCTCAGGTAACGATTCTTCTGCTCTCCTACGCCGCCCACATTGTCGCCCAGTTGCTGCGACCAGCCGAACATGGTGGGCAGCTGTGCGGTCGGGTTGATCGTTGCAAAGCTATTCGCATCTGCATCGTAACCATAACGGGTGGTGCCGTAATTTTTATTGTACGTTTCCCTGATTTCCGCACCGGCAATGGCATTCAGCTGATGATCGGTACTAAAACTGTGGTTGATATTCAGCACGCCACGGAAGTTGTAATCATAGGCAGTACCATCGTTGAGTGCGTAACGGCCGCCGTAAGGAAGATTGTACACAGGTTTACCCGTGGTGGGATGCAACGTGGTATAAGTGTTCAGCAACACGCGGCCGGCATAACTGTTTACCTCGTCAATGTACTTATTATTAGTGTTTACGCGCTGGTACATGCCCGATACATCGATGTTCGCCCAATTCGTAAGTTTGATAGCCAAACCTGCGGTCAGGCGTATCTGCTGGCCGGTAGCAGTGCCGCTGGAGTATTGCAGCTCGTCGATTGCGTTGTATGTAAAGGGCAGGTAGCCGCGGCGAACCAGGCTGTCGTTCACTTCTTCGCGCATGGTGATCGAACGACGGATGCGATCGCCGCTTTCATCCACCAGCATGTCATACGGACGAAGGCCTGTACCAAACTGGCTCAGCGCATTGGTGGCAGACAGGTTGGTGATGGATTTGCTGGCCTGGTAGGCGAACCCTGTTCTCAGTTTCACATATTTCTTATAGAAGTCGTTCGTAAAGTTAGCCGTCACAAACGTATTCGTCGACTTGTTAGCACGATAGATCGGAGCATCGTTCGTGTAGCCGCCTGATATATAATAGGAGCTGTTGTCGCCTGCGCCGGAAACAGACAGGTTGTATTGCTGGCTTACTGCGTTACGGAGCAGGTATTTTTCAATCTGCCCGTAGTTACTACGCTGCGCAATGGCAGCAATAGCCGCATCTGCCGCGGCCTGCGTCACCTCACCTCTTTTGGCTTTGTAATACCATTCCTGCACATCACTCGGATTGGGTGTTTGCAACATTGACCACTGGTAGCCGGGCTGCGATTTCGCATCGATCAGGAAACCTTTTTGCAGCATCTCCAATTCGAGGTCTACGTATTCCGCAGTACTCATCCAGTCCAGGTCTTTCATGGCCGGAGGTTTAGATACGCCAAGTGTGGCGGATACATTAATGGACGGCGAAGTACCTCTTTTACCTTTCTTCGTTTCAATCACGATTACGCCGTTAGCGCCACGGGCACCCCATATCGACGTAGCCACCGCATCTTTCAGAAAAGTGATCTGCTCAATATCTCTCGGGTTAAAGGAACTTAAGATCGCGTTATTCGACATCACCGAATTGCTGCGCGTTGTAAGGCGCTGCCTGTCACCGGAAGGTATCTGCGGAAACCCGTCGATCACGATCAGCGGCTCGCTGCCGGCAGCTGCATAGGTATTGGTCGTACGAATCTGGATAATGCCCGATTTTACATCGAATCGCACGCCGGGCACTTTTCCTTCCAGGCTTTCGAGCAGGTCGGGCGTAGGCACCTTTTCCAGTTCTTTTGCCGTCACCACGCTGTAGGAGCCCGTGGCGCGTTCTTTGGAGATCGTCTGGTAACCGGTAGATACTTTAATATCCACGGCATCTATCTCGATAGATTCGCGTTGTAGTACGATCGTGAGATCTGTGCTATTCGCGATCTTAACCTCCTGCGATTTGAAGCCCACGTAACTGATCACCAGTACGTCGCCTATATTCACGGTAATGTCAAACCGGCCATCTTCTTTGTTGATAATGGAACGGGAAGTGCCTTTTACTTTGATAGTAGCGCCGAACAACGGATTGTGGCCATCTGTCACGATACCCTGTACCGGCACGGCTGCGGGTGCAGGCGCCACGTACGGTACATTTACTTTCTTGCTTACGAAAATGGTTTGTTCCCGAACGATAAAGTCCAGCGATTGATCCTTAAAGATCAGGTCGAGGAATTGGTTGAGCGGCATGCTGGTGGCGGATACGTTTACGAGCTGCGCATCTTTCAACAGCTGCAGATCACAAAACACATGATAGCCCGTTTGGGTACGGATGGTTTCAAATGCTTTCTCTAAACGGATGTTTTTGCCGGAAAGCGTCACTGCCTGCGAAACACCTTTTGCACTTACCCCCATAAATGCAACGGTTAAAAGTAAGATGGTTAGTTTCATCACTAACAGAATTTTGGTTGTGAGGCCCCTCGCCTCTTCGTTACTTACAGATCTGGTTGAGAACCGGTGGCGGTCTATGCTGCATACGGACATAGCACGGCCCTGCCGGTTACAAAGCAATTTTTTGCATAACTTGCAATTGGTTAGGTTGATTGAAAAAACAGTTTCCCTTAAATAATTGTCTATCGTTCACCCTGACTTTCGCCGCTCTGAATCCTACCTCAGAGCGGTTTTGGTTTTAGGGATAAAACTCCTTACTGGTTACGGCAATACGATCAGCCGCTTATTTTCTTCTATTCTGAAATTCACACCCGATGCTTTTAAGCCGTCTAACACCTGTGAAAGGTTCAGGTTGCGGCCGATTTCCCCATAAAATTTGTTCACTGGTACGCCTTTCTCATAAACGATCTCGATGTCGTACCACCGCGACAATTGCCGCATTACTTCTTCTACTCCTAATTGGTCAAAGTTGAAAGTGCCGTCCTTCCAGGCCACTACCTGGTTTGTGTTGATATTTTCTTTTACCCTGATACTCGTTTCTATGTCTGCCTGCTGCCCCGGTTGCAACACTACTCCTTCCGTTCCTTTCACCGCGCGGATGCTGCCTTCCAGCAAGGTTGCACGCACCGAAGGCTCATCATCATAAGCATTGAGATTGAAATGTGTGCCCAGCACTTCTACCGTCGCGTTCTTTAATTGTACGCGGAATGGACGGGCAGCGTTTTTAGCTACTTCGAAGTAGGCTTCTCCGTTTACTTCCACCGTTCTGTTCGCGCCTGTAAAGGCCGTTGGATAGCGAATGGAGCTTTTTGCATTCAGCCATACCAGCGAGCCGTCGGGTAGCGTGAGCCGGAACTGGCGGGCCGGTGGCGTGCTGATCGTGTTATAAGCACTGCCGCTTGCCTCATCTGCATGGTAGTGCAGACTACCATTCTGCATCACTACGTTCGTACCTTGCTGATTGGCTACAACACCATCAGCCAAACTGTCCAGCGATACCTGCTGGCCGTTGGCGAGGGTGAGCACCGCGCCGTTTTTGCCGGGCGCCACATCCGCCGAAGCTGTCACCACTACATCCACCGGCTTTGTTGCGGGACGGAGCAGGTAAACACTTCCGGCCACCAGCAACACCGCTGCGGCAGCCCACCACAAGCGGGGTTGCAGCTTACGTACTTTGGCCGGCTCCTGCAAACGTTGCTGCATGGCGGCCAGGAACTCCGGGCTTGCCTCCTGGTAAGCAGGCGGTTGGTCGCCCATTTGTAACAGCTGATGCAGTTCGTCAAGGGTCACCTCCCGGTACCAGGCGAAGAACGACGCTTCTTCCTCCTCGGTAAGTTGACCCGCTTTATATTTGTTAATGAGTGATAGTTTTGTTTGGTCGGTCATATAGGCGCTTGTATACTTCAGACGAAGAAGCAGCCGATTCGTATACGCCTTTCTGCAGATTTTTTATTTTTTCCCGATCCAGAGGAGGAAAATGAGGGAAAGTGGGCCGCCATGCTGCTCCAGCAGCGATTTTAGCGAGTGATAGGCTGCGTAATAATGTTTTTTGACCGTTACGACGGCCAGCCCGTAACGGGCGGCGATATCTTCAAAACTGAGTCCCTCCTCTGTACGCAAAAGGAAGATTTCCCGCCGCTGGGGATCCAGGCGATCGATAGCACCGGTGGCCAGGTCGTGCAGTTCCTTGTATTCGAGATGATCTGGCTCGGGCGACGCGGCACGATGGGCCAGGGCTTCTATGGCCCGAAGATGCACCTTCTGCCGCCGTAGCTGGTCGAATAACAGGTTGCGGGCGATCTTAAAGGCATAGTTCTCGAAAGACTTAACCAGCAACAGTTTTTCCCGCACCTTCCAGATGCGCAGAAAGGTTTCCTGCAGCAGTTCGTCTGTTTCGTCGCTGTTTTGGGTAATGAAGTTGATGGCTGCCTGTAAACTGGGGTAGTAATGGGTGTAAAGCTGCGCATAGGCCAGCTGATCGCCATCGGCGGCTGTCCGCACCAAAAGGTGTTCGTTACTGAGTACTGCCCGGTGCAACTTCGGATGTTCTGAATTAGTGGCCAATCTCCTGCAAGATAAGCAAAGCACCTTGTTTGACCGAAAAACGATTTTCTCCAGCAAAAAAGCCGGCAATGTGCCGGCCTTTTTTTTATGGGTAAATCAAATACTTTGTCCGCATCTGCTTGTAATTACTCAAAGCCGGTTCCCAGCTTTTCCGGATCTCTTCCTCCGGCACATTGTCAATGATCTGCTGCCTGAACTTCGCATCTCCCGTTCTGAAATCTACATTGCCGATCTCTTTGCTGATCGTATAATCGAAAAACTCTTTCTTGTCAGGGTAAGCTGCATACAGCTCCTTGATCAGCGCGATGTTGATCTTCTTTTCCTTTAACAGCTGCTGCAAGTCCGTCTTACGCAGATCGATGCCGTAACACACCTGGTTCATATAAAGCGGTGTTTCCGACATGCCTTTGATGCCGACTGGCGTAAACGAAAATTCGTACTTGCCTTTCAGCTTCGGCGCGCCCACGATGGAGAACGGGAAGTAGGTGCCACGGCCGTAGTTCAGCGTCGTGCCCTCGAAAATACAGGTGGTCGGGTATAACATGATCGCGATCTGTGTATTCAGGTTGGGCGATGGTTTTACGGGCAGCGTGTAATAGGTGTCGTGCGTATAATTCGTTACGGGTATGATCTTCAGTTTACATTGCAGGTTGCGCGGCAGCCAGTGTTCCCCGTTCACCATCTGCGCAAATTCCGCGATGGTCATGCCATGGGTGATAGGGATCGGGAACTGACCGATACCGGATTTCAGCTTCATGTCCAGCACGGGGCCGTCTATGAAATAAGCATTGGGATTGGGCCGGTCGAGGATCAGCAGCTCTTTGTTATTTTCCGCACAGGCTTCCATGAGTTCTGCAAGTGCGTTAATGTTGGTGTAGAACCGGCAGCCTACGTCCTGCACATCGTAGATCATCACGTCCACGTCGGCCAGGTCTTGCTTGCTGGGTTTCCTTTTTGCGCCGTACAGGGAGATGATCGGGATGCCTGTTTTCCTGTCTACCTCGTCCTTCACCACTACACCCGCGCTGTTATTACCGCGGAAGCCATGTTCGGGGCCGAAGACCTTAACGATCTTCACGCCGAGTGACTGCAGGCTGTCCACCAGGTGAGTGTTGCCTATTACGGAAGTTTGGTTGCCGAGGATGGCGACGCGTTTGCCTTTCAGGTAAGGCAGGTATTTTTCGGTTTGGTCCGCGCCGGTTTGGAGTGGGGCGGGGTTGCCTGTTGGTGGTGTTGCAGTGTTAGCACCAGCTGCAGATGCGTTCGTGGAACTTGCAGCACCGGCACCTGCGGATGCGTTGCTCGTCGAAGTCGTAGCACCGCCACCTGGTGTATTGCCCGCGGAACTCGTAGCACCGGCATCTGATGTATTGTCCGATGTCGGTGTTGTTGTGTTAAAACCGCCCGATGGGCCGCCAGAGGATGTCGGTGTTCCCGTGTTAACACCGCCCGCTCCCGCCTTCGGGGCAGCACAGGCCATACAAACAGCCAGCAATGGAATAAGATACATTCGTCTCATAAACATGATTGTGGATACGAAGGAAGCCGCATCGCTGCGGCTTCCTAAAGATAGTTATACTTTGTAGTACTGCTCCCAGCCTTTTCTCGGCGGAGGGCCTACTAATAAATCATTCGCTTTCTTACTGCTGGTAATCACCTTGCGGTTACGATCAAACACGATCTTCTCTCCTGTCCACTGCGCTAACACGCCCAGGCAAAATACCTGGCTGAGCGGACCGGCCACGGAGAACGGTGAGCGGGTTTGCTCTTCGCCCTTACATGCCAGCAGGAAGTTCTTAAAGTGGTTGGATGGGCTCTTCGGTACTTCCGGCAGTTTACCCTCCATTTCTTTTGCCTTTTCCTTCGGGATGATCGACAGCGTGGTGCCGTGGCTGCCTCCTTTAAAGGTGAGGTCTTTACCGTAGATGATCTTACCCGGGTTCAGTTTCGCTTCCTTGATCGGGCCGTTGCTCGGCGGCGGAATGTTTGGATCGAGGCCCTGAACGCCATAGCCGGCAGGGATCGGCGGCAGGTTATCGACGCCATCGTACCAGGTAACGTCCAGCGCGGGCATGTTCTGACGGGCAGGGAACTTAAACACCAGGGTGCTCGACATCGGGTAGAAGAACTTATTATGTCCTGTCAGCTTCACTGGATTTACCTCTGTTGGCAGCCCCAGGTCCAGGAACTGGTGCGCGGTATCCAGGATGTGTGCACCCCAGTCGCCCAGTGCGCCCATACCAAAGTCGTACCAGCAGCGCCATTGACCGTTTACGAAGTCTTTGTTATACTCGTGGCCTTTGGTCGCCATCTGCCAAACATCCCAATCTAACGTGGAGGGTAACTGCTCGGCCGGCGGGAAGGATTTTATGTTCGGGTCCCAGCCATGCCAGCGGCGGGGAGAGTTCATGTGTGCGGTAATAGCAGTTACATCTTTAATGATGCCGGCATCCTTCCAGGCTTTAAACTGGAAGTAGTTGCCTTCGGAGTGACCCTGGTTGCCCATCTGGGTAACCACTTTCGGGTGCTTCTCAGCTGCCTTCATCATCAGCTCTACCTCGTTGAACGTGCGTGCCATCGGCTTTTCCACGTAAACGTGAATACCCAGGCCAATCGCCATCATCGTGATCGGGAAGTGGGAGAAGTCAGGCACACCTACTGTTACGGCGTCGATCTCCTTGCCCATCTTATCGAACATTTCGCGGAAGTCCTGGAAACGACGTGCGTTCGGGAACATCTTCATCACCTCGGTCGTATGCGGTGCGCCCATGTCAACGTCACAAAGCGCTACGATGTTTGCCAGGCCGGTTTTTGCAAACTCTTTGATGATTTCGCCACCGCGATTCCCGATGCCGATACATGCCAGGTTAACTTTATCATTGGCGCCTATTTTACGTGGATTACGCCTGGGGCCCGCCAGCAATATACCAGGAGTGGCTAACGCAGCGGAGGCCAGCATGGCCTGTTTTAGGAACGATCGTCTTGAGTTCATACTCGTTTTTTGTATCAGTTTTAATGTTTACTTTTTCGTTTCGCCCGTATTGGCCGCTCTGGCGCCAGCAACGGTTCTTCTTTACCGCGGTGACAGGTGTAACAAGTCACTTCCAGGTACTTTTTGCTGATCCTGTTCGTCATCCGCATCATATCGCGTGTAATTTCTTTATGCCTGTTCGCATCACTGGCAAAGTCCATCTTACGCGGATCGTCTTTGCTGGCGGCATGACAAAAATTACAACGCACGCCCAATGCTACCTTAAACTCCTGCATCACACTGTCCATCTCCCTTTTAGTCGTCTTTTTCGACAATACCTTCAGGTTCTTAAATCCTGGTTCCTTCGATTCCTGCGTGGGAGAAAGAGAACATAACGTAACGGCAGCCGCCAATGCTGCTACCAATAACAGACCTTGTTTCGATTTCATAGATTGCATTTAAATACCGTGTGAGCTTCCTTATTACTGATAATGATACAAAGTAAAAATGAATCCTAATAGCCGTCTATCATTTTTCCCCGCAACCGCCCGTCAGTCGCCCTGCTTCACGCCCCGCCCCTGGCGGATAAGCAGGTTTTGCACCCGGTAACCTGTCACTTTCGTACATCGATGTACTAAATCCGGACATTTGCTATATTTACATCATACATAATCCACTATTTTCAAATACCCGGTCATACTGGCAGGATGTTCGTAACCCAGCTTACCATGATCAAGAACTATCTCAAAATCGCCTGGAGAAATCTCCTGAAAAATAAGACCTTCTCGCTGGTCAATATTGCGGGCCTGTCACTCGGTATGGCCGTAGCATTACTCATCGGGCTATGGATGCACGATGAGGTAACGTTCAATCGCGCGCACGAAAACCACGACCGCATCGTGGCCATCATGCAGCACCAGACCTTCAACGGCGTGAAGGGAACACAGTCTGCGGTGCCTTACCTGTTGGGCGACGAGATACGCCAGAAGTATGGGCCGGACTTTAAACATGTGGTCATGAGTTCGTGGATGAACACGCTTTCAGTTAATTACGGGGACAATGCCATCAGCGCCAAAAGCTGCTTCTTTGAACCCGCCTTCCCGGAAATGATGTCGCTGAATATGTTGAACGGTACCCGCGCCGGACTCACAGACCCGCACTCCGCAATGCTGTCCGCATCCACCGCAAAAGCATTGTTCGGCGACCAGGACCCGATCGGTAAAGTATTAAAAGTAGCCAACCAGCTTACTGTAAAGGTGACAGGCGTTTACGAGGATTTACCTTACAACACCGCGTTCCGCGAGCTGTCGGTAATCATGCCGTTCGAACTGTTTCTGAGTTCCCAAACCTGGATACGGGAAATGGAAAATCCCTGGCGCTCTAATTTCGTGTGCGCGTACGGACAACTGGCCGATCATGCCGACCTGGAAAAAGTATCTGCTAAAATAAAAGATGTAAAACTGCATAAAGTACGGGCGGATGACGCGGCCTTTAAGCCGGAGATATTCCTTCACCCCATGAGCAAATGGCATTTGTACGGTGACTGGAAAGACGGCTTCAACACCGGCGGGCGCATACAATTCGTTTGGCTGTTCGGCATCATCGGTGCCTTTGTATTGCTGCTCGCCTGCATCAATTTTATGAACCTCAGCACCGCCCGATCCGAGAAACGAGCGAAGGAAGTAGGCATCCGTAAATCCATCGGATCTGTGCGCAGCCAGCTGCTGATGCAGTTTTTTTCGGAATCCATTTTACTGGCGCTGATCAGTTTCGCCATCGCTTTAGTGCTCGTACAACTCAGTCTCCCGCTGTTCAACGAAGTGGCCGACAAGCGCGTTACGCTGCCCCTGCCGTCTCCGCTCTTCTGGCTGACAGGACTGGGCTTCGCGGTGCTGACAGGGGTCCTTGCCGGCAGTTATCCTGCATTATATCTATCTTCCTTTGCCCCGGTGAAAGTATTAAAAGGCACTTATAAGGCAGGCAACCGCGCCGTTACGCCACGACGACTACTCGTGGTACTGCAATTCGCGGTATCCGTCATGCTCATGATCGGTACCGTCGTTGTGTTTAAACAGATCCGGTTTGCGAAAAATCGTCCGGCGGCGTACAATCGCGAGGGATTGATCGCTATTGACATGAACACTCCTGAGCTGGAAAAAAACTTTGCCGTAATCCGCGATGAAATGAAGGCCAGCGGCGCGGTTACCGAAATGGCTTATTCTACAGCCTCCACCACCGACGTTAATGCTATCAACAACGGCTACACGTGGAGGGGCATGGAACCAAGTGCGCAGGGTAACTTCATAGCTATGGGGGCTACACACGATTTCGGCAAAACGATCGGCTGGCAGATTAAAGAGGGCCGCGATTTCTCGCGCGAATACGCTTCCGACTCGTCGGCCATGATTTTAAACGAGGCCGCCGTGAAATTCATGGGCCTGCAACACCCCATAGGCGAAGTGGTGAAAATTGACGGGCGGCCGTATAATGTAGTTGGTGTAATTAAAGATATGGTGATGGAATCACCTTATGCACCCGCATTCCGTACTGCTATTACTTTAGGTTACTCCGGCGGCAGTGTGATCAACGCCAGGCTGAATCCTGCCAAAACTACGGCGGAAGCACTGGCCATTGCAGAAAAGATCTTTAAAAAACATAATCCTGCCACACCATTCAGTTATGCATTTGTGGACGACCAGTATGCGAAGAAGTTCGATGCGGAACAACGCATCGGCAAACTGTCTGCCTTCTTTGCGGTACTCGCGATCTTCATCAGCTGCCTGGGCATGTTTGGTATGGCCACATTCATGGCGGAACAAAAAGTGAAGGAGATCGGCGTGCGCAAAATACTGGGCGCCTCTATCGCACAACTGTGGGCGCTGTTATCGCGAGAGTTCGTGCTGCTCGTAGGCATTGCCCTATTCATCGCCACGCCCACGGCCTGGTTGCTGATGGAACGTTGGCTGGGCAGGTACGATTATCGTACGGATATCACCTGGTCTACGATCGCCATGGTGGCACTGTTCGCGCTGACGATTACGTTAGTGACGATTAGCTACCAGGGTATTAAGGCTGCACTGGCCAATCCGGTGAAAAGTTTGCGGGCGGAGTAACTACGTTATGCCTAACGCGGAGACTACACACGAAGTTTGCTTCGCGCTGCTCGCAATGACGATCAAAGTGTGATCGTCTCCCCACCGTCATTGCGACCGCAGGGAAGCAAACTTCCGCACCAGTCTCCGCGTTCGCAACATACGATGACGCCGCGCGAAAGACGTTACCTCAACTTAAACGGCGTATAAGCGCTCTGTTTACCAAAGCCCATATTTAAACCAAGCATCGAGATCACATTATTGTATTCTCCGAAGTTGCGCCCGAAAGAGCCCACCACATACAGGTTTTCCCAGATGCGGTACTCGATCATGCCGGCTACACGGTCCGTTTTAACGAAGTCGTTGTTGCCATTGCGGTACACGTATTCCACCCCGATCATCAACCGGTCCAACTCAAACTCTGCCCGCGCGCCCAGGTCGATCACCGAGCGGTTATCAGGCAGGTAAAGGCTGTCGAAGCTCGCATTCGTGCAGCGCGCGAGGGCGATGAGGTTGATGAAGTTTTTGTTAGACAGGAAAGCGTTGGCCGATTCGAGCGTCGCATCCTTCCCTAAATTAGTAAGGGGGAATGAAAAACCAATGTTCGTCCAAACACCGGTGCGTTGATGACGACCGCCTTTATTATCCGGGAACGCCAGTGAAGACGCTGCCGCGAATTGCATCTGGAACAACGGGCGGATAGAGCGGAGATCCTTCAGTTTATCCCATGCGGCTTTTGTTTTGGCCCGTAAAGCGTTCGCTTGTCCGGCTGCCGGTTCATCGGGATCGATATCTTCCAGCACGGCGGAAGTAGAATCCATCGCATCTTCCAAAAATATATTCATCAATGCCAGGCGCTTTTTACCATACACTTTGATGAGGTTCACCTTCGCGCCGTAACTGATATGATTGCTGTTAGCCGCCAGCGTGGGCGTACTTACGGAATCCTCGTTATACACCGAAGCAATACTCAGGCTGGCGAACTTCGCATCGGAGAACACATTCTCCTTTAACGCCTTCCCTACTTTATTCAGCCCGGTGATCTGGTAAAATGTATAGCCTTTGTTATTCAACATCCAACCCGGTGCAAACTCGAAGGCGAAGTTTTTCGGGATACTGAGGCCATTGTCGAATAAACTCGTGGTAGACACTGTAAACTCGCGGATCGTTTTAGGTCGTTCGATCGCGGCCGGGCTCACGTCCAGTATCGTAAAGCCGGGCGATACGGGCGGTTTGAGGTTGGAGAGGTCCAGTTCCTGTTTTTGCTGTGCGGCGGCGGTAAGGCTGCCGAGCATCAGTAGGCTGCATATAATCCGGCGCATCGTTAAAGTTGGGGGTTTGGATAAACAAATTGTACCGCTTTGGAAAGGATGATCACCATGCCATCGTCGCTGTGGTCGAATACATCGTCGTAATCATATTCGAATGACTGCTCGCCGTCGATGCCACCGCGAAAAACATAGTTGATGGAAAGGCGCAGGATGTCAAACACATCTTCCCATTTTTCTTCTTCTACCAGCTTGAGGTACGCCGCCCATTTTGCTTCATACTCTTCGTCGGTAGCCGCCTGCAGGATCACCTTCAGGTCGTCGTCGGTCGCAAAGCCAAGATCGAGCGAATGCGCAAAAATGACTTTGCTGCCGATAATGTCCTGCGTAACGCCTACCTGCGATTCGAACAAATTGCCGCTGCCGGCCTGTTCGCCTTTGTTGCCGGTACGACCGATAATTACCTGGGAGCCGGAACGTTTCAGTTTAGCCGTAGAAGTGTTAAATGCCTGCGAACGCATTTTTACTTCGCAGCTTATTTTTGCGGTGGGCTTTACCGGAGAGAGGTAATACACACGTTTTGCCATTTTGGGGAGTTTAAAATTGTTTTTATTTGGGATCGTCTTAGATAATTGGCTGCTTCAAGCGCGGCAAATTACGCTATTTTTCGCATTACCGCATTGTTTAGGCTCACTACACACAATGCCTTGAAAATCAGCACCTAGAGTTCGACCATTGAAAATCATCTACCTAACCTTAGTATTTGTTAAAATTTATCAACCATCAGTCAAAATTCATTAATAATTATAAAATATATTGGTGAACTCCCTAATGAGTATTAATTTTGCGGTTCCAAGGCTTTTTATCACCAACCATCGTTGAAAAAACCTGGAATTTTCACTTTAGATTTAAAATATTGCAATTTATAATGCATCGGTTTTCAAAATAGTATTCCTTCAACCGACATTTTGCATCCCATTATAGATGGTTTTGCAACTTTTCGGAAGAAATGAAAGTTGGTGTCGAAAGGACACATTTCATTCTTTATTTGTTCCACGCATATGACACGTTAGGAAAAATTGAACTGAAAGGTAATTGGCAGGTGGCCGGCAACGGCCTCACGCACTGAAATCGAACAACGCAGCGCCGGAATCGGCAAAGCAGAGCAGGAAAAAGCATGGCACAATATTTTGGAGAAATAATTATTTAATTGATCATGAGTATTGACACGAACGCAGGTAGGGACGAAGCTGATGTAGTATTGATCGGCGCAGGCATCATGAGCGCAACGCTTGGCATGATGCTGAAAGAACTGGAACCCGGTATTTCGGTACAGGTTTTCGAACGACTCGATGTAGCCGCAGCCGAAAGCTCTGATGCCTGGAACAACGCCGGCACGGGCCACTCCGCCTTCTGCGAACTGAACTACACCCCGCAGGCCAAAGACGGTTCCGTAGAGATCAAAAAGGCAGTGAAAATTGCCGAATCTTTCGAACAGTCCAAGCAGTTCTGGGCCTATCTGATCGAAAGCAATCACATCTCCCTCCCCGAATCCTTTATCCGCCGTACGCCGCACATGAGTTTCGTATGGGGAGAAGATGGGGTAGATTTCCTCAAAAAGAGACACGAAGCGCTTACTTCATGTCACCTCTTTGCCGACATGAAGTACTCCGAAGATCAGCAGCAGCTGGCTTCCTGGATGCCTATCGTCATGCAGGGGCGTGATCCTCAACAGAAGGTAGCCGCCACCCGCATGGAAATCGGCACCGACGTGAACTTCGGCTCCCTCACCCGTCACATCTTCGAAAGAATGAAGCAGGACGATAAGGTGTCGCTCTTCTTCAACCACGACGTAAAAACACTGCGCCAGAAAGATGGCCATTGGTATATTGAGGTGAAAGACCTCGCCACCGGTAAACGCAGGCTGGTAAAATCCCGCTTCGTATTTATCGGCGCCGGCGGCGGCTCCCTTCCCCTGTTGCTCAAATCCAGGATCCCCGAAAGCAAGGGCTTTGGCGGTTTCCCGGTGAGCGGACAGTGGCTCAAATGTAAAAACCCGGAACTGGTGGAAAAGCACTATGCCAAAGTGTATGGTAAAGCGCCCATCGGCTCCCCTCCCATGTCGGTACCACACCTGGATACCAGGATCATCAAAGGCAAAAAGGAACTGCTGTTCGGCCCCTACGCCGGCTTCACGACCAAGTTCCTGAAAAAGGGCTCGTTCCTCGACCTGATCCTCAGCATCCGTTTCGCCAACATCCGCCCGATGCTTTCCGCCGGCGCACATAACCTGCCGCTCACGAAGTACCTCATTGACCAGGTACGCCAGTCGCCCGAGGACCGCCTCGAAGCCCTGCGTGACTTCCTGCCCGACGCCAAACTGGAAGACTGGGAACTGGAAGTGGCCGGCTACCGTGTACAGGTGATCAAAAAGGACGAAGAAGAAGGTGGCATCCTGGAATTCGGCACCGAAGTGGTAAGTGCGGCAGATGGCAGCATCGCCGCCCTGCTTGGCGCATCACCGGGAGCTTCTACCTCCGTATCCATCATGCTCGACCTCATGAACAAATGTTTCCCTCAGCAAATGAAGTCAGCCCAATGGCAGGCCAAACTGAAGGAAATGATCCCATCCTACGGTCAGTCGCTCGCATCCGATCCCGCCCTGTGCGATAACCTCCGTGAATGGACCGGCCGGGTACTCAAGATCGAAGAGAGCAAGCCAGTAAACGCATAACTTTTAAGATGGTTATATTTAGAAAGCCGTACCGTAAGGTGCGGCTTTTTTTGCGAAGATACAACCGCTTTTGCCGTTTCGAACAGCACCTGTCGCCATGTGTCGCCTGATGTCGTAACTACCGCGAAATGTCGCAATTGTCGCCTTTTTTAAACCGCCGGGAAATAGCAAGTCAGGTACGGATAGTCGCACGCGTTATGGTAATACTGCATCATAAAAAAATACCTTAGCACTACATTTAGGCTGTGTTTAAGTTATGTTAGCGTTATGCGAGAGTTACCTGAGAGTTATATGAGAGTTATCTGAGAGTTATCCAGCCCCTCCCGGAACCCGAAAATCACGCTCCATCCTGATACTATTTTATCTCAAATGCAACTTCACCGGCCCGAGTAAACCTGATGTCCGCAGCGGGTCGTCCGCTTTGAACTTTTGGACGTTGGTGCGGGTAAAACGCTTCGCTGCGGGCAGGCGCTGATCGCCGATAATGCGGTTCGGCCAGAGGTTCACGACTTTGATCTCGATGTTGTTTTCGCCGGGTTGCAGGTAGCTGGTGACGTCGGCGATAAACGGATGCGTCCACCATACGCCGGCAGAGCGGCCATTGATCGTTACTTCGGCGATGTTAGCCACCTCGCCCAGGTCGAGGAAGATGCTTTTATTGGTGGGTGACAGGGTAAATTTTTTACTATAGATGGCGGTGCCGGAGTAGTATTTAATTCCCTCGTCTTTGTGATCGGTCCATGACATCAGCTGGTGGAAGATCGTTTGTTCCGGGCCGCCCCAGGCTTTGTCGAAACGAACCGTCCAGGGGCCATCGATGATTTGTGCGCTCACCTGGTGGTCGGCGCTGTGTGTTTTGCCATCGCTGCCTGTCCACACATACCGCCCGTTCGCTGTCCACAACATACGGCCGTTCTCCATGGCGATAAAGGGCGCTGTGTCGAAAGTGTCTGCAGGTAAAGCCGGAAACAGTTCTTTGCCATCCTTTTGCAGCTGCACCATGTGCGCGCCGGCCTTTTTCCGGAACACGACGAACGTTGATCCGAACGGATCGAGGAACAATGGCATTTGCACGCGGCCGTCGCGGGTGGTGTACAAAGGTTGTGATATTATGGTGCCCTTGTCAGCGTCCCAAAGCTCGGGCTGTCGGTCGTTTACACGGAATGATACGTTTACGTATTCCGGCCGCTCGTTCCGGTTTACGACATAGTAAATCTCGGCATCAGGTGTACTGCGGTGTATGTAATCAATGAGCGTATGGGGTTTGCGGCCCTCGTAAGTAAAGTCCGGCTGAATGTTTTTGGCGAGCAGTGTTTCGCGGATGCTGCGATCGTTGCGCACAGACTTCCATACTTCGTCTGCCAGCGGGCGAATGTCTTTAGCCGTATTTCTTAAACCTGCAGCCGATTTAGGTTTGGGGCCGATGATCGTGGCACCCTGCCGCACCATCGATGCCAGTTTCGCCAACACTTCCGGCGTAATTACTTCCCAATCGGGCAGCACGAGAACGGCATATGACATGCCATCGGGCAATACGATACGACCGTCCTTCACCTGCATGCGATGTAAGATCACATCGGTGTTACACACATCATAGTCATATCCTTCACCCAGCTGCGGATCAATATGTTTTAGCGGCACCTGGTTAGGTACATTATCGCCGTAATAGTAACACACATCACCCACGAACAAACCACGGGACAGCATATACGACACGCGCGTATTCCATCGCAGGAATGCGGGCGCCTGTGCCCACCAGGTGACGTTGGGGTTAAAGTGTGTACCGGCAAAATATTCGTTACCGGGTTTGCCCGCTTCTTCCGGCGAATGTGTGAAGGTGTGGATCACCAGGCGGTTCAGGCCTTCGCAATACACACGGTCAAGCGTGGGTTTCATGTAATAAAAATCTTCTTCCCAATGCGGACCAATGCTCGTCGGTCCCTCTGCCTGTGCGAACTGTTTACCGTAAATATGGGCGGCAGATGCAGGCTGCTTTACATACAGGCGGCGATGTGCTTCCACGCGATGGGTATTTGCCCTTATCCAGAACTCACCCATCGGCACAGCGTTTAATCCAAGGTTCTTCAAAGCGTCTACCGGCGCGGGATGTGGCCCGCCGCTTTCGGAATGGATACCCATGCCGTCTTTAGCGGCCAGGTCGGCAAAACGTTGGTAATGGTTGGTGTAAATCAGGTCTGCGATCGTACGGCGAAAGTCGAACAGGAAGTTGTTGGACACATCACGGTTACCCAGGATGCGGCCGGTAAGCACGGGCAGGTACTTGTAGATGTCATAACCATTAGCTGCTTTGAAGGCCTCCGCAAAAGTCGGCGTCCAGTTGCTGGCACCAAGCTCCCAGCTATCGTCGTGCAGGTATTTGAGACTGTTGGCTTTTTTGCCGCGCGTGAGTACCCCTACTGTCTTAAAATATTGCAGGTCCATCGCTTCGCGGCTCATATAATCGATCGCGAGGCCGCCGCCCCCTGGGCTGTGCGTGGATACATGAATGCCCGTAGGCGTATATCCAAACCGCATCAGTAAATATCTACCCGCCGGTGCCTGCCAGCGAATGCGGCCCTGTGCATCTACCTTATCGCTTACATCCGTCACATCTTCCACATCCGCATGCGCCTCATGCGCGGGCGATGCTTCGGGTTTCATAAAAATATTCCAGTCGTACCCTAAACCACTTTTTGTAAACGGAATGCTGTAAATGCTATGCACCGCTTTGATCTCGAAGTTTTCCAGCCGCTGCACCTTTTCATATTGATCGTGCAACTTCACGGCCAGCGTAACGATGGGCCGATAATGTACCCGTTTGTTTTCATCGGTGAACAACTTAGCCGGCATGGCCAGTTGCATATCGATCGTACGCGCGCCTTCCACCAACGTATCGCTCCACACCAGTTTCTGCGAGGCCAGTTCGGGCGTCACCCAGGGACCGCCATCGTTCCAGCCGCTGCCGATGTTGAGGCTCAGTTCCATATTGAGGCTGTCGGCGATCTTACAGGTATGATGGAACAATGCCTGCCACTCCGGCCCCATGAACGAAGGGCCGCTGGCGGTTTTCTCCATATTTTTATAAGATGAGGAGCCTGCATCAAAGATGATGGCGCCTTGAATGCCGGCGGCCTTCATCGCGATCAGATCTGCCCCGATCCCTTTTTTGCTTTGATTGCCTTCGAGCCACCACCAGAATACACGGGGCTTTGCTTCGTCGGGCGGATTAATAAACCCGGCTTCTAATGTATTAGCAGCAGCGGGTTTTACAGGAAGTTGCCTGGGGTGTGAACATGCGGCACATAGACCGATGAGCAATGCTCCGGCCAGTCGTTTATTCATCAGCATAAACAATTACATTAACGTGGACCTACAGATAATTTATAAGCGCCGCCACCAGCAATGGTGACGATATATTCGCCGTTCTTCTTCACCGGTTTGATGCGTTCTTCGCCCAGGTACACCTCGAACCGGCCGCGGGCGAAGGCGGCAGGCAACACAACTTGCGCGGTGGCATTGGCCGGCAGCGTCAACGTCATCAGGAAATCCTCCTCTTTCTTTTCATACTGCGCAATGATTTTTCCTTTGATCGTGGGTACGGTGATGATAGCGAATTGCAGGCTGCTGGTTTGTGGTTTGATGCGATACACCTCCCAGCCGGGCGTTAACGGTTCGATACCCATTAGTTTACGACTGATGATATTGATCGGCACCGCACCCCAGGCATGGTTCCAATCCTGGTTCGGCTTGTATTTGTTACCCCAGGCTTCCATCGCCATTGTACTTCCTTCGCGGATCATATTGTACCAGCTGCGGTCGGCGGTGGAGGTGAGCAGTTGTAAGCCATACGCTTCGTCGTTGCCATCGTACACCGCATCCATCAGGAACTGGCTGCCGTACACACTACAGGCCATACCACGGGAGCGGATGAACGAGGCTACATCGTCCTTGTATCTATCTTCCACCAGTCCAAAGGCCAGCGCAAACATATTCGTATGCAGCGAGGCATGTAAGGTGTCCGGCGCATCCATGAACACGCGTTGTTTGCGGTCCCAGAATTGTTTGCGGTAATCGTCTTTCAGCTTATCCGCCTTCGTCTCAAAAAGTTTAGCGTCTGCATCGCGGTTAAGCGTGGCAGCAATCGACTGCATATCCCGCAAAGCCTTATAGTAGTAAGCGTTCACCACCGCGTTGTAATCACGGAACACGAAGCCGTCCGTCTCCCCACCTTCTGACTTAGCCAGGCCTAAGATGCCCGTATGTGGCCAGTCCACAATATCCCTCAATAACCCGCCATTAAAATGAATGGCTTTCATAAGGGCAGGATTTTGTTTGCCGGTACGGGTGCTGATCAGGCCATTCGGCATTTCCAGCGGCATCAATAGTTTCGCCTTCAGGTCGTTATAGAAGTGGCGGGCCGACCGGCTGTCGCCCGTGTATAGGTAATCGTTATACGCCATCAGCACCGATTGTAAGATCCACTCCGTTGGCCAGGTAGCGTGATGCAACAGGTATTCCTGCGACGCTCGTGCCAGCGTATACTCGCGATCGGCAGCATAATAGCCTAACTGGTTGATGTACGCATCTGCTTCATACGGAATACGCTCACGATCGCCATCAACGAATATACCGGCGAAGGACGTGGCTTTCATCGTATAATAACACATGTCCCACACCTGGTTCAGGATGCTGTCGGAACTATGAAAGGAAGCCGCCGTTTCATCAAACGGGTAATTCACCGCCGTTCGCACGATCTGCGTTTCTTCCATCGGCTGCCCATACTTCCGCAACTCACAGTACCGGAAAGGCAACACCTCGCCGATGTAACCCGGCATCAATACCGCCTGCGGACCCGTATTCCGCGCATCCTTGCGAATGTTTACATAATACGTGTGTGTACCCGGCCGCAAAGGCAACCGGTACCGCTGGTAGCGGATCGTACCACCTGGCCGGCGATTGATCGTACCCCAGGCAGTAATCGCTTCACCCAGGTGCACTTCCACGGTATCGCGTGTGCCCGTACCCGTTAATTCCAGCTTTAACTGACCAAAAGCCGCTTTGCCAAAGTCTGCAAACACCATCGTATCACTTACTGAAAACCGCTCAGGGAACTGGTCGGTTTTCTGCAATGGGTACTGGGTGGTGGCATAGTCGGCCAGCAGCGTGTCGGTAAAAAATGCAGCAGGCTCGGAGAAGGCACTTTGCGCGCTGTTTTTATCCCATACCATTACTTTCCAATAGTAGAGCGTATGCGCACGTAATGGTTTACCGAAATACAATACCGCATTAGATCGTGGCGACAACACCTTGCGGGAATCCCACATGTTACCGGTATTTTTCGCGAGGCTGTCAGGATGATCGGCTACCAGGATGCGGTAGGCGCTTTGCATCGTATTGTTTTTTACGGAGGTCAGCATCCAGCTGAAAGCCGGGCGGGCATTACGGATGCGGACGGAGTTAGTGGCGAGAAAGGCTGCCTTGCTCCACTCTGGCTGGGCCAGGTAACCATTTACAGACTGGTAGCCGCCATTCGCGATCAGGTCACACATCAGGCCATCAGGGGTGAACAACGTTTGCGCTTTTGCAACTGTCACAATACCAATCAGGAAAAACAGGATCAATACTCTTCTAAGCATGTCGTCAAAATAGTTAAAAAGCCGGGGCCTGCCAAGACCCCGGACTTCTGAAGTAGTTAGCGTTTCCAACCGTCGTTCTGATCCAGCGGTTCGTCTTTATTCGTATCTATCACCGTTTGCGGAATGGGCCACAGGTTGTAGTTAAAAGTAAGCGTAGCCTGCGCTTCCGGCCAGTAGGCATATTTGCGGATACGATCTACAGCAATAGTGCCACCCATACGCAACAACGTGTTCCAGCGACATTCTTCGTAGATCAATTCCCTGGCACGCTCATCCAGTATCGTGTTGAAATTATCGTCCATATCGGCGGCCGACACCATGTACGTACATTGTGCGCGGGTGCGCAGCAGGTTGATATCAGCAGCTGCACCGGGCTTATCGCCGTTACGCTGTTTGGCTTCTGCACGTAACAGGATCGTTTCGGAGAGGCGGATAAAATAGTCATCGCGGAACAAGTTACTCATGTTCTCTCCATCAGCCACACCTGTATATTTATCGGTCGCAATTTTGCAGGAAACCGGGTAACACAGGCTGCGGTTATTCATATTGGTGGTCGCATTCGCACTGCCGTAGTACATTACATCCCATGGGATAGGCACGCCGAAGTAAGGCGATGAGGCCACATTGCCCCGGAATACACGGCGGAAAACGATATCGGTATTACGCATATCACCGCTGAATGCGCCGTTATAAATATCGTCGCGGGTATACATCGTAGGCATCATGAACGATACGCCACGTCCGCCTACATCAGGACCAGTGCCGGTAAGATGGTCCTTGGCACCATCGCGGAACACGGGGCTGTATGCGCGGGAGTAAGGAAGCTTCGATTTGCCGTCCTCCGTGCGGTAAGCCGCATAATCAATTTGCAGGCCCCACACACATTCCTTATTACCATCCTGGTAGTTCACGTTGTTTTCCTGGAAAAGATCCCAGTATACATTGCCCTGTGCTTCTGTTCTGCGGGAGCCAAAGCGGGCGTTCATCAGCGAATACGTACCACCGTCGATTACTTTATTGGCATAGGCGATGGACTGCGTGAACGCCGTCGTTGCTTCTGCGGCCCTGCCCTCTTCTTTTAGCTGCGTGCCCAGTGCCAGATATAATTCGGCCAGGTTATGTTGTGCAGCACCTCTTACGACTCTACCGCCACGGGTGGTGGTTTCTGGCAGGTCATTCTCGATCGCCAGCAGTTCATCAATGGCGAACTGGTAGGTTTCTATGCGGGTACTACGTTTGAAATCAAAACGGGGTGTGTTGAAAATTTCGGTCACCAGGGGAACGCCTCCAAACAACTCGCCGAGGTTACGATAAGCGAACGCGCGAAAGAAACGCGCCTGTGCTTTAACATAGGCCTTTTCTGCATCAGACGCCCAGGTGATATGTGACAAGTCGGCCGCGTACAATGCCATATTAGCTTTGGATATCAGCTGGTACCAGGTGCTGTAACAGTTGAAGAACACCGCATTCTCCGCGTTGATGTTACCATAGTTATTGAAGGAACTGCCTCTGCGGATGCTGGGCACATCATACATATCCGTACCATTACCGCGGAACACCATGATCCAGCCTTCTTCTGCCGGATTCGCCCAAAGGTCGCGCAGTTGTGAGTATACAGATACCAACACCTGGTCTACCTGCGAAGAGGTAGAAAACGCATTGTCCACTGTATAAAAAGTAGCAGGTCGTTCCCGCAGAAAATCCATATCTGATTTACAGGCGGACACTGTAGCCATCGACAGTAACAGCGCCCATTTCATCTTATATATCGTGTGTTTCATGTTGATCTGATTTGTAGGTGATTAGAAGCTGATGTTTGCGCCAAAGGAATACGTGCTGGGCACGGGGAAAGTATTCTCCCGTACAGGCGTACCTGTTTCCGGATCGCCGCCAAACCAGTTGGTGAAGGTGGCCAGGTTCTTGGCACTCACGAAAAACTTCGCGGAGTTGAGGCGCAATGGCGTCAGCAAACTTTGTTTCAGGCGATACGACAAGGTAACATCCTGCAAACGCACGAACGTACGGCTTTGCAGTCCGAGGAAGCGGCCATCACCGGAAAAGAAGGCAGATGGATAGGTATTGCTTTTGTTTTCGGGCGTCCAGTAAGGCTTGGACGTCATGTTATCGTTAAAGCGGCTGGTACCGGATGTGAGGTAAGCAGCGGCGTTCGACCTTTTATAATAACCATTACCGCCGAAGTTGCCGGAGACCATCACATACAGGTCAAATTCCTTGTAATTAACCGTATTGCTCATGCTCAGGCGGAAATTATCCTGGGCGTAGCCGAGTATTTTACGGTCGGTAGCGCTGATGCCGGGCGTTTTATCAAAATCGCGGTACATCGGCGAACCCGGCGCGGCGCCGGTGAGGCGGGTGTAAGTGGTATCACTTTCCTGAACGATACCGATTTGTTCATAGCCATAGATAGCGTAGAGTGGCTGACCGATGAACAGGCCGCTGGACACGTCATCGTCTTCTTTACCATCGCCATCCCTGTCTTCACCATACAGCTTCACCAGTTTGTTGCGGTTCAGCCAGAAAGTTGCTGCGGTAGTCCAACCCCAATCCGAATGTTTAACGTTTACGGAACGTACCGTTATTTCAACGCCCTTATTATCTACCTGGCCCATGGAGGTGCGCATGGTCTTAAAACCAGTCATCACCGGGATGTTGCGGGTAAAGAGCTGGTCGGTAGTTTTACCTTTATACATATCGAGATCTACGAACAGGCGTTCGTTAAACCAGGAAGATTCGAACCCCGCGTTCCAGGACTCTGTTGTTTCCCAACCGAGGTCGGAGTTGCCGAGGTCGCGCTGGAAGAGGCCATAAAACATCTGGCTACCTGTATTTGAGAACTGGTAACGCACACCGCCCGACGCACCGTTGCCAACGGTCGACAGGGTACCATAGGGGCCGATGCCCTGGTTACCATTCTGGCCCCAGGAAAACTTCAGTTTCAGGTGATTGAGATAGTGCAGGTTTTTCATGAACGCCTCCTCGGTAATACGCCAGGCCACGCCCACAGCGGCAAAATCTGCCCACTTGTTATTCGCTCCGAATACAGAAGCCCCATCGCGACGGAAAGACCCGGTGAGGAAATAGCGATTGTTGTAATTGTAGTTACCGCGTATGAGGTAACCGATATTGGCGCGTTCCCATATATCTACTGTTGCGCGCTGCACGGTTGCCGTCTGCAAACCATACATACCTAACGCTGTATTACCATTCGCCTGGAAGTCGGAGCCGGTTGAGTTTTCCGACTCGTACTTAAAGTAATCGCGTGTATACACTGCCGTTGCATCAACACTGTGTTTACCAAATGTTTTGCGGTAGTTGAGGATGTTATCGATTACGTAGCTGTAATTGCTGTAGTTATTGATATTGCCGTTCGCCCTCGACAGGAAGCCCTGTACGGTAGACGGCGAATAACGGCCAATGCCTTCTCCTTCCTGGACAAAGTTAGTCTCGTAATAGAAGTTGCCCGACCTGTCTTTATCCAGGTTCAGCGCCAGGTTAGCACGATAGCTCAACCCATCGATCCACGGCACTTTCACCAGCGCATGGGCATTCAGGCGGAAGTTGTTGCCGATGTCCATGTTGTCGCGGGTACCATCCTGCACACCCCACAGCGGATTGATGGCCGCCTGTGTATACGGGTACTTTTCTAGATTACCGAGGCTGTCGCGGTACATTACACCGTACGGCGACATCATCTGCGCCTCGCCTATATTGGCAGCCACCCCGGAATAGTCACGTTTGGTATAGCTACCATCCGCCCCTACTTCCAGCCAGGAAGTAATGTTCATATTCAGCTTCGCGAGCAGGGAAACACGTTTAAAGTCATCTCCTTTAATGATGCCTTTATTCTGATCGAAGGAAGTAGAGAGGTAATAGTTCGTTTGCTGTGTAGCGCCTGAAACAGCCGCCTGGTAGCTCTGGATAATACCGGTACGGGTAACTTCATCCAGCCAAACGGTTTCTTTGCCGGCAGCCCGGTTGGCCAGTTCTCCCGCCTTCAGCCAGTTGGTAGAACCGGGAGCGTAGCGGTTACGGGCGTTCACCACTTCCAGCCACTCTTCGCCCCTCATCATCTCCGGCTCATTTTGCCAGGTCTGGAAGCCGGTAGAAGTGTTAAATGAAATGGATGGCTTACCGATACGACCTTTTTTGGTGGTGATGGCAATTACGCCGTTCGCAGAACGGGAACCGTAAGCCGCAGCAGACGTAGCATCTTTCAATATATCAAAGCTGGCGATGTCGTTAGGGTTGATATCACCGATGCTGCCCAGGAATACTACACCGTCCAGGATAATCATCGGATCATTATTACCGCTGATCGAGTTCTGCCCGCGAATGACCATAGAAGGTTGTCCACCGGCGGAGTTGGTCGCACCGATGCTCAGGCCCGATACGTTGCCTTTCAGTACTTCCAGCGCGTTCATATTGGGCAGACTGGCGAGCGGCGAACCTTCCATTTTCACAGAGCTTACCGAACCGGTAAAGTCCTGGCGGCGCGCCGTACCATAACCGATTACCACGAGGTTATCGAGCGTAGTTGCTTCTTCTTTTAATACGATCACCACGTTTGCGGGATCGGAGGGCGTAATCGTTTGCAGTTTGTAGCCCAGCATACTTACTTCCAGCACGACTTCCGTACCATCGGGAATGGTAAAAGAGAATTCGCCCTTTGCATCGGACGTAGCGCCTTTCGTGCTGTTTTTCAGCTTTACGCTGGCGCCGGGCAAGGGTTCGCCTTTTTCGCTGGTGATACGACCTTTGATCGTGATCACCACTGGCGCGGCAGCGGCCCTCGGCGTGGGGCCCGGGTCTGTCTTTTTACGGGCCACCACTGTTTTATCAATAATTGCATAGTTAAAGGGCTGGCCAGTAAAACAGGCGTCCAGCGCTTCCTGCAACGTAGCGTTCTGTAAATTGAGAGATACCTTGCGGGCGTCTTTGATCAGTCTTTCATTAAAAAAGAAGTGATACCCGCTTTGTTTACCCAGCTGGGCAAACACCTTGTCCAGCGAGCCGTTTTTAACCTGCAGCGTAATCTGCTGGCTAAAGCCTTCTGCTTTTAACTGGAGTAAGGCAACAAGCAACAAAATCGTTGTGAGCTTCATAACCAAGATCGTTTTTCCGGATGGCCGCCATCTTTGCAACAGCAGCGCAGCGCGGCCCTTTTCAGTGGAATTGCCGAATTTAAATTTCATAACTTAGTGGTTTGTTGGGGATGCTCCCCTGTTCTACGGTTGTTGAATTGGCTGTAAATACGGGTGTTCTCATCGTGCCGGCAGTACCCCCGTACTTCCGGCTTTTTTGTCTTACCCGTTTATGGTAGATATTGATTGATTACTGTTCTATGATTACTTGCCTGCTGCGTATAGTCGCTTTTACGTCGCTGTATACCATGATATCTAAAAACTGTGTCAGGTTTACGTTTCGGGGCAGTGTACCGCTGAATATCTCATCGGGCGCACCTTTGGGATAAAGTACTTCTATATCGTACCATCGCTCTGCCTGCCGCATCACCGAGCCAATGTCTGCCTGTGTAAATTTGAAATAGCCATCCTTCCAGGCCGTTACACCCTCCAGGTCTTCGGGTCTCGTCACTTCTATGATCTTACCCATCGCGGCTCTTTGTCCCGGTTGCAATTGCTTGCGCTCTTCCTGGCGGGATACGATTACAGCGCCGTTCAGCAGCGTGGTGGTGGCAGCGCCTTCATTGTCATAAGCGTTGATATTGAACCGCGTTCCCAATACCGTGACTACGCCTTTCTCCTCGCCGGTTTCGCTCATTATTTGTACGACAAAAGGGTTGGCTGCGTTCGCCGCTACTTCGAAATACACTTCGCCGGAGATCTTCACCTTTCGCTCCTTTTTACCGAAAGAGACGGGGTAAGTTACGGCAGATGCAGCATTCAGCCATACCCTGGAGCCATCGGGTAATACTACCTGGTACTGTCCGCCCCGTGGTGTGCGCATCGTGTTGTACATATTTTCTGCGGCGGCGCCCTGCTGCTCGTACACCAGGCGGCCGTTGGATTGTTTGGTCACATTCGTACCACCCTGCTGCCCTACCAGTCCATTGGCGGTGCTGTCCAGCTCCACTATGCTGCCGTCGGCCAATGTCAGCAAGGCACGGTTACGACCGGGTTGGATGTCGGTGTTGGGTGACGTGGCGCTGGCCACCTGACCGGAAGGTGGTAGTTTTTTTTTGCCCTGGAAGTAGAAGATGCCGGCGGCGAAGCTTAACATACAGGCGGCTGCGGCCCACCAGGAGAGTTTCTTTACGACACCGCTGCGGCGTTTTCGCACTTGTGGCAGCAGCTGCTCCAGTGCCGCCGCCTTGCCCTGCTCTGTGAATGCCGCGGCATCCCAGGCCTGGTGCATGAAGGCCGTCCAGGCAGCACGGCGGCCCGGCTCCTGCAATGCAGTCCATAGCTGATCGAACTCCTGTTTCGTGAGTTCGTTCGCCACGTATTTTTCCATGAGTGATTGAAAATCCGCTTCTTTCATAACGTACAAGCTGGCCTGTAATATAAAGACCGCTGAAAAAGCAGAAAGGAAGTGCCGGGATAAAAATATTTTTTCCGGTCTTTTAGAACAGCCAGAATAAGGCCTGTTCGCGCAGGTATTTCCGCAGGAAAGAAATGGACCGGACGATGTAATCTTTCACCGCCGCGCGGCTTACCCCCATCCGGGCGCTGATCTCTTCATGACTTAGCCCACCTTCCCGGCTTAACCGAAAGGCCTTTTGCTGCTGTGGGGGCAGGCGGCGGATGGCCGTTTCCACAAGGGAATGCAGTTCTTTGTATTCGGTGGTGCCGGTCGACGGTGCTGCCTGGCGTACACCTTGCGCGGCAACGTATTGTTGATAGGCATCTTCGAGTTTCAGGCGGCTCATCTTCTTAAAAATGAGATTACGGGCGCTGATAAAAAGGTAACTCTCCGCCTTTTCGATGGTAGCTGCCCGTTCGCGATGTTGCCATAATTGTAAGAACACCTCCTGCGCAATGTCCTGCGCTACAGGCTCGGAGCGGGTGAAGAGTAATGCCGTGGTGAACACCTTATGCCAATAACGATCGAACAGCGCACAGAAGGCAGGTTCGCTTCCGGCGGCTATTTGCGAGAGCAGCAATTGGTCGTTATAACGTGAACTGGACAAGGGATGGGCGGCTTTGGCTACCTAAACTTAGGAAATTTTATCTTACGAGGTATGCAGGAGCAGGATAGTACAGGATGCCAAGGGGTATAAAAAAAGGCATATGATGGCAAGCCATCATATGCCGGGGAACAGGTTGATCACAATAATTAGTTCAAATTGGTGTAGACTGCGTCTACCACCTTACCAAAACCAGTGAGGGTATAATAAGATACCCCTGGGGTGCCACTTATTTTTATTACATCGAGTTTTCCTGAAGTTGATGGATTAGCCGGTTCATACACGGCCACGGTAATACCGAGGATCAATGGCTCGAGATGCACTTTGTTGTAAAGGTCGGGCCGCGCCTCCACCTGGAACCAGAGTGGGGCCTGGAGTATCCTGCTTTTCAGCATCGTAATCTGCACACCACTGCCATAATCTTTGATCATTTGTAGTTCCTCGGTATCCAGGTTATAGCGGTATAGTTTGCTGCCTTTGCTGTACAGCAAATAGCCAAACTGGTGGTCCATTACAAAATTCTCTGCACCGGCGAGATCCGTCATGTTTACCTCCTTCAGCGAATCTGCGGAGAAAGTACCCGCAGTGGTAAAGGTCATCCTGGCGAGATAACGCTTGTCGGCCGCATCCTTCATGATCGCAATGGCCTGACCGGCGAACGCGGAGGTCCAGCCCATCCACACGACATCCTTATCCATATTGTTTGGATCGAAACGTTTAGGTGTAAGGGTGGTCAGGTAAGTGTTATAAAGATGCCGTACGAAACGTTTGTTGGTGGCATCATAGAAGAGCGCCACGCCACCGGTAGCCATTGCAAACGACGGTGCCACTTTGAAAGGTACTCCGCCAGACAGCCTGCTGATGGGTATGCCCCACACGTAACGCTGCGCAGGATAAGAAAAGTGGACCTCACCGTTATCGAAAGCATATACCTGCTGCGCGTAGCCACGCACCATAGAAGGCAATGCCGGTTCGCCCGTCGCCGTTTCGCTCTTGATCGAGTAAAGCGGGTTCTCCCAGGTAAAGCCATCGGTAACGTTGATTTTTTCACCGCTCAGTTCAGCGCCGATGTAAATCCACGTTTTGGCACCCGTAACACCTAACACTGTATTCGTTACCGCCTCCAGGAACTTCGGCTTACCTTTTATCTCGATAGGCTTGCCGGTAACACGGTCTTTTATCAGGCCCAGTAAATTGCGGTACTCTTTCACGTAAGTGCCCGGAGCCGCCATGTCTTCCTCGAAATAATCGAGCTTTGACTGCGCATCCACGTCAGACAATACGAACCATCCCCTTCGTTTAATCGTACCAGTGACTATGACGATAAACTTTTTCCGCCAGCTGATGCCGGTCGCCTTTTCTTTTACCGTATAATAGATGATATACTCACCTACAGTCAGCGGCAGGTCCATGTCCAGTGTTTTAGTTGAATCGAGGATCCTGAGGGTATATGCATCTACCTGGCGCGGATCGTAACAGGCCCATTGGTAAGTGTAATGGGCAGTTACCGTATCTTTTGTAAAATCCAGTTGTGGTATTACGGTAAAACGCTGCCCGATTACCAGGTTCATCGTATCCGGGATATTAGCGATAACCAGTTCGTTAATGTCTTTATAATCGTAGTTACCCAAATCTTTTTTACAGGCAGTTGCAAAGCTGATGACCAATGCCAGGCAACCGATATATCTGATCCATTTAAAATTCATGATCGCATCTTTAAAATGTAAACAACCTATTTCGCGTTCGGTCCCATTTTGATTTCTGCACCAAACTCGTCGTAGTAAATACGGCCTTCGCCTTTTTCTTTACCCAGCCAATACACCATATACTGGCTCCACACCAGGAAATAATCGAGACTGAAGCGGGCGGGAGGTGTTGGCTCGATCGTAACGGTTTCCAGCTTAACATTAAGTACATCCAGCATCAACAGCAGTTTCGTTTTGGAATACGTGCCGAAATAGCCCTCTGTGAAGGTTTTATAGGTAGGGCTTGTCCAGAGGAACGGCTTACCGGTGATGTCGTTGGCGCTTACGGCGTACGTTACCACATTTCCCTGGTAAGTGCCCGCGTAATTCATCTTTAACGGTACGTTCGTATTGAAATTACCGTTCGCCTTCAGCAAGAGCCGCAGGTCCAGCGTAGTATCTCTCATACGCTGGCTGCGAAACAGGCGAATCTGGATAGTGTCTATGTAGCGGCCGGCCTTCATCACGAAAGGCTTCATAAATTCGTAATCCACGCCCTGCTCCATGCTCGTTAAGCTGTCGATCACCTCTACTTCGTAAGTGCGATCGGTATCCGCCGCCAGGCCGGTGAACGCCACCGGCACGATAATAATGGTATCGGTGAGGGTAAGCGGCGTGTAGCCCATGGTAATGTATTTATTCTCAAATGGTGTGGACGCGTTGCGGTCCGAAAGGTTATCGAACTTTTCCTTGAAGTAAATGCTCGCGCCCTCTGTGTTTTGATTGTACAAATCGAGCCTGTCTTCGCTGCAACCTGCAAGACCGGTTGCGATCAGGCAGCTGATGAGTAAACCAGTAACAATATTTTTCATCTTATATTGATTTTAAAGACTATGATCAAATCGACTACCGCACGATGGTTTCAGACTCCGGCAGCGGGAAGCGGTAAGCACTTAACGGAATGTTCACCGTAGCCGTATTGGCACCGGCCACACTGGTAATGCCTTTGCGTTTGTAAAAGAACCACAGCTGTCCTTCGCCAAAAAACTCTTTCATATATTCCTTCCTGATCTCGTTATCGAGATTAGCAGCGCTGCCCAGGTCGGCATCATAGCCGCGGTGCGCGCGGATCGCATTGATATGTTTCAACCCTTCTGCAGGATCCGGCTCGCACTCAGCTGCGATCATATACATTTCGCTCATGCGAATCATCGGCATCATGAAACGGAAGGCGTACCTGTCTTTGAGGTTCACGTCCGAAAACTTATACAGCACCCGGAAGTTTACGCCAGTAGAAGGTAACAGCCACCAATAGGAGTAACGGAAATCTGCCTGGCTCTCGAACAAGGTTTCGAGGTAGGTGGCACTTTGCGGCGCCAGGATATTTTCTACGGTATTATCCGAAGCAAAGAAGTTCTCGAAGTTTTCGTACATGCTCCTGGAATACAGCCCGAACAACACTTCCGTAGCGAAGATACGGTCGGGATAATCGCGGTTGCTCGTTACGGCGGCTCGTGTTACCCATGGAAATTTTTCCTGCTGGGCGATCACTTCCTTTGCCGTTGCCAGCGCACCCGCCTTATCATTACGATACAATTGCATCCTTGCTTTTAACGCTTTTACGGCGAAGAGATTCATGCGGAAGTTGTTGCCATCTTTGTGGCCGTTGATCAGCACCGGATCGGCCTGTAACATTTGCTCCGCCTGGGCGATGTCGTTCATAATGAAATCCATCACTTTGTTGGCAGGCATGTATTCACCTACGTCCGCGCCTACCTTATCGTACAGCGGAATGCATAAGCCGGTGGAATCTGATACGTAACGCGGCCCCCACATCCTTAGCAGATCCGAGTACAGCAAGGCGCGCAGTGCATAAGCCTGTCCTTTAAAGTAGCTTTGTTCGGCCGGGTTAAGCTTATTGCCGTATACGGAAAAGTTGTACAGGTAGCGATTAAGGTTAGCGATACACAGGTACGACGTTTCCCAGATGGACTGCAGGTTAGCGCGCACACCATCATCGAGGTAGTTGAGCCTCGTATACTGCTGCCAGCGCGATTCGGAAGAAGTACTGTAGTAACGTTGAGAGAAGAGATCGAGTGTGGTCATGGTCATGCTGGCCCCGTACAGTTTATTATCGGCCATGAGAATGTACACGCCGTTCAGGGCAGACAAGAACCCTTCCTCGTTCGCATAAATCATATCTTCCGTAAACTTGTCTTCGGGCTGCACGTCCAGCCATTTTTTACAGGAGCTGAACATCACCAGCACCAGCACTACAAGCGTTATTTTGTTCCTGGATATCATCCGTATATAACTTTAACGATTATTGAAAATTGGCAGTCAGGCTAAAGGAAAACGACCTTGCGTAAGGATACTCCGTTCCTCTTTCGCGCCTGATATTGGATATGCGGAATATCTCGTTCGTATAACCACTCACCTTCAGGTTCGACAACCGGGCTTTCTTCAGCCATGGCGCGTCCTGGAATTGGTAACCAATATTGGCCGCTTCCATGGTGAATGTATTTTCGCGCTGCACAAAGCGGGATGATATCGGCGTATAGTCCGTGATCGATATACTTTTGAACTCCGACTGGTCACCGGTTTTTTTCCAACGCTCGTACAAAGCACGTTTATCCTGGTTATTCTGGATGAGGCTGGCCATACTGATGTTCTCCACACGGTTATACAGTACATTATTAAAGATGTCCTGGTTCAGGATGTAGCGAAAGTTGAGGGTACAGAACAATCCTTTGAAAGTAACAGAGTTGGTGAGTACGCCCTGTAACATCGGCCTGGTGTTACCCACCACCACCTGGTCGTCATAGTCGAAGTCAAATGTGGTCGTACCATCCATTTTGCGGAATAGTTCGCGGCCGGTAGCAGGATCGATGCCCAGTGAGGGTACGGCCCATATATCGTCCGGCGAATAGCCATCACGGTAGCGGGTGAGTGAATTGCTGTTACGCAGTTTTTCGTTCATGCCTCTCAGCCTGTTATCGAAGTGGTCGTACACCTGGCTGTATTTGGAACCCGTAATGCCGATCGTCCACACCTTACGGTCGCGGGGATTGAAGACAGGTGACACGCGCGCTGTAAACTCCACGCCTCTCACGGTAAGGTCGCCGGCGTTAAAAGGATAATCACTCAAACCTGTAGAGGAAGGCAGGGTGATCGCCACCACCAGTGGGTCTGTGAGTTTCTGGTAGGCGTTCACCTGTAAGGAAACACGGTTTTCGAACAGGCTTGCGTCCAGACCAGCACTGTATTGTAAGGTGTTCTGCCACTTCAGGTTCGGGTTACCGAGCGTAGTGAGTGTTACACCCTGACCGAAGTAATTAAAGGCAGCAGTATAATTGTAAGTAGATACAGAAGATGTAGCACTGAAGTTCTGGTTACCCGTCAACCCGGCGTTTGCACGCAGGCGCAGGGAGTTTACCCAGGGCAGGTCGCGCATGAATCGTTCCTTTTCCATGTTCCAGCTGCCCCCGAGGGAGTAGAACGGAGAGTAAGGATTGGCAATACCGAAGGCAGTAGATCCATCATAAGAAAAAGTAGCATCCACATTGTAACGCATATCGTAAGAATAGGCGAAAGTGCTTACCAGAGAATTTCTGCGTGACATGCTGCTGGCGGCACTGGGCGCACTGCCTTCCTTAAAACCGTAGGCGAAACGCGGATTACCATTGCTCGCCGCCGGGAAACCGATCGCAGTAAAGCCCTCGGAACGGTTTTTTGATTCCTGCATTTCTGCGCGCAGGTTTACGTTGAACGTATTTTTGTTGATGTTTTTGTAGTAGGTAAGCTGACCTGCCGCTGTATAAGAGAATGAGTTGCCTCCCCTCATGGTATACTGCCCCTTTTCTTCATTCGAAGTTTCGCGATACCGGGTATCGAGTGGGGATACGAACGTATTGTCTTCACTGGTGTTTTTCACCACCTGTAACGAACCCTGTGCCCGCAGCCCCGGCATGATGTCGTAGTTCGCCTGCAGGTTATTGGTAATGGAGAGTGTGCGACCGCGATCGTAGCTGGCAAGCATGGCATTGTACAATGGGTTGGTGATAAAACCACTCTCGCCCGTAGTCTGATCGAAGAACTCCTCCAGGTTGGGCACCGAAGCATCCGCCTTGCGGTAATAGGGATTCATGTTTACCCAGGTAGCAAAGGAACCGTAAGGAGACTCGGTGGATTTTACGCCGGCCACATACAGGTTGTTGTTCACACGCAGGTTTTTGTTCCGGTAAGACAGATTCAGGCGGGTTCCCCAATCCTGCTTACCACTGCCTTTCATTACACCATCCTGCTTGCGGAAGTTGCCCCCGATGTCAAATGTGAGTGCATCGTTGCCACCGCCAACGTACAGCGAGTGCCGTTGCGACACCCCGTTGCGCACAGGATCACTGAGCCAGTAAGAGTTTACACCCCGCTCTACCTCGGCACGGCGGAAAGCATAGAGCGGCTGGTAAAACGAATGATTTCTTTCTGCTTTATCGAAACGCCCGTTCTGGTAGCGACCGGAAAGCCTCTCAAATTCAAGTTTTTCCGCTGCATCCATACGATTATAGCTGGTCAGATCAGGGAACTCGAACGTCATATCGTTCGTATACGATACCGAAGTGAGTCCCGATTTCGGACGGATCGTTTCTACGACAACCACACCGTTGGAAGCTCTTGAACCGTAAATCGCCGTAGACGCCGCATCTTTCAGGATAGTGATAGAAGCCACACGGTTTATATCGAGATCTACGATCTGTTGCAGGCTTGCCTGGAAACCATCGAGAATGAATAAGGGTTGATTCGGGTCGATGGAAAATTCATCGCGCAGCGCCGTAGTAGAGATACTCGTTTGTCCGCGCAGCTCGATAGTAGGCAAGGTATTCGGGTTGCTGCCCTGCAGGTTATTTTCCAGTACCAGGAATGATGGATCGAGCGTACGCAAGCCCTGGATCACGTTCACGTTGCTTACCGTTTTCAGTTGTTCGCCGGTGTACATAGCCGTAGCGCCGGAAAACGTTTTGCGATCGCGGTTCATCATACCCGTTACCACCACCTGCTCGAGCTTCTGGTCTTTCAATTGCAGTTTTATTTTAATGCTGCCTTTGGTGTTTGCCTTAAACTCGGCGTCTTCAAAGCCAATAAACGACACCCTGATTTTTGCGCCCTCTTCAGGGGCAGTGATCGAGAAGTAACCATTTGCATCGGTTACCACACCATTTTTGGCGCCGGCCAGTAACACAGAAGCCCCCGGCACCGGGTCGCCATCCGCATTCACCACCTGCCCTTTCACCACGATCGGATCGGCTACTACAACGGGCGTGGCCGGTGTACCCGGCTGCCGTTGCTTTAGCACGATGGTGCGGCGCGTGATCGCGTATGTAAATGGTTGGTCTTTGAAACACAGGTTGAGCGCCTCGTCCAGCGAAGCGTTCTTCAAACTAATATCTACCGGGTTGGCGTTTTGCATCCACTCGGTGCGGTATACAAAAGTGTAACCCGTTTGCTCTTTTATCTGGCGGAAAACAGTTTCCAGCCGGGCGTCTTTAGCGGATATTGACACCTGTTGCGCATAACTGGCGGCGCTGAGCTGTAAGGTAAACCCTAAAATCAGGCAAAAAGTTAATCTCATAATCAGCAGTATTTGTGCTGTACATCGTAATGAGCCCAAACCCCTTATGTACATAAAAGGCCTGGCCTTGCAGTTTGCAAGAAATTGCATAGATTTGAAATGTTTGGTTTTGAGAATTACAGTTACGCAAAACGAGATTACTCACCCAGACACAGGCCGTAATGCTCCAACATTGCGGCCTTTTTCTTTACGGGTGGTATCCCTGACGATTTTTTACAGGTTGATATTACCGCCAGACTCGGTCAGTCATACATTGTTGCAATACACAGATCATTTTTTCTCTTGATTTTGATTGATAATTAACTTTTCTCAGTTGGCTGCTTGTCCTATTTAACTATTAACGTTCCATTTTCCAGCCTGCAATTCACGCCGCTGGTAATAAGTATATTCAGTACTTCCGACAAGGTGTAGTCTCTTGGAAATTCACCATTAATATGTCCTTCTGCCATAGTTCCCTCGTAACGTACCTCCACATCGTACCAGCGTTGTATCTGGCGCATCACCGATTGAATGGGATCGTTATCGAAAATAAAGTAGCCGTTCTTCCAGGCTGTTATATTATTAACGTTCACTGTTGTTCTCAGATTCATCGCGCCCGTAGCAGGTTTCACCTGCACCTGCGACCCCGGGCGCATATTGATTACCCCACTGCCTTTTACCTGCACATTTCCCGTGACCAGGGTGGTATTTACTGTCGGCTCATCTTTATAAGCCATGATATCGAAGCTCGTACCCAAAGCGGTTACCGGCCCTGCAGGCGTATTTACGATGAAGGGATGTTCGGCGCTGGCCGTTACTTCAAAATAAGCCTGGCCTTCCACCTCCACTACACGCTCCTTTCCGGAGAAGGCCACGGGGAAACGCAGTGACGACGAGGCATTGAGCCATACCTTACTGCCATCCGGCAGTACCACGCGAAACTGTCCGCCACGGGGCGTTGTAAGTGTATTGTACACCACTTCGCCGGCGTTGTTATCGTACACCAGTTCTCCCCCCTGCTGGTTCACCGCTGCCCCACCCTGCTGCCAGGCGCCGGAGCCGGTACTGTCTAAGGGTACCTGTCGGCCGTCGGCCAGTGTGAGCAAAGCTTTGTTGCTGCCGGGCATCACATCCGGACCAATCACCAGCTGATCTTCAGTTTGCACCGTTGGTTTGCTGGTACGCTGCTGCCAGAATAAACCTGCGCCAACGATTCCGAGCGCTACAACGGCAGCTGCAACAGCTGGCCAGTAACGGCGTTTACGAATAGCAACAACTTTGGCGGGTGGTGCGTCCAGGATAGCAGGCAGCATATCATCCAGTAACTGCCTTACAGCCGGATCTACGTCTGCGGACGATTGTTCATACTGACGCAGGATAAGTTCTGCAGCCAGCGGGTCGGGATGTTCGCTTCCCAGCCAACTTACCAGCTTCTCCGTATCCGACGCAGTACAATTGCCTTCCAGCAGCCTGTTGAACAGGTTTATATAGAATCCAGGTTGTTCCATCTATTAATATGACAACGGCAATGGAAGAAAGGGGGAGGCAAAGTTAAGTTTTTTAAAAAAATACCGGGCGGGCGGCGGCCAGGTAAAGCAAAGCGAATACCAGCGCGGGATTGTTGCCAAAACCGGCGCGGATACGTTTGTTGGCTTCCACGAGATATTCCTTCACTGTATGGCTGGAAATACCCATAATAGCGGCCGCTTCTTTGTACGAGCGGCCTTCGATGCGGCACAGTTCGTACACCTGCCGTTGTTTGGGCGACAAATCCTGTAACACGTCACGCAGCATCTCGGCGCTTTCGCGATAATGGAGGGCTTCTTCGATATGCGAGTAATGTTCTTCCGCAAACACCCGGAAGTCTTCAAGCCGCTGGCGGTCGTGCTGGAGTTTCTTAAAGAAGTTAAGTACCCGGTTTTGGCCGGCGCGATAGAGATAGGCGGCTAAATTCTCGATTTCCAACACTTCGCGGTTTTTCCAGATGTCGGAGAAGATGTCCTGGATGATTTCCTGGGCGGCACCGGGATCTTTTACCATACGAAGTGTAACGGTGTAGATGGGCGGACTGTAATGACGGTACAAAGCGGTAAAAGCAGCAGCATCACCTTCCTGCATGTCTTTTAACATCTCCGGTTCGTTATGTAAGGGTTGTACTATCATTCAGTATAAAAAGTGTTACTCACGCGGGATAAATCTACATATTTTTTCGGGCGTTCGCTTAGTTTTTCAGGTAGATGCATGCGTCATCAGTGAACAAATGCCTTGTTATCATTGTCTTATTATACGATGCAGAGACTGGCTATATTTTTGCACAACAGCTTATCTTTATGCATACGGAAACTAAAATACGTTACATGAAAAGGACCCTCTCCTTATTTGCCGCGGCCAGCCTGATGGCCTGCAACAACGGTGCTCCGAAAACCGGCGCCCAACCTGCGCCGGAAGCGCTTAAGCAAGCCACTGCCACCAACTGGAAAGGCGAATTACCCTGCGCCGATTGCGAAGGCATCGCTTACCTGTTGCAACTGCAACCTAATGATACCTTTTACGAACGCTCTATTTACCTTGGTAAACCCGGCGATGCGTTTGTAGACAAAGGCACCTGGGAAATGAGCTCAGACAGCTTGGTTACCCTGCATAACGTAGCGGGTGAAACCAAGTTTCTTGCCTTTCGTGGTGAAAAACTTGAGTTGCTGGATAAAGATGCGAAACCGATTACCTCATCGCTCGCCGCGAAGTATAAACTGGAAAGAACGACGCTATCAAACGTACAAACGCCCAACACCGTTGATTTCACCGCCAGTGGCAACGAACCTTTCTGGTCGCTGGAAATAGATTTCGATAAGTCGATGCACTTTAAGAACGTGGATGGTGCGGAGATCGTGACCCCGGCAAGCCAGGGCGAGCGGGCGGCAGATGCGCCTGTAACACGCTATCATGCGGAAACGGAACAAGGCTCACTCACCGTGCAGCTGTTCCGCCAGACCTGCGAGAACGACATGTCGGGCGAGCAATCGGCGTACAGCGTAACAGTAGATGTGAAGTTTAAAGGCGATACTGATTATAAGCAATACACCGGCTGCGGACATTTCCTGGGGGCATATCGCCTTAATACGCTGTGGGCTTTGGAGAAGATAGGCAACCAGGCGATCGATCCGAAGGAGTCGCCTAAAGGTAGTCCTACCCTGGAATTACAACTGGTGGAGGGCAAGGTGTACGGCTATGGCGGCTGCAACCGATTTGGTGGTGATGTTAAACTGGAGAACGGGCAATTGGTATTCGGCCCCCTGATGTCTACCGAAATGGCTTGCGCCAACTCGGATGTGGAAGCTCGTTACCTGAAGCTGCTCACCGGCCAAAAGATAACGTATGTGCTGGATGGCGAGCATCTCTACCTCGGCGAAGGGGAAAACAAAATGACTTTTAGCAAAGCGAAGATTGACAATACGATTAAACGTGGAAAATAAATACGACGGGGCCTGCGGGCCCTGTTGCTTTTAGAATACCTATTTTAGCGGCATGAAAATGTTCCAGCAAATCATACAACTCAGCGCCCGTAAGCGCGGGTTCCATATCATTACCCCGGAAGTATTACAATCACTGCCACAGTTGAGCGAAATCAAAACCGGCATGCTGCAGGTGTTTATACAACATACTTCCGCGTCATTAACCATCAACGAAAATGCCGATCCTACCGTTCGCAAAGACTTTGAAACCTACTTTAACAAGGCCGTCCCCCAGAACGATCCCGATTATGTTCATAATGATGAAGGGCCGGATGATATGCCGGCGCACCTGAAAGCCGCGATGCTCGGTAGTTCTATGCTCATACCGGTACACAACGGCCGACCGTTACTAGGTACCTGGCAGGGCATTTACCTTTGTGAGCACAGGGACTATGGTGGTGCGAGAAGGTTGGTAATTACGGCCTGGGGCGTGTAGTATTGCCCACCGCGAACACCGAATTTATGACTGCCCGGGAAACTGGGTAAATGCGGGGTGCAGCCCTGGTCAAACCAGCTGATCCTCCGGGAAGACCAATGTAAAAGTGGTGCCCTCTCCTACCTGCGATGTTACTTCGATCTGGATATCATGGTAGCGGGCAATGGTACTAACGATCGATAAACCGAGTCCATAACCTTCGTTGCCCGTCTTCTCCACTTTTTTGAACCGGTTAAAAATGTTCACCAGTTCCTGCTCCGGGATGCCAATGCCCGTATCCTGCAATGATAAATGGTAAGGTTCACCGGCTTTGTAGCTGTCTGTTACATGAATGCTACCACCCTCCCGGTTATAACGCACCGCATTATTCAGCAGGTTATAGATCAGCTGGAAAATAAGATCGTGATTAAGTCCGCGCAGGATAGCGTTACGAGAAATGCTGGCAGAAAACTGTAAGCGCTTCTCCGGCAGGCGGTGATCAAGCTCCTCCATCACTTCCTCCACGAGTGTATGCATAGCAAACGTATCCGACTTTGGGAACTGGTCATTTTCGATGCGGGAGATGAATAACAGGGAGTTGACGATCTTCTTCAACCGGTTGAGGGTTTTCATCATGCCGACTACCTGTTTTTCTGTTTCTTCCGGCAACTCTCCTTCTCCCAGCAGGTTTTCCATTTTGGTTTGAAGAATGCTTACAGGCGTCATCAGTTCATGCGAGGCGTTGGAGGTAAACTCGCGCTCCTTCTCGAATGCCTCGCGGATTTGGGTCATCAGGTCCACCAGGGAGGCGTCGAGATACTTAAAGTCAGTAGTGCTGGTTTGAATAGGCGGCGCAGTTTCTTTGAAGGGAAAACGGCGGTTCAACAATCGGTTATGGATAATTACACCCAATGGCTTCAATAACAGGCGCGTGAAAATAAGATCGGTAACGATGGTAATGACGATAAGCCCGATCAGTACATATAGCGCCATCTTTTGCAAGGGACGATTGTACTGACCAATACTGGCGGAGGTTTTACCAACTTCCAGCATATAACTTTTACCGTTGTTCGAAAACACATGACTGAGAATGCGGTAAGTGAGCGTATCGTCTTCCACCAACCTGCGCATCGTGGCAATCGTATCGGGCAGGATGTTTTTACCGACGGGCTCCAGCGAGATGTATTCCTCCTTTAACATCGTATAGCTGCCGTAGTCCGCTTCTCCTTCCAGGTAATAATCGATCCCGTTTTTATCGATCACCTGCAACACCTTATTCTTTTGCTGGCTGAGGTAATAGTCGGTATAACGACTGGCAATGCTGTCTACCAAACCAGGTAGCAGCAGCACAAATAGCACCACCACTGCCAGTTTCGACAGCGTGATGAACAGCGTAAGTTTGGTAAATAGCTTCAAGCTATATCTTGATTTTATATCCTACATGGCGGATCGTCTGCAACCATTCCACCGAACCGAAGGCAGACAATTTCCTGCGGATGTTTTTAATATGTACGTCAATGTAATTGGAATCGTAATCATCATCGGTGAAGTTACCCCAGATGTGTTCACTGAGCTGCATCCGCGTAAGCGGCCGGTTTTTGTGCAGCAACATATAACTTAACAGGTCGAACTCCTTGCGCGAAAGCACCACTTCCTCCTGTCCCAAAAACACCGCCCGTTTATTAAGATCTACCTTAAAGTCGCCCAGTTCCACCGTATTATCACTCAATCCGAACTTGCGCCTGGCAATGGCCTGCATCCGCGATTGCAGTTCCAGCAGCGAAAACGGTTTAGGCAGATAATCATCCGCGCCCAAGTCCAGCCCTTTAATGCGATCTTCGAGCTGTCCGCGTGCGGTAAGGATGATGTACGATGCATCCGGGCAGTTTTTTCGGGCTTCCTGCAATACGACCAGGCCGTCTTTGTCGGGCAGGCCAAGGTCCAGCAGGATGAAGTCGTACTGGTTTTCTTCCATCTTTTGCAGTCCCTGGCGGGCATTATAAGCCAGGTCGCACACGTACGACTTTTTCAGGAACACCTCCATTTCCGCCGCCATGGCCCTTTCGTCTTCAATGATCAATATCTTCATATGAATCAGAACTGGTAATAAAAACTGAGCGAGAAAAATGAATTAGCCGTACCGGCGCCTGTTTGCGCCTTTTTGCCGAGTACCGACAACTGGTAAGCCGCTTCAATCATCATATGTGCCCGGTTGTAAGCGAGCGGCAAACGCAGGTTGTAAGAAATAATATCGAAGCTTGTATTGGTAACTGTCGTCGTTTCCGGCTCCGGCGCGGGATAGCCGGGTAACAGGATGGCGAGCAGACTGTCACGCAGGCGTTTTTCGGCAACGTAAGTCTGGTAAAAATGCTGCGTACCGGCCGTCACGTCTACATTGGGCGTAAGCGTAATCAGGTCGTTCGGGCCGAAGCTTCCGAGGTTGATCTGTTTTTCCGTACTTACCGAAGTGAATATGTCATATTGATCCTTCCCACGCATATAATCTGCATTTACGGCCGTCGTCATCCAGTATTCGTAAGCCACTGATGCACTGAAATTATCCGGATTGGAAGCTTGCAGGAACGCGGAATTGGCAGGATAAAAAGTATGGCTGTAACTTAAGTCTGCGGTGAGTTTTTTACCAAGATTAAATGCCCAGCCGATGCCGGCGGCGGAGGCTGAGACTACATTGCCGGAATCGTTCAGCAGGCGGATGCCCGTTCCGGTAAAATACAATCCCGGCTTAAGTTTTAACGAAGCCGACGCCGATATATAAGGCATATTTTGTTCCGCCTTTTGACCGTAGTAATTGGCATTGTTCAGGTAGCTGACGCCAACGGTAAGCGTCGTCTTTTTCTTTGGTGCCTGGGCACTGTCAGACTGCGCAAAGGCGCCGGCGGTGCAGCCGCATATAATAGACAAGGTGATGATTGCTCTCATATTCATTCATTTTCAGCCGGCCGCTAAATACCTACTTTAATCACTTTCGGCTTGATCACTTTCAGCGGTTTTACCGGTACAGGTGTAGGTACGGCAATTGGTTTAAGTTTTCGCTTCGACTTTGGTACTTCTTTGATGATGTCCGGCACTTTTACCTCCGGTATTGTTTCACTGTTCTTTGTGGCCGGTTTGGGCGGCTGCTGTGGTGTAACCGACGTATCGGCCGCTGCGGGCATGCCTGCGTGCAGGCCGCCTGTTTCGCCGTGGCTGCATAAAGGCAGTGCGAAAAGGCTGGCGGCAAATATAAAGTGAGGTAAGGTCAGTTTCACCATGGCCATAAAAATAACAGATTTTCGCCAGTTGTTACACCGGCAAAAACCTGTTGTTGCTGTTGATTAATGAAGTTTTATTCCTGCAGTTGTTGTAGATATTGCGTTCACCTTCACCGGAGCCGCTTGGATACGCACCGTTTTATTTACCGTTGCAGCTGCCTGGGCGGATGTTTTCGCTGTGGACTTTAACGTGTGATTAACAGTGGAGGTCGTGCTGATAACCTTGGCGGTTTGCAATTGCAAAGCATTTGTGGCGGATGCGCCTGCGGTGATTGCGTTGCCCGTTTGCACCTGAAGGTTATTGGCGGCGGATGCGCCTGCGGTGATTGCGTTGCCCGTTTGCACTTGAAGGTTATTGGCGGCGGATGCGCCTGCGGTGATTGCGTTGCCCGTTTGCACTTGAAGGTTACTGGCGGCGGATGCGCCTGCGGTGATTGCGTTGCCCGTTTGCACTTGAAGGTTATTGGCGGCGGATGCGCCTGCATTGACAGCCTTGCTGGCTTGTACCTGGACGTTGCTGGCCGTGGATGCGCCGGCGTTAATGGCGTTGCCCGTTTTTTGGCCCTGAACACCTGCTGCACTGCCGGCATCGACCGTTTTTTCACTTTGTATATCAGCGGATGTAGCACCGTTGGTACTTGCTTTCGTATTCGCGTCAGCGCTGGTATTGTACTCCGCCTGGGCGTTTCCTTTTCTGACACTCGCGGAAGTGTTGCCTTGTACGGTAACGCTCGCTGATTTTTCCTGGGCGAAAGTGGCGCCAGATATGAGCAGTGCTGCGAAGATTAATCCTTTCGTTTTCATCGTGTTTCGGTTTTATTAGGTGATTGAATCAATTTGATAAAACAAAACTACCGGCCGAAGATGAAGCGAAAATGAAAAACAGAAAATTTACCTTTGACACCCATGAAATACTATATCGCTGCGATTTGTGCGTTTGCTACCTGGGGATTTTTCAGCCTGGTACTGAAGCCCCTGCATCATTACCTGTCGGCCGACATCCTCTTTTACCGTGTGTTTCTGTGCGCCGCGCTGATGCTGGCCATTGGGTTGTTCATCCGTCGCCGAACGTTACGGGAGAGTCGCATCATTATCAAATCGATGACGCCACAAGAACGGAAACGCACAGCGTTGCTTACTTTGGGCGGAGGGCTGCTGCTGACGGGCAACTGGTTTTTCTTCATTTATGCGATGAATCATGTGAGCGTGAAAGCAACGTCGCTGGCCTACCTGGTATGCCCGATCCTGACGGCGGTATTAGCCGCGCTGATCCTGAAAGAGCATCTCAACAAGTGGCAATGGGCAGCCGTCGGGTTAAGTGCGATTAGTTGTATGATGCTGTCGTTCAATAGTCTGCCGGATTTGTTTTATGCGGTAATTACTGCCTTGTCGTATGCGCTTTACCTCGTCATACAGCGTCGCAACAATGCGCTGGATAAATTCCTGAACCTTAGCATACAGATCATATTCGCAGCGTTGATATTACTGCCGTTTTTCCCGGTGTTTAGCGGCCCCGTACCACAGGAAGCGTTTTTCTATACGTCGATTGCTGTTATAGCGGTGCTTTTTACGATCGTACCGTTATTCCTCAACCTGTATGCATTGAAAGGCATCAACTCGTCGACCGTCGGCATGCTGTTATACATCAACCCGATCATTGCTTTTAACCTGGCGATCTTTCATTACCATGAGCAGATCAATATGATTCAATTGTCGGCGTATGTACTTATTTTGATATCGATTATTGTATTTAATGTACAATTAATCAGGAAGCCGCTGTCCCGCTGATAAGCGCGGTGAGGATGAAGGGAGTGACACAACGGGGGCTGAAGAGGGAAGAGAAGTAGACTAACAATCAATTACTTAGTTGTTTTTCTTAGATAAATTTGGAAAAACTAAACACTGTTCATTATATTTGCATCGTAAACATTCATCATGGGCATCAGCGAAAGAAAAGAAAGAGAAAGGACGGAAATGCGGAAACGCATTGTGGACGCTGCAGTACAAACTTTTAAGGAAGAAGGGTACGAAAAGGTGAGCATTCGTAACATCGCGGACAAGATTGAATACAGTCCGGCTACGCTTTACCTTTATTATAAGGATAAAGACGAGTTGTTACTGGATGCGCAGCGCGACGCCTTTGATCAACTCGCGGCGGCTTTTCGCTCGATTAATTTTGCTCCCGATCCGTTTGCAAGGCTTACCCAGATCATGGAGAGCTACATGGCATTTGCCAAGGCAGAGCCGGAATTGTACGACCTGATGTTTATTATGAAAGCGCCGATGAATGCCGTTGAAAATCCGGAGGGATGGGACAATGGCGACGATGCTTTCGAAATGTTGAAGCAATGTGTGGACGACTGCATCGCCCATGACTGTATTCGTTTTACAGATGCCGTAGTCGGCGCGATTTCCGTTTGGGGCTTCGCCCACGGGCTGGTGAGCCTCGACCTTAAATGCCGGTTTAAACCGACCCATCTCCGCACAGAGATGATCAAAGAAAGCATGGATGCCGCAACAGCGGCCTATCTCGCACAAATTAAAAAGTAAACTCCTGCAGGGTTTATATACCAAAGGCCATACGGCCTTTATTTTTTGCTACATCACTAAACACTGTTCATTATGTTGACAACACTAACTAAAGTACCGATGTTAATAGCACTTTGTGTGCTGTCGGCAGCGGCGGTACATGCCCAGCAGCCGGTACTGGATGGCTACATACAACAGGCCTTTGCGAACAACAAGGGCTTGCAGGAGCAACACTTTCAACTGGAAAAGTCGATGCTCGCCCTGCAACAGGCCAAAAGTTTGTACGGTCCTAACGTAGCGCTGCTCGCCAGTTACAACGCATCGAAAGGCGGCCGCTCCATCGATCTGCCACTGGGCGACCTGCTGAACAACGCTTACAGCACGCTTAACGACCTTACCGGCAGCAAACAGTTTCCGCAATTGCAGAACCAGCGGTTTCAACTGAACCCGGAGAATTTCTACGACACGAAGCTGCGCACCACGCTCCCGCTGCTGGATGCAGAGATTTACTACAATAAGAAAATCCGGCAGGAACAGCTATCGCAGCAGGAAGCGGCGGTGAACGTATACAAACGCGCGCTGGTAAAGGATATCAAACTCGCCTACTACCAGTACTACCAGGCATCGCAGGCGGTGAACATTCATGAAAATGCCTTGCAGCTGATCAAAGAAAACATTCGGGTAAATGAGAGTCTGGTAAAAAACGGCACGCGCAACAACACGGCTGTATACCGCTCCAATACAGAGATGCAGAAGATCGCTGCCGACATTAACCGTGCGGTGAACGAGCGGGAAAATGCGAAAGCCTATTTCAATTTTTTACTGAACCGGCAGTTGACAGATAGCATAACGATGGAAGCTGCAACCGTAAAAGCGGAATTGCAACCAGTGCTGCAAACCGCTGCTATCAAGCAACGGGAAGAGATTTTACAGGTAAATAAGGCGACCAATGCGTTAATGCTCAATGAAAAAATGCAGCGCTCTTATTTGCTGCCGAAGGTCAATACTTTCTTAGATCTCGGTTCCCAGTCGGAAGGTTTTAAGTTCAATGATCAGAGCCGCTATTACTTCTGGGGCGTAAACCTGCAATGGAACCTGTTTGCCAATCGCGGCAACCAGCATAAGATAAAATCGGCGGCCATCGATGTGCAGTCCGTTCGTACGCAGGCGGCGCAGCTGGAAGAAAGCCTGCAGCTACAACTGCGACAGGCGCTGAACAACTATAATACGGCGGTACTTAATTACCGCGCTGCCGGCGAGCAGCTTGCCTTTGCCAAACGTTATTACCGCGATCAGCAGATCGTATACCGCGAAGGTCAGTTACTATACATCGAATTGCTGGACGCACAAAATCAACTCACCCAGGCGCAACTGCAGCTGGCCATTTCAGAGGCGGCGCTGCAAACTGCTGCCGCCATCGTGGAACGTGAACAGGCGGCTTATCCTTTAACTACGCAAAACTAATTTTATATGAAACACACACTGCTTCTATCTTCACTTACCTTATTGCTGGCCGCCTGCGGCAGCGAGCCGGCTACCAACGTGGCTAAGGATACGAACATCATTCCTGTGAAAGTGATGCCTGTCGGCGGCGCTGACAAAGAAGGTAACATCGTAGCTTCCGGACAATTCACGACCGATGACGAAACCAACTTGTCTTTCAAGACAGGTGGCATTATCAGTGACATTTATGTAAAAGAAGGCGACGCCGTTCGTAAAGGACAGCTGCTCGCCAGTTTGCACCTCACCGAAATCAACGCCGAGGTTTCTCAACTGCAATTGAGTTATGAAAAAGCGCAACGCGATCATCAACGTACGCAGCGGCTGTATGCAGATAGTGTAGCAACGCTCGAACAACTGCAGAACACACAAACGGCTTTACAACTGGCAGAGCAACAGCTGAACAGCGCACGCTTCAACCGCAACTACTCTGCCATCCATGCGCCTAAAGATGGCTTTGTATTGCATAAACTCGCAAATGCCGGTCAGCTCGTAAACGCCGGCACGCCCGTATTACAAACAAATGGTGCGGCAGGTAACAACTGGCTTCTCCGTGTAGGCCTTAGCGACAGGGATTGGGCCGCGCTGAAAATCGGCGACAAGGCCGACGTTACCGTTCAGGCTTTACCAGGCAGAGTATTAAACGGAACGGTGAGCCGCAAAGCAGAAGGCATCGATGTACAGAGCGGCACGTTAAGCGTAGACATCAAACTGGATGCAACCCAGGCGACAGGCCTAGCAGCGGGTATGTTCGGACAATGTAAGATCCATTGTTCCAATGTTGCACAAAACGCCTGGCCGGTACCGTACGACGCCGTGCTGGACGGTAATGGCAGCGAGGGATTTGTATTTGTGACGAGCGACGGCAAAACTGCCCGCAAAGTGCCCGTAACCATTGCTGGTATTGAAAAAGAGCAGGTGATGCTGAGCGGTGGGGTTAAGCCTGGCGAGCAGCTGATTATTTCAGGCAGCGCGTATCTCACCGACCAATCACCTATCCGCATCATTCCTTAACCGCAGCATCATGAAAATCACTAACTACGCCGTAAAAAATTACCAGTTTACGCTGATCATTTTCATCATGATCATTGTACTGGGCATCACCACCATTTTGAATATGCCGCGGTCGGAAGATCCCGATACGAAAGCGCCGCAGTTCTCTGTGATCGTAGTATATCCGGGCACCAGCCCGAAGGATATGGAAGAACTGGTGGTAGATCCGCTGGAGAAGCAGATCTATGGCCTCGAAGACATTAAAAAAGTTCGTACGAAAATCAGCGACGGCGTGGCCGTCATGCAGGTAGAATACAAGTACAGTTCCAACGTTGACCAGAAGTACCAGGAACTTGTTCGCGAAGTGAATAGCAAACAACGTGAGCTACCGGCGGACATTGCGAGCATCGAGGTCAAAAAGCAGCAACCGTCGGACGTGAATGTGTTGCAGGTAGCGCTTGTATCGGAGAATGCGCCGCGCGATAAACTCCAATACTATGCAGAAAAACTGCAGGACGAATTAGAAAAAATCCCTTCCCTGAAAGAAGTAAAGATTCACGGTTTGCCGGAGCAGCAGGTACGGATTGAACTGGCGCTGGAAAAGCTTTCGCAGATGCAGATACCGTCTTCGGCCGTAACGGCCGCCTTGCAAAATGAGATGGTGAATATACCTGGTGGCAGCATCGACGCCGGCAATCGCAGCTTCAATGTAAAAACAAGCGGCACTTACCAGTCCATCGACGAGATCAGCAATACGATCGTATATTCTATCAACGGGAAAAACATCTACCTGAAAGATGTAGCCAAAGTGTATTACGGCTATGAGGATGAGAAATACAAAGCACGCCTGAATGGCCACCGCTGTGTTATGGTGAGCGCCGCACAGAAAACGGGCGAAAACATCAGCAAAACGCAAGAGCTATACAAGCCTGTTATAGAAAAATTTAAGTCCACGTTACCTGCCAATATTGATTCCGTGCAATTCTTCGACCAGGCAGATGCCGTTAACATGCGTCTCGGCGGCCTTGGAAAGGACTTCCTGATCGCGATCCTGCTCGTGGCCATCACCCTGCTCCCATTGGGACAACGCCCTGCACTGATTGTGATGATCTCCATCCCGCTTTCGTTATCGATTGGCATTATGCTGCTCAACCTGTTCGGCTATAACCTGAACCAGCTCAGCATCGTAGGCTTAGTTGTGGCACTGGGACTGCTCGTAGACGACAGTATCGTCGTAGTAGAAAACATCGAACGCTGGATGCTCGAAGGCCACAGCCGCATGGAAGCCACGCTGAAGGCCACGCAACAGATCGGACTTGCGGTAGTCGGTTGTACAGCGGCACTCATCATCGCCTTTATCCCACTGGTATTTATGCCGGAAGGTGCAGGCGACTTCATTCGCAGCCTGCCGCTGAGTGTGATCTTTAGCGTACTGGCGTCTATGGCGGTTTCGCTGACGATCATCCCATTCCTGGCCAGCAGGTTGTTGAAGAAACATACCGGTCACCCGGACGGCAACCTGTTCATGCGCGGACTCAAAAAGCTGATCCACGGCAGTTATGCGCGCTTCCTGGACAAAGCGCTGGCACGTCCGCTGATTACTTTGGGCATCGCGGTGGCCATTTTCGCAGGTGCGATTTATGTGTTCGGCATTGTTGGTTTCAGTTTGTTCCCGGCATCGGAGAAGCCGCAGTTTCTCGTGAATGTGATTGCGCCATCGCAATCGAACCTGGCGTATACAGATGGCGTTGTGAAAAAGATAGAAGCCGTCCTGGCCCAGGAAAAGGCAGTGAAGTTTTATGCGAGCAACATCGGCAAAGGCCATCCCCGCGTGTATTACAACGAGATCCAGGAGAACGAGCATAGTGACTTTGCGCAGGTGTTTGTGCAGTTAGATCCGCATACTAAACCTTCGGAGAAACAAGCATTAATCGAAAAACTGCGGCATGCATGGACGCCTTATCCGGGTGCAAAAGTAGAAGTGAAAAATTTTGAACAAGGTCCGCCGATGACTGCCCCCGTGGAGGTACGCCTGTTCGGCGACAATCTCGACAGCCTGCGTTTACTGGCCGGTCGGGTAGAAAAGATGTTACAGCAAACCGAGGGCACGATTTACATTAACAACCCGGTTAACCTGTTAAAGTCAGACATCCGCGTGGATATCAACAAGGCAAAGGCACAGCAGTTAGGCATTGCTACCGCCAGCATCGATCGTACTGTGCGACTGGCCGTGGCAGGCATCAACCTCGGTGTATATAATGATTTGAATGAGCGTGATTACGAGGTACTGGTAACGTCACAGAAGGCCGGCAAAGCCAACATGGACGTGTTTAACAACCTGTTCGTGAACAATACACAAGGCACCGCGGTTCCGCTGTCGCAGGTAGCTGACCTCAGGCTGGAAACCTCGCCGGTGAGCATCAATCACCAGGAAAAGAAACGCGTAGTATCTGTATCGGCGTTTGTGAAGAAAGGATTTTTGGTCGATCGTGTAGTGGCTGACGTAATGGGTAAAATGGACAATACTGCATTACCAGCGGGCTACAGCTACGAGATGGGCGGTGAAGTTGAGAGCCGCCAGGAATCGTTCGGTGGCTTCATGAGTATCATTATCGTTACGGTATTCCTGTTTATCGCGGTGTTGATCCTGGAGTTTAAAACCTTTAAGAGTACGGTGATCGTATTATCTGTTATTCCATTAGGTGTGGTGGGTGCTGCACTGGCATTATGGGCGACAGGCAATTCCTTATCATTCGTAGCCATCATCGGCCTGATCGCACTGGCAGGCATAGAAGTGAAGAACACCATCTTGCTGGTAGACTTTACCAACCAGTTGCGGGCACAGGGCAAATCGCTGGAAGAAGCGATCCGCGAGGCCGGCGAGGTACGGTTCCTGCCCATCGTGCTTACGTCGCTTACAGCCATTGGTGGTTTAATACCTATCGCCGTTTCCACCAATCCACTCATCTCGCCACTGGCGATTGTATTGATCGGTGGGCTCATCAGCTCTACTTTATTATCAAGAATAGTTACGCCGGTGGTGTATAAATTGATGCCACCGTCTGTAGCGCCGGCAGCCTAGTGTTGCAAACAGTTGTAGGTGTGTGAATAAGCCTGTGGGATTCGTTCCCGCGGGCTTTACTTTTTTTATGCTTTCTTCAGTGCCTTTATATAGTGAATAATATCATCCAGGTCTTTTTTCGGCAACACGTCTTTTTTGAATGCAGGCATTGTACCGAAGCCATGCCGCACCTGGAAACGTTGCAGGAAGCCGGGTGTAGCTTTCAGTCCAGGCCCGAGGCCTGCATTCGCACCCGGATGGCAGGATTCACAATAACGCATGAACAGCACCTGTCCACTTTTCAGCCGATCGGTGGTGATAGCGGGCTTGCCCTCAATGCCAGCTGTACGTTTGCGGTTACAGGCGGTTTGCAGGCAAACGAATAAAGCGATATATAAGATGTAACGGATCTTCTGCATAACCTCCTGTTTTAAGATTTTTTAGTGATTTTCCAGATAACGCCGGTATTAGGTTTGGGCAACACTTGTCCGTTGTGCATCAGCATAATCCCAAAATCCACGACATACATGCTTTTACCATCTTCTGAAAAAGTGACAGATACCGGGCGCTCCAGTCCATGATGCCCCTGCCAGCTGGCGGGACCGTTCTTCTTTCCTTTGTTGATGATAAAATCTGTCACCACACCCGTTTCGGGATTTACTCTCACCACTTTAAAACCTACTGGCGCCAATACTTTCCCCACATTGGGAGCCATGTCGCCAAACTGCGCCACAAAGGCCTCTCCTTTAAAACCGAAAGCATCACTGGTAGAAAAAGCAGTACCGTTAGAAGAGGAGTGCACACCCAGCCTGGCAGCCGGCTTTGGCACCTCACCCGGATCACTTTGCAGCACTGCCTGTATCGGCCTGCTGCCCGGTGCTTTAAAACCCTTATGATCTTTCAGCGACAAGCCAGCGACATAATCCGGCCATCCATACCAAGTACCGGGTTTAATTTCCCACAACACGTCGGGCGCACCGAAAATCGGACGGCTGCCACGGTTGTCGGCGGCATTTTCAGCTACGTATAATTTGCCTCGCGTTTTATCTACCGCCAGCCCGTACGGGTTGCGCAGGCCCCAGGCTACCACTTCCATCTTACCACCACCAATCGGTACTTTTAAGATCGCACCTGAACAGGGAATGCAACCTTTGATCACTTGCCCGGGCTGCGAAGCCGTATTGAAAGGCATATAGGCGCCTGTGAAAGCTTTGCCATTACCGAGATGATTGGCGCTCTCGTAATTCACACCCGCCAGTTTAATATCTTCACACGGCAGATCGTGAAACTTTGGGAAGCGCGTCAGCCAGCCAAAGTCCACATTATCGGGCCCTACTACCCCGGAGTTCGTGGCAGTACCCTGCCCGAAATAAATGTATCCGTTCCAGATGACAGGATTATTAGTATGATGATCGCCTTGTCCGGGTAAACTATCAACGATCACGGTGGCTTTGCCATTCGGCGTAACACGTAAAATCTTACCACCTTCCATTTGGCCACCTTCCGAAATATAGAAAGCGCCATCATGGAACGTAAGGCCTGTCCACGGACCATTCTTATCCCCGCTATAAATCACTTCCGGCTTGTTCTGTTGTAGTTTGAGCAGCCGTGGTGTGGTAAATATCTCACCATACACATAACCGGCTTCTGTCACATACAGTCCGCCCTTATCATCCAGTGCGAGGGCTGTCGGGTAGTTTAATCCCTGTGCAATTACTTCGATATGATAACCGTCGGGCAACAGCACGTCGGCTGTATTCACCTGCCGGGTGGAATCGGCGTTGGTTTGTCCGCCCCCTTCGAGCCACGAATAGAGTAGCAGGACGACAAGGCGAAACCAGTGAACAACAAGAGTAAAAGCTGTTTCATGTTTTTTGGTACAGATTTTAAGCGTATCATGTAAAAAGCGTTATGGAACAAACGATCATCACCGTATACATCGACGAAGTGCCTTACCGGTTTACCGTTTATATTGACAAAGATGAACAAACCACTACCTACCATGTATCTGCAAAAGATATGGGCAATGGTAGTGTGGATGCAGTGCCCGACAACGTGCAATTCAATGTGGATGGGAATGTGGAGATGGAAGCCGGAAAGCTGACCATCAAACAGGAACAAACCGCGAGAAAGATATGGCAGGAGATCCTGAAAAAATTAGGCCGGTAATGTAAAACATCACCGGCCCTCGTTTTCACCATTTAAAATCCATATTGTTGCTCCTCGCGGTCGCCGCTGGTAACGCCCGTAAGTTTTGTAATTTCTTCTCTTTCCTCGCGGGATGCCTGGTGCGTAGCGGCATCGCGCCCATTCTCCTGTTTTGACACTTCCATCTTTTTACGCATATTACCCGCATTAGCTTCGTCCGGCATTACGTTCGCCATGTACACGTGCATCCTGGTTTTAGCGCCCGATATAACTTTGGCCTCACCACTCATCAGCGCGTTATAGCCATCCTGCGCCACTTCTTCCGGTGATTGCAAGTCCTCCTCGCGATAAATAACCGTTGCTTCCGCATGTGCTTTGTGGAAGAAGTCTGTATCCGCAGCGCCGGGAAGCAACGCCGTTACCGTAACACCTGTACCTTCCAGCTCATTCGCCAATGCTTCAGAGAAGGACAGCACAAACGCTTTCGTAGCCGCATAGACCGACAACAGCGGCATGGGGGACTTAGCCGCTTCGGAGGCTACCTGCAATATTTTACCGTTGCCTCTTTCGAGCATGGGGGTGAGGAATAATTTGGTAAGTGATACCAGGGAGCTGATGTTCAGCTGGATAATATCGAGACTGCGTTGTAGCGCAATGTCTGCAAAGTGTCCCCACTCGCCTTGTCCCGCATCGTTCACCAGCACATCGATATGGATGCCGCGCTGTTTCACTTCGTTGAATATTTCCTGCGCAGCATCTGCATAGAAAAGGTCTTTGGCGATGGGCACTACCATCACACCATAAAAAGTTTGTAATTCTTCTGCTACCTGCGCCAGGCGTTCGTCCGAACGGGCAACCAGCACCAGGTTATATCCATCTTCTGCAAATAATTTACAAAACTCGTATCCAAAGCCACTGGTGGCCCCGGTAATGAGTGCATATTCGCCTGCATGTTTCTTTTGTTCCATAAAATAAGGTTTATGATGATTAACTTTTGGAGGTAATTTTTGCTGATTGCATATCGTAGTCGCTTAAGTCCTTACGTGCTGGTCCCGTGAGCATTTCACCCGTGTAACTGAACCGCGAGCCATGGCAGGGGCAATCCCAGCTCTTCTCCGCGCTGTTCCAGGCCACGTCACACTGGATGTGGGTACAGGCGGCACTGGTCATAAACAATTCGCCGGACTCATGTTTATACACAGCGAGTTTCGTTCCCTCGTATTTCACGATGCGTGCTTCCCCGGGAGCCAGATCGGCCAGTGTATCGAGTGTTGGAGGTGGCTTCAATTTGCTGAACAGTAAACCTGCCACGTCTGCCGATTCCTTTACGAAGCTAGCAAAACCTGCCACCGGTTTCACGCGGTTAGGATCGAACAATTTTTCGAGATTCGATTGTTTGTCGATAAACATTTCTGCAAACGTGAGTGCAGCCACGTGACTGTACACCATGCCGTTTCCTCCATAACCGGTAGCTACGTAAATATTATCACTGTTGGCGCCCGGCAGCAAACCAATGTAAGGCAGCCCGTCCGTCGGTTCAAAATATTGCGACGACCACTTATAAGCCACTTGCTTTACCGCGAAATGCGTACGCACGTAAGCTTCCAGCAGCATGAAACAAGTTTCTGTATTTTCGTGGTGACCGGTTTTGTGGTCTTCTCCCCCGGCGATCAGGTACTTTTGTCCGTCCACTTCCTGCGTACGGAAATAATGGTACGGGTCATACATGTCGTAAGCCAGTCCGCCCGGGTATTGCGCCTCATCCTCCAGCTCTACAGCGATTGCGTAACTGCGATATGGCGCGCAACGGAAGTGCAGGAGGTTTACGCCCGGAGGAATATGCGTAGCGTAAATCAAACGATGCGCAAAAAACTCACCCTGCGTGGTATGTATGGTGAGACGGGCGGCCTCTTCTACCTGTGTTACCCTGCAATTATCGCGGTACTCTCCACCCAGTTTGATAAATTCCTCTAACAACGGCATCACATACCTGGTGGGATGGAAACGCGCGTTGCCCGGAAAACGCAGTCCTTTCGTAAATGGCACCGGCACGGGTGAATCAGAAGACTGCTCCACCTCAATACCCACCTTTTTAGTGGCAAGTAAAATATCTTCCAATTCCTTCTCCTGCTGATCGTCCTGCGCATACAGGAAGGCGTCTTCAATATTATAGCCGCAGTCAATGTTGTATTCGCTGATGTTGGCGCGAATGTGCAGCAATGCATCCCTTACCGCCGTCGCTACGCCGGTGGCGTGCGCTTCCCCGAAGTTTTTGATCATGGTGGGGTACGGCGTATCCATCAAAGTGTTCAGGTGCGCCGTGGTGCCGCCGGTGGTGCCGAAACAGGCGTTCTGCGCTTCTGCGAGCAATACATTAAATCCTTTCTTCTGCAGCAGTAACGCGGTCGTAACGCCTGTCATACCAGCACCTACGATCACTACGTCGTAAGTAAGTGCGGGTTGCGGTTCGCGGTTATAAGATGGCGTCGTTCGACTACCTGTTGTTGCCTGCCACAGGCTTTCCATATGTCCGTCTCTCTTCATAAAATTTCAGTTCAGGGTTAGAAAATAAGGGGTATGTGAGAAAAAGACAATATCCGGGCCAGCCAAAACCCTTTACTAATAAGGCATTCAGCAATCTCTTGCGTATTTTGTTTTTTGTAGAAAAGCGTTCCTGCAATGAGCAACAAAGTCATCATCAACCTCCAAAGATGTGACTGATCGTCTCCAAATCCGCCACTGGCGCGAAAAAAGAAAGAACCGCTTGAACAAACGTTTACATGCCTATAGCGATGTGTTTGTACAGCAGCGCGGCTGTTGGCACTGGTGTTATTATTGAACCGAATCCGGTAACGCCTCACAACTAATTCGTTAAACAACATGACTATCCGAGTATTCACCTGGCATATCCATGGCAGCTACCTGTATTATCTGTCGCAAGGCCCCTACGAAATCTACATTCCCAACAGCACGCGCAGCGAAGGTTATTACGGACGTGGAGAAACGTTCCCTTTCGGCGCTAATGTGATAGAAGTAGATTCTTCGCTGGTTAAAGACATGACGTTCGACTGCATTCTTTTTCAATCTGAAAAAAATTACCTGCAGGACCAGTACGACATCCTCAGCCCGCAACAGCGGCAGCTGCCGGCCATCTACCTCGAACACAATACACCAGCTGGCAGCGCGGTAAACACGCGTCATGTAGTCGACGACCCAAACGTATTGCTCGTGCATGTCACGCATTACAACAAACTAATGTGGAACAGTCAGCGTACACCCACCACCGTGATTGATCATGGTGTAACGGGCAGCGGTATTGCTTACACGGGCGAAATAGCTAAAGGTCTCGTTGTCGTCAACAACATTTCTCAACGTGGTCGGACGATGGGCTGGGATATTGTGCAGCAGATACAGCAGCACATTCCGCTGGACATTGCCGGTATGGGAACAGAAAAGATCGGTCTGGGCGAGGTGTTACATCCGCAGTTACCCGGGTTCCGCAGCCGTTATCGCTTCTTTTTTCACCCCGCGCGGCATACAAGCCTTGGCCTTGCGGTGTTAGAAGCGATGATGGACGGTGTACCAGTGGTTGGTCTTGCTACTACAGAACTTGTCACCGTTATCAAAGACGGCGAGAACGGTTATCTACATACTGATATCGACTACCTCATTCAAAAAATGAAACTGTTGCTCGACGCCCCTGAGCTGGCTGCAACATTAGGCGCAGCCGGGCAACTTACAGCACGCAGACGCTTTAACATCGGTCGGTTCACAGCCGACTGGCAACGCACATTCGAACAACAAATCGCGCTACGGAAGGAAGTTACCGCAGTGTTAGAAGAAGAAACCATTTAACTATTTTTTATGAAGCAACGAGTAGCATTTATCAGTGAGCATGCCTCGCCGATCACTTCCTTTGGCGGAGTGGATGCCGGCGGGCAGAACGTATATGTGGGTGAACTCGCCTGCAATCTCGCAAAAAGAGGATATGAAGTAGACATATTTACCCGTTGGGATAATCCCAAGCTCCCGCAGGTCATACAATGGCAACGAGGAGTTAAGATCGTACATATAGAAGCCGGCCCCAAAGCGGTGATCCCCAAAGAAGATCTGCTACCCTACATGGCCGGCTTCCGCGAGCAAATGCTGCAATACATGGATGCGAACCATCGCCAATACAAACTGATGCATGCACACTTTTTCATGTCGGGACTAGTAGCTATGGATATCAAGGCGCGTAAGAACATACCGTTCGTGATCACCTTTCATGCATTGGGACATGTACGCCGTATGCACCAGGGCAGCCAGGATCGCTTTCCGCCCGAGCGAACGCAGATAGAAGAAGAAATTATCCGCCAGGCAGATTACATTGTTGCGGAATGCCCGCAGGATAAAGAAGACCTGATGCACTACTATCATGCGCCGGAAAATAAGATCGTGACGATTCCCTGCGGGTTTAATCCGAACGAGATGTACCCGATCAACAAACAAGTGGCCCGCATCATCCTGAAAATACCGGAGAAGGAATTTGTTTTGCTGCAACTGGGCAGAATGGTGCCACGTAAAGGCGTAGACAATGTGATCCGCGCGCTAAGGCATGTTAAATATACAGGTGTTCCGTTGCGACTCGTGATCGTGGGCGGTGAAACAGCTCCCGGACAAGGCCACGACCCAGAAGTGATGCGGCTTAAGAAACTAGCGGCAGAATTAGGAGTAGCGGATAAAATCACTTTTACCGGCAAGAAGAACCGGGACGAGATCAAATACTACTACTCTGCTGCCGACATTTTTATCACCACGCCCTGGTACGAACCATTCGGCATCACACCACTGGAAGCAATGGCATGCGGCACACCGGTAATCGGCGCCGATGTGGGTGGCATAAAATACAGCGTGCAAGACGGAAAGACCGGCCTGCTGGTAGCGCCACATAATCCGGAAGCGCTGGCAGAAAAGATCAACACTTTAGTTGCCCAACCCGAACTGCTAGATCAAATGGGCACCAACGCCATCCGCCGGGTGAACAGCCTGTTTACCTGGCAGCAGGTAGCAGTGGCTACTGCCGGCATTTACCGGAAGATAGTACTGTCGCGCGATGATAACGCCGGCGACCAGGAGCGACAGGACCTGTTACTGATAGACCAGGCCTTCGAAAGCCTAGTAAAAACCACGCAACAAACCCAGAAGCGCTTACGCAACGAAGTTCGTGAGGCCGCTAACGTCATGCACCGGGCGCTGGCAAATGGGCGCAAAATATTAGTCTGTGGAAATGGAGGAAGTGCTGCGGAAAGCCAACACTTCTCGGCAGAACTGCTCGGCCGCTTCGAACTAAAGAAACGAAACGCATTACCCGTTATATCACTCACTGCTGATACCGCATTTATCACCGCCTGGAGCAACGACATTGGTTTTAACGATGTATTCGCCAGGCAAGTAAACGCGTATGGCCAGAAGGGCGATGTACTTTTCGTGATCAGCACCAGCGGCAATTCCGAAAACCTGATACTGGCGATGGAGGCTGCACACAAACGACAAATGATGGTAGTTGCTCTGCTCGGCAAAGATGGAGGCGCGGCGCTGGAACTGGCGCATGTACCGGTATTAGTGGCAACAGACAGCACACAGCGGATACAGGAATTACAGCTGCACGTCATCCATTCCCTCTGCACCTTAATCGAGCGTAAACTCTACGGAGCCGGGCAAAAGACAGCTACGCCCGATTTCGAAAACCAGGAGATTACAGTATGAGGAAGGCGATATTCCTTGACAAAGACGGCACGCTGATCGTGGATGTACCGTACAACGCCGATCCGGCAAAGATCGTTTTGGAAAGAGGGGTGGGCACGGCGCTAAAACGCTTGTCGGCAGCGGGCTACATGCTAATCGTTATTTCGAACCAGGCAGGTATTGCACATGGCTTTTTTACGGAAGATGCGATACAAGGTGTACAAGATAAACTGTATGAATTACTGTTGATGGAAGGTGTGAAACTGGATGGATTTTACTATTGTCCACACCATCCCGCAGGAAAAATAAAAGCCTATTCCAAAATCTGTGAATGTCGAAAACCCGGTCCGGGCATGCTTTTTAAAGCGGCCAGGCAACTTCGTATAAAGCTTTCACAGTCCTGGATGGTCGGCGACATTTTACACGACATAGAGGCGGGCAACCGCGCAGGCTGTCAAACCATATTAATTGACAACGGCAATGAAACTGAATGGGACATGCGCCTCGACCGTATACCTGGCTTTATTGCCGACGATATGGAAGCGGCGGCGGCACACATTCTTTCAACCGGTAATAACCTAGCATATGAACAGCAGCGTATATCAGATCATAGATAATTTCCGCGCACAACGCATCCTCGTCATTGGCGACCTGATGTTGGACGTGTATCTTAAAGGTAGTAGCAGCAGATTGAGCCCTGAGGCGCCGGTACCCGTGGTGAACATTCATGACACCACGATAGTGCCTGGCGGGGCAGCTAATACGGCGGCGAACCTGTCTTACCTCGGCGCGCAAGTCACTTGCTGCTGTATTGTTGGCAACGATGCAGACGGCTGTACAGCAAGAACGCTGCTTACCGATAAAAAAGTGCAGTGCAGTTTTGTGATTGATGGGGAACGGCAGACTATTGTAAAAACACGCGTCATGGCGGGCAGGCAACTCATCACCAGGTACGACAAAGGCCAAGAAGACATTCCTTCGGAAGATACCCAGCAAAGGTTGATTGCACTGTTGCCCCAATTGATGGAGCAGGCAGACGCTGTTATTATTGCTGATTATGAAAAAGGCGTGCTCTCTCCTGCCGTGATCAATGCTATCGCAGCAGCCAATGTGCGTTTAAAACGATTCATTGCTGTAGATGCGCGACAGCCGGAAAAATACAAAGTACTGCAACCCGACCTGCTGAAGCCTAACTACTACGAGGCCACGAAGTTGCTCGGCCTTCCCGCAACGAACACCCGCCGCGCAGCCCAGGTGATGGAACATGGCAAAACACTGTATGCCAGGACCCGGGCACGCATTACCGCCCTCACCCTGGATGAAGAAGGCGCAGTGATATTTGACCGCCATAAACCCGTGTATCAATCTGTACCCCGGCCAGTCAACAACCCACAGGTGTCGGGAGCCGGCGATGTGTACATCAGCGCTTTCAGCCTATCGGTCCTGAGCGGCGGTTCGCATGCGGAGGCAGCAGAGATTGCAGCAATGGCGGCGATGGTAGCGATCGAGAAGTGTGATACGGCGCATTGTCTCCAGCAAGAGTTGATCGCAGCCTTTTTGTGCGGCGATAAACATCTTACTACAACTAAAGACCTTCAACATCTTTGCGATATGTACCGCCAGCAAGGACGGAGGATCGTGTTTACCAATGGTTGCTTCGATATCCTGCACAGCGGGCACGTAAGCTACCTGAACCAGGCGAGTGAGCTGGGCGATGTATTGATCGTCGGCATCAACAATGACGAAAGCATTGCGCGCCTGAAAGGCCCTACGCGGCCAATCAACAGGCTCGCCGACCGTATTGCCGTACTGGCGGCACTGGCGGGCGTAACACATATCATTTCCTTTGGAGATGCGGCTGACGATACGCCCAAACACCTCATCGAAATCATTAAACCAGCTGTATTTGTGAAAGGCGGCGACTATACGCAGGAGCAGCTACCAGAGGCACCTTTGGTGAAAGAGTTAGGGGGCAAAGTGGTCATATTGCCACTGGTTCCGGGCCGCTCGACTACCCGCATCATCAGCCGCATCCATAAAAAACCTGTTCTTAAACTGGCATAGAACATATGATCAAGCCTTTCAAAAAAATATTGTGCATCCGACCCGATAACATGGGAGATGTATTAATGAGCCAGCCCGCGATCAGCGCGTTAAAAAGCACCTTCGGGGCAACGATCACACTGCTCACCTCACAGGTGGGCGCAGCCATAGCGGAGTTGTTACCGGAAATAGACGAAGTGTTAGCGATGGATGCTGCCTGGGTGAGTGGGCCACAACCGGATGATGCAGAACGCTACTTTCAGTTGGTAGCGCAAATAAAAGCGCAGCAATTCGATGTTGCCTTTATTTTTACGGTGTACAGCCAAAACCCGCTTCCGTCAGCGATGCTCGCCTATCTCGCGGGCATTCCGGATCGATTCGCTTATTGCCGCGAAAATCCATATGCTTTACTCACACATTGGATTCCCGATCCGGAGCCGCATCGCTTCATCCGTCACCAGGTAAAACGAGATCTGGACCTGGTAGCGACGGCCGGTGCTCAAAGTGTATCCCATCAGCTACGGGTGCCTATTGATCATGCATTACTTCCACAGGTAAAGGAAAAGTTGCGCAAGGCAGGAGCGAATCCCGACCTCCCCTGGACACTCATGCACATGGGTGCCAGCGAACCACGGCGCCAGTATCCGACAGCCGGTTGGATATCTGCGGCGCGCGAACTCACGCAACATCAGTTGATCTTTACCGGTACGGCGGCAGAAAAAAGCAAGGTGGAAGATGTATGCCGTCAAACGGGGGCGGTGGCCGCAGCGGGTTTGTTTACCCTGAAGGAACTGATTTTGGTGATAGAACAGGCGGCGCTGCTGGTCACGGTAAATACCGCCCCGATGCATATAGCAGCGGCTACACGTACCCCGGTGCTGGCCTTATATGCGATGACCAATCCGCAACACACCCCGTGGACCGCCCTGTCGAAGGTGCTTTACTTTGACGTTCCTGAACACCAAAGAAGCCAGAACGAGATCGTCACGATGGGGTATGCCTATTTTCCTAAAACCGGCCTGTTACAGGCTAATACCTGCAATATCGTCACCTACGCGAACAAGCTGCTTAAATCTGCGACTTCGTTTTCTTCACAAGATTATCTGCAGCTTCCATCACTAATTCCAAATCCGGATGCCGGAGCCAGTCGATCGTAGTATGTAAATCACGGTTAAGCGGCGCCCAGCGGCCCGGCTCCCCGTCCATACTAATCACCACACTGGGCGTGCGTAAGGCCGCCGCCATATGCGACACTCCCGTACAGTTCGAGAGCAGCCCGGCAGCATTTGTAAGCAGTAACCCCATAGCGCCCAGTGACGTTCGTCCGGTAAGGTCCATCGCAGGAAACTTTAGCTGTGCGAGTAGTTTTGCGGTGAGCGGCCGTTCCGCATCTGTGCCGGTTACCACGATCTTAAAACCATCTCGGTAAAAACGGTTGGCCACTGCGGCGAAATGTGCGGGAGGCCATTGCCGCCAATCGCCCCGCGAACCTGGGTGTACGACGATATACCGCCCGGGCCGTAAACCCAATTGTAATTTGTTATATGCTTCGAAATCTTCCAGCGTAATCGGGAACTCCAGCTCCCTTCCATCGTTCGGGATATGGAGGTGCCTGAGCAGGCGGAGGTGCCTGTCAATTTCATGCATATTACCCGGGTATTCCACATACGTATCGGGGTCCGGGCAGTAGTCCTCTTTCCGCCAGAAGCCCGCAGTATGGCGTGCGCCCCAAAGTTCGATCATCGGGTTCACGATGCTGCCGTTTCCCTGCATCTGCAACACCAGGTCGATATTACTGGCCTGCATCAACTCCGTAAAACGTAATACTTCCTGCGGTGATACATGTTGCTCTGGCAATCCCGGGTAACCTGGAAAATGTACGAACGCATCTACATAACGATTAAAGCGGCGCACAAAACCGGCCGCCCATGGTAAACCAGCCAGCGTGATCATCGCTTCCGGGAAGTGACGCCGGAGCGCACGTAAAGCCGGAACGGTACAAAGCATATCGCCTAACTGCAACGCGCGAAATACGGTAATATGGTGAATGGTCGAATGAGAAAAAGGCATACTCAGATGTAAAGCACTTTATACCGGTATGCGCCATACCAGCTCCAGTAAATCGAAAGAAATGGGATAAGTGCGGAAGTAACGAGCATTTCCAACACATGCTGCGGCCGGCGCGACGTGTTACTTAACCGCTGTATACTGAAAAGGAGCCACTGTACCATCCAAAAGCCGAACATCACATGGCCCGGCAACACCTGGCCGGACGCATAAAATGCCAGCGACAGCAATGCCGCGAACACCATACTGTAATAAAAGGCGGGGGGGCGCTGCCCTATCTTCCGGCGATACAGACCGGGAAACTTTTTATACAACAAAGCGTTGAACATCGTTTTGCGCTGGTCCCGAAGACTGCTTCCCCAGGCCGCTTTGCGTACAGGATGCACGACGATCGCCGCCGGTTGTTTGCAGATAGGCGTACCTGCCTGCAACAACTTAAATTCCATATCACTGTCTTCACGCCAGGCCATCGTATACGCTTCATCAAACCCGCCAATACGCTGCAACGCCGACCGGGAAATCGCACAATTCGCCGTGATGAAGTCCGCCGTTTCGAGATGCGCCGTATTAGATTCGTGATCGGTGGGCGTGCCGGATAAAGGCACCATTACGCGGCCTGTAATAGCTACTTCCCCGCCAACATAAGACTGCCAGAGGTTTGGCAACCAGTTAACGTCTGGTATACAATCGTCGTCCGTAAAGGCGACGAGGCTGCCACTGCCAGACTTCCAACCGAGGTTGCGGGCCGCCGCGGGACCTCTCTTTTCGGGCAGCGCGAGGTAATAAACGTTTAGCAAACTGGTTTGTTCCCACGAAGCCACCACGTTTCGCGTAAGCATATCCGAGCCATCGCTTACTACCATAATTTCAAAACCCTCTTTATCAAAATGCTGATTAGCAAGTGCTTTCAGGCATTCCATCAACAAAGTGGGGCGTTTGTAGGTAGGTACTACCACGGTAATATTCATACACTTATTTTTTCTTTTCAATTAAGAAAGATCCGATCACCAATGCATCGAAGGGGCTCGACCAGAAGCACTCTACGGCATCCCTCGGCGTACATACGATTGGCTTACCCAACGTATTGAAAGAGGTGTTGATCAACACCGGTACACCTGTTTTTTCTTTAAAAGCCCTCAGGAGATCGTAGTAGCGTTCATGCTGCGACCTGTTCACCGTTTGAATGCGCGCGGTACCGTCCACATGGCATACGGCGGGGATCTTATCTTTTTTATCTTCTTTCACCTTATACACAAACAGCATAAAAGGTGAGTAGGATGCGCCTTCAAACCAGTCGCCCGCATCTTCTTCCAACACGGCTGGTGCTACGGGCCGAAAGTCTTCACGATCTTTCACCTCATTAAGGCGCGCCTGCATATCCGCATGAATAGGTGATGCGAGTATAGACCGGCTGCCAAGTGCTCTTGGACCATATTCCATGCGCCCCTGGTACCAGCCAATAATTTTATCTTCCGCAAGCAGGTTTGCCGTTTCTTCTGCTACATTTTCCAGCTTGCGATAGGGTGTTTTGGTCCACTTCAGGAACGCTTCAATTTCCTCATCCTGGTAATCGGGCCCCCAGTACGCATGGTCCATGAAAAACCGTTTGGCTTGCGTACCCTGTTGCTGCGCATTTACCCACAATGCCGCGCCGAGTGCGGTGCCCGAATCGCCCGCTGCAGGCTGCACCCACACGTTCTTAAACAGGCCGGCATCGCGGATGCAGGCATTGAGTACACAGTTTAGCGCTACACCGCCGGCGAAACACAATTGCTCCGCTCCCGTTTCCCGCTTTAACCAGGTGGCGAGTTCCAGCACACTTTCCTGCAACACCGCCTGCAACGAATGTGCAATATTGAAATGGCGGTCACCAAATTCTTCGCCCCGCTGTCGTGCCGGGCCAATCAGCTCTTCCAACCGCTCGTGATCGATGCGGTACAGGCCACTGTCCATCAGGTGTACCATAGACCGGAACTCCTTTACGTACACAGGTTTGCCGTAAGAGGCAAGTGCCATTACCTTATATTCGTCGGAAGAATGCAGGAAGCCGAGGTGACTGGTTACCTGCTCATATAGCAGTCCGAGTGAATGCGGCAGATCTACCTGCGACAGGCGGCGGATATCGTTCCCCTCTCCCATATTGAACGTGGTAGTCGCTTTTTCTCCGCGGCCGTCGATTGTAAGGACTGCTGCCTGTTCATATGGTGAGGGCAGGTAAGCGCTGGCGGCATGCGACAGATGGTGTTCGACATAATGCCATTGCGAGGGATGAATCGACGCACCTTTAAATCGTTGCTGCAAATGATGCGGATAGCCGTCTACCAGTTGTCCGGGGGCGTTAACAATGGAAGAGAGGAATAACGGGTCCCAGGGCGACAACCACTTTTCGTTCTTCGGCACATATGACGGACGAAGCGGTAATTCAATCAGTTCCTCATTTTTGGCTTTGTCGCCAAGCAGGATAAACGGATCAAAAGAATAAGCGATATGATCAACATCTTTAAGATGAATTCCTGCTACTTTGAGGCAATAATCGATAGCGTGAAAAGGTAGTTCATACGTAGAAAATGGAATGGGGCGCTTGCCGTGTTTGATGTGTGTGAAACGTTCGTCTTCCGCTGCTGCCAATAGTTGTCCGTCTTTTAATATGCACGCGGCGGAGTCGTGGAATGCCGCGTTGATCCCAAGTGTATACATAAGCATTTGTTTGTGTCGGACAGGATATCACGCACAAAGCATTCCCTAAAGTATTGCGGAGACTGGATTTGAGCGGATTAGAATCATGTTACAACATCGAAAAAAAGAAAGAATGCGGATGGTGGTACGATCAGATTGTTCAGATTGATCAAATGAAAAAGCATGTATATAATCCTTTATTCAAGAATATAGTCTGAAAGCTTACCAGAAGCGGATTCCGGAGTGGGGAAATATCTCAGTAGAAGTGTAGAAATTTTACACTGTTTTTGCGTTAGGATACCTTCCATTTCTGGATTATGCGCTTATATAATTCGTTTTTTTGCTATTCAACTATAATGGCATGTTTGTTGCCCCTTTTCAGCGGAATCATTACACATACTACACTACTACTACTCGTTATCAAATGTTAATGTTAATCTAGCTTAACTATTTATTGCTTAACTTCCTAAACACACTCGCTATGATCAATTTTGAAGATCAATTGTCTGTTCACCAGAATGCATCCACGCCAGACAGCAAACAGACAAACGGAAACGAAGAGAAAGAAGAAAAACCCAAATCACGGAGAGGTTTTGCCGCTATGGACAAAGCGAAACAAAAAAGTATCGCGAGTAAAGGCGGCCAGGCTGCGCATCGCATGGGCGTTGCACACCGTTTCACCCCTGAAGAAGCCCGCGAAGCCGGCCGTAAAGGCGGCAGTATTGTGAGCATGAACAGGGAGCACATGGCAGGTATTGGTAAAAAAGGCGGCGAGGCTACCAGAAGGCCCCGTCAACCCAAAAGCAATACCGACAAGTCCTGATTGTAATTCTACTTTATGGCATACAAAAGAAGGTCCCGGCCGGCGTAAATCTTGGTACACTACCTGATTTGCAACCGGGGCCTTTATTTTGTGCGCAGACCAACTAATTCACAATACCAGAAAACCCTGTTGTTATGGTAATCCCACTTATTGCAGTTGCTGCAGTCATTATCGGCATTGTTTTCTTTCTTGTGTACCAATCGAAACACCGGGATAAGGGCAATCGGCCGTAACTTGTTTACGAACTATTTCTCGACGCTTCATGTCTTTAAGACCTTCCGAACACCTGAGTGAAACAGCGGTTAAAAAGGGACTTAACCTGGTAATTTTGGATGGACTGGCCACCGAAGCGATGGTGGTATTTACAGCCGGCTCTATTCTGACCGCCCTCGCATTAGGGCTGGGTGCGACTAACTTCCAGATTGGTTTGTTGGCGGCGCTGCCTACGTTTACGAATGTCTTTCAGCTACTGACCATCTGGCTGGTACAGCGGTTCAATAACCGCCGCGCGATCGCTGTGATATGCTCCACACTCGCCAGAACGCCTATCGTTATTATCGGTCTGTTACCGTTCCTGTTTTCGACAGGTACCAGCCTGTACACGCTGTTTTGCCTGCTGTTCCTGCACTACTTCTTCGGTTCCGTTTCCGGTGCTTCCTGGAACTCGTGGATGAAAGATCTGGTACCCGGCGACATCCTGGGCTCCTTCTTTTCCCGGCGTACCCGCTACACGCAAACGTTGAACGTTACACTGAGTTTAGGTACGGCATTGGTAGCAGAATATGTAAAGAATAATTATCCCGGGCGGGAGATAGAGACTTACACTTCCTTATTTCTCCTGGGGGGTATATTCGGACTTTCGGGTGTGCTGGCACTGTACCGGACGCCTGAACCTAAGCAGGTGCTGGAAAAAGAGAATATTTTCGGCATGTTGAAACGGCCGTTTAAAGATCAGAATTTCCGCAGGCTGCTCGTCTTTAATGCCTGCTGGATATTTGCGCTCAGCCTCGCCACACCGTTCGTAACCGTATACATGTTACGCACGCTTGAAATTCCGTTATCCTATATCATCGGACTGGGCATCCTTTCGCAGCTAAGCAGCATCTTCTCCCTTAACATATGGGGCAAATACATCGATAAATTCAGTAACAAGAATGTGATACTGATATGTGCCCCGCTTTACATTGCATGCTTTATCACCTGGGCACTTATCGCCAAAGAATCTACTTTTGTTACAAAGATGATCATACTGGGCGCAGTGCACCTGGTAACCGGCTTGTCTACAGCCGGCATCAACCTCTCCCTGAACAATATTGGTATCAAACTGGCGCCGCGTGGGCAGGCCATGATTTACCTCTCCACCAAAAACATGTCGGTTGCTTTCGCCGCAGCCATGGCGCCTTTACTTGGCGGCTTAATGGCAGACTATTTCCAGCATCGTCAGCTGCTGCTCGAGTTCATCTGGAAAACGCCCAGTAAGTTTCGTGATATCTACCTGCTCAACCTGCAGCAATGGAACTTCTTCTTTGCGATCACGGCGATATTAGCCTTACTATCGCTTAACCTTCTGCGCCGTGTCCGGGAAAGTGGCGAAGTACATAAGCAGGTGATCATTCGCGAAATGGCCATCAGCTTAAGTACCCGTATTAAGGAAACGCCCGGCCACCAGATGCTGCACCGTTATGTGCTGCTGCCGGCGGCCATTCTGAAAGATAAACTGGGAGATCCTGAAGAGTCGAGGATGGAGGCACTGCTGCGATTGAAGAAACGTAAGTAGATGCTGACAGCAAAGGCTCACAGGTTACCTGCCAGCCCTGCGAAATCCTACTCGTTCATTTATATCAATTGCAGGTGCGGCCGTATCTGCACCAACACCACGTCACAACGTTTCGGCTGGCAAAGCGTATACAGCACGCAAGCCGCAATATCTTCCGCTTTAAGCATCTCCCCTTTCTCTTCTTTTTCACGCTGATCCGGTACGGAGACAGGCTGCATGTCCGTACCAACTGCCCCGGGTTCAATGAGCGTCACCTTTATACCTTCAGGGTTTAGCTCTTTCCGCAAAGCGGCGGAAAAGCCTTCTATGCCCGATTTAGTAGCAACGTACACTGAACTGCCGGCCTCCCGCACTTCGGCGCTCATGGAGCCGATGTTTACGATATGACCGTCTTTGCCCTTCATGCGTTTGGCAGCTTCGTGAGAGCAGGCCAGGTAGCCCAGCAGGTTTGTCTTCAACACGTATTCCCAATCGCTGTAGCTTCCGTCCGCAATGCTCTGGTAGGCTAATGCAGCATTATTTACGAGAATATCCAGTCCTTCCGGATGTGCATCCACCTCCTGGAAAGTTTGCTCGATACCTTCACGTGTAGCGATATCGGCGACGATGCCGCTCACCTGTGATGTCAAACCTTGTTTATTAAAATCTTCCAGGGTGTCATTCAATTCTTTTTCATGCCGGCCGAGGATGATCACATTGGCTCCATTAGCCGCCAGCATTAATGCTGTGGCCCGTCCGATGCCGGTGGTCCCCCCGGTAATCAACGCTCTTTTGCCCCTGATACCATAAGGCAAATACGCCGCCTGGTCTGTAAGTGGTTGTGTCATATCTGGTAATTAGTTTTTTGTCCAGTTAATTGTTATTTCCTGGTCACCCTGTACATCAAAGCATAGATGGCCGTCACTGTTTAAACCGCCTGTAATAAGCCCCTGGTCGCTGCCGCGCACCTTGAACTCAGGCAACGGTGCAGCGCTCGTTTTAATGATCGCCAGCCTGCATTTCAGCAGTTTATATCCCTTCACGCCGAATTTGACGGAGCGTCCCTTACCGGCATCAAACCCGGTAGTGGGGTAATCGATGAAAATGGTAAAGGTTTCATTGGGCAACTTCAGGTAATGCCTGGGCACAATGCCGAAGGCCAGCCCCGCACCATATACCTCCTGCCCTACGCTGCCCGACTGCTCAAAGCCGTCGTGCAGGTCCTCGATGGCGACCCATAGTTCTTTATCCAGCTCGCCTGCTTTAGGTTTTGGCACTAACACCTCTTCCGGCAGCATAACCGGGAAGTAGTAGGCTGCGCGATAGATCAGGAATCTCACATACTCTGCCAGCAATAGCGAAACTGCCGGCATAATATCTACCCCTTCTGCCTGTTGTAAAAAGTCATGTATGGCTGCAAAGCCTTCCTGCTCCTCATAAACGGCGGTATACGGTGCGTCATTCAGCGGATAAAGCGCGAAGAAAGTAGGATAGTGTTTACCATGACCATAGTTGCAATTCCACAGCCGCATGTTTTTAAACAGGTTGGCGATGCAGAGATAACTCAGATCGAGGAACCGCTTTTTACCGGTCACCTTGTACAGCCGCAGCATAGCGCCGGCGGAAAAGGCGGTGTTGTTTGCCTGGTAAAACATATCGAAGCCGAAATCGGTGAGTGTGATCGCTGCTTTCTCTGCTTCCCGCAGGTATCGTTTGTCGCCGGTAAGCTCCCAGGCCTGCAACATGATATGTGCGTAAATGCCCGCTACATCCTTCTCTCCACCTTTGCCTGGTGCGGTTTCCGCCTTTATCACTTCCAACGTATCTACATTATAAAATACCGGCCAGTGGTATTTGAAATGATGCGCTACTTTGATCACATAATCGAGCGAACCGATAAACAAACGTTCGGCCGACTTATTGCCCATCTTTGCCATACGCGACAAATTAAGCAGCGGGTGATGCAGGTACCATGCATCCATTACACGGGGCTTCTTTTGCTCCTCGTCACCCGTCAGGCGATCTTCCGCAGCCGGCAGCCAACGTATGATGGTACGCAGGCGTTCGTCGTAAAAATCACCAATACCTTTTTCCAACGAATCGATGAGTGCGAGCGGTTCGCCACTCCATTTGCGGTAATCGTGCAAAGGCATCAACACTGCAAGTTGCACCATAATTTCGGGTGCACCGCTGTAATCGCCGACATACGGCGTCAGATAAAAGTTGCGGCTCACAAAATTCCAGCAGCCGTGGTGATGTTCCAGTCCGAGCAATGAACGTTTCACTATCAACGGCCAATCGTGCATTTTTGTTTCCGGCCGTGCAATATGAAGATAGATGCGCGCAATGGCCCGCAGGTACTCTCGCGCCAGATCAAACTCCTGCAGTACGGGCTGCTGATCGATAAGCAGATAGGCATCGCTGATGACAAACTGTTTATCTGGCGGTAGCGGTTTTTCTTTGGTCGGTGGAAGCGAAAATCCAAACTCCGGCCAGTCGCCGCCCACCGCATTTTGCGCAGGCACGCCGATCTCTTCACAATACGCGCCGAGCATGGATAGATCTTGCTGGTAGCAGATGCATAATAACTCAGGCCGGCTCATCGTAGCGAAAGTCACGCCCGAGCGGGCACCTACCTGTTTAACATGTACTGTACCATCGCCCCGTTCATCCAACACATGTACATCGCGCGGCCAGAACGGAATAAATAAAGGCGCGGCAGGCGTAAGTTCACAGTTGTAATGCAACAACTGCTGCTCCTCATCCGTCACCTCTAAAGTGACCTTCATGTCGCCAATTGGAGACGAAAGAAAGAAAACATACCTGTCGCCCTCTTCCAGCATCCGTTTCAACTGCAAGCCGCCACCAGGCGCGTACGCCATCGCGCAGCACAAATGAGATTTACCGAGCTTTATGGAAGCCAGCAACGCTTCACCACTGTTCAATACTTGCAACTCCATATTACGGACGCGCCGCCCGATTAATACTTCCTGCTCTTCTCTCTTCAGATATTCAATTATTGATAAAGACCAAGGTGTTCGCATAGTGTATCTGGAACAAAAGTTATTCCCCGATGCCTAAAGCCGCTCGTAGCCGAACGTTGCGCCCCGTGTTGCATGTATTTCTCCACATCTTTTTATGGCAGAGCGCAGGTAATCCTCTACGGCAAACCCTGCTGAAACAAGCGCCCACAGCAGGTTTAACCTCATCAGCAGGAAGAGGTGGCACAGCTTTTATCATATAATTACAAAGGTGCGTGCACCGTACCCCCTTTATAATGAAGGCTACAGCCAGAAAGATATATTTGCAGGCCAGCACCTGAAAAGGAATGGAATGCATCAGTTGCTTACTAACCTTAAATTCAAATGTTATGGCAAAGTACAGTAAAAAAGCCGGTGGCAAAGTTGAACGCGCCATGCATGAAATGCATGAAGGCAAGCTGAAAAGCGGTCGTAGCGGCAAAAAAGTAACCAATCCTAAACAGGCGATCGCCATTGGCCTCTCCGAAGCCCGTTCAGAAGGAGCGAAAGCGCCTAAAAAGGCTGCAGCTAAAAAAGCAACACCGAAGAAAGCTGCTGCCAAGAAAGCAACGCCGAAAAAAGCCGCTGCTAAAAAAGCGACACCGAAAAAAGCCGCCGCTAAAAGAGCGGCACCTAAGAAGGCTGCTGCTAAGAAAGCAACGCCAAAGAAAGCCGCCGCTAAAAAGGCTGCTCCGAAAAAGAAAGCCGCTGCTAAAAAAGCGACACCAAAGAAGAAAGCCGCCGCTAAAAAGGCCGCACCTAAAAAGAAGGCCGCTTCACGCCGCAAATCTTAACACCTTTTCTGTTCCAATCATAAATGAAGGGGCCGGCGTAATTGCCGGCCTTTCAAAATGTAAGTATCCATGAAAAAAAATAGCTGGTGGTACCGCAACGGCCTCTCCATTGCCTTCGTATCCATGTTGTTGATATGCCTTTGCGCACAGGCCTACACAGGCTGGCTGCAATTTAATGAAGAACTGTCCGAAAAAGGACAGGCGGAAATTGCCTTTGCCCCTTATCTGACGAGCCCCCACTTCATCGAGGCCACGTTCGAAAACTGGGAAAGTGAATTTTTGCAGATGGGTATGTACGTATTGCTCACCGTGTGGCTGCGGCAAAAGGGATCGGCGGAGTCCAAATCCCTCGAAGAGAAAGAAGAAGTGGACCGCGAACCTGTACCTAGCCCCGATGCGCCCTGGTCGGTAAACAAAGGCGGTATATGGCTGGCCTTTTACCGCAATTCGTTGTCCATCGCCTTCTTTGGCTTGTTCCTGGTGTCGTTCGTACTGCATTTTAAGGGCAGCATGGACACATTTAACATCGAACAGGCCGAACAGGGCAAACCGCTGGAAAGCGTGTCTGAATACCTGCTAAATTCCAAATTCTGGTTCGAATCGTTCCAGAACTGGCAAAGCGAATTTCTATCCGTCGCGGCTATAGTCATCCTCTCCATCTTCCTGCGGCAAAAAGGCTCCCCCGAATCCAAACCGGTAGACGCGCCACATGCGGAAACGGGAAAATAAATCATGATGAGACCAACGGCGGATGCCCTGCTCACCCGCCGTTGTGTCACACCCTTCAACGACCACCACCCTGCCACTCGATAAGATGCCTCATAATATCGCTACTATGTATTGCATAGTACATAATACTATCCTATTTTTACAACGATTATGTAAGTTTTCCATCCTGCTTACTTACTAATAACCCAAACAACCTTTTTACCATGAAGCGATCATCGCTGCTGTTGTTATGGCTATGCCTGGCAACGCTTGCCTCTGCGCAAAACCTGTCTGCCAAACTAGACACGGTACTGAATTACTATGCCCGTAAAGGACAGTTTAACGGATCGGCCCTCGTCGCCTACAAGGGTACCGTCGTCCTTACCAAAGGCTACGGCTTCCGCGATTCAGCGAAGCTGGTCAAGAATGACGAGAACAGTATTTTCCAGCTTGGCTCTATCACAAAACAATTCACGTCTACCATCATTCTCAGACTGCAAGAGGAGAAAAAGCTGAACGTAAACGAACGGCTCAGTAAGTACTTCCCCTCCTATCCAAAGGGCGACAGCATCACCATTGCGCAACTCATGTCGCATACTTCGGGCATTTTCAATTACACGAACGATCGGGTTTTCATGCAAAGCCAGATCGAAAAACACTTCAGCCGCGACAGCATGCTGGCATTGTTTCAGCACAAACCGTTAGAATTTTCGCCGGGCAGTAAGTACCAGTATTCGAACTCGAATTATATGTTGTTAGGCTATATTATCGAGGATGTGACGAAGATGCCTTACTACCAGGCCGCCCGTCGCTACCTGTTCACACCACTAAAAATGACGCATACAGGCTTCGACTTCACCAGGCTTAAATCGCGGGAAAAAGCAACCGGCTACTTTACCCTGGCGAGGCGCGCACCGATCGTGGATTCAAGCATCAGTTACGCCGCGGGTGCCGCCTATTCCACCACCGGCGACTTATACAAATGGCACCAGGGGATGTCGGCCAACCGCATCATCAGCGCCGCTTCAGCTACGCAGGCTTACATGCCGGTGTTAAACAATTACGGCTTCGGCTGGGTCATCGACTCGGTGGCAGGAAAACGTAAGATCGGCCATGGCGGAGGCATCCACGGGTTCAACACGACGATCAGTCGTATACCGGAAGATGAGGCCTGTATTATACTGTTATCGAACGTATCTAACAGTCTATTAAATACGATCACGGATGGTTTATGGAAAACGATTTACCTGGATGCACCGCCGCCGGCAGACAATCCATCTGTAAAAGTCGACCTGGCGCTGCTGGAGCAATACAAGGGTAATTATACCGCCGAAAATGGTTTTAGTGTGATGTTCAGCGTGCAAAATGGCGAGCTGCATGCCGTGCCACGCGGTCAGAATGAAAAAGTGATGGCTGCCGACGGAAAAGATAGTTTTTATGACGCCGAAGAGCAGCACATCAAAATAAAATTTAACCGCGACGATAAAGACCAGGTGAACAGTTTTACACTCACCCAAAGCGGCCGGCAGATGATTTTCAAGAAAGACTAATCTTAACCCGCACGGTTAGCCTCCTCCTCCGAACCTGTCTTTCGCTCCCGCGCACCTTCAATCTTCGTATTGCCGAAGCGGTAGGTGAAAGACAGGTTGGCGGTGCGGTTCTGCCAGCGGTTATTCACCCGCAGGTACACGTTACCGTAGTCGGCCGTACCCCTGAAGCGGTTCGTAGCGAATATGTCCTGTACGTTCAGTTTCAGCGTGGCCTTCTTCTTCATGATCTCCTTTTGTATACCACCCCAAACGCCGCCCATTGCCTGTGATTTAAAAATGCCATATACAGTGGGCGCCTCATACCATGCGCCCAGTTCGATCTTAATATCGGCAGGCAGCGTAAACGTATTCGTGATGTTGAGGTTCCAGGATAGTTGCCTGGTATAAAAGGTGCTCGTCGTATCTCTTATCTGGTACCGGGTATGGTACACTGCGCCGTTGCTGTTAATGTTCCACCACTTCGCCGGATCAAAAGGCGCCGTCAGGTTCAACGCGTAGTTTACCTGCGTACCGAGGTTGCGGTTCGTGCTGACGGTAATCTTGGTTTTATCGTTCTGTATCAGGTATTCATCGATCAGGTCTGTAGTAACAGACGATGCGAGGGATACGATATACTTCGTTTTAAATATATAGCTCAGTTCCGTGTTATGCGTGTACTCCGGCGTAAGGTAAGAGTTGCCGCGGAAGAAAGTAAACTTGTCCAGGAAGAAGTAGAAAGGATTAAGCATCCCGTAACCCGGACGATTAATGCGTTTCGAGTACGCCAGCGATAACTTATGATTCTCCGAAAACTTATGATCGGCGGTAAAGTTCGGGAACCAGTTTAAATAGTTCCGTTTGATGCGATTCTTTAACGAAATGGAGTTCGCGTCCGCTTCCGTATGCTCGGCGCGCAGCCCCAAGGTGAAGTCGGTCTTTTTGAATTGTTGCTTGTACACAAAGTAGGCAGCGTACACATTTTCGTTGTACTTAAACTGGTCGTACTGCGAGGCTACGGGTACGTATTCGCCGTTCAGCAGCGAGTCATAACGCATGTAATTATCCACCTTCACGAAACTCGCTTTCACTCCTGCTTCCACTTTAATGGTTTTGCTAAGCGGGAGTACCAGGTCCGACTTTATGCTATAAATATCGATGTAAGTGTAAGGCCGCATGCTGATGGCGCTCCGTTGCGTAACATCGCTGGAAGAAACCTGCACCATACTATCGGCCAGGTTGTTGCGCATATTGTTGTGAAAATGCGCATAGTCCGCATCGATGGTAAACTCTGTGCCCAGCGTATCTGGTTTCAGTTTGTAGTTAAGATTATAAGTCGTGTTTGAAAACCGATTATTAGCGCGCACACTCGTATGCAGGATAGAATCGATCGCTGCGCCCTTGTTAGAAATTTTTGTGGCACTGGGTGCGTTTCGCCAAAAGGCATTGTACGACGCATTCGTGAGTACGCCGATCGTTTGTTTCGGTGTAATGAAGAAATCGACACCTGCTTTGTAGGAGCGGTTAAGAAAATCGTTCGTCTGGTACACATCCTGCCGGAATTGTGTAGGCTGCGCGCCGCCTGTAATACGGTGCAGCTCGCGGGTGTTATAACTTTGGCGGTCACCGTAGTTCACGGTCCCAAACGCATTAAAACGTTTCGTGCGCCAGTTTACACTGCCCCCTATCCCGTAAAACCAATAGCGGCCCGCCCCTACGTTCGCATTGGCGGTCCCGTTCAATCCGGTAAGTTGTCCCTTTTTAGTTTTGATATTGATGATACCCGAACTGCCTGCAGCATCGTACCGCGCGCTGGGACTGGTAATAATTTCTATCTGAGATACGGTTTCTGCCGGCATACTTTTCAGCAATTCGGCCAGTGCTTCATTGGAGAGATAAGTGAGTTTGCCGTCGAGCATCACTGTCACCCCCGATTTACCTCGTACCGACAAATTATCGCTGTTATCCACCGACACACCGGGCGCACGGCGCAACAAGTCCATCACACTATTGCCGGCTGCAGCCACACTGCTTTCCACATTCAATACCGTTTTGCCTTCGGTACGTTCCACGAACGGCTTCTGGCCCGTAACATTTACCTCCTTCAGGTTTTTGGAGGATAAGCGCATGGTAATATTGGGCAGCTCCAGTTGCTGGCTGGCGCCCAGGTCAAAAGCAGTTGTATTATGGGGAGCATAACCCATTTGCGTCACCTGTACAAAGTAACGGCCTGCTGGCAGCTGATCGATCTGGGTTTTACCATCGGCATCGCTCATTTGTCCCTTTAACAGGGCGCTGTCGGCCGACTTCTTAACCGCCACGCCGGCATATGGCAGCGGCTTTCCGGCTTCGTCCAGCACCTTTACCGACACCTTACCACGTTGCTGGGCAAAGAGGGGCATGCACATACCGAAGCATAGCAAAGCTAGCAGGATGATTGTTGTTCTCATACAGTATTATATGTGTTCAGGTGAACAGGGGCTGGTCTCTGGTTTTACTGACGATTTGGGTGGTTCCGATATTACAGTTGTTGCTGGCATACAGCATTAGCGCATATTACCATATTAAAGACGCTCAACGAAACAAATAGTTGCAAATGGTTGTTAAAATTATGTGGTTGATAAGTTGATGCCGCTTATCCGTGAATAAAACCGCCTTTTCTGGCATAATTCGTGTCGTTTCACCCGTAAAAAGTATCGATATGGAACCTATTATCATTCAGTCATTAGGATTTAAAGCGCAGGCGGCCCTGGAAGATTTCATCAAAGAGAAGCTCCAAACGATCAAACACGATAAAGTGGTAAAAACAGAAGTTACCCTTTACCTGGGACCTGACAGCAAACCAGATAATAAAACCTGCGAAATAAGGCTACACATCCCCGGTAACGACCTGTTTGCCAAGAAAGATGGGGAATATTTTGAACCTGCCGTAAGTGAGTGTATAGAAGTGCTGAAGAGAGAAGTACGCGAACTGAAGGAAAGACAGGCCGATCGTCGCCAGGCAGATGCAGAGGTAATTCAGAACGCATTGATGGAAGGTGGCGCAGATGACGATGAGCTGTAGACCTTTTCAATTGTACATATAAAACGACAGGCGTCCGGTAACCGGGCGCCTGTCGTTTTTGTTCAGGTCTGTGCTTAAATGCAGTTGATCGGGGCGTGGTTTAGCCAAAGCTGCCCGTGACAGCATATTACATTATCCACGTTGCCCAAAAATCAGGTATCTACTGTGCCGGAATAAGTATCCCTGGGCAAACCGCCGCCCGGTTTCGCATCATCGGTCTTCAGCGGGGGCCTGTCGGTATTGATCAGCTTATCTTCGCCGCCGCCTTTACGTTTAGCGCGGTATACCAGGTAATATATAATGGCAGAGGCCAGTAGAATCAATGCTATCAAGGGTATCGGTTCCATAATCTGCATGTTTTGTTTCATGGTAGTGAAATCAGATACTGTGCCACAGAAGGCTTGCATGAGAATTGCGTATAATTGCATCAAACTTACTATCCATGTTGAATACCCAGGCAAACAGGATCCGGGAAATGGTGGAACATCGTCCACAGGTGCAGTTCCCGGGCAATGAATGGCAGTGGTACCAGGAGTGGGACCAGGTGCTGTTTTTCCACTGGCAGCTCGACCCCGCCGAAGTAACACCGCTGCTGCCCCCCAAACTGAGACTGGATTTATTTGAAGGCAGGGCCTGGATATCGCTGGTGCCTTTTACCATGATGCAGGTTCGCCCCCGCCTGTTGCCACCACTCTCCTTTGTGTCTGATTTTCATGAAGTAAACCTGCGCACCTATGTAACGAACGGACCTAACAAGGGCGTGTATTTCTTCTCATTGGAAGCAGGGAATGCCTTTTCCGCCTACATTTCCCGGCGGTTCTCGGGATTACCTTACGAGCGGTCTGCCATTTCGCGGGAGGCCGGGCAGTACGACGTGCAGAATCCCCGCACGGGAAATCATTTGCGGGTGCGTTATACGCCCGGGGAAGCGGTGAAACATAAAACGGAACTGGATAAATGGCTGACTGAGCGATACTACCTCATGCTGCAGAAGGGAGATAAAGTTTTTGAGTTTCATGTCCATCATCCTGAATGGGCATTGCAAGAGCCCGGTGTACAGGAAGTGGATATCAGTTACAAATTGGGAAACCTCCACCTCACTCATAAAACCGTTGCCCGCACGCATTATTCACCCGGCGTAAAAGTAATCGCCTGGCCACAGGAGATCATTCACGTTTGAGTTTGTGGCATAGTATTTCATGGTATTGATTAAACACACGACCATGGAAAAGAAAAACCCACTTCAACATACCGACCTCCCCGATAATGACCGCGACCGCAAACACCTGGAGCCGGAAGAAACATCCATCGAGCTGCCGGAGGTACGCGACATCCCCGGGCAGGAACATGTACACGTGCCGCCATTAGGCGAACTGGCAGATACCACCGCCTCATCTGCCGATGAAGAAGGCGAAGGCCTGCTCGACGACCTGAACGGCGACGAAAATGTAACCAACGACGACAGCAACGTTACCAATACCGAACGTGATTTGCTCGACCGTGCCGCCAATGAAACACCGGGCGACGAAGGCGCCTCCGACCTGCGCCGTGCGAGGCTCGACAGTGTGGATGAAGACGGCGACATTCTCAATGAAAAAGGATTCGGCTTCGATAACACCGGCGACGACCTCGACGTGCCGGGGCAGGAAGACGATGACCAGTTCGAGAATGCAGGGGCGGAAGATGAGGAGAACAATGCCTACAGCACCGACAAGAACCCGGACGATGATGAGACCCTCGGTATTCCTTAACAGTTAAGTGCAGTGATGATCGATATATGAGCCGTGCGGGCGTGCAATGATGCGCGCCCGCACTTTGTTTGTACTTGTACATTTCATAGAATTTATATCCCAATTCGCGCCTTCTGAACAGCAACCGTTGCCGCTATTACCGATTAGCCTGAATATTGACTAACTTTAAGCGATATGATACCTGTAACCAGCGAACATCTTCAAAACATAGACGTACTCAGGAATGTACCCAGCGAGCAGCTGCAGTGGCTGATCGACAACAGCGAACACCGGATCGTGCCGCAGGGCGACTACGCCTTTAAAAAAGGCGATGCGCTGGATAAGCTGGTCATCATCATCAAGGGAAAAATATTCGTATTTATTGCCATGGACAACCAGCAGCGGGAGATCGCTACCTGGGGTACGGGCACGATTACGGGCTACCTCCCCTTTTCGCGCGCTACACACACGTTCGCCAGCGGTCAGGCTGTGGAAGATACGCAGCTGATGTCGCTGCCATTACCACAGGTACGGGAGATGATCTGCGAACGTTTTGAACTGACGGAGGTACTGGTACATGTGATGACCGACCGCGTGAGAGACCTGACGGCCAATCAGCTCCAGAATGAAAAAATGACCGCACTGGGTAAACTATCCGCAGGCTTAGCGCACGAACTGAACAACCCCGCTTCGGCTGTGGTACGTGGTGCTGTGTCGCTGAAACAACACTTGCAGGCCATGCCGGAGTATTTTAAAGAAGTGATCAGCGTACAGATGCGGCCCGAGGATGTAGACCTGGTAAGGGACGTGATGTTCGAGGTAATCGGCCATCATCAGCATAAAGCTACGCTCTCCATGATGGAGCGTTCTGGCAAAGAGGACGATATGTACGACTGGCTATCGCAGTTCAACGTAAAGAATGCGCAGGACATTGCAGAGAACTTCGTGGAGTTCGGGTTCACCCTCACTCACCTGGAAACATTCAAGAAACATATTTCGGAGAAAGACCTGAGCGCGATCCTTAACTGGATCAACAAAAACCTGGTAACCGAAAGGATGGTGACAGATATTGAAGAAGCCTCCCAGCGCATCTCCAAACTGGTGCAATCGGTAAAAACCTTTACCCACATGGACCAGGGCAATGCCCGCCAGCAGAGCAACATTCACGATGGGCTTACCAATACCCTTACGATGCTGCAGTACAAGTTGCGTAAAAACAACATCCAGCTGGTACAGGCGTTCGATAAAGACCTGCCGCCCATCAACGCAATGATCGGGGAACTGAACCAGGTGTGGACGAACCTGATCGATAACGCGGTGGATGCGATGGAAGTGAACGGCAAGGGCGTGCTGGAAATTAAGACCGAACGTGACGGCGATTGTATCAAAGTGCACATTATTGATAACGGCCCGGGTATTCCTCCTGAAATTAGCCGTCGTATATTTGACCCGTTCTTTACCACCAAATCAATTGGTAAAGGCACCGGCCTGGGGCTTGATATTGTGAACCAGATCGTAAAACAACATAAGGGAGCCATCAAAGTGGAATCGGTGCCCGGCCGCACCAACTTTTGGGTATCCCTTCCCATTAAAGGATAAAAAGAGACATGACAAACCTGCCAATCATATTTTGTATAGACGATGACGCCCAGGTATTGCGCGCCATCGTACGCGACCTGAAGAACAAGTACCGCGAAGAATACCGCATTCTCAGCACCACCATCGTGCAGGAAGCCCTGGACAGCCTGCTGGAACTGAAGAACAAAGGGGAAACCGTTTCCCTGTTCCTCACCGATCAGCGCATGCCCGAAATGGACGGCGTAACCTTTCTGGAGCACGCCCGGAAGTTTTACCCGGATGCGAAACGTGTACTGCTTACCGCCTATTCAGACACCGAAGCGGCCATTAAGGCGATCAACCAGGTACAGCTGGACTACTATCTCATTAAGCCCTGGGACCCGCCGGAGGAGAAATTATACCCGGTGATCGACGAGCTGCTCGATGAATGGCGCGGCATGTACCGCCCGGAGTTCCGCGGCATCAAAGTAACTGGCTACCAGTTCTCCCGCGATTCGCATGCGGTGAAGGACTTCCTGGCGGGCAACCTCATCCCCTACCAGTGGCTGGACATACAGAACTCGGAAGAAGGCCAGCGCCTGCTGAAACTCAATAAACTGGATAATAACAGTCTGCCCGTTGTGTTCATGGACGACGGCTCCTATCTCTGCAAACCTTCCATTGGCGACATTGCGGCTAAAGTAGGGTTGAATCCGCAGATCAAGCATGACATGTACGATGTGGTGATCATCGGTGCGGGACCGGCAGGCCTTGCCGCCGGCGTATACGGTGCGTCCGAAGGCTTAAAAACACTGCTCATCGAGCGTCGTGCCCCGGGCGGACAGGCAGGTACCAGTTCCCGCATCGAGAACTATCTTGGCTTTCCTACGGGCCTGAGTGGTGCTGAACTTACCCGCCGTGCGATTACACAGGCAACCCGGCTGGGTACAGAATTTATCACGCCGCAGGCGGTAAAAGACATTAAACAAAGCGGCGGTTATAACAAGATCATCCTCGACGACGATCGGGAAATCAACACCCGCAGCATCGTGATTACTACCGGTGTAGACTATCGTAAACTAGACACCAAAGGCATCGCCGACTTCACCGGTGCCGGCATTTACTACGGTGCCGCTATGACCGAAGCTACTGCCTGTAAGGGACAAAACGTGTTCGTGGTAGGCGGCGGCAACTCCGCCGGACAGGCAGCGATGTACCTTTCGAAGTTCGCGCAGAACGTATACATCCTTATTCGTAAAGATGATTTGTCGAGCACCATGTCATCTTACCTGATCGACCAGATCGCCGGTACCGACAATATCGTCGTACGGCCTAAGACCGAAATCATTGAAGCACGCGGCACCGACAGGCTGGAAGAACTGGTGATCCGCGAAATAGAGACCGGCAACACCACTACCGAAAGAGCCGGTGCCCTCTACATCTTCATTGGTGCTAAACCCTTTACCGACTGGATTAAGATGGACATCATCAAAGATCCGAAAGGCTTTATCGAAACCGGTCGTGAGTTAAAGAACTACGACAACTTCGCCCGCGTGTGGAAGCAGAACCGCGATCCTTACTTGCTGGAGACCAGCTGCCCGGGCATCTTTGCTGCCGGCGACGTACGCGCCAGCGCCATGAACCGTGTGGCAGCCGCAGTAGGCGAAGGCTCGATGGCCATCAGTTTTGTACACAAATTCCTGGCGGAAGTAAAATAACTATTATGGCCCAACAGGCACCCTGTAATCATATAGAAGCGATCACCGAAGTAAAAGTAGGCCAGGAAGGCGTATGCGAAGAATGTATAAAAACCGGCAGCGACTGGGTACACCTGCGCACCTGCCAAACCTGCGGCGTAACACATTGCTGCGACGATTCCCCGATGAAACACGCCACGAAACACTTTCACCGCAGCGGTCATCCGGTGATCGCCTCGGCGGAACCCGGGGAGCGGTGGTTATGGTGTTATGCGGATAAGGCGTTTGTGGAGTATTAGTGGCCTGATCATTCCCGCCGCACTATCAACGGCTGCCAATCCCTATCCCGCCTCCTCCCCGGCGCATTACGAACCGCATTCGAACGATAAGCCGCACGTTTCATCCTCACGGGTGGAACATCCTCCGCGGGCGCTGCGAACACCTCGGCGACCGCGGCGGCCAGGGGCACTTCTATGCTGGTGATGTTACCGGGCCAGTCGCTTGCCGATACGATGAAGTACCCGCCGCCAATGTTCATGCACGATGCGGTAAATTCCCAGTACTCCGCATCCCCCAGTTGAAAGGCCTCTCCTTCTTCTACCATTACGCCCTCTGCATCATATACGGATACCTTTACAGACTTCACGCAGAAATCATCCGTAGCGCGGATAAGCACGCGGTTGCCGGGCATACCGGTATAAGTGCTGGTATCTACCTCCAGAATTTCAGGCGCGTGAAAATAATCGCCGACACAGAGGTTTTGTACGCTTAGCCGCTGAGTTTTTGAGCGCTCATACAGTGCATTCAGGGCGGGCTGGCGGCGCACTTTACGGTAATACTCGTTGGCGTCCGCGAAACGTTTCCGGGCCTCGGCCTGCCTGGGGGTGCCGGGGCCGGGGCGGCGCACGGGTACCTTACACACTTCCTCCTGGCCACGGCGAATGCGTTGCATCACCTGCCTGGCGAAAATACCGGAACACCCGCTGGATATGGCATTAAAGTTCTTCCTGATCATAAATGGGGCAATTTGATACTATATTAACGTAAAATAATAGGATTTGGTTCGCTTACCCCTTTCGTTGCCCTTTAGTTACCGTTTGAATATAGCGATTTGGAAGGCGTCAGGCAGGCGCTGCCAGTCGCCTTTATATATAACCGTCGCGTTTTGCAGGGATCATTACGCCTGCCTCTACTTTAACATTCCATTAAACAATACAGACTACTTATACCTCGTTATCGGAACGAACATACCATATGAGCGGAAAATCGATTTCAGTCCTTATACTCTTCGTACTCACCGGAACCGGTGCGGCCAGGTGCCAGTCCGGCCAACTGCCCGACAGTATCCTGCGCCCGACGATCAAGTGGAAGATGCAACAAACGCCGGCGGAAAAGCCGTTTTCCAGGCGAGCGTTCCTGGTACCGGCTACCATGGTAGTTTTTGGCGCAGTAGCGGCGGCCAGTGATGGGGGCTTAAGGAATATTGACTTCCATATGAAAGAGGAAATCTACACAGAGGAACTACCCAGGCGCACCAAGATTGATAATGTATTGCAGTTCACACCGGCGGCGGGCGCTTTTTTGCTAGACGTGGCAGGGGTGAAAGGAAAGAACAACCTGCGCGACAGGGCGATGATCTTCGGCATGTCGATGGCAATTATGAACGCGACCGTATTCACGACTAAGCGGCTCACGCAGCAACATCGGCCGGACGGGTCCAATTTCAGTTCGTTCCCTAGCGGGCATACGGCCAACGCGTTTGCGGGGGCGGAGTTGTTAAGAAGGGAATTTAGTGAGGTATCGCCCTTATACGGCATCGCAGGTTACGCGGTGGCGGCTACTACAGGGTATATGCGTATACGAAATAATAAACACTGGTTTAGCGACGTAGTGGCTGGCGCAGGTGTAGGTATTCTTTCTACCGACCTCGCTTACTACCTTTATCCGAAGATCAGGAACAAGATATTTAAAAGCGACAACCCAACAGCGACTACCTTCATTATGCCGACGTATTCCAGCGGTAGTTTCGGGTTCAGCTTTTCGAAAACTTTTTAATAGAGATCAGGACGTAAAACGAAGCAGGGCTGGTCGTTAGACCAGCCCATTTCTAACACACACAGATAAGCCCGCCTGAAATAATGGGCGGGTATCCCGATTATTTCACGTACCTTTAAGTTGTAGCGCTTATAGCGTGTTTTCATTTCTTGTACGAATATTATTTTTCTTCCCTTCCCGAGACTAATCATAATTATTCCTACCCCAAAAGTTAATGGCTGATCGCATGCCATTCAGTTCCTTTTTACAAACAATAAAAGCTATCCAAATGAGTATCCGGAAAAAGAAAGAGATCGTGCGTTTCGCGTCCAAGGACACTAACCTTTTTGCCGATCGTGTTAAGATGAAAGTAGATGAGTATTTTTCCAATCGTGGCATATCCCGGTATGCAAATCCCGGCATGTGGGTAAAAACGGTTTGTATGATACTGTTGTATATATTACCTTATCTCGCCCTGGTGCTGGGATTTACAGACGGCAGTGTATGGGCATTTCTCGGTATGTGGGCGCTGATGGGACTCGGTGTGGTAGGCATCGGCACTTCCGTGATGCACGATGCTAATCATGGCACCTATTCGAGTCGCAAAAATGTGAATGCTTTTATGAGTCATATCCTGGAGGTGATCGGTGGTTACACCGTTACCTGGAGGATACAGCACAACGTTTTACACCATACTTATACCAATTTAAACGGGCTGGACGAAGACATCACGCCTACCACATTCCTTCGCTTTTCGCCCAGCGCAGAACTGAAGCCGTACCACCGCCTGCAATTTATCTACGCATGGGTGCTGTATTCGGCTATGACGCTGTTTTGGATGACAGCCAAAGACTTCCGCCAGTTACTTCGCTATGAGCGGCACGATTTGCTGGTAAAACAGAAAACAACACTCCCTGTAGCGCTTACTTACCTCAGCATCTTCAAAATGTTCTATTTCGGATACGTGATCGCATTGCCGATTCTCTTCTCTGGCTTCGCCTGGTGGATGGTCGTACTGGGATTCGTCGTAATGCACGTCATTGCGGGCCTGTCACTGGCCAGTATCTTCCAGCTGGCGCATATCATGGAGAGTTCGGACTTTGCCGAACCTGTCATCGATAAAGGTGGCAAAAAGCAGATGGAAAACAACTGGGCGGTGCATCAATTACTAAACACCAGCAACTATAGCCCCCGCAACCGTTTTCTTACCTGGTTTATCGGCGGACTTAATTACCAGATAGAACATCACCTGTTCCCGCATATCTGCCATGTGCACTATGCACGCCTCTCGCCTATTGTACGCAGTACGGCGCAGGAGTTTGGCCTGCCGTATCATGAGCAGCCAAACTTGTTTAAAGCGCTGCTTAGTCACGTAAAAATGTTGAGGGTATTAGGGCGTAAATAATATTACCCGTTCATCTTTTCCATCAGCTTTTGCCGGTAGGTAATGCCTACCGGCATCCTGAAATCATTGATCTGCACATAGTCTTTTCCGTAAGCGGCAATCCTGTCGATGGATACGATGTAGGATTTGTGGATGCGCATGAACTTCGCAGCAGGTAAACTATGTTCGAGGTCGTTGGTGGTGATGGAGGCGAGGTAGGTTTTATTGGGGGTAAACAGTTTTACATAGTTGCCGAGGCTTTGGGTGTACAGCAATTCATTCAGGTCAATGTCGACCATCACGCCGTCGACTTTTACGGCGAGGGAACTGGGAGCTACCACCACGCTGCCACGGTCGCTTACATTGTAGTAGCTGAAGAAGCGATCGACGCTCAGCAGGAAGCGGGGGAAATAGATCGGCTTCATCAGGTAGTCGATGACGCCGTAGTCGTAACTCTCCAGCGCAAACTCGGAATAAGCGGTAGTTAAAACGGTTTTAGGGGGATGCGATAAATGCCTGAGCAGATCGAGGCCGGTAATTTCAGGCATATTAATGTCGAGGAACATGAGGTCTACCTCGTTAAATTCCAGGAACTGCTGCGCTTCTATGCCGTTATAAAACTGTCCGATCACCTCCAGGTCGGGCACCTGGTTGAGGTGGCTCATCAACACGTAATGCGCCGCAGGTTCATCATCCACAATAATACACGACTTCTTCATTATAACCGGAGTTTAAAATCCACGATATATTCCTCTCCCTGCTCGCCGATTTCCAGCTCATACTGGCCGGCGTACAGGATATTCAACCGCTCAATGGTATTACGAATGCCTATTTTGGTAGATGGTACGACTGCTTTCTTTTTCGGGATAGAATTCACGATCCTGAAAGAAAACACCCGGTCTTTTACTTCTGCGAAGATATGCACAAAACACGCGTCGATAGCGCCTGTGCCGTGCTTAAATGCGTTCTCCACGAACGCGATCAGCAACATAGGAGCGATGCGATAATCGCCTTCCACATCTATATCCTGGTGATAACCGATATCGCAGCGATAGCCGATGCGCTCTTTTTCGAGCATGATATAACTTTCGATGAATGACAACTCCTCGTTCAGCGGTACCATTTCTTTCTGGGAGCTGTCCAGCTGGTAACGCATCAACGTAGATACCTGCATAATAAGATCGGGGGCGCGTTTCGGGAATTGCAGGCTGATGCCGTATAAAGTATTAAAGGTATTAAAAAGGAAGTGGGGGTTAAGCTGGCTGCGTAGAAGATCGAGCTGCATTTCTGCGATCAGTTTCTGCTCCTGCCCTTTTTTCTTTTGTTCCCGGTAGTAACGCAGTAACAACACGGGGCCCATCACACAAATAAAAGTAGCAACGATGGTGGCGAGGTGATATAGGTAAGTGTCCTGCTTAACGGACTTGTACAGGTAGCAGTTTTTATACAGCCATTCATCTGCCACGCCATGTAGTACGCCGGCAAAAATGAGGGCGAGTATGATGGCCGACAGGGTATATACCAGCGGCTTATGTTGCTTCAACAATATCGGCAGCAATAAAAAGCGGTTGATCTGGGCATGCGAATACAGTACTAAAAAGTACACGCATCCCTTCCAGAACTTTACCCAGGTGGTGATCAGCACCCAGTCGTTCATAGAGAACAACACGAAGGTAAAAACCAATATAATCAGCTCCTGCAGCCACTTTTGCTCCAGGATGTTTTTTGTACCCAGTTTCAAAACGAGCGTATTTTTCGATTAGATAGGTGCAAAGTAACGGTTTGAATTGGATTTTGCCGCCCGCATAATGACGAATTGAATTGGTCATTTGTAGCTATGAGAAGTTAGGCAGATGGATTTATTTCGCACTGGATTAAGCCATGTGATTAGAATGCGTTACAGAAAATTTATCCTTAGCACAGCCTTTCTTCTCCTCACAAAAGGATTGTTTGCACAGGTCCTCACGGTCAAAGATGCATTAGAAACGGCCCTTACGAATTACAACAGTATTAAAGCAAAAGCCGCCTACGCCAATGCTTCCCGCGCCTCTGTTAACCAGGCGAGGAAAGAAGCTTTGCCGAATTTTGTGCTGTCGGCACAACAAGACTATGGTACGGTGAACGGACAAAACGGTCCGGCTTACGGCTTCGGCGGTTACGGCGTGGCCTCTTCCGGCTTACCGCTGGCAGAACAGAACTGGAATGCGGCCTTCGGCGCGCTGTACCTGGCCAACCTTAACTGGGACTTCTACACCTTCGGTAAAGTACGCGAACGTATCGCCACTGCCGAAAGGATTGCAGAAAGAGATGCCAGCGACAGGGACCAGGAGCAGTTCCAGCACCAGGTGCGCGTCGTATCTGCTTACCTCAACCTGCTGGCCGCCCAGCGCCTCACCCGCTCACAGGAAAACAACCTGGCCCGCGCCGATACATTCCGCCTGGTAGTGGCTACCAAAGCGCGCAACGGCTTAATTGCCGGGGTCGACAGCTCCCTCGCCAACGCAGAAGTGAGCAACGCCCGCATCGCACTGATCCGCGCTAAGGACGTGGAGCAAGACCGGGCAAACCAGTTATCACTCCTGATGGGCATACCGCCACAGCAGCAGTTTACACTCGACACGTTGTTCATCACGCGTATACCGGGCAATGTGGTATCCGCAGATTCGGTATCTGCCCAACACCCATTGTTACAATTTTACACGAACCGTTTACGGGTAAGCCAGGAGCAGGAGCATTACTTCCGCACCTTAAAGTACCCGAATTTTACGCTGTTTAGCGTGATACAGACCCGCGCCTCCGGCTTCAGTCACTTGTATGCAACGGATCAAACTGCCTATAACCATAAATATTGGGAGGGCGTAAAACCCAGTCGCAGCAACTACCTTTTCGGCGTTGGTGTCACCTGGAACCTCACCGGCATATTACGCGCCGGCCAGCAGGTAACCGCACAACACCAGGTGTCGGAAGGCATGCGTTACGAAGCCGAACTGGTAAACCAGCAATTACAGGCCCAGCAAGACCTTGCCGGTGTGAAGATGAAGAACGCGCTGGCGGCATATAACGAAGCGCCTTTACAGGTACGCTCCTCTTCCGATGCGTTTACACAACGTTCGGTATTGTACCGGAACGGACTGAATACCATCGTGGATGTAACGCAGGCGCTGTACACGCTTAACCGCGCGGAGACAGACAGAGACATTGCTTTCGCCAATGTATGGCAGGCATTGTTACTCAAAGCGGCATCGACTGGCAATTTATCCATATTTACGAATGAATTTTAACTGAAGGACCCATGAACCTAATTCGACTAGCACTCCGTAAGCCCATATCGATCATGGTATTGGTGGCAGGATTGTTCTTCTTCGGTATATCGGCGGTGCGGGACATCAAGATCGACATCCTGCCGAAAATGAACCTGCCCGTGATCTATATCGCCCACCCATTCGGCGGCTACACGCCCGACCAGATGGAGGCTTTCTTCGGCAAACAATACGTAAACATATTACTCTTCGCCAACGGCATCAAGAGTATCGAAACTAAAAACGTGCAGGGGTTGACCCTCATGAAGCTGTCGTACTACGAGGGTACCAACATGGCACAGGCGGCAGCGGAAGTGAGTGCGCTGGCCAACAGGATACAGGCGGCGTTCCCGCCCGGCTCTCAACCGCCGTTCGTGATCCGCTTCGATGCGTCTTCGCTTCCGGTTGGGCAGCTGGTGTTGAGTAGTCCGACCCGCAGTAACAACGAACTGCAGGACTTCGCCAACATCTATGTACGTGCAATGTTTACTTCCGTACCCGGTCTGCTTTCACCGGCGCCGTTCGGTGGTAGTCCGCGTACGATCGAGATCAACGTAGATCCGGAAATGCTGCGTGCACACAACCTCACCCCCGACCAGATCGTGGAAGCGATTAAACTGAATAACCAGACCGCCCCCTCGGGTAACGTGCGTATCGGTGATCAGAACTACATTACACCTACGAACAATACTATCCGCGACCTGAAAGATTTTGAGACCATTCCCATTTTTAAGGGCGGGGTACAAAACCTTTACCTGCGGGATGTGGCCACGGTAAAGGATGGAGCCGACGTAGCCGCGGGTTACGCCCTGGTAAATGGCAAACGTTCGGTATACGTGAGCATCGCCAAATCTGGCGACGCATCTACCTGGGATGTGGTAAAAGGCCTGAAAGCGGCATTGCCACGCATACAGAGTACACTGCCGGAAGATGTGACACTTACTTATGAATTTGACCAGTCAGTATACGTGATCAACGCCGTAAAAAGCCTGGTGAGCGAAGGCGTGATCGGTGCAGTGCTGACCGGCCTCATGGTACTGTTATTCCTCGGCGACCGCCGTGCCGCGCTGATCGTGATATTAACGATCCCTACTTCCATTATTTCCGGTGTATTGTTCCTGAAGCTTTTCGGGCAAACGATCAACATCATGTCATTAAGTGGTCTGGCGCTGGCGATTGGTATTTTGGTGGATGAGAGTACGGTAACGATAGAAAACATTCACCAGCACCTGGATATGGGTAAACCGAAGGCCCTGGCCATTTGGGACGCCTGTAAAGAGATCGCCTTCCCGAAACTGCTGATCCTGTTCTGTATACTCGCGGTGTTTGCGCCGGCGTTTACGATGACGGGCATCCCGGGCGCACTGTTCCTGCCGCTGGCTTTGGCGATCGGCTTCTCCATGGTGATCAGCTTCCTGTTATCACAAACGTTCGTACCGGTAATGGCCAACTGGATCATGAAATCGCATCACAAAAAAGGTGCTACGGATGCAGAAGTACTGGCAGCATCCGGCCTTTCATCAGAATCGGAGAAAGATACATTTGATCAGAAGAAGGTACTGGTAGAACGCGAAGACTTTAACAACGACGGCAAGATCAGTGGCTTCGAACGCTTCCGTAACCGGTTCATGCGCTTTAGTGACAGACTAATGCCACTGCGTAAACCAATTACCGTATTGTATATTTTGGTGATCAGCGGCCTGGCCGTACTGTTGCTGAATGTGATCGGTAAGGACGTGTTACCGCGCACCAACTCCAGCCAGTTCCAGCTGCGCCTGCGCGCGCCGGACGGCACCAGGATGGAACGTACCGAGCAAAAGGTAATTACGGTATTGGATGAACTGGAAAAAGAAGTAGGCAAAGAACATATTTCTATTTCCTCCGTGTATGTGGGTCAGCACCCGGCGCTGTTCTCCGTATCGCCTATCTATACTTTCACTGCGGGCCCGCACGAAGCGGTGTTCCAGGTAGCGTTGAAGGACTATCATCATAACATGGACGATCTGAAAGATAAGATCCGCGCCAGGGTGAAGAAAGCGATGCCCGATGTGAAACTCTCTTTCGAACCGATAGAATTGACGGATAAAGTACTGAGCCAGGGCTCTCCCACCCCGATCGAGGTGCGCATCGCCGGTAAAAACAAAAAGATCAATGCTGAATATGCGAATAAGGTACTGGCCGGACTGAAGCAGATCGATTATATGCGCGACGTACAAATCGCACAGCCGATCAAGTATCCTGCACTAAATATTAATATCGACCGCGTACGGGCGGCACAGTTAGGGGTGGATGTGAATGACATTTCCCGCTCGCTGATTGCCTCTACCTCCTCCAGCCGTTATACAGAAAAGAATACATGGATAGACGAGAAAGCCGGTCAGCCTTACAGCGTGCAGGTACAAGTGCCTTTGAACCAGATGACGTCAGAAGATCAGCTAGGCGAGATACCGGTATTGCGTAATTCGGCCCGCCCGATATTAAGTGACGTAGCAACGATTAGCGTGGATACGATCAATGGCGAGAACGATAACCTGGGCGCTGTGCCTTACTTATCCGTTACTGCCAACCTGTACCAGACCGACCTTGGCACGGCGAGTGCCGACGTGGATAAAGTACTGGCCTCATTGGGCGAATTGCCCCGTGGTTTGTTCATCGACCGTATCGGTTTAAGCACGGTATTGAACGATACGCTCAGTAGTCTGCAAAACGGCCTGCTCGTAGCCATCGTGGTAATTTTCCTCATGCTGGCGGCTAACTTCCAGTCGTTCAAAGTATCGTTCGTGGTACTTACAACGGTGCCGGCGGTGGTATTAGGCTCCCTCCTGATGCTGACCTTAACCGGTTCTACGCTGAACCTGCAGTCTTACATGGGTATCATTATGTCGGTAGGTGTATCGATTGCGAATGCGGTACTGCTGATCACGAATGCCGAGCAGCTGCGTAAGCATAGCGGCAACGCGTTATCAGCAGCAAGAGAAGCTGCGGCGCTGCGTTTACGCCCGATCATCATGACCTCCGTAGCGATGCTGATGGGTATGTTACCTATGGCCATCGGTCACGGCGAAGGCGGCGACCAGATTTCGCCGCTGGGCCGCGCAGTAATCGGTGGACTCATATTCTCTACCTTTGCCGTACTGGTGGTGTTACCGCTGGTGTTTGCGTGGGTACAGGGCAAAACATCTACCCAATCGCTTTCGCTCGATCCAACGGACGAGGAAAGCACACATTACATCTCATCTTTATCAGATAAAAATACACAGACAAATGCGTAGGAAATTCATGTTACCGGCTGCCATCCTTATTACCGCAACAGTGGCATGGGTGGGCTGCGGATCGTCCGAGAGCAAGGCGAACAAAGCGGAAGTTACCACCGAACCGGTAAAAGAAACCATTACCCTGGAAAAAGGATCTATCTCCACTTCTCTCAACCTGCCCGGTGAGCTGATCGCCTTTCAGCAGGTGGACCTGTACGCAAAAGTGAGCAGCTTCGTAAAGAAACTGAACGTGGACGTGGGCAGTGAAGTAAAAGCCGGTCAGTTACTGGCCGTGCTGGAAGCCCCGGAAATCAGCGCCCAGTTATCCGGCGCCGACTCCCGCTTACAAGCCTTACAGGCTTTATATACCGCCAGCAAAGCCAATTACGACCGCCTGCTGGAAACGAGTAAAACACCGGGCACCATTTCGCCTAACGACCTGGATATTGCGAAAGCCCGCCAGCAGGCAGACTACGCACAGTTACAGGCAGCTAAGGCCGCACAGAAGGAGATCAGTGACAACCGTAACTATCTCGAAATACGTGCACCCTTCAATGGCGTGATCACGTCCAGGAACGTAAGTGCAGGTGCCTTCGTAGGCCCGAACGCCAAAGAGCCCATGCTCACCTTACAGGAGCAGGACCACTTACGCCTGGTAGTAGCCGTACCGGAAGTGTACTCCGTATTCATCAACAAAAACAGCAAGATCGATTTTAGTGTGAAGTCCTTACCCGGCCAAAAGTTCTCGGCAAACGTAAGCCGCCTCGCCGGCGCGCTGGACAATCGCCTGCGCTCACAACGTATAGAAATGGACGTGCCGAACACCAATAAAAAGCTGTTACCCGGCATGGTCGCCGAACTGCAGGTATCCCTGCCCGCGACGGACAGTGCCTACGTAGTGCCATCCAGCGCCGTTCTCACCTCTTCAGAAGGGGTATTCGTTATCAAAGTGAATAATAAAAAAGTAGAATGGGTGCCAATCAAGAAAGGCCGTGAAGCCGACAAAAAGGTCGAGATATTCGGCGATCTGCAGGCATCGGATACCATCGTGAAAGAAGCCACTGAGGAAGTGCGCAACGGATCTGTGTGGAAATAATCAAGGTTGTTGTTTTCGATTAATACGCCCGCCGTCACCTCTAGGGGTGGCGGCATTTTTTTTGCACCATACATCGTCATTGCGACCAAAGGGAAGTAACCTACGTGTGTAGTCTCAGCCCCAGTCGCCAGCGCCGTTAGAAATACGCAGGACGGCGATTCCAATTTGTTCAATCCCTATAAATTACGACATTTGCCCCCAACACGATGAAACAACGATGAAGGTCTGTATTGCAGAAAAACCCAGTGTAGCCAAAGATATAGCAGAAGTACTCGGCGCTAAACAGCGCAAGGACGGGTATTATGAAGGCAATGGCTACCAGGTAACCTGGACCTTCGGGCACTTCTGCACCCTTAAGGAGCCGCATGATTATACCGAGCAATGGCGTTACTGGCGGTTGGAAGACCTGCCCATGATACCACCCAGTTTCGGCATTAAACTGATCGACAACAAAGGGGTGGAGAAACAATTTAAGACGATAGAAACACTGGTGACAGGCAGCGAAGAAGTGATCAATTGCGGTGACGCCGGCCAGGAAGGAGAACTCATACAACGTTGGGTGCTCCTGAAAGCAAAATGCACGGCACCCGTAAAGCGATTATGGATATCGTCGCTGACGGAACAGGCCATCAAAGAAGGTTTTGATAAACTGAAAGATGCCGACCAGTACAACAACCTGTACGCCGCCGGCAGCGCAAGGGCCATCGGCGACTGGCTGCTCGGCATGAATGCCACCCGCCTCTTCACCAAAAAATTCGCCGTAGGCAAAACAATCCTTTCCATCGGACGCGTGCAAACCCCTACCCTCGCGATGATCGTCGCGCGGCAAAAGGAGATCAACGCGTTCGTTTCGGAGGAGTATTGGGAACTGAAGACGATATATCGCGACACGGAGTTCACCGCTACGATCGACCGCCTTAAACAGGCCGAAAAGGCCAATAAAGGACTGGCGTACCTGAAGGAACATCCATTCGAGATCACTTCCTTCGAGAAAAAAGAAGGTAAAGAAGGTAACCCAAGACTATTTGACCTTACCTCGCTGCAGGTGGAGGCGAACAAGAAATTCGCTTTTACGGCGGATGAAACGCTCAAACACATCCAGAACCTTTACGAGAAAAAGCTGGTCACCTATCCCAGGGTAGATACCACTTACCTTTCCGAAGACCTGCATCCGAAGATAGAAGGCATTATGCGCGACCTTACGCCGTATGCTGCCTTAACGGCGCCTATTCTCGCCAAACCGATACCGAAACTTAAATCCGTATTCGACGATAAAAAGGTAACCGATCACCATGCGATCATCCCAACAGGCGTGTATCCCGGCGGATTACCCATGGAGGAGAAACGTATTTACGACCTGGTGGCCCGTCGCTTCATCGCAGCCTTTTACCCGGAGTGTAAGATCTCGAATACGACGGTACTTGGTAAAGTGGGGCAGATCGAATTTAAAGTAACGGGTAAACAGATATTGGAGCCGGGCTGGAAAGAGGTGTACGCCAACGATGTGAAGGAGAAAAAGGAAGGTGAGGAAGACGAAGAAAAAGTACTGCCGCTTTTCGTCGTAGGCGAAAGCGGTCCGCATAAACCGCGCGTGCATATGGGCAAAACCACGCCCCCTAAGCCCTACACAGAAGCCTCGCTGCTGCGCGCCATGGAAACCGCCGGTAAACAGGTGGATAATGAAGAGATGCGCGAGCTGTTGAAGGACAACGGCATTGGCCGCCCCTCTACGCGTGCGAACATTATTGAAACCTTGTTCCGCCGCAAGTACATCGAAAAGCGTAAGAAGAACATCTACGCCACTCAAACCGGCATGGACCTCATCGATGTGATCCAGTCCGAACTGCTGAAAAGCCCGGAACTGACCGGCGTATGGGAACGTAAACTGCGCCAGATCGAGAAAGGGGAATACCAGATGGAAACCTTTAAACAGGAACTGATCCAGATGGTAATGGACCTTACGCGGGAAGTGAAGACGAGCGCTTACAAAACGATTACCGTCACTGCTGCGCCACCGCCGCCGGAAGAGAAGCCTAAAAAAGAAGCCAAACCCCGTGAACCGAAGAAAACCGTATCCATCGAAGAACTGAACTGCCCGAAGTGTAAAGCGCACCTGCTCAAGAAAGGCAACACGGCTTACGGTTGTGCCAACTTCAAAATATGTGGGTTTAAACTGCCGTTCGAAGTGCTGGGTAAAAAACTGAGTGATAAACAGGTAACCGATCTTGTCACGAAAGGAAAAACCACGCAGATCAAAGGTTTGGTGGTGCCGGGCCGCGAAGGCGCGGTGGATGGCAAGCTGGTATTGGATGAGCAGTTTGTGGTAGGTCTCGAGTAAATCGATACACTAATTTTTCCGCGCCGATCCCCTTCTTTTTATTTATGTTTACAGAAACCGCGAATACGTAATTGCCGTCGAACGCACACGATAATAACCAGGATCTGTTGCTGCGCGTCTCCCAGGGAGATGAGCACGCGTTTCGTGAGTTGTTGCACACCTGGGCCGATCCGCTGCACAACTACATTTATCAACTTACCCGCTGTACGCAAACCGCAGAAGAAATCGTGCAGGACATCTTCCTGCAGATATGGACCACCCGCGAAACGCTGGCTGGCATCCGTAACTTACCGGCTTATCTTTTTGTCATCTCCCGCAACCAGGCCCTGAACGCGCTGAAGAAGGCACTACGCCAGCGTAAACGCCAGCAGGCCTGGGAGGCCCTACAGACCGACATTGCAGACACCGACACGCCGGACCATGAGCCGGTATTGGGATTGATAGAAAGCGCCATCGCGCAATTACCGCCGCAACAGCAAAAAGTATGGATACTGAGCCGCCGGCAGGGTCGTAAGTACCAGGAGATCGCCGGCGAAATGGGCATCTCCCGCGAAACCGTGAAGAAGTACCTGCAATATGCCAACCAATCTATCGCGGAATACGTGACTGCGCGGGCCGATCACCTGCTGCTTTGCTGCCTGTTCCTGCTACTGTAAAAAAATCTTTTGTAGCGGTAGCCCCTTTTCTAATTTCCTGTTGTTCCATATACGATACCATTTTATGCTGATACCAGAAAACAGACTCCGATACCTTTTTGAACGCTGGGTGCAGCAGGATGCTACACCTGCCGAACAAGACGAGCTGCATGCCTTACTGGCGCAGCACGACGCGGACGATGCACTGTCGCCGCTCATGAAGGAGGCCTGGGAAAGGTTACAGGTAAAAGAAACACTGAACACCGAAGCGAAAGACGCCATGGTGAACAACATCCTGCGACGCGGTGAGCCAGCTAAAGTACGCTCCATGCGTCGTTACTGGTGGGCGGCGGCTGCTGTTGCAGTGGTTCTGGCGGGCGCACTTGGTTATCAGCTAAACCAACCACCTCCTGTTAAGCCAGTTGTACAGGCATCCACTACACACGACGTAGCGCCTGGCCGTCAGGGTGCTATACTCACCCTGGCGAACGGGCAAACGATTGTACTGGACTCGCTGAACAACGGCGTAATCGCCAACCAGCAGGGCACACAGGTATCGCTCAGTAACGGCCAGGTATCGTATGATGCAGCGGCAGCAAACGAAGTTGTATATAATACCATGACCACCCCCGGGGCCGCCAGTTCCAGCTGGTACTGCCCGACGGCTCGCTGGTATGGCTCAATGCGGCTTCCTCGCTGCGTTTCCCGACTGTATTCAGTGGTGAGCAGCGACTGGTAGAGGTGAGCGGCGAAGTGTATTTCGAAGTAGCCAGGGATGCAAAGCGGCCGTTTATCGTTACTGTGAATAATACGCAGGTAGAGGTGACAGGCACCAGCTTCAACATCAATGCTTATGAAGATGAAACGGCCATTACCACTACCCTGTTAACAGGTGGCGTTAACGTACGCAGCGGCGGTGCGGTGAAAGTACTGCGTCCCGGGCAGCAGGCAAGCGTGGCGGGTAACAATATCTCCCTAAAGAATGATGCAGATATGGATGCAGCAGTTGCGTGGAAGAACGGGATGATCAGTTTTCAGGGTGCGACCTTGCCCGAAGTGATGCGTAAACTCGCCCGGTGGTACGATCTGAAAGTGATTTATGAGGGAAAAATACCGGAGACGATATTTGACGGAGAGCTACCCAATACCCTCCAGTTATCGCAGGTAACCAAGATATTAACCAAAGTCGAAATAAAGTTCAGGATAGAAGAAGGCAACAAACTGATTGTGTTAGCAGACTAGCAAAATAATTAACCATTACAGTGCAACCGACATCCCGCCGCTATGGCAGGCAGGGAGCGTATTATAACGTTTAATGTAATCTATGTTCCATTTATTGATGATCGCAAAGTAAACAAGTTGGCGTAACCAAAAACGGGGAAGTGTTTGCAGCACCTCCCCGAACGCGGTTATGGTCAATTTCTTAAAAAAAGTCTTCCAGGACAATTTCTTATTCCATTCACCTTAAACCATTACAAAAGTATGAACTTTTACACTTTTTGTAAGCAGGACCGGCATGCCCATATACGGGCGGCCTGGCCAACAACCAGATCTGAATTACTAAAACTGCCGGAACTATCGCTAAAAGAACGCCGGCAGTTGCAAATGTTGCTGAGAACAATGAAACTGATCACCTTTCTACTATTTGCCGCATGCATGCACGTGAGCGCCAAAACCTGGTCGCAAAGCGTTACCTTTTCGGGTAGCAATGTGCCGTTAAGCAAAGTGCTGAACGTCGTAAAAAAGCAAACAGGATACGCCTTCTTCTACAACCGCAGCATACTGCGCGACAAGGGCAACGTAACGGTAAACGCGGTGAACGAGCCGCTGGAGCTGTTCCTGAAAGATGTACTGGAAGAACAAATGCTTGACTATAGCATCGAAAACAAGGTGATCATCATTTCCCGCGCTACACCCAAAATCAACCTGGCCGACACCGCCGATGTAAAGATCAGCGGACGTATTACGGACGATGCCGGTAACCCGCTACCGGGGGTATCCATCAAGGTAAAAGGTACCAGCCGCGGTACGACTACCAACTCCGACGGCGTTTACAGCCTGGCCAATATCGCCGAAAACAGCGTACTTGAAATCTCCTATATCGGGTTTGCATCGCAGGAAGCAGCGGTAAAAGGTAAAACCGCCATCAACTTCCAGCTTAAACCATTCAGTAAAGATATTGAAGGAGTAACAGTCGTAGGTTACTCCACCAAAAACGTAAAGTACCTCTCCAGCGCAGTAAGCACCGTTTCCGGCGACCAGTTACGCGACGTGACCTCCAACAGTGTGACGAACATGTTGCAGGGTAAAGCGGCGGGCGTTGTAGTATCGGGCGCTTCCGGCGACCCGACGGTTTCAGGCGCCATACAGGTGCGCGGACAAAGCACTATTTCGGCGGGCAGCGCTCCGCTGATCGTAGTAGACGGTAACATCGGGGGCTCTTACAACCCAACTGACGTGGCCTCTATTACTGTTCTGAAAGATGCGGCAGCTACCGGCTTATATGGCTCCCGTGCAGCAAATGGGGTGATCATCATCACTACTAAATCGGGTAAAGCAGGTAAAACCAGGATCGATGTAAGCGCATCCACGGGGTTTGCCAAAGCGACCAATGGTAATTTTAAACTGATGAACTCCCAGCAGTTGTACGACTACCAGCAAACTTTTACCACCCGGGCCGACAGCGTACTCAAAACCAACACCGACTGGTTCGACGTGGCCACCCGTAACGCACTGGTGCAGAACTACACCCTGTCGGCCAGCGGCGGTTCGGATAAAACGCAGTTTTATGTTTCGGGCAACCTGTACAAAGAAGAAGGCGTGTTGCTGCAAAACAGCAGAACGGCGTATAACTTCCGTACGAACATCGAACATAAACTGACCGATAAATTAAAGATGGCGGTGTTACTCAACGGCATCTACACAAAAAACAACGCACATCACAGCAGCACGCTTTACAGCGCGTACATCAACCTGCCATGGGACAATCCCTACAACACCGACGGCTCCATCCGTTTCCCCGGCAATGGTGGCTGGCTTGGCCGCGATCAGCACAACTTCCTGTACTCGCTGCAATACAACCAGTCCAACGGCCGCGTATTCAATATGAATGGCGACCTGAACCTCGATTACGCCGTAACCAAACATATCACGATCTCCTCCTACAACCGTACTTCCCTGCGCAACGCAAAAAGCATGAGTTACAACGATCGCCGTACCAAAGAAGGCACTGCGGACCTGGGTGTTTTGTATAACGATATTGACTTTACCAGTACACTACTGACCTCTAACCGCGCCCGCTACGAGAACAGCTTTGGCGATCACAACCTGTCTGTTTTAGGTGTTTGGGAAGCAGAGAAAAGGCTGTACGATGTGAACAGCGTATCCGGTCGCGGACTACCTGCAGGCATGACGGCCATGTCCACCGCTACGGAAGTGAAGAACAGTCCTACCGGCGGCCGTAACGAATACAGCTTTCAGAAGTCGTTGGTGCAAGGTGATTACAACTTTGCCAATAAATACTTCCTGATTGGCTCCTTCGTACACGACGTTTCCTCTAAGTTCGGTAACAACAATCCGGGCGGTAACTTTTACCAGTTAGGCGCTTCGTGGATACTGAGCCAGGAGAATTTTTTACGGACGAACAACGCCATCAGCTTTTTGAAACTGCGCGTAAGCCATGGTACGGTAGGCAATCCGCCAGCCGATGATTACCAGGCGCTCGGTCTGTACATGTACGATCAGACGGCCAGTTATGCAGGACAAACAGGCTCCTACCCTTCTCAGAAAGCGAATCCCAACCTTACCTGGGAAAAGATCATGGCCAATAACCTCGGCCTGGAATTAGGCCTCTACAACCGCATTAACCTCACCGTAGATGTGTACGACAAACGTGCGAAGTCATTACTGATGTACCGCCCGTTACCACTGACGAGCGGTTACACTTCGGTACTGGAAAACATTGGCTCCATCAACAATAAAGGTGTGGAAGTAACGCTCGTTACCCGCAACCTGGTGGGTGAGTTTAAATGGGAAACCAACTTTAACCTGGCCGCTAACCGTAACAAAGTGACTAAACTGAATATGGGCGATAAGTTTGCGAGTCCGGGTGCGGCGCAACCGGTGGGCCTGGGCGAGGATATGGACAAATGGTACATGCGCGTATGGGCGGGAGTAGATCCTACCAATGGCGATCCGCTGTGGGAGAAGATCGTAACCGATGCTGACGGTAAACAATATCTCACCTATACCAACTCCTATAACGCTGCCACCCTGCAATATACCGGCAATTCATCTGCCCCGAAATTTACGGGTGGTATGCTCAATACCTTCTCCTACAAAGGATTCAGCTTAAGTGCCTTTATGAACTTTGTGTACGGCAACTACGTGATGAACAACATGCGCCAGTTCTTTGATTCTGATGGTATTTACGACAGCTACAACCAGATGGTACTGGCAGAAGGATGGAGCCGCTGGACCAAACCAGGTGATATTGCTACGCATCCCAAACCTTTGCTGGGTGGTAACAAGGCAGCTAACGAACCTTCTTCCCGCTTCCTGGAAGATGGCAGTTATGTACGCCTGCGTAACGTAACGCTGGCTTACGATCTGCCGGCCGACTTCCTGCGCCGTGCGCGGATCAACAATGCCAGAGTATTTGTTAGCGGCGATAACCTGTGGACGGGCACGCGCTTTTCCGGTACCGATCCGGAGGTAAATGTTTCCGGCGGTTACTCCGACACGAAATACCCGATCAGCAAGAAATTTATGTTAGGTGTGAGTATTGGCTTCTAAAAACAGCAAACATGAAAAAGAACACGTTAATAACGATACTGATAGGCAGCGCGCTGTTACTGGGCGCCGCTTCCTGCAAAAAATACTTTGAGCCTTCTACCGCCAAGTCGGAAGAAGAAGCGCTGAACGATGCAGACGATGTACAATCCGCTTCCATTGGCACTTACGCCGTATTGAAGAACCCCACTTACGTACGCAGCATCCACTTCCTGTCAGAATACCCGAGCGATAATATTGCACAGGGACAAGCATCATCCGATGCACTTTCCAACGCCTATCGTTACACCCATTTGGTGGACATGTCGCACGTATACAACGTTTGGCAGCAGTCTTACTTCGTGATCAATGCCGCCAACCGCGTGATTGCTTTTGTGCCGGATGAATCGACTACCGCCTTGCGCCAGTTAAAAGGAGAAAACCTGTACCTCCGCGCGATGATGTATTTCAATCTTTGTCGCGTATTCGGCCGCCCGTATACACAGGGTAACGGCAGCAACGAAGCAGTTCCTATCGTGAAGGAAGATACCAAAGAAGAATTTCCAGGCCGCGCTACCGTGCAGCAGGTATACGACTTTGTGATCGCGGATTTAGAGAAAGCAGCGGAACTGATGACCACGCAGAAGAACAATAACTTCGCTTCGAAAGAAGTGGCGTATGCCCTGTTGAGCCGCGTGTACCTTTACAAAGGTGACAACCCGAAGGCCATCGAGTATGCGGATAAAGTACTGACCTCCGGCCGTTACAACCTGTTGCAGGGCAGCGCGTACACCAGCTACTTCAGGGGCGTGCCGGAAGATAACAAAGAAACGATCTTCTGCATCCGTCACATTAAAACAGAGAACCGTGACTTTAATGCCATTGGTTCGATGTACTATAGCGAAGGCGGACAAGGTGCTACAGGCTGGGGAGAGATTTACGCTTCGCAGCAGTATGTGAACTTCCTGGATAAAAACCCGGCTGATCTGCGGCATGCATTCATTACGCCTTATACCACTACCGGCGTGGTGCAATACCCTTATACAGTGCCCGTTGCCAACGTAACACTGAACACCAAACTGAACCCGAGAACGCCAATGTATTACATCAACAAATACAACTACCAGGAAGGACTGACCAACCTGAGTTCCCCGGTGTACCTGCGTTTGGCAGAAATGTACCTGAACCGCGCCGAAGCAAATGCAAAGATTGGCGGCGCAGGGTTACAGATGGCGCTGGATGATGTAAATACGATCCGTCAGCGTGCGGGATTAAGCGGTGCGGCTTTGCACACATTGGCCAGCGTAGCAGCCGCAGGTAAAACAGTGCTCGATGTCGTACTGGAAGAGAGAAGACTGGAATTTGCCTTTGAAGGCCAGCGCCCGTACGACCTGTTTCGCAATAACAGGCCACTGGTACGCGACTACCCGGGTACACATGCGTTAAATAACACGCCTAACACCAATGTGAACCAAACCATTCAACCCACTGACAACCGCGTGATCTTCTTTATCCCGAACCGCGAGCGCCTGGTGAACAAAAACCTCACACAAAACCCTTAATCCGCATCAACATGAAAAAGTATTTTCTCTTTATACTGATTTCCGCCGCCTGTTTAGCAGGTTGCGGCAAACCGGAGGCGGTTACTTTCAAAGACCGCTCCACCATTGGCGCGGCAGACCGTACCGCCTGGACCATTACCGCCTCTACCCAGGAAACCACCTGCGAGCCCGGCGGCGCAGCATTGGTATTGGATAACAACATCAACACCTTCTGGCATTCCGCATACTGCGACGTTACTTCCAGCTACCCGCACTGGCTTAGCATCGATATGCAAACGCCCATCAAAATGGTTTCGGTGGATATTACTGCGCGGCAGAATAACGCCAATGGCATGACCCGCTTCCGTTTGGAAGGCAGCGTAGACGGTACTGCCTGGACCATGCTGCGCGACAGCGTCGCTTTTGTTGGCGCTACCAAAACGCCGCAAAGCTTTGCCGTGTCATCGGCTACGGCGTATCGTTACCTGAAAATGACTGCACTCACAGGCCCTACGGCGAACACTTTCCTGGCGGAAATCAATGTATTTACCGCCAAAGAAAAATAACCATGTTCTTCGTGGGCCATGTCCGATCACACGTCATGTAACATTCATCATCTAAACGAACAACGAAATGAAACTACCCTTCATATATAGCGTGACCCTGTTATGCACGCTGCTGTTTTCGTGCAACAAGGAACGTGATGAGCAAGCGGAGATAGACGATGCGGCCGTGTTGCCGCCAGCCGCCAGCTACAATGTACCCCTCGCCGGCAACGGCTTTGTAACCACCATCGCCGGCGGCAGCGGGGAAGTAATTACCGGTAACGGCCTGGGTAACTGGACCAATGCCGGCAGCATTACCAGCGTATACTTCCGGCTGGGACTTACAGGCACTTTAAATGTCTCGGTACGCGCAAAAGTTGCGCCCAGCGGCAGCAGCAATATAAAAGTGACGGTGAATGGCACCGTGTTCAATAAAACCATCACCGGCAGCAACTACGCCACCCATTCTATTGGCAGCGTAACCGTTGGCAGTGCGGGTTACATCAAAGTAGACCTGCAGGGCGTAAGTAAAACCGGCAGTTACTTTGGCGATGTGTCCGACATCGTCATCAGCGGCGGTGCAACTGCCAGCAACGTGGTGTACGCCAACGATGCAGCGAATTATTACTGGTCGAGACGAGGTCCGTCGGTACACCTGGGCTATCCTGTTCCGAGTGGTAACACGGCAGAGTGGATGTACAGTGAACTGACCGTACCTACTGGCGAAGACAAGATCGGCTCCTACTACATGGCCAATGGTTTTAACGGTGGCTACTTCGGTATACAGGTGAACAGCGCTACTGAAAGACGCGTACTGTTTTCCATCTGGGACCCGAGCGTAGGGACCACTACCCTCGTGCGCAAAGGCACCGGCGTGGTAGATAATACCTTCGGCGGCGAGGGCACAGGCGGACAAAGCTACCTGCTGTTTAACTGGACGGCCGGCACCACCTACCGCTTCCTCACCCAGGCAAAACCAGACGGCGCCGGCGCCACCCTCTTTTCGTCCTGGATTTACACACCGGAAACAGGCACCTGGCGTTTCCTGGCCACCTGGAAGCGGCCGAACACCGTTACTTACCTGACAGGCACGCACTCCTTCCTCGAATGTTTCTCCGACGTCAGAGGTTACCAGGGCCGCAGGGCGTTATATGGCAACCAATGGATCCGCAATACGAGCGGCACCTGGATAGAACTTACCACCGCCAATTTCACAGCAGACGCTACCGCCACCAACGACCAGCGCCGCGACTATGCAGGCGGACTGGAGGCTGGTAAATTCTACCTGCGTAATGGCGGCTTCTTTTCGAGCTATGTGAGCTATAATCAAAGCTTTACACGTACGGCTACAGGTGTTGCGCCCAGCGTAAACCTAACAACACTGCCGTAAAAGACTGTTTATTTGTGATCGGTATGTTCCCGGAGAACATCATTCAAGACAAGGCCCCGCTCTCCTGCGGGGCCTTTAATTTACCGCTCAACCAGTTTACAAGGGCTGCCCGCCCGTGTTTGCGTAACTTTCGGCTTGGCCTACATTATAAAGTGACTATTGATATGCGCAGATTTATTACACTATTAGTATTGCTTTTCCCAACAACCCTATTGGTGGCACAGACCGGGCAGTTTACCGTGACAGGCAGTACCAAAGACAATGCAGGCGCAGCCGTGCCTTTTAGTACCGCTGTACTTTTCCGCAGTAAGGACTCCTCCCAGGTGACAGGCGCCGTAGCAGATGAAAAAGGCGTGTTTCGCATCAAAGCGGCCGCTGGCAAATACTTTCTGAAGATCAGTTTACTGTCTTATAAAGATCACTACGTAAACAACATCAACCTCAACAAAGATGTAAACGTAGGTACCATCACCCTTAAAGTGGGTTCCAAAACATTGTCGCAGGTAGAAATTGTAGGTGAGAAAAAACTCATGGAGCTGGAGCTGGACAAACGCGTGTACAATGTGAGCCAGGATGTGGCTAATATTGGTGCCAACGCCTCGGAAGTACTGGCCAACGTGCCTTCCGTAACCGTGGATGTTGATGGCAACGTGGCGCTGCGTGGCAGCCAGGGCGTGCGTATTCTCATCGATGGTAAACCTTCTGCATTGACCGGGATTAAGAGTACCGACGCGCTGCGCAACTTACAGGGCGCAATGATCGATCGTATCGAAGTGGTGACCAATCCCTCCTCCCGCTTCGACGCAGCAGGTGAAACAGGGGTGATCAATATCATCCTGAAGAAAAATAAAACCCGCGGCTTTAACGGCAACTTTACCGGTACGCTCGGTTATCCGCAGCAGCTGGGCGCGGCCTATAGCATTAACTACCGTAACGAGAAAGTAAACCTGTTCTCCAGCTTCGGCATCAACAACAGGAAAGGTCCTGGTAGCGGTAATTCATCGAACCGCTTCAGCAGTAAGGATACCGCTTACTATTATACGCAGCGCAGCACACGCGATCGTGAGGACCTGGGCGCTAATATTATGGCGGGATTGGATTATTACCTGAACGACTACACTACGCTTACGGGTTCTGTGTTATATTCCGGCGGTAAAGAGAAAAATGTGAACAGGCTCAGATACGATGATTTTTTCGTGGATGATATGCAGATCAAGAACTCCAGCCTGCGTGTGAACGATGAAGACGCCCGTGAAGAGAACACCGAAGCCAGCCTCAGTTTCCGCAAGAAATACGCTAATAACGATAAAAGAGAATGGACGGCAGATGCCAAGTGGACGAGCAGCGGCGATATTGAGAAATCGATGTATCGCACCAGTCCTGTGCTGAACGGTGCTGCGTTGGAACTGCAACGTTCCGACAATCCCACCTGGGAAAAAACCTTACTGCTGCAAACAGATTATATCCATCCATTTGGTAAAGATGCGAAGCTGGAAGCCGGGTTTAAAGGCACGCTGCGCACCGTAACGAACGACTTCCTCGTGGAAGAATTCGACAATACCGCCTGGACGCCACTGGGCGACTTCGATAACAACATGGAATACAAGGAGCGCATTTACGCCGCGTATGCGATGTTTGGGAGTAAGGTGGGCAAATTCTCCTACCAGCTGGGTTTACGTGGTGAGTTGTCAGATATCAGCACCGGTTTGCTCAAAACCAATGAAATCAACGACCGTAATTACTTCAACGTATTTCCGAGCACGAGTTTATCTTACCAGCTGGATAAAGCCAATACGCTGCAACTTAGTTACAGCTATCGCATTAACCGTCCGAATTACCGCGATCTAACGCCGTTTTCCGATTTCTCGGACCCTCGCGTATATTTCGTCGGTAATCCCAACCTCGACCCGGAATACGCTCATTCTATCGATGCGGGGCACCTGCTCGAGTGGGACAAAGGTTCGATCCTTTCCAGCGTGTACTATCGCCATAAAACCGGCGTCGTATATCGTTACAACGACCTGGACAGCACCACCGGCATCACGAACATCCGTCCGATCAATCTCAGCACCCGCGACGACATAGGCATAGAGTTCAACCTTTCGCTTACCCTCGCCGACTGGTGGAAGTTTAATACCAGCGCCAACGTATACCACGCCATTTCCAATGGCAGTTACCTGGGCAGAAACCTGGATGCGACCACCACCACGATGACTAACCGCACCACCTCCCGCATGACCTTCTTTAAGAGCCTGGACTTCCAGGCGTCGCTGAACTACCAGGCACCGAGAATCACCCCGCAGGGTAAAGACCTCGCCCAGTATTCCATCGACTTAGGTCTGGCGCAGGATATTCTTAAAGATAAAGGCACCCTCACCTTCAACGTACGCGACCTGCTGAACACACGCCGCAGAAGGGCCATTACCGACATCATGACCGACTCCGAAACCTATTACTCGCGTTCCGATTTCCAGTGGCGGGCCAGGCAGTTAACGCTGACACTCAACTACCGCCTGAACCAGCAGAAGATTGATACAAAAGAGAAGGAAGAAGGGTTTGGGGAGAATTAACTTTTTACAAAAAAGGCGGCTCGTTTACTGAGCCGCCTTTTTTGTTTGGATATCTTACGGTGATCTGCACGGCGCAGTTTCTTTGGTTACGGACGGCCCTTGGGGAACGGATCAGAATCCAAGGTAAAGTGAAATGTTACCTACATTCTGTGCGGGCAGTCCTTCAAACTCCGGCGTGGAGAACTTTTGTGAGAAGCTGACCGCGAATCGTTTGAGACTAAGCACCGCGCTGATGTCTACATCTGCCAGCCAACGCCTTATCGGCGGACGAACAGCATTGCCAGCCGCCTCGCGCACTGCGGGTTCGACGTATACATCGTCGGAAAACAGGCCGCCTTGCAGCAGGCTGTTGTACACGACGTATTGTACGGAAGGTTTAGCGTTGATATAAAACTGCGCATGTTCTTTATGCGCGTACTGGTCGAGCAGTCCGTCGAAGTAGGGAGACATATTGCCCGTACGCAGCAGCACATGCGTTTCCACCGCGTTAAGCATAGTACCTGCATTGACCTTGCCGCCGGCAATGACTTCAAAGCCTTTCTCTACATGCGTGAGTTGCTTTTCGTAAGTAAGATTGTAGTTCAACAGCAGGTCCGTGCGGTACTGGTATGCCCAGCCCCTCGGCCGGGTGAAATTGAACCAGCCGTGGATCATCTTCTGCGTTTGCTTCGCGAGCGAAGGTGGCCCCATCACGCCCAATACCCACTCCGTTTGAAACCCGTCCTTTTTATCCGGACGAAAAGCATACATCGAATGGTGAACCGTTAGCGCCCCGCTATAAGGATAATCGACCGGTTTATAGGCAGGCTCGCCCACACTCAGCGGCGTGATCATCACCTGGAAAGCCCCCCAGCTGCTCGCATATACCGCATTGCCCCCAAAGCCCGGCGCCAGTTTATCGAGGAAGAAATGTGGCTTGCGTTTATTCACATAAAACACATCCAGCCGCGTACCGTTGGTATAACCACCATCCGCGATCTTGCGACCGAATTTAATGCCATCGTTATCTTCGTAAACACGCACTAATAACTTAACCCGCCCGGAATCCTGGGCGGAGGTAATGACAGGGAAAAGGAAAAAAGCCAATGCAACAAAGGTGCTCCGGGCCACGCCGAACTTCATACCGTCGATTGTTAAACGGGAGCAAGTTAAATAATATGTTGATAGAATGACCGCCGAATCAGGAAAATTAACGATCTGGCTTATACTGGCAGCGGATGCCGTGTATCGCGGCGTAAGGGGCGATAATATCCTCCATGAAGCCCTGTATACGAAGATCGCCCAGGTTAACCCTCAGATCGTCACGCCTGTCATGCACCCGCAGCAGCAGGAAATCCTGCAGATACCTCCTGTCATGCTCCCTTACTACCTGATACGACTTGATCTTATCCCAGGGATAAAATACCTTTTTGTATCGCACACCTTTGCTACTAATCGATAGGACGGCCCCAGCAAACATTCGCAGGTAAGTTACGATGACAAGAAATACCAGCAGGCAGCTCGATAGCATTAGAAAAAAAACGTCGCCTTTTAACAAGATGCCCTTATACACCAAGACCAACACAACTAGTGTGCAAAACACCAGGTAAGCATAATAGCTACCACGGTACTTAAAGTTTAAAACTGGCAATTTTTCCATGGCATGTGTCGATGTAATAAGGGGGCACTAAGTCAACTCCTCCGCGCAAGCGCCCCCGGCACGTTCGGAAAGTATAGGGAGGACTGGGTGCATAGTATAAAAATAGTCCTATTTCCTAAAAACACAAGCGTCCGCCGCTGACGCGGACGGACGGCTTGCTTTCCTTCCAATTTATACCAAAGCGTTTACCTGATCGTGTAAGTGAATTTACCTTGCGCACCGGGTTTCTTCGCAGTGAGCAGGATGCGCCGGATCGGGCGGCCGTCCCAGGCGGTTTTGAAGACTTCGTCTTCGGCGGTTTTAAGGGCGATGTCTTCCTGCGCGGCAGTCCAATAGTTGTTGTCGTAAGACAATTCTGCTTTTTTACCATCGGGCAATGTGAAGATGACTTTACCGGCTGCCAGTTCTATGTCGCAAGTCGTCATGAAGGACTGGGTGAGGCTTTTGAGGGCCGCGTCGGCACTATAAGTATCAGCGATGACGATGCCTTTGCCACGGTCGAGTTTTACGCTGCGTTGCCATGTTTTGAGGCCGGTTTCTTTCGGGTAGGCACTCTCCAGGTGCATATTTAGGGCGGGTGATTTACCGCCTTCGTATTTTACCTGTGTGGCTTCAAACTTACGGCCGGCCTGTTGTTCGATGCCGTTGATAGTAGGCAGGTTATGATACGGAGAAGTGTTAAACCACAGTTCATAACGGTTAGGGGAGAACGTTTTTGCAGTGTAAGTACCACGGCCTGCATCAATGATCAGCGGCTGGCCGTAAGCGTATACGATGAAATCGCCTACGTCATTGTGGTTATGGCTTTCAGCGTTATGACCGCCATGGGTGGCTACGTAGTATTTATCACCATCACGGGCGGCCATGAGTTGTACGTCGGCGAGCCATACATCTTTTACGTTTGGTTCTGCAGCAGTTGCGGCGGTGCAGGCTTTTACGGCGCCGAGATTATAGAGGTAACGCATACAGTGCCAGCGGTTCTGGTTGCCACTGCCGCTTTTGTTTTCGGCTTTGCCGTAGCGCTGGTACGCCCAGGCACCAAAGGCGGTCATCTTCTCATCATCCATGGCTTGTCCGAGGCGGAACAGGGTAAGACCATCGGGCTTCATTTTAGCAGGAGCGTCGGCTACGTTAATGAAGTAGTCGTCGCGGATGTGGGTTTTATAGATGTAAGACGCCATCTTCTGGATGATGTCTTCTTTGTAGATGTTTACTTTACCCCCCGTTGCATCGTCCATGAGATTGAGCACGTCGAATACACAGGCGCCGGCAGCGAACCAGTAGCTGGGACCTTCATCGCAGCTACCATCTGCACCCAAACCGTTGATGTATTGGTCGGTGACTTTCATGGAACGAACGATGGCATCAGTACGCAGTTTTTCTTCTTTATCGAGAAGCAGGCTGGCGGTGAGGTAGTTGCTCATCACCCAGGGCGCCCAGTTGTTCAATACCGCGTTGGGATTACCACCACCGAGGTAGCCGTATTTGGCGGTCATCATCGGTTTCAGTACGCGGCGGTTTACTTCGTAGTAGATGCGTGGCCGTAGGAACTTAGAAGATTTCTCCATGGCGGCGCCGGCGAAATAGTCGGTCCAGGCGAGCATGGAGGCTGTTTCAGCAGCGAAGAGGTCTACGATGGGATCTTCTACATTGGCAAGACCGTTACCACCTTTCTGTCCGCCCAGGTGCGCCGTTGCGCCCCAGAAGCTTTCTTCACAGATCGACCATACGCCGTTCATAATATCGTTACTGAAGCGACCCTTGCCCTCGATCGACTCGGCGATCATCAGGTCCCAGAGCTGTTTACGTTTCGGGAAAGAAAGCGCTTCGTAGCGGCTGCGGTTGCCATTGCGGGTAAACTCGATAGCCACGGAAGCCGGTATCTGTTTAAAGTCTTTTTTGAGCCAGCCCTCTCCTGCCTTCACCAATTGATCCAATACGCTGTCGGGCAGCTGTGCTTTCCAGGCTTCGGGCGTATTGGGAAATGGTTTCCATTTATCGCGTGGAATGAGTGATGCGGCGACTGTTTCAGGCGAATAGCGCTGCAACAGGTTGCGCGGGGTGATCTGGGCTGCCAGCAGCAAGGGCGCTGTCAGGCATACAAATAGGAGCAGGTAGTGCTTACGACCTTTCATAGTATCTGATGTTAGTGTTCCCTAAATATGACGCTGATCTTTTCGTAGCATGCTCAAACGCGCTTCAGCATAACGTGGTGAGGCTATAGGTATAGCCGTCCTGACTAAAATAGTAAAACGTTTGCATAAAAGGGTATTTTTTTGGCGGATGGTATTACTCGCCCACTAACGTCCTGATGTACGGATCGTTGTAATCTTTGATAAAGCGAAGAATGTTCGATAAACCCCTAAAATCCTCCTCCTCATGCATGGTAGTAAGCACCACGGCATACATACCTGCCGCGGCGGCAGCCTCCACGCCTTTGGGACTGTCCTCGAACACAATGCAGTCTGTGGGCGCGACACCTAATGCTTCGGCGGCTTTAAGAAAGGTTTCCGGATGCGGTTTACTGTAGGTCACATGATCGGCGCTGATGACTGCGCGGAAGTAGTCGCCGGCGTTGAGTTTTTCCAGCACATACAGGATATTGGATGTAATGGTAGCCGAACCGATCGCCATGGGAATACCTTTCAGGTGGGCCGAATCGAGGAAGTGTGCCAGGCCGGGAATCCATTCTACGTAAGGGGAATAAGCCTCCAGGTAACGACGTTCCTTTTCCAGCGACCAGCGGTTCATTTCTTCTTCGGTAAAGTGGTCATGACCAAAAATGCGGATGAGCACATCGTTGTTTTTACCGTACATCTCTTTCTTCACCGCATCGCGGGAGAGCTGATGTTGCAGGTCTTTGTTGATGATATCAAACCAGGCGATGGTATGATATTCCATATCGTTGATCATCGTGCCGTTAAAGTCGAAGAGAAATGCCTTTGCCATAACGTAAAGTTAAGAGAATTGTGGGAAGACCAGTGCGAAGACTGGAGCGGATGTTTGCATCCCTTCGGTAGAAATGACGACGAAGTGAGCTTACGGCGAAGGGGGACGGCGAAGCGTGTACGACGAAACGCGTGACGGCGAAGGGAATGGCGAAGCGTGTACGACGAAACGCGTGACGGCGAAGGGAAAGGCGAAGCGTGTACGACGAAACGCGTGACGGCGATGAGGGACTTGCCGTTGAAGTGAGTGACACAACGGGGGCTGAAGAAAGGGGCTACTGCTGGTGCAAAAGAAAAACGGGCCGTTCAAAAGAACAGCCCGTTATGGCTTTTTATACTAAAAACAACAACTGTGGGTTACCTGTTGATGGCCTGTAACGCACCATTGGCAGCAGTTTGGTACAGTGACTGCACCTTGTACTGCTTATGGAAGCTATCGTAAGCCGTGAGTTCCTTGTCGCTGCGGAACTGGAGGTCCAGCAGGTCATGGAACGACCTGTTATCCGGGAAAGCCTTTTTCAGGTTGGCTTTCGTGAGCGGAAGCAGGGCGGTGCCAGCCTCTGTACTAAAGTAGTAGCGCGTTTCTTTCGTGCGCTCTTTACCGTTCTGGATATGCTCCAGGCGGCTGTACAGGAGGAACTGGTCGTTATCTATGATTTTATATGCGTCGTTATTAAAGAAGCGGTAATCCTGCCCATTTTCCTGGTAACCGAATACCTGGCTTTTGTCGAGCTGTGTGGACTCACCATTCTTCGTTACTTTGATCTTAGAGCGGTTAAATACCTGTTCTGCCTGGATTTTGTCTTTGGCCACGGCATTCTTCTTAACATAATCCTGTCCCGTCATATACAGTCCGTTCTGGGCCATAACTGCAGTACCTGCAAACATAGCAGCGATCATCGCTGCTGCGAAGATTCTTTTTTTCATCGTTGAAGATTTTTGAAAGTCAAACAAATTGAAAACGTACGCCGCGTATAGGTATGCGGCATGTGTGGTGGTGGATGTAATAGTGGGATACTATAGACGGAAAACGCAATGCCATATGTATAGCGGCGATTGCGGGAGGATGACGGATGTTGGTGTGCATCCGTTGCTGGTGCTAACGAAGGCCACGTGCGTACGCGGAACTTCGTTAACAGCGGCTTGCGATTGTGTCTTCTTCACCATTTTCAGCTGTTGCTGTACATGGTGTTCGTTCGTCAGGATCTCTGTGCCAGTCTTTTCTTCTTTACTCCCGGTATTTTCAATATCCACATCAATCTTTCCGCCAACTACCTGCAGCCCTGCGCCGTAGCTCAGTGGCAGATAGAAGAAGAGAAGTAATATGGATATTAACCGTTTCATTGTATTTGTAAAATTACCGATGATTTAAGCTAAAATACATGATAGATATCATAGAATTCAGAGCTTGACATTATTTTAACAGTTCCGCAAAGAAAGTGCCATTTGCCCGTGCCACCGGAACGGCGTAACTTAAAGCTATGAACCCTATTCACACAAAGATTCGCGCGATCATTACAGGCGCTACCGGTATGGTGGGCGAAGGCGTTTTACACGAATGCCTGCAACATCCAGAGGTGGAAAAAGTACTCGTGATTAATCGTCGTCCGTGCGGAATAACGCATGCAAAACTCACAGAAATCATTCATACAGATTTTTATGATATTACCCCCATCGCGCCGCAGCTGAAAGACTATAACGCCTGCTTCTTCTGCCTGGGCGTATCTTCCATCGGTATGAAGGAGGCGGAGTACTATCAAAAGACCTACATCCTCACCTTACATGTGGCTGGCATCCTGGCACAACAAAACCCGGATATGACTTTTTGTTATGTGTCCGGCGCAGGGACCGACGGCACCGAAAAAGGCCGCAGCATGTGGGCAAGAGTGAAGGGCAAAACGGAAAATGATGTGGCGAAACTACCTTTCCGGCAAGTGTACCTTTTCCGCCCCGGTTTTATGAAACCGACACCCGGATTGAAGAACGCGACCGCTATTTATAAATATATCAACTGGTTATTCCCGGTGATGCGCCGACTGGCGCCAGCGGGCTTTGGTACGCTGCGTGAACTGGGGTTGGCGATGATCAATTCGGTGATACGGGGATCGGAGCAGAAGGTGTTGGGAGTGAAGGAGATAAGGGCGTTGGCGGAGGCGCAGTTTGCGAGGTCGGGAGCGTAAAAGATAACCGCCCGGGCATCCCAAACACCCGGGCGGCGCTTTATCATTCCGCCGTAATCTCCAACACCGCACTTTGCAAGGCCTCTCCCGGTGATACGGCCACGCCCTGTTTCATCAGGTAATCACCGGAGTACACTTTGTCGTTGACCCCTAAACGCGACTTCTCCCCTTCCAGGTTTACTTCGCGGATGCGGTAACGCTTCGCTGGATCGAGCCCTTCGAGCTTTACGAGCTGCAGGTCTTCACGGTAGCGGGTATGCAGGTTATAGGCGAATAACACGGCCTTACCGCGATTTTCATTTACATACATCAGCACGGCGCGGTTCTCTGCGTAGGGAGAAACTAAGCGGTACAGGCTGCCATGGGCGATCACGGGTTGCAGCTGCTTGTAAGTGGCAACGGCTTTGCGGCTGAACGCCAGTTCTTTTTCACTGAGTTTATCCAACTCAATATCGTAACCCAGTCGGCCCATCATCGCCACGTCCGTACGAAACTTCAGCGACTGTTTACCCCAGGACGTAACGTGTGCGGCAACGGTAAACGATGGGAAAAAGTAGCTGTATCCCCATTGCATGTACACACGCTCCACCCCATCTGTATTGTCGCTGGCCCAGAACTCGGAGAAGTAAGGCAAAGCGCCAAAGTCCACACGGGCGCCGCCGCCGGAGCATAACATCATGGGTAGATGTGGGTACCTGGCGCGCACGCGGTCGAGCACCTTATACAAACCGCGTACGTAATCGATGTACAGGGTAGCCTGGTTTCCTTTCAGGTACGGTGAGTATGCATTCGTGATCATACGGTTGCAATCCCACTTTATATATGCAATGCCGGGGCTTTCGCGCAGGGTTTTATCGACCACGTCGTACACGAAATCCTGCACCTTCGGATTCACCAGGTCGAGCACAAGCTGGTTGCGGTAATAGTGTTCGTCGCGGTTTGGCAGCTTCAGTATCCAGTCGGGGTGTTTTTCATAGAGTTCGCTCTTGGGGTTCACCATTTCAGGTTCGAGCCAGATGCCGAACTTAATGCCCTTGCCTTCCGCGGTTTTCACGAGCTGACCAATGCCGTTAGGCAGTTTGGTACGGTTCACGTCCCAGTCGCCCAGGCCGGCAGCGTCGTTGTTGCGGGGATATTTATTGGCAAACCAGCCATCATCCAGCAGGAAGAGGTCAGCACCCAGGTCGTGCCCTTCACCGAAGAGGGTCGACAGCTTAGATTCATTAAAGTCGAAGAACGTGGCTTCCCAGTTATTAAGCAGCACCATCCGCTCTTTATCCCCATCCAGCACAGCGTGACGGGCTACCCAGCGGTGCAGGCGGTCGCTCAGTCCCTGGCGGCCGGCGGCGGAGTACGTAAACACGAAACCGGGCGTTTCAAACGTCGTATTTGGCGCCAGCGGGTATTCGGAAGCATATGGATTAATACCGGCAATTACGCGCAGGGAGTTGCGTTCATCCAGCTCAAAAGCAAAACGGAAGTTGCCCGTCCAGGCCAGCGCGCCGGCAATTACCTCACCATGCTTTTCGCCCGACAACTCGTTAAGCGACAGCATAAAGAACGGCGACTGGTACATCGCAGCACGGGTGCCGAGTTTGGTATCCAACACCTTGATGCCGCTCGTCAGTTCCGCTTCCTGCATCTTCATTTCCTCCGCCCAATCGCCATGGAACTGGGTGAGATAGTAATGTTGCCGGTCGAAATGCAGCATGCCCGAGGCATAGTTGCTCAGTTTTACGACGCCTTTCTCCTGGTGGCGGATTTCTGTCCAGGTCTTAAACACGTCTTCCTTCATGTAGGCAGCGATGTGAAGGGCCACTTCGAAAGGATATTTCGGGTCCTTCATACGGATGATCGTGGTATTTACGCCGTCTTTTATCTTGCGCTCCGTTTGCACGTAACGCAGGTCCAGCGAGGGATTACCATCCGTATGCAGCGCCTGGATGGCGGGCTCGAACAGGTTGTCGGTACCGGCAGTGATGTACGCTTCGTGCCGTTTGGGTAACTGGGTTACATCTTTGGGATCGGTCAGTCGTTCGCCGAAATAAGTCTGGAACACCTTGCCTTTATCTACCGCAAACACCAGTTGCAGGTGTTCGGTGGAGGCAACAATGGGTTCCTGGGCCAGCAGCACGCCCGTGGGTAGCAGTGCCAGCATGGCTAATACGCATCTCTTCATTGTATCAATTTTGTTATCGGGGGCAAAAGTTATCATCCTTTCGGCACATCTGCAAGCGTTTGATGAATGAGTATTGGCATCAGCTATAGTAGTACTATGGAGCGCCCGTTGCGTCGCACTCTTCAACTTGAGTGCAGGGCCAGGCGTGTCAACAACCATTCCTCGCGGAAGGAAACGCCTGTCCGGACGGCTGGGTGATGGTTCAGTGATGGTTGGGTGATGGTTCAGTGTCGGAACACCACCCCTGAAGGGGGCGATTTGCACACCTCTATTTACAGCATAAAAAAGCCGGCGCTCCATCAGGAAACGCCGGCGCATCATTCACGATATAATAGTTTACGGCACCACCGGAAACGCCACGATCCTGAGCTTCGAACAGCCATACGGGATCAGGGTAATACGGTGTTCCGTGGGGTCTACTTTGCCCTGGTATACGTCCTCGCGGGTGGTGACAGGCTGCCTGGCCACACCGTCGACGATCTTCCATTCAGGTATCTTTTTGCCTTTGGTAACGATTTCGACGGGACTACTGGTGGCGTTCCATACGAACCTGGAAGGCATGGCGCGGGTCTTTACTTCCAGGAACTTCGCGGGGTCTTTGATCACTTCGCGGGGAAGGCCATAGTTCCAGTCGCTTTTAGGCAACACCTGGTAATAAACGCCTTCTTCCTTAATGGAATCCTTACGCCACTCCTCTTCAATCTTTAACGCATATACCAGCGGGCCGCGTTCAACTGTTCGGGAGTTCTTCGCCCAGTTGCTGGTGGTCACTTCCATCGGTAGTTGCAGTTCTACTTTGTCGTTGTTTTTCCAGGTACGCTCGATTCGTACCATGTTACCACCAGTGGCTTTGCCGTAGGCCTGGCCGTTTACCAGCACAGCTGCCTGTTTACACCAGGCAGGCACCCGCAGGCTGAGCGGGAAGGTGACGGATTGTTTGGTATTTACAGTCAGGCTGATCCGGTCACCGAAAGGATAATCGGTTTGTTCGGTAACGGTTACTGGTACGGCGTTGTTGCCGACTTTGGCAGTTACTTTACTCGGGCTGTACAACAGTGCCGCCAGTCCTTTATCGGGCGTGGCGTACCACAGGTTAGCGGTGAATTTCGTCCAGCCCTGGTGCATGTTCGCGGTACAACAGGTGTAACCGGCGTATGGACCAAACACGTTATTCATTTCCCGGTTAAAGGGCAGCGAAAACTGGAACACGCCACGCGTCACCTGTACCTGGTTCGCCACCTGGAAGTATTGCCGCGATATGAAATCGTCGGTGATCTGCCCGGGCAGCGCATTGAAGGTCATGCGTTCAATGGCGTCGGCCCAGGACTGCTCGCCGGTGATAGACAGTATTTCCTCCAGGGAGTACATCGTTTCTACGGTTGCGCAGAGTTCTATGCCCTGTTGGGGATCATTGCCGTGCAGGTCCTCGTCGGACGAGAACATGCCGTGTGGCAGGCCGTGCAGGGTCATGATGTCTTTGAAACCGGTGCGGAGCGAATCCAGGTAAACATGACCGCCTTTCGCCTGGTGGTAGATGGCGGGCAGCTTAATACCCATGGCTACGTTCACGCCATGCCGGTCCATCCAGGCCTGCCCGTTTTGTTGTGCGGCAGCCTCCATTACCCAGTTACGTTCGCCGAAGTAGCGTGTCCAGGGCGTGGTTTGCTGGTATACGAGGTCGCCCAGTTCTAACAGGAAGGCATCGCCGGTTTGGCGATACAGCCAGTAGATGCTGTGCAGGTTATCACCTCCGCGCGCCGTGGCCCAGTCTGTCCACTTGCCGATGGGGCAGGTCTTCAGGCTGTTCAACTGGTAGCGGAAATATTTGGTCATGAAAGGGAGCACACGTTTGTCGTTGGTAGCGGTGTAGTACTGCTGTAATACTTTCAGCATCACCATCCGTGGCCACCAGTCTTCGCCATTGGCACAATCATCTTCCGTCTTTTTACCGGCACGCTCATTCTTCGTGAGCGGACCAAAAAAGCCGGAAGGGCGCTGGTGGACGAGAGACCAGTCAATGTAGGCCTGCACTTTCTTTTTCAAGCCCGCGTCGTTTAACAGGTAGGCCAAAGGCACAGCACCATCCAGCCAGTAAGGCGTTTCCTCCCAGCCGTCGCCCTTGCCGCCTAACCAGCCGTTATCATTCTTTACCTTCCAGTAATATTCGTCCAACGTACCGGTAGCGCCGGTCTTCATGATGTGCAGCTGGTCCAGCAGCCATCCCTGGGGTTGAATAGCGCCCAGGGGTAGCGGCTCGTATTTCAGGGGCGCCAACGGCTGTTGGGCCATACTGCTGAAAGGGGTGAGCATCAGCGCCCACATCATCATCCTTTTTATCACGATGTTATTTTTTCCCGGTGAGTTGCTTGATCAGGTCTACTTCTTTCTGGTCGAATGGCGTACCATCCTGGCGGAAGATGTCGTGGAACCACACTTTCGGTTCGGCACCATCAGGCATTGGGGTATCCCAGGCGTAGATCGTATTACTTTTACCGGCCACGAAGCCCCAGTTGATGGCAGCAATCTTTTGCTTTTTCAGCATCGGCATCACATTATCGAAGCGGCTGCCGCGGGTGCGGGCCATGTATTCTGTACAGATCAGCGGTTTACCGGTTTGTACCAGGAAGGAGTCGATCCAGCGCTGGTGCACATCGGGCGTGTGATAGTTGTGATAAGTGATCACATCCGAGTTTTGCAGCTGGAACTCGTTCAGCTCTTTCAGGTCGAGGCGCCAAACACCGGCAGATAAAGGCTGCGATGGATCTATTTGCCTGCCCCAGCTAAACGTTTGTTTCAGCAGCGGCATGCTGTGGTTACCCAGGCCCGAGTTACCCGGTTCGTTGTACAGGTCCCACAGGAGAATGCGCTGGTCGTTGCGGAACGACTGCAATACATCTTTCACGTATTTCTCCAGTCCGGCCACATAGTTCAGGTCCATGAAGGCCAGCATGCCGGGGTCCTGCACCCAGCCGGAGTTGTGTATACCCGGTTTAGGAGCCGGTTGTTTGCCCGCTTTGTAAGTATTGTTCCAGCAATCGTCGAACAGCACGAACACCGTCTTGATTCCGTGTTTACCCGCAATATCCAGGTAAGTGGCCACCCGCTTCTTAAAACCCGCGGGATCTACCTGCCAGGCGAGGTGGTGCAGGTATACACGCATCACGTTCATACCAATACTTTCGGCCCATGCCAGCTCCTTGTCGATTTGCGCACTGTCGAAGCTTTCGGCCTGCCACATCTCCAGCTGGTTGATGGCGTTGGCAGGAAGGTAGTCGGCACCCGCCAGCCATGGCAGCTTAGCATACCAGGTATTCGCTTTTTCTTTACTCCAAACGGCGCGTTCTTTCTTTTGCGACATTGCGGTAGTGGCGGCAAACAGGCTGCAAGCCAAAAAGATCGTCGAGAATTTCTTCATCTTAAAAATTGCTTTGTTAGATTGATAATGTGGTACCCGGGAAAGGTTAGCGTGGACGGATATACGATGCAATTCGAATTGATAACGTGGATCAGCAATTTCCTAACAACCAGCCGGTGCATAAAGGAAGCGTTTTAATCCGTATTGCGCTATGCAATATGTTTCAATAATTCGGCAAATTGTTTCAATTTACCGGAGGCTGCATTTGCACTGCTGCAGCCTGTTTAAGTGTTATTCCGACAGTTGATTACGCCGAATTCCGCGCTGATTGGGCAATAACAGGATGGGGCAGGACAGTTCATCCCCCGAAAAGAGATAAATTTATGGGTATATATAGGACTTGTTTCGCGTGCGACAAAAGTCCGTAAAAAGTGGCAAAAAGCAACCAGGATCAAATCGCCGTCAACTTACTCTCATGGAAGGTAATGCATCCCGGCCTAAACTCAGGCCCAATAAGGCATACACACCGACATGCAGCATAAAAAAAATACCGCTGGAAGACACAGGAAAAAATCTACGCAAACGATTGCGTAAATGCTAAAACAAATGCCCATCAAAAGCTTTATGTTTGGCGCACTGAGTGGCTGAAAAAAGTGAAATGCCCAACAACCAACTGAAATCGACGACATTATAAAAACCAATACAGTAAAGGGTTATAGACTGATAAGAGAGGAAGAACACGTTATTAAACTTATTACTTACGTTATGATTTTCGCGCGACAGTTACTGTAGCAGGAAAAAGCAAAAACTGATGACAATGCATATTCATTTTTATCCCTTTCCGGCACTGCGATTATGCCGGATTTCATTCCCGGAACCAACAGCGGTTATTGCCAGCTGATATTACCGATAAAAATTTCATCAATAAATATTTCTTGATCCACGATGAGAAACTTGTCTTACAGATTAGTATTACTCGCTGTCCTTACCATGCTGGCCGCCGGCTGTAAAAAGAAGGCCTGGGATGAGTATTATGGCCGCCCCGACAATTTGGAGCCGCCTATTTACCAGGTGCTCGAAAGCAAGGGTAACTTTAAAACCCTCCTGGCCGCCATTGATAAAGCCGGTTACAAAAGGACCTTATCCGGCGCCGGCTACTGGACCTTCTTTGCGCCCACTGATTCGGCCTTCGACACGTACTTTAAAGAGAACAACATTAGCGGCGTAGCGGCTATGGACAGCGTAGCCTGTCGCAAAATCGTTAACTACTGCCTGGTGTACAACGCCTTCAAAAGAGAAAGGCTCGGCGACTACCAGGCCAACACCGGTTGGGTACCCAACGTAGCCTTCAGGCGCCGTACTGCGTACTATGAGGGTGTGTATGATGGCGTTAACGCAGACGGACAAACCGTTAAAATGATCGCCAGCAACCGTAACAACAACGGTACATCGTATTACGTAGATGCAGATTACAACAACAAGTACATACCTTACTTCGTATCCAACTTCATGGCAGGTAAAACACTTACCGCTGCCGATTATAACTATTTCTACCCGAACACGCAGTACACCGGCTTTAACGTGGCAAATGCCAAAGTAACAGAGCAGGACATTGCAGCGGAAAACGGTATCGTTCACGTGATCGACCACGTGATCAGCGCGCTGCCGGGGATAGACGAGTATATCACTAAAAATCCCGACTACAGCGAATTTAAAAGACTGTTCGACCGTTACCTGCTGGCGTATGCCATCAACCCGACCGTTACGAACAACTACAGGCTCCTGCATGGAGGTAACGAAAACGTATATATCAAAATTTACGCTCCCAACATCGCATTCTCACCCAATAACGAGAACTTTTTAAAGATGACGGATAACGATGGTCAGCAGAACTGTTACAGCATGTTTGTTCCGAACAATGCGGCCTTTACTGCTTACCTAAACAGCGTGCTGCTTGAAAACTACGCCAACCTGGAGTCGCTGCCGCTGCCGGTAGTAGTCGATTTCGTAAACGCACACATGTGGCAAACAGCGGTATGGCCCAGCCAGTTCGCTACTTCCTTTAACTACGTGGGTGAGGAAGCGCGCTTTAACGCCAACACCGACGTAGTGGACCGTAAAATACTGAGCAACGGCTTCTTCTACGGCACCAATAAAGTGCAGGAAGCGAACGTGTTCACCAGCGTATACGGAAAAGCTTACCTGGACCCGCAGTTCTCGATGATGACAAGCCTGCTGAACCAGGAACTAAAATTCCAGATCTCGAACATTCACCAGAAGTTTTCCATCTTCCTGATAAATAACGCGACCCTTAACGCAGCCGGTTTCTTCGTAGATCCTACAGTAGATAACAACCCCGCGTTGCAATGGCGTTATATTCCAACGAACGGCGGCTCACACCTTACCGGCTCTTCCGCCCTGGTGCGCCTGCTGCGTGTGATCAACCTCCATGTGATCCCGGGTGTAGACCTGGCTGACCTGCAGAACGGTAGCGTAGCCCTCTCCTATGGCGGCGAATTTGTGAAATTCCAGAACAATACCGTTTGGGCGGCTGGCAACCTGGATAGCAGCAATGTTGCCAACCTCGTATGGAAAAAAACAGCAAAGAACGGCACGGCGAACAACATCAACCGCGTACTTAATTTCTCTGAAACCGTTATCGGCAAGCATATTGAGAAACTGGGCACGGCCGCTGGCTCTCAGCATAACTACTTCTGGCAGTTCCTGAGAAACTCCAGCATTTATACCGCAGCCAATGGCGACATCCTGAACGTGGCAGCCGGTACTTTCTACACCGTATTTGTTCCGAACAATGCAGCGATCTCACAGGCTGTGGCTGATGGCTTACTGCCAGGCACACCTGCCGCACCGGCCTTTAACCCGGCATCACTGGCAGATAAAGAAAAGGTGAACTCGTTTATCTACAATCACATCCTGAACAAGAAGACAGTAGCGACAGACGGTATTGAAAGCGGATCTTTTGAAACGCTGTACCGCAATAATGCCGGCGAGCCAGGTGGCGTGTTCGTAGACAATTCCGTTCGCAACGCCATGGTACTTACGGATGCGCATAGCCGCAAATCCAACATCATACTGGCACAAAGTAACTTCCTGAGCAATCGTTGCGTGATCCACCTGATCGACAACTATTTAAAATATTAAGAATAACATTTCTGCTATGCTGAATTTTATAAAAAAGATAGCTTGCATATGCGCGCTGCTCGGCATTTACACCGCCGCTGCGCAGGCGCAGGCCCCGGCGGAAGGCACCCTCATTAAAGGGAAGGTGCTCGACTCCAAAACAAAGGACGCCCTCATTGGGGTATCCGTTGCCGAGGTTGATGCCGATGGCCGTATTATTAAAGGCACCGCCACCGATGTGGAAGGCAACTACGTGTTACGCGTAAGTAACCTGAAGAACAAGATCACCGCCTCCTACATCGGTTACCGTACCAACTCACAAACCTTGCAAGGCCGCACCACCGTTAACTTCCAGATGGTGAGCGGCAGCACGGACCTTAACACGGTGGAAATCATGGGTGGTCGTATGACCAACAATGGTATGCTACCCATCAAGGAACGTAACTCCACCCTCTCGATCGCGAAGATCAATGCGAAAGAACTGGAAGAGATGCAGGCCGCCAGTATTGACCAGGCATTGCAGGGCCGTTTGAGCGGTGTGGATATTACTGCTACGAGCGGCGATCCGGGAGCAGCGATGAACATCCGTATCCGTGGTGTATCATCGATCAGCAGCACCGGTAACCCACTGATCGTAGTAGATGGTATGCCCCTGGAAACAGAGATCCCCGGCGACTTTAACTTTGGCGCAGCAGACGAGCAGGGATATGCACAGTTATTGAACATTTCACCGGCAGATATCAAAGACATCAGCGTACTGAAAGATGCGGCCGCCACCGCAGTATGGGGTTCCCGCGCAGCGAACGGCGTACTGGTGATCACGACTAAACGTGGCAACATTGGTAAACCTGCCATTACGTATACGTTTAAAGGCTCCAAGTCTTACCTGCCGGAAGCGCTGCCTTTGCTGAGCGGCGACCAGTACTCTACCCTCATCCCCGAGGCGTTTATGAACCGTACCGGCCTGCCATTAAACACTACCACCGTACGCGAGTTCAATTACGACCCGAACGATCCTTACTGGTACCATAACTACAGCAACAACGTAAACTGGATTGATGCCATCTCACAGGTAGGTAACCTGCAGGACCACAATATCAGCATGAGTGGTGGTGGTGAAAAAGCCCGCTACTTTGCTTCTACCGGCTTCTTTAACCAAAAAGGTACCACACTGGGTACAGGCCTTAAAAGGATCAGCACACGTATCAACCTTGACTATTACATTTCTGAAAAGATCCGCATATTCACCAGCATCGCGTACACGCACAGCGACCTGCAGCGCAGCTACCTGAGCGACAAAGACGGTGCGATCCGCGGTATGGCGTATATTAAGATGCCGAACATGAGCGTTTTTGAATATGACGAAAACGGCAACCTTACGCCTAACTACTTCTCACCGGTATCGAACATCCAGGGTACTTATAGTCGTATCTTTAACCCGGTAGCCATGGCCGATAAAGCCAAGTATACCGTTGGTGGCGACAGGGTGATACCCAGGTTCCAGCTCAACTACGACATCATCAAAGACGTGCTGAAAACCACCATGGACGTTCAGTTTGACATCAACAACACGAAAAATAAAAGCTTCCTGCCACAAATCGCCACTGGCCGCCCGAATACAGAAACAGTGGTAAACCGTGCTTACGACGGCGACATTGATGTATTCAACATCGTTACCAAGTTCGATCTGGTATACACTCCACAGTTCAAGAATCCGGACCATCACCTGCTCACCTTCCTGAGCGTGATTGGCAGTGATGCGAAGGCAGTAAGCCAGGAGCTGATGACCTCTAACACAGCATCTTCTTTGATTACTGATCCGAGCGCACCTTCACGTACACAGAACCAGGAGCTGAACGCAGCTTCAGGCATTTCGCAAACACGTGCAATTGGCGCGGTAATTACTGCTCAATACGATTGGAAAGAGAAATACATTGTGAACGCAACGATCCGCGGCGACGGTAACTCCCGCTTCGGCCCGAACTACCGTTACGGCACCTTCCCTTCCATCTCGGTAAGATGGAGGCTGTCTGCAGAAAACTTCCTGAACAAGATAAAAATACTGGATGACCTCAGCTTCCGCGCCAGCTATGGCCAGAGCGGCGAGGCACCACGTTACGACTATACCTTCTACAACCGTTACGCTACCTACAACTGGAGCTACCTGGGCGAAGCAGGCGTATTCCCGGCAACGATGGAACTGAAAAACCTCCGCTGGCAAACCATTCACGGCAGCAACATCGGTGGTAACATTTCTATGTGGGGCGGTCGTTTCAGAGCAGATGTGGATATATACCGCAACCGTACCAAAGACCTGTTCTTTAACGGTCTGCAGATCGGCTCCTACAACGGTTACAGTGGCGTGAACATGAACGTGGGTACGCTCGACAACCAGGGTTGGGAAGTAGCGATGTGGACCACACCAATCAAACGTAAGGACTGGAACATCGGTTTTAACCTGAACATCTCCCGTAACGAAAACATCATCCGCGAGATCTCCGAGTTCTATCCAAGCACACAAGGCGATGTAACCAGGCTGGGTGAGTATATGCGCCTGTTACAGATCGACAATCCTTTCGGTTCGTTCTATGGTTACCGTTACAAAGGCGTATACACCGACAGAGAAGCTACCCGTGCGAAAGGTCCGGATGGCAAACCGATACTGGGCCCTACCGGCCAGGTGGTATATACCCGCTTCGGCTACCCTACCCTGGATTACACCTTCCAGCCGGGCGACGCGATGTATGAAGACATTAACCACGACGGCAACATCAACTATATGGACGTTGTATACCTTGGTAACAGCAACCCTAAGCTGTCGGGCGGTTTCGGTCCTTCGTTCGCATGGAAGAATAAATTCTTTATTTCTACCTTCTTCAACTTCAGGTTAGGTTACGACATCATCAACGGTACGAAGATGAACACTACCAATATGTACTTCTTCGACAACCAGAGCACCGCGGTATTACGCCGCTGGCGCAAAGAAGGCGACGTAACCGACATTCCGCGTGCGCTGATCAACGGCGGTTACAACTGGCTGGGCAGCGATCGTTATGTGGAGAATGCCTCTTTCGTGCGCTTCCGTACCATTACCGGCCGCTACACCTTCGATCCTAAGTTCGTGAACAACAAACTGAAGATGAAGAACCTGAGCGCATATGTAACTGCGGAAAACCTGTTTACCCTTACCCGTTATACCGGTCAGGACCCCGAGATAACCGCCACCGGCTCCGATCCGTTCAGGATTGCGTACGATTACTCGATGACGCCACCTGCAAAAATATTCACCATCGGCCTGGTAGCTGGGTTCTAACTCAAAAAAAGAAGCGAAAATGAAGCACAAACTGATATATACATGTTTATTGGCGGCAACGCTCGGCCTCAGCTCCTGCGACAAGTGGCTGGAGTTGAAACCGCAGGACGGCATCGTGCGTGAGGAGTTCTGGAAAACGAAAGAACAGGTGGACGCTGCGGTGACAGGCATTTACGCCTCCATGCTCGGCAGCGGCACCACTGGCCTGCCCCCTTTACCGGAATACCTGTTCATTTGGGGCGAAGCCCGTACCGACATGGTTACTCCCGGCTTCAGAGCCACCTCGAGTGAGCTTGATATTGTGAACTGGAACATCCTGCCCACCAATGCTTTCAGCAACTGGCGTTCACTGTACGAAACCATCAACTATTGCAATACCGTTATTGAGCTGGCACCAGGCGTGCTGAAGAACGATAACACCTTCACCCAGGCACACCTGGACAGGGCGATCGGCGAAGCCCGTACCATCCGCGCGCTCATGTACTTTTACCTGGTGCGCACCTTTAAAGAAGTACCGTTAAAACTCACGGCTACCATCAGCGACGAGGATATTAAGCCATTGGCGAAGAGCAGTGCCGACAGCGTATTGAACCAGATTGAACTGGATCTCACTACTGCCGAGCCGTTGCTGCCGACTACCTATGGCAACATCGACCGCGATAAAGGCCGCGCCACCCGTTATACGGTGAACGCTATCCTGGCAGACGTGTACCTGTGGCGTGAAAAATACCAGCAATGCGCAAACGAGTGCGACAAGGTAATCAACTCCGGCAACTTCGGACTGGTGGGTACTACCACCTCCCTGTTTGATGCGTTGTACTACAGGGGCAATTCTGCCGAGAGCATTTTTGAACTGCAATTCAGCGCCCAGAAGACCAACAGCTTTCACCCGATGATGTTGATCAGCACCCGCCGCTGGGGCGCCGCTCCGCACCTGATGGAAATGGTGTTTGGACAGGATGCGACCAACATTCCACCGCAGGAAGACAAACGCGGCGACGGCTGCTCCCTCCGCGCCAACGATGCCACCATCTGGAAATACATCGGCGCGAATGATGCCGGCACCGAGCTGCGCTCACAGGAACAATCCTTTGCACACTGGATCTTTTATCGTTACGCAGATATATTACTCATGAAGGCAGAAGCCATCAACCAGCTGAATCAGCCGCTGGAAGCTTCCCGCCTGGTAATGAACATCCGCAACCGCGCGAACGCACTGGAAGTTGGTCTTTCTATGGACTCTACCAGCCAGGAGAACATGGAAGAATTTATTCTTGCTGAACGCCAACGTGAATTTGCTTTTGAAGGTAAACGCTGGTACGATGTGTTGCGCAACGCAAAACGTAACAACTTCCTGAACCGCCGCTACCTGTTGGACATGGTATCGATCAGCATCCCGAAGGAAAGGCAGCAGGTGGCTTTCAATACACTGAGAGACGAGAACAGCCTTTACTTCCCGATCTTCCTGTATGAGATACAATCGAACACATTACTGGTACAAAATCCTTTCTATAAATAATTAATTCCCCTGTTATGAAAAATAAACTTTCATACCTCGTAGCGGTTAGTCTGCTCCTCTCCTTTGCAGTGGTGCAATCGTGCCAGAAGATGGAGATTAAGATAGAGACTACAGGAGATGTGAACATAGTTGGCTACCTGGAAAAATACCCAGACTCCTTCTCCCTGTTCAAACAGGTGCTGGACCGTACAGAGACCTCCGCGTTCCTGAATGCCTATGGCGCCTACACCTTCTTCGCACCGACCAACAGCGCGGTAAAGACCTGGCTCACACAATCGGGCTTCTCCAGCGTGGAAGCTGCCAATATTGAAACATTGAAAAGCATCGTACAGTTCCACCTGATCATGGATACGCTGACGACTACTTCCTTTAAAGACGGTAAATTGCCGGTACCAACCTTGTACGGTCAATACCTCATTACCGGTGTAAGCAATAAAGGCGGCAGCTCCAGCTTTATCGTAAACAGGCAGGCGCTGGTGATCAAATCGAACGTGCGTGTAGGCAACGGCTTCATCCACGAGATAGACCATGTACTGCAGCCTTCTACTACCACCCTGGCCAAACAACTGGAAGCCAAACCGGAGTTCTCCATCTTTGTACAGGCGATCAAAGAAACCGGTTTGTACGAGCGACTGAACACAGTGGATGCAGATACCAGCAAACGCTGGATGACACTGCTCGCAGAAAGCAACCGGGTATTGGCCGACAGCGGCATTCATTCTTACGCCGATCTTAAAGCAAAATATTCCAACACCGGCAATCCGACTAACCCGGCTGACAGTCTGCATATTTATGTAGCGTATCACATCCTCACCGGTGTGAAGTTCCTGGGTGATATCATTTCTACATCTGCCCACCAGACCCTGCAACCGCAGGAAGTGGTGAGCACGCAACTTATCAATTCAGAAGTAATTCTGAATGAAGACATGTTCAACGGCGTGCTGGAAAAAGGCGTAACCCTTATCCGCGATGTGAGCGACAACGCTGCCAGCAATGGCGTTTGGCACGATGCAGGCGGTCACTTTACCGCTAAGTACCGCCCACCAACAGCTGTATACTGGGACGTGAGCACCTTTACCGAGATCATGAAGATGCCGGCCAACTACCGCAAAGCCAACTTTGACTTCAGAAGGCAAACAGAGGCCGATCAGCCGTTGAAAGATATTTACTGGGGATGGGGTCCGCTGGCGGGTACTAATACCTTTACCTACTACTACAACTCCACCAACAGCGTTGGCCGTTATGCCGTGAACAACGACGTAAACCAATTGCCACTGGGCCTGCCCAACCGCCCGATCTGGTGGGAAATGGTAACGCCACCTATTGTAAAAGGCAAGTATAAAATATGGATGTGTTATTCCCGCAGTAAACAGTCATCCAGCTCCAACCAGCTGTGCCAGGTGACCGTTAACGGCGAACTGATGCCACGTACGTTCAACTTCACCGAGCTGCGTCCGAAAGGCAGCGATACCGAGCTGGAAGCCATCGGCTGGAAACAGTATACCGAAACCCGTGCGTACTCAGCCGACTCTAACTACGCAGGTAAACTGGTAGGTACTTATGAGTTTAAAACCACACAGCGCCAGTTGATCCGCATTATCCCGATCAGCGGCACGCAGAACAACAACTACCTCGACATGATCCACATCATCCCGGTTGACGACAACCAGCTGCTGCCGAAGTTTGCTACAGACGGGTCTAAGAAGTATAACTAGAAAACAAACGAACAATGCGCATCAACATCTATAAAATATTACTGGCTATCGCACTGGGCGCCACCGCCGTGACGGGCTGCGAGAAGTGGGACGAACACAACGCCCTCAACGATGCTTCCCTGTCCAACACCCTGCTGGCCCAGATACAATCCGAAGCTTCGCTGAGCAAGTTTGCGGAGCTGCTGGCGAAATCCGGCTACGACAAAGTATTATCCTCTTCTAAAACATTTACCGTATTTGCGCCGACCAACGACGCACTGGCCAACCTGGATGCGGGCATTGTAAGCGACACCGCGAAACTGAACCGTTTTATCGAGAACCACATTGCGTTGCAATCACAGTATTCGGCACAGGCCACCACGCAGCACCGTATTGCGTTCCTGAACGGCAAGTACGCGAACTTCCAAGGCAAAACGATAGAACAGGCGACCATTACAGCTGCCGACAAACAAGTGAAGAACGGCGTATTGCAGATCATCGACAAACCTTTGCCGGTGCTCGCCAATGCCTGGCAAACGCTGGAAAACAACGCCGCTATTCCCGCCAAACAAAAGGCCTACCTGTTGTCGCTGTTCCGTAATGTGTTTGATGCCACCAATGCAGAACAGATCGGCATTGATCCGAATACCGGTATGCCCGTTTACAAACCCGGCACCGATTCCATCCGCTCGAACCTCTTCTGGCAAAACGTGTATGATCTGCGTGATGAAAGTAAAAACTTCTCCCTGTTCGTGCTGGAAGATGCTGCCTGGGACGCGGAAGTGGCCAAGTTCCTGCCTTACACCACTGGCAGCACTGCAGACAGTACCGCCCTCTTCGCACAATGGACCGTGGTAAAAGACCTCGCCCGCGACACCCTCTACCGCGACGCCGACCTGCCGGACACCTTGTTATCGAAGTTCAATGTGAAAGTGCCAGTAAGCAAACTAACCATCAAACAAACGATCAAAACCAGCAACGGCAATGTGTACATCATGACCAAAGCCGAAGTGAAACCTTCGGAAAAGTTCAAACAATACCGGGTAGAGGGAGAAAACTGGCGTTTCATTACCGCAGAGAAACGCGGCAACATGTACGTTCGCGATCGTATCAACACCCTTACCGGCCTGCCCTTCCGCGATGTGGTGGCGAATGGTCATGGTACAGCGCAGTTCAGCCTGGGGTATGTAATTAACAACGTGCCCAGCATGAAATTTAAAGCCTACTGGGTAGCGGCGAACGATAATATTATCACCGTAAACTTTACACAGAAAGTATCCATCGGAGAGCCAACGACCATGTTGTTGCCTTACGTGACCGTTACGCCGAACACCTATTCGGAAGTATACCTGGGTGAGTTTACTATGAGCCAATATCAACCATCGTTCACTATTTACTTAACAGCAGCTAACTCCACCGCCGCAAACGCAAACCTGCTGGTGTGTGATTACATCAGGCTGGAACCCGTTTTTTAAACTGATATCAATGCACTATACCAATAAAAAATTCCCGATGAAGACGATCCTTGTGGTTGCATTTGTACTGGCGGCGGGATCTGCGGCAGCGCAGACCCAACCGGAGAGCGCGGCCAGGCAGGCAGTGGAGCGCGATGGAGTGCCGATTTTGAGCGGCGTTGTAAAAGACGCGGCCACCGGTAAACCGGCGGCGGGCATCCGTGTGGAAGTAGACAAATTTTCCGCCGCCATCACCGATACGGACGGTAAGTTTTCCCTGAAAGTACCCTCGCTGAGCGCCACCGTGATCGTAAGCGGCGAAGGCTACGACACCCGCCAGGTGCCGCTGAAAGGCCGCAAGTCGATCAGCGTAAGCCTGCAGGATGTGAGTCACCAGTCTTTCAGCGAAACGGTTACTTTGCCTACAGGCAACGTACCTAAAACCAATGTAACCGCCTCTGTCACGCAATATAACGTAGATCCCTGGGTGCAACACTCCGAAACACCGGATGCGATGCTGCAGGGCCGTATACCCGGTCTTAATGCGATCCGCCGCTCGGGCGTACAGGGTGCAGGCGCTAACCTGTTCCTGCGCGGTGCCAGCTCCTTATATGCGACCAACAAGCCGTTGATCGTGATCGATAATATGTTGTACGATAACAATGATTACGGACAGAGCATCATCGCGAACAACTATACGAATCCGCTGGCCCTCATCGATCCGAAGGATATCGAGAACGTTACGGTGATCCGCGACGCGTCTTCTATCTACGGTACCAAAGGTGCGAATGGCGCGATCCTGATTACGACGTCGAGGGCCAAGGAACAGGCGACCCGCATCAGTTTTGGTGCATTCGCAGGCTATAACAGCGCACCTAAAAGGCTGCCTGTCATGAACGCCGCCGACTACCGCATTTACCTCAGCGAAATGCTGCAAAGCAAAGGCCTTACCAGCACCGAGATCGCTGCACTGCCTTATATGAACGACAATCCGTCGAACCCGGACTATGCCAGCTATCACTACAATACCGACTGGCAGGACCAGGTGTTCCAGGGCAGCATGACCAACAACTATTATTTGAAAGTAACCGGGGGTGATAACATCGCTACTTACGGCCTGAGCGTGGGTGCTACCAACAACCAGGGTACTGTAAGAACGACCGATCTTTCCCGCTACAATACCCGCTTTAACGCCGAGTTTAACTTCACCCGTAAGTTTACCGGTTATGCGAACCTGGCCTTTACGTACAATGAGCAAAACCTGAAAGACCAGGGTATTGCGGATCAGACCGCGCCGATCTATTTATCACTGATCAAATCACCATTCCTTACCACACACGTCGTAAACGCGGAAGGTGTACGCAGCCCGAACCTGGCAGACAAAGACACCCTGGGCATCAGCAACCCTGCGGCAGTGATCAACAACATGCAGGCTTACAATCGCTACTACCGCTTCCTGGGCTCCTTTGGTTTTAAATATGACTTCGATGATTCCTGGAGCGCGAGTACCTTGTTCAGTGTGATGTACGATAAAGTGAGAGAGAACATCTTTGTGCCAAGTACCGGTGTGGCGAAGGACACCCTCTCCAACGCCATCGCCAGAAACAGGCTGGGCTCGCAGGTGAAACGCATTTACTCCATGTACAGCGACAGCCGCATCAGCTATAAAAAGAACATCAACAACACTCATAACATCAGCGCTAACCTTGGCCTGCGTTACCAGAAAAACACGGCAGAACAGGATTACGCGCTGGGTTACAACTCCGCTACCGACGAACTGGTGAGTGTGCAGAACGGCCTGGCTGCTTTAAGGCAGATTGGCGGCGGCATCGGCGAATGGAACTGGATGAGCGTTTACCTGAATGCAGATTACGGCTTCCTGAATAAATACTTCCTGTCGTTTAACGTAGCTGCTGACGGCTCCTCCCGCTTTGGCAGGGAAGCGAAGAATGGCATCGCGATGAGCGGTATCCATTGGCCTGTAATGCCTTCTATCGGCGCGGCATGGCTCATTTCTTCCGAAGACTTTATGCAATCTTCTTCCATCGACCTGCTGAAACTGCGCGCTACGTACAGTCTTACCGGCAACGATGATATCGGCAACTACACTGCCCGACAGACCTACGGTTCACAAAACCTGTTAGGCATGCAGGGCCTGGTGCGTAACGGCATCGCCAACCCCGCACTGCAATGGGAAACGGTAAAGAAACTGAACGCTGGTCTGGACCTGGCCCTGTTTAACGAACGGGTGAGCCTGAGTGCAGACGTGTTCCAGAACAGGACCAGCAACATGCTGGTGTACGAGAACATCGCTTCTCCCACCGGTTTTGCCACCATCCTGACGAACAACGGCGGCATGAAAACTACCGGTTACGAAGCTGCGTTGAACGTACGCGTTGTAAACCGTCCCAAATTGAAATGGGATGTGGGCGTGAATATGAGCACCTATAAAAACCGCGTTACCTCCGTACCGAACGGTCGTATTGAAACCGAATATGCTGGCGCTACCTTGCTCACCATCGATGGTTACCCTGCTTCGCAGTTCTACGGTTACAAATCAAACGGCGTGTTCAGCACACAGGCTGAGGCAGATGCCGCTAACCTGCGTAAAAGAAACAATGATGGCAGCTTTACCAGCTTCGCTGCAGGCGACGTACACTTCGAAGATGTAAATAACGATGGTATAATCGATGCCAGCGACCGCGTAAACATCGGCAACCCTACGCCTGATTACACCGGTGGTGTTAATACCCGCGTAATCTGGGACCGCTTTGAGCTGAATGCGTTGTTTACCTTCAGCAAAGGCAACTCCGTTTACAACTATACGCGTGCCCGCCTGGAGGCTGCAGCAGGTGTGGAAAACCAGCTGCTGAGCGTAAACAACCGCTGGCGCTACGATGGCCAGACCGGCGCCGCACCGAAAGCCACCTGGGGCGACCCGATGGGCAACGGCCGCTTCTCTGACCGCTGGATAGAAGACGGATCTTACTTCCGCCTGCGCAGCCTGTCCCTCCAATACTACATCCCGTTAAAGAACATGATCCTGAAGAGCGCTTCTGTATATGCCACGGGTAACAACCTGTTTACGCTCAGCAAATACAAAGGCTTCGATCCCGAGTTCAGCGCAGGCCCGAGCCTCTTTGCACAAGGCATCGACATGGGCCTCGATCCGCTGTATCGTAACATTACACTGGGCGTAAGAATAGGGCTGTAACATTATCAACTTAAAGAACAATTGCTACGATCATGAAGCAACTTAAAATAAAAGCGATATTACTGGCAACGGCATTGTCCATCGGTTCCGTATCGTGCAAAAAGATTTTCGACGTACCACCTAAAGATCAACTGGACATCAGCCAGATGTATCGCGACGTATATGATGCGGATGCGGCCATCGTGGGCCTCTACGGCAAGTTCCAGTTGCTGGCGGAGCAATACATTGTGCTGAACGAATTGCGTGCAGACATGATGAACTATACCATCAACGCGAACCAGCATCTCCGCCAGATGAGCACACACAGTGTAACACCTGGTAATCCATATGCAAGTCCGCGCCCGTTCTATGAACTGATCATCAACTGTAATGATGTATTGAAAAACTTCAACATCATGCGCCGCGATAAAAAGCTGGATGAAGCAGAATATGATCAGCGCTACTCAGACGTAGGCGCGCTCCGCTCCTTCCTGTACCTGCAACTGGGCATTCACTACGGTGACATACCTTATGTGACCAGTGCATTGGAGAATGTAGATGCGATCAAAGACCAGAAGAACTTTCCCCGTGTACCATTCGACGCGCTGCTGGACTCGCTGATCAACTTTACAGAAGCATTGCCGTCCAAAGCTGAATACCCTACCGGATCGACCTTGAACATCAGCGTTGACGGCTACCCGACCAATAAATGGTTCATCAACAAAAAAGTGTTGCTGGGCGACCTGCATCTCTGGAAAGGTAACTATGTTAAGTCGGCCACCTGGTATAGGGAAGTGATGGAAACTGCTACAGTGGGCTCTCCCGGCGGCGCCTACTACCAGATGTATAAGTTAGGATGGGATTCGAATAACGACAACGACCATTACATCAGCTACTCCCGCGCAGGCGATGCGACCTCCCTGGTATGGAATACCGGCTGGCGCGTAACCTTTGAGCAGGCCATGAACACAGAAGGCTTCCGCAGGGAATGGATATGGGCCTTGCCGTTCGATAACAAATTTAAACCCGGCAACCCGTTTGTGAAGCTGTTCTCTCCCATCGGTGGCGATTACCTGATCAAACCTTCGCAGGCGGCGATCGATATGTGGGCCAATGAGCAGCAACGACCGGCGACTACGACTGGTGCAGCAGGTTTGCCCTATGACGCCCGCGGACTGCTTAGCTGGCAGAATGTCGGTGGTCAGCCCGTGGTAATGAAATACCTGTATAACTACCTGAGCTGGCAAACGCAGCAACCGTTTAACCTGTTGCAGCGCGATAGCAAATGGTTCCTGTTCCGCCAGACACACCTGCACCTTCGTTTCTCGGAAGCTGCTAACCGTGCAGGAAAACACCGGCTGGCCTGGGGATTAATGAACCAGGGCATTGGCCATGCTTATGGCGCACCAAGTGGTGTTACCGACATGACAAACTATCAAAACAGCCTGGCAGAACCCTACCCATTTAACTTTGACGCCCGCAACAGCGGCAGTAACGGTGTACCTTACTTCCGTGCAGACTGGTACCGTAACAACGGGATCAGGGCGAGAGCAAATGTTGTCAATACCACGGTGCCTGCAGCAGACAGCCTGATGACCATCGAAACCGATCTGATTAAAGAAACAGCACTGGAAGATGGCTTTGAAGGCACCCGCTGGCCCGACCTGTTACGTGTGGCATTACGCCGTAACGACCCGAGCTTCCTGGCCGACAAGATCTACGCAAAATTGCAAAAGGACGGCGTTGCGGATGCCGGCGCTGTAAGAGCTAAACTGATGAACAAAGCGAATTGGTATCTGCCATTCGATCTATAGAAGATTAAACTGTATCTTATCGACATGTTGAAATGGAACCATCTGTGCATATGCGCACTGCTTGCTGCTAATACGACTTCGGCCCAGGTGAAATGGCCGGCGATCACACAAACCGCCAAACCCTGGACCCGCTGGTGGTGGGAAGGCAGTGCGGTGACCGAAAGCGGTTTAACCTCCGCTATGGAAAAGTATAAACAGGCCGGCCTCGGCGGATTGGAAGTAACACCGATTTACGGTGTGAAAGGACAGGAAAAACTATTTATCCCTTTTCTTTCCGACCGCTGGATGCACATGCTGGACTATACCTTACAGGAAGGCAAACGATTGGGACTGGGCATTGATATGGCCACCGGCACCGGCTGGCCCTTTGGCGGGCCCTGGGTCACGGATGCAGATGCGAGTAAATATGTCACTTATAAAACTTACACACTAAAAGCCGGCACGCCTCTCAGCGAGCCGGTGCAGTTTATACAGGAACCCATTTTCCGCTCCGCCAACAATAAACCGTTTGCGCAAACGCCGCAGGTATTAGAGCCCATCAGCGCTAACACCAACCTGCAGGAGCTGGCGATCGACCAGGTACGTTTTCGCAAACCGTTGCCGTTAGTAGCGCTGCTGGCCTACGATGCCAAAGGTGCCGTCACCGACATCACCGGCAAAGTGGACGCAAATGGTAAACTGAACTGGACGCCAACCGGCGACGTAACCCTGTACGCATTGTTCCAGGGCTGGCATGGTAAGATGGTAGAACGTGCCGCGCCAGGCGGCGAAGGCATGGCCATCGACCACTTCTCGCTGCCCGCCATTCAACATTACCTGGGGCACTTCGACACCGCCTTTAAAGGCCACAGCCTGGCGGGTCTGCGCAGCTTCTTCAATGACTCTTACGAAGTGGACGATGCGCGTGGTCAGTCCAACTGGACGCCCGGCTTCTTCGCCGAATTTAAACAGCGCCGCGGCTACGACCTGCAACAACAATTACCGGCGTTATTCGCGAAGGATGGGACGGATAAGCATACACGTGTTTTGTACGATTACCGTATGACCGTTTCTGAACTGTTGCTGGAGAAGTTCACACAGCCCTGGCATGGATGGGCAAAATCCAAACAAAAACTCATTCGTAACCAGAGCCACGGATCACCGTCGAACATACTAGACCTGTACGAGGCGATCGACATCCCGGAAACAGAAGGTACCGACATCTTACGTTTCAAGTTCGCGACTTCCGCCGCCAGCTTCGCCGGCAAACAATTAGCTTCCGCAGAAGCAGCCACCTGGCTGGACGACCACTTCCTGTCTACGTTAGGCGACGTAAAACAATCCGTCGACAAATACTTTATCGGCGGTGTGAACCACATCTTTTATCACGGCACGAACTACTCGCCAACCGATAGTCCGTGGCCGGGATGGTTGTTTTATGCGGCCGTACACTTCACGCCCTCCAATCCCTTCTGGCGTGACTTCGATGCACTGAACAAGTATGTAGCCCATTGCCAGAGCTTTTTACAGCAAGGGCGCGCGGACAATGACGTGTTGTTATACTTCCCCTTCCATGACAGGAACTGCCAGCCGGGACGGGACATGTTACATCATTTCGACGGGATGGAAGGTTTTGAAAAAACCGCCTTTCAGCATGCCGGTGAAGAGATGCTTACCCATGGCTACACCTTCGACCTCGTGTCCGATAAACAGCTGCTGTCGCTAAAGAACAATTTGCAGTCAGCGGGCGGTAAGTACCAGGCGATCTTACTCGCAGACGTACAGCACATTCCCCTGGTCACCTTCGAGAAGTTGCTGGAGCAGGCCAATAATGGTGCAACACTGCTGTTCTACAAAAACATGCCTGCCGATGTGCCCGGACTGCACAACGCCCAAAGCAATCAAACTAAATTAAAAGCTTTAAAAGAGAAGATACGGTATGATGCAAACGGCATAGCCAAATATGGCAAGGGCCGCATCATCCTCGGAAATGATATAGATGCGTTACTGGAAGCTGGTCGCGTACGGAGTGAAAGTTTGCAAGGACTGCAATTCGTAAGACGCGCTACCAGTGAAGGCACCGTATACTTCATCACCAACACCGGTACCAGCCGCTTTAACGGTTACGTTACACCTGCCGCAGCGGGCAAATACAACATACTGTTCGATCCTATGCAGGAACGCGCTGGTTTGGCCAGCACCCGGACGGGGCAGGACGGGAAAATGCAAATAATGCTGCAACTTGAGGTGGGAGAAAGCTGCATTCTTAAAACAGGGAATGTGGCAGTGACGGGCAGCGTGTACCCTTATGTGCAGGCGGTGGGCGCGCCGCAAAATATTGCAGGCAGCTGGCAGCTACAGTTCCTGGAAGGCGGCCCCGCATTACCGGCAACGGCTACACTGTCGGCACCCAAAGCGTGGACAGACTCAGACCAGGAAGGCGTTAAACAATTCTCGGGTACGGCGAAATACACCACCCGTTTCGAAAAGCCTGATGGTCCGGCCACTGCAACGGCCTGGGTGTTAGACCTGGGCAAAGTATCGGAAAGTGCGGAAGTGATATTGAACGGCAAAAGCATCGGTAAAGTGTTAGGTCCAACCTACAAACTGACCATACCGGTAACCGCCTTAAAAGGCGACAACCAGCTGGAGATCGTGGTGACCAATGGGATGCGCAACCGCATTATCGATATGGAGAAGAAAGGCATCAACTATAAGAATTTCTATAACACCAACTTTCCTTCAAAGAAAGCGGAGAACCGGGGAGCCGACGGCCTGTTTACAGCAGCCAACTGGCAACCGGCACCAGCAGGACTACTCTCGGACGTAACATTAACGCCTGTTTCCGTCATGCAGGACAAAGCCACCGGGAAGGAAATGTTGCAGCCTGTGCCTTAACACCGGCCAACAAGTAAGTACACGCATGAGAACCACATTACTGATACTATGTACCTGCAGCTTCCTGGCAGCCAGTGCGCAACGCATTAACCGCGAAGCCCTGGTACGCCGACATAACGTACGTCTTACCGAAGCAGACACCCTTGCATCCCTCACTGTTGGCAACGGCAACTTCGCCTTTACTGCCGACGTTACCGGGTTTCAATCTTTTCCGGATGAATATGCCAATGGCGTACCCCTGGGCACCCAGTCCGTATGGGGCTGGCACAGTTACCCGAACACAGAGCAGTACCGCTTCGACGAAACCTTACGTGAGTACAAATTGGAAGGCAGAACGATACCCTACGCGGTACAGATCAAAGAACCAGAGCGCAACAGAAAAGCCGTAGACTATTTTCGCGTAAACCCACACCGTTTGCAGTTAGGGAATGTAGCTTTAGTGATCTTAAAAGCAGATGGGAGTCGTGCGGGGATCAGTGATATAAAGAACATCAACCAGCAGCTGGATATGTGGACGGGAGAATTGCGCAGCGCGTTTACCGTGGAAGGGCAGCCCGTACAGGTAAGCACCTATGGCCACCAGCAGCACGATGCCGTATCTTTTAAAGTTACCTCGCCCCTGCTGGCTTTGCAGCGGTTGCAGATACAAGTACAAGTACCTAACCCGAACGGTCAGTTTAAGGATGTGGGCAACACCTTCGCCTCTCCCAAACACCAGGTGGAACTGAGCACCAAAGCGACCAGCGCCGATCTGAAAGTAACACTTGACACCAGCATTTATCATATTACACTGGGCTGGAAGCAATCTGCCGCGTTGCAGATGGAGAATAACAAACTGTTTCTGAGGCCGGGCAACGTGCCGCAGTTTGAATGTACAGCGATGTTCTCGCCGGCGGGCAGTGATGTCGTTCCTGCGTATGTGCAGTCCGAACAGAGCAGCCGTGCAGGCTGGAAGGCCTTCTGGCAGTCTGGCGGTGCCGTGGACCTGAGCGGCAGCAAAGACAAACGTGCCAACGAACTGGAAAGAAGGATCATCTTATCGCAATACCTTACCAAACTGCAATGCTCGGGCCCTTATCCGCCGCAGGAAACGGGTCTGACCTATAACAGCTGGTATGGCAAACCCCACCTGGAAATGCACTGGTGGCATGCGGTACACTTCGCGTTGTGGGGCCGCCCGGAACTGATGGAGCGCAGTCTCGACTGGTATTTTAAAGCGGCACCTTTAGCGAAAGCGCAGGCACAGCGCCAGCACTTCGATGGGTTAAGATGGCAGAAGATGGTGGACCATGAGGGAAATGAATCACCTTCCTCCGTGGGGTCGTTCCTGATATGGCAGCAGCCACACTTCATCTACATGGCCGAACTGCTGTACCGCCACAAACCGGGTAAAGCTGTACTGGATAAATACAAAGAGTTGTTGTATGCTACGGCAGACTTCATGGCCTCCTACCCCGCTTACGATGCCAATAAAAAGCATTACATCCTCGGCCGCGGATTAATACCCGCACAGGAATGTTTTGATGCCATGAGCACCTTTAACCCGACCTACGAACTGGCTTACTGGCACTGGGCATTAGACGTAGCCCAGCAATGGCGCGTACGCGACGGTCTGCCAAGGCATCCGAAGTGGGATGAGGTGATGCAGAAACTGGCGCCGCTGCCACAACAAAACGGCGTATACCTGGCTACTGAAAGCACGCCAGACTGTTATACCAACGAACGTTACCTCGCCGACCACCCGGCGGTACTGGGCGCTTACAGCACCATTCCTGCGGCCCATGGCCTCGATACAACCGTGATGCGCAATACCCTGCAACTCGTTTGGAAGATCTGGAAATGGGACGATACCTGGGGCTGGGACTTCCCTTTAACCGCCATGACCGCCGCCAGGCTGCACGAGCCGGCGAAGGCCATCGATGCATTATTGATGCCCATCCGCACTAATACTTACTTAAAGAACGGACATAATTACCAGGATGGAAGACTGACCATTTACCTGCCTGGCAACGGCGGACTGCTAAGCGCCATCGCGATGATGTGCGCCGGTGTAGATGCCGATAAAGGAACGAACATCGGCTTCCCGAAGGACGGTAGCTGGAAAGTAAAATGGGAAGGATTAAAAAAGATGTTTTAGATGAGGGGATCCAAAAGATATCTGGTCACTTTGCTGGTAAGCTGCGCCTGCGGAACGCTGCAGGCACAGGAACCGGCGCTGTGGCATAATAAACCCCGCAGTGTACACTACCTGCCGGAGGGCAGTGACTTTGTATGCACGAACGGGAAGCTACGCTTTAACCGGGCGCTGTACGGCACCAATACCGGCTTCAGGGCCGAAGCAGGCGACCTGCCCGAATTTGCATTATACCTCCCGGGCATGGGCGGCAATTTGAGATTAGGGTTGATGGGAAAAGCCGGCACCAAATGGCTCACCGAAGCGCAACACATCAAAGCTACTTACCGCCCTGGTGCGATGCTGTACGAGATCACCGATCCGATGTTAGGCAATGGCAGCGTGCAACTGCAGGTACTGGCGCTCGCCGATGCAGAAGGACTGATCATCAGAACGAACTTTAAAAATGTAACTAACGGTGTAGAAATCGTGTGGGCTTATGGTGGCGCTACCGGTAAAAAGTTTAGCCGTGACGGTGATATCGGTGCCGATCCGGAATCTGTATTTTACCTGCATGCGGCTAACTGTAAAGACAATCAGTACACACTGAACGGTAATCGTTTTACACTGACCATCCCCAACGGTAAACGCATCAACGGACAGATGCCCGGCCCGGTAAGAACCTCCGACGCCAGCTTCACTACGCCGGATGCGATATACACAAATAACGCCGCTGCGGCGCCCATCGTAACCGGTAAATTCGCCGCCAGCACGAACGATCAATACCTTCTACTGACCACCGGAGAGATCAGTCAGCCGTTACCAACGCTGTTCAAAGCAGCCGAAGCGGCAAGGCAAAAACTGGTTGCCAGGGTTAAGCTGCAAACACCTGATAAATACCTGAACACCCTGGGCGGCGCCCTCAGCGTAGCCGGCGACGCCATCTGGGAAGCGCCTACCTACCTGCACGGGGCAGTTGCCTGGCGCATGCGCCTCAACGCCTGGCGCGGGGCTTACGTGGCCGATCCGCTAGGTTGGCACGACCGGGCAAGGCAACACTTCTCCAGTTACGCGTTATCGCAGATCACTACTCCACCGGTAACAGGCGTGGTAGCCGATACGGCCCTTAACCTGGCCAGGCAGCAGGAGAAAGTAGGCAACGCATTATTCAGCGATGGCTACATCTGCCGCAATCCGAATGGCGACATCAGGGCGCATCACTACGATATGAACCTGGTGTTTGTAGACCAGTTACTGAACCACTTTAACTGGACGGGCGACACCGCCTACCTTCGCCAGCAATGGCCGCTGCTGAAGCGCCACCTGGCCTGGGAAAAACGCAACTTCGACGCCGATAATGACGGCCTGTATGACGCATACGCAGCCATTTGGGCCAGCGATGCATTGCAATACAGCGGCGGCGGCGTTACACATACCTCAGCTTATAACTATCGCGCAAATAAAACCGTAGCGCAACTCGCGAAACTGATTGGTGAAGATGCGACGCCTTACGAAAAGGAAGCGACGCACATCGCAGCGGCCGTAAGCAAACAATTGTGGCTGTCCGACAAAGGATGGTATGCCGAGTATAAAGACCTGTTAGGGAATCAGCTTGTACACACCACGCCCGGCATCTGGACGATCTACCATGCATTGGATGCTCAACTTCCGGATGCTTTCCAGTCCTGGCAAAGCCTCCAGTACATTCGTTCGCAACTGCCGCACATACCGGTGAAAGCTACCGGGTGGAATGAAAACAACCTGCAACTCGTAAGCACCACGAACTGGCAACCTTACACCTGGTCGATCAATAACGTAGCGTTGGCGGAGAACCTGCATGCGGCATTGGCGTACTGGCAGGGCAATCGTGCGGAAGATGCGTTTTCGCTGTTCCGTAGCTCGCTGCTGGAAAGTATGTACCTCGGTGCTTCCCCGGGCAATTTTCAACAGTTATCATTTTACGATGCCGTGCGCGGAGAGTTGTACCGCGACTTTGCAGACCCTGTAGGCATGGCGGCGCGTGCACTGGTAGAAGGCCTGTTCGGCATACAGCCCGACCTGTTAAATAACCGTCTGCGCGTTCAGCCTGGACTGCCCGCTGAGTGGAACGACGCCTCGCTGCAAGTACCGGATGTAAGCTTCAGCTTTAAAAGAAATAACAATACTGAAACATATACGATCACACCCACCTTTGGCAGAAGTTTGGAACTGGAACTGGTGGTTCCTGCTTTCAAAGACGACTGGGAATCGATAATCGTAAATGGCAAACCCGCCAAGGCAACCATACATACAACAACCGTCGGCCGCCCGTTATTGGTGATCAATGCAGCACCGGCAAAGGTGTATAGCGTAGTAGTACAATGGAAAGGCCAACAGCCGGAAGTGCCAGTATTCAATCAATCCGCGTTGAATACCCGCACCGCAGATATCCTGAAAGTGTACGATCCTCAATCATGCCTGGAAGCGCCACAACAACAGGCGCGTAAATTCACAGCGCAAACGAAAGGAACCGGCAATAAAACTTTCTTTATCCAACTGAAACAAGGCCGCTTTACCTGGTGGCAGCCTGTCAACTTCGACGTGGCCGCAGTGAGCAAACCACTTATCGCAACGAACATCAATGAACGATCTGTATTCGAATCTGTTTCGATCCCTTTTAACGATAAAGTGGGCAACATATTCAAACAACGTTATCTCTCGCCGAGGCCTGCTGTGCCTACCTTGCAGCTGCCTACGCAGGGCATCGGCAACTGGTGTTATCCAAACGCCACGGCGAACATCGATGACAGTGGATTACGGAAAGCCGCCGGCAGTAACAACCAGGTTAAAACAACTAAAGGCATACCGTTTCAAACGCCTTCGGATACACTAAAAAGCAATGTTCTCTTTACATCGATGTGGGATAACTATCCCGACCAGGCAACGGTGCCGTTAACAGGCAAAGCGTCCCATGTATGGTTACTGATGGCAGGTTCCACCAATCCGATGCAAAGCAGGATGTGCAACGGCGTAGTAGAAGTGAATTATACCGATGGCTCGAAAGATACACTGGAACTGCGCAACCCGGAGAACTGGTGGCCCATCGAGCAAAACTATCTTACCGATGGCTATGCCTTCACTACCGGCGCGCCGGCACCGGAAAGGCTGTACCTGAAAGAAGGTGTATTTGCTACCAATCCGCCAAAATACGATGCGATCAAAGGCTTCTCTACCCGCGCGGTACAAGGTGGCGCAGCTACGGTATTGGACATGCCTTTACAGGCAGATAAAACGCTGCAATCCGTGACGCTGCGCGCGATAACAAATGATGTGGTAATCGGGCTGATGGCAGCCACACTTTTAAGAAATTAACACAAAGGCATGAAGAAACTACTGATAATACCGGCTTTACTGGCTTGCATGGCACCAGCATCTGCACAAAGGCAGATGGAAAAACTGGACCGTGGACTGATCGCCGTGCCCGCAGACAAAGGCTATTTTGTCAGCTGGCGGTTGTTTGGCACAGACGATCCGGGTATCGGGTTCGATGTATATCGCAGCATGGAATCCAGCAATGCATTTAAGAAACTGAACAAATCACCCATTACCAACGTAACGTCTTTGCTGGATACGACCGCCGTGCCGGGCGAGTTGTATACTTACCAGTTAAGACAACGTGGCACCGCGGAAGGTACATTTCGCACGAAGAAGGAGCGTTACCTTTCCATTCCGCTGCAAACGCCAGCAGGCTACGCGCCGAACGATGGCTCGGTAGGTGACCTGGATGGAGATGGCAAATACGAGATCGTCCTGCATCAGACGGGCCGTGCGAAAGATAACTCACAAGCCGGCATTACGGACCCGCCTATCTTCCAGGCTTACACGCTGGAAGGTAAACTGCTATGGACGATCAATCTGGGTAAAAATATTCGTGATGGTGCACATTACACGCAGTTCATGGTGTACGACCTCGATGGCGACGGTCGTGCGGAAATAGCCATGAAGACAGCCGACGGCACGATCGATGGCAAAGGCAAGGTAGTCGGCGATTCTACCAAAGATTACCGCAATGAAAAAGGTTACATCCTGGCCGGACCAGAATACCTAACCATCTTCGACGGCCTTACCGGCGCGGCTTTGGCGACTACAGACTACATTCCTGCACGCCACCCATCTTCCTTAAACCCTACTACGGAAGAATTGAAAAGCATTTGGGGAGATGGATATGGCAACCGTATGGACCGCTTCCTGGCCTGTGTGGCCTACCTCGACGGTAAACGTCCGAGCCTGGTGATGACGCGCGGTTATTACACGCGTTCCGTACTCTCCGCCTGGAACTGGCGGGATGGCAAACTTACGCAGGTGTGGACTTTTGATAGCGACGATGCCAGTGGAAAGAACCGTGCGTATCGCGGTCAGGGTAACCACAATCTTACCGTGGCAGATGTAGATAATGACGGAAAAGACGAGATCATTTTTGGGGCCATGACGCTCGACGATAACGGCACCGGCCTGTATTCTACCGGTCTTGGTCACGGTGATGCGCTGCATGTAACCGACCTCGATCCGTCTCACCCCGGGCTGGAAGTATTCGACATCCAGGAACGTTTCGACGATGCCGGCTGTAGCTTCCGCGACGCCCGCACCGGCGAGATCCTCTGGAAAAAACCAAGTATTAAAGCAGGCGATGATGGCGAAGGCCCCGGCCGCGGACTGGCGCTGGACATTGATCCGCGTTACCCGGGCTACGAATGCTGGGTAGCGGGAGCAGGCATTACCGGGATGTTCGATGCAAAAGGCAATAAGATCGCCGATCGCACACCGGCCTGTAACATGGGTATTTACTGGGACGGCGATGTGTTAAGCGAAATACTTAACGGCACCGATGTACAGAAATGGGATTACATCAACAGTAAAACTGTTTCCCTGCTGGATGCGGCGAAGTTTAACTGCGTTAAGAACAACGGTACAAAATCAAACCCGGTATTGTCCGCCGACATACTCGGCGACTGGCGCGAGGAGGTGATTTATCGTACCACAGACAACAACGAGTTACGCATCTTCTCCACCAACATTCCGACCGACAGGAAATTCTATACGCTGATGCATGATCCGCAATATCGCCTGAGCATTGCGTGGCAGAACGTGGCCTATAACCAGCCGCCGCATACCGGCTTCCATATGGGCGAGGGTATGCCGGCACCACCGAAGCCGAACATCCAGCTTATCAACACGAAAAAGAAAAAATAGTTTTTGATATGAATACGAGGAGATCATTTTTACTGCTCACTATCCTGCTCGTCGCTTCCTCCTTTATGTGGATGGCGCCGAAACCTACGCTTTACATTATAGGCGATTCCACCGTGCGTAACGGCGATGGTTCCGGCGGCAACGGCCAGTGGGGCTGGGGCAGCCTGGTAGCACCTTACTTCGACACGGCCCGTATCGCAATTAAGAACCACGCGATCGGTGGTCGCAGCAGCCGTACGTTTATTACAGAAGGCCGCTGGGATAAGGTGCTGGAAGCCCTTAAGCCGGGCGATTATGTGATGATGCAGTTCGGACATAATGATGCGGGTCCGCTCGACGACACCGCTCGTGCACGTGGTAGCATTCGCGGCATCGGCAATGAAAGCAAAGACATTTACAACCCGATCCGCAAGCAGCACGAAACCGTTTACAGCTACGGCCACTACCTCCGCAAATACATCCGCGATGCGAAGTCGAAAGGCGCGACGCCAATCGTATGTTCTCCTGTTCCACGCGACAACTGGAAAGACGGTAAAGTAAAACGCGGCAACGAAGATTATGGCAAATGGGCGAAAGAGATCGCGACTGCAGAAGGTGTACCCTTTGTAGACCTTAACAACCTTATTGCTGATGAATACCAGGGTTTGGGAGAAGAGAAAGTCAAAGCGCTGTTTCACGGCGACCATACCCACACCAGCAAGGCCGGTGCGGAACTGAACGCACAGGTGGTTGCGAACGGTATCAAAAAATTGTCTGACTGCTCACTGAGCAATTACCTGAAAGAAAAATAACGATGAAAAAACTTGCATATACACTGCTGTCGATGATGCTTGCCGTAACCGTCACGGCACAATCGCTTCCCGGTAAAAAAGCGACGTTGAAGGCGTTGCGCCTCACTAACCAATACTTCGCGAACAAGTGGCCCGATCCGGGTAAGGTAACTTTCGTGAAGAAAGAACGCCCCAGCAACTTATGGACGCGCGCCGTGTATTACGAAGGACTGATGGCCCTGTACAACGTGGATAAAAAGAAAGCTTATTATGACTACGCCGTACAATGGGGCGAGCATCATAAATGGGGCCTCTGGGGCGGTACGCAAACCAATAATGCCGACAACCAGGCTTGCGGACAAACCTACATCGATCTGTACCGCATAGATCGTAAACCTGAGCGCATCCGCGACATACAGGCCTGCCTGGAAAGAGTAAAGAACTCCGATAATGTGGACGCCTGGTGGTGGATCGATGCATTGCAAATGACCATGCCCGTGCTAACAAAGCTGGGCGTTGAAACAAAGGATACCGGCTACTTCCGTAAGATGTACGAGATGTATGCCTACACGAAATACAAACATGGGGAAAACGGCTTGTACAATCCCGCCGATAAACTCTGGTGGCGCGATAAAGATTTTGATCCGCCTTACAAAGAACCCAATGGCGAAGACTGCTACTGGAGCCGCGGCAACGGCTGGGTAGTAGCTGCGCTGGCGCGTGTATTAAATGAATTGCCGGAGTCTGATCCTCATTACCAGGAATACCTCACTGATTACAAAGACATGCTGCAGGCCCTGATGCCGTTGCAACGTGAAGATGGCTTCTGGAATGCGAGCCTGCACGATGCAAACAACTTTGGTGGCAAAGAGCTGACCGGCACATCGCTGTTCGTATACGGCATGGCCTGGGGCATCAATAATAATATCATCGACAAAAAGACTTACCTGCCCGTTATTGCCAAAGCCTGGAGCGCTGTGCTGAAAGACTGCGTGCATCCCGACGGTAAGCTGGGTTGGGTACAGAGTACAGGTAAAGAGCCTAAGGACGGGCAGCCTGTAGCCTACGACAAAATTCCCGACTTCGAAGATTTTGGTCTGGGCTGTTTCCTGCTGGCAGGAAGCGAAGTTTACAAGCTTAAAAAGTAGTACTCATAAATTCCGATTAGTTTTAGTGAAAGGTTAAAAATCACGAGGGCCGGGTTCTCCCGGCCCTTTTATTTGCCCCTGGAATTATATATCTTCAGGGCTACCGCGCATTGAAAAACGGACCTCATGAACCTGAAACTACTTCTCTTCACCGCGATTTTGGCCTTTTGTGCACCAGCCGTAAATGCACAACAACATAAAAAGCCCAACATCATCTTCATCATTGCAGATGACCTGGGTTATGGCAACCTGACTTCCTACAATCCTTCACATAAAGTACCTACGCCGAACATCGACCGGCTGGCGAAAGAAGGCACGAAGTTCACCCGCTTCTACGCAGGTAATACTGTTTGCGCACCCAGTCGTTGCGCGTTAATGACCGGCAAACATATGGGCCATGCCTATATCCGCGGCAACAGTCGCGAAGCTTTGCGAGCGCAGGATACCACCATCGCCACCCGGTTACGCAACAACGGCTATACAACGGGCATGTTTGGCAAATGGGGACTTGGAGAAGAGAACACCAGCGGCGCCCCCGAAAAGCACGGATTTGATGCCTTTTACGGCTATTTAAACCAAACACTCGCGCATCGTTACTATACGGGCAGCCTGGTGGAAATTCAACAAGGCAAAAGCGTGCCCGTAACGATCGACAGCACGCAATACACCGATGATCTCATCATGCAGAAAGCATTGGGTTTTATCAAAAGCAATAAAGACAAACCCTTCTTCCTGTACCTGCCGCTGACCATTCCGCATGCAGAGTTACATGTTCCGCAGTCTTATATCCAAAGATGGCTGAACCCCGATGGCAGCAGCAAGTTCGGTCCTGAAACGCCTTTTGTTGCTGCGCCCACTGCCAGCTATCGCTCACAACCGCAACCACGCGCCGCATTTGCCGGTATGATCAGCCGCCTCGACGAAGACGTGGCCCGCATCCTGGCCCAGGTAAAAGAGCTCGGACTCGACGATAACACGTACATCTTTTTCACCAGCGATAACGGCCCGCACAAAGAAGGCGGCGCCGATCCTGAATACTTTAACAGCAATGGCCCTTTACGTGGCATTAAACGCGACCTGTACGAAGGCGGTATTCGTGTACCCTTACTCGTTCGTGCCCCTGGTAAAGTACCCGCAGGCGCTGTTCGCAACGACATCTGGGCCTTCTGGGACATCCTGCCCACCTTCTGCGCTCTTTCCGGCGCCCGCGTGCCCGGCGGTACCGATGGATTGTCGTTCACGCAAGCCATTGCCGGCAAACCGCAGCAGGAACAGCATCACCATTTATACTGGCAGTTTTACGAAAAGGTGTACAAGGAAGCCGTGGTGCAAGGCGACTGGAAACTGGTACGCATCAAACAGAAAGGCGAACCCGAAATAGTGGAGCTGTACAACCTGCGCTATGATTTGGGTGAACAACAAAACGTAGCGAAACAGCAGCCGGTTAAGACAAAGGAGCTATATGACCTTGCGCAGCAATCGAAGACGAAGGCGGAGGCGAAAGTGTTTGATTGGGATGTTGAATAAAAAAAGAGGATGCCCGAAGCATCCTCCAACAATTTAATTTTTAACACTTTTAATTCTTTCCGATGAGATGCCTTTACATTTCAAGGATGATGCCATCCAAATAGGTACTCAAAACCAACCACTTAGCAACTCATCCCGTTCATTTACGACACATCGCCCGTCCGGTTTCGGACAAGCCATCACGTTCACGAACATCAGGGCAGTGCGAATGCAATGTAGCTGTCACCGGACTTAGTACCGAGTTTACCGCCGCCACAAGCGATGACCAGGTATTGTTTGCCATTTACCGAGTACACAGCGGGCGTAGCGTAGCCGGCAGCGGGCAGTTGCGCTTCCCATAACAGTTTACCGGTGGCTTTATGAAAGGCACGGATCTTTGCGTCGCGCGTGGCGGCGATGAACAACAGGCCGCCTGCTGTTACCACCGGGGCGCCATAGTTCTCCGTACCGGTTTTAATACCACGATCAGCAAAGTGCGGGTCTACGCCGAGGGTGTCGCGCCATACAAATTCACCAGTGTTGAGGTTGATGGCGTTTAAGGTGCCCCAGGGCGGACTGATCGCAGGCAACTTATCTTTCGTTAAGAACTTATTATAACCCGTACTGCTGTACGGCAAATCGCGCGAGGTATCGGCGGGCTGCTGCGGACCGTTGTACACCAGCCCCTGCTGCGATTTCACTTCCAACAGGTAGCTGGCAATGGCTTCTTTTTCTTCTGCAGGCAGATGTTTGAAGCCGGGCATCATGCGACGACCGTTATTCACCAGGTCTACGAATTGCGGCACGGTATATTTATCCTTTATATTGATAAGCGACGGATAATTGCCACCACCCTGCCTTTCCGGACCATGACAGGTCATACAGTTCTGATGATACAGGCGTTTGCCGGCGGCAAGGTTCGTTTCCTTTTTACCGGACGGCTTCTCTTTAGCATCTACCATGGTGAGTACCCAGGGCATCTCGTTCGCATTGATGTACAGGATGCCCGTCGTAGGATCGACTGCAGGCCCGCCCCATTCTGCGCCGCCATCGAAGCCCGGAAATACGAGCGTGCCCTCGCGGGAAGGAGGCATGAATATATGTCCTTTACGCAACGTCGACCAACGGTTACGCACCTCCGCTAATGAAGAATCAGGCAGTAAATAATTAAAATCTTTTTCAGTCATGTGATGGCGCGTAAACGGCGCTGGCTTCACCGGGAAGGGTTGTGTAGGCCAAGCCTCCTCGCCGGGCAACAAACCCGTATCGGGCACCGGGCGCTCCTCTACGGGGAATAGCGGTTTGCCGGTTTCACGATCTAGCAAAAACACGAAACCCGCTTTGGTCACCTGCGCCACGGCATCTATCTTTTTTCCATCATGCTTAACCGTTACTAACGCTGGTGGCGCTGGCAGGTCGCGGTCCCAGATGTTATGATGAATATCCTGGAAGTGCCAGAGGCGTTTACCGGTGTTGGCATCCAGGGCTAAGAGGCAGTCCGCATAAAGATTAGCGCCTTTGCGTTTGCCACCGTAAAAGTCGAAAGAGGCCGAACCGGTAGGCGCAAAAAGAATCCCTCGTTCCTCATCCAGGCTAAAGCCCGACCAGGCATTGGCGCCGCCGATAAACTTATACGCTTCCGGATCTTTCCAGTCAGAGAAGCCTTCCTCACCCGGCTGCGGAATAGTGTGAAAAATCCAGCGCAGTTTACCGCTGCGAACGTCGTAGCTGCGGATGTGTCCCGGTGCGGCATCGGCTTCCTCGGACACGCGCGAACCAATGATGATCATATCTTTATAAATCATGCCGGGAGATGTAGTGACGACGAACAGATCACGCGCCGCTTCTCCCAAATCGCTGTGTAAAGGCAGGCGGCCACTATCTGCAAAGGCGTTGATGGGCGCACCGGTATTGGCATTGATGGCGAAGAGATGAGGGCCCGCCGTAAAAAACACCCGCTTATCCTCCCCTTCCTCCCAATAACTCACACCCCGCAAAGCGTGTACAGACGAAGCATCGGCATCCTTATACGGATTAAATACCCACTTTTCCTTACCGGTAGCGGCATCCAGTGCGAGTAATTTAAGTTGTGGAGATACGGCATACAATACGCCGTTCACGACGATCGGGTTACATTGGATCTGCGAAGAACTGATCGTATCTGCATCGCCTGCATGATACTCCCATACGGGCTTCAACAATTGAACGTTGGACGTATCTACCTGGTTAAGGGAAGAATACTTGAGTCCTTCTTTGCTGCCGTTATAGACGGTCCAGGTGTCGTAATTTTTTTCGGGTGTTTGATGACAAGATGCGAGTAATACTGCGGAACATAGTATCAGCCGGCCGGGATAATTGAACATAACGTGAACAAAATGATTATCTCCCAAGATAGCTACTGGCGGCCAGAAATGCTAACCGTTTTGCAGGTACCACCGTCACGGCCATACTGCCAGTTTTTCACATGCGCCCAAACCACCAGCACCGCGCCGCCCAGCTTAAAGCCGACTTCCACCAGGCTGCCATGCAGTAAATTGCCGCTCACCATCAGTAACATACCTACTAAAAACACGTATAGCAAAGACTTGCGGCCATGATGCAAACGATAGCCACGCCATAACGCGCGCCCACCTACGAACAGCGATACCAGGATGGTAAACACTTCTAAATAAATGTTTTCGAGAATCTCCATGCCAAAGAGGGGAAGCGTGGTAAACAGAACGGGTAACAGCACACAATGTACCGCGCAGGCCAGCGATGCGCCAATGCTGATCATATCCCATTTTTGCTGGTAAGCTATCTTCCTGTTGTTCGTTTCCATATGCACTTCCGTTTAAGCCGGAGGGCAAATATAAGACATTATGCAACAAAGATGCAAATAAATATTGGACAAAAGAAAGGGCGGTAAGAATACCACCCTCAGTTATTTTAACCATATCCTATGAAAAACCGATGCAAATATAGGAACAGCTACGTTCTTGTCAACCCACAACTCGTGAACGCCGCATTTTTGTTGGTAAACGACAGATTTGATTATCTGTTAACAACAAATTAACCAGCATTACCGTGTGCGCCGACCTTAAATTGCATGATGCCTGCAATGGAGTGCGCCCGGTTGACGGCCTCCAGGGCTTTCGGTCCTTCAAAATGGGATGTTACGGTTTGCTCCCAAAGGCCCAGCCAGCGCTCGAAGTGTTCGGGCTGCATGGGCGACAGGCGGTTGAGCATAATATGTTTCACCATGGTACCTCCCTTGTAAGAAGTGCCATCCAGTAATATGTTTTCCCAGAAAGAGGCGATCAGCGGAATATGTTCGCTGAAATCCAGCTTGATCACTTCCGTAAAGAAGTGCCCGATCACCGGGTCGATGGTGGCCTTGCGGTAGAACTCATTGACTAACAATAGTAAATCCTCACGGGTGCTAATATCATTCATCTTCAATTCGTCGATTAAAAAGTACAAAATACACAATAGCAGCGGGCGTAAGTAGTCCTTATAGCATCCTAGTACAGGTCGTCGATAAACCGGAAAGCTCTTTGCTCGGACCAGTACCTGCCGGCGCCCCATTCGGCAAAACCGACGTGACCGCCATATTTAGGGGCTTCGAAGACAAACAGGTCATGCGCTGCCGCTTCTTCATAGGGATAACAACCTTTGCCCAGAAATGGATCATCCAAGGCGTTCACGAGTAATACCGGGATATTTATCTGCGGGATGAATTGCCGGCTGCTGCACGCCGCCCAATAGGTTTCGGCATTTTCATACCCGTGGATGGGCGCGGTAAAGCGGTCGTCAAACTGCCGGAAGGTTTTGATGGTATTAAATCCATCCAGGTTGATATCGAACTTCGCCTGCTTGGCCTGCAGCTTCTCCCCCAACTCGCGGATGAACCGTTGCATGTACACATAATTGGACCGCCTTTCCAGCTCAATAGCGCCACTTTTAAGGTCGCAGGGCACCGAGATGCCGACCGCGCCTTTAATGAGCGGATGCAGGTCTTTACCCCGCTCGCCTACATATTTGAGGGTCACGTTCCCGCCCAATGAAAAACCTATCAGGCTAATGCTTTTATATTGGCCGGAGGCGGCCAGGTATTCTACCACCATATGCAGATCGCCGGTTTCGCCGCTGTGGTAGCTGCGCAACAACAGGTTCGGCTCACCGCTGCAACTGCGGAAGTTGACAGACACGGTATCGTATCCCCCCTCGTTAAATGAGTTGACCATACCCAGCACATACGGACGGGCAGCGTTCCCTTCCAGCCCATGCAGGATGATCACGATGCGATCGCTGCCTGTGCGGCTAAAGTCCAGGTCAAGAAAATCGCCATCGGGCGTATGAAGGCGCGTACGACTGTACGGCACACTTTTAACCCGGCGGAACAGCGAAGGGTAAATGGTGGCGATGTGTCCGTTCCGCATAAGGCGCGGGGCTGAATAAGCTGACTGACTCACAACTGGCATACGTTACAAAGATACGGTTTCCGTAAAAAAGGCGCCCGGCCATTAAAAGCCAGGCGCGACGCGTTCTCATAAACAAGGAAGGTTTCACCCTTGTTAAAAAAAGAAGCCTGATCCGGAGACCAGGCTATTTCAAAGGATAATGGTCAAGTACCTTACTTCGCACCCGCTCGTATCAACAACTGCACTATTTCGGTCCATCCACGCGACACGGCGTGTTGCAAAGCGGTAAAACCCTCTTTGTCTGGCTGGTTTACGTCCGCACCAGCCTGTACCAGCATCCGTGTAATTGCCTGGAACTGCGGCCCGCCATCCCCGAGGATAACGGTTTCCAGCAGTGCTGTCCAGCCGAGGTAATTCATATGATCGATGGGAAATCTTTTGTCCGTCAGCAGCGCCGCCACCGTAGCAACATGCCCGCGTTCGCAGGCCGGGATCAACGCTGTTCCGCCGTAGCGGTTAAATACACGGTAATTTGCGCTATGCAGCATGCACAGCCTTACGATTTCCGTATATCCTTTCGCCCCTGCCAGCAGGAAGGGCGAGTTACTTAACTTATCCTGTTTGTTCACATTGGCCCCTGCTACAATCAGCATGGCCGCCAGGGCAGTGTCTCCGCGATAAAGGGCAAGGGTCAGGGGCGTTCTCCCATCTTCGTCTGTCGTTTCTAAAAGCATCCGCCCCATCAACCAGCCTTTACCTAAAACCTCATCGCTCATTCTCACTTGCATAAATGATCGTACCTCTTTTCACAAATCACCATCAACACTGGTATAATCGTTCATTGCTACGCAAAGGTAGTACAGCGAGGCCCGCCGTAAGGGTGCTGGTTGTGTGGATGATGGTACTTTTTGAATCGGGGTTTCTGACAGGTTTTTATGGCGTTTGTGTAGGATTAATGAGGGATTACTGTAGGATTTCAGTGGTGTCACGTCCTAAAACAAGCTTACACCGTGCGAGATAATCCGGATCAAGGTTTACATCCTTGTCCGTGTCGTCCTGAAACAGGTTTACATCATCCTTCCCATCAGCGCGAACAGTCCTTGATGAAAGAAGGCCACAGCAAAGCACGATACGCACAGCCGCACGCTTCGTACCCGCACGTTAAATAAAAACGACAAATACGACAAAAACGACACGCAACTTCCCGGGCGACATACCGCATCGTACCTTTACAATACTACGGCATCCTTTGCGCCGCCCTCCTGAACTCCACCGGCGAAACACCTCCATACCGCCGGAAGAACCTCGAGAAGTACGATGAATCAGAAAAGCCCAGGTCAAAGGCTATCTCCTTTACATCCTGCGCGGTGAGCGACAGCATACGTTTGGCTTCCAGCACCAGGCGGCTGCGAATGCAATGGCCGGCCGTTAAACCGGTTTCTTTTTTACAGGCGATGTTGAGGTATTGAGGCGTGATGTGAAGCTGATCGGCATAAAACTCCACCGCGCCCTGGTCTTTATAATGTTGCTCCAATAGCTCCAGGAAGTTTTTTACAACCAGGCGTACCCCCGACGCATTCACCAGGGGATACACCTGCTCGTAACTACGCTCGAGCAGGGTAAGCAACACCCATAAACGATGATTAAGCAGGCGGATGGAAAACATATCTGCCAGACTGTATTCTTCTTCCATCTTTGTCAACTCCTGCAGCATGCCTTCGAAAGCAGCGGCAGCAGGCTGTATCAAAGGATGCGCACCGGCGGAAAAGAAGGGCCATTGTCTTGCAGGAAAGATGCAGAACTCCGGACCATACATCAGTTGAAAACCGGTAGTTTCCGCTTGCAGGTCCCAGTTATGCGCCTGTCCGGGTGCCAGAAAGAAAACAGAGCCGGGCGTTACCTCGTATTTTGTAAAGTCGATGTGATGTAAACCGCCGCCGGCTGTAACGAAGAAGAGCATGAAGAAGTTATGCTTGTGGGCCTGGGTAAGGTTGAACACCCCCTCCCGCTCGTGGCGAAAGAGACTGAACTGCTCGTCCTTAAGGGGCTTGCATATTTCATGGAGGTCGACAACAGGTAATTGAGGCTCGTTTAACATCTTAAGCCTAATTTAGCTTATTTCGGGATGGATTGCGCAGCCCGGCACCGGAAAATGACATTCCGGAGCATTTTGCGGGCTTACCGGTGCACTAAACCTTAAATTTATTCCACGATGAAACATTGGCCCCTCCTGCTATTGCTGCTTTTTACTGCGCCCCTGCTGCACGCACAGGACGTGGTTACCGCCGAACGGGCGTTCGCGCAACTGGCGATCGACAGCTCCGTAAAAACGGCGTTCCTGCGGTTTGCCGACAGTAACGGTGTAGTGTTCGATCAGGGTAACATTCTTCCGGCTATTAAAACCTGGAGCAGCTTTCCGGATAAAATGCCGCTTTTCTACTGGCAGCCGGCCTTTGCCGCCATGTCGTATGCTGGTGATCTCGGCTTTACGACAGGGCCTTACGAGGTGAAAGCCAGTGCCACAGACACGCCACTCGTGTGCGGTCACTACACGACGGTCTGGAAAAAGAACGCGCAGGGCGAATGGAAATTTATGGCAGATATGGGTACGCGATACGAGCAGTCGTTGTATGGTAAGCAATCCTTACAACACTTCACTGACCTCGTACCATCGGGCCAGCCGGATTCGGCCATCTATCTGCTGGAGAAAAAACTGATACTGGCCCACGACTCACTGGCCGACGAAGCCTTCCGCTTCGCCGCCGCCGACAGTGCCTGGTTTAATATCGAAGGGGTTATGCCGGTACAAGGCATCGAAAATATCATGAACGGACTACGCCAGGTGCCGGTCAGCCTGCGTTTTGAGCCGGTAGCCGGGGGCATCTCGCAGCGTAAGGACCTTGCCTATGTGTATGGAACAGTAAAATATAATCAGCGTAAAGAAACGTACCTGCGCATCTGGGCACACACCAGCAAAGGCTGGAAGCTGCTCGTACAGGTGCTGCACTGGTAATTATTCACCGAGCCATTTCTTAAATTCATTGGCGCGCAGCCTGCTCACAATAATCTCTTCATAAGCCGCAGGTTGCACCTGTACTTTCAGTTTACCGCTAAACCAGGTATGCACTTTTTCGATGTTGGTATAGTTCACGATAAACTGCCTGTTCACCCTGAAAAACACGTTGGGATCGGTTTCTCCCTCAATTTCATCCAATCGTTTATCGATGATGAAATCCTGGTTGCTACGGGTTTTAATGAATTGTAATTTATCTTTCGTGTAGAAGTAAGCAATATCTGGCAAAGACACAGAAATGAGGCGGGTACCGCTTTTCGCGAGGTAGCGCGATTTAAACGCTTCGCCGTTCATCTCGCCTAGCATGGTGTTTAATCCCTGGTTAGGCGTACCGCGATGGGCATGCCATTTACGGAACTTCAGAATGGCCGCCATCACTTCCTCACGGTTCATGGGTTTGAGGAGGTAATCTACGCTGTTCAGTTTAAATGCTTTCAACGCATGCTCCTGGTAAGCGGTGGTGAAAATCACCGGCCAGTCTACGTTTACACGGTTGAAGATCTCGAAGCTTTGTCCGTCGCCCAGTTCTATATCCATAAAAATGAGGTCCAGCTGCGGACGGGCAGCGAAGTAACGTACCGCCGACTCAATGCTGTCCAGCACCGCAGTCACTTCAATATCGGGATCTACTTCCCGGAGCATGTTTTTGAGATGATGAGCAGAGAGGGCTTCATCCTCGATAATCAGCACTTTCATGGCACAGTATAAGTTTAAGGGGAACCAATCCGGATGTAAAATTCGGCATTTCGGTTACAGTTACTTCCTTTTTCAGCTTATCTTGACATGTTTATGTGAGATTTCCACTCCGTTTACCGTAGCTTTTGCGCCCGGCAACATTTTCGGGCACCGCAAACGTACTGCGGTTGCAAGATTTAGATTTGTACAACAAGTGCAGCGCTAACCACTTCCTTTCTAAACGACCCAGGCGAACGGCAGACCCTCAAAACAGCTTAAGATGCAGAACATGGAACAGACCATTGCGGTGCTGGAACTCCTCGCGAACGGCACAGATCCTGTAACGAACACGCCGATCCCCGCGGGCAGCAGCATGCAACACCCCGTTATATTACGCGCATTATTTAACGCCGTAAAGGAATTGAAGATCAGCCAGGCACGTGGCAACCAGGGTAACAAGTGGAGTAATGCCGAAGAAGAACAACTCAGACAACACTTTAACGATGGAAAACGAATTATAGAACTAGCCCGCATACATGGCCGCACCACAGGCGCCATCAAATCAAGGTTAATCCGGATCGGGCTGCTGGAAGCCTGATTATCTCCAACTAGCTTGCCAATTTTAGCGCCGGGACCAACCCGCTACCGTACGGAACGGGCGGGCTTTCCCGGCATTTTCTTTCTAATTATTTAACCAGCTATAGTCACATTTTTCAGCCGCCGTTGTGTCACTCACTGCAACGGCAACACGCTTTTCTACAAATAACTCAGCCACCGCTTCTCCTTATGTTGTTGCTTATACCGGTCGTACCACCTGCAAGGCAGGAACAGCATCAACACCACACCTATCCAAACTAAATAAACACTCTCCAACGGCCCGCCCATCGCCTCCGGACGAAAATAAAACGGAAATCCTTTCACATCATCCATCGTATAGCCGCTGCTGAAAAACATCACGACACTGATCAATCTTATCAACGCAAAATGTAACACATAGTAGAAGAATGGCACGCGCCCATACACGCTCAGGAACGCGTTCGTGCGCCCTTCAAACAGCGCCAGCAGCAATAGTCCCGGCCCGAGCGTCATGCACAAAAACAGCAGTGACGGCGGATATTTAGTCGTATTGATGAACGACAGAAACGTGTAAAACCATGATGACTGCTCCTTCCAGGGTGCAGGATCTCCGTAAATATTAATGAATCGCATCAACACGAAAAACAACACTGCTCCACTACCCAGGCTTACCAGCCAGCGCTGGCGACGTTGCACATCCATCTCATAAAAACGACCGGCACAATAGCCGAGTAGCATCACGGCCGTCCATGGCAGAATGGTATACGCGAGCAATACGTTGCGACCGCCAGGCAACGGCACCAACGCTCCCGGCGTGGTGAGAAATACATTCCTTAAGGCACCGCCCACGCCGTCGTTGGACAGATTTATGAGGTTCGTGATGTTATGTCCGAAGAAAATGATTAAACCTATGGCCAGCATTATACGCCAGCCCCCACGTAGCAGTAATCCCATCAGCAACATACTCCACCCGATGGCCCATATGATCGCAAGGAAAAACACATGATAACCTGGATCAAGGGTAAAGATGAAAGTCATGATGACGATCTCCACCAGGATCAGCCATAGTCCGCGCGTAATAAGAAACTTACTGTGCGCTGCCACCGGGCGTTTGCGGCCGGCGAGGTAGGCTGACAATCCTGCAAGGAACACGAACAGCGGCGCACAATAGTGCGTGATCCACCGGGTGAAAAACAGTATCGGCGTGGTGGTTGCAAGGTCGAGCGGATTGCCGGTGACGGCATCTTCATGGACGAAATCGCGCGTATGATCAAGCGCCATGATCACCATAATAATACCGCGTAAAAGGTCGATAGACGAATAACGGGAACCAGGGGTAAGGGTTATGCTCATAAACAAACGGCATTGCTGCGCCGTTTATAAAAGATACAGTATAATCGGCAATTCTTTGAGTATATTTAGTATATGCGTTATGTAAAAACCGGCTTCCCCATTATAGCCCTGCTCCTGGTATGCTTAGCGTTCCGTCACGAACAGGCAGCCCCTTCTAAAGTAATCATCGGTTACGTCGGCGGCTTTCGCGGACTGGTAGATGCATCTGTCATAAATGCCGCAGGCCTTACCCATATTAACTATGCGTTTGTCGATGTTCAGAAGGGCCGAGCGTTTCTCACCAACGAACGTACCGACACGGTCAACTTTCGCCGGCTGGTGGCCTTGAAAAAGATCAACCCGTCTTTGCAGATCCTTATCTCCATCGGCGGCTGGTCCTGGAGCGAAAACTTCTCCGACGCCGCACTCACGGACGCTTCCCGTAAACTGTTCGCCCACAGCGCAACGGACATCGTAGCCCGTTACCAGCTTGACGGAGTAGACATCGATTGGGAGTATCCCGGCATTCCCGGTGAAGAAGGCAACGTATATCGCCCGGAAGACAAACAAAACTTCACGCTCATGTTCCAGGCCCTGCGCGCCTCGCTCGACAGCCTGCAGCAACGCACCGGCAAACGGTATTTGCTCACCACCGCAGTAGGCGGCTCCAAATCCTGCGTAGATCATACGGAAATGGACAAGGCTCAGCAGTACCTCGATTATGTAAACATCATGACCTACGATTACCGTACAGAAGGTTCGCGTACCACCGGCCACCATACCAACCTGTATCCCGCCACCGGCGAGGCCAATGGCTCCTCCGCCCATCGATCCATACAATTGTACCTGGATGCCGGCGTACCCGCTAGTAAGATCGTGATGGGCATTGCTTTTTATGGCCGCGCATGGCAAATGGCAGATGCCGACAACAATGGACTGCTGCGTAAACCGAAAGCAGGAATACGCGGTGCCGGCTTCACCGATATCAAAGATAAACTACTCACCACCGAGGGATATGTTCGCCACTGGGACGATAGCGCCAAAGCGCCTTATCTTTTCCATCCTGACAAAAAAATATTTTTGAGTTATGATGATGAGTCGTCCGTCACCCAAAAATGCAATTATGTGAAGCAACATGGGTTAGCCGGCGTGATGTTTTGGGAGTACAATAGCGATCTTAAAGGCTACCTGTTGTCGACGATCAATCAGCAATTCAGGTAGCGGGTGTCTGCACGGGCGACATTCGTGACGAAGGGTTTTTGCAAGTCGAATAATGGAATAGTCGTTGTTTATTTTTAGGACTTCAGCTCATGGCGGCATCTTCAACGAAGTACCGACACCTCACGAAGCTTGCGGCAGTACGCTACGAGCTACTTCGCAACAGCCCATGTGGTAATACTTCCAACTCGGGCATCTAATCTTTCACTTCAATGCTGTATGCTTGCCGCAAACGCAGGCTTGTATTATGTTTGTGCCCGTTAATAACACCCCGAATATTTTATCCATCTCCCCCATGATGCGCCTGGAAACATATTTACCTTAAACAATTGTTATGAACAAGTTGAAGCTGGCCATGCCCCTGGCCCTCGCATTGTTTGCATTCGCATGCGACAAGGAAAAAGATGCTAAACCCAAAACGACCGAAGAAAAGTTGATCGGTAAGTGGTCTTACCACAGCATCACCTCCGACAAACCTTTTATCTGGGAAGATGGCGGAACCGCCACTACTGACGGTATGGCTAATATGGCCGCCTGCATCAAAGACAACTACCTCGAGCTGAAAGCCGACAACGTCATGCAGGAAAACGAAGGCCCTACCAAATGCGATCCGGACGATGATCAGATATACGCTGGCGAATGGTCATTAGATGGCACCGAAATAGTTATCGATGAAGAAGTTTATAAACTCATTAGCGTAGATGGCTCTACGCTGAAAGTATCTACCACCGGAGAGGTGGAGGATGTTGGTGAAGTGACGGTTACACTTACACTTAAGCGAAGGTAAGTGTTAACGTTTAATGAAAATGCCGCTCCGCGTCTGCGGAGGGGTTCGAGTTCCAATTTACAGGAGACGCGTAAAACGAGCGGCCGCCCATCAAGGCGGCCGTTTTGCTGTTGAATTAATTACTATATTGTTGCCGCTCCAAATTTGAACAGCAATGCAATACACACCCGCCACCGACAGGTACGAACAAATTCCATATAACCGCTGCGGCAAAAGCGGTATCAAATTGCCGGCCATTTCACTGGGCCTCTGGCACAACTTCGGCTCTGTAGATGTTTTCGAGAATGGCCGCGCCATCGTGCGTCGTGCCTTCGATAAAGGCATCACCCACTTTGACCTGGCTAACAACTACGGACCAACGCCGGGATCTGCAGAAGAAAACTTCGGCACGATCCTGAAAAAAGACTTTGGTGGTTACCTGCGTGATGAGTTGATCATCTCTTCCAAGGCCGGTTACACCATGTGGCCTGGCCCCTATGGCGACTGGGGTTCCCGCAAATACCTGGTGTCAAGTCTCGACCAAAGCCTGCAACGCATGGGCCTCGACTATGTAGACATTTTCTATTCCCACCGTCCCGACCCGGAAACGCCGATCGAGGAAACGATGGGCGCGCTGGATAGCATCGTGCGCTCCGGCAAAGCTTTGTATGTAGGCCTATCCAACTATTCTGCCACTGAAACTGAAACAGCGGTAAAAGTGCTGCAATCGCTCGGCACGCCCTGCCTCATTTATCAACCTAAATACAGCATGTTCGAAAGATGGGTGGAAAATGGTTTGCTGGATGTGCTGGAGAAATACGGTATTGGCTGTATACCATTCTCACCGCTGGCGCAGGGCATGCTCACCGACCGCTACCTGAACGGCATTCCCGCCGACTCCCGCGCGGGCCGCACCACAGGTCACTTACAAACAAACGAGATCACGGAAGATAAACTTTTGAAGATCCGCCAACTGAACGACCTCGCCGGCAAACGCGGACAGTCGCTCGCTCAGATGGCGCTATCGTGGCTGCTGAAAGATAAACGGATCACCACGGTATTGATCGGTGCCAGCTCGGTACAGCAGCTGGATAACAACCTGGCGTCGTTGGATAATTTGAATTATACGAGTGCTGAGCTGGATGCGATTGAAGCGATATTGAAGTAACGGTTAGATGACAGTCGTGTGTCGTTGAACACCTTAAATTATTCGGGCGCTGGCCATGATGCGCTTGAAGCGATATAGAAGGTAGAAAGCCTGGTCGACTGATCGGCTTTCACTTTTAACGATGTGATGCGTTTTTTCTCACTGCCTCGCCGAAACAAAAAAGCCTGATCAATCGATCAGGCTTTTTTGTGTTGAGCGGAAGACCGGGCTCGAACCGGCCACCCCGACCTTGGCAAGGTCGTGCTCTACCAAATGAGCTACTTCCGCGTGGTGGTAGTGAATGAAAAAGCCCGATCATTGATCAGGCTTTTTTGCTGAGCGGAAGACCGGGCTCGAACCGGCCACCCCGACCTTGGCAAGGTCGTGCTCTACCAAATGAGCTACTTCCGCGGGTGTTTTTAAGAACTGTTTCCCTGTTTGGGATTGCAAAGATAGGAAAGAGATCAATTCCTCCAAATATTTTTTTGAATTTCTCTGCAATAAGAACAAAGCCGTTCTTTGAAAAGCCCGGCCACACTGCGTTAACACACGAATGCGTATGATAAAAAACAGGCGTTCGCTTACAAAATCTGCTTCTCCTTCAACACCGTTTCCAGTGCCTCCGGCGAAGTGAAATGGATCGATTCTATTCCAAAGTCTTCCGCCGCTTTTACGTTGCGCAGGTTATCGTCAATGAAGATCGCGTGCTTGGCATCGATACTGAAACGGTCGAGCAGTAATTGATAAAATGCCGCATGCGGTTTACGCATTTTCTCCGTGCCCGATACCAATATCCCATCGAACCACTTAAAGAACGGATAAATTTCCATCGCGATCGGGAAAGTTTCATCCGACCAGTTAGTGAGCGCATAAATCTTATACTTACCACTTTCGTTCAGCTGCCTGAATATCTCCACCGTACCTTCCAGCGCGCCGTTCAGCATTTCGGGCCAGCGGCCATAAAACGCACGTATCTGCGTCTCGAACGTTGGGTGCTGCGCTACCAGCAGGTCTGTGGCTTCCTGCAAGCGACGGCCGCCATCCTGCTCCTCGTTCCAATCGGAAGTGCACACGTTCGCGAGGAAGTGTTCCATCTCCTTTTCGTCTGTAAATATCTTTTTGTAGAGATACCTGGGGTTCCAGTCCACGAGTACTGCCCCAAGATCGAAGATGATGGTGTGATATGTTTTATGCTCCATGTTCTAAAAATACAATGCCGCTTTCGAAGGATCAAAAAAGCGGCATTGAAAATAATGTTAAATAGATTTAATCGAGGTAGTTTTCGGAAGCATCTTCGAGCAGTCGCAGATCCACTGAATCAGTACCGGCAATGCCTTCGATGGAGCCTTTAATGTGGGCGGCGTTAAGCAACACCTTCTCCAGTTGCTTCTCGCGGGCCTTCCACAGTTTCTCCATCGCATCCCTTTCCTTCTGGATCGATATTTTCATGGCCATGAAACCCTCGCGGATCGCTTTCCATTGTTCTGCGAACTCGCTGCTCGTGAGGTAATGGTATAACAAGTGCATTTTATCTCCCTTGTTATCCTGTGTTTTCTGCACACCGAATACCTTTAGCACGCCCGCACGCAATACGTACGCCAGGCTTTTCACCTCGGCGAACGTACAAATCCAAACACCCTCTCTCTCCCCAAAGCGATCGAGATCACGGGGCATAGTTTGTGTAACGAGTACGGCTACGTCGGCTCCCTGGCTACGCATATCGGCCTTTAATTTTTCTACCCACTGGGGCGAAAACTCCTTGGTGCGTTTGCTCTCGTAGATGATCTTTCCACACTCCTGCCCGAACTGGTTGCGCACCGTCTGGAAACAGTCGGCCCCTTTCACACCTTTACCCACTTCACTTACGGTATCAAAAGGGAAAGCTGCACGCAGCATATCTTCCAGTGCCAGTTCCTGCACCTCTCCCTGTAACTGCATGGAGCCTTGTTCCGCCTTCCGCTTCATCTCTTCGGCCAGCTTACGCTGATCGTCCAGCTGTTTTTCCATTTCCTTTAACCGCATCTGGAACTCTGTTTCCCGCAAGGCAGTACGCTCCGCTTCTTCACGGCGTATTTTTTCCGAAAGATGCCCGCGCTCCTCCAGCATCTTTTTCTGAAGCGTCAGTTCCAGCTCTTCTTCCTTCGTTTTCAGTTCATGCTCCTTGCGCAGGAAATCCAGTTCCTTTTGCCTGGCCTCTTTTAATTTCTCCTCGTTATCGTGATTGGATTGTTTAAGTAGTTGCAACTGGTTCTCGAAATCCGCTGCCATGGTACGGCGAATATCCTCCGACAGACTTTCCTGCAGGCGGCGTTTCTCGAGTTGTAGTTCGGTTTGTAGTTTACGGCTAAAGTCTTCGCTTTGTTTCAGGCGTTCCTGTTCGAGTTGTTGTTGCTTCTGGGCAAGCTGTTGTTTTTCCTGGTTCAGCGCATCTGTGCGTCGTCTCCATTCGGCTTCCATTTTGCCACGCATCTCCTTTTCTATATCAGCCGCAAATGCATCCTCCATTACAAAGTGATGTTTGCAATTAGGACAGGTTATTGAAGTTCCCATATTCACATGATGTTAAAAGCAATTTAAAACTAGGCACAGTTAGCGCATTGTATTTGCGCATGTGGTAAAGGTAAAGCAAAATGGGATTGAAAATAAATCTTGTATAAAGGAGCGATGAGATACGCTTAATTAAAGAGCGAATCAAATACTAACGATGGTAGGCATTTGGCTCATATACTCTAAATAGCTATCTTTGAAGCCTCCAATTTTTCGAAAACGAGCTTCATAAAGGCCTATTAATTAAGGGCTACAACAGCACCCTTTAGGGCCAACCCAAAAGACCGTTTCCCCTCCGACAATACCGTTTTCATAACGAAAGCAAATTGCGAGTTTGCTTATCGTGACAGCATATGTCACACACAATAAATATCATTCTTAAACCTCAGACTATGCAAAAAATTGTTGCAGTATTATCTCTTCTCGTGGCATCGGTAAATACAGTAGCTCAAACTCAAAACTTCCCTACGCTTAAAGAAGCGAAGGAGGCTACAAAGAATGGTTATAAAACTAAGTCAGGCTGGGTTATCAGGGAAGGAGACAGAATAAATATTGGAAAACCGGCTACTGGCGAGAAGCGCTTTGCATATATCTATAATGCTCCGGGATTAGCCCTCGACTTAAGTAAGACCCCAATGGAACGCAACTGGTCAGGCAAATCTGCGACTGTAAGGAACATCACATACAATGGCTCCAAACGATCAGGATTTTCAGTCATCCTTGTAATTAATGTAGCAATGATGGTCAATTACTGGGTAGAGATAGATAATGCAATTGAAGATGAAGAAATCCTGATTCCTGCTGAATTTGCTAAAAACAAAGAAAAGTCGCCCTCGACCGGAGGATCAGTGGCCGACGAACTAAAAAAGCTCAAAGAACTTCTGGATGCTGGCGCGATTACGCAAGCGGAATACGATGACCAAAAGAAAAAACTTCTTGACTAACCAACTAATTTCTTACGGGAATTTAACAAACACCATAAAACTGTAATAGGATGGTTAAAACCAAAACATGTTATAAAAATAAACCATAACTATATTTATATTTGCACACAATTTGCTATTATTACATCCGAACAAGTTGAATCGAACTGTTATGATTGAAATTAAGCCAAGCCTCCCTAAGCTCGATGATGAGCGTATATTGTCAGCTGCGGCTTTTGTAAAGCTGTTTGAGCGTGACAGACATGCTATTGAATCTGCCAAATTCATTGCTCCTAAACTTGGAAGTGAGAATATTGCCGGTTATGTGCGAGTTAAATTCAAGCAAAAACCGCGCGTAAACTATGACTTCACAAAGCTCAAAACCAAATAACGGCAACAATAACCTCCCTACTACCGAAATCATGCAGCAATGGCTGCAGAATCAAAAAGAAGAACAAAAAACGAAGCAATTAGAACTCGAAATCCAAAAGGATGAAAACCAGAAAACTTTCGAGCTGGCAAAAGAAAACCTAAAGCTTCAGGCTGAATATATGAAAGATGCACCCCGACATCTTCTCAAGCGGAATTTTCTGGTGTTAGGTTTCTTCACCATCATACTTTTAATTGTAGTCGGATTTATGGGATATTGCGTTTATCTGGGTAAGGCCGATATTGCTATGCGCATCCTAGAAGTCGTATCGACCGCAATTCTTAGCGGTGGCGGTGGTTACTTTGCGGGTAAAAACGCGAAACAGAAAAAGGGTGGCGGTCCGTCAGATGACCTTCCGCAGGATTAAATATTCACCGCCTTGGAAGTGTCTTATGTTTCATCGATTGATAATCACTGTACTCGTCGTTGATCTATTATTTAGACGAGTAGTCTCTTAAAAATCTGTCAAGTTGACTATTCATACCCGGCGCTGCACTTTGAAACTTAGCGTTGTCCCTTTTCCGTCCCCGTAGGGTATATAAAACGGAAAACCCGCTCTAAGAGCGGGTTTGTAATACCGTTGTGCGGAAGAAGAGATTCGAACTCTCAAGCCCTTTCGGGCACTACCACCTCAAAGTAGCGCGTCTACCAATTTCGCCACCTCCGCGGCTGATTAGGGTGTGCAAAAATAAACTGTTTTTTATAACCAGCAAATTTGTTTTTAACTTTTTTGAAATTTGTCTCATTTCCGCAGCAAAATCCGGAACGTCGTACCCTTGTTTACTTCCGACGATTTTACGAACAATCGTCCCTTGTGATACTCATCTATTATACGTTTCGCCAGCGAAAGACCTAATCCCCAGCCCCGCTTTTTTGTACTGAAACCGGGCCGAAAAACTTTTTCATGATAGCCTTTCGGGATGCCTTTACCGGTATCGCTCACATCAATCACCACATGCGCCGGGTGATTATCGATGCGCACATGTATACTTCCCTTGCCTTCCATCGCATCCAATGCGTTCTTCAACAGGTTCTCTATTACCCAGTCAAACAGCGGCGGCGATATCATCAGCGGAATGTCGGGTGCACTGCTTTCCATGGTGAACTGTATCTTCTGCGAGGCGCGTTTGCGGATATAGTCGAGCATGTTCGTGATCTGTTGCACCACGTCGCGTTCTTCCAGCTGCGGCACGCTGCCTATCTTCGAAAAGCGGTCGGTGATCAGTTTCAGGCGATCCACGTCTTTTGTCAGCTCTACCACAAATGCGCGGTTCTCTTCCTTGTCCTTCAAGATTTCCAGCCAGGCTTCGATCGAGGATAAGGGCGTTCCCAACTGGTGCGCGGTTTCCTTGGCCATGCCTACCCACACCTGGTTTTGCGTGGCCTTACTGGTGGAGGATAGCGCAAACCATACTACGCCAATGAACAGTGCCACCACCATCAGTTGTATGTAAGGATAATACCGCACCTGCTTCAGGATGAGCGAATCTCCATAATAGATGTAACTGTACATTTTTTGCGCGGTGTCCATCTGCATAGCGAAGGGCTGGTGCTGCTTGCGGAAAATGATCAGCTGTTCCTTCAGGTAGTTTGGTTGCTGCACCACGGCGTTGGAGTCCAGGTTACGATGGTCGAGGATATTGCCTTTTTCGTCGGTAAGTATGAGGGGAATGGTGGTATTATTGGTCACGATCTCTACGGCCAGGTTCAGGTTCGCGTCTGACGAGGCCTGTAGCAGCTCTTTATTGGCTTCCACCCAATTGGCTACTTTCTTCGTTTCTTCCTGCTGTATCTTTTCGGAAAGGTTGGTGGCAAACCAGATGGTAGCGGCAATAATGGCGGCGGCTACGGCCACCAGTATGAACTTCCATCCCAGGTATTGTTTAAACATGCTGTGTATACAGGTTCTTTAACGTTTTAAATATAGGAATATTTTCGCGGGAGCCCCGGAACTTAATTGCATTATTAAATGGCTTTGTTGCATATTTGCAGCGCTAAAAATCCTTTTTCACGCGTTAAACGATCAAACGTTTGCCTGTATTGCCATCAGTAGCGGTAGTTATTCTTAACTGGAACGGCAGAAGCTTCCTCGAAAGCTTCCTGCCCTCGGTATGTGCATCCACGTACGGTAACCTGCGCATCATACTGGCCGACAATGCCTCTACAGACGACAGCGTTGCGTTTACCATGCAGCACTTCCCACAGGTAGAGATCATTCGCAATGAAAAAAACAGCGGTTTTGCAGGTGGCTACAACGAGGCCCTGCAGCTGGTAAAATCGGATTATTACGTGCTGCTGAACCAGGACGTGGAAGTGGAACCCAACTGGATCGAACCAGTCATCAAACTGATGGAAAGCGACGCAAAAATCGCCGCCTGTCAACCTAAACTGCGCGCCTACGCCAGCAAAGACGAGTTCGAGTATGCAGGCGCTGCCGGCGGTTGGATGGATGTTCTCGGTTACACGTTCTGCCGCGGCCGCATTCTTTATACAACCGAAAAAGATTACGGACAGTACGACGACGACCAGGATGTGTTCTGGGCTACGGGTGCCGCGCTGTTCATCCGCTCCGCCTGTTTTCACGAGGTAGGCGGTTTCGACCCATTCTTTTTTGCGCATATGGAAGAGGTAGATCTCTGCTGGCGCCTGCAACGCGCCGGTTACCGGGTCTGCTATTGTGCGGAATCCCGCGTGTACCATGTGGGGGGAGGCAGTTTGCCGCAGGGCAACCCGCGTAAGCTGTACCTCAATTTCCGGAACAACCTCATCATGTTGTATAAAAACCTGCACGCGGGCGATAAGGTGATCATTTTACCCCAGCGCTTTTTCCTCGATCTGCTGGCGGCGGCTAAAAGTCTGGCCGCGGGCAAACCGAACGATGCGAGGGCCATTTTCAGGGCGTATCGTCATTATCGCAGCTGGCGGCGTAAGGTATGGCCGGGGTACGAGGACGATGGATTGCCCCGCCCCAGGCTGCTGAGCCTCAACGGCGTTTTCCCGGGCATCATGATCTGGCGCTACTATTTCCTCGGGCGCAATAAATTTTCTGACCTGGCAGGCAAAAAAAAGTAGGGATTCAAAATTTTCCTTTGTAAGTTTGCAACGCGAAAAATAATTATATGGAGAATACAGTTGAAAATAGCAAGGACATTACGACCAACTGGGTAACATCTTCCCGTTTCTTTTTTTATGTGATGATCGGTTGTATCGTTGCAATGTCTCTGGGCGGCTGCTATGGCCTGTTCACGCACCGTTATAAAGGCAAACCCAAAGTAACAATCCCTGAAAGCACCTTATACAATCCAAAGTATAAATAGTTTTCTGTAATAGTATATCGTTTAAAAGCCATCTTGTCATCAAGATGGCTTTTTTTATTTCTTCTTTTGGCCTTAGCCTCATCACGCTCTTCATCCGCCGTTGCGTCGCACACATCAACCGTATTAACGCACCTGGCCTTCTCCCCTCACAAACCATTTTTCGGTTACCAGCTTTTCCAACGCAAACGGTCCGCGGGCATGCAGCTTTTGGGTGGAGATACCAATCTCCGCTCCTAACCCAAATACACCGCCATCGGTAAACCGGGTGGAGGCATTTACGTACACCGCTGCCGCATCCACCTCATTCAAAAACCGCTCACTCAACGCCGCATCCTGCGACACGATGGCCTCCGAATGCTTCGAAGAATACCGGCGGATATGTGCCAGCGCCTCGTCCAGCCCGTTCAGCACTTTAATGGAACATTTAAAATCCAGGAACTCACGGCCAAAATCCTCCGGCGTGGCGGGAAACAGCTTTTCATACCCCGCTGCCTTTAGCAAGGGATAAGCGATTTCGTCTGCGTAGATCTCCACGTTCCAGGCGGCCAGCTGCGGCGCGAGTAATGGCAAAAAATCCGCCACTACGGCCTCATCCACCAGCACGGTATCCAACGCATTGCACACCGACGGACGGGAAACTTTCGCGTTCGTTACAATGGCGGCGGCCCTTTCCTGGTCGGCTGTCTTTTCCACGTAAGTATGGCAAACGCCTGCCCCGGTCTCGATCACGGGCACACGCGAGTTTTCACGCACATACTCGATCAGCTGCTGGGAGCCACGCGGAATGATAATATCCACGTACTTCTCCGCTGCCAGCAGGTCGGCCACCAGGCTGCGGTCGGGCGGCAACAGTTGTACCGCATTCGTATCCACCCCAAATAAACCCAAACTTTCGCGAATGAGACTTACCAGGATGGTGTTGGTATCAAATGCGTCGGAGCCGCCGCGTAATAAACATACGTTGCCCGAGCGAATACATAAGGCCGCCACATCCACCGTCACGTTCGGGCGCGATTCGTAAATAACGCCCACGACGCCCAATGGCACGGATTTCTTCTGGATAAACAGGCCATTGTCCATCCGGCGCTCCAGCAACACCTGGTTAGCGGGATCCGGCAGGTCGGCTACCTCGTTAAGACTCGTCGCCAGTCCGGCTATACGGCTTGCATCCAGTAATAACCTATCCTTTTTAGGATCGGCATCCGGCATGCGGTCGAGGTCTTTTTTATTTTCGATGATAATGGCTTCGGTTTGTTCCAGGATGCGCGCCGACAAATGGCGCAGCAGTTGCTGGCGTTTGCCGTCTTCCAGCGCGCGTATGGCGGCTGTGGCGGCCTGGGCCTGTTCCAGTAAAAGTTGAATAGACATATGCTACAATAATACGATCTCGTCGGCGTGCGCAACTTCCAGGTTCTGTGCTTTGCTGTCCACCGCATCCGAAGCCACTTTGGCCCTGCCTACGGCGATTACCGCGTTATCTTCATTTACAATTTCGATTACTTCACCGCATTCAAACTTCTCCAATACGGCTTTTACGCCCACCGCCAGCAGGCTATGTCGTTTCTCCAATGCCTTTTGTGCGCCGCTGTCCACCTGCACCTTGCCAATCGCGAGGCTGCCACTGGCGAGCCATTTACGGCGGGCCGACATATTATTGGGCTGCGGCAGGCACAGTGTACCTGTTTTGCCTTCGATCGCTTTCAAAATGCCGTCTGGCGTGCTTACACCAAATATCACCACCTGTATACCCATATTAGTGGCTAAACGCGCGAAGGTGAGTTTAGACACCATCCCGCCCAATCCGAGCGATGACTTCCTTTTATCTGCCAGCGAAAACGCAGCTTTGTCGATTACATCGATCTGCGGTACGATGTTGCCTTCCTTATCCAGCACACCCGCCACAGAAGTACTGAACAACAGCATCGATGCACCAAAACCAACCGCGATGAGGGTCGCCAGCTCGTCGTTATCGGAAAACTTTAGTTCCAGGCTGCTCACCACATCATTTTCATTCGCAATGGGAATGATGCCGCTGGCCCACAGCTCCTCGTATGTTTTGTGTAACTGCAAAAACTGGTCGCGGTTAGAAAAGTGTTGACGCTCGCAAAGACTTTGTGCAATGGAAATACCGTACGGCTCGAAGTACCTGGAATATTTATTCAGTAAGATAGGATTACCGATAGATGCGGCGGCCTTACGCTCGCTGATGGTGCCGCCATAATCGCGGATGAAACGTTTGCCTGCAGCCACCGCGCCGGATGAGACCAGCACTACATTGTACTGCGCATGAATAGCTGCTACCTGCCGCGCCACTTCGGCGATCACGGCTTCGTTGAGTTCACCGTTTTCTTTGGTGATGGAGGCGGTCCCAAACTTAATAACTACAATAGGCTTGTTCAAAGTTCACATTCATTTAGAGCCAACAAAATATTGAAAAAGCGCGGTTTTTCTTAGCGTTCCGTCATCTTTAAAAATTCGTATCTTTCTATTCAGCTAAATTCCCCATCACATGGACCAGAAAATTATCAACCTTTTTGATGAATATACCCATAAGCCGCTCAAACGGGAGGACTTCCTCCGCCGCCTGGCGCAAATCACCGGCAGCGTGGCCGCGGCTATGACCATACTCCCCTTGCTGGAGGCTAATTACGCACATGCCGCCACTGTTCCGGATACGTTCAAAGGCATCACCGCAGAAGATATTACGTACCCGGGCGATAATGTGACCATGAAAGGTTACCTCGTTAAACCAGATAACCTCAAAGCTGGTGAAAAACGCGGCGCCGTTATCGTCATCCACGAAAACCGCGGCCTCAACCCGCATATCCGCGACGTTGCCCGTCGCGTAGCCGCCGCCGGTTACATCGCGCTGGCACCGGATGCACTGTCGCCCTTCGGCGGTACGCCGGCCAATGAAGATGAGGCCCGCGGACTGTTTGGCAAGCTGGACGCCAAACAGAACCTGAACAGCTTCATCAAAGGGTTCGATTACCTGAAAGCGCTCCCAGAAAGCAACGGCAAAACAGCCGCTGTTGGCTTCTGTTGGGGCGGCGCGCTCACCAATCAGCTGGCAGTAAACGATCCTACCCTCGACGCAGGTGCTGCCTTTTACGGCATGCAACCCGCTGCGGCAGATGTGCCGAAGATCAAAGCGCGCTTGCAATTGCATTATGGCGAAAAAGACGAGCGGGTGAATGCGGGCATTGCGGCCTACGAGGAGGCGCTAAAAGCGGCTAACATCAACTACGAAGTATTCATTTATGGCGGCGCGCAACATGCTTTTCATAACGATACCGCAGGGCCGCGTTATGACAAGGCTTCTGCGGAAAAGGCGTGGGCGCGTACGCTACAGTTGTTCAAAGAAACGATCTTCTGATAAAGCGGTCGCGGTGGCTTCACTGCCACCAGGACATTTATCGCTTATACTTTTCCTCATTTTCGCAAGCTTCCTTAACAAAACTTTAGAATTACATTAACAAAACCCCAGTAAACCTGGCATTTCTTTCTATATCTAATAGGCGTGGATTAAAAAACGCCTGATATATGAAAAGAGTAACCATGTTTATGAGTTTGGCGGTAGTGGCAACAGTTCTGCTCGCCAGTTGCAGAAAGCAACCGCTGGACAATCTCACAGAAGAGGAATCAAGAATTTACATCACCAACCATGACGAAACAGCTGACTTTAAAACGTATGCAACGTTCAGCATCGTCGACTCTGTAGCGGTGATCAGCAACGCCGGGGCGAAAAAAGAACTGACCAGTTATGATCAGCAATTGATCGCAGCGGTAAAAGCACAGCTGGAAGCGCGCGGCTATACGGCCGTGGGCAAAGAAGCTAAACCAGACCTTGCGGTAAACCTTAGCCGCATCGATAATACTTCTTACTCCGCCGCCTGGACACCCGGCTACTGGAGCGGCTGGCCCGGCTATTGGGACACCGGCTACTGGGGCTTCCCTGGCTATGGCTACTACTGGCCTTCTTACTACACGGTTTTCCAAAACCGCGAACGTTCTGTCAGCATCGATATGCTTGACCTGAAAAACAGCGCCGGTAAGGAAGGCAACCAGCTGACCGCCGTATGGAACGCTATGTTGCGTGGCAGTGGGGTATGGAGCAGCAATAATATCAGCAGTATGGTAAAAGCAGTGTTCGACCAGTCGGCTTACCTGCAAACACTCAATTAAAAAAAGGATGAAGATGAAAAAGATCGCAATAATGTTACTGCTCGTTACCGCTGGTGCCGGTCTTCACAAAGCCGCCGCGCAGAGCAGGTCTCCGTTATCCGTAAACTTCAATTATTCCATCGCACAACCTAACGGCTCCCTCAGCGATTATGCCGGCAACACCAGCTTCCGCGGCTGGAAGGCAGGCATCAACTACTCGCTGAACGACCGGTTCAGCCTGGGTTTAGGCTTTGGTTTTAACGACTTCTACGAAAAAACTGACCGTATGGTGTATCCCGATAAAGGATCCGACATTTCCGCGGTGCAGCAACGTACGCTGCAGGTGTTGCCGATACAGGCTGTAGGTCAATATAATTTCGCGAAAGCAGACGCAAAGGTGATTCCTTATGGTAGCCTGGGCATTGGTGCGGCGAACATGAATTACGAAAAATATTGGGGCGAGTTCGTGGACAAATCGAACAAATGGTCGTTCCTGGTGAGTCCGGAACTGGGTATTAACGTGCCTTTCGGTAAATACTCACCGGTGATGTTCAATGCGAGCGTACAGTATAACTATGCGCCGTACAACTTCAGCGAGATCAGCGGCTTCAATTCGTTGCAAGGAAATATAGGTATCAAAGTACATATCCATTAAAAAACTTAGCATACACAGGACTGTTTTCCAATAGTGAAGTGTGAGAATGGCGGAAGGCCGCTCCCGAAAAGGGGCGGCCTCATTTTTTCATCGCATGAGAGTGACCTCATTTTTTACATTACATTGCGCTTATTTTTTCATCATCTCCAGGAAACCGGGCGAATACGCTTCTTTCGTTTCGCCCTTTTTTTTGGTGAAGATGTAAGCCGCTTCAAGACGTAGTTCCGGGTGTTGGCGAATAAACTTCAACCCCTTCTCCGGCCCCCAGAGCATCAATGCATTATCAAATGCGTCGGAAGTGATGCAATCGTCGGCCACCACTGTTACACTGATCACGTTACTATGCAACGCAATACCCGTTTTGGGATCGATCGTGTGCGCATATCTTGTTTTGCCCTCATCGAAAAAGCGGCGGTAGTTGCCACTGGTCGCAATGGATTTTTGCGCGAGGTACAGGAGTGCCTGTTGCGGACGGGCGGCTGCGCCGGACGGGCGTTCGATGCCCACACTCCAGCTATTACCGCGGGCATTCACACCCTTGGCACGCAGCTCCCCTCCCACATCTACCAGGTAATTCGCAATTCCACAGCTTTCCAGCAAACGAGCCACACAATCTGTTGTATACCCTTGTGCCACACCATTTGCATCGATCTGCACCTGCGCTTTCTTTTTTATCAACGAATCGCCTTTCACCTGTAAAAGCTTGTAACCGGTGAATTGCAGCGCGTAACGAATACTATCGGCCGATGGCTTACGCTGATGCCGTATCACCCCAAATCCCCAGAGATCTACCAGTGGCTTAACGGTAATATCGAATGCGCCCTTTGTCGCCCTGCTCACTTCCTGCGCACGTTTGACCACCGTACGCATATGCGCATCCATCAACACCCCACGCTCGCTTTCGTTAAAGCGGTTGATCAAAGATGCCGGCTGCCATAGCGAAAGCGAAGCATCGATCTCCCGGAACAAGGCAGTCACCTGTGGTTGCAGCGAAACAGTATCCTCCGAAAGATATTTTACAATGTAATAAGTACCCTGTGCCTGACCCTCGAACGTGACTAGTCGCTGGCTATGGCTGTGCAGGCTGCCGCACAGGCAGGCGATTAAAAGGAAAGCGCGGAACATCAGTCTATTTAAACGCATTTTGGCCGGTAATATCCATACCGGTGATCAGTAAATGAATTTCGTGGGTGCCTTCATAAGTCACCACACTCTCCAGGTTCATGAGGTGCCGCATGATGGGATACTCGCCCGCAATGCCCATGGCACCCAGTATCTGACGGGCATCGTGTGCAATCTTCAACGCGGTTTCGCAGGCATTTCGTTTAGCCATGGATATCTGTTCGGGACGCGCTTTGTTTTCGTTCTTCAACACGCCTAACCGCCAGTTCATGAGCTGCGCCTTGGTGATCTCGGTCACCATTTCGGCCAGTTTCTTTTGTGTTAATTGGAAGCCCGCTATAGGCCTGTCGAACTGCACCCGCTCCTGCGCATAACGTAAAGCCGTGTCGTAACAATCCATCGCCGCACCGATAGCGCCCCAGGCAATGCCGTAGCGGGCAGCGTCCAGGCAGGACAGCGGCGCCTTTAACCCGCGGGCCTCCGCTAATATGTTGGATTTAGGGATGCGTACATTATCAAGCACCAGTTCGCCGGTGGCGCTCGCCCGCAGGCTCCATTTACCTTTTGTTTCCGGGGTCGAGAAGCCTTCCATGCCGCGCTCCACAATCACGCCACGCACTTTGCGATCGGGGTCTTTGGCCCACACAATAGCTATATCTGCAAAGGGCGCATTGGAAATCCACATCTTCGCGCCGTTGAGGATAATATGGTCGCCGTCTTCATCAAAGTAAGTAAGCATACCGGCGGGGTTGGAGCCGAAATCTGGCTCTGTGAGGCCGAAGCAGCCCATCATCTCGCCCGTAGCCAGTTTAGGAAGATATTTACGTTTCTGTTCCTCGCTGCCGTACTGCAAAATCGGGTACATCACCAGCGAACCCTGTACCGAAGCAGTAGAACGTATCCCGCTATCCCCCCGCTCCAGCTCCTGCATCATGAGCCCGTACGCAATCTGGTCCAGCCCGCCGCCGCCGTATTCGGTGGGAATAGTGGGGCCGAAGCAGCCTAAACTGCCTAATCCGGGTAATAAATGTTTCGGGAACTCGGCGCGCTGGCAATGTTCTTCGATGATCGGGCTGAGCGATTGTTTCACCCATTGTCTCACCGCCTCACGGACTAACTTATGTTCTTCTGACAGCAGATCGTCTACCTGGTAGTAATCGGGCGATTGGAACAGGTCTTGTCGCATATATTTCGTTTAATTATATATTCGGGCTAAAAACCTTCACTGTCAAACATTTCAGCACAGGCACACCATTAGCAAGATACTAAATTATGCCGCAAACGTCCGCAAGTATGGCGAAACTGTTTACCTTCGGGCCCGGAACCAAAAGATCAACTATGACAAAACTGCTACCCGCGTTTTTATTATTTTCCTTCATGGTGCTGATAATGGCCGTCGTTCCGCCCCGCACTTCGGTAGCCATCAATTCGTCCCAGCCAGCGAAACGCTCTGCCCAACCTCAGTTTAAACAATGCTGGCTGGTGTTGCTGACGAAAGGCCCTAACCAGTCGTTCACCACACAACAAACCAATGGCATTCTTAAGGCACATTTCCATCAGGTTCAGCAACTTACGCTAAATGGCAACGCGCTGGCCGCCGGTCCATTTGCTGACAAAAACCCGGACTTACAGGAAATTTTTGTCCTTAACGCGATGGACAGCCTGGAGGCAGATCAATTGATGCAACGCGACACCGCCATTACAACCGGTATTTACAGCTACGAGCTGAAACGCTGGTACGCCATGAACAACGGCCAGACTAAATAGGCCAACCTCACTATCCTGTAACTGTATATCGTTTCTTATTACAAAAAAAGGCACCCCGTACGGAGTGCCTCTCGTCCAAATAATATTTGAAGGCTACAATGCCGACAGGTATTCTGCCATCTCCGCCTGGTAAGCTTTTGCCGCTTCACGCGCATCTTCTGCAAAACGCTCGTCGTTACCCGCATAAATGATCGCACGGCTGGCGTTCACTAACAAACCGGCATCTTTATTCAACCCTTTCTCTGAAATTTCTTTTAAACTACCGCCCTGGGCTCCTACTCCTGGCACCAGAAAGAAGTGATCCGGCAGTATGCGGCGGATAGCAGCAATAGAATCTGCCTGGGTAGCACCTACTACGAACATCATATTATCCGGGCTGCCCCAGCTGGCGGTGGTTTTCATCACCTGTTCATATAAAAGTCCTTCGGAAGTCTGTAGTTGCTGAAAATCCTGGCTGCCTTCGTTAGAGGTGAGTCCCAGTACGATCGCCCACTTCTCTGAAAAACCGAGGAACGGCGTCACGCTATCGCGGCCCATATAAGGCGCAACCGTCACAGAATCAAACCCATAGGTATCGAAGAAAGTTTTAGCGTAATAGGTAGATGTGTTGCCGATATCACCGCGCTTCGCATCTGCAATGGTAAAAATGCCTTTCGGTATATACTCCACCGTACGTTGCAGGCTTTCCCAGCCACGAATGCCCTGGCACTCGTAAAAGGCAGTATTGATCTTGTAAGACACACACAGGTCTTTTGTGGCATCGATGATCGCCTTGTTAAAAGCAAAGATCGGGTCCGGGAGCGACAGCAAATGCTTGGGGATTTTCTGAATATCGGTATCGAGACCAACGCACAAATACGATTTCCGTTCCCGGATTAAGTTCACCAGTTCCTGTCTGTTCATATAATTATTGTTAGGGGCGCAAAGTTAGTGAAATAGTTGACGGTAATATTCGGTTGATTCACCCTCCTTTTAAAGTTCTACCATTTTTTCCAAACCGGGAATTTTGAATTTCCGAATTAAGTTCTTAATTTTTGTCCTTCCTCTGATAAAAAACTGGTTCCCGTTGATGAAAAAGACATTATACCTGGTTACATTCCTCCTGATTGCAAGCGTAGTGCAATCGAATGCACAAAAGCTGCCGATACGTATCGGCGTGAACACTTCCATGGATAACGACAGTCTGCTGGCCGCCACTGGCTACGATTATATTGAAGAAAATACCCGGAAACTGTTTCATATGTCCGACAGCGCCTTCGCTAAAAACCTCGCAAAGCTGAAAAAGACGCGCCGCCCGGTAAAAGCAGCTAACTCCTTCCTTCCGCCCGGCCTCATGCTCATTGGTCCGCATGTAAACGAAGCCTGGGTAGTAGGTTATGTGGATACCGTGTTCCGCCATGCCAAACAAGCCGGTGTAAATATCATCGTACTGGGCAGCTCCGCCTCCCGCAGGCTGCCGGAGGGTTATGACCGCAACAAAGCCATCGAAGAATTTGTATACATCGGTCGCAAAATGGCCGAGGTAGCAAAAAAACACGATATCACCATCGCAATGGAGAGTCTGAATAAGACAGAAGATAATTTCATTACTACTTTAGCCTTTGCAAATGAACTGGCTACGCGTATTAATCATAAAAACTTCAAACTAACGGCCGACATCTATCATATGCTGATGGAAAACGAGTCGCCGGAAAGCATCATCAATGCGCGTAAAAACCTGGTGCATTGCCACATTGCCGAAAAAGAAGGCCGCGCCGTTCCGGGTACGAACCAGGAGAATTTCGTACCCTACTTCGAAGCATTAAAGGAGATCAATTACAAGGGCCTCCTCAGCATCGAATGCCGTTGGAAAGACTTGCCCACGCAGGCTTTGGCCGCGCGTGAATATCTCGTTACTCAGTTAAACCAAGCTTACAATACAAAACCTTGAATTTTATGACGCATTCCACTAAATCCCGCCGTGCATTTCTGAAACAGTCTGTTTTGGGTGGTGCGGGAGTTGCTATCAGTGCGATGGGACTACCCGCCAGCAGCTATGCCCGTATTATGGGCTCCAACGACCGTGTGAACGTAGGCGTAGTCGGCTTTTCCGACCGCTTCCGGGAGGCACTCATGCCTACCTTCCTCGCCAATCGCCAGGAACTCAACTTCGATATCATCGGCGTGTCCGACATCTGGAACCGTCGTCGGGACGAAGGTAAAAAGGTGCTTTCCGGCAAACTGGGCCACGATGTAACTGCTTATGCCAATAACGACGAGCTGTATCGCAATAAGGATATCGATGCTGTAATCATTGCTACCGCGGACTTCCAGCACGCTTACCATACAATTGAGGCGGTTACCGCTAACTGTGACGTATACTGCGAAAAGCCTTTTGCAGAAACGATGGGCGATGCACGTGCTGCGTTGAAAGCCGTGAAAGCGTCTAAAAAGATATTCCAGGTAGGTACACAGCGCCGTAGCGGCCCTGGTTACCACGCCGCTGCCAAATTTATTAAAGAAGGTAAGTTTGGTAATATCACTATGGTGGAAATGACCTGGAACGTAAACCAGCCGGGCCGCTGGAGACGTCCCGCCCTGGTGAAGGACATCCGCGAATCGGACGTTGACTGGAAACGCTTCCTCGTAAACAGGCCGAAAGATAACTGGGACCCACGTAAATACCTGGAGTACCGCCTGTTCTGGCCATACTCCTCCGGCATTTTCGGTCAGTGGATGACACACCAGATCGATACGGTACATTGGTTCTCGGGCCTCAAACATCCGCGCAGCGCGGTAGCTAACGGCGGCATCTACCAGTGGAAAGATGGCCGTACCAACCCGGATACGTTAACGGCTGTATTTGATTACGGTCCGGCGAACGATCCGAACAACGGCTTCCAGGTGATGTACAGCTCCCGCTTCCACAACTCGGCTGGCGGCACAAAAGAGCTGTATTTCTCTAACGGCGGCATGATTGACATGAGCACCAATAAAATATCACCCACCGGCGGTATGACAGAAAATGAAGGCAAGGCGATGGGACTGCATGCAAACCTGCTGCCTGCGATGTCACTGGATGGTGAAGCGGCTGCTACGTCGGCCAATACCGGCGGCGATCCGCTTACTTACTCACACATGCGCAACTGGATGCAGTGTGTACGTGACCGTAAGGAAACAAACGCGCCTATCGAAGCGGCCTACTCTCACTCCATCGCGCTCATCATGGGTAATGCGGCATACCGCACCGGTATGAAGGCGACCTTCGACGAAGCGAAACAAGATGTAATGGTGGGTGGAAAAGTCTTTACCTTATAAATGCCACATCCTTGAGAACTAACGCAGGCCGGCTCCCATGCCGGCCTGTTTGTTTACTGTGGGCGCCGGTTCTCCATTTCTTCGGCAATTCGGCGCGAATGCTCGTCACCCTTGGCTTTCAGGTGGGTCACCACAGAAAAGTAATCGGCATCGTGCCGGTTCTGGCTCAGTTTAAAGGTGCTTTGCACTTCTTCCACTTTCAGTTCAAACCCCACAATCCCTTTTATATTCTTCTGTAGCTCGATTGGATCTACGTCCGAAATATGCACCGGGCAACGGGATGCAGCTTCGTAGGTATCCATTAGCCGCTCCAGCGACGCGCGTAATTCCGATTCGGTCTGTATGCGCAGTTGGCCGTAAATATGCACGGCCATATAATTCCAGGTGGGGATCTTTTCTTTTTCGTACCAGGAAGACGAAATATAGCTGTGTGCAGCGGTAAACACAGCCAGGAAGGGTTGCCCGCTCGCAAACGTGTGCCGTTGGGGATTAGCGGCAGAAAGGTGCCCTTCCAGCACCCATTCACCGGGCATTTTCTCCTGCAGCTCAAGCGGCAGGTGGGTACCCGCGGGCCGACCGTCCAGCACACTCACCAGCATACCAAAACTGTTCTCCCGTACAAAGCCGGAAATCAGTTGCCAGTCTGTTTCCTGGTATTTTTTTGGAGTATACATAGCGCAAAATTATTAAAGAAAGAGGTGTATACACCGCGCCATATGCTGAACGGTATATACACCTCTCCTGATTGCTTTTATTATGAGCCCGTCTGTAACCCGCTGTTCAGCCGCCGTTGCGTCGCACACTTCAGCCGCGGGCTTACAAATCAGCTTTTCTCATCACTTTTACGCGCGAACGCATTACCCGATGAACAAGGTCAACAAAGGCGCGTCTGCTACACCATCACCTCTACGATCTTCGTAGGCGCAAGGTTCGCATTCCTCATCGCGATGCCGCGCGCAGTAGCACCGGCAAAGTCGATAAATGCTTTTTTAGTGATCTCGTCATCGCCGGTGATCGCCGGCTGACCGTAGTCACCACCTTCGCGGATGCCCTGTACCAGCGGAATTTGTCCGAGAAATGGAATATCCAGTTCGCTGGCGAGGCGTTTACCACCTTCGCGGCCGAAAATATAGTATTTATTGTCCGGCAGTTCTTTCGGTGTGAAATAAGCCATATTCTCTACCAGGCCAATTACCGGTACATTGATCGCGGGGCTGGCAAACATCGCAATACCTTTCTTCGCATCTGCCAGGGCCACTTCCTGTGGCGTAGTGACGATTACAGCGCCTGTTACCGGAACGGTTTGTACCAGTGTAAGCTGCACGTCGCCGGTGCCGGGCGGCATGTCGATGATGAGGTAATCGAGGTCGCCCCAGTGTACGTCGGTTACGAACTGGCGCAAAGCGCTGCTCAGCATGGGGCCGCGCCATACGATGGCTTGTTTTTCATCTACCAGCAGGCCGATAGACATAAACTTGATCCCAAACTTCTCCATGGGAGCGATCTTACCTTTACCATCTACCGAAACCATCATCGGGCGTTCGCCGCGTACGCCGAACATAATGGGTACAGATGGGCCGTAAATGTCGGCATCCATCAAACCTACTTCCGCACCACCCTGGGCGAGCGAAATTGCCAGGTTAGCCGCTACGGTAGATTTACCTACCCCTCCTTTACCGGAAGCCACCATAATTACGTTTTTCACGCCGGGCAACACGGTTTTCGCGTCTTTACGGGTGGAGTTTACGTTGGCGGTCATGTTAACGGTTACTACCGCTTCCTTATTTACAAAGTGTTTTACCGCGTTGATACAGGCGTTACGGATCAGGTCCTTTAACGGGCAGGCAGGTGTGGTGAGCACTACCGTGAAACTTACTTTTTCGCCATCTATCTCTATGTCCTTCACCATGTTAAGCGTCACCAGGTCTTTTCCCAGGTCAGGCTCCTCAACATGGCTCAGGGCGTGAATTATCTGCTCTTTCGTCATCATAAATTGTTGTTAAAAATGAGTTCCGTTCTGCAAAGTTAACCTAATTGATGTTTAATTTGATGCTGTTTATCTTCGTCGGACGCATGATCAAAAAAATCTACATACTTGTTGCACTGCTATGCCTGCCATTTTTACTTAAAGCTCAGCTCACTGCGTTCAAAGACAGCGTGATACAGATCTCTGGGGTAACGATGACGGCCGATAGTCTTCGTGCCATTCCGGCAGTAAGTATTCTTGTTCGCGGGCAAAACCGCGGTACGATCTCCAATAGCCAGGGTATTTTTTCCATCGTAGCATTTAAAGGCGATACACTTTCCTTTAGTGCGGTAGGTTTCCGTAAAAAAGAATATAAAATCCCGCCTGACCTGAGAGGCAATAACTTTTCTATGATCCAGCTGCTCGTAGAGGATACCACCTATCTGCCGGTAACGATCATCAAACCTTACCCCACCCGGGAAGAGTTTGAGAAAATGTTCGTCAGCATGGATATTCCGAACGATCAATACGAGATCGCCCGTAAAAACACCGAGGCCAACCACTTACGCGCGCTGCAACGTGTTACGCCTGCAGATGGCGGTGAAGCATATAATTCCTACATGAAGAAACAACAGCAATCGCTGTACTACGCCGGCCAGGTGCCGCCGCAAAACATCTTCAACCCGCTGGCATGGGCACAGTTTATACAGTCCTGGAAGCGGGGCGACTTCAAGAATAAAGATTAAGGCCTGTTACGCATAAATCTTTAAATTGCCTGATCCGCCAGTGAGCGGTTCACCAAAAACAACCACGAATTATGCAACAAGTAGCCATCATTGGCGCCGGTACCATGGGTAACGGCATTGCCCACGTTTTTGCACAAGGCGGCTTTAAAGTAAACCTGATCGACGTATCTGCCCCTGCCCTGGAAAAAGCGCTGGCCACGATTGAGAAAAACCTGGACAGGCAACTGGCCAAAGAAAGTATTACGGCCGAGGTAAAAGCACAAACGCTTGCGAACCTCACCACTTTCACCGAACTGGCGGAAGGTGTTAAAAACACTTCACTCGTCGTAGAAGCTGCCACCGAAAACCTTTCACTCAAGCTAAAGATCTTTGCCGACCTGGACCGCCTGGCTCCGGCCGATGCGATCCTCGCTACCAATACTTCTTCCATTTCCATCACACAAATCGCCGCCGCTACCAAACGCCCTGCACAGGTGATTGGCATGCACTTCATGAACCCGGTGCCGGTGATGAAGCTCGTGGAAATTATCAACGGTTATGCGACGGATAAAAGCGTAACTGATAAAATCACGGAACTTTCCCGCCAGCTCGGCAAAGTCCCTTGCGTGGTAAACGATTACCCGGGCTTCGTGGCCAACCGTATTCTCATGCCAATGATCAATGAAGCCATCATCAGCCTGCACGAAGGCGTATCCGGCGTAGCCGAAATCGATACGGTGATGAAACTGGGTATGGCGCACCCGATGGGGCCTTTACAACTGGCCGACTTCATAGGCCTGGACGTATGCCTGTACATTATGCGGGTCTTACACGAAGGACTGGGCAACCCGAAATATGCGCCATGTCCGCTGCTGGTGAACATGGTGAATGCGGGCTTCCTTGGCGTAAAAAGCGGGGAAGGATTTTACAAATACCAGGCCGGCAGTAAAGACCTGGTAGTAAGCCCACGCTTCGACTCCTGATAACTTTTGCAGGGAACTGACCAAAGTCAAATGAAGGCTTTGAGAATTGCTTAAAACCAGGATGATCTCCATCCGCTATCTGAATAAACAGGGGCTGACCATTACTTTTTGGTCAGCCCCCCTGATGCAAATACACCGATCGTGAAACCATATCTGCTGCCACTGCTGCTCCTGTTGCTTGCCTGCACCGGCAGGCCCCGGCATAACGCCAGGTATCACCATACGCCCGTCACTAAAGGCGATAGTCTGCGTAAATTCAATAACCTCGTCAAACATTTATCGCGACAAACAAAGATCCTCGTATTCAAAGACAGCACCAGCAAAGGCGCTATCGTGATCACACCAGACTGGAACGCACAGGTGATCGCCTGCACGGTAAATGAGAAAGAAGACGCGCATCACGCTGCCGGGTATACGCAAGAGGATGGTGAAGATCATCCGAACAGCGGCCAGTTCAGGCAGATATCGGTATCGAAGCACAGCATCCTGCTGGAAAAAGATAGTGGAAACTTTACACTACAACGCCGTATACGCCTCATCGCGCGGCGCGATATTCCTAATTACCTGGGCGGGCAAACGCTCCATAGAAGCATACAGGCCATTGCATTTGAATCGGAGAATAACATTGTTAATAAAGGCGCAACGGCTGCAGATTCCGTGTTTATACAAATCAGCGGCCGGTTCCCGGCGACGGATGATATACGGGTGTTGTTGCCGGATAAGGCGGCGAAACGGTTTAACATCTTTTCTCCGGGGAAAGTAACCGGGGTAATGTTTAATAATGCGGCGAACTATTTCGGGTATTACGATGCGGAACAGGAAGTGCTGACAATTATTCAATTTACGATGCCTGGCGGGCAAGTTACTTACAACGGGCCGGCGATAGATGCGCGGAACGAAAACGCCCTGGTACTCGGCAGCCGGTCACCTTTCAGTAAGCTGAAACCTGGCGCCGGTTTACAACACTTCCATCGTACCATTCATTTGTCCGGCACGCCTAAACGGCTGGAGCCGGTAATGAAAAAGATCTTTGGTGTTACAATGAAACAGCTGGATGCTACTTTTTAACCTTCGCAATTTCCAGCCCGTAAATATCTTTTAAACGTAACAGGCATAATTCTTCATTCGCCTTCGGGATGCCGATGCGCATGGTGCAGAACAACTGCAGCTCCTGCGACGCCACCGTGCAGTTCTGCTGCTTCACCACCGTCATTACTTCATTCAGGATGGTATAATCAAAGGTGAGGTCATAGGCCGTTTCCACGTTCTTTTGTACCGACGGCACCAGCTGCAACACGATCGCCGCCGACATTTTATAGGCGTTGATCAGTCCGGGTACACCGAGTAAGGTGCCGCCGAAATAACGTACCACGATGACTGCCGTATCGGTGAGTTGTTTGCTGTCGATCTGCCCCAGGATGGGTTTACCGGCCGATCCTGCGGGTTCGCCGTCGTCTACGGCACGGAACTGTGTACCATCGGTGCCGAGGCGGTAGGCGTAGCAGTGATGCGTGGCTTTCGGGTGTTCTTTTTTAACTTCCGCAAGGTATTCCTTCACCTCTTCCGTCGATTTCACGGGGAAAGCGTAAGCCAGGAATTTGCTGCCTTTGTCTTTAAACTCCGCGTTAGCTTTCTTCTCTATCGTGTAAAATACCTCCATAAAAGTTGTCTCAATTTCTGTAAGTGATGATCGCGTCGCCATCAAGCGTAATGATTTCGCCGGGGACGCCCTGCTTCAATTGTGGTGCGCGTAAACCCGATTGCGGGCCCCGCTTACCGGTAATGACCCGTGCTTCGTCCCAACAGCCTGCGTCGATAAACTGTTGCAGCAGGTTAGCGCCGCCTTCTACCAGCACGCTCAATATCTGCCTTTGATGAAGTACTTCCATCAGTTGCGGGATCAATGCTGCGGTAAAGTCGAGTGGGATTACATTCACCCTGTCTGGTACAGGTGTTTGCTTGTCTGTAATAAAAAAGGAAAGTGCATTCATGTCGTGCACGTTATAATCTGCCGGCACTTTCAGATGCGGATCGAGTATCAGGCGGATGGGCGACAGGCCCGTCCATAGCCGGTTGTTAAGATGCGGATTATCGATGAGGGCGGTGCGGGTGCCCACCATGATGCTCATTTCTTCACTGCGCCAACGGTGTACGAGTCGGTTCGTGACCTCGTTCGATATCATGGCCGGCGCGTTATCATGTGCTATATACCCTTGCGGCGATTGCGCCCACTTTAGTACAATATACGGGCGTTTTTTCTCGTGATACGTGAAGAAACGTTTGTTCAGTTCGCGGCATTCCTGCTCCAGCACACCCGTTACTACCTTTACCCCGGCGGCTTCCAGCTTCTCAATACCTTTGCCGGATACCGCAGAAAACGTATCTACACAACCGATCACCACCTGCGGAATACGCTCCCGTATGATGAGATCTGCACAGGGCGGCGTTTTACCATGATGAGCACAAGGTTCCAGGCTTACATACATGGTCGCTTCGGGGATCAACTGCCTGTCCTCAGGCGATACGCTGTTCACACAGTTAACTTCCGCATGGGCCTGGCCGTAAATCTGGTGAAACCCTTCCCCGATCACGCGGCCGTTGTGAACCAATACAGCGCCTACCATTGGGTTTGGCGCAGTAAAGCCGCTGGCGAGGCTGGCCAGCTGCAGGCAGCGTTGCATAAATATTTCGTGAGTGCCGTCCATGAAGCGTTTGAAAATGATATGTTTGCAAAAGTATCTTTCATCTTTCATATAACCATGACCATACAGGCAGCATTTGCACATATTATCAAATCAATTCAACCGCTTTATGAAGAAAGGGAAGCGGCCAACATTGCGCACATGCTGCTGGAGCACATTACGGGCATGGGTAAGATGGACCGCATTGTGTACAAAGACAAACCGCTGGACGATACGCAGCTGGCGGGTTTGCAGGCAGGCATCGAGGCTTTGCTGGCTAAACGTCCCATCCAATACATCATCGGCAGCAGTTGGTTTTATGGTATGGAACTGCTCGTTAACCAACACGTGCTCATCCCCCGCCCGGAAACAGAAGAACTGGTAGAGTGGATACTGAGCGAAAACACAAACCCACAGGCGCACATCCTGGATATTGGTACGGGTAGCGGCTGTATCCCCATCGCCCTGCAAAAGCAACTGCCGCAGGCAAAGGTGTGGGGTATTGATATTAGTGAAGATGCGCTGGCCGTTGCGCAAAGTAATGCTACCCGGCAACAAACGCCTGTACAATTCGCAGTCATGAGTGCGTTGGATACCGCTGCCACGGCGGAGTTACCCCCCTTCGACATCATCGTAAGCAACCCGCCATACATCCGCCAGCGCGAAAAGGCGGACATGCAGCACCAGGTGGTCGACTATGAGCCATCGCTTGCGCTGTTCGTACCCGATAACGATCCACTGCTGTTTTACCGCTACATCGGTACACTTGCCCTGCAAAAGCTGCCAACAGGGGGTAAACTCTACTTCGAGATCAACGAGGCGTTGGGCAACGAAGTGGTGGAACTACTTCAATCACAGGGTTTTACAGATGTTACCCTTCGCGCCGACTTGTTCGGCAAACACCGGATGGTGAGCGCCACCAAAGGATAAACGGTAACAGAATATCTCTCCCATTCCCTTATTTTTACAGTAATCAATCACCAATCATAAAAGACAACACGTGAAAAAACTCCTTTTCAGCAGCATTGCACTGCTCCCATTGTGTGCCATGGCGCAGGATAGCGCTACAGTGGTTATCAAGGGCACCTACAAAAACGCTCCGGCCAATTCTTATGCATACGTTACCCAAATGAGCAGGTCTAAAGTAGTCGTTGACTCCGCCCTGATCGTGAAAGGTGCTTTCGAAGTAAAAACGAAAATGCCTGAACCTAAACTGGTAAACGTATCTGTAAAAACGCCCGGCACCCGCCGCGCTAACAGCCTTAGCCTGTTTGCAGAACCTTCTGGTATCGTGCTGGTAGTAAAAGATTCTATCTCTAATGCGGAAGTGAAAAACGCACCTTCGCATGCTGTTTTTACGGCTACCGAAAAAGGTAACAAAAGCCTGATGGCGGAAATGGACGCACTGCGCACCCGCGCAATGGCTATGGGCGAAAACGCGCCTAAAGATAGCATGGACGCCCTGCGCGATACTTATATGGGCCTGTATGAAAAAGTGCAGGAGTCACAGCTGGCGACCATCAAAGCAAATCCTGATTCTTATGCGAGCATGTACTACCTGAGCCAGATTGCAGGCGGCAGCCCGGATTTTGAAAAAATAAACCCGCTATACACCGCGCTTTCCACTAAAGTAAAAGGTACTGCTACCGGTAAAGCGATCGGAAAAGCACTGGAACTGGCAGAAAAAACCAGTGTTGGTAAACAAGCGATGGACTTCACCCAGAAAGACCAGAATGATAAAGACGTAAGCCTGGCTTCTTTCCGCGGTAAATATGTACTGGTTGACTTCTGGGCAAGCTGGTGCGGACCGTGTCGCGCAGAAAACCCGAACGTGGTAAAAGCTTTCAACGCTTATAAAGACAAAGGCTTCACCATCCTGGGCGTTTCCCTGGACCGTGAAAAAGACAAATGGATCAAAGCTATTGCTGACGATCAGCTGGACTGGTACCATGTATCTGACCTGAAGTTCTGGGAAAACGCGGTAGCGGTGCAATACGGCATCCGTTCCGTACCTGCTAACCTGCTCATCGACCCAACCGGTAAGATTGTAGGTAAAAACCTGCGTGGCGAAGACCTGGAGAAGAAGCTGGAAGAAGTATTCAAGAAAGGATAATCAGGTTTAAATATTGATAGAGAGCCGCCTGTAACAGGGCGGCTTTTTGTTTTATACAGGCACATTCGGGCGCGGGTGTATAAACCACTAAATGGCGCAGGTAGCTAAGCGTAGCCATTCATATACAAGCATAAAGGGCTCTTACAGCTTAGTGCTGGTATGTACAGAACCGTAATGGTTCCAGGCAGCCTGCAAAATGTACATCCCATCGATCCTCTCGTACACCCTATCGCCCCTACTCCTGCAGCCCCATTTAATCCTTACCTTTATCTCATAAATCTCACAACATGGACCAGAGAATAACCATCCCCACCGGCGGCACTTTCTACCCGCTTGTACTTGAACTGTTTGAGCAGAAGAAAAACGCCTCCCTGTTATACGAAGACAATGGCGTTACCCGCGCCAATGGCCTCATTACCGCGATGTACGAGAAAGACGGCAGGCAATGGATGCAGGTGAATGGTGATACGGAGATACCGATCGACAAACTATATGCGGTGAACGGCACCTTCTCTGCCGACTACTCCGAATGCTGAAGCAACCCAACTTTACTCGGGTTATAAGCATAAAAAGGCCGGACTTCACAGCCCGGCCTTTTATATCTCTATAAAAGTAAATTACCTGTTAGTCCCTGGTTTAGCGGTACCCAATACCACCTTGGCATTCAGCTCGCGGGCAATTTCCATTACGGACACAATGTCCTCAATAGGCACACTCTTTTCCGCGTTGATCACGATCGTATTGTTCACGTCCGCGTTGGCCAGTCGTGGCATGAGTGCTTCGCGCAGCTGGGCAAAATCAACCTTGCCGGTGCCTACAAAAAACTGGCGCGACTGGTCAATACTCACGACCACTGTTTGCGTGGCTTTGGTATTGCTGGTTGCCTTGGGCAGCGTGAGTTTGATCACGTTCGGGTTGGCCAGCGTAGACACGATGAGGAAGAACAACAGCAGGATGAACAGGATATCGTTCAGTGCTGAGTTGTGCATCTCCACATGCCGCTTATTTCGCCTCCTTAAATTCATGCAATGATATAATTAATGCTGATTGTAATGATTAGCGGGTAGGCTCCTGCAGGATGTCTACAAACTCCGCTGATGCACCTTCCATTTTGTTCACCACCTTATCGATCTGCGCGTTCAGGTAGCTGTAACCTACGTATGCCACCAGGCCGATAATCAGACCAGTTGCGGAAGTTACCATCTTTACATAGATACCGCTCGCGATGGCGCTCAGCGTAATGTCTGATGTAATGGAAATGTTGAAGAAGGTCTGGATCATACCGGCGATGGTACCAAGGAACCCGAACATCGGGGCGATACCGGCGATGATGGAGAGTACCACCAGGTTTTTTTCCAGCTTATAGATCTCGAGTTTACCAACATTTTCCATCGACTTCTCGATGCTTTCGATCGGTTTACCGATGCGTTGAATGCCTTTGTCGATTACACGGGCGATCGGGTTATTGGTATTTTTAGAAAGCGAGCGGGCGGCCACGATGTTGCCACTGGTAATGTGGTCGCGCACCATCGGCATGAAGTTATCTTCAATTTTGCCTGCTTTTGAAATCGTAATATAACGCTCAACGAAGAAGTACACCGCGATAAGCGAGAGGATGGCCAGCGGGATCATCAGCACACCACCTTTCATGAGCATGTCCAGCAGGTGGATCTGTTGATCTACCGGCGGTGCGGTAGCTGTGCCCCCGGCGATTACGGTATCGGGCCTTGGTGTGAGTAATGAATCCTGTATAAGCGTAACAAGTCCTAATAACATGTATAAAATTTTAAACCTTGCAAATGTATTAATTTCAGCTGCAACAAGGGATTAAAGTAAGCATTAATTGCTAAACTAAGAACGGCGGCGGTCGCAAATTATTATGAACGGCTCTTTTCCTCCCAGATCATTACCAGGTGAACCACCGTTTCCACGGCCTTCTGCATATCCTGTATACTTACATATTCCAGCTTGCTGTGAAAAGCCATTTCACCGGTAAAGATGTTCGGGCAAGGTAATCCCATAAAGGACAGGCGGGAGCCATCGGTGCCACCGCGAATGCTCATTTTCAAGGGTGTTACGCCGGCGCGTTGGATAGCTTCTTCTGCATAAGCACTCACCTGCGGATATTGGTCCAGCACTTCTTTCATGTTGCGATACTGCTCCGTGATCTGCAAAGTGCCTTTTGCGCCGGGATACTTCGCCACCACTTTATCCATCTGCTGTTGCAGGAAGGCTTCGTGCTGCTGCAGTTTATCGGTGGTGAAGTCGCGAACAATAAAGTCTATCTCCGCTTTTTCCACGACACCCTGCATACGCACGGGATGTACAAAACCCTCACGGTCTTCAGTCGTTTCAGGGCTCAGGGCATCTTTCGGCAGACTGTCCACGATTTCGGCAGCGAGTTTGATGGCGCTTACCAGTTTGCCTTTTGCCATGCCGGGATGGGTACTGATGCCTTCTATGATGATCTTTGCCGCATCGGCAGAGAAAGTTTCGTCTTCGAGCGAGCCGAGTTCGCCGCCATCCAGCGTATAGCCGAATTGCGCGCCCAGCTTCTGCATGTCTACATATTTCACACCCTGACCAATTTCCTCATCGGGCGTAAACAGGATGCGGATGGCGCCGTGTTTTACTTCCGGATGCGTGGTGAGGTAATGTACCGCGTCCATGATTTCTGCTACACCGGCCTTGTTATCAGCACCCAGCAGGGTGGTGCCGCTTGCGGTGATAATATCGTTGCCAATTTTTTCTTTCAGGTAAGGATGATCGGAGGCGCGTAATATTTGCGTAGTATCGTCGGGGAGAACAATGTCGCTGCCATCATAGTTTTTGTGTACGATGGGCTTCACACCATGACCGCTGCAATCGCTGGACGTGTCCATGTGTGAGCAAAGGCAGATCACAGGAACGTCATGGGTTACATTGGAAGGCACCGTGGCGTATACATAACCGTGTTGGTCCATATGCGCATCCGTAATGCCCATATCCTGTAGCTCGGCCACCAGTATGCCCGCGAGATTCTTTTGTTTTTCGGTGGATGGGAAAGTGTTGCTTAACGGGTCCGATTCCGTATCTACCTGCACATACTCCATAAATCGGTGGGCAGCGGTAAAAGTATAATCTGAGAACATATCTTTTCGGGTATGATTAAAAAAAAGACCAGGCTTTAAGCGGGCCTGATCTTTTCTATATTTTCAATCTGAGTAAAGCGGATTAAAAATCGGTGATGATTTTAGATGCACCGGGCTTAATTTCTACCAGCTCGATGTCAAAAACCAGGTCTTCACCAGCCAGCGGATGGTTAGCGTCCAGGGTGATGAACTCTGTACCTACAGCAGCTACTTTAACAGGGAATACCTGGCCCTGCGGATTGCTCATCTGCAGCTCCATACCTACCTGTGGGTTCAGGTCCGGAGGAATATTAGAGAGTGGGAACTCCATGATCATTTCCTCGTTTTTAGGACCGTATGCATCGGTTACGGGGATATTCACGGTTTTTTTATCGCCTACTTTCATCTCCAGCACGCCGTTATCGAAACCTTTGATCACCATACCTGCGCCAACTTGAAATTCCAGGGGTTCGCGGCCAGCGGATGAATCGAACGTGGTACCGTTTGTCAGCTTACCATGATAATGCACCCTTACGGTATCTCCGCTTTTAACTGCTTGCATAAAATCGATTTAAATGTTAATTAATACGCGCTAAGGTAAGTAAAAGTTAGGATTCACGGCCGATTTGGGATTATTCGGGATATTTCCCAACTTTAAGACATGAAGAAAACCATTGCTTTCGTCCTGTTGCTGATCAGCTTTGCAGCACAGGCCCAAACCACGTCTGTTACCACCGGAGCGGCCCGTACCAAAGATTACCTGCCGCTTTTACAGGGAAAGCGCGTAGCCTTACTCGTTAACCAGACCGCTACTATCGGGCAAACACACCTGGTAGATTCCCTGCTGAAACTTAAAGTAAAGATCACAAAGATCTTCAGTCCCGAACACGGCTTTCGCGGTAATGCGGACGCGGGTGAAAAGGTGGGCGACAGCAAAGATGCCGCTACCGGTTTGCCGATCGTGTCGCTGTACGGCAAACACCGCAAAGCAGATGCAGCCGATCTGAAAGACGTAGACGTACTGATCTTCGACATACAGGATGTAGGCACACGTTTCTATACCTACATTTCTTCTTTACAGGAGTTGATGGAATCCGCCGCAGATAACAATAAGCTGCTTATCGTGCTCGACCGCCCTAATCCAAACGGACACTACGTTGATGGCCCTGTACTGGACACCGCTTTCCGGTCGTTCGTGGGCATGCAGCCGATCCCCGTGGTACATGGTATGACTGTTGGCGAGTACGCGCAGATGCTGAATGGCGAAGGTTGGTTGAACAACGGGCAGCGTTGCGAGTTGAAAGTGATTACCTGCACAGGGTATACCCATAACACGATGTACAAACTTCCCGTAAAGCCATCGCCTAACTTACCGAACATGCAGTCCATCTACCTGTACCCCGGCACCTGCTTTTTCGAAGGTACACCGTTGAGCCTGGGGCGTGGTACGGACAAGCCTTTCCAGGTGTACGGGCATCCGGATCTGCCTAAAAACTTATACCAGTTTACACCCCGCAGTGTACCCGGCGCCAAGAACCCGCCGTTGCTGAACAAGCTTTGCTACGGATATGACCTTTCGGCCGTGAAACCTGCCGCCAAACTGGATTTGCAGCCTGTATTAAAGGCTTATCAGCTATTCCCGAAGAAAGACCAGTTCTTCACGAAGTTCTTCAACACCCTGGCCGGTAACAGCGCTTTACAGGCGCAGATCAAAGCTGGTAAAAGCGAAGCCGAGATCAGGAAGAGCTGGGAACCGGCATTGTCAAAGTTCAAGTCCATTCGCAAGAAATACCTGCTGTACAAGGATTTTGAGTAATTGACCCTATATTTGAAGCTTAGTTTTATAGCATGACAGCAAGGAAAGATTTGAAGATCGTATTTATGGGCACGCCCGATTTCGCCGTAGCATCGTTGGATGCGCTGGTGAAGGCCGGCTATAATGTAGTGGGTGTTATTACTGCGCCGGACAAACCTGCGGGCCGTGGCTTACAGTTACAGCAAAGTGCCGTGAAACAATACGCCGTGGCGAATAACCTGGCATTACTGCAACCGGAGAAGCTTAAAAACCCAGAGTTCCTGGAGGCGTTATCCGCCTGGAAAGCCGATCTGCAGGTAGTAGTCGCCTTCCGCATGCTGCCCGAGGTGGTGTGGAACATGCCGCCGCTGGGTACGATCAACGTGCACGCTTCCCTGCTGCCGAACTATCGTGGCGCTGCCCCCATCAACTGGGCGGTGATCAACGGTGAGAAGGTGTCGGGGGTGAGCACGTTCAAATTGCAGCACGCGATCGATACGGGCAACATCCTCTTTTCCGCCGAAGTTCCCATCCGCGAAGATGAAACCGCCGGCGAACTGCACGATACACTGATGGCTACAGGCGCCGAACTGCTCGTAAAGACAGTCACCGCGCTGGCCGAAGATAATCTCCAGGGCACGCCGCAAGCGCACCTGGACGAAAGCACGCTGAAACACGCGCCCAAGATCTTTAAAGACGACTGCAAAATCGACTGGACGCAGCCTGTTTCCAACGTATACAACCTCATCCGCGGATTAAGTCCCTACCCGACTGCATGGTCCGTGCTGAACGGGAAGACGTTAAAAATCTTTAAAGCGACGAAAGAATTAGCCGCGCATAACGCACAGCCCGGCGAAGTGTTCACCGACCACAAAACCTACCTGAAGTTTGCCGCAGACGGAGGTTACATCTCCCTTGAGGAGATCCAGCTGGAAGGTAAGAAGCGCATGAACGTACAGGAGTTCCTGCGGGGATTCCGGTTGCAATAAACGCATTATACTCCTCCCTTACGCAGGCCCCGGAACATGGGGCCTGTTTTTTATTCAGCAGCGCGCAGCTTTCATAAGACCAGCATGTGAAATGAACGAAGGATGGCTACAAAAATAAAAGGGGCTGTCTCAAAAGTAATTTCTACCCGTTTTTATACGGGTACCTGATGGAGAAATTTTTCGTTTACGCGATTCTCATGACCATCAAACTACTTTTGAGACAGCCCCTTTTCGACTATTGTCCTTCGTAGTGTAACTCGCAGAAGAAGCGGGCTTCGGTGATACCGAGTGCCTCCTGCGCACTATTACTTAGTTTCACGATCACACCTGCATTGCCTTTGGACTGCGGGATGGCATCCAGCACTTTGGCGTACACGGAGCGGCCGTTCAGCGGGTTGGTGACCTTGATGATCGTACCGCGAGGGGCGCTTTTATGCAGGGCGTAGTATTTATTCTGAGCGTTGGCGCGAAACCAGGTACCCGGACCTTTTTCGCTGGTTACGTCGCGGCCGCCTTCTGTTTGCTGGTCGTAGATTCTTTCGAATGACTCATCGGGCGGGGCGGGTAATATTACATTGCTTACAACAGGGGCGCTTTCTTTAGGCGTTTCCGTTTTAGGAGCCTCGGTTTTCGGCGCTTCCGTTTTAGGTGTCTCTTTTACCGGCGCGGCATCGCCAACAATGGGAACGGGCGGCAAACCTTCTGCAGGCGGCGGTGTAACGGGAGCTGTAACCGGAGCGGTCGTTTCAACCGGAGGCGGTGGTGGCGCTACCGGCGTTGCAGGTGCAGCTGTTGCAGCCGGCGTGGCTTTGGCCATAACGGGCGCAGCGCCTGCTCCTTTTACCCATCCTACTACCAGGTAGGCGTCCTTTTTAACTCCGTCGCCGGAAAAGTTATTCCACTGGCGGATGTTGTCGATCGCTACTTTATTATAATTGGTGCTGATGCGGTAGAGCGTTTCTTTTTCGGTTACCACGTGGTACACGGGGCGGTAGCCAGTGGCTGGAATATCTTTGCCCTGTGAGAAGTTGGTTTTACTTAGGGGGATATTGATTTTTTGTCCCAACTGCAAACCCTGCTCCATAGAAATATGGTTTTTGGCGGCAATTTCTTTGGGCGGCAGACCGTAAGCGCGGGACAGGCTGTAAAAATTCTCTCCCTTCTTCACGGTATGTACAACATGCAGATCAGGCCCACTCCCCTGCACGAGCAGCGTGTCCTGCGCGAACAGCGGCGTTGAACAGGTTAACAACACACCAAACATTACTGACTTTAACATAATCTCTAATACTTTAAGGGACGAATATAAATGTTATAAATGATTTTTTCCTTACTCCTCTTCGCCGGCATTGCCCCTGTTACCGTCTGTAGCCTTGAGTATACGTAATTCTTTCGGGTAATAATTGTTCATTCGATTGGGCAGTAATTTCGCCCAGCCGAGGTTCATGCCTTTAAAACGCATCAATGCCCAACCTTTGTATGCCACGTTAAGCGCCACATCTTCTTTACGAAGATACTTGATCGCCTGTTCCGGCTCCAGCTCCACGGCCTGCAGGTCTTTGTTTACCGATACACTCAATGCCAGCTGGTGATCAGGTATCAGTTCCTTCGGCGTCAATTGTCCCAATGCTACACCGGCTTTGCGGATGTAAAGTGACTTCTGCAGGATCGTGAGTTCACTCGCCAGTAGCGGCGTCAGTTGCAGCACGGTGCCCTGGTGATCGGTGTAAGCGTATTGGTCTGCGTCTGTAACCCAGTTCGCAAGGCGCTCGACGTCTTTTTTGGGCAGGCGCGCCAGTACATCTTTCTGTTTGCGATAAAACTCGGCGCCGTTCTTTTTCCGGAAACAGGTGATAAAGAAGCCTTCTCCCTGTACCTGGTCCGGGTAAAAACGATAACCTTCCGCGCCATCCACCTTCGTTGTAACGATGCCCCAGGAGGGATCGATCGCAAGCGGCAGGTTCTCTACTTCAAAGTTGCTCATCAGCCATTGCATAATCTCTTCATCCTCTTCCTGCGAGTAAGAGCAGGTGGAGTAGATGAGTACCCCGTTCTCTTTCAGTGCGGGAATGGCTTCGGCTAAAATGCGTTGCTGGCGCTGGCAACAGAGCGCAACATTTTCTGGCGACCACTCCACTACCAGTTCCGGATCTCGGCGAAAGAGGCCCGAGCCGGAGCAGGGAGCGTCTACCACCATCAGGTCGAAATAACCTTCCAGCCTGGCGAAGTCGCGCGGATCGTTGTTGCTGACCACGACATTAGTCGCGCCCCACCTGGTGATATTATCCGCCAGCAGGGCGGCCCTTGCACGTATCGTTTCGTTGGCGATCAGCAAACTATCTCCTGAAATGATGGATTGTAGCAGCGTTGTTTTACCACCGGGCGCGGCGCAGAGGTCCAGCACTTTCAGCGGTTCTTGCAAATTACATACCGATCTCACTGCATGCTCGAGGAACATGGAAGATGCTTCCTGCACATAATACGCGCCAGCATGAAAAAGCGGATCGAATGTGAAAGATGGGCGTGCTGATAAATAGTAGCCCGCCTGGCTCCAGGGCACTTTTGCTGCGGTGATGGGCGCCCATGCTGCTAGCAATTCCTCCTGCTGCGACGGTGTTAAACGCGCGGGGTTCAGGCGGACAGACGTAAGTTTATGCGCTTCTGCATGCACTTTGGCAAATGCATCCCGGTTAAAACCAGGCGCATTTTGCAGGGAGTCGAGTAGTATGGAAGGTAGTGCCGGCAAATTTCTTTTTCCGGCAAAAATAATCAGATCTGTTTGATTTCGTCCACCAGCTGTTGCAGTACCTTCTTCGCATCGCCAAAAAGCATGGATGTTTTGGGCTGGAAGAACAGCTCGTTTTCAATGCCAGCATATCCCGGCTTCATGCTTCGTTTATTCACGATCACTGTTTTCGCCAGTTCCACTTCGAGGATGGGCATACCATAGATCGGGCTGCCCGGATCACTTTTCGCCGCAGGATTTACCACGTCGTTGGCACCGAGGATCAACACCGCATCGGTGGTGGCAAACTGGTCGTTCGCCTGTTCCATTTCTTCGAGCTTGTCGTACGGCACATCGGCTTCCGCGAGTAATACGTTCATATGTCCGGGCATGCGTCCGGCTACGGGGTGAATGGCATATTTCACTTCAACCCCCTTATCTTCCAGTAACTTTTCCAGGTCGTGACAAGCGTGCTGGGCCTGTGCTACCGCCAATCCGTAACCGGGTACGATGATCACGCGGTTGGCGTATGATAACACCACAGCGGCATCTGGCAAAGAGATTTCTTTATAGTGACCTTGTTCTTTGGATGCGCCGCCGTTGGAAGCCGCAGCACCGCCACCGAAGGAGCCTATCAGTACATTTTTCAGAGAGCGGTTCATGGCCTTACACATCAGGATGGTGAGGATCGTGCCGGCAGAACCAACGAGAATACCGCCGGTAAGCATTACCGGGTTATCGTACAGGAATCCGCCGAAAGCCGCGGCTACACCGGTAAAGGAGTTCAGGAGCGATATGACTACCGGCATATCTGCACCACCGATCGGCATCACGAAAAGGATGCCGTAGAGAGCAGACAATACCAATACACTGTAGAACAGCAGCCGGATCACGAGTTGCGGATTGGTACTGGAGGATGACATGTCCACCATTTTGTAGTACGCCGCTACAGCGTAGATGACTAATACGAGCAGCAGTCCGAGCAGCGAGAGGTTAATGATATGCTGCCCTTTAAACGACGCATCTTTAATACGCCCATTTAGTTTGCCCCAGGCGATCACGCTGCCTGTAAACGACACGGTGCCGATCAGCATACCGAGCATAATGATCACCAGCTTACCGGCGGCATTTGCCGGGGATACGCCGTTGATCAGATGTTGTAACGATTGAAGCAAGTTATTCGCATTGTTGCTCCAGCCAATGGTATCATTCAGTGAAATCGTAAAAGAAACTGGACCTAACAAATGATTGAACTCCACTATCGATATCAGCATGGCACAAGCGCCGCCCATACCGTTGAAGAGGCTTACCATCTCCGGCATGGCTGTCATCTTCACCTTCTTTGCCGCCAGCACACCAACGACACAGCCGATCGCCAGCCCAGAAAATATCCAGGCGTAGTTACGCAAATGCCCGTCCGCATGAATATCTGACGTATCCTCGTAGAGAAAGATCGTTCCGAATATCGCGATCGCCATACCTGCCGCCGCAATCAGGTTGCCTTTACGCGCGGAAGCCGGGTGACTTAACATTTTAAGCCCAACGATAAAAGTGATGGAACCAATAAGATAAGCAAGGTGAAGCAGACTGTAAGCCATAGAATCGATATTATTTCCGGTCCTTTTTTCCTTTGAACATTTCGAGCATGCGGTCGGTGACCATGAAACCGCCGACAACATTGAGCGTACCGAGTATCACCGCAAGAAAGCCGAGGATGAGCGCCGCGTAATTATCACTCTCCGCCTTGCCCATCACGATGATCGCACCAATGATCACCACGCCGTGAATGGCGTTGGCGCCGCTCATCAGCGGCGTATGCAGTACAGATGGTACACGACCGATCACTTCTATCCCGAGAAAGATGGAAAGGATCACGATGTACACCAGCTCAATATGGTCCGATAAAAAATTTAAGAGCGTATCCATGATCATGACTGTTTTACACGTTCGTTTACAATGTCGCCGCCGTGCGTAATGCAGGCACCTTTTACGATATCGTCTTCAAAATTCAGGTGCAGGTTACCTTCTTTGTCGATCACCAGCTTCAGGAAGTTGAGTACGTTTTTCGCGTACAACTTACTTGCGTCACACGCCATTTGCGAAGGCAGGGAAGAATTGCCGATGACCGTCACCCCTTTATATTGCACCGTTTCATCATTCTTCGTTACTTCTGTATTACCGCCGGTGGATGCGGCCAGATCAACGATGACGGAGCCTTGCTTCATTTTATCCAGCGTAGTAGCCGGTATTAATGTGGGGGCTTTTTTGCCGGGGATTTGTGCCGTCGATATCACGATATCTGCCTTCGCAGCACTCTCCGCGATCTTCTGCGCCTGTTTCTGTTTATATTCTTCTGATTGTTCAACCGCATAACCGCCTGCCTTCGACGCATCTGCCGCACCTTCTACCTCCACGAACTTCGCACCCAGGCTCATCACCTCTTCTTTTACAGCAGGCCGTGTATCAAACACCTCTACTACTGCCCCCAGCCTGCGTGCTGTAGCCACCGCCTGTAAACCGGCGACGCCTGCGCCCAGTACCAACACCTTGGCGGGCGGAATACTGCCTGCCGCGGTCGTGAACATCGGGAAATAACGGCTATAGCTATACGCTGCGAGCAGCACTGCCTTATACCCGGCAATGTTTGCCTGCGAACTCAGCACGTCCATACTCTGCGCACGGGTGGTACGGGGAATCGTATCCAGGCTGAACACGGTAAAACCTTTAGCGGCCCAGTCCTGCATGAGCGCAGTATTAAATAACGGTTGAAATATACCCGTCCACGTAGCCTGACTACGCGCCTGCTGCCAGGTATCGGCAGTTGGCGGGTGTATACTTAACAGCACGTCTGCCTGTTGCAGGATCTGCGTACGGGAAGTAATCTCCGCGCCCGCCTCCTGGTAAGCACCGTCACTGTAAAACGCCGTTACACCAGCATCCGGCTCTACCAGCACCCGCACTTTTAATTGCGCAAACTGTTTAACTACATCCGGTACCAACGATACCCTGTTTTCGCCTGCCTGCTCTTTTAAGACACCCAGAATCATCTTAAGGAGATTTATAATGTGAATTTAATTGAAAAAGTGATACAAAGACGGCAGAACCCGTATTATTTTTTACTTCCCCTCATCAGCAATAAAATAAATAGTCCACTTGTTTTGTGGACTAAACAAATATCACTACATTTACTTCGCATTGTAAAACATCACACAACCAAAATCGATCGATGCAATCGTCACACACATACACCCTTCTTACTTGTTGTTGTCGCAGCAATATGGCGCGCTGTCGCCAGTAATATATCAATCCATCGCAGCCGCACATTCATTGAAGAACCTAAGTAGCAAGTCGTCATCATCATGCTAAATATATTTACATGCCGGACCAAATAATTCGATTGCGCATATGCCGCAGGCACGCCCGCGCAGGACCATCACCAACACTTTACTTAGCCAAATAAAATAGGCCGGAAAACTGGTGGAGCAGTTCCGGCCTGGAAACAAGGCCCTTGGTTGTATTGGGAAAACTGCTTATGCAGCTTTCCGGGGGACCTCATTTTGCTATTACGCAGCTACAAATATAAAGATTGTAGGTGCATTACTGGTGTTTTTCGACCGTCGTTTAACCGCGACTAAACTTAATGTATGCATACTATTTACCAATTACGCAGCCGCTTACTCGCCGTACTGCTGCTTACCACTACCCTGCCGCTGGCGGCACAGGCGCAGCAGGACAATATCGACCTCGCCGGTAAAGTGGTGGATTCAAAAACGCGCATTCCGCTGGCTGGCGTGCTCATTCACATCCAGAACACAACACACGAAGTACGGACAGATGTAAAGGGACAATTCAAGTTCCTCACCGGGCAACGGCTGCCCGTCGTTTTTAACGTCAGCCTAAACGGGTATCAAACCAAGGAAATCCTCATCACCAGCGATCCGCTGAACATCCAGATCAGTTTAACAGAAGGGAGTAGTCAGCTCAACGATGTAGTGGTGGTAGGTTACGGCACGCAAAAGAAATCCGACCTCACGGGATCGGTTAGCTCCGTGAACAGCAAGATCATTAAGCAAAGTGTCGGCAGCTCGTTCGACCGGGTGTTGCAGGGCGCTGTATCCGGCGTGCAGGTAACGCAGACTTCCGGGCAACCGGGTGCAGCTGTGAGCATCCGCATTCGTGGCGGCAATTCGATTACAGGGGGTAATGAACCGCTGTATGTAATCGATGGCTTCCCCGTGTACAACGATAACTCAGATGCCAGTGCCGGCGTTACCAGTGGCCCAAGCATCAATGCCCTGGCGAGTTTGAACCCGGGAGACATTGAGAGTATCGATGTACTAAAAGACGCTTCTTCGACTGCAGTGTATGGAAGCCGCGGTGCGAATGGTGTGGTGATCATCACGACGAAGAAAGGCCGGGCCGGACAAAACACTGTTACTTACGAAGGTTATTACGGCCAGCAGGATGTGATCAAAAAGATAGATGTGTTAACCTCTTCACGAGACTGGGCATTGTTGAAGAACGAAGCGCTGATCAACGCGGGCAAGGCACCCTATTACTCAGATGCGGACCTCGCCGCTTTAACCGGTGGTACCGACTGGCAGGACGCTGCTTTTCGTAAAGCGGCGCAACAAAATCACCAGTTCAACATCAGTGGTGGCGATGATAAAACGCGCTACAGCATCGGCCTGAATTACTTCCTGCAGGATGGCGTGGTGAAGAATACCGACTTCTCGCGTTATGCGCTGCGCATCAACCTGGACAGGAATGTAACGAGCCGATTTAAAGCCGGCGTGAACCTCACTGCGAGCAAGACATCTGCGCAGGAAGCCAACTCCAATATCGTCAGCACCCTGTTACTATTACCGCCTACCGTGGCGATCCGCGACGAGAACGGAGATTATATCAGGCGCAGCCCGTTTGAAGTATCGCTCGGCAACCCAATCGCTACGCTGGACCAGGAGATCAATCGTACCAATACTTACCGCGTACTCGGTAATGTGTATGGCGATCTGAGTCTTGGTAAACACCTCACAGCAAGGGTTTCGGTGGGGGCGGATATCATTGCCAACAAACAGAACCGCTATATTCCATCTACTTTATATGAGGCACAACAAACCAATGGCTCTGCATCTGTCGGTTCGAAATTCGTGAACACCTGGCTGAACGAAAACACACTTACTTACCAGCAACTTTTCGGAAAACATAACGTCAATGCAGTAGCAGGCTTCACGCAGCAATCGTACAGTAACGAAAGCGTGATAGCGGGCGGGCAAGGCTTCGTAAGCGACAAGCTCACGTATAATAACCTGTCCAGCGGATCGATACTCGTTATACCTTCATCCGGCGGGGCTGAATGGGCGTTAAACTCTTACCTGGGCAGGGTGAACTATTCGTACGATCAGCGTTACTACGTTACCGTTACCGCCCGTGCAGACGGCTCTTCCCGTTTCGGGAAGGATAACAAGTGGGGCTTCTTCCCCTCTGCTGCCCTGGCCTGGACCCTCAGCCGCGAAAACTTTTTACAGGACGTCACCTGGATAGACAACCTGAAACTGCGCGTAAGTGCTGGGATTACAGGCAACCAGGAAATTGGTCAGTATAAATCACTCAGCACCCTCACCAACAGCGTATACATCATTGGTAATAATCTCACGACCGGCTTCTATCCGTCGAATCTAGCCAACCCGCAACTGGGCTGGGAAAAAACGACTCAGTATGATGCAGGTGTTGATGTGGGCATCCTCAATAACAGGATCAGTCTTACGGTGGATGCGTACCTGAAACGTACCAGCGCCCTGTTACTCACCGTTCCCGTGCCTTATACGACCGGCTACAGCACGGCGTTAAAGAACTACGGCACCGTGGAGAACAAAGGCGTAGAAGTGGCTCTGAATACACAGAACCTGGTGGATAAGGAAGTGAGCTGGACGAGCACCCTCACTTTTTCTCTGAACCGCAATAAAGTGATCAGTCTGGGCGAAGGCGTACAATACCTGATCAGCGATCCGTCGATTGCCGCGGTAGGACAGCCACTCGGCTCCTTCTACGGGCTCATCTCCGATGGCGTATTTAAAAGCACCGATAAGATAGAATCCCTGCCTACCTACCTCGGCCCGACTGTTACCAAACCCGGCGACCGTAAGTATGTGGACGTGAGCGGCGATGGCTCCATCACACAGGCAGCGGACCGTAATTACATCGGCAGTGCGCAACCCAAGTTCCTCGCAGGTTTGATCAACAACTTTGCCTACAAAGGATTTGATCTGTCGTTCTTCCTGTATACCTCTTACGGCAACAGGTTGTTTAACCAGAACAAACAACAACTGGAGCTGTTTTCCGGTCAGCAGAACGTTTCTACAAGCGCATTAAACAGGTGGACGGCCACCAACGAAAACACGACCATACAACGTGCAAAAGAAGATCCGGCCCCGATTGTAGAAAGCCGTTATGTGGAAGATGCGTCTTTCCTGCGACTAAAAAACCTGACGTTCGGTTACACCCTCCCCCTCTCCTTATTGAACCGTGTACACCTGCACCAGTTACGCTTTTATGTAACCGCCAGCAACCTGTTCACCTGGACGAACTACAGCGGCTATGATCCGGAAGTAAGTCGTAACGAACAGGCGACGCTTACACAGGGCGTTGATTACGGCGCGTATCCTTCTGCAAAATCATGGGTTGCAGGCATTGGCATCACTTTTTAAAATGGAACAGATGAAACAGATCACCTATCTTTTATCAACGATAATCCTGCTAAGCGCCTGCACCAGCCTGGATGAAAATCCGCCGGCACTGCTTACCGGCGAACAATTTTATCAGACCGAAAACGATGCAAAGGCAGCTGTTAACAGCGTGTACACCGCACTTAACGCGAGCGGACAAACGATTTACAACAGCCTTTTCCAGATCGGTGTAGACATTGCTTCAGACGATGCGCTGCCTGGTCCCCGTGCGCGTAATGCAAATGTGCGGGCACTCGCTGCGCTGAACTACACGCCGACCAACGACCGCGTGGAAGAAATCTGGAAACAACACTACGCCGCCATCAATAGGGCCAACGTAGCGATCGACAAGATCCCCGGTATTGATTTCGATGCGACCATTCGTACGCGGCTGGTGAATGAGGCTAAGTTCCTTCGGGCATTATATTACTTCAATCTCGTTCGTTTGTATGGTGCGGTGCCGCTCGTGCTACATGAACCTACCACACTTGGTGGCGATGGCATACTGGTGGTCCGTACACCCGAAGCGGAAGTGTATCAGCAAATCATCGACGACCTGGAAGATGCGTCCAACCTGCCACCATCCTACGGCGCGTCAGATGCCGGCCGCGCTACCGGCGGGGCCGCGAAAGCGTTGCTGGCCAAAGTATACCTCACCCGTAAAGACTGGAAAAAAGCCGCTGCCAAAGCATCTGAAGTGATAACGGGGCCTTACGGTTACGACCTCTTCGACAACTTCCAGGATGTGTTTAATACGGCAACGGAAAACGGCAAGGAGCATATCTTCAGCGCACAATTCAAAAGTAATTCAAACAGCCGTGGCAACTCGCTTGCAGGGCGTTCTACACCGAACGGCGTTCCGGGTATTAATGGTGATAATGCAGATATTCCGAACGAAGGCGTATATGCTTTGTTCCGCGATACCGACAAACGGAAGGCGGTTACGTTTTACACGACACTCGTGAGTCCGACCGATAATAAGACATACACCTTTGCACCGCAATTCGGCAAGTACCGTGATCCGGCGGTGTATACCAATCCTTCTGAGTCGGGTGTAAACTTTCCTATACTACGCTTTTCGGATGTGTTACTGATGTATGCAGAAGCGGTAAATGAAGATGTAGGCCCTAATACGGAAGCCTACAATGCCGCCAACCGCGTACGTAAGCGGGCAGGCTTACCCTACTTCGAAAACCTTAGCCAGTCGCAGTTCCGCGACTCCATTTACCTCGAGCGCCGCCTGGAGTTCGTGTACGAACACCAGCGCTGGTTCGATCTGATCCGCACTGGCAAACTGCTCACGGAATTACACCGCCAGGGTAAGCCAAATGCGGCGCAGAAACACTACCTCTACCCGATCCCACAACGGGAGATCGACCTCAATAAAAAGCTGGAACAACAAGACTTGTGGAAAAACTAAAATCAACTCCCATGTACGCAACACGTAATATCGCCCTCCTTTTGTTACTATACGCGCTTGGTGTATTGCCTGCCCATGCACAAAAGAAACCGAACATCATTCTTGTGATGGTTGATGACATGGGCTACTCCGACCTTGGCGCTTACGGCTCTGAGATACACACGCCCAACATCGACAAACTTGCGCATGAAGGCCTGCGCCTGCGCGAGTTTTACAACAACTCTATTTGCGCCCCTACCCGCGCCTCGCTCGTAACCGGACAGTACCCGCACAAAGCCGGCATCGGTTATTTCAACGTGAACCTGGGTTTGCCGGCCTACCAGGGCTACCTGAACCAGCAATCACTCACGTTTGCAGAGGTATTGAAGCAAGCCGGTTATAACACCATCATCAGCGGCAAATGGCATGTAGGCGACGATAGCGCTTACTGGCCCGCGCAGCGCGGGTTTGATAAGTCGTACGGCTTCATCGGTGGCGCGAGCAACTATTACGACATCGGTAATTACACCGACAAAGCTCCTCCGGTGGAACTGGTAGAGAACAACAAAAAAATACAGCTCGCACCGGACAAATACCTCACCGACGAAATCACCGATCACGCGATTACGTACATCAACGAATCGGCGAAAAATTCTAAACCGTTTTTTCTGTACCTCGCCTACAATGCGCCGCACTGGCCGCTACAGGCACCTGCGGAAAACATCGCGAAGTACAAAGGGAAATACCACATTGGCTGGGACTCGCTGCGTAATGAAAGGATTGCGCGACAACGGCAATTGGGTATTGCCAATCCGGCCCAAGCCATTGCGAAAAGAGACAGCATTGTGCCTTACTGGGAGAGTTTAACCTACGATGAAAAAATTCTCTGGGAGAAAAAGATGGAAGTATATGCCGCAATGTTGGATCGTGTGGATGAGAACATCGGCAAATTGCTCGCTACCCTCAAACAGTTGAAAAAAGACGATAACACGCTCATCGTGTTCATCTCCGATAACGGTGCACAGGGCGGCTTTGCCACATCGGGCGCAAGACGTAAACAACGTAATTCAGGCCCTATCGGCACAGCAGGCTCCTACGAATACCAGGAGCAGGGCTGGGCGTATGTAAGCAACACGCCACATACCAATTACAAAAACAATATGCACGAAGGCGGCATCAGCGCGCCGTTTATCGCCTGGTTCCCGAAGAAGATCAAAGCGGGCACCATTGCGCAGGGCACCGCACATCTCATTGACATCGCCCCCACGTTCTACGATGTGGCCGGCGCCAAATACCCCGCTTCGTTCAAAGGTGTTAACACCAACCCGCTACCGGGTGTGAGTCTCAGCCACCTGTTGTTCAACGGCACACCGATCGACCGCGGTACGCCGATCTTCTGGGAACGTGCGGGCAATCGCGCAGTGCGTAAAGGTCAATGGAAATTGGTATCTACCTTCCCGGAAAAAACCTGGGAGCTGTATGATATTGCTACCGACAGGGGTGAAACGAAGAACCTCGCAGCTGCCCGTCCGGAAGTGGTGAAAGAGCTGGCAGATGATTATGCGAAATGGGCGGCAGCAAATGACGTAGAACCTTTTGAGAAACTGCGTCCGGCCTTCCAGGGACTGCCAGGCACCGGCGGTAGCGGACCCGGAAGTGGCGGTGCCGGCGGCAGAAGCAGCGGCGGCGCAACAGTACAACCGGTAAGACGCGGTGCAGGAAACTAATGATCAACACAGATAAACGATTTCATGAAAACAACATATTTCGCATTGGCGGCCAGCCTGTTCGCGCTGCCGCTGCAAGCACAAAAAACAAAACAGCCGAACATCATTCTCGTGATGGTAGATGATATGGGCTACTCCGACCTCGGCGCCTATGGTTCCGAAATCAAAACACCCAACATCGACAAACTCGCCCGCGAAGGTCTGCGACTGAAGGAATTTTATAACAACTCCATCTGTGCCCCTACACGCGCATCGTTGCTGACAGGGCAGTATCCGCACAAAGCGGGCATTGGGTATTTTGATGTGAATCTCGGACTACCCGCTTACCAGGGCTTCTTAAATCAATCGTCGCTTACATTGGGCGAGGTATTGAAACAAGCGAATTATCGTACGTACTTGTCCGGCAAATGGCATGTGGGGAACGATAGCGCTTCATGGCCCAGACAGCGTGGCTTCGACAGGTTCTATGGCGTCATCGGCGGTGGCGCCAACTACTTCGATGCAGAGCCGATGCCTCTAGGCGGCAGGGCTTACCCCGTAGTACTGCTGGAAGATAACCAGCGTATTCGTCCGGCCGCGAACTCTTATTACTTCACCGATGAAATCACTAAACATGCGATTCGTTTCATTGAAGAAGAGCAGAAAACGGAGCAACCGTTTTTCCTTTACCTGGCTTACAATGCGCCTCACTGGCCGCTACAGGCGTTACCGGAAGACATTGCCAAATACAAAGGCCGTTACGATATTGGCTGGGATTCGCTCCGTACCGAAAGGCTCGCGCGTCAGAAGGCGCTGGGCTTGTTTACCGGTAAGGAAAATGTGGCGCCGCGCGACTCCAGCGTTCCGGAATGGAACAACCTTGGCTGGAACGAAAAACAACTCTGGAAAGCAAAAATGGAAGTATATGCAGCCATGCTCGACCATGTGGACCAGGGCATTGGCCAGCTCCTGCAAGCCTTAAAGGCATTAAAGCAAGACGAGAACACCCTGATCGTCTTCATTTCTGATAACGGTGCACCGGCGGAAGACGTAGCCCACTTCGGCGTGCGGGCAGGACGTAATAGCGGTCCGGTAGGCACCGCAGGTTCTTTTGAAGCGCAGGGTAAAAACTGGTCGTATGTGAGTAACACACCTTTCCGTTCGTTTAAAGGTAATGCATACGAAGGCGGTATCAGCTCACCGTTCATCGCCTGGTTCCCGGGTAAGATCAAAGCTAACGCGCTGGAAACAGGCACTGCACACCTGATTGACATTGCGCCTACTTTGTATGAAATCGCGGGTGCAAAGTACCCGGCGGCCAATAAAGGACAGGCGGTAACGCCATTGCCTGGTGTGAGCCTGGTGAACCTCTTGCTGCATCAAACGCCGGTAAGCCGTCAGCAACCCATCTTCTGGGAGCGCGCCGGTAATCGTGCGGTACGTCGCGGCGAATGGAAACTGGTGTCTATCTATCCCTCCTACCAATGGGAATTGTACAACATTGCCAACGATCGCGCCGAAACGCAGAACGTGGCATCCCGATATCCGCAGGTGGTGAATGAATTATCCGCCGCGTATTTCGATTGGGCGAAGAAGAACGATGTGGTGGATTACGATAAGATTAAGCCGGCCAGTCCGTTGTTACCCAAACGAGGATCTTAAGACAAAAAAGGCTGTTGCGACATTGCAACAGCCTTTTTAATTTCTTTATGCAGATGCGTTACACCGCCATCTCACGTTGCCCCTCGCGAATGTCCGTACCCCATTTCGCCACGGTGTTAACCCAGGCAGGGTGCGTATTCAGGCACGGGATCATGGTAAAACTTTCGCCCCCCGCTTCCAGGAAGGAGTGTTTACCTTCTTCGCCAATCTCCTCCAATGTTTCCAGGCAGTCACTTACGAAGGCGGGACAAGCCACCAGCAGTTTCTTCTTACCACGTTTAGGCAGTTCGAGGAACTCGTTGGCGGTATAAGGTTGAATCCACTCCTCGCGGCCCAGGCGGCTTTGGAAGGATACGCTCCACTTATCTTTCGGGATGCCAAGTTTTTGCGCTACCAGCATCGATGTAGTGATAACCTGGTGACGGTAACATTGTTTATGCGCTTCGCTCGCCACGTTGCAGCAATCATTCACCTTCAGGCAATGCTGACCGGTAATATCTCCTTTGCGGATGTGCCTTACCGGTACGCCGTGGTAGCTGAACAGCAGGTGATCGTATTCCTGTTCTACGTACGGACGCATACTGTCGGCCAGTGCATCGATATAAGCTTCGTCATTATAATACGGTTTAATGATCGTGAGCTTAAACGGATATTGTTTCTTCTGATAGATATCTTTTGCATATTCTACCGCCGTTTCGTAGCTGGACATAGCGTAGTGCGGGTACAATGGCAGCAACACGACTTCTTTCAGGTCTGGGTTTTCTTTCAGCATTTTGCCGAAGGCATACTGCGGCGAAGGATGCCCGTACCGCATCGCGATCTCTACCGGCATATCTTTCACTACCGAAGCAACGGCCGCCTGTAATTGTTTTGTCAGTACGATCAACGGAGAACCTTCTTCCCACCATATTGATTTGTAAGCTTCCGCCGATTTGGGTGAACGACGGGGAACGATAAGACCATCTACCACGATCTTACGGATCAGCCAGGGATAATCGATCACCCTTTTGTCCATCAGAAATTCAGATAAATAACGTTTTACGTCGGGAACGGCGGTGGAATCGGGAGATCCCAGGTTCATCAATATGATTCCTGTTTCAGAAGTTGAGCTCATGACCTTAATACTGACCTTTAGATTTGAAGATGCAAAGCTACTCTCATTTCACCGCACCATATCCTAAGATATGTCATATAATTGTTGAATAAAAGGAATTTTACCTGCACATGTACACTAATCTTTTTTTAAAGATGATGAAAGTCATTTTTTCGTAAGATCCGCCACCATTGGAGAAATGACACACTAATGACGTCGTGCTGCCCGCTTTTGAAGTGTATGCCAGTATTTTTGCACCCGGAAGCTTAGAAAAAATAAAATGCAGGTCAACTACCCTAGAGACATATCACATTTTCATATCGTTGGACTCAACTATAAGAAAACAGACGCTGCCATCAGAGGATTATTCGCGGTTAACCAGGAACAATATCAACACGTTCTGGAAGAAGCGAAAAGTGCGCGGTTGAATGACCTTTTCATTCTGTCAACTTGTAACAGGACCGAAGTTTATGGCTTTGCAACGGACCCGGAACAGTTGATGGCGTTACTCTGTACACAAACAGCAGGTTCACTCGATTCCTTCAAACAGGTAGCCTACGTTAAATCCGGCGAAGCGGCCATCAGGCATCTTTACCAGGTAGGTACCGGTCTGGATTCGCAGATCCTCGGCGACTATGAAGTCGTGGGGCAGATCAGAACTGCGGCTAAGTTTGCGAAAGCAAATGGCTGCATCGGAAGTTTTTTGGAGCGATTGGTAAACAGCGTATTGCAGGTATCTAAATTAATCAAGAATGAAACCGGCCTTAGCTCCGGCACCGTATCTGTGGCCTTTGCCGCTGTAAGGTTGCTCGAACGTAAGATCACCGATATCAAAGATAAAAAGATCGTGTTACTCGGTGTAGGCAAGATAGGCCGCAACACTGCGAAAAACATGATGGACTACCTCGGCACCCGCAACATCTTACTCGTAAACCGCACCATTGCTGCGGCGGAACAATTTGCCACCGCACATGGTTTGCAATATGTACCGTTCGACGGACTGGGCGGCGCGTTAAAAGATGCCGACGTAATCCTTGTAGCCACCAATGCCACCCAACCTACCATCGTTAAATCACAACTGGAAAACACATCTCCCAAACTGGTGATCGACCTTTCCATTCCGTTTAACGTAGCGAACGATGTAAATGAATTGTCGCACGTAGAAGTGGTGAACGTAGACGAACTCTCCAAGGTACAGGACGAAACCCTGCAGAACAGGTTAACGGAAGTACCGAAAGCGCAATCCATCATCGATGAGCATATGCAGGAGTTTTTGTACTGGCATAAAATGCGTAAACACGCCGTGGTGTTAAAAGCGGTGAAAGATAAACTGCAGGAGATTCACACACGTGAAATCGCGCAGCAAAAGAACGGCAATGCGTATAAACTGGAAGATGTGGAAGAAGTATCTTCCCGCATTATCCAGAAAATGATCAACCTCATGGCGGGTAAAGTGCGGAAAGAAACAGACAAGAGCGACCAGTACATAGCCATGATCAACGATATTTTCGAGACTGGCGTTCATCAGGATTAATAAGCTCATGCAAAAAACGATCAGAATAGGTACCCGGGAAAGCCAGCTCGCCTTGTGGCAGGCTAACCAGGTAAAAGACCTGCTTACACAACAAGGATACGCAACAGAACTGGTTCCCATAAAAAGCGATGGCGATATCGATCTCGTAACCCCGTTATACGAGATCGGCGTACAGGGCATCTTCACTAAAAGCCTGGACATTGCCTTGCTGGCCGGTAAAATAGATATTGCCGTACACTCTCTCAAAGACGTTCCTACTCAACTGCCTAAGGGTATTATGCAGGCTGCGGTATTGGAGCGCGGTCCTGTTAAGGATTTACTGGTATATAAAAACGACCTTTCCTTCCTGGACGACCAGGAGGGCATTGCACATATTGCGACGAGCAGCATTCGCCGTAAGGCACAGTGGCTGCGTCGTTTCCCGAACCACGAGCTGCACAACCTGCGCGGTAACGTAAACACCCGCCTGCAGAAACTGTCGGCCGAAAACTGGAATGGCGCCATCTTCGCGGCTGCAGGACTGGAAAGGATCGGGGTACGACCTCCGGAGTCCGTAGAACTGGACTGGATGCTGCCCGCCCCCGCACAAGGCGCCGTTGTAGTGGTTTGCCGCGACAACGACGATTACTGCCGCGAAGCCATCACCCCCATTAACCACGATACCACGGCCCTGTGTACGAAGATCGAGCGCGACTTCCTGCGGACGTTGATGGGCGGATGCACTACTCCGATCAGCGCATTTGCCCGCATCGAAGGCGATACGCTGTGGTTCGAGGGTAACCTGTGCAGCCTGGACGGCCTGGTGTCTTACACCGTAGAAAGGACCCTGCCCGTAGCCCAAACCGCTACGCTGGGCCAGGATGCCGCACAGGAAGTACTGCAACAGGGCGGTGCGCACATCGTTGAACAAATCAGGAATGCTGGCGCCTTATAAATACCGCGTACTCAGTACCAAAAGAATTGACGCCGCGCTGCTGCAGGCAGCCGCGGATAACGGCATCCTTATAATCCCCCGCGCTTTTATCAGCGTCGATTACAAGGATACGCCCGAATTGCGCAGCCGTCTTGCAACATTACTGCCCCGCCGCATCAGCGCGGTATTTACCAGCGCCAATGCCGTAAAAGCAGTAGCCGCATTAGGCGATACCACCACGGCCACCTGGGACCTCTACTGCCTGCCCGGCGCCACCATCGACGCCGTACAGGAGTACTTCCCGAACAGCCGGGTAATCGCCCATGCACCCAGCAGCGCCGTACTGGCTACGATACTACTGCAAAAGGAAGCAACGGATATCGTATTTTTCTGCGGCAACATCCGCCGCGACGAGCTTCCTACGCTGCTGACACAACACCAGCAGCCTTTCGAAGAGGTAACGGTGTATGAAACGACAGAACTGCAAAACACCGTCATAGGACAATACGACGGGATACTGTTTTACAGTCCGAGTGGGATACGCAGTTACTTCACCGCCAATACGCCCGCCCCCGAAGTAATTTGCTTCGCGATCGGTGATACTACGGCCGGCGTACTGCGCGAATACACAAAAAACACAATCGTTGTAAGCAAAGCCGCTACGGCGGACGGGCTTGTCAACACAGCCATACATTATTTCAACAATCAATCGTAAAGAATGAGCGGATTACAGAATGATCTCATGCTGAGGGCCCTGAAGGGTGAAAAAACAGAACGCGTACCGGTATGGATGATGCGCCAGGCAGGCCGTTACCTCCGACTACATCAAACTGCGCGAAAAGTATTCCTTCTTCGAGCGCTGCCAGAACCCCGAACTGGCCACCGAAATTACCGTTATGCCGGTTGACCAGGTGGGTGTGGACGCCGCGATCATTTTCTCCGACATTCTGGTCGTGCCACAGGCCATGGGCATGGAAGTACAGCTGGTGGAAAAACTCGGCCCGCTGCTGCCAGAGCCGATCAAGACTGCGGCAGACGTAAAACGTATCCACGTGCCTAACGTGAACGAATCACTGCAATATGTATTCGATGCGCTGGCACTTACAAAAAAAACACTCGCCGGCCGCGTACCGTTGATCGGTTTCGCCGGCGCTCCATGGACGCTGCTCTGCTACATGGTACAAGGTAAAGGTTCTAAAACCTTCGACGCCGCTAAAGAGTTTTGCTACACGCAACCCGAAACGGCACACCAGGTATTGCAAATGGTAACCGACACCACCATCGCTTACCTGAAAGAACAAGTGAGAGCAGGTGCAGATACCGTGCAGGTGTTCGACAGCTGGGGCGGACTGTTAAGCCCCGAAGACTTCGAGAACTTCTCGCTTAAATACATCCGCCAGATCGTGGCTGCGTTGAAAGACGTTTGCCCGGTGATCGTATTTGCCAAAGGTGCCTGGTTTGCACTGGAGGAAATGGCCGCTACCGGCGCTGCTGGTCTGGGCGTGGATTGGGCAATCAAACCACAGCTGGCACGCCAGTTTGCTGGTAATAACATCACCTTGCAGGGTAACTTCGATCCGGCTAAACTGCTGGCGCCTATCCCGGTGATCAAACAGTCGGTGAAAACCATGATCGACAACTTTGGCACCCAACGTTACATCGCGAACCTGGGTCATGGTATATTACCGCACGTTCCGGTAGATCATGCCCGTGCTTTTGTAGACGCCGTTAAAGAATACAGCATTTAATCATGGCAATAAAAGATCAGTTCATATCATTCATTCACGGCTTGCAAAACGACATCTGCGCTGCATTGGAACAGATCGACGGCAAGGCTAAGTTCCGTGAAGATAAATGGGTGCGCGAAGAAGGTGGCGGCGGTATTACGCGCGTCATTAGTGGGGGTAATGTGTTTGAGAAAGGCGGTGTGAACACTTCCGTGGTACACGGTCGTCTGGCGCCTGCCATGATCAAACACTTTGGCGTGCAGGAAGACTGTAACTTCCTGGCAGCCGGTATCTCGCTGGTTATACACCCGCTGAACCCTTTTGTGCCTACCGTGCATGCCAACTGGCGCTACTTTGAACTGTACGATCAGAACGGTACATTCATCGACAGCTGGTTTGGTGGTGGAGCAGATCTTACTCCTTACTACCTGTTCAAAGAAGACGGCAAACACTTTCATACGACTTTCAAAAACGCCTGCGATCAGTTTGATACAGCGCTGTATCCGAAGTACAAAAAAGTGTGCGACGAATACTTCATCAACAAACATCGTGGTGATGAAGCCCGTGGTATTGGTGGCATCTTTTACGATTACCTGCGCCCGAACGCGGATCAAAAGGCGGAAGACGTTCTTGCCTTTTCGATGGCGAACGGGAATGCGTTCATTCAATCGTATTTGCCGATCGTGGAAAAGCGGAAGGACTTGCCTTACGGGCAGCAACACATCGACTGGCAGGAATATCGTCGTGGCCGATATGTGGAGTTTAACCTGATCCACGACCGAGGCACCCTGTTCGGTTTAAAGACCAACGGACGCATAGAATCAATCCTGATGAGCCTTCCGCCGCGTGCAAGGTGGGAGTACGACTACCATCCTGCAGCAGGCAGTGCCGAGGCTGAACTGATAGAACATTTAAAGCCGCAGGATTGGATCAATATAAAGTAAATTAGCAATCTTAAATAAAGGAGAGATGATGATCAGAAGAAACAGGATACTCAGACAATCGCCCGCTATCCGCGCTATGGTGGCGGAAACGATTTTAAGGCCCGAGCATTTTATTGCCCCGCTGTTCGTAATCGAAGGCAGCAATAAGAAGGAAGAAATATCTTCTATGCCCGGCTATTACCGGTATACGCTCGATCTGCTGAAAACAGAGGTGAAAGAACTGTGGGACCTTGGTATTAAGAGCGTATTACTTTTTATAAAGTGTGAAGATCACCTGAAAGATAACAAAGGCACCGAAGCACTGAACCCGAACGGCCTCATGCAACGTGCCATTAAAACCGTGAAAGACGCCGTGCCTGCGATGGTCGTTATGACCGACGTAGCGCTCGACCCCTTCTCCAGCTACGGCCACGACGGCATTGTAGAAGGCGAAGAGATCGTAAACGACGCCACCGTGGAAGTGCTGGCCGCTATGAGTGTAAGCCATGCGGAAGCCGGTGCGGACATTGTAGCGCCCAGCGATATGATGGACGGCCGCATACTGGCCATCCGCGAGGCGTTGGAAGAAAACAATTTTACGAAGACGGGCATCATGGCCTACAGCGCTAAATATGCGTCCTGCTTTTACGGCCCCTTCCGCGATGCATTAGACTCTGCCCCTGGCTTTGGTGATAAAAAAACCTACCAGATGGACTACGCCAATGCCCGCGAAGCCATTAAGGAAACCCTGATGGACATTGACGAGGGAGCAGACATTGTAATGGTGAAACCAGCAATGGCCTACCTCGATATTATGCGTCTTATTAAAGACAGTGTAACCGTACCCGTAAGCGCGTATCATGTGAGCGGCGAGTACGCCATGATCAAAGCGGCTGCTAAAATGGGCTGGCTGAACGAAGAAAAGGCAGTACTCGAAAGTCTTACCAGCATTCGCCGCGCAGGTGCCGATCTTATCGCCACTTACTTCGCGAAAGATGCTGTAAAACTGCTCGGTTAATTAAATCAATCTGACGAACAAATAAAGCCATGTTTGACCAAAGCAAATCATTATTCGAAAAAGCGCAAACGCTGATGCCCGGCGGCGTAAACTCTCCCGTTCGTGCATTCCGCAGCGTGGGTGGTACACCCGTGTTCATGAAGTCGGCAAAAGGTGCGTATATGTATGATGTGGACGGCAACCGTTATATCGACTATATCAACTCCTGGGGCCCAATGGTACTGGGTCACGCCTACGAACCGGTGGTGAATGCCATCCAGGAATACGCCACTTACTCCACTTCCTTCGGCGCGCCTACGGAGCTGGAAATTAAAGTAGCAGAACTGATCATCAGCATGGTGCCTAACATCGACATGGTGCGTATGGTCAACTCCGGCACCGAGGCCTGTATGACAGCGTTAAGGCTGGCACGCGGCTACACCGGCAGAAACAAGTTCATCAAATTTGAAGGTAACTACCACGGTCACGCCGATGCATTTTTAGTAAGTGCAGGCAGTGGCGTGGCTACTTTAGGTATACAATCGGTACCAGGTGTAACGGCCACTGTAGCGGAAGATACGCTCACTGCGCCCTACAACAACCTGCCTGCCGTGCAACAACTCATTGCTGACAATCCCGACCAGATCGCCGCGATCATCATCGAACCGGTGGCGGGTAACATGGGCTGTATACTGCCGCAACCAGGCTTCCTCGAAGGTTTACGCGCACTGTGCGACGAGCACGGCATCCTGCTGATCCTCGACGAAGTAATGACAGGCTTCCGCCTGGCCCGTGGCGGCGCACAGGAGCTACTGAACATCAAGGCCGACCTCGTAACGTTTGGTAAAATCATCGGTGGCGGCATGCCTGTAGGCGCTTTCGCAGGTCGCCGCGAGCTGATGGAACACATCGCACCTGCTGGTAAAGTTTACCAGGCGGGTACGCTTAGCGGTAACCCGATCGCGATGATCGCCGGTTATACTTTGCTGAATGCGTTGAACGACAATCCACGGATCTACAGCCAGCTGGAAGAGAAGACCACCCTGCTGGCAAACGGCCTGCGCGAAGCGTTTGGCGCGGCTGGCGTGGTGTACCAGATCAACCAGATCGGTTCCATGATCAGCGTACACTTTGCAGAGTACCCGATCGTCGACTTCACGTCTGCTTCGGGAGCAAACAATGAGCTGTTCCGCCGCTTCTTCCATGCCATGCTGGAGCGCGGTGTATACTTGCCGCCATCTGCTTTCGAAACTTGGTTCGTAAGTAATGCGCTAACTACAGAAGATATCGAGTTTACTGTCAACGCCGCAAAATCGGCAATGCAGTCGATCATATAGTTAACGAACGGAACGTAGCGTTCCAATCCTGAGCTGCCTCGTAAATGGGGCAGCTTTTTTTATGTTGTCAACGCAGGTATGACTATTCAACATCCTTGCGTCGCACACTTCTACCTTGTTAGTCCTCTTCATCTAATATCTCACCGCCAAGTACCTTACGAATATCGCTCCGCAAACCTTCATATGATTCGGTAGCTCCTAAACGGAGCAAAGCCTCTCTCAGCGCGGGCGTCCATTCGTCCTGCTCCCACACGCTTAACGTACGCACAGCCATACTGCGATTGCGCAATTGCCCGCTCTGTAAGGCCGCCAGTAGCAATGCTTCTCCCTTACCCGGATGTTTGGCCAGTGCACTCACTAAAAAGTCGAGCGACAAACCGGCCTGCACCTGTATGCCCTCATTGCCCGAAGGGCGGCGAAGCAACATCTCCATTGCGAAACGAATGGCATCGTCGATGTGGGCGCCGTTGGCATGATCTAACACGTCGTGCCAATAGTTACTGTTCGTAGGCTCCAGCCGCAGGCGGTGCCAGAAGATGTCTTCGGTATTGATGCGAAGTATTTTAGCAGCTTCCTTGGCCTGGTAGTATTCCAGCGTATCCTCGCTTTGCAGGCCACGTATAACGCGTGAATGCCAGCCTGGTTGCTGGATAATGCCCATAATATCGATGAGAATGTTAGAGCGAAGGTCCTGCGACCAGCCATTCCTACGCAGCAGGTTCCAGTCCCGGCTTTCGAGGGCGATATAGTTGCCTACAGCGTGCAGAATGTAAAAGTCATGCACATCGGCCGCCCAGGTGCTTGCGTGGCGAACGTAATGTTCCACCGTACTGGCTGCATGCTCGTACGCATCAATATCCTCAGCCGGTCCGCCCATGATCATCGCTTCTATCAGGTCGCCGGCAGCAGCAAACAGTTGTCGGTCAATAGTGAAGACTTCCAGCCGTTCATGCAACCCGCCGTGCACCGCACAGGTGTAGGCGAGATATTCATACATGATGCTGTTCTTGTACCCTTCGCGTATCAGCCAGTCTTTCACCACTTCGTCCTTTACCAGCGCAGCCAGGCGATCGACTACCTGTACCCTGCCCCAGCCCTGCACCTGGCGTGCCAGGTTCCAGAGGTCTGTTTCCGGATCGGGAGATAAATAAATGATGGCGATAGTACTGTAAATCGTGAACTCGTCGTGCAGACCTAACATGCGTAACATGGGCAATACTTCATCACGCCGGCAAAGACCAAGTAAGGCCATACCGAACTTTACGCCGTTGCGGTGCGCGCATTCGAACGTGAGCCTTTTAGCGAATGGATATAAATGGGGTTCTATTTCAATATTGAGATCTACGATCTGCTCCAGCACCGGATCGATATAGTTCATCAGATCACCGTTGGCCACCAGGAATTCGAAAAGTTGATTACCTGCCGTTAAGTCGCCACGGGCGGCTACCTTTTGCACGAGGCGTACCACGGCTGCAACCTTTTCTTCAATGATCATGTTGTCTTCAGTGGAGGTAGCCAAAGCATCTTTCAAACCGGCGGCGTAGCGTAAGTCGGTATCCGCCAGCGGCTCCTCGTCGGGCAATACGAGCGCTTTCTCATCCAACTTGCCGGAGAGATCTATATGGTCGCTAACAAACTGGAAAAGTGAATTGGCCGTTACCCAGTTGTATTTAGGGCTGGGATTGGCGCCAAGTATGCTTTTGATCCAGTGTAACATTTAAAAACCCGTTTAATAAGTGGCATACTACCAATGAAAAAAACATTTGATCTATACCAGGCACATTACATACAACATACAACACGACAGTTGTCCGGCGAACAAGATACCTGTCTTTCACCAATAACGTAAATGGTTCAACGAATATATGTTTCTGCTATTTCTTCCTGCCGGTCGTAACCCAATGGTACCCTTTATCCTCATTATAGGATAATACCATACTGCTTGCCCTGTTCTGGATGTGGATGTCACCAAAAACTTTCCGGTTGCGCCATGCAAAATATACTGCTCCGAGTGTAGGCGAATCGTCCTGGCTGTAGTCGAGATGGATCTCTCTCGGACTACCTACCTTAAAACCCCTGAACCGCCCGCTGAAGTATTCGGTGCGATCAAGTATTTCGTTGCCCTGCTTATCAAATTTATAGTAAAACTCCCCACCGTACATCGCAATGTCTGCTGATTGTACAGAAGGCATTAGCCAGATGCTGATCGTACTGTCGGCATTACTTTTCAGGAACTTATTAAACCGTACCTGCGACGGCCCTAATATCTTCGCTGCTTCTGCATACGCTTTATCAATCACGCGGGAATAGCTGATCAGCAATGCAGAATCCTGCTCACACACCTGGTCTATAAAAGTGGTATCAATGATCTTATAATGGCTCACCACATCGTACTGGCTACCATTAAACTTGCCGAATACGGCATGCCACAGGCGATCGACTCCCTGGTAGCAAAACCAGTGACGACCAATACGTTGCCTTTGATCGTAAGGCATCGTCATCGCAATATCAGATATAAATGTAGCTACGCTGTCGTAAGTACATAACCAGGATGCCACGCCCAGCTTCTCCTGTATCGGAAGCGGCGCTTCGGCTTTAATGTGCGGTCCCTGGGCATGCAATAACTGCACTACCAGCAATGCGGCGATGGTGAAGGCGGTTTTCATAGGTGTTGCTCTTCGGCCGGATAAAAGGATAAATAGTATCGGTAATAAGGATAATCTGAAACAGGCATAAATATATAAATAATAGTTAATCTAACCTGCACTTATCTGGGATTTCCACAGCTTTTTTATGCACATGAGGCACCGCATCGGGGATACACATCCACAACTTTTGCCGGTAAAGGTTAGAATATGAAGGGGTTACATCATTGGCACAATCTTTTCAACCCTACTCCTGAAAAAATCGGACACCATGAAAACTCTGAAATTGAAGACGCTCCCCGGCATGGCATTGATCATTGGTTCTTTTGTGATGGTAAATGCATGTAACTCCGGCACCACAACAAACAACTCGGACAGCGCAAACACCGAGATTCCTGATTCTGCCGTTACTAAAAGTGACGCGATAGATATGAATAAGGACAAATTTGCGACTGACTCCCTGGAAGATGATTCTAAAAGGGTAGTTAAGGCGTACGCCTCCGGCCTGTATGAAGTAAAAGCTTCTGAAGGTGCGAAAGCTAAAGCCACCGATGCAGACGTTAAAAAAGCAGCTGCTATGATGGTAACTGCACACACTAAGCTGAACAAACAGCTGCGTGACCTGGCTGCTAAGAAATCGTTCACACTGCCTGAAAGCGTTGATCAGGGCCAGCAGAACGACATCGACAAGGTAGCAGAGAAATCTGGACTGGATTTTGACAAAGCGTATGTAGATGATCTGATCGATAAACACGAGAAAACTATCGACATGTTCGAGAAATCATCAGAAAAAGCCGAAGATCCTGATGTAAAGAAAGCATTTACAGATGCATTGCCAGAACTGCGCAAACACCTGGAACATGCTAAAACGCTGAAAGAAAAGCTGGACGCGAAAAAATAATTAATCAACGCTAGTGCAGAACACTGTTTCTTTCAAGGGTGGCTGTAACAAGCCTGAGATTAAACCTTTAACACCTGATCCGGGTAATGCCGGCGAAGGAAAAGAAACAGCAAAGGGGTTGCTTTTAAGAAAGCAGCCCCTTTTTTATTTTAGTAATTGTTACTCACCTTAAATAGTTCCGACGGGCGGCTTCGATGGCTATCGTTGAAAACTCCAGGTACTATACTAAAAACAAATGCCGGTCAACTTACTGACCGGCATTTGTTAAAACTTGATGGTGAAGTGTTGCTTCACTTTAAAATCTTTTCGGAAGAAGACGAGCCCGATGAAAAACAGGTCGATCGTTAGCGTTACACGCTCATCGTCCTGGATGGTTTTCCAGGCTTCTTCCATGCCGGGCGTCCAGTGAATATCGTCGAAAATGAATACGGCATGTTCGGAGGCTTTTGCGGCACACTGGCGGAAGTAATCGAGTGTTGGCTCCTTGCGGTGGTTACCGTCAATGTACACGAAATCGGGTGTTACCTGTGCAAGCACCTGCGGTAATACGTCGTCAAAGTTGCCTGTAAACTGGCGCACATTCGTTAACCCCAGCGATGCGAAGTTTGCCTTCGCCTTCGCGGTGATGTTAGGGCAGCCTTCGATGGTGTAGATCGTTGATTCCGGGCGGCCTTTGGCCATGTAGGCAGTGCTCATTCCCATAGAGGTGCCCAATTCCAGCACGTAGGCCGGTTTAAAGTACTGTACCAGCCTGTAAAACAACTGACCGAACTTCGGCGGTTTAGCCGCATGGCGGGTGATGTCGCTGATCTTACGCTCGGTGCCTGCCCCCGTGAGGGAGCCGGCACCCAGGTCGGTTACGTTTACGATATCCTTACTTTGCAGCAGTTGTTCCCGCAGTGTTTCCATGGGTGCGTACTCGGGACGGGCAGCCTTCTTATTCAAAACCTCTTCTATCAGCGAAAACACGAAAGGGGAATGCACGTCGTGCCGGTTGCCGGCGCTCAGGTAGTACCGGAGGTATTTCTTCGCAAGATCAATCTGGTGCTGTATACTCACTATCTCTTTTTTACTTGTAAATCTTCGCCTTGATCAGTCCCCACTTATGCAAACGGTGCTGCAGCGATACACGTAATACGCCTAAACCGTAAATCGCACTGCGTTTAAAGTTGATGCTCGATGCCTCGTCGAAATACTTCGTAGGGCAGGTTACTTCGGCGATCTCATAACCTTTCATGAAGATCTGCGATACCATTTCATTATCGAACACAAAGTCGTCATTTGCAGCCATATAGTCTACGTTACGCAACACTTCCGCAGAAAACGCCCGGTAGCCCGTGTGGTACTCGCTTAATTTCTGACCAAGCAGCATGTTCTGCGTCGCGGTCAATACCCTGTTGGCAATGTACTTATACATGGGCATGCCGCCTTTCAGGGCACCTTTACCCAGGATGCGGGAGCCAAAAACTACCGGGTACAAATCATTGGCAATAATGCTGGTCATCGCGATGATCAGCTTCGGCGTATATTGATAATCAGGATGTAACATGATCACGATATCGCCTCCCAGCTCCAGCGCTTTGTTGTAGCAGGACTTCTGGTTGCCACCGTAACCTTTGTTTTTGTCGTGGCGGATGATGTGTTTAATACCGAGCTGACGGCCAACTTCTACGGTGTTATCCTTACTTGCATCATCTACCAGTACTACTTCGTCAACAATATCAAACGGAATTTCTTTCCAGGTTTTCTCTAGGGTAAGGGCGGCGTTGTAGGCAGGTAGTACTACGACTACCTTTTTGTTATTTAACATGCAGGATTTTTCATTTTAGGCAACAAAAATAAGAAAAGGCTTCAAAGGAAGAAGTAATTTATCCCTCAGCTCCAAAATCTTACATATTATTAGCTGACTGCTGCCCGGACATCCGCACGGTTCGCCGCCCGTCACATTAATGATTTGCAGAGAAACGCTTATGCAGTAGTATTAATTCTTATCTTTGTGGCTTGAAGTTTTTGGCATCATATTTTCTTAACTTTTGAAACTTTAAAAGGCCTGATTTCATGCTTTTCCATAAACCAGCGGAAACATTGATGTTGAATACCTTAGTAACTACATCAGGGTCGCACGAAAAACCAAGTCTGAACAAAATACAACACATGAAATTATCTCGATTCGTATTACCGGTACTACTGCTGTTCTTCACTTCCATGGCGGCAATGGCACAAGATCCCACCACTACTACGCCCCCGGTGAGATCAAACCGCCGGTTATGAAGGCGCAGGATACTACCATCAAGAAAATCCTTGAAGAATTACAGAAGGTGGCCGACAGCGATAAGCAGAACTCCAATACGATACAGGTATTAATGCAGAGCCGCGAAATCGATAACCAGACGAAATACACCCTCATCAAGGATAATATTATCAATGCAAGCGAAACTTACTACCTGCTTAACAAAAAGATAATTGACCTGAAATCGCGTACCACGACCAATAACCTGGACGTGTTCATTACTTCCCTCAACAACCCGGAGAGTAAAGAACTGGGCTTTTCGCTCAGCGACCGCATCGTGGAACTGGTAGAAAAGATCATCCTGAAGGGTAAGGCCGATAAAAATGACCGTAACGGTGGCATTATCGAGTCTACCAAGTCGATCATCAACAGCCCGATCTTCAAAAGCTTTACCTCGCTTACGCCTCCCCTGGCCATCGCTAACTCAGTGATGACGTTTTTACACAGCGTGGCGCAAAGCAACAAAGCGATCAATAAAAAGTCGCTGCAGGACTTCGGAAAGGAACTGAATAAATATGTTATCTATTACACAGCCCTGAACGACGCGAACCAGAAGTTCGAGTTCGGACTGAACTTCAATAAAGACCAGCTGAACCTGTTGCAGGACAACCTCTACGATCACCTCCTGTTCACCGTTACGGCCCTGAAAATGACGCCGCCTAACCGTGGCAATAAAACCATTGCCGAAACGCTGAACGAGTTTTTCATCGACTTCAAAAAGGAAAAGGTGATCGACTACTTTACCAAACTGGAAGAGAAGTACACCAGCAGGGGTAAGCTGAACTACGAAAAACTACTGCAGGAAAATGCCAGCCTGAAAGAGGCGAACAACCAATTGGAAGACCTGGTACTGCAAACCAAACGCTTCGAGAACCTGTACAATGAGTACTTCAGTATGCTCGACAGTTACCATACGAAGGTGAATAACTCACTCAAACTGGCGCAGGATAACGGCCTGGCAGAGAAGGGCATCATCGAAACAAAGCAGAATGAGTTCCGCGGCCTCAAAAATGAAGCTGTGAACGAGATACAGGCCTCTATCAACATCCGCGAACTGTACACGAACGTGGAAAAGATCAAATACCGCTACCGCGTATTATAATCGCCTGGTAAATAATTGTTTAACGCCTGCTGTACACACAGCAGGCGTTTTTCTTTATAGGCGGTGGCAAAGTAATAGATTTCATCAATACCTTTGTAAGACCATGACTACCGTACAATTAGAATACATCGTCGCCGTAGATACCTATCGCAGCTTTGTGACTGCCGCTGAGAAATGCTTCGTTACCCAACCCACGTTAAGCATGCAGATACAAAAGCTGGAAGATGAACTGGGCATCAAACTGTTCGACCGCAGTAAGCTGCCGGTGGTACCCACCGAGATCGGCACCGCCGTTATCACCCAGGCGCGCACCATCATTAAAGAGAACGCCCGCATCCGGGAAATTATATCCGACCAGAAAAAAGAAATTCAAGGCATCCTGAAGGTAGGCATCATCCCTACCCTGGCGCCTTACCTGCTGCCCCGCGTACTCACGGCTTTCATGAAGAAATACCCGAAGGTAAAGCTGGAAATATGGGAATACCCTACAGAACAGATCATTCAGCTGTTGCGGCAGGAGCAGCTGGACTGCGGCCTGCTCGCCACGCCGCTTCACAACCAGCACCTGGAAGAACATCCGCTGTTCTATGAAAACTTCGTGGTGTTCACAGCCAAGAACAACAAACTGTCCGAAAAGAAGGTGGTAAGCGCCGAAGAGCTGGACATCCGAGAGGTTTGGCTGCTGAATGAAGGCCATTGCATGCGCAACCAGGTACTCAACATCTGCCGCGATAAGTTTACGATGGGCGAGTTCCGCAACCTGGAATACAACACCGGTAGTGTGGAAACGTTGAAGAAGATGGTGGAACTGAATGAAGGTTATACCATCCTGCCCGAATTATCTTTACAGGAATTAAGCTCCCGGCAAATGAATATGGTACGCTTTTTTAAGGCGCCGGAGCCCGTGAGGGAAATCAGCCTGGTAACGCACCGCTACTTTATAAAACAGGCGGTAATCGAGGCCTTTAAGAAAGAAATACTCGACAGCGTGCCAGATAAGATGAAGGTGAAGAAAACGAAGAAGGTGGTAGATATTATCGCAGAGAAATAACCCACAAAATAAAAAGAGGCTGTTCATCCAATGAGACAGCCTCTTTTCTTATGATTAAACCTAAAATACGCTTAGTTTGCTGCGGAGGTAGCTGGTTTCAGCTTAGGAAAAGAAATGCCGATCAGGTCGTTCATTACGTTCACGGCTTCGTCCAGGTACACGTCTTTGGTACGCAGGCGCAACCAGTCCTTGTTGCGTGCCAGCTTGGCGGAGTCTCCCGACAGGCGGTCAAGGTCCTGTTTGAGGCTGGTGATGTTCAGGTCTTTTACCTTATCATTCGCCGTATCGTACTTTTTCAGTGCGGCGGCATTCGCCTTTTGTTCTGATTTGTAGGTCTGGAGGTTGAGAGAGTAATCCTTCTGCTGGTCCAGCTTCTTCAACGTACCCACATTTTCTTTGATCATTTTGAACGCTTCGTTGTTCGCTACGCGTGCCTCACTTTTCTTCTTCAGCGCGTTCACGTCCACAGGGTAGCCCCAGGTAGCGTAGTTCGCTTTAGGCACCTCGTCCCACTTCAGCGCGTCTTTATCTTTACGTTCGCCTACTTCGTAGTAAGGATCTGGCAGCTGGATGTCAGCTTCCACACCTTTCAGCTGGGTAGAACCACCGTTAATGCGATAGAACTTCTGTACGGTCAGCTTCAGGCCACCCAGGCTGCCCAGGGCGTCTGTTTTAACGAAACCGTCCAGTTCCAGCAGCCTTTGCACGGTACCTTTACCGAAGCTGGTGCTGCCGATGATCACCGCACGTTTGTAATCCTGCATAGCCGCAGCCATGATTTCGGAAGCGGAAGCACTGTATTCGTTTACCATGATCGCGAGCGGGCCGTCGTACTGCACACTCTTATCGCGATCGCTCTGCACCTGTACGCGGCCGCCACGGGAGCGAACCTGTACCATCGGGCCGTCCGGAACGAACAGGCCGGCCATCTCTACCACATCTGGCAATGAACCCCCCGGGTTAAAGCGCAGGTCGAGGATAATGCCTTCTACATTCTCGGCTTTCAGTTTCTTGATTTCTTTGGCCACGTCTTTCGCGCAGGATGCGCCGTCGCGGTCATTGAAGTCAGCATAGAAATCCGGGAGGTAGATGTAGCCGATTTTATGTTCGCCGTTGATGATGGCAGACTTTGCAAATGTTTCGTCGAGGATGATCTCGTCGCGGATGATCGCTACTTCTTTCACCGTACCGTCGGTGCTTTTCACGGTCATTCTCACTTCGGTACCCTGCGCACCACGGATCAGTTTCACCGCGTCTTCTACGGCGTAACCGGTAATATCCACCGGCTCTTTATCGCCCTGGGCTACCTTCATGATCACGTCGCCCGCTTTCAGTTTACCTTGCTTCCAGCTGGGACTACCGGTTACGATGCTCGTAATCTTGATCCTGCCGTCTTCTTCCAGCAGCTGTGCGCCGATGCCGTAGAACTTGCCGGCCATCATCTCCTGGAAATATCTTTTATCCGCCGGCGGCATGTAGTCGGTATGCGGGTCCATCGTAGTGGTAATCGCATTTACATACATAGCGAAACGGTCGTCGTCGTTCTCTTTTTTGCTTTGCAGACGCTCGAAGTAGCGGTCGTAGATCTTTTTCACCTTGGCGCGTGCCTCGATTTCCATCGCAGCATCTGTTTTCGGTTTAAAGTCCGGCTTACCTTTTTCTTTCTCCTGTATTTCCTGCAGGTCTACCAACTTCTCGAGTGTGCGATATTTCAACACTTTGCGCCATGCTTCTTTACGGGCGGCTTCATCTTTCGGGAAGTCCAGCACCTCGGGGTCCAGCACTACCTTTTCGTTTTTAGCGAAGTCGAAAGGCTGTTCAAGCAATGCAGGATAAATCGCTGCTGCTTCTGCTACTCTTTTCTTGATCACCTCTGTAGTAGCGGCAAACAGTTCGAGCGGCGCGCCGTTCATCAGTTCGTCGTCCACATGTGTTTCCAATGTTCTCAGTTTCACCACATCACTCTGTAACAGGAATTTCTTCTCCGGGTCCAGGCTCTTCAGGTATTTATTGAAAACTTCTTTAGAAAAAGCATCGTTTATGTCTTTCGGTTGGTAGTGACCCTCCTTCAGTATCTGCCCTACCAGCGACATCACTGCTTCATAGCGGCCCGGGGGGTCTCCGGCACCGTACCTGTTAAAGGCAAATACCCCGGCAGACACTGTAATCAGCAACACCGGTATGATCACTTTCAGTTTCATTCTCATATTCATCCTAATTGAACGTTCTCAAATATAGGCCAATTCAAAGCGTCGCTCGTACGACGCATGGCGTTTTAACAAAATATTACGCTGTATTGCTAACAATTTAACGAATTTATCCAAGATTCGGGTACAACACAGCGGCGTAGACAAGATGCAAAAACGCGGCCGGATTTTTAGCTTAAACATGGTGGCTCGTCCTCATAAAAGTAAAAAATGCCCTTATACCCTGTGCAAAAAGTTGACAACCGGCAAACCCACGGCTTAAATTTTGATTAATCATGGATGCCTGCACGTTGTGGCAAGTCCTGGTAAACTATCTTTGCAGCAGCCCTTTCAAGTAAAAACTAAGAGATTGGAGACGATTAAACGAGACCCGTACGCATCGTTAAGAGTGCCTGAATTCAAGTACTTCCTGGTGATCCGCTTTGCCGTGATCTTTGCCCTCTCGATGCAATTCGCTGTGATAGAATGGAAAGTGTATGAACTCACCAACGACCCGCTTTCGCTGGGATTCATCGGTCTGGCCGAAATCATTCCTTCCTTTAGCCTGGCACTGTTTGCCGGTAATATTGTCGACAAACGGGAGAAGCGCGGCATCCTGCTCAAATGCCTGGCCGCCTACTTCGTTATCAGTACCTCGTTGTTCCTGCTCACCTGGGACCGTGCCGTGGCAGGGATCGATAAACAGCATGTAGTATTACTCGTATACCTGATGGTTTTCTGCGGCGGCATTGTACGCGCGTTCGTGGCACCGGCCACCTTCACCATGTTATCGCTGGTGGTACCGCGCGAAGCGCTTACCAATGGCATTACCTGGAGCACCTCCGCCTGGCAGGTGGGCGGTATTATGGGGCCTGCACTCGGCGGACTGTGCATCTTCTGGATGGGCGTGCATTGGACCATGTTGCTCGTCGTCGGCATCCTCCTGCTCCCCTTCCTGTCGCTCCTGCAAATCAAACCCAAACCCGTACACTACAAGGAAACCGGCGAATCGGTAGCACAACGGCTCAGCGCCGGATTAAAGTTCGTGTGGAAGACCAAAGTCGTACTCAACGCCATGACGCTCGACATGTTCGCCGTGCTGTTCGGAGGCTCCGTGGCCATTCTTACCATTTATGCGAAAGATATTTTACACGTAGGCCCGCAAGGGTACGGACTGATGCGCGCCGCGCCGGCTGTAGGTGCCTGTCTTACGATGTTGATCCTCGCCTACCGGCCACTGGTTAACAAACCCGGTATTAAACTGCTGGCAGCCGTGTTTGGGTTTGGTATTGCGATGATCGTATTCGGCGTATCCACCTGGTTCCCGCTTTCGCTCCTGGCGCTGTTTATGAGCGGCATGCTCGATGGCATCAGCGTAAACATCCGCCAAACCATTTTACAGATGAAAACACCCGACGACATGCGCGGCCGCGTATCCTCCGTAAGCTCGATGTTTATCGGCAGCAGTAACGAGTTAGGCGCCTTCGAAAGTGGCCTCGCAGCGAAGTTGCTGGGTACGGTAAGGTCGGTGGTATTTGGCGGATGCGTGACGTTAGGCGTAGTGATTACCACGTACATCATATCGCCCGCCATGCGAAACCTCGATTTACATCCTGATAAGAAAGATTAACCGACTTTGGCGCGAAGCCGCTCCAGTACGTAGAATACAGCCGGACAAATCGTGCTGTTCAGATAAGTCGTGGTCGGACGTTTGAAGAACTCATCACTGTCCGTATAGGGGTAATTGCGGCAGTCGCCGGGGCGCATGTCGTAGATGTTACAGGTATTATCGGCGGCCAGGAACGGGCAGGGACTGCTTCTCACCACATAATCCCCGTCGGAGTCGAGGCGGAGGTACGTTTCGATGAACACCGACTCTTTGAGGCCGAGGTATTTGGCAATGCGTTTAATATCCGGCGTTTTGAAGCGCGGACTAATGGTTTTACAGCACCCGGCACACTGCAGACAGTCGATCTTTTCGAACGCCTCCTCATGCAGATCGGGCAGCAGTCGCTCCGCCCCCTTTCCCTTTTTCAATTGCATTTTTTGCAGGAACTGCTTGTTAGCCTTCTGCTGCTCCTTCGCACGCAGCTCCCACTTGTCCAATATGCCCGACATTAACCAGATTTTGTGCAAAGGTAAATAAATTATGGCACCAGCTTTTGCCTCTCTGTTCAGCCCCCGTTGTGTCACTCACTTCAGCGGTATTTCCCCTTCCCGGCGTAGCGATTTCCCTTTCCGACATGGGATCGCCATATCATCATGGGATTCTCCCTACCCGTCATGGGATTCTCAATATCCGTCATGGCGAGCGAAGCGCGGCCACCCTCGTATGCAGTCTTCGTACAAGTAGTTAATGGCTGCCGACCTATCGCCGCGAAGATTAACGCGGAGGTTCGCTTCATTGCAGTCGCGATGACGGAGGAAGCGATGCTATCCACTTCGTGGATTCGCCTCATCGGCACAAATGTAAAGGTCACTCCCTTCAGCGGTATTTCCCCTTCCCGGCGTAGCGATTTCCGTTTGCGACATGGGATCGCCATATCATCATCGGATGCTCCCTACCCTTCATGGGATTCTCAATATCCGTCATGGCGAGCGAAGCGCGGCCACCCTCGTGTGCGGTCTTCGCAATGGTAGTTCAGGCTGCCAGCCTTACTGCCACCGAGACTAAAGCGGAGGTTCGCTTCATTGCATTCGCGATGACGGGAAAATGGTCGGAGACTAATGCGGAGGTTCGCTTAAACGGCATTCGCGATGACGGGAAAATGGTCGGAGACTAATGCGGAGGTTCGCTTAAACGGCATTCGCGATGACGGGAACGGGTAAGCGGAGGCGCGTAACCTGATAGTATTTTAACCCAAAATCCGACCATTTCCCTTTCCTACCCCTTTCGTTGCCCTTTCGTTGCCCTTTAAATATTATGGTTGACCTGGGTTTTGATTAACATATGAGCGGGAGAATGTAGAGATGGGGTACAAGGGAGTGACACAACGGGGGCTGGGGAGAGCGGTGACGGTAAGGGCCCAATAACACTTCTATGACAAAAGTCACTCGCCGAACAATCGGTTTATCACCACTGTTTCCACATGGCGGGGCGCCTTTTGGCTGTTGGGTAAAAAGGTTATAGCTTTGCGCATTCTTTTCTAATAATACCTGCTTGTATAATGAATTTATTGGATATTCAACAAAATGAATTTGTTCACCGTCACATCGGTCCGAACGAAGCAGAAACCCGTAAAATGCTCCATACGATTGGGGAAGCGGGCATTGAGGAGCTGGTGAGCAAAACAGTACCGGCGTCTATTCGTATGCAAGGTGCGCTGGACATTCCGCATGCGATGAGTGAGCACGATTACCTGAGCCACCTAAAAGAAGTATCCCTCAAAAACAAGGTATTTAAAAACTATATCGGTCAGGGTTATTACGACACCATTACGCCCAGCGTAATTCTGCGTAATGTGTTCGAAAACCCGGGATGGTACACGCAGTACACGCCCTACCAGGCCGAAATTTCCCAGGGCCGCCTCGAAAGCCTGTTGAACTACCAGACCATGGTAAGCGACCTGACGGCCCTGCCGATCACCAACGCTTCCCTGCTGGACGAAGCTACGGCTGCGGCTGAAGCGATGGCCATGTTCTTCAGCGCATTAAACCGCGATCATGACCACCTCGTACGTCCGAAATTCTTTGTAGATGCGAACGTGCTGCCACAAACGCTCGACGTAGTGGTAACCCGCGCTACGCCGCTGAACATCGAAGTAGTGGTAGGCGACTTCGCTACTGCCGGCATCGACGAAACTTACTTCGGCGCACTGTTGCAATATCCTGACACTAAAGGTAACGTACACGACTACCGCACCTTTATCGATAACGTACACGCGGCAGGCGCTTACGTAGCCATGGCTACCGACTTGCTGGCGCTTACACTGCTCACGCCTCCGGGCGAACTGGGTGCCGATGCTGCTATCGGTTCCGCTCAGCGTTTCGGCGTTCCGTTGGGCTTTGGCGGACCGCACGCTGCGTTCTTTGCTACCAAAGATGAATTTAAACGTGCCATTCCCGGCCGTATCATTGGTGTAAGCATCGACGCTAACGGTGGCCGCGCACTGCGCATGGCGCTGCAAACACGCGAGCAGCACATCAAACGTGAAAAAGCAACTTCCAATATCTGTACAGCACAAGCGTTGCTGGCGAACATGGCCGCTATGTACGCTGTGTTCCACGGTCCTAAAGGCCTGGCGCACATCGCTACCCGTGTAAACCTGCTCACCGCCGCACTGGCATCCAAACTGAAAGCTGCCGGCGTTAAAGTGCTGAACGATACTTTCTTCGATACCATCAGCCTGGAAATAGCCGACGTTGCCGCCCTGCGCAGCAAAGCAGAAGCAGCCGGCATCAACTTCCGTTATGAAGGCAACATTGTAGGCATTTCACTGGACGAAACCACCAGCCTGAAAGACCTGAACAATGTACTGGCATTGTTTAACGGTGGCCACATTGGTGTTTCGGATACGAAGAACGAAGCGGTGATTCCTGCTGATCTTATCCGTACTTCCGCTTACCTGCTGCACCCGGTGTTTAATACTCACCACAGCGAGTCGCAGATGATGCGTTACATCAAGTTCCTTGAGAATAAAGATCTTTCCCTCAATACTTCCATGATCAGCCTCGGCTCCTGCACCATGAAACTGAATGCAGCGACCGAAATGATTCCCCTGAGCTGGGCACACTGGAGCAAAATGCACCCGTTTGCGCCTATCGCACAGGCAGCTGGTTACATGCAGATCGTAGATGAACTGAGCCAATACCTTTCTGTCATTACCGGCTTCGACGCCTGCAGCCTGCAACCTAACAGTGGTGCACAGGGCGAGTATGCGGGTCTGCTGGTGATCAAACAATACCACGAAAGCCGCGGCGAAGGTCACCGTAACGTGATGCTGATCCCGATCTCCGCACACGGTACCAACCCTGCGAGCGCGGTGATGGCCGGCTTTAAAGTGGTGATCGTAAAAGCACACGACAACGGTTACATCGACGTAGCTGACCTTAAAGCGAAGGCTGAACAGCATGCCGCCAACCTGGCCGGTATCATGATCACTTACCCGAGCACTTACGGCGTTTACGAAGAGAGTGTAAAAGACATCTGCAACATCATTCACCAGCATGGTGGACAAGTATATATGGATGGTGCGAACATGAACGCACAGGTAGGCTTAACGGCTCCCGGCCTCATTGGCGCCGACGTTTGTCACCTCAACCTGCACAAGACCTTCGCAATTCCTCACGGTGGCGGCGGTCCTGGCATGGGCCCTATCTGTGTAGCGAAACACCTGGCACCGTTCCTGCCTTCGCACGTGCACCTGCAGGATGGTAAAGCCGGTAACGCAGTATCCGCAGCGCCGTTCGGCAGTGCGAGCATCCTGCTTATCTCCTACGCATATATTCGTATGCTCGGTAACGTTGGTGTGCGCAAAGCCACTGAATACGCGATCCTGAATGCAAACTATATGAAAGCGAGGTTGCAGAACGACTTCGACATCCTGTACACCGGCGTTAACGGTACCTGCGCACACGAATTCATCGTGGACCTGCGTCCGTTCAAAGCTACGGCAGGCATCGAGGCAGAAGATGTAGCAAAACGTTTGATGGACTATGGCTTCCACGCTCCTACCATGAGCTTCCCGGTGGCCGGCACCATCATGATCGAGCCTACTGAGTCTGAAGATAAAGACGAGCTGGACCGCTTCTGCGACGCATTACTGTCTATCCGCGAAGAGATTCGTGCGGTTGAAGAAGGTCGTGCAGACAAAGCCAACAACGTGCTGAAAAACGCGCCTCACACCCAGTTCGTAATTACTGCTGACGAGTGGGACAAGCCGTACAGCCGCCAACAGGCAGCGTTCCCGCTGGAGTATGTAAAAGTGAATAAATTCTGGCCATCTGTAAGCCGTGTGAATAACACCCATGGCGACAGGAACCTGATATGTACTTGCGAGCCTGTGAGTGCGTATGCGGAGGCGTAATTAAAATAGTTATAATAAAAGAGGGGCTGACCGTGTGGTCAGCCCCTTTTTTATTTGACGAAAGTAACGCGAAATGCGTGTCAGGGATTCATTAAATTTCGATAACTTTAGTTTCTAGCCACATAACATTCCCAATGGACGTTCAAAATATAAGATACCAGGTTGCTCTTTTCGGTAGCTACGAGGATATTACGCCTAGTCTTGATAACATTCAATACTTTTTAGATGCATTTAAGGACAAAGGTTTATTGCCGAGTTACTATAGTGAAATCAGACATGGAGAAAATCAGTTTGGTCAAAATGCAAACAGATTTCAACTGATTTCAACCGACAGAGGCGTACAGATAATTTTTGGGGTGGAACGGATAGACATCTATCAAACGAATGTCAATGTTGGGACGATGGAGATGCCGGACAAGTCTACTTTTATTAAGGAAACGATTGAAATGATTGCCAGGATAAACTCAAAGTTTAATAAAACCCATAAGCGGATAGGATTTGTGACGCAAACAGCCATCACTTCTATCGACCTTAGATCTTTTACAGATAAGGCATTAAATACGCTTCCTTTTTTAAAGCAAAAACCACCCGTCGAATGCGTTCATAAAATTGTAGTCAGGGATACCATCAATATACCCGCTACTGAACGACTCAATATTTCTGTAGAGTCGCTTTGGCAGAAAGCTATGATGAGGAAGAATAATCAGGATGTTATGGTTGACGGGCTGCTAACAATAGTTGATATCAATACGCACCAGGATAATCACGGATACCGATTCAGTCAGGAAAACATCGTAAGCTTCCTAGAACAGGTGCTTACCACGGAAGAAAAAATCGTTTCGGAACATATACAAACATTATCAGAATAATGAACTTCTATCATTATACAAACTTGAATTTGCAGCCAACAATTACGCATGCTGAGCGATTAACGCAGCTGAATGACGCTTTTCCTTCAAGTTTTTCTTACAACTGGTCGGCACCTAATGAAACGGGCTCACCGGGTACTTATTCCTTACCTGTCGCAAACGAGCCTAATGACTACGCCACCAACTATATCCCGGACTTAAATTATTTAAACAATAAACAAATCCAATTCCTGGACGAGCATGTAACGCCCATGTTCGTATCTCTTAAAGTATGAAGATGTAGAATATGGGCGGCGAACAGAATGCTCAAAGATATTCCAGCAACACTATTCAAAAAATGCTGCTGCTACTTCCATCTGGTTTAGTAATTTATACACCCGATATTTTGCGAGTGATGAAAAAATATTTCTCGGAATATTACGGGTGCTTGAGAGCCTGGATGAAGAGATAATTGGATCAATCGGACAAATCATGGCTCTTTCCGCACTAACTCACAAAAACCTTGAGGCAAAGGAGCTCGGCGTGAGGATACTTGAAAACTGGGGATCAGAAACTAGTTTGGACATTCTGCGTAAGACGTCCGTGGAATGCGAGTGGCTTCAAAACTATATAAATCAAGTCATTAAAGACATTGAAGAAGAACTTCTATGCCGTTCGTAGTAAGGAGAATTAATCGCGCAAAATGGGATCAGCTAAAAGATGCGAATGGAGATGTATCAGCTGATGCGATCACCATTTGCCTTAAGACCACCAACAATGACCTTTCCGTGTGGCGGATAGATAGTCTTTCGGATCTTGAAAAAGCTATACTTGCCTTGGTTACGGGAGCCTGCGCGGTAAAACTAAGTACTATTTATATAGTTGTAATCAACGAAGACGACATCAAAAACAAAGGGTTACAGTTAACCCCGACTGATGGAGATACAACCATTACCTCACTGGTAAAACTTCATCAGGACATTTCTTCATTAACGTATAACAAACTTGGCGCAGTGAAAGATCTGATATTGCATTGCTTTAGTTCACCTACAACCTTTCAGACCTATACCAGGAAACAACTCAAAGACCTGATAAAAGATGCGATTACTAATAACTCAATTTCGATAAGTGAACTTAACCCCGAACTGGTTGCTTCGGAGAAGCTTTAACCACCAATCCTCCCCTACTACGTTTTCGCCCATATCCTAAGCGCAACAATGCCTTGCGAACAGACAAGTCATCTTACTATTGATTCCCCGCGTAAATAATACCAGCAACAACAATCAGCGCCAGCAACACCGCCAACACTACCTTCCCTGCAGATACCGGCTTCTTACCATGAATACGGCCTGTTTGTCCGTTTACCAGGAAGTGGTATTTTTTGTTTTTATAGAAGTAAGAGCATAGCCAGATCGGCAGCAATACATGTTTATAGGTTTGTGCGGAATACTGCGTGTTCACATTCAGATCGCGGTACGTATCGATGCGGCATTGTTCGGCACAGGCGTCGTGGATCGCATCGCGCATGATGGCTTCCGCCTGCGTGTAGCCTTCCCCGACAGCCACATCGTACACATCGGCCTGCCAGCCGGAAAGGTAACGGGCATCGAAGTTGATGAGCGCTTTAAGGTCGTAGGGAAAGATGCTGTAACACTCCTGTTGCGTGAGTTCATTGGTGCCGCCGATCAGCACATCGTCGAAGAAGCGGTCGTATGTGCCGCTGCGATAGATCCACTCGGTACGACGGACCTGGCGGCTCTGGCGTTTGCCCTGTGCATCGTTGAAATATTCGGTTTCCCAGTAGTAACGGCCGCCGTAGCCCGTCCAGTGACTATTGGTTTGCGCGTCGTACGTCCAGAACGGGAGATACATGCCGTGCAGCGCATCCTGCCTGGCAAATTGCGCCAGGTCATTGGGTGCCCAGAAGCCTTTGCCCAACCAGGTTTTAAAGATGGAAACGGATTGTTGTTTGTCGACCACGAACGGGATGATCCCCGAAGGCTGAATGATGCGCGTTTTATACGCCACCGGGTTCACTACCTCGAAGTTGCAGAAGGCGCAAATGAAGGTAGGCGTTTCGGACGTGAAGATCGTTTCGGCCGAGCAGCGGTTGCATTTATATACCTGCTGCTCGATGGTGGTGGCAGGATCGGTATTCTCTACCATCTGGCGATGCAGGTTGTTTTCCCGTATCTGGTCTGTGCCCCGCTCGATGGCTACCCGTGTTCCACAATGTTCGCACTCCAGCTGCTGCCCACCCGGATCGAAATGTAACTGCGCGTTACAACCCGGGCAGGGAAACAACAGCAATGGATCTTTTTTCTCTAAAGATGGCTGTTCCATGATATTTAACAGGGATAAGCGTGTTACAGCCGTCCCAGGATGTCGGCCTTTTTCTGGTTAAATTCTTCTTCTGTGAGTAACCCGGAGGCTTTCAGTTCGCCCAGTTTCTTCAGCAGTTCTACCAGCTGCTCTTTCGTTTCGCCGGCAGGTCCCGCATTCGGTTGTGCGGGTTGCTGTTGCTGCTGTTGTAACATGTTCGTGAGGATCACCCCTGCGCCTAAGCCGGCAGTGTTGGCAGCACCCGGATTATCTGCCATCTTCTCGATCGCGATACCGCCCTGCATCTGGTTAAAACGCTGCAGGTCGTCGCCGAGCATGTTGAGTTGCGTCGTTTTGTCCAGCATCTTCTCCACCTCTTCCGGCAACGTAACGTTCTCGATATAGAACTGTCCCAGCTCCACTCCCCATTGTGCAAACTCTGTCTGAAACACTGGCTTCAGCTTCTCACCGATCTCTGTAAAGTTCGCGGCCAGGTCTAACACGGAAATACCCGCTTCTGCCAGTCCCTCCGCCAGGCGGCTGATGATCGTATTCCGCAGCTGCTCGCTCACCGTATCGATGCGCACCCATGGATGCGTACCTGCGAACTGGCTGATAAACTTTTTAGGATCGACCACGCGCATGGTATAGGTACCAAACGAACGAAGGCGCACCTGTTTAAACACCGGGTCGCGCACGATCACAGGGTTCGATGTACCCCATTTCAGGTTAGTAAAAAACTTTGTGCTCACGAAGAACACATCTACCTTAAAAGGCGAATCGAACAGGTACTTCCAGCTTTTAAGCGTAGTGGTGATGGGCATGTTGCTCGTGCGCAGTTCATGCCTGCCCGGTATATACACGTCCCCAAATTCCCCCTCGTTCATCAACACGGCCACCTGGCTTTCCCGCACGGTGAGCTGCGCGCCATTCATGATCTTATTGCCCTTGTCAGGGAATTTATAAATCACCGTATCGTTCGTATCATCGACCCAGTCGATGACTTCTATAAATTCATTCTTGATAAAATCAAAGATGCCCATGGTGCGGAGGTTTTAGATTTTAATGGTAAACAAACGCGTGAAAATATACGAATAAGTTGTGTGTTGATGAGATGTTTTTTACCCGTATAGTATCGGCTTCATATCGCTTCGACACGTCAGGCGGGCCATTCAAACTAATTATGTTAAAAATAAACACGTGAAACGCAATGCCGCTTCCTAAAGCGCGTTATTAGCATAATTCGTAATCCGATCATCCCTTAAAAACTCCTTCCAACTAAATAAATAGGATTATTACGAAAAGTTCGTAATATTGTAACACAAACCAGTCTAAACACATGCCGCGTTTTTTCCTCCTTGTTATCCTGTCCCTCTTCCTGCATCTGCAGGGGTATACGCAATCCAAAGTTAGCTGGACCGGAAAGGTCGTCGATTCTACCACGAAGGAAATACTTGAACTGGCCACGGTGGCGGTCAATGATGCGAAAGACAGTACTCTTTTCACCTATACCCTCACCGATCACAAGGGCGTGTTTAAGCTGGAGTCGTTACCCAAGGGGCAGACGTTCGTATTCCTGGTATCGTACACAGGTTATAAACAGTACCGGAAGGTGATGAAGACAGGTGATGCGTCGGCAGACCTGGGCACTATCATTCTTGCCCCCTCTTCCCGTGCATTGGGCGAAGTGGTGGTAGAGGGCGAAAAGCCCCCAATCACGATCAAGAACGACACGCTGGAGTTCAATGCATCTTCCTTCCGAACCAAACCGAATGCGGTGGTGGAAGACCTGCTTAAGAAGCTGCCGGGTGTGGAAGTGGAGGCTGATGGCTCCATCAAGGTAAATGGCAAAAAGGTATCGCGGGTGTTGGTGGATGGTAAAGAGTTTTTTGGTAACGACCCGAAGATCGCTACGAAGAATCTTCCCAAAGAGATTGTAGATAAGATACAGGTGGTAGATACGAAATCCAAAGTACAACAGCTTACCGGGCAAAAAACGGATGGGGAAGATAAAACGATCAATATCACCTTAAAGGAAGATAAAAAGAAAGGATTGTTCGGCCGCATCACAGCCGGCGCAGGCACGCAGCACCGGTACGATGTAAATACGCTGCTCAACCGGTTTTCACCGAAGCAGCAGTTAAGCTTCCTGGCCTCCAGCAATAACCTGAATAATACGGGGTTTTCCATTGAAGATCTGATGGGCCTGCAGGGCGGTAAACGCTCTGGCGGCAGTTCTGTAAGTATAAATACGAGCACGTCCGGTTCGGCTTCCGTTAACGTGAATGGGTTGAATGTAGGCGGTGTTGGTGGAGACGGCGTACGTAATATCGCAATGGCCGGTGTGAACTACAACGACGAGTGGAGCAAAAGCCTTCAGGTGGGCGGCAGCTACTTTTATAATTATGCGGATACGCGTACCGAAAGCTCCTCACGCCGCCAGTTTACCAATACCGAAAATGCAAATACGCTTGATGAAACGCGCAGCCGCCGCTCGTATGCGAACAATGACCGGCTCAACATGACCTTTACGTACTCGATCGACTCGTTTACCACGCTCATCCTGACGCCCAACCTGGACCGCACCTACGGCTCGGGCCTGTCGCTGAGCAGGAGCTCCACGCATAAGTCCGACGGCTCACTCGCCAACTCATCGGACATGCAAAACCGCTCGATCAACGATGTACTTAACTTCAACAACAATATCAGCCTGGTAAAAATACTAAACCGCAAAGGGCGTAACCTGTCGGTGGAACTGGGGCAAACGTACAGCAATAACAACAATGACCAGTACCTCGAATCGGAGAACTTTTTCCGTTACCCGGACCGTGATTCCACGGGCATCAGCAACCAGCATACGCGCAGCACAGGTAACAATCAGGGCTACACGGCCAACGTCACCTATACCGAACCACTGAGCGAGACCTGGAAGATGATCGTCGCCTACCGTTTCAGTTACGGCCTTAACCGGTCGGACCGGCAAACGTATAACCTGGATGAGAATACGGGCAAGTTCGACAACCTGGACTCTGCCTTCAGCGATAAGTTCCGTAACATCAACATCCAGCAACGGCCTCAGTTATCGTTCGACTACAGTGGTGAAAAGTTTAATGCTACGATTGGTGGAGGGATGCAGTATAATACATTAAAGAATTACTCGTACACCCGTAACGATTCTATTACACAGCGCCAGCAAACATTTACGCCTACTACCAGATTCAGTTACCGGTTTTCTCCGAGGCTCATGATCAACTTCGGCTATAACTTTTACAGCAGGCAGCCTACCATCAACGAGTTGCAACCTGTGCGCGATAATACGAACCGTTTGTTTGTGAACCTCGGTAACCCGGACCTTAAGACTGCGTTCACGCATAACTTTTCTACCGGCATGACGGCTTTTTCGCCTGCCAAGGGATTCAATTATGGCCTTAACCTCGGCATCTCTCCCACCAGTAATGCGATCGTGATGCAAACCACGTACGATAGCGCTTTTGTGCAGTATGCGCGCCCGGTGAATGTGGGTGGTACGTACTCATCGAGCATGTGGGCTTACGCATCCAAATCTATCAGGAAGAAAGATTACTCCCTGCGCATCAACGGCTCGTTGAACGCGTCGGTAAATAAAAGTGTAAGCTTCAGCAGCCAGCCCGGTAAGCCTATCCTCCGTAACGAGACCACAACCATCAATCCTGGCGCTTCCCTGAACGTAAGTTATACTTATAAAGAAGTGCTCGACTTTAGCCCCGGCTATCGCATTAATTATCGTAAAACTGATTATTCCATCAGCAACCTGCAAAGCGGTGATGCGCTGGTGCATGGGGTTACGCTGTATTCCGCATTGTTCTGGCCTGCAAAGTTTGTATGGGAAAATGACCTGAACTATACGTACAATACCAACATGGCTCCCGGTTACCGTAAAGACGTGACTTTATGGAACATGTCTGTATCGCGCATGTTCCTGAAGAATGACCGGGGCACGCTGAAAGTAAGTGTATATGACCTGCTGAACCAGAACATCGCGGCACGCCGGAACATCACGCAGGACTACATTGAAGATTCCCAGGTCATGATCGTGCAGCAGTATTTTATGCTGTCGTTCACGTATAACATCAGCAGCTTTGGTGGCGTGGCGCCTGCGCGTAAAGCAGGCAAGGGCGGACGGAATATGCGGTTCTGATTAATACCGCTCTTCGATCACTTTCATATGATGCAGCGCATGCCCCGGTATCACAAACCCCAGCGCATTCACTGTAATGAAACTATTGTTCGCGGTACCACTGCGCGCCAATTCCGCCTCGTTCAGATGTTTGTAAAGATGCTCGGACGCCTTGCGCACATGTAAAAACTCGTCGATCATGTCGTTCCAGTGAAGATGATCTACCCGCGCATGGGCAGCATAATCGTTCTCTTCCCAGCCGGGCAACGGGGTTTCATCGGCACGTACAAACCGTAAAGCACGATAGGCGAAGATGCGCTCCGCATCGGTGATGTGTTGCAGCACCTGTTTAATCGTCCACTTGCCGGGCGCGTAAGCGTAATGTTGTTTGTCTACCGGTATGGATTGAAAGAATCGTACCACCTGCGAAGTATTGGTAACGATGGCCTCCAGGGCTTCGTGTTGGGGTACGAGGTGTACATAAGTGCCGTAAAAGGGGTTAAAGTCTGTTGGCAATGGTTTGGGCATGACTCAATTTTTTGCGAATTTACGCGTTTTACAAGAAGTGTAAACGCCTATCTTTGAGCATATGGACCTTATCACTTTCGATTTCATCTTTCTTATCCCGTTCCTGGTACACCTGGTGATCTTTTTCCTGCTGCGCAAAAAACAACGGATGATGTCGGAAGCATTCATGCTGTCGCTGTTTGGTTACTGGATCTTTTTCACGATCGTACTGTGGCCCAGTTTACCTGCTTACATGGCCATCATGTTTTTAATCATGGGCGTGCCTATGCTGGCGCTGGTTGCGCATTTCGTATATCTGATCATCTTCCGTATTATCCTGCTGCTCACGCGCAGTGATAAAAAGCCATAAGCCATTCATATAAATTCGCGGGGCTGCCATAACGCTTTTGTCTATTTTGTGCAGGCAAAATCTAAAACATGCTGTTTATGAAGAAGTGGCTGCTCGCAGCCGCAGGGCTGTTAAGCCTCACCCCCGCCGTTACCGCACAGGTAAACGCGGATTCCCTCTGGTTCCGGGAACATTATACGAAGAAGGAAGTGTACATCCCCATGCGCGACGGCGTAAAACTGTTCACCTCTATTTATCTGCCTAAAGATCAAAGCGAAAAACACCCGGTGCTGATGACGCGCACACCCTATTCCTGCGCGCCATACGGCGAAAACCAGTATGCCCCGTTGTACCGCCGCTACTTAAACACGTATCTGCGCGAAAACTACATCTATGTTTCACAGGATGTACGTGGCCGCTGGATGAGTGAAGGGGTGTTCGAAGATGTGCGTCCCTTCAACCCGAATAAAAAATCTAAAAAAGATATAGACGAGGCCAGCGATACTTACGATACGATCGACTGGCTCATGAAAAACATCAAAGGGAACAATGGCAGTGTAGGCGTATTCGGCATCTCCTATCCCGGCTTCTACTCCACCATGGCTGCGCTCAGCAATCACCCGGCATTGAAGGCGGTAAGCCCGCAGGCACCGGTAACCGACTGGTTCCAGGGCGACGACTTCCACCACAACGGCGCCTTCATGCTGGCAGATGCTTTCAGCTTCTACAGCTCCTTCGGCAAACCAAGACCCGCACCAACAACTACCGGCCCCGACGGATTCAACTTCCCGAACCGCGACAACTACAAGTTTTACCTGGAAACCGGTGCGCTCAGCAACTTTTCAAAGCTGATGGGCGACAGCATCCTGTTCTGGAAAGACCTGATGGCCCATGGCAACTACGACGCCTGGTGGAAAGCGCGCAACGTGCGTAACTTCACCAAAGACGTTAAACCGGTGATGCTCACGGTAGGCGGTACTTTCGACGCGGAGGACTGCTTCGGCGCCTGGAGTACTTACCAGGCCATTGAGCAACTGAGCCCTAAAACGAACAACCGTATCGTGATGGGCCCCTGGTATCATGGTCAGTGGGCATCTGCAGATGGCGGTCACCTCGGTAATGTGCGTTTCGGCAGCAACACCGCCGAATGGTATCAAAAGAACGTGGAAGTACCCTTCTTCAACTACTACCTGAAAGGCAAAGGCACCGAGCCAAAGATTGCCGAAGCGACAATCTTCTTCACCGGCGAAAACGAATGGCGCCAGTTACCGAAATGGCCAATGGCGCAGGCATCTCAACCGGTTTATCTTGGCGAGAACGGAAAGCTCTCTTTCTCCAAACCTACCGCAGCGAACAGCGCATCCGAATACATCAGCGATCCGGCCAAACCCGTACCATATACGGAGGATGTGCATTTTAACCGCACCATCAATTACATGACCGACGATCAGCGCTTCGCTGCCCGCAGGCCGGACGTACTGGTGTTTCAGACAGACATCCTCACTGAAGATATGACCCTGGCAGGCCCGGTAGTGGCCGACCTGTTCGCCAGCATCAGCACCACCGACGCCGATTTCGTAGTAAAAGTTATCGACGTATTCCCGGATGATTTCCGTTATACGGAAGATGCCGACAGCGAACACCGTCGCGTACCTTCCAGCACTTACCCGGTGGGCGGTTACCAGATGCTCGTTCGCGGTGAGATCATGCGTGGCAAGTTCCGTAACAGCTTCGAAAAGCCGGAAGCGTTTGTGCCCAACACACCTTCGGAGGTGAAGTTCACCCTGCCGGACGTAGCGCACACTTTCAAAAAAGGCCACCGCCTCATGATCCAGGTGCAAAGCAGCTGGTTCCCGATCGCAGACCGCAACCCACAACAGTTTATGGACATATACACCGCGAAGGACAGCGATTTCCGCAAAGCGCAGGTACGCATCCTGCACGATGCAGTGCATCCATCCCGCATTATACTCCCCATCCTGAAGTGATGATAAATAATCGTGAAATGCAGCCCTTTGCCACCCGGTGAAGGGCTGTTTTCTTTTGGTTTAATGTATCTTTAGTCTATTCACGTTAAAACCCATAAACGCATGAAACGCATTTTCTCCATGTTGTGCCTGTTGCTGTGCACACTTTTATTCACGCATGCTGCTACGGCGCAATCCATCAAAGGTGCCTGGCAAATGAAAAACGGTGGCAGTGCTACCGTAACGCTCGTTATCACTGACGATTACTTTATGCAAAGTGCCTTCGACAAAGACTCCAAAGCCTTTTACAGCAGCCTGGGCGGCAAGTATAAAGATGCAGGGAATGGTATGCTGGAAGTGGTAATGGAATTCAACACCGAGGATAAAAACCTCGTCGGACAAACCTTCCAGGCGGGCTTTAAAGTAACGGGCAGCGACCTGCAGATCACCGTAGACGGCGACACCCAGGAATGGACGCGTATTGACGACGGCAAAGCACCATTACAGGGTGTTTGGCGCATCTCACAACGCGAGCAGGAAGGCAAAATGAACCCGATCACCCTGGCACCGCGCAGGACCTTGAAAATACTTTCCGGCAGCCGCTTCCAGTGGGCGGCGATCAATATTGAAACGGGTGAGTTCTTCGGTACGGGCGGCGGCACGTATACGTTCAAAGACGGCAAATACACCGAAAATATTGAGTTCTTCTCCCGCGACAGCAGCCGTGTAGGCATGTCGCTCAGCTTCGACGGCAAGCTCGATGGCGACAACTGGCATCATAGCGGATTGAGTTCCAAGGGGGATAAAATTTCGGAGATCTGGACGCGTACAAAGTAAAAGGCTGGCTAATATTGGATTTTGCGCTTATATTGCACCGAAATTTTATCACCTTATGATTAAGAATAGCCTGATTATCGGCGCCCTTAGCGTACTATCCCTGCAAGCCTGCACAAAAAAGATCACTCCGGCAGCCACCGTGGCTCCCGAGCCTCCTAAACCCCTGCTTCAAAATGGTATGGATACCCTTAGCTTTGCACTTGGCAAGGATATTGGTGCCTCCATTAAAAACCAGGGCCTCGACAGCCTGAACGTCGACGTGTTTATTAAAGCACTTAACTTCAGCCTGGCGGGCAAGGATACACTGCTTACGCAACAACAAGTTTCTATGTCTATATCAGAATACCTGCAGAAAATGAAAGCGGAGAAATTAGCCAAAAACAAAGCCGACGGCGAAAAATTCCTGGCGGAAAACAAGGCGAAAGCGGGTGTAATCACACTCCCAAGCGGCCTGCAATATTCCATTATTAAACACGGCACCGGCGCTATTCCAAAGGCGACCGACCGCGTTAAAACGCACTACCATGGCATGCTGGTTGACGGCTCCGTGTTCGACAGCTCCGTAGAAAGAGGCGAACCCGCTACTTTCCCGGTGAATGGCGTAATCGCCGGCTGGACAGAAGCGCTCCAACTGATGCCCGTAGGCTCTAAATGGAAACTCTTCCTGCCCGCCGACCTCGCCTATGGCGAACGCCAGGCAGGCGCGAAAATCCAGCCCGGCAGCGCCCTTGTATTCGAGGTGGAGTTGCTGGAGATCGTGAAGTAAATGAACGTTATTACGATAGGAGACCGCTTTCCGGAAGGGAGGCGGTTTTTTCTTTTATAGCGAAGACGGAAGCGGAGGTTTGCTTCATTTCATTCGCAATGACGCGTAAAAAAGACGAACGCCTGCCCCCTTCATTGCGAGCAGCGCGAAGCAAACATCCGCCTCAGTCTTCGTCTCTCCCCCATCAAAAAAAGGCGCCCGGTTAATACCAGGCGCCTTTGCTATTTACAAACACTTTTCTTATTTCCAGATCCTGGGCCGTTGCTGGTCCAGTAACATGTAATCGGCCAGTACCATTGCAGTTACGGCTTCCAATACCACAGGCACACGCAAAGCGATGCAGAGGTCATGGCGGCCTTTTACGCTGAAAGTACCTACCTCACCGGTCGTGATGTTCAGCGTTTGCTGATCTTTCGGCGTGCTGGAAGTAGGCTTCACAGCTACGCGGAATACGAGCGGATTGTTATTCGTAATACCACCTACCACGCCACCGGCATTGTTGGTGGCCGTTTTACCGCTGGGGTCAATGATGGCGTCGTTATGCTCAACACCTTTCATCTTCGCCGCGGCAAAGCCTGCACCAAACTCAATACCCTTGATCGCAGGGATGGCAAACACGGCGTGCGCAATATTAGACTCCACCGAATCGAAGAATGGCTCGCCAAGTCCCATAGGCAACCCTTCTACCACACACTCCACGATGCCGCCTACAGAGTCTTTGGCAGCGATAGCAGCTTCCAGCCCCTTTTCAGGATCGGGCAGGCCGCCAATCTCTTTGATCGTCGCTTTCACCTGGATGTTGTCGCCAAGTATCTTTTTAGCGATCACACCGGCTGCTACCAGGTTGAGGGTCAAACGACCACTAAAGTGTCCGCCACCACGAAAGTCTTCGAAGCCGCCGTATTTATGGCTGGCTACAAAGTCGGCGTGGCCGGGACGCGGAAACTCGCGCAGCTTGTCGTAGTCGGTGCTGCGCGTATTATTGTTTTCGAACAAGATCGTGATCGGCGCACCGGTCGTATGTTCTTTAAACACACCGGATTTCAGGAACGGCAAATCATCTTCCTTACGCGGCGTAGTACCCTTTGCACCCGCTTTACGACGCTCCAGGTCCGGCAGAAAGTCTTCCTGCTTTAACGGCAGGCCGGCCGGTACGCCATCGATGTTTACACCTACGCATTCGCCGTGCGATTCGCCGAATACGTTTACCCTGAATATTCTGCCAAAACTGTTCATACTAATCTCTTTGTTTTTAGTGGTTCAATGCCTTTTCCGCGCTGGTCACTTCTACCTTTGCACCCAACTGCGCAAGGTGATCGAAGAACTCGGGGTACGACTTATTAATCGCTTCCGCATTCTCGATTTCTACATCGCCATCGGCTGTTAACGCAGCAACAGCGCAAGCCATGGCAATACGGTGATCGTTGCGCGAATGCACCGCTGCACCTTTAATACCGGTACCCCCGTGCACGTACATCAGGTCACCATCCAGGTCGATGCGGATGCCCATCTTGCCAAACTCGTCCTGCAGGGTAAGTCCACGATCGCTCTCCTTATGTGCCAGCCTGCTTACACCCGCAATTTTGGTTACGCCTTTGCAGTTCGCTGCCAGCGCCACCAGCGGCGGAAACAAGTCCGGACAATCGGTCGCATCAAACTCAAAAGGTTTTAACTCGCCGTTGTTGGCAATGATCACCGTGTACAGCCCGGGCATGATCTGCGCACCCGCGCTTTCCAGCGCCTGGATGATCGCTTTGTCCGATTGGGCCGACTGTGTATTCAGGTGTTTTACTTCTGCCCTACCGGCTACGGCTGCAGCTACCAGCAGAAAAGCCGCACCGCTCCAGTCGCCTTCCACCGTGTATTCAACAGCGCTATATGATTGCCTGCTGGTAAAATGGAAACGTTCGAAGTTGTCATTTTCCACTTTCACACCAAAGTGCTCCATCAGTTGCAGGGTGAGTGCGATGTAAGGTTTGCTCTTCAGGTCTTTCACCGTAATGGTCGCCTTTTCGGCTACACTACCAAAGGCCATCAGCAGGCCGGTGAGAAACTGGGAGCTGAGTGAACCGTCGATCTCCACATCATTTGCCTTCAACGGGCCAGTGATGTTGAGCGGCAGTTTACCATCATTCGTTTTACAGTCTACCGAAAGCTTCGGCAACACCTCTTCAAAGAAGTCCATAGGCCTTGTTACCAGGCTGCCATGTCCAACAATGGTGAGAGGTTGCGTCGCCAGCGCGGCTATGGGTGTGAACATACGGATGCCCAAACCGGATTCGCCGCAATTGATTTCGGCAGATACGGGGGCAACACCGTTGCTCGTAATTTCATAATGATCGTCTTTTTTCACCACGGTGGCTCCCAGCCTGCCCGCTACGTCCAACGCGGCCAGGCAGTCGTTACTGAGGCCCGGGTTGCGGATAATGCTGGTGCCCTTAGCCAGCAAAGCCGCCGCTACCGCACGCTGCATAGCGCTTTTGGAGGGATTGGCGGTCACTATACCTTTGATGGCTGCGGGTGATACTTTTACTTTCATGCTTGTGTTTTTGTGTTACGCTTTACAATTCGTCCAGGAGTTGCTTCAGGTCGTCGATCAGTATAGGATGCGTAACCGCCTTCCCGATCTCTTCCAGCAGGATGAAATGGATAAAATCCTTCTCCCGCTTTTTGTCCAGCTTAAAGATGTTAAACACCTGCTCCCTGTCCGATGTTAATGTTACCGGCAAATGGTAATCGTTGATCAGCCTTATCAGCCGGTTGGTATGTTCGGTAGGCAAGCCTTTCAGCTTCTCCGAAAACTTGGCGGCAGCCACCATCCCAATGGCCACAGCCCGTCCATGCGCAATGCCTTCGATCTTTTCCACTGCATGGCCTAACGTATGACCAAAGTTCAGCCAGCGGCGCGATCCGTTTTCAAACTCATCTTCCAGTACAATTTTCGTTTTGATCTGAACGGAACGTTCTACCAAAAACTGCAGCACTTCCACAGATCGGTTCAGCGCCAGTTCCCTGTTCTCTTCCAGGTAATTGAACAGCGCTGCGTCCTGTATGGCCGCGTACTTAATGACCTCCGCAAAACCGTTATGCCATTCATCATCAGGCATGGTAGAAGGCAGCGAATAATCGAAGAAAATGAATTTGGGTTGATTGATCGTACCCAGCATGTTTTTATGCATGCCGTGGCTTACCCCGTTTTTGCCGCCGATAGCTGCATCTACCTGCGCCAGCAGCGTGGTAGGCACAAACCCGAAAGGAATGCCGCGCATATAAATGCTGGCGGCAAATCCTGTCATGTCGGTCACCATACCGCCACCGATGCCTATCAGCATGGTTTTACGGTCGGCTTCCAGTTCTATCAGTCCGTTAATCACCTGCTCCACTACTTCCATCGACTTATGCTCCTCGCCATCGGGAATTACCAGCTTGCGCCAGCCCTTCAGCGTTTCGCCATAATGCTCGTCCACATTTTCGTCCAGTAACAGGATGCTGCGTGTTTTATCCACGTATTTGTCCAGTTGCTGCAAATCAGCGTTTAGGTAATAGTCTGTCTGTTGTGTTTGGAACTTGTATGATAACGTTGTTGTCATTTGTTGATTTATTGTTCGTTCATCACCTTATTCTGGCGGTTGATGGATTCCAGGTGTACTGCATCGAAGTATTTCAGGATGAAATCTTTGCTCAGGCCGAGTTTATCGCCCTTCGTGATGTTGCGCTCCAGGATCTCGTTCCAGCGGTTCGTTTGCAGGATAGTGATGTTATTTTCTTTTTTGTAAGCACCGATCTTCTCAGCGATTTTCATACGGTTGCCCAGCAGCAGCATGATCTCATCATCGATCTGGTTGATCTGCGCACGCAGTTTATCCAGCGCGGAGTTGAACTCATTACGGTCGGTGTGCTCGCGGCGCCATACGATACCGTCCAGCAGTTCTGCAAATTTCTCTGGTGTGATTTGTTGTTTCGCATCGCTCCAGGCTGCATCCGGATCAACGTGTGTTTCTACCATCAGACCGTCGTAATCCAGGTCGATCGCTTCCTGCGAAACAGCCTGCAGGATGTCGCGGCGGCCGCTGATGTGGCTCGGATCGCAGATCATCGGTAATTCAGGGTGACGGCGTTTCAGTTCGATCGCCAGGTGCCACATGGGGGCGTTGCGGTATTCAGTATTACCGTAGCTGGAGAAGCCGCGGTGAATCAGGCCGACTTTTTTAATACCCGCTTTCTGGATCCTTTCTACTGCGCCAATCCACAGTTCCAGGTCAGGGTTGATGGGGTTTTTGATCAGTACGGGAACGTCTACGCCTTTTAACGCGTCGGCGATGTCCTGTACGGAGAATGGGTTTACCGTAGTACGCGCACCGATCCAGAGGATGTCAACACCGAAGTGCAGGGCATCTTCTACTTGTTTAGCGGTAGCTACTTCCACCGTTACCGGCAAACCTGTCAGTTCTTTCGCTTTCTGTAACCAGGGCAAACCTTTTGTACCGATGCCTTCGAAAGAACCGGGACGGGTGCGGGGTTTCCAGATACCGGCACGTAAAACGTCTACTTTACCAGTTTTTGCGAGGGCCTGCATTGTGGCCAATGTTTGTTCTTCCGTTTCTGCACTGCACGGACCTGAAATGATCAGCGGCTTTTTATCAGAAGTAGGATCACCGAATTTCGTGTTAGCTAAGATCTGTTCCATATGAAAAAGTGTGTGTAATTTAAGAAAAGTGTTTGTTATTAAAGGTTTATGCTTACTTAAGTATCTTTTTGATCTTGTTCGATTTCTGGATCAGCTTGTAAAAAGCTTCGTAGTCTTCACTTTCGAGTAATCCTTTCATCTGTTGCAGCTGGTTAATGTGTTCGTCCAGCACGTCCAGCACATTGCTGCGGTTATGTTTGAAGATAGGCACCCACATATCCGGAGAACTTTTCGCAAGTCGCACCGTGCTTTCGAAACCACCGGCGGCCAGTTCAAAGATGCGGCCGTGTTCCTTCTCTTTTTCCAGCACCGTCAGCGCCAAAGCAAAAGAAGTAATGTGAGAGATGTGGGAGATGTAAGCCGTATGCAGGTCATGCTCTTCGGCATTCATGTACACCAGGCGCATCCCTATCTTGTCGACCATATTTTCGATCACCTCCAGGGCATCTTCTGCGCTGTTCTTCACATCGCACAGTACCATGGTTTTGTTGGTGAAAAGGTTGCGTACGGCGGCTTCCGGACCACTATACTCGGTGCCGGCCATCGGGTGAGCGGCTACAAAGCGGCCACGCTGGGGATGACCGGCAACGAGTTGCAGGATAATATCTTTTGTGGATCCCACATCCATCACTACATGGTCGGGCTTTACTTTGTCGAGTACAGAAGGCAGCAGTTTCAGCAAACCATCCACCGGAATGGCCAGCACGATCAGCTGCGAGCGGTTCATCGCATCTTCGAGTGAGGTGGCTTCGTCAACGATGTTCAACTCGCGCGCTTTACGCAGGTTTTCTTCGTTGTTATCTACCCCGATCACCCAGTTGGCCAGCCCTTTTTCCTTCAGGCTGAGGGCGAGCGAGCCGCCTATTAAACCTACTCCTACTACGGTTGCGATCATTTCTTTTTCTTTTATTTTGATGCCTTGATACGCTCAATGGCTTCGCTAAATACTTTTTCGCCTTTACAAAGGCTTACGCGAATGTAGCCTTTGCCATTTTCTCCGAAGATGCCGCCCGGCGTAATAAACACTTTCGCCTTTTGCAGCACTTCGTCGCTCACCGCGTAACCATCTGCATAACCCGCCGGGATTTGCGCCCAAACGAACATGCCTACCTGGTTGGTGTCGTACTTTGCGCCGATGAGGTCCAGCAGTTCGAACACCTTGGTGCGGCGGCCACGGTATATTTTATTCAGCTCGTCATACCATTCTTTGCCCAGCTCCAGCGCTTTTACCGCTGCCATTTGTACTGGTTGAAACATGCCGCTGTCCATATTGCTCTTGAAACGCAGCACGTCGGCGATCCACTCCGCTTTACCGGCGAGCATACCTACGCGCCAGCCTGCCATGTTCGAGGATTTGCTGAGCGAGTTGAGCTCCAGCACCACTTCGCGGGCGCCGGGTACAGACAGGAGGCTTTTCGGCTGATCGTTCAAAATAAAGCTGTACGGATTATCGTGGCACAGCAGTATGTTATGTGCTTTGGCGAAGGCAATCAGCTTTTCGAAGAAGCCGGGTGTAGCCTGTGCGCCGGTGGGCATGTGCGGGTAGTTCACCCACATCAGTTTCACCTTGCTCAGGTCTGTTTTGGCGAGTGCCGCTAAGTCCGGCTCCCAGTTGTTATCAGCCGACAGCTTGTAAGTTACCGGTGTCGCGCCGCTCAGCTGTACGGCCGAATGGTACGTGGGATAACCCGGATCAGGAATCAACGCCTGGTCGCCCTTTTCGAGAAACGTCATACAAATATGCATGATGCCTTCTTTGGAACCGATCAGCGGTAATACTTCCGTTTCAGGATCGAGCTGCACATCATAAAACTTCTGATACCAGTCAGCGATCGCCTGGCGCAGTGCGGGAACGCCCTTATAACCCATGTAGGCGTGGGTGTTAGGCAGCTGCGCGTGTTCGCTGAGTGCCGCTACCACAGAAGCATGGGGTGGCAGGTCGGGACTGCCGATGCCAAGGTTGATCACGTTGGCGCCTGCTTTGTTCATCATTTCTATTTCCCGCAGCTTTTTAGAGAAGTAGTACTCCTCTGTATGCTGTAATCTGCTGGCTACTGATATCTGCATGTAATAAGCTTTATGCGTGTGTTAATCCTTTTTTGTAGATCCCTAAAATCGTCAGCTGGTCTGTTAGTGGTTCGATTCGTTTTAATGCCTTACGGAAGTGTTTCAGGTCTTCGAACTCCATATCCGCATGGAAGTAGTACGTCCACTCTTTAGCGGGAATCGGAAAAGACTGAATTTTGGAAAGACCGATACCTTCGGCGGCGATCATGCTCAACACTTTAGCCAGGCTACCGCTTTCGTTAGGTGTTTGAAAGTATACAGATGACTTATTGGCATCTTCCGCCGGCTCCACCCCATTACGTGAGATGGCGAGGAAGCGCGTATAGTTGTTCTTCGCTGTGTGAATATTTGGCGCGATGATGTCCAGCTCATAGATCTCGGAGGCCAGTTTGCTCGCGATGGCGGCAATGGTCTTTGATTTACGCTGGTGTACATTCTTCGCACTGAGGGCCGTATCTTCCGACTCTACCAGTTTGATGTTCGGGTATTTTTCGAGGAAGGTGGCGCATTGCAGCAATGCCATCGGGTGACTGTGTACCTCTCTTATATCTTCAATGCGTTGGCCGGGCAGCGCCATCAGGTGCTGGTTGATCTGCAGGTAAACCTCGCCGGTTACGTGCAGTCCGGAGTTTTTTAACAGGCTGTAGTTAGGCAGGATGCTGCCGGCGATGGAGTTTTCGATGGCCATCATGCCAGCATCTGCCTCTTTGCCCACCTTCACCTTTTTAACGAGTTCGGGGAAGGAGGAACAGGCTTCTATTTCGGTTTGTTTACCGTAATACCGCTGGGCGGCCTGCTGATGAAAACATCCTTCAAATCCCTGGATTGCGATACGCATTGTTTAGTTTGTTGTTGTTTAATGATAGGTATTGGATAAGACAAAAGAAAAGGGTCCCCTGAGCCGGGACCCTTTCATGTTATTCAGCTTTTATGTTAGCCAGATATTTACAAAAGAGTCCCCTGCTTCTCCTGATAAAAGAAGTAAAAGAAAAAGTAAAAGAAATAAAGGCAGCTCTTGTGTGACATATCTATTGGCTAAAGTGCATTAAAAAAGGCCTCCGGTTTACCCGAGGCCCTTTCTTATATTTTTATCTGCTTTATGCAAAGGAACCCCGGCTATTTCTGATACCAGAAAAAGTAAAAACCGTAAAAGTAACCAAAGGTCGTTTGCGTTTGCATGATTGTTTGCTTTCTTTTGATTGCGTTACAAATGTAAGCCACGATTTGAAATCTTCAACCACTAGCCAAAAAATTAAATTTCATTCAATCGATTCAGCAAATAGATAGATTTATTTCAAAAACTCTTGTATTTATGGCAGGGTTCCTTAAATTAAAATTGATGCCAATACATCAGTTGTTACAGCAACTAATGGGATGGGGATCAATTATTTGGGGCAGAGGCTTGATTGATGGGGTGTCTTTGTTCGAAGCAAGGGTGCCAGTGGCGGATAGAAGGTGTAAGCAAGGGGTTTGTACGGACTAATAGTAGGATAACAGTAGGATAACTGGCTACTTTCGACGATCATGCCAAGAGGTACCGATGGCGAACAGAAGGCGTTTGTACGCACTAACAGTAGGATAACAGTAGGATAACTGGCTACTTTCGACGGGTACGCCAAGAGGTACTGACGGCGAACAAAAGGCGTTTAAACGTACTAACAGTAGGATAACCGGCTACTTTTTAAGATCTCTTAAAAAGGAAAGCCGCCTCCCGGAGGGAAGCGGCTTTATAAAACCTTTATGCTTGCTGATAATTAGTGAGCAGCAGGAGCTGGAGCGGCAGCTGAATCAACAACAGTAGTTGTGTCAACAACAGCAGCAGTATCAACTGGAACTGGAGTTACAGCAGCAGAGTCGATTGGAGCTACAGCTGTAGAATCTTCAGCAGGTTTAGAAGCGTTGTTGCAAGATGCAGCGAACAGACCCAGAGCCAGAGCGAAGAAAGAAGCTTTCAGTACGTTTTTCATGATAATAAGATTTAGTGTTTTAGAAATAATATTTAACCTTTATACCGGATCAAAAGAAAGGTAACCCAGGATTTGAAAAAATATTTTTTTCGGTTACTTTGGGTTACTAAATGCAGTAAACCGTATTAATAAGTGAATAACTATCAACATATCGAAAGGGACCAGGAATTATTGCAAGGCTTAGCTAAAAGCGACGATAAATCATTGGAAATCATCTACTCAGAGAACTTCCCCATGATTTACAGGATGGTTTTGCAAAATAACGGGTCAGAAGATGATGCCAAAGACCTCTTCCAGGAATCGGTGATCATATTATATGAAAAGGTGCAGGAAGGGGGATTTGTACTCACGAGCAGGCTTAAAACCTACATTTATGCAGTTTGCCGCCGCCTTTGGCTGAAAAAATTGCAGGGACAAGCCTGGCAGGGTACCATCAGTGAAGAGCTGGAAGCCGTAACGCCGGTGGAAGACACGATAGAAGAGCATGAGAAGCGGGACGAGCAGTTCACTATCATGGAAAAGGCAATGGGCAGTATGGGGGAACCCTGCCGCACGATTCTCGAAGATTATTACCTGCATAAACGCTCCATGCAGGAAATATCGGAAAAGTTCGGTTACACGAATGCGGAGAACGCCAAGAACCAGAAGTATAAGTGCCTGATGCGATTGAAGAAATTATTTTTTGCACAATATAAATAAGAAGGGGGTCATTAGTGATGAACGATATCCACTTGATACAAGAAATTGAGCGATACCTCGCTGGCGAAATGAGCTCGTTAGAAGCCGCCGCCTTCGAGTCGAAGCGCCGCAGCCATCCTGAAATAGATCAGGAAGTGGTGGCGCATCAGCTGCTCGTTAAAAACCTGGAGGCTTTCGGCCAAAGGAAGGAGTTGACCGGCAAACTCAACGCTCTTCATGCGAAGACAGACCTTACCGGTCTGCGTGCCGAATTTGCACCTAAACCTGCGAAGATCCGTTTCCTGAACAGGAAGACGCTGGTGGCTGTTGCTGCAGCGGCGTGTGTAGCGTTGGTTACTTCGCTTGGCACAATCGCAGTGATGCAGAAGGCTGCGAAGAAAACGAATGAAGCGCAATATGAAGATGTAAGGCGTAAAGTGGATAACATACAACGTTCTCAGAACGATCTTATCCGTGACATTAAAGATAAAAGGAGCGCTCCTATCAATCCGGGCACTTATGGCGGTACTTGTTTCGCCATTAACCGTTACGGTTATATGCTGACGAACCGCCACGTAATCGCAAATGCAGATTCTATCTATATTCAAAATAACAGGGGCGAAGCCTTCAAGGCGATCAGCGTGTTCGAAGATGTGTCCAGCGACCTGGCAGTGATCCGGATCGTAGACTCAAGCTTCCGCACCGCTCCACTTCCCTACTCGCTTAAACCAAAAGCAGCCCGTCTCGGCGAAGAGGTATTCACCATGGGCTTTCCACGCGATGAAGTGGTGTATGGCAGAGGTTATATCAGCGCCCAAACAGGTTTCAACGGCGATACGATCTCCTACCAGGTATCCATCCCGGTTAGCCCCGGTAACAGCGGCGCACCATTGCTCGACGGTAAAGGACAAATTATCGGTATCATTACCGGTAAACAACGTTCCTCGGATGGTATTGCTTTCGCGATCAAATCCGCTAATAAACGCCTGCTGGAAGAAATGCCTAAAGAAAGCATCAATCAGAAAGCGAAAAAAGAAATTAAGTCTAACGTTTGCGCGCTCGACGGCCTTAGCCGCGAGGACCAGCTGAAGAAACTGGAGGACTATGTATACATGGTTAAAGTATACAACTGAAAATAACGATCGACATGGCTAATAACGAAAAAGCATCCCGCTTGGGATGCTTTTTTATTTCTTAACCCAGTCGCGGTACTGTGCGGTCGTCCAGGTAACGAGATCGAGGTTGCTCATCACCCGTAGTTCCTCGTACGGCGGCGTGTGCTTCCCCGGAGGCCTGGTTCACGATCATCGTATCAGGATGATAACCGAGGAACGTAATCACAATCGTATCGCGCCGGCTGGCGCCAATGCGGAAGTAACCGCCCTTGTCGGTGTATACACCTAAGCCGGCCGATATATTACGAACGGAAGCCGGGTATAACACGAGGTGCCTCTCCCTGTCCGTCACCTGCCCGGTAGCAAGCACTGGACGTAGCAGTTGTGCCTGCGTGCGCTGCGCGAAAAACAGCATACCAGGTAACAACAGGCTGTAGGGAACGAAGGCTTTTATCATTACTTTTTATTCACCCAGGTGCGGTAACGGTCGGTCGTCCAGTAAATCAGGTCCTCGTTAGGCATCACCCGTAATTGCTGGTAACTGGGCGTATTTTTATTCATGAAGTTCAACAGCGAATCGCCGGAAAGGCCAGTGACCTTACTCACGAATTGTTTGGAATAACGGAACTCGATGTACTCATCTATTTCGTTCTGGCTAAACTGTTCCTTGAATTTCCGTTTATCTTTTTCCTTTTGAGAATAGCGGGTGAATGGGCTGAAGATGATACCGAAGCCTTCGGCACGTTTCGACTTATCGACGAGGTCGCGGTCGGGCAGTTCCAGGATGTGGCGGAACTCGTTGGCGCGGGCGATGGAGTCGAGCTGGTAAGCGTTGTATCGCGAGGTGATTTCTACGCCCTGCAGGAAGTGTTCTTCTATCCGCAGTTCGCCATTATGCACTTCAGTACCACTCAGCTGCCTAACTACAAACGTATCGGCGTGGTAACCGATATACGAAAGTACAATGGTATCGTTCTGACGGCCATCCAGTTTATAGTAACCGCCTTTATCAGTAAATACGCTCTGCCGGCTGGAAAGATTACGTGCGGATGCGGGATAGAGCACGAGGCGGCTATCCTTGTCTACCATCTGGCCGCGAACGGTTACTGGCCTAAGTTGTTGTGCTTGTATTCCGCCGGCGTGGAGCAGGGCGAAAATGGCGATAAATAAAGACAAACAGGATTTCATACCAAACTAAACAAATTCATTACAAAATAGTTAAAGCTCATCCGGGGTTAATAAACACCGTGTTAAATGTATCATAAAAAAATCCGGCCAACTTTCAGCGGACCGGATTTTTGCAGTTCTTTAAAAGGATCTCAGTAAGGAAATCACTTCATCGCGTGACTTGCCAAGCTTGATTTGTATCCGACCTATCAGGCGATCCTCCTTACCTTCTTCGAAAAGGAGGTCATCATCTGTTAGCTCGGCGTACAGTTGTTTAAGCTGCCCTTTGATGTCATTCCACTGGCCTCTGATGATTAAAGTGTCCATAATTGCACAGGATTAAGCGTGAACAATCAGGGGATAATCTTCTACCAAATGGCCAATTTCGTGCCAAACGGATCAGTTCACCTTGATGGTAGTGGTAAAATCGGTGCTTTTACCGGCTGCCAGTCTTTTGAGCATGATACCGTTGTTGAACGCATCGGGAGGTGCGCTCAGGTTTTCGATGGCAATGCTGTTACGGTGCGGTGGAATGTACACCTGCAATATCGGGTAACTCTCTTCAGGAGAAAGTGCAATGGTAATACCTTTCACCGGGTCGTACAGGCGGCACAGCGGCTGCGGCTGAATGAAGTTGAGGGTATACGCATTATCCATCTGCACATCCTTGAGGGAAGTGAGTTTTTTGTATGTGTTGTAGCGAACAAGGCGGCCTGTAGGAATGAGGCTGCTATCAAACTCCACGATTTCATTGGAAGCGAACTGCAGCTCCAGCTCATCCACCGGCGTGCCGGTAGTAAAGTAAGGGTGCCAGCCGTCCATTACGGGAATAGGGCCATCGTGGCGGTTGGTGAAGCGGGTGATCACTTTCAGCTCGTTCCAGGGCATCAGTTTATAATGCACATGGCAAGTGTAAGGAAATGGATAACCCGGATCTTCTCCGTTGTATTCGTATTCCAGGGTGATAGATACAAAACGGCCAGTGATCTCTTCTTCGATCACTTCGAAGTTCGCATCGTATAAAAGACCGTGGATGGGAGATTTTTGAATGGTATATTCCGCGCCGTTAAAAGTATAGCTGCTGTCTTTGAGCCTGCAGGCGAAGGGACTGAGTTTTACGTTTTTAAAGCTGGTGTTCACGTCTTCGTTGAAGTGGTCCAGACCGTCGTAATTATCAATCAGGTTAAGCAGTTTGCCGTCGTGCTGTATTTTAAAACCATGCAACATGGCGCCATAATTCGGAACGATATCTACCTGTGTGTTGTTAACATTATCCTTTAACGTGATAACATAGAAACCGTTTTCTTCATTTCGATTAATGCTAAAGCCCATTGTCTTTCCTGAATTGTGCGGTTAAATTACGAACTGTTTTAGAAAGTTTCGGCAACAGCAGCAATAAATATATAAAAGATAATAAGTTAATACGGCCCCTAAATCCTCCGAAACCCATGACAGTTATAGATTTAAGACCATTAACAATCACCTTTCAAGAAATTTCTTCCGGCCACCAAACCCATGATATGCACAACAAAAAAGCGGGAAAAAGGTTGCCCTCTTCCCCGCTTTAAAAATATGCCGGTTACTTAGATGTACTTGTTCACCAGGTTTTCGAGCCATTCCTGGCGACCGCTGGTTTGTTTCGGCTCGCCATGGGCGATCGCGAACTCGCGCAGGTCTTCGAGGGTAAGTTTACCTTCTTCAAAGGCTTTTCCCTCGCCGCTGTCGAACGAAGCGTAGCGGTCTTTGCGGAACTGCCTGTACGGCGACTCCCTCAGTATTTTGTCTGCAATAATGGCCGAGCGGGCAAAGTTGTCGATACCACCGATATGCGCATGGAACAGATCTTCCAGGTCGGTAGAGTTACGACGGGCCTTGGCGTCGAAGTTAACACCGCCTCCTGCAAACCCACCTGCTTCCAGAATAACGAGCATGGTTTCTACCATTTCGTTGAGGTTGTTCGGGAACTGGTCGGTATCCCAGCCGTTCTGGTAATCGCCCCTGTTGGCATCGATGCTGCCCAGCATACCGGCGTCGGCAGCGGTTTGCAGTTCATGCTGGAAGGTGTGACCGGCCAGGGTAGCGTGGTTCACTTCAATATTAATTTTGAAGTCTTTGTCCAGCCCATGCTGACGCAGGAAGCCGATTACCGTAGCACAGTCGTAATCGTACTGATGTTTGGTAGGCTCGCAAGGCTTAGGCTCAATGAAGAAGGTACCCTTGAAGCCCTGTTTGCGGGCATAGTCGCGGGCCATGGTGAGGAAACGGGCCAGGTGCTCCTGCTCGCGCTTCATATCTGTATTTAACAGTGTCATGTAGCCTTCGCGGCCGCCCCAGAACACGTAGTTCTCACCGCCGAGTGCGATCGTTGCGTCCATCGCGTTCTTGATCTGTGTACCTGCGTAGGCTACAACAGAGAAGTCCGGGTTGGTAGATGCCCCGTTCATGTAGCGCGGGTTGCTGAACACGTTTGCAGTGCCCCAGAGCAGTTTTACGCCACTCTCCGCCTGCTTCTGGCTCGCGTAATTTACGATCATCTGCAAACGCGCTTCGTATTCTGCCAGGCTGTCGCCTTCGTCAACCAGGTCGATATCGTGAAAACAGTAGTAAGGCACATCCAGCTTGGTGATGAACTCGAACGCTGCGTCCATCTTATCTTTTGCACTTTGCGCCGGATCTGGCGATACCAGCCAGGGGAAGTTTTTTGTACCCGGACCAAACGGATCGCCGCCTGTTCCGCAGAACGTGTGCCAGTACGATACGGCAAATTTGAACAGCTCTTTCATGGACTTACCATTGATCTGGTGGTCCGGGTTGTACCATTTGTAAGCAAATGGATTGTCGGATTGGGGCCCTTCATACTTTACCTGCCCAATACCTTTAAAGTATTCTGTATTTCCTAACGTGATACCCATGATACTACTATTTTTTAGTGTTCTATTGACAATCAAATTAAAGCATTTCTTCCAGACCGGCTTTCCAATCTGCGTAAACGTTCCCGTAAGCCTGCTGCAGGGTGGGATCGGGGGTGATGGTGGACAGGCATTCCATACCGTTGAACGCATCACGCATCTCCTTGTAGTAACCAGCACCTATGCCTGCAGCCCTTGCTGCGCCGAGTGCGCCATCCGTATTGTATAACTCGATGGTGACGTTGCCTGCATTCGCAAAAGCCTCCCGGAAGAGGGGGCTCAGGAACATGTTTGCCTTACCGGCGCGCACCCGTTCTATCTTCAGCCCCATCTGGCGCATAATATCTATACCATACGTCAGCGCGTACACGATGCCTTCCTGGCCGGCACGCAGCAGGTGTGCCTGCTCGTGAACGTTGAAGTTCAGGTGGCGGAAGGTGCCGCCGAATGGTTTGTTGGCGAGTATACGTTCTACGCCGTTACCGAAAGGATATACCCTTAGTCCGTCGGCGCCCAGCGGAGCTTTGGCGGCACGGGCATTCATCTCTTCGTAGCTGGCGCCGCTCACCTGGTGTTTAAGCCAGCTGTTGAGGATGCCCGTCCCGTTCAGGCACATCAGCACCCCGTTTCGCACCTGCTCCTTTGTATGGTTCACATGAATGAATGAGTTCACCCGGCTTTGCGCATCGTAGGCAGGTTGATCGCCGACTGCGTACACCACGCCCGATGTGCCGGCGGTGGTGGCTGCTTCGCCGGGTTGCAGTACGTTCAGGGAGAAGGCGTTGTTCGGCTGGTCGCCCGCACGATAGGTGACCGGCGTGCCGGCGGCGATGCCCAGGAGCTCAGCCGCCTGTTTTGTTACGAAGCCTTGTTCACCGAATGTAGGAACTATTTTAGATAGCAGGCTTTCGTCGATGCCATAGAAGTCGAGCAAGGGTTTAGAGATCGCCTGTTCTTTAAAATCCCAGAATATACCTTCGGACAAGCCCGACAATGTGGTGCAGGCTTCGCCGGTGAGGCGCATAGCGATGAAGTCGCCGGGCAGCATGATCTTATCGATCAGGGCGTAAGTTTCCGGTTCGTTCTCGCGTACCCAGCGGAGTTTGGAGGCGGTGAAGTTGCCGGGGGCGTTCAACAGGTGCTGTAACGCATAATCCTCCCCTAAATGCTGCAGGGCCCTGTCCCCTACTTCTACGGCGCGGCTGTCGCACCATATAATAGAAGGGCGCAGCGGGCGCTGGTCCTTGTCCACACATACCAAACCATGCATCTGGTAAGCGATGCCAATGGCTTTAATATCATCAGGCGCAAACGGTTGTTGTTGTCTAAGTAAGGCTACCGCCTTTTGCACCTCCTGCCACCACGACTCCGGGTCCTGCTCTGCCCAATCGGCGCGAGGGGCGTGTATAGGCAGTTCCTTATCCGTGCTGGCGGCCGAGGCCACCGCCTTACCAGAAACTGCATCCAGCAGGGCGGCCTTAATGGAAGAGGAACCAATATCCAATCCTAAAAAATACATTTCGCAGAATTTATAATCCAGTTAAAAAAGAAAGTCCCTTTGTATTTCGCTTGAAAAAATACAAAGGGACAGTCAGAATAAGAAACATCGGGATACGATTTAACGAATCATACCCTATTATTTACCAAAATATGGTGTAAAGTGCGATCAGGATACATACCGTAACGATGGCGCCAAAGGTAAATGCCGGTGATGTTTTGAACATCGAAGCATCCACTTCCAGACCTTTCGGGTTGTTTTTGCTCTTTGGGTCGGCCAGTGAAATAAGCACCATACCGATAAGGCAAAATACAAATACGATACCCATACGATCGAGAAACGGAATCTCGAAAACACCATCTTTGTTAGGCACTGCCAGCGCGATGTCGTATAAAGGTGCAAGATCTATCCATCCTGGCAGGAACTTCAGTACGAAAGACAGCAGTAAACCACCTATCATGGCGAACATGGCCGCGCGGGAAGTGGTGCGTTTCCAGAAGAAGCCAAGGATAAACATGGCAAATACACCTGGCGAAACGAAGCCTGTGTACTCCTGTATGAACTGGAAGCCACCTTCTTTATCGATACCCAGGAAGTTGGAGATCACGATCGCGAACAACATAGTTACTACCACTACGATGCGGCCGGTCTTCACCACATCCTGTTCTGTCGCGTCTTTCTTGATCAGTTTTTTATAGATATCCAGGGAATAGATGGTAGCAATGGAATTGGCTTTACCGGCGAGTGATGCCACCACCGCGGCAGTCAACGCGGCGAACGACAAACCTTTCAGGCCAATGGGCAGCAGGTTCAGGAGTACCGGGTAGGCATTGTCCTGGTTCAGTTTACCTTCTTTCAGCATTTCTGCCTGCAGCATGCCTTTCTGGTGCAGTACGTAAGCAGCGATGCCCGGTAATACTACGATGATCGGCATCAGCAGTTTCAGGAAACCGGCGAACAGCAGGCCGTTACGGGCGGTTTTGAGATCGGCGCCCAGCGCACGTTGCGTAATGTACTGGTTACAGCCCCAGTAATTCAGGTTCACGATCCACATACCGCCAATCAATACCGATAGCCCCGGTAGCGATAAGTAGTTCTTATCATCTTTGTCGAGAATCATGTGGAAGTGATCGGGCGCCTGCGACATAATCTGTTTAAAACCAGCAATAGTGCCGGAACTACCGTAGTTTTCTGCCACCAGGTTGAGGGCCAGGTAAGTAGTGGCCAAACCACCGAGAATCAGGAAAAACACCTGGATCACATCTGTATAACCGATTACTTTCATACCGCCCAGCGTAATGAAGATGGCGAATACTGCCAGCAGCACCATACAGGCGTAGAAGTTAACCCCGGAAATGGTGGTAATCGCCAGCGCACCCAGGTACAGGATAGAAGTAAGGTTTACCACCACATACAACAGCAGCCAGAAGGCCGCCATAATAAGGCTCACCGTTTCATTATACCGTTGCGACAAAAACTGCGGCATGGTATAAATCTTATTCTTCAGGTAGATGGGCAGGAAAAACACCGCCACCACTATAAGTGTGGCAGCTGCCATCCATTCGTACGTGGAAATGGCCAACCCGATGGAAAAGCCGTTGCCCGACATGCCTATGAACTGCTCTGCGGAAATGTTGGAAGCGATCAGCGAAGCGCCAATAGCCCACCAGGTAAGGGAACCTTCAGCCAAAAAGAAATCTTTGGTGTCGGTGGTTGCTTTTTTCTTGCGGCGGTAAATAAAGAAGCCGTAGCCTGCAACGATGATGAAATAAAAGAGGAATACTAAGTAGTCGTAAAAGTGCAATGAGCTGTTCATTTTATTTTTTCATTGAACGTGGTAAATGGAAAATATTTTTAGGCTTTCAAGATAGGATTTAATTTTAAAGGTATAATATACCCTTATTGTTTTTTTCTCCCGGAAGATAAAAAAAAGGACGTTACCCTTTAGTACCGTCCTTTTTTGTTAATGTAAGCCGCTTATTTGGCGGAAGTGATCTTAAATGTGTAAGCGTAATCGCCCGGTAGCTCCTTTGCGGTCATCCTGGGTACGTCCAGCTCAATGCCGTCCTTCACCTTCTTCCAGCCGATTTTTTTATCGGAACCGAGCAAGGTTACGGTGGTGTTGGCAGCAGGCATCACATCCCGCAGTAACCATTTGCCTTCGGGCATTTCGGGGGCGATGGCGTACAGCGTGGTGCCTTTCGTAGTGAAAAACGCCTGTTTCACCGCAAATCCCGGATCGGGATCGATGGTTTGTTTGATGATGTACTCGCCGCTCGCCATATGACCACCTTTCTGTTTGTAGGTGCGGTCGCCGGAAGTCCACTGGGCAGCCTGTTTCCATTTGCGCGTGTCGTAAATGGCTTCTCCGTTTACAGACAGCCATTTGCCAATCTGCAACAGGCGCTCCTGCATGATAGGAGGAATTTTACCATGCGCATCCGGACCAATATCCAGCAGCAGGTTGCCGCCACTGCTTACTACATCTACCAATAGTAATACCAGGGCCTGGGCGGAGTTGTAATCTTCTATGTCTTCATTACGGTTATACCCAAACGAAAAACCCATTCCCCGGCACTCTTCCCACGGACGGTTAAAGCTGGCACCTGCCTCGTATTCGGTGGTATAAAAGCCGCCGTGCTTCTGACGGATGCCTTTGCCCCAGCGGTCGTTGATGACGATGCTGTCTTTTACCGGGCTTTCATTATACATCCAGGCAATGATATCGCGGGCCTTCCAGGTGGTGTCGGTTTGTTCCCACTCGCCATCAGTCCAGATCATATCGGGTTTGTAGTTGTTCACCAGTTCTTTTATTTGCGGGAACATGTGTTCATCTACATACTTATTATAGTCTTTCGCTTTATACACAGGGTTGTACCACTCGTACAATGAATAATAGTAACCCATCTTCACGCCGGTCTTTTTCACGGCAGTGGTCAGATCGCCAAGCAAGTCGCGTTTGGCGGCAGCATCCACAGCGTTCCAGGGGCGGCCGAAAGCTTTACTGGCCTCTTTACTGGGCCAAAGGGCGAAGCCGTCGTGGTGTTTGGAGGTGAGCACCACGTATTTTGCGCCAGACTTTTGCAGCACATTTGCCCAGGCGGCCGGGTCGTAATCTTCTGCTTTAAACTGGTCGGCGAAATTGTAGTACGAATAGTTATCGCCAAAACGGTTTTTATGGTAGTTGTATACCATATCCTTTTGCGGGTTGTTGTTCCCTGATACCTGGCGGTTCTGCAACCAGTACTGGTACCATTCCGAGTAAACGCCTTTGGGCGCCCAGGCAGGCACGGAGTATACACCCCAGTGGATGAAGATGCCGAATTTGGCATTCTCGAACCAGGCCGGTACGGGTCTGCTGTCGATAGACGCCCAGGTGGGCTGGTACTTTTGCTGTGCGTTGGCGGTGGCGGGTAACAGGGCCAGGCCAAGCAGGAGATTCCTGATAGTTGTATTCATGCGTGGATTTTTATTTCAATTGATCGCCCAGTTCCATCACCTGGCCTTTTGCCAGCGACACCGGGAAAAGTCTGTCTTTATATTTGATAATCGCGGTATTGCCTGTCAGCGCTTTGATCTTCGCCAGCTGCAACTCCCCTTCTTTCCATTCCATTTCCACTTCGAAGCCCCCGCGGGCACGCAGCCCACTCACCTTACCTTCTTTCCAGGTGGGCGGCAGTGCGGGCAGCAGCTCCAGGAAGTTGGTATGACTTTGCAGCAAAGCTTCCGTAATACCGGCTGTACTGCCAAAGTTACCATCGATCTGGAAGGGCGGATGATTATCGAAAAGGTTGGTGAGGGTTGATTTCGTGAACAGCAATTGCAGGTGTTCGCTCACTTTCGCGCCGTCTTTCAACCGGGCGTAAAAGTTAATGATCCACGCGCGGCTCCAGCCAGTATGGCCGCCACCGCTGCTTAAACGGGCAGCAAGTGTGCGTCGGGCGCCTTCGAACAAGGAAGGCGTTTGCTCCGAGATTTGTGTACCTGGGTGCAGTCCGAACAGGTGTGAAATGTGCCGGTGACCGGGATCTACGTCTGTATAATCTTTTATCCACTCCATGATGCGGCCATCAACGGTCAGCTTCGTGGGCGGTAATTGTGCAATGATATTTTTCCAGGCAGATACGGCGGCCGAGTCGGTACGCAGGATAGTCGCTGCCTCGATGCATTTTGTCAGGAACTCGCGCACGATCTGGTTATCCATCGTAGGGCCATAAGAAATGCCGGTCGGCTCGCCGGTTACCGGGTGTTTATATTTATTCTCCGGGGAAGAGCCAGGTGCGGTGACCAGGTAGCCTTCCGGACTTTTTACGAGGTAATCTTCAATGAACAACGCATGCTCCTTCATAATAGGATATGCCTGCTGCTTCAGGAACATGTAATCCTGTGTGAACGCGAAGTGGTCGTAAAAATGGAGGCACATCCAGGCGGTAGCCAAAGGAAAAGTTCCGAAGGATGCGTTAGCCTGCACGCCGGTTTTGCCGAAAGCATCGGTGCAATGGTGTACCAGCCAGCCACGGGCGTTGTACATCTTTTTAGCGGTGATGCGACCTTGTTCGCGCAGGTTATTCAGGAAAGCAAACAGTGGAGCGGTGGTTTCCGTAAGGTTACACATCTCCGCCGGCCAGTAATTCATTTGCAGGTTGATGTTCGTATGGAAGTCCGCATTCCAGGGTGCATCGATATGATGGTTCCAGATGCCTTGCAGGTTAGCCGGCAGCAAACCCGGGCGGCGGGAGCTACCGAGCAGCAGGTAACGGCCATATTGATAATAGAGGGTGATGAGTTCCAGGTCTTCCGCACCGTTTTTTACATTCGCCAGGCGCTCGTCGGTGGGAGTTTCGGTGGCGGTGGTGGTGAGTGTAAGCTGTACGCGCTGCATGTAGCCTGCATGATCGGCCACATGTTTTGCTTTTAGCGCAGCATAAGGTTTTAAGCGGGATGCGTTCACCAGTTGTTGCACCTTAGCGACCGGATCGACTGCGCGATTCATATCAAGGCGGGCGAAGTCGTAGTTGGTTGCACCTTGTATATACAGTACCACCGCTTCCGCGTGTTCAACTTTGATCGCATCCTTCGTGCGTACCAGTTTACCACCGGTGTTAACGGCATACACCGCACCGGCAAACTTCATATGTAAGCCTTCGGGGCCGCGTTTGGTCGTGGTATTTTTATCGTTGATCTGCCCGGAAAGCAGCAGCAGGTTAGGACTGAGTGTGCGGGTGGTACAGTCAACGTAGTGGCGGGAAGTATCTTTTGTATCCGGGCGATCGAGTGTTAATATAAGATTTAACGCGCCAGGCTTACCGGCGGCGAGGCGAACGGCAATCACATTGTCAGGGGCAGATGCGATCACCTCCTGCGTGTATTGTACCCCGTTATATTTAAAGCTGGAAGTGGCTATACCATTAATAATATCCAGTTCACGGCGATAATCAGTGTAATCGGTAAAGCCATAATCGATATTCAGATTCATGAGCGTTTGCATAGACCTGAAGTTGCGGGCCACCTCGCTCCCATTTTCGCTGGTCACGGCTACGAAGTTCGCCTGGGCGAGGTCTTGTGCCTCCTTGTTCTTTTCTGCAAACAGTAACTGGCGGAGGGAGTCGAGTACTTTGTAAGCGTTGGGATTGGCATCGTTGAACTTCAGGCCGCCCCATACACTTTCCTCGTTTAGCTGGATCATCTCTTTATCTGGCCGCCCGTACACCATCGCCCCCATACGACCATTACCCACGGGCAACGCCTGTAACCAGTCAGCCGCCGGTTGTTTGTACCACAATTTGTTCGTTTGCGCTCCTGCAGGCATCACTCCTGCGATCATCAAGAGAAAAGCATAGATCTGTTTCATATGGGTAGGAGTTGTATAAATTTAATCTATCCCTTCCATGCTTACAAGCTGTGGTTAATAACCCATCAGTTTTTGCGAATTTAATCCATCAGTGCTGCCAGCTGCTTTGCCACCGCTGTGCCTATCGCTACGCCCATGCCACCCATACGGGCCGCTACGAAAAGCTGAGGCGAAAGCTGTTTAACGATCGGCCGCTTGCTGGCGCCGAAGGCCATAATGCCCGACCAGCGCATATCTACGGTAAAGGGAATATCAGGGATAATGATCGTGCGCAACTTTTCCTCCAGCTGCCGTTGTATCTGCTCACTCAGTTCAAAATCAGTTGTCGTCTCTCCTTCAAAATCGAAGTTACGGCCGCCACCAAAAAGAATGCGGCCTTCCAGTTCACGAAAATAATAATATCCTTCATCAAAATGGTATACGCCCTTAAAAGGTAGCGTGGGTATAGGATGTGTGACCAATACTTGTCCGCGGCCGGGCGTAATATCCTCGCCGGGCAGTAGTTGTTTGGCAAATGCATTTGTACAGATGGCGAGTCGTTGGGCCTGAAATCTTACGCTTTCGTTCATCCATTGGCGTTGCACCGTTATGGTAATGCCACCCGCATTTTCGTCGTACGCCAACACTTCACAGCCTGTTTTGATCTCTATGCCCTTTTCAATGGCCAGGTCGATAAGGGCGCGCATCATTTTGCCGCTATGCAGTTCGCCTTCGCAGTTATTTTCAATTAAAGCGGTGGTATTGAACCCGAAATCGCGGATCTTATGATCGGCCCGCAGGTAGGCAGGCATGCCCAGCACCGGCCACAACAGTTCATTTACTTCATCGATATGTTCCAGGGCGGAAACTTCTTTGGCGGAGAGCAGCTCGTAACTGCCATTTTCCCGGTAACCGATGCGCTCGTCGCCCAGCCGCTCCCGCAACTGGCACAGCCCGTCTTTGCGCAACGCTACAAGGTCGACGATATCTGCGGCCGGCATGGTTTTAAGATCGGCCAATATCTCTGTAAGACTACCGATACAAGCGAAACCGGCATTGCGCGTACTGGCGCCGGTAGGCAAAATGCCCCGTTCAAACACAGCAATACGCCTGCCGGGATGACGCTCCTTCAGCGAGATGGCCGTAGAAAGCCCGGTAATACCACCACCAAGGATGATGTCGTTGTATTGCAGCAAACTTTGCCGTTCCCAGTAGCTTATCATGTGTGAGAAAGATAGGAAAGTTTTGTGAAAGGCATCCTAATTTTACAGCGATCCGTACCCAACCTATGGAGAGATTGCTTATCTTGTGAAGAATCCCGGAAGTTGCGCTTCGGGACGACCTACAGAGACACTGATTACACACAATTAAAAGAAGCCCGACAGGAAGCTATAGGCTTACCCGTAGAACCAACAACTGTCATTACTGAATGAAAACCTTATTAAATGCTTGAGCAATTGTCAGCTTCCGTTGGCCTGTGCACCTATAACGCAAAACGCCACTTAACAAAACAGCTCGACAGCATCCTGCAACAAACCCTTCCGGTAACCGAAATCGTGGTCATAGACGACGTTTCTACCGATGGTACCCAGGAAATACTGTCAGCCTACAATGAACGTTACCCGGGCATCTTCCGGCTTATTTTCAATAAGGAAAACAAGGGTGCGAAGAAGAACTTCGAACAGCTGTTGCAGCTATGCGGCGGCGAGGTTATATTTTTTAGCGACCATGATGATATATGGATGCCGCATAAGGTAGCGGCTACATTGGCGCATTTTGAAGCGAATCCGGCAGACCAGGCGGTATTTTCCAACGGGGTGCTGATCGATGATAATGACCAACGCATTCCAGGCTGCCTGTGGTCCGTGAACCGCTTTACGGAAGAATCGCGCCGCACGGCCGGCACACAGTTCGACCTGCTGCGTTACCTCTTACGCCACGAGCGTATGGTCACCGGCGCCACGCTGGCCGTGCGCAAAAACTTTGTGCCTAAACTACTGCCTTTCAAAATGATGAAACGCATGTGGCATGATGCCTGGATTGCCTTTGCTGCCGCGAGCCACGGCGCACTCAATTACATCGAAGATGAACTTATCTCCTACCGCATCCACGCCTCCCAACAGGTAGGCTGCGGCACCAAACTGAAACGGCTGCACGCCGGTGAAGACATGGTCACACCGACGATGCGGCGCGAACTACATCGTGCTTCCACCACGCAGGACCTGGTGAATTTGGTGCACGCACGCCGCAAACGGGTCGTCTTATGCCGCCGCCTCAGCAGGCACCTGCCTATTCCCCGGCATATTGCGCAGGAGCTGCGCGACGAACGCCGGCAGGCAGAACAGGCGTTTACTGAGCAAAGGTCGTTCGTCAACCGCTGGAAGGAAACGCTGGCCATCCGGATGTTCAACCGCTGGCCGGAGACGGCGAAAATGTAACTTGACATCTTCATCTGAAAGAAATCCCGGCGCCACATCCATCCGGATGTTCAACCGCTGGCCGGAGACGGCGAAAATGTAAAACGTATCTACATAAAAAAAGCACTGGCCTCCCGACCAGTGCTTTTATATTTTACAGGCAACCCGTTACACCAGATACCCAAACAGCTTATCATCCTTCTTCAACTCGGTATAATCAATGTTATACTTATTGAGGTTGGCGATCAGCTTGTCGTAATCTTCTTTATTCCGCAACTCCACGCCAATCAGCGCCGGACCGGTTTCTTTGTTATGTTTCTGAATGTATTCGAAGCGGGTAATATCATCGTCCGGGCTCAGCACATGGTTCACGAACTCCTTCAATGCACCGGGGCGCTGCGCGAAACGGATGAGGAAGTAATGTTTGAGGCCTTCATACAACAAAGAGCGCTCTTTTATTTCCTGCATACGATCGATGTCGTTGTTGCTGCCGCTCACCACACACACCACTTTCCTGCCTTTGATCTCCGCGGCGAAGTCGTCGAGCGCCGCGATGGACAAGGCGCCTGCAGGTTCTACAACAATCGCATCTTCATTATATAAACGCAGGATGGTGCTGCAGATGCGGCCTTCCGGCACGAGCTGCATTTGATCCAGCACTTCTTTACAAATTTCATAAGTGATCTGACCTACGCGTTTTACCGCGGCGCCATCCACAAAACGTTCGATCTGCGGGAGCGTAACGGGGCCTCCGTTTTCCAGCGCTTTCAGCATGCTGGGGGCGCCTTCCGGCTCTACACCGATGATCTTTGTTTGCGGGCTGTAAGTCTTGAAATAAGCACCTACGCCGGAAGCTAAACCGCCGCCGCCTACAGGCACAAAGATATAGTCGATGCCCTGCTGGTCTTCGAGGATCTCTACTGCCACAGTTCCCTGCCCTTCAATGATCTTCAGGTTATCGAACGGGGGAATAAATGTCATATCATGTTCCTGCGTATAGGCCTGGGCCTCTGCTGCACAGTCATCGAACGTATCGCCAATGAGGCGTATTTCGATAAACTCGCCGCCGAACATGCGGGTTTGATTTACTTTTTGTTTTGGTGTAATAATGGGCATGAACACAACGCCACGAATGCCAAGCTGTTTGCAGCTGTAAGCAAATCCCTGGGCGTGGTTGCCTGCACTCGCGCAGGTTACGCCTTTACGCAGCTGCTCCATGGGCAGGCTGCTAATCAGATGGTAAGCGCCGCGCAGTTTATAAGAACGTACGATCTGCATATCTTCTCTTTTGAGATACACATCGCATTGATATTTTCTCGAAAGGCTGGCGCTATAAGTAAGCTCCGTGCGACGGACTACCGGCTTCAGCGACCTCGCTGCTTCCAGTATATTTCGTGCATCTACAAGGGTCAATAGTCCGGGCATTATTTTAGTGGTTGGCTTTAAAAAATCAACCGGCCGCAAAAGCAGCCGGTTGACACAAATTTATGGTTTATTTACCAGGCCTCAGTTTTCTTACTGCGGCGCCGGCTTGCCACATTTCGCTTTCGCGCAGTTCTTTCAGTTCTGCGTCCAGTTTCTCGCGGTAGTCAGCAGTGCTGTTGGAGGCGATAGAACGGGCAGCTTCTTTACCTGCGGCAACGCTTGCATACAGCTCGTCAAATACAGGCTGGGTAGCTTCTTTAAACTTCTTCCACCAGTCGAGCGCACCACGCTGAGCGGTAGTAGAACAGTTAGCATACATCCAGTCCATACCGTTTTCTGCAACCAGTGGCATGAGTGACTGTGTCAGCTCTTCAACCGTTTCGTTGAAAGCTTCGGAAGGTGAGTGACCATTGCTGCGCAGTGTCTGGTACTGAGCCGCGAAGATGCCCTGGATAGCACCCATCAGGGAGCCACGCTCGCCGGTGAGGTCAGAGAATACTTCTTTCTTGAAATCTGTTTCGAACAGGTAGCCGGAACCTACGCCGATACCCAGTGCGATAGCGCGCTGGCGGGCTTTGCCGGTTGCATCCTGGAAGATAGCGAAGCTGGAGTTCAGACCCTGACCAGCCAGGAACAGGCGGCGCAGTGATGTACCGGAGCCTTTAGGCGCAACCAGGATCACATCAATATCAGCAGCAGGAATAATACCAGTCTGCTCTTTATAAGTAATACCGAAACCATGGGAGAAGTACAGTGCCTTACCAGGTGTGAGGTATTGTTTCAGTGTAGGCCACAGTGTGATCTGGCCGGCATCAGACAGCAGGAACTGGATGATGGTGCCTTTCTGCGCTGCTTCTTCGATCTCGAACAGTGTTTGACCTGGAACCCAACCGTCTGCAACGGCTTTATCCCATGTTTTGGAATTTTTCCTTTGGCCAACGATTACGTTAAAACCATTGTCTTTCAGGTTGAGCGCCTGTCCAGGACCCTGAACGCCGTAACCGATAACTGCAATTACTTCGTCTTTCAGGACTTCTCTAGCTTTTTCCATTGGGAATTCTTCCCTGGTTACCACTTCTTCCTGTACACCGCCAAAATTGATAGTTGCCATGTGTTTTGTTTGTTTACCCGCCGCCTCCAACGTGTGAGAAGGCAGTGGCTGTTTGAAAATTTACTTGTGAATGAATGTAGTGTTATAAAGATATACCTGAGCGGTTAGCTTCCGGGTGTGTAACGCCGGGAGGCAAATTGTCCATTTGTTTCTCCCCCAGGTTTTTCAGGTGTTCATGGAACCTGCGGCTCCATTTCACGATGGCTACACGGCCACTTTTAGTATACTCGATCAGCCCATATGGCTCCAGCTTTTTCAGCATATCGAGCAGTTCCTGCTGATGCCCTGTTTTCTCGATCACGAAATAATCTTCCGCAATGGTGAGAATACGTGCATGGTTATCACGAATCAGCCGTTCGATGTTGCCGTTTGACAATGCCTTAGTAGACACCTTGTACAACGCCAGTTCCTGGTACACCACCTCGTCTTCCTCATGCACAAAGGCACGGTGAATTTCGATGAGGCGTTCGATCTGCAGCACTACTTTATCCAGCAGTTCGCGGGTAGCCAGTACGGTAATGACGAATTTGTATACGCCCGGAATTTCTGTTTCAGAGGTGGTGAGGCTGGTGATGTTGATTCGTCTCCTGGTAAAGATAATGGTGATACGGTTGGTAATACCTATGCGGTCTTCCGTATACACCGTTATTGTATATTCCTTTTGCATTTTGTGTTCTGTTAAGTGGTTTAGGTGGATGGTACTAGTCGAGCCTGATTGATGCAATAGGCGCGCCCGCAGGCACCATCGGGAATACGTTGTCCTCCTTTTCCACCACTACTTCCAGCAGATAAGCGCCGGGCGTGTTCAGCATTTCGTCAATCGCATCGCTGATCTCGGAGCGGTCAGTTACTTTTTTACCGGGGATGAAAAATCCTTTCGCGATCTGCACAAAATCAGGATTGGTCATTTCGGTAGAAGAATAACGACGGTCGAAGAACAGTTGCTGCCACTGGCGCACCATGCCCAGGAAGTTGTTGTTCAGGATCACGATCTTAACACCGATCTTGGATTGATAAATCGTACCCAACTCCTGCAACGTCATCTGGAAACAGCCGTCGCCGATAATGGCCACTACTTCCCTTTCTTCCTTCCCAACTTTAGCTCCCATGGCTGCAGGCAATGCAAAGCCCATGGTACCCATCCCGCCGGAAGTAATATTTGTATTAGGTGATTTAAAACCGTAGTAACGGGAAGCAATCATCTGGTGCTGACCCACGTCTGTAACCAGGATGGCCTCGCCGCCTGTCTTCTCAGAAATCAACCGGATCACTTCCGCCATTTTCAGTTCACCTTCGGTAGGATACAACTCTTTGTGGCGTACTTTCTCATCTTCCTGCTTGTCCAGTTCTTTGAAAGACTGGATCCAGGCTTTCGTGTCCTTGGCATCGATTTTACCGGTCAGCGCCTGTAATGCTTCTTTTGCATCGGCATGTACGGGTGCATCGGCTTTAATGATCTTGTGGATTTCCGCTTCGTCGATCTCGATGTGTACTACTTTAGCCTGGCGGGCGTAAGTGTTTACATCACCGGTGATGCGGTCGTCGAAACGCATACCTACTGCAATCAGCACATCACATTCGTTGGTATTGATGTTAGGACTGTAATTACCGTGCATGCCTACATAGCCAACGTACAGCGGGTGATCAACTGAAACAGCGCTCAAACCGAGTAAGGTAGAGGCGATGGGAATGCCTGCCTTTTCTGCAAAGGCAATCAGTTCCTTTTGTGCGTCTGCAATCAAAACACCATGACCACACAGGATGTAAGGTCGTTTAGATGCATTGATCAGTGCAGCAGCAGCTTCTACCTGTTCCATGTTCAGCACAGGTTTCGGGCGATAACTGCGGATGTATTCGCAGGCTTCGTATTGGAAGTCGAGCTTGCCGAACTGGGCGTTCTTGGTAATGTCTACCAGCACCGGGCCCGGGCGGCCGCTCTTCGCGATATAAAATGCTTTGGCAATCGCACCCGGAATATCTTCGGGGCGTGTTACCTGGATGTTCCATTTGGTGATGGGCATGGTAATACCTATCACATCCGTTTCCTGGAATGCATCGGTGCCGAGCAATGCCGCTGCCACCTGTCCGGTAATCGCTACCATGGGGGTCGAGTCCATGTAAGCATCTGCCAAACCTGTTACCAGGTTGGTAGCACCGGGGCCTGAGGTGGCGAACACCACACCCGTTTTGCCTGAGCTGCGTGCATAACCTTGAGCGGCATGCGTAGCCCCCTGTTCGTGACGGACCAAAATATGATTGACCTGGCCAGAGACCTGGAAGTCGTATAAAGCGTCATAAATAGGCATGATGGCTCCTCCGGGATAACCAAAAATGGTTTCCACGCCTTCTGCGATCAGGGAACGGATCACCGCTTCTGCGCCGGTAATCGGTTCTGATACCGGGGCTGGTGCGGGCCGCTTGTCAGACTTCTCAGTCTTCATCGGTAACACATCCTTCTGTTGCATCTTTAACATGTTTTGCGTACTTAAATAATATCCCCTTCGTTACCTTCAGGGCTGGTTTTACCCATTTCGATTTACGGGCCGCCAGCTCTTCGGGCGTCAACTGCACATTAATCGTATTCTTTACTGCGTCTATTTCAATAATGTCGTCGTCCTGCACCAGGCCAATCGCGCCACCTTCTACTGCTTCCGGTACGATGTGGCCTACTACGAAACCGTGGGTACCACCAGAGAAGCGGCCATCGGTGATGAGCGCTACGCTTTTACCCAAACCAGCACCAATGATGGCGGAAGTAGGTTTCAGCATTTCGGGCATACCCGGTGCACCTTTCGGACCTACGTTACGGATCACCACTACGTCTCCTTTCTTCACTTTACCGGAGGATATGCCTGCGATGAGTTCAAACTCACCGTCGAACACACGTGCCGGGCCGGTAAAGCGTTCACCTTCTTTACCGGTGATTTTCGCCACGGAACCTTTTTCGGCGATGTTGCCGTACAGCATCTGGATGTGACCATTTGCTTTCAGCGGTGTTTCGAGCGGATAAATAATATCCTGTTTTTCGAAGTCGATGTCCGGGATGGACTCCAGGTTTTCTGCGATGGTTTTGCCGGTTACAGTCAGGCAGTCGCCATGCAGGTGGCCTTTCTGTAACAGGTATTTCATCACCATCGGTACACCGCCTACATTGTGCAGGTCTTCCATCATGTATTTACCGGAAGGTTTCAGGTCGGCAATCAGTGGTGTTTTGTCGCTGATGCGCTGGAAATCTTCGAGGGTAAACTTCACGTTCACCGCTTTGGCGATGGCCAGGAAGTGTAGTACCGCGTTGGTGCTGCCTCCGAGTGCGATCACTACCGTGATGGCGTTTTCAAACGCTTTGAACGTCATGATGTCGGAGGGCTTAATATCTTTTTCGAGCAGGATGCGGATGTATTTACCCGCCTCCAGGCACTCGTCTTTTTTCTGCTGGCTTAATGCCGGGTTAGATGAACTGTAAGGTAAGCTCATTCCCAGCGCTTCAATCGCAGAACTCATGGTGTTAGCCGTATACATACCGCCACAGGCGCCTGCACCGGGACAAGAGTTCATCACGATACCTTTAAAATCACCTTCATCCAGCTGGCCTGCGATGCGTTGACCGAGGGCTTCGAAAGAAGAGATGATGTTGAGGTCCTGGCCTTTCCATTTACCTGGGGCGATGGAACCGCCGTACACCATGATGGACGGACGATCCAGGCGGCCCATAGCGATGAGGGAGCCAGGCATATTTTTATCACAACCCGGTACGGTAATGAGCGCATCATAATATTGCGCGCCGCACACGGTTTCAATAGAGTCTGCAATAAGGTCGCGGCTAACGAGGGAATAACGCATGCCCTCGGTACCGTTGCTCATACCATCACTTACGCCGATGGTATGAAAAGTAAGGCCTACGAGATCGTTGGCCCACACACCCTTTTTTACGATCTGTGCCAGGTCGTTGAGGTGCATGTTACAGGTGTTTCCGTCGTAACCCATGCTGGCGATGCCTACCTGGGCTTTTGCGAGGTCTTCTTCGGTAAGACCAATACCGTACAACATCGCTTGCGCAGCGGGCTGCGTAGGATCTTGTGTGAGTGTTTTGCTGTATTTATTTAATTCCATCTTAAAATCTTGATTCGTTTCCTTATTGACCTAATCTAAATAATGACTACAAGTTAGCCGCTGAAGCGACCAAATTCCAAAACTGTAATTTCCCCTGCCCCGGTCGTCAAATGGTCGGTTTTCGGCTGAAACCCTTTACTGTAAAAGAAATGATGATTTCGATTTTACACCATTCAAGGGCCGGGTGGGCTATTTTCTCCCGTGGATTTATTCAAAAAGTACCGGTCCGACAGGGAAAATAGTATCCAATACCGCTTCCCGTAGTGGGAAGCGGTCTGGTAACTATTATCGTGGAAAACCCAATTAGCTTAATAAATTAAGCTACCTGTGCTTCTTCTCTTTTAAATGCTTTTTCGATGACTTTCGCCTTGTAAGCCTGTTGAATGACTCTGCAGAGTGAATCGGCGAATGGTTTGGAGAGTTTGTGACCATCGATGGATTCCCATCCGATGATTTCGGCAGCTGTACCGCAATAGAAGGCAGCTTCAGCAGTTTTCAGTTCGTCTACGGTAAACAGTTTCTCTTCCAGCGGAATACCCAGTTCTGCGCAGATCTCGATTACGGTAGCGCGGGTAATGCCTGGCAGGATAGCACCTGGGGGCGGGGTGTAGATCTTACCTTCTTTTTCGAAGAATACGTTGGCGCTGGAGCCCTCCGCTACATAACCGGCAGCGTCGAGCAGCAGTGCTTCGTCGAAACCTTTTGCACGGGCTTCTTCAGAAGAAAGAATGGAGTTGATGTACAAACCGGCAGACTTAGACTCGATCTTGAACGCTTTCGGGTTCGGGCGCTGGTAAGAAGAAGTCATTACACGGATCAGTTTGTCTCCGAGGTAAGCGGGCCATTCCCATGCACAGATCATTACATAAGCTTCCTGGGCAGCCTTCAATGTCATGTTCGGCGGGCAAAATACCAGCGGACGAACATAAGCTTCCTGCAGGCCGTTCAGCTCCAGCACCTTGTAACAGGCATCGATCAGCTCCTGGTTGGTCCACTTGTAAGGGATGTGGATCAGCTCACAGCTGCGGCGGAAACGGTCGAAGTGCTCTTCGCCCTTAAAGATCTTCACTTCTCCACTGGCCGTCTTGTACGCACGGATGCCTTCAAACACCGCGTAACCATAGTGGAGAGACTGACCGTACAGGTCCATTTTTGCTTCCGACGCCTTTACATACTCGCCGTTGAAGTACAGAATCGTGTTCTCGTTGTAATAGCTATACATAGAAATTGGAATTTGTAAAAAAAACGCCTTCCTCTTGGTGGAGGAAGGCGTTTGATATCTTAGGTCATTATATACGCGCTGTTATCCTCCAATTTGCTGGTGGCTAATAATGACAACGACGATCACGACCAATGTGATAGCCCAGTTGAGCTTTGGTACGATGTGATTCATCTTGTTATTGTCTTTGTTTAACCACATGGGAGGTTGAAAGTTCTTTTTTTGCGAACACTACAAATGTATTAGCCTTGATCAGAAAAAACAATACAGGGGCAAATATTTTGAAATCCGCTAACCAGAATAACGTTTTTTGACAAAAACGAAATAAAACCAACATTCTTTGTCTTTTTTTAAAGAAGTATGGGAATCCGATAGGGAATATTCAATCGTAGAAGCCCAGTTCGGCCATAAAAAACCGGCCCCGTTGGTACGAGGCCGGTTTACTTATTTAAGACAAGCATCTATAATCTGCTGCAATTCCTCTTCCTTGGCCACCAGCGCCTGTAAAAGCGTAAGCTGGTTTTTGGCGCGGTTGAAGTTATGCTCCGGGTACTTGATCGGGTAGTACACATCGCCATTGAGGTAATCGGTTAAAAACCGGATGCCCTGCATGTAAATCATGAACTTACCTGCATAAAAAAGGTGTTCCTTTTCTGTTTGGGTAAGCGTGCCGCCTACTTCGGACAGGTAACCTTTCATGAGTGCTTCGTAATACTCGCTCCGTACCTCAATGCGGCTGTAGTCCTGCTCCTCTTCGGATACGGGACATACATAAGTACGCACCATATCGCCCAGGTCGGAGATGATCTTGCCGGGCATCAGCGTATCCAGGTCGCACACACAAAGGCCTTCGAAAGTGCCTTTGCGTAACAATACGTTGTTGATCTTCGTATCGTGGTGCATCACGCGGTCGCCGAAATCGGTGCTGGTCTTTAGCTTTTCGAAGGTCACTGCGATGTCGGAATAACCGAGGAAGGCTTCCGTCAGTTCTTCCGCAAAACGTTTCCTTTCGTCAGATGCCGTACGTGTCGCGTCCTGGAAGGCACTGTAACGAAGCGTCAGGTTGTGAAAGTTAGGGATAGTGGCTTTAAAACCACTCATATCGATGCCGTCGAGTAAACGCGCCATCTTCCCAAACTCTTTTGCCGCTTCGTAAGCCTGCTTCGGATTGTCGGCCTGGTCCACACTCATAGATCCATCTATGAACGGGATCAGTCGCCAGTATTCTTTATTGAACACGAACAGCTCGTCACCCTGCACCGTTTTAATTGGCGTGATAAACAGGTAGTCCGGCGCCTTTTGTGCCAGGTAGTCCGCCGCCAGTCGCTGGTTACGGGCTATTACCCAGGGTTCTTGGAACACATTCGTGTTGATCTTCTGCAGAACATATTTATCGCCGTTTTTGCAACTTAACAGGAAGGTGTTGTTAATATGGCCCGATCCGAACCGTTGTATGTCCAAATCGGCGGCGTCAAGCCCAAAGGCTTGTAAGATCACAATATTCACCATGTTGATTTAACTTCTTACTTCCAGAGATTGTTGGGGTATTCGCCCGCTTCCACCAAAGCATTCAGGGAAGCCTGCACACCCGGCGCATCTTCTTTGTAAGTAACGCCAAACCACTGTGCAGTAGTAGGAATCACGTTTACAACACCGCCACCGTCGCCGATGAACTGGTCTACCACCAATGGAATAAAGAACTCAGACTTCGCTTCGCTGCGGTGTTTCTCCAAAAAGTTCTGGAACAGGCGCTCGCTCAGGGAAAATACCGAAGGATGGAACGCAAAAAAGTTCATCGATACGCTGGTAGCAGGCGACAGCTCCTCTTTAGTACCGTCAGCATGCTCAAACTGTATCTTACCATCTTCCAAAGCGATTTTAGTGCGCTCGGTGATAGAAGCCAGGTTGCTGTTCTCATCTACTTCACAAACACCACGTGATACTGAACCGTGCTCACTCACTGTTTTGCCCAGCTCGTAGCCGATGAGGGCATATGTAGAGGCATTTACATCATTTTTCAGGAAAGCAGCTGCTTTCTCGAAAGCGTCGCGACCATAGAAGTCGTCGGCGTTGATAACCGCAAAAGGCTCATTGATCGCATCTTTTGCACACAGTACGGCGTGAGCGGTACCCCATGGCTTGGTCCTGTCGGCAGGCAGCTCGAAGCCCTGCATGTAGGCGCCCATTTCCTGGAATACGTAATCTGTAGCCACTTTACCTTTCAGTTTAGGCTCGAAGATCTCTTTAAACTCGGTTGCAAACTCCTTACGTATTATGAATACGATTTTACCGAAACCCGCGCGGATAGCGTCGTAGATAGAATAATCCACAATGGTTTCTCCACTGGGGCCAAATTTCTGGATTTGCTTCAAACTGCCATAACGGCTTGCCATACCGGCAGCAAGGATTAATAACGTAGGTTGCATTTGTTGATATTAGTTTATAATTTTCACGCTTAACTTTGAATATCGGGGGCTAAATTTAATCATTAATACCTTTTTTGATCTATTTCTTTTTCCAGGACGACATTATTTAAATAACCATAACATAGCCGATGAAACGATTAATTGTGGCGGGAGCCATGCTCCTGCAGCTGGTGAAGCCTGTGTGTGCACAACAAAAAACGGACCCTGAATCCATCCAACAAAAAATGCAGTGGTTTGCAGATGCTAAACTGGGCATCTTTATCCATTGGGGTATTTACGCAGTGAACGGGATCGACGAATCATGGTCGTTCCACAACCGGAAGATCAGTCACCCGGATTACATGAAACAGCTGAAAGGCTTTACAGCAAAGAACTACGACCCTCAGGCATGGGCCGATCTCGTGAAGGAATCGGGTGCCCGTTACGCAGTGATCACGACCAAACACCACGATGGCGTAGCCCTTTGGGAAACGAAGTTTGGTAAACTCGACGTGGTTAAGCAAACGCCCGCCAAACGCGACTTGCTCACGCCGTTTTATGCAGCCATCCGTAAGCACGGCATCAAGGCAGGGGCTTATTATTCGCTACTCGACTGGACAAACAATGACTACCCCGGCTTTTTGAAAGATAGCAGCCGTTATGATATTAAGAAAGAACCGCAGCGCTGGCAAAAGTTCATGGCCTTTAATAACGGGCAGATGAATGAGATCGCGACGAAATTTAACCCCGACTTGTGGTGGTTCGACGGCGATTGGGAACATAGTGCCGATGAATGGAATGCACCTGCGATCCGCAGCATGTTGTTAAAACACAATCCCAACACGATCATTAACGGCCGCCTCACAGGTTATGGCGATTACGATACGCCGGAGCAAAACTTCCCGGTGGTGCGCCCCCAATTTCACTGGTGGGAATTATGCATGACGATCAATAACAACTGGGGTTATCAGCCACAGGACACGAATTGGAAAACACCTTACGAAGTGATTACCATTTTTGCAGATGCGATCAGCAATGGCGGTAATATGCTGCTGGATATTGGTCCTAAAGAAGATGGGACGATACCACCGCAACAGGTGAGTGTGCTGAAAGAACTGGGTGCCTGGAACAAGAAGCACGACAGCGCTATCTTCGGCACTATTGGCGGTTTACCGCAAGGCCACTTCTACGGACCTACTACCCTTTCCAAGGACTCTACCACACTATATTTATTCGTAGCCGGCAATACTACCGGCCCGATCATGATCAAAGGATTGGACAACAAGATCCAAAGTGTGAAAGTGGTAGGTAACGGTACGGCGCTTACGCCTAAGATCGTTGGTAAAATTTCCTGGAGCCCCGTGCCCGGACTCGTATACATTTCCGTACCGGCGAATGTGCAGGATAAGTATATGACGGTACTGGAATTGAAGCTGGATAAGGCCGTGAAGCTTTATCGCGGCAAAGGAGGACTGAATTAGTTAGTTTTATATCCACTCATGCTCATTTTAAATTTACATTGTCATCTATGAAGAAGTTCCTCGCGTCGCTGATGACGCTATGCACAGGCCTTACAGCCTATGCCCAAACGCAGCAGGTAGCATTGATACCGCAACCGCAATCTGTCGTAATGCAGACCGGTAGTTTTACCCTTGCTGAAAATTTTATTACGAAGAAGGCGATTGCCTCCTCCCCTGCCAGCGCGAAATATGCCGATATGTTCAACAGCTTTATCGCTGCGAACTATGCCTTTAAGCAGGTAGCCGGCAAAGGTGCTGCCGCTGTAGTTTTCCAGGAAGACAACAGCATGCCGGCAGAAGCCTATGAGCTGCGCGTTACCAATAATGGCATTACGGTGAAAGGTAATGGCGCCGGACTGTTTTATGGTTTGCAGACGTTGCAGCAACTGCTGCCGGCTGCAAAATCTTCGATGAAGATTCCCGCGCTCACCATTAAAGACGCGCCCCGTTTTTCTCACCGTGGGCTGATGCTGGACGTAGGCCGCCATTTCTTCCCCGTATCGTACATCAAACAATACATCGATGTAATGGCACAGTACAAGTTTAACCGCTTTCACTGGCACCTCACCGAAGACCAGGGCTGGCGCATCGAAATAAAAAAATACCCGCGCCTGCAGTCTGTCGCTTCCGTTCGCAAACAAACGGTGGTAGGCCACGCCGGCCGAAGTAAAGAATATGACGGCAAACCACATGGTGGTTATTATACGCAGGAAGAAGTGAAAGACATCGTGCAATATGCCGCCGATCGTTTCATCACCGTCATCCCCGAAATTGAGATGCCCGGTCACGCTACAGCAGCCCTGGCCGCCTATCCGCACCTGGGTTGCACCGGCGGCCCGTACGAAGTAGGTACCACCTTCGGTGTAATGAAAGAAGTATACTGCGCCGGTAATGACAGCGTATATGCGTTCCTGGAAGATGTGCTGGACGAAGTGCTGCCACTGTTCCCCAGCAAATACATCCACATCGGCGGCGACGAATGTCCGAAAGACCGCTGGAAACAATGTCCTAAATGTCAATCCCGCATTAAAGCGCTGGGATTGAAAGATGAACACGAACTGCAAAGCTATTTCGTCAGCCGCATGGAGAAATACCTGAACAGCAAAGGCCGTAACATTATTGGCTGGGACGAGATACTGGAAGGCGGCCTGGCACCGAATGCCACCGTGATGAGCTGGAGAGGTGAAGCCGGTGGTATTGAGGCCGCCAAACAAAGGCATGATGTGATCATGACGCCCAATACTTACCTGTATCTCGACTACTACCAGGGTAACCCGGCTAACGAGCCGCTGAACATAGGTGGTTACCTGCCGCTCAAAACCGTATATAGCTACGAACCACTGCCAGCGGCACTTACCGCCGAAGAGCAGAAACACATCATCGGTATACAGGGCAACATCTGGACGGAGTACATTAACGAAGGTAAAAAGGCAGACTATATGACCTATCCCCGTGCCCTGGCCGTATCGGAAATAGCCTGGTCGCCGGCGGACAAGAAGAATTACGACGCCTTCCTGAAAGTGCTGCCAGCCCACCTGGCGCGCCTCGATAAACAAAAGGTGAACTTCCGTATACCCGAACCGGCAGGGCTGGAAGACGGTGTAACCAGCAGCGAAAGCGCCACGGTAACGCTTACGCCAATGGTAGCAGGTGCCAACCTGTACTACACACTGGATGGCAGCGAGCCAACTACCGCTTCCACGCTTTACACCAAAGCCATCACCATTCCGCTGGCAGAAAAGGAAAGCAAAACACTGAAAGTGATCACCGTTACCGACACCGGCAGAACCAGCGCCGCTTACACGGCCACCTACCTGCGCAGGAGCTACAACGCCGCGCAGAACGTGCAACCCGGTAACAAAGGCGTTACGTTCGAACTGTTCAACACCCGCGTGCGCCAGGCAGCGAGGCTTACGGGCAAAACGGCCGACTCAACAGGCAATACCGCCACCTTCGACATTCGCCCGTTTTCGGGTAAAGACGTGTATGGCGTTACCTATTCAGGCCTGTTTAACGCGGAAAGCGATGCCCTGTACGAGTTCAAAACCACCAGCGATGACGGCTCTATCCTGTTCATCGACGATGAACTGATCGTCAACAATGACGGCGAGCATGGGTCGATCGAAAAAACAGGACTGATCCCGCTGAAGAAAGGTTACCACAAAATACGCGTACAGTTTTTTAATGCCGGCGGCGCGCAACAACTCATCGTGCAGGCGGGCATTAAAGGCAAACAAAGTATTAACTTGCGCAATGTGCTGTTTACAGCGCAGTAGCAAGATGAACGAGCTTTTACAAACATTTATAACAACATGGCTGCCGCACAATGTGCAGGCAGCCATGTTGCGTTTAGACCGTTTACATCCTGAAATACAGGGCAACAAATGGTTTAAGCTTAAATACAACCTGGAGGCCGCGCAGCAGGCGGGTAAACGGGCGATACTCACCTTCGGCGGCGCTTATTCCAATCACATTGCAGCGACCGCGGCGGCCTGCCGTATGGCCCACTGGCCCTGCCTGGCCGTGATCCGCGGCGAGCGGCCGCCTGTTCTCAGTCACACGCTCGCGAAAGCGGAAGCTGATGGCATGGAGTTGCTTTTCATCAGCCGCGAGGCTTACCGCGACAAGCAACAAACGGATTGGGCCGCACTGTTCCCCGATCATTACATCGTACCGGAAGGTGGGCACAACGACCTGGGCGCAAGGGGTTGCGAGGACATACTCGATCTCGCCCACACCACCTACACCCATCTCTTTTGCGCCGTCGGCACCGGCACTACGCTGGCCGGCCTCGTTAACGCCGGCCGTGGTGAAATCATCGGCATTAGTGCGCTGAAAGGTGCGCTGTCACTGCAACACGATGTACAAGCCCTGCTGAAACCCGGGCATGCTGCGAATTGGCGCATCCTGCATGATTATCATGAAGGTGGTTATGGTAAGATCAATGCGAACGTGATCGGCTTTATGAACGATTTTTTCCGGCAAACCGGCATTCCGCTGGATGGTGTATATACCGGTAAAATGATGCTCGCGGTAAAAAAACTGGCTGAAACGGGGTATTTTCCGGCAGGGTCGCAGTTGCTGTGTATACATACTGGTGGCCTGCAGGGCAATCTTTCCCTGGCGCCCGGCGTTCTATGCTTTTAGCGGTCCGTTCATTATATTTGAACAACTGTATGTATTTTTGCCAACTTATAAGATTGAATGGTTTTAATTGTATGAAGCAGATTGTCAGATTACTATTCGCTGCGGGAATCCTAATTTTGATGAACACAACGGTGAAAGCCCAGGTAGCTAACCCGCCTGTATTGCCTAACTTCCAGGCGCTTATCAAGACCGGCAAAATCCAGCTGGACTTCATTTCGGGTTTCCGGGGTGTATCCACCATCGGTGTACAGCGCTCGCTGGATAGTGTACTGAACTTCAACACCATCGGCTACATTGCAGACCCTAACGGCTTTCGCGGCAGTTACGTCGACAACAAGCCCCTGCCCGGTAAAAATTACTACCGCATGCTGATCACCTTCTCCAATGGCCGTTTCATGTACACCAAAACTATGCTGGCCGTGGAAGACAGCACCATTAATGCCGGTGCGAAACTGTCGGCCACCGACATACAGGCGATGACCAACAAAACAGGCAAACCGGCAGAAAAAGAAGCCGTTATTCCCTGGAAGCCCTCTAACTATATATACACCACTGCCGACGGCAATATCAACATCAAATTGCCTGAAGCACCCAAAAAGAAATACGTAGTGAAGTTCTACGAGGCCACCGGCGCCCCCCTCTTCGAGATCGAGCAGGTGGCAGAACCGTTCCTGATTATCGAAAAAGCCATCTTCCTGCATGCCGGCTGGTTCAACTTCGAAATATTCGAAGAAGGCAAGCTGCTCGAAAAGTGGAACTTCTACATCCCACTCAATTACCGATCTTAAATACGGCAGAGCCGGGGTGTTGGCCCCGGCTTTTTCTTTGCCATTCGGCCCCCGTTGCGACGCTCCGTTCAGCGGCGACATCGCTATTGCCCTATGGTAATATCCTACCAGGATCCTCTCTGGATCCTCCCTGCATCCTTGCTACTCCCTAGGTTCAACCTACGTTCAACCTACGTTCAACCTTCGTTCAACCTAGGCTCACGAACGAAGGTTGAACGTAGGATGAACGAAGTATAAGCCTGGGATGAACCTAGGCAACAGCAAGGATATAGCAAGGATGCAGCAGGGACGTGGCTTCCAGGCCGCGGGGATAGCTTAAAGACGCGGCTTTCCGTGGGCGGAGATGCCTGGATGGAGGGCAAAAGCTGTTGGTAACGGTAATAGTATTTTACCGAAATTCAATTTGGAAAAATAGCGTGACTGCCGTTGAACGGAGCGTCGCAACGGGGGAAGAAAAGAGAAGAGAAAGATGACTGCAAAAGATTTTTACGCTTCCCACTGCATATCGGCGCCGAAGATTTCGCCGAAGTGTTTGGTGATCAGTTGCTTCACCTCCGTTTCATCGACCGGGCGGCCGAGTTCGCGGTCGAGGGAGGCTACCTGTTTGTCTGCAATGCCGCAGGCGACGATGTTGCTAAAATACCCAAGGTCGGTGTTGACGTTCAGCGCAAAACCGTGCATCGTTACCCAGCGGCTGCAGCGGATGCCCATCGCGCAGATCTTGCGGGCGCGGCCAGGCATGTCGGGGTCGAGCCATACGCCGGTTTCGCCGGGAGAACGACCTGCGGTTACGCCATAGTGGGCCAGGGTGCGGATAATCACTTCCTCCAGGTTACGGAGGTACTTGCCGATGTCGGTGAAAAAGTATTCGAGGTCGATGACGGGGTAGCCTACGATCTGGCCGGGGCCGTGAAAAGTAATATCGCCCCCCCGGTTCGTATTCACGAACTGGATACCTTTTTCCATCAGCTGATCGTCGGAGATGAGCAGGTTTTCGAGGTGGCCGCTTTTGCCCAGGGTGTACACGGGCAGGTGTTCGCAGAACAGGAGGTGGTTGGTGGTAGGCTCGTGGCCCTCGTCGGGGTGCGTGCGGCGGGCGGCTTTGATGCCCACATTGTGCTGAAGCAGCGATTCCTGGTACTGCCAGGCTGTGTCGTAAGCTATTTTCCCGAGGTCCTTTACCCTGATCTGCGTCATAAACCGTGCTGGATTTGAGGCGTCAAAATTAACTAATAATCCGCAAACACAGCCCGGGCCACTACAATTACGTACCTTTGCAAAAATTTTGATACATGACCGACGAAATGCTGGAGCTGGAAGACGAACTGGACAACGGGGAAGGCAGCGAGGAAATTTATGAGCGCATCAATATGGTGGTGGACAAGGGCCAGGAACCATTGCGCATCGACAAGTTCCTGCTGACCCGCATCCAAAACGCGACCCGCAACAAAATTCAGCAGGCCATTGAAGATGGGATGGTAACGGTGAACGAAAAGCCGATCAAGTCCAACTACAAGATCCGTCCACTCGACAAAATCATCGTACTCTCCAACAAAAACCCGGAGCATACGGAGATTTTACCCGAGAACATGCCCCTTAGCATTACCTATGAGGATGAGGACATTATGATCATCAACAAGCCGCCGGGCCTGGTGGTACACCCGGGTTGCGGTAACTATACCGGCACCCTGGTAAACGGCCTGGCTTACTACCTGAACGAAGATAAAACCCAGCCCATCCCGGATATTCCGCGGTTTGGACTGGTACACCGTATCGATAAAAACACCAGTGGCCTGCTCGCTATTGCCAAAACCGACAAGGCGATGAACGACCTGGCCAAGCAGTTTGCCGCGCATACCGTACAACGCCGCTATATGGCGCTTGTCTGGGGCAATTTCGAGGAAGACGAAGGCACCATCGTTGCCCACGTAGGCAGGCACCAGCGCTTCCGGAAAATTATGACCGCTTATCCCGATGGCGAGTATGGTAAAGAAGCCATTACGCACTACAAGGTGCTGGAACGCTTCAACTATGTAACCCTGGTGGAATGTCGCCTGGAAACAGGCCGTACGCACCAGATCAGGGTGCACATGCAGCATATCGGCCACTCGTTGTTCAACGACGATACGTATGGGGGCGACCGCATTGTGAAAGGCACTGTGTTTACGAAGTACAAACAGTTCGTGGACAACTGCTTTGAGGTAATGCCGAGACATGCGCTGCACGCCCGTACCCTTGGCTTTATTCATCCGCGCACGCGTAAAGAAGTGCACTTTGAAAGTCCCGTGCCGGACGACTTTACCGCCGTACTTGAAAAATGGCGCAGGTATTCGAACAACCGTCCCTGATAATACTTATCCCCGCAAGACTTTGCGGGGATAAATCTTTCCCTGTAACTGTACACTATTTACTGAAGAACGCCGTTTAATAGCGGGTTTACCCCAAGCATAACAACCGTATCGATCAATTATTTTATAGAAAACATTCTATATATCAATAATTCTGCTAATTTAGAGCCACCATACCTTACATGAATAGCCTTTTGAAATACCAGCTATGCCTCCTGTTACTGCTGAGTTGTTTTATCAACGGCAGATCGGCTCCCCTGCTCACGAACTTTACCTGGAACTCTACCTGCCTGAACGACTCGATCAGCTTTAGGATAACAGACGATATAGACCAGATTGACTCCGTTAAATGGAACTTTGGCGACCCGGCTTCGCTGGCACTGGACTCCTCGAAACGGGAAGAAAATGCAGGTCATCGGTATCGCGCCACTGGCCCGTATACCGTAACGCTGATCGCTTTTCGTGGCGGCGTGGCCGATACCACCACACAGGTGATCACCATTGTGCCTAAAAAGCTGGTGACTATGGACCCGGACATTACCCTTTGTGAGAACGCGCCGCTCTATACCATTACGGTCACAGTAGATCCGAGTACGCCGCTTACCGGCATGGAAGTGATTACCTGGCAGGATACCGTAACTGGTTTTGGGCTTACTTACGATGTAACGGAAACGGGCACCTATCGCATACAGTTCGATGGTTGCCAGCCCGACGATTCGGTGAATGTTTTCTACTCGCCTGTTCCGGACTTCGAACTGGGGCAGGACCTGAACCTTTGTACCGACGAACGCATCACCCTTGATGCTACTGCGCAAAACGCCGACTACCTGTGGAGCACCGGCGAAACATCGCCTACAATACTGGTAGATGGCAATCGCAGCGGGCAGTACTGGGTGGAAGCTACCATTACAGGCTGCGGGGTGTATAGAGATACGATCAATGTGAACTTCAGCGGCATGCCGCAAACCTTCGACCTCGGTAAGGATACGTTGCTTTGTGCAGGCGAAACAATTACGATACGCGCCGATGTGAACGCGGCGATCGCCTACCGCTGGAACACCGGCGCACGCACACAAAGCATTAACGTAAGTACCCGCAACGCTTACTGGGCGCTGGTTACGACCAGCACACCGATGGGCAACTGCGATGTGGTAGACACGATCAATGTAAACTATAACCCGTTGCGCGATGTGAACCTTGGAAATGATACTACCGTTTGTGTGGGCGAAGCTTTGGTACTCACCGCCAACTACGGCACGGGCAGTTACCTGTGGCAGGACGGCTCCAAACAGGCTACGTTCTACGTGGACTCTCCCGGCTACTACTACGTGCGCGCCCAGATAGGGCGTTGCGTATCCACCGATACGATTCGTGTGAATTACGACGATACCTTACAGGTGAATTTAGGGCCTGATACAACCATTTGCCGGCTCGACCGGTTCGTACTTTCTCCGAACGGCGCTGGTACTAGCTTCAAGTGGCAGGACAGCACTTCTTCGCCTACGTTTACGGTTACGCAACCAGGCATTTATGCCGTGGTAGCCAGTAACACCTGTAACCGATCGGTGGATTCGGTAGAAGTAAACTTTAGGCAGTGTGATTGTACGTTCTACTTCCCGACGGGCTTCAGTCCCAACAACGATGGGCTAAATGACTTGTTCCGGCCGGTGTACCGATGTTTCTTTACAGACTATAAATTGTGGATCTATAACCGTTGGGGCGAGCTGCAATTCTTCACCACCGATCCCAGTGTCGCCTGGACCGGATCGATCAACGGGAAGGAAGCTACGACGGGCACGTACGTGTGGATAGCGGAATATAAAGACAGTACCACCGGCAAGCTGTATAACCAACGCGGCACGGTTACTTTGATAAGATAGTTTGAACAAAAAAGGCCCGGCTCATCGCCGGGCTTTTTTATTGCCTGAAGTCAAAGAATCTTGCGGTGAAGTCGGCCGTTTCGCGCTTCTTCACGGCCACGTCCCAGGTGCCGGAATACGTGATGAGTGCGGGTACCAGCAGGTCGCCTACCTTCGTCATCTGCACGTTCATTTTTACATTGAAGTCGAACAGCATAGTTTTGTACGACAGCGAATATTTACGACCGACGATCTCCCAGGTATCTTTGTCGAAATAAGTCACCAGTTCGTTGATCACAATTTCGGAGCGGTCGAGTTTATTCAGGTCTTCGCGCGCTTGGGCAGCGAACACGTAACAATCTTTGCCGATGTAGGATTGAGAAGTGATGGCGAAGTTGTACAGCTTCATCACATCCGGCGTAAAAATCGCTACCTTCTGACCTACGATAGGCACACCGGATATGGGTTTGCCGGGATTGAAGATCAGTTGCTTCAGTTGTGATTTATGCTTTTCCATACTGCCACGGCCCTTCTCTGTATCCTGACCATCGTCGCAGATTTTGCCCGTTGTAAAAAACAGGTTGGCGTAGAGTTCGGCCGTGTAGTAGTTGTAATTCTTTTTAGCGGTGTAGAAGTCGCCCGTAGTTTTCTCTTCGATCACCTCCATATGACGACACTTGCCCTCAACGATCTGGCGGGTCTGGCTTTTAAGAGATGCTTTTACTTCTTTCTTTTTGGAGAAGATCTTAATATCGTTATCGGCGGTAAAGCTTACCTGGCGCAGGTGTTTAAAGGCCATATAGAAGGTGGTATCTTCTTCTACCCTTTTGATAAAACCATTCACATCAAAGCCAAAACGTTTTGCTTTTACGATCACCTCGTCGAGGTTTACCGTCATCCCTTTATAGCGGGCGGTATCCTGGGCGAATATCGGTAGGCAACAGTGTAACAATAACAGGGAGAAAAGACTTTTTCGCATCGCGCAAATTTAAGGAATTATAAAGACCTGCCCGGTCTGTCCTTATGCTTCAAATTCCAGGCCACTACAGCGAAATGCCCGTTGCCATTGCGGTAACGAGGAGGAATATACGGCCATAAAAAATTGTTAAAATCAGGAACCGGTCACTTTGCCGGCTACATACATAGCGGTGAGAGTAGGTGTTGGGCTGCCACCTTTCTTTTCGAGCGTTACGGCGAACATTTTGGCCTCGCCGGATACGGCTTTCATCTTCTGTAACGATTTAGCCAATTCGCCCATTTCGAACACGCCGGCGTCTACGGGCTTGCCGTCGACGATCGCCCACAGCTGGTATTGCTGATCGGGCTGCGGTTCGGGCAGGTTGTTGATGGTGATCATCACTTCCTGTGAGCCGGCATTCCAGAAGACAGTGGCCTGCCTGTCCGGGTTCTTTTTAGATACGTCGCCCATTTTTACCATCTGGGTAGATGGGTTCTTGATCATGGCCAGCATACGATCGGACTCCTGGAACTTGGCCTGGTAGGTTTCGTTCTGGGCGATCGCGCTACGATGCTCTTCGAGCAAAGCGATGTACTTGCCTTTGTATTCGTTATAACGATTGAGATAGATAAAGTTGAACGCGATACTGCCGATAAACAATGCCATAGAGGCTGCGGCAGCGAATTGCCAGAAGCGCAGTTTGCGAACGGGAACGCCGCTTTCTTCGGGAGCATCGTCGTAAATGTAGCGCGGCCTGTCATCCACCTGCTCTGTCATCGTTGCACCAGGCTCGCTTACTTCTTCTTCGATAATACGGAAAATACGATTCTTCACATCAGCAGGCACGGGTTTCGCGGCCGCGGTGGCCACCAGTTCGAGATAGCCGTCCATATCGAGCTGGCAGGCTTCTACCGCAGCTCTTACTTCCGGGAATTGAGACATCGCCGCAAACAACTCCTTCTCTTCCTGGGCGGAAGCGGAGCCTGCCACGTAGCTCTCAATAATACCAGATGATATGTAACGTTGAACGTCCACTTTGCTTACTGTTGTTGTTTTAATATATTCCTTAACTGTATGATCGCGTTACGCATTCTTGTCTTCACGGTACCCAACGGGATGTCCAGCACCTTGGCAATTTCTTCCTGGGTGCATCCTTTAAAGTAGGCCAGATCTATAATTACACGTTGATCCTTGTTAAGTCGCTCTAACACTTTAACAAGTCCAAGATGATCCACTGACGGGTTGACGGATAGTTGACTCGCATTATGATATACGTCGCTGTCTATGTCCTGGATTTTCTGGTCCAGCTTGTAAGCCTTGGACCGCAGCGCGTCTATAGCGGTATTGCGGGCAATGTTCAACATCCATGTAAACAGGCGTCCTTTGTCTGAATCATACTTTTCAATACTCTTCCAGATCTTCACAAAAACTTCCTGCAGAATGTCGCCGGCGATGTTTTCTTCATTAATGACTTTCAGGATCACTCCGAATAATGCCGGGGAGTAGTGATCATATAGATAGCCGAATATCTGCTGGTCCCGCGCCCGCAGGCCGGCCACCAGTTCAGCTTCTGTATATGTTATGGCAGATCCCAATTAAAAAGTCAGTAAGTTAGTGTTACTAAAATAAAGAAAAAAATTACAATATGAAATAAATTTTTCCTTACCGGGGGAAGGTCATCTTATAATCCACCCTTATTTTACCCTTGGAAATGTCGTCCAGCTTGCTTTTCAGCATTCTTTTCTTCAACGGTTTCAGGTGGTCGATAAATAATTTACCGTCGATATGATCGTACTCGTGGAAGATAACGCGGGCGGTAATGCCGGAAAACGTTTCTTCACGGGGTTGGAACTTTTCGTCTACATAACGGATCGTTACTGTTTCGGGGCGATACACATCTTCCCGCACTTTTGGAATGCTGAGGCAACCTTCGTTGTAAGCCCAGTCATCACCGTCTGTACCTACAATATGTGCATTGATAAACACCTGTTTAACACCGGTTTCGCCTGGATAGTCCTTCTTCTCATCTTCTTCCATGTTCTCGAATATCTGCTGGCTGTCGATCACGAACAGGCGGATAGAACGATTGATTTGTGGCGCGGCCAGTCCAACACCACTGGAGCCGTACATGGTTTCCCACATATTGGCGATCAGTTTTTCCAGTTCCGGGTAGTCTGGTGTAATATCCTGGGCCACTTCTCTCAAAACCGGGTGACCATATGCTACGATAGGTAATATCATTATAAAAAGATGTTGTCTTAAATATTGTAAAGCGCAAATGTAAATATTTGCAGGCAATTAAAACCCGCCGCCCTGCGCCCGCAGGTATTCCTGGAGAATGATCGTGGCACTGATCTCGTCTACCAGCCCCTTATTCTGTCGGTCTTTCTTCTTTAAACCACTGTCAATCATCGTCTGAAACGCCATTTTAGAAGTGAAGCGCTCGTCCAGCTTTTTGAGGGGCATATCGGGAAAATGTTTTTTGATGATCCTGATACACTCTTCTACAAGGGCTGTGCCGTGCGTGGCGGAGCCGTCGAGGTTTTTAGGCTCGCCGATGAGGATGAGCGATACCTCTTCCGCCAGGAAATATTTTTTAAGATAGGGAATCAATTCGTGCGAAGGTACGGTGCAAAGCCCGCTGGCAATGATCTGCAGGGGATCTGTCACTGCCAGTCCCGTGCGTTTTTTACCATAATCTATCGCCAGTATACGCGGCATATTAATTTTTCTTTTAGGAAGATGAGTTACCAGCCGATAATGAACATATCGGCAATGGCGAATACGCCGAACACCACGCTCGCAATACCATTGGTGGTCATAAACGCGATATTTACTTTACTGAGGTCGTTCGGTTTTACCAGGCGATGTTGGGCCACCAGCATACCCACGAACACTGCGGCACCAATCCAGTACAGCCAATGGAACTGCCCTATGAGCCCTATCGTAAGCACCAGCGCGCCTGCAACGACGTGCAGTACTTCCGAAAAGCGCAGTGCGCCTGCTTTACCCAGCCAGGCGGGAATGGAATGCAGCTGCTGCGAGCGGTCGAAATCCTCATCCTGTAAGGAATAAATAATATCGAAGCCGGATACCCAGCAGAGTACTAACACCGACACCAGCACCGGCAACAGCGCGAAGTGGCCTGTTACCGATAAAAAAGCGCCGATCGGCGCGAGCGACAAGCCCAGGCCCAGCACCAGGTGGCACAGGGAGGTGAAACGTTTGGTGTAGCTGTAACCAAGTACCACCAGCAAAGCAACCGGCGATAACAGGAAACAGATCATATTAATGAACCAGGTGGTGGCCATGAACAGCAGTACGTTCGCGATGACGAACAGCAGTGCACTGTTGGCGGATATTACACCGGCCGGAATTTCCCTTTTCGCCGTACGCGGATTACGTTTGTCGATCTCCACGTCCAGCCAGCGGTTAAAGGCCATGGCGGCGCTGCGGGCGAACACCATACACAATACTACTTTCAGGAACAGTAGCCAATCGAGGCTGGTGGCTTCGGTAGTGGTCGCCAGGAAAAAGCCGATCATGGCGAAAGGCATGGCGAATATAGTGTGACTGAATTTTACCAGTGACAGGTAATTGTTAACGGTCGTTGTAACAGGCATCATCTAATGTTATGCGTTTTGTACTTTCAATTTGCAGAATAGGTCCCACACCACTATACCGGTGCTCACGGATATATTTAAGGAATGCTTCATACCCGATTGCGGTATTTCGATACAGCCGTCGGCCGCCTTCATCACCTCGCCATCTACCCCACTCACCTCATTCCCGAATACCAGTGCGATCGGCTTATCAGTCGTAGGCTTAAAGCTATCGAGCATATGACTGCCTTCCGCCTGTTCGATGGTGAAAATGTTATACCCGTTGGCTTTGAGTTCGTTTACCGCTTCGAGTGTGGTAGCGAAATACTGCCACTCCACCGTATCGGTAGCGCCCAGTGCCGTTTTCTGGATATCGCGGTGCGGGGGCACCGGCGTGTAGCCGCAAAGCACAATGCCCTGCAGCAGGAAGGCGTCGGCGGTGCGGAACACCGAGCCAACATTGTGCATACTCCGCACATTATCCAGCACCAGCACCAATGGCGTTTTGTCGGCTGCCTTAAATTCGGCCACCGATTTACGCCCCAATTCCTCCATACTTAATTTTCGCATAAATGCAAAGATAGTTAATAGTTGATTGACCGCCGCTTCGCTTGTCCGGAAACCATTCCATTAGCTATATTTGCGCCATGGCAAAAAACAAATCGGAAGAAACGCCCCTTATGCAACAGCACAAGGCCATCAAGGCCAGGTACCCGGATGCGGTGCTGCTGTTCAGGGTGGGCGACTTTTATGAGACCTTTAATGAAGATGCGGTTATTGCGGCCCGGGTATTGGGCATCGTGCTTACCAAAAGGGCCAATGGCTCGGCTGCTTTCATAGACCTGGCCGGCTTCCCCCACCACTCGCTGGATACCTATCTGCATAAACTCGTAAAAGCCGGTTACCGCGTAGCAGTATGCGACCAGCTGGAAGACCCTAAAACGGTCAAAGGCATTGTGAAACGTGGTGTCACCGAAATGGTAACGCCGGGTGTGGCCGTAAACGACAAGCTGCTGGAAAACTCCACCAACAACTTCCTGGCGGCGGTACATTTCGGCGAACACGCCACCGGTGTATCCTTCCTGGATATTTCTACCGGCGAGTTTTTTGTCGCACAGGGTAATACCGAATACATCGACAAACTGTTACAAAGCTTTCGCCCTGCAGAAGTCGTATTTGCCAAACAACAACAGAAAAACTTCCGGCACCTGTATGGTACCCGGTTTTACACCTATACGCTGGAGGAGTGGATCTTTACCACCACTTACGCCAGCGAGATCCTGCTCCGCCATTTCGAAACGCACTCGCTGAAAGGCTTCGGCATCGAAGGACTGGATGAAGCGATCATTGCTGCAGGCGCCACCTTGCATTACCTGAAGGATACGGAGCATCCGAACCTGCAGCATATCACAAATATCCAACGCATCGACCAGGACGATTTCCTGTGGATGGACCGCTTCACCATCCGCAACCTGGAACTGCTGCACAGCTCCGTGGAGAATGGCAAAACGCTGCTCTCCGTATTGGACCATACCGTATCGCCTATGGGCGCGCGGCTGCTGAAACGCTGGATCGTGTTCCCGCTGCGCGATATTATGCAGATTAATGAGCGCCTTGATGCAGTGGAGTTTTTCATTAAACAGGCCGACCTGTCCAAAACGCTGCATCACCACCTGAAACAAGTAGGCGACCTGGAACGACTGGTATCCAAGATCCCCCTGAAAAAAATTAACCCACGCGAGGTATTACAGCTGGCCCGGGCGCTGCAACAGGTGGCGGCCATACAGGAGTTGCTGCATAAAAACGGTAACGCCTATATAGAACGGTTAAACGAACAGCTGAATCCCTGCCCGCTGATCCTGGATACGATCCTGCGCACCATTTCCGACAACCCGCCGGTGCTGGCCAATAAAGGCGGTGCCATTCGCGAGGGCGTACATGAGGAGCTGGACAAACTGCGTACGATCGCCAATTCCGGCAAGGAATACCTGCTCCAGATTCAACAGAAGGAAAGTGAAGCAACAGGCATCCCATCTCTCAAAATCGCCTTCAATAACGTATTTGGCTACTATCTTGAAGTAACGAATGCGCATAAAAATAAAGTACCGCCAGAATGGATTCGTAAACAAACCCTGGCCAACGCCGAAAGGTATATTACACCGGAGCTGAAGGAGTATGAAGAGAAAATCGTTGGGGCGGAAGAAAAGATTACGGTACTGGAAGTGCAGTTGTTCGAGCAGTTGCTGTCGCAGTTGCAGGAGTATATTCAACCCGTGCAGATCAATGCACAGGTGATGGGCAAACTGGACTGCCTGCTGTGTTTTGCGAACAATGCCATCCAGCATAAATACCGCAGGCCCAACGTAACCGATAGTGAGGTGCTTGACATACAGGAAGGCCGCCACCCGGTAATTGAAAAGGGTTTACCTCCCGGAGAGTCTTACGTGGCTAACGATTTGCTGCTCAACAAAGACAACCAGCAGGTGATCATCCTTACCGGTCCGAACATGAGCGGTAAATCGGCCCTGCTGCGGCAAACGGCCATCATTACCCTTATGGCGCACATGGGCAGTTTTGTACCCGCGAGTCAGGCCGAAATTGGTTTAACAGATAAGATATTTACCCGTGTAGGTGCGTCCGATAACCTGAGTGGTGGCGAATCTACCTTCATGGTGGAGATGAACGAAACGGCCAGCATCATCAATAACATGACACCGCGCAGCCTCATCATTCTCGATGAAATCGGCCGTGGTACCAGCACGTACGATGGTATATCCATTGCATGGAGCATCGTGGAGTACCTTCACGACATGACACCGTTCAAGCCCAAAACCCTGTTCGCTACGCACTATCATGAACTGAACGAGCTGGAGAACAAACATCACCGGGTGAAGAACTTCCACATCACCAATAAAGAAGTAGGTAACAAGATCATCTTCCTCCGCAAACTCGCTTCCGGCGGTACACGTCACAGCTTTGGTATTCACGTGGCCAAGATCGCAGGCATGCCGCCGCAGCTGATCCAACGCGCCAACGAAATACTGTCGCAGCTGGAATCGCAGCACATCGATGCGCCGCTGGAACAAACGATGAAAGACATTGCGTCACCTCCGCCGAAAATGCAACTGAGTATTTTCGATTCGCACAGCGACACGTTTAAGCAGATGCGGGAGATGCTGGAGGCCGTAGATGTAAACCGCCTTACACCGGTGGAGGCATTGCTTAAGCTGAATGAGATCAAGAATTTGTTAAGCTGATAGCGCAGAAGCCGGGTGAGTCACCCGGCTTCTGCATTTAAACAAAAAAACTCCGGGTAAATACCCGGAGCTTTCCTTAATCTATCAACTCTCTATTCAACAACTAACTATCTTTTATCCCACCATACACGGCCGGTAATTTCTTCCGGACCGGCACCGTATTCGCCAGACTGCCTCATTTCTTCGATGGCAGCATTATAGTTGGCCATATTGGAATTGTTTGGCAGCGGCAGCGCCCAGCGGCGGGGTACTGTAAGAACAGTACCATTGGTCGTGAACGGCTCGAAAGGCAGGATGCCACCCACTTTCGGGTAACCGGTACGTTTCCAGTCGCCCCATGCTTCCCATGGTGCTTTATAGTGGTTAATGTGGTTCTGTACGCCGATCTTTTCCAGCTTCTGCTCATCGGTACCGGTAAAGGCTACCACCGCAGTTTGCAGGTAAGCATTGATCTGCTGGTCAGTCACCGCCGTATAACCCACTATCCGCGCGATAGAACCCATGCGGTCGTATGCCCTGATAGAAGCGGTCACGCCCCTGTTATACCACTCCTGTGCATCCTGCGTTACAACGCCACGTACCGCCAATTCAGCGATCATGAAACATTGCTCTGCGTAAGAAAGGATTGGTTGCGTGTACTGTCCGGACGCGCCACCATCTGCGCTCAGGTCGAACAACCTGTTTTGCAGGGTCGACAGCGTGTCGTAGTTCACCGTCTGACCGTTCAGTGTATAATTTTTTACACCGAAAAGTGCAGCCGTTGCCGGATTGTTAACCGCATCCGGGCTGGAAGGTGCGCCGATGTACTGGCGTGGGTTATACACAGCAGATTCAGGAAATACGCCTGCTGTTTTCAGCGAGTTAAACACTGTTTGTGTAAACGCATTAGGTTGATAGAACAAACGCAAACGGGGGTCTGCATTGTCGTACATAAAATTCAGCATAGACGCGGCTGCACGGCTCGGGTTGTTACCCTGTACCATCCAGTTTCCACCCACGGCAAAGTTGCCGGTAGATGACACAAATTTCCATTCGTTATCGATGCTGGTCATAAGGCCGGCAGGGCTGGCCATTACTTCCGTAGCTACCTCGCGTGTTTTTTCCGGGTTACGTTTCCAGAGGCGCATGGCAATTTTCAGCCGCAGTGCATTCGCTGCAGCAGCCCATTTGGCGCGGTCACCACTGTAAAAGATATCGCCGGTGCCATAGCTCACCTGGTTGGGCAGGTCCTGCGCCAGCACCGCTACTGCCACTTTCAGGTCGGCGTCCCAGGTAGCGAACAATTCCTGCTGCGTGTCGTAAGCAGGCAGGAAGTTAGCTTCGGAACGCGCCTTCCAGGCTTCGCTGTAAGGAATGCTGCCGTTCGCATCAGACACGCGGAAAGCTGCGTAAGTTTTAAGCACGGAAGCAATTGCATCCACATGCTGATAGCGTGGTTTGTTTGCACTGTCCAGCTTCTCCACCAGGTTGTGAATTTCCGTCAGGTTACGGCCGATGTTATTGTACAAGCCCTGGTAAAGGTTGTTGGTGTTTTGTGCGTTGAACATACCACCGCTGTTACCGATCGGGTAGTTCGTGGAGAACTGCATCCAGCGCATCAGGTAGGCGTAGTTATCGTAGTACCAGTCAAAGTCACGGTCTACGATAGCCTTTGCCGGGGAGGTAAAGAGCAGCTCGGGCTGAATGTTGGTGCTTACCTCCGGGTTTGTATTCAGTTCCTCGAAATCGCGTGTGCAGGAGCTGGCGAAGGTTGCCAGGGCCAGTACACCTATTCCAAATTTATTAATGATCTTCATTGTTTTCTCTCATTTAAACATTAGAAACCAACCTGTATCGTGAACGCGTAGTTACGTACCTGCGGTGCGCCACCGTATTCGGAGAAGGCAAAAGTGCTGTTGTTACGCAGGCCTTCCGGATTGATGTTTGCAGGCAGGTTATTGTACAGGTAACCCAGGTTACGGCCTACCAGCATCATACGCAGCTTGTTCAGGTGTAAACGTGATGCGATAGAAGAAGGCAAAGTGTATCCAACGGAAATTTCACGCAGTGCTACATAAGAAGCATCGAACACAGAAGTTTCACGGATACCGATACCCCAGTCGCCCTGCATGCTGTAGTACTCGTAAGGGCTCAGCGCGCCAACATAACCGGCATCATATGCCTGCCTGTAGCTCATGCCGCCAACGTTTACTTCAGTGCCATTCGCGGTTACCGTGTAACCATCTGCAAACACACCATCAGGGATCATACCATCGTCACGAACGTTGCCGCGGTTGTCGGTCCAGGTAAGGCCGCCATGCGCCGCGTCGCGGCCATACATCGTGTTAGCCGTGGTACCGCGACCCGTGCCATATTGATGAGAAGCAGAGAAGATGTCGCCACCGATACGGGCATTCAGGAGGAAGCCGAGTGACCAGTTTTTATATGCGAAGTTGTTGGACCAACCGATGTTAAAGTCAGGTGTGATATTACCCACCACTTTATAACCGCGCTGGTATTTATAACGCATGTCGTTGGTGTTGGCCTGTATAACAGGTTTGCCGTTGTTCGGGTTGCTGATATTGTTACCGCTGCCGTCTTTCGCCTGGTAAGGAGTAAAGCCATAGTTGGTTACAATTACACCGTAAGCTGCGCCTACCATTGCGATGGCCATTACGTCCTGATCATTACCCAGTTCCACCTGGTCAACACCGTCGACCAGTTTATCGATACGGTTCCAGTTACGGGCGCCGTTCAGGTTCATGTCCCAGGTGAAGTTTTTACCTTCGATAGGTCTTGCATTGATCGCGATCTCGATACCCTTGTTGATCATGCTACCCGCATTGATGATCCTGTTTCTTACGCCGGATTCGTTGGCTACCGGAAGGGTCACGATCTGGTTGCGCACGTCTGTGTGGTAGTAAGCCACATCCAGGCCAATACGGTTATTCAGGAAACGAACGTCTGCACCCACTTCAATACTGTTCGATTTGGAAGGCTTCAGGTTGAAGTTTGGATATGTATCCGGGTTGTAAATATCGAACAAAGGCAGATCAGCTCCGGTAGAAGCACCGTTGAAGAAGCCGTTTGTAAGGTACCCGGCATTGATCTGGTATGGATCCGTATCGCCACCTACGATCGCGTAAGACGCGCGCAGTTTACCATAGCTGATCCAGGAAGGCATATTCGCTTTCAGCGACTCGGTAAATTCCCAGGCTGCACTTACAGACGGATAGAAGTAAGAGTTCGTGTTTTTACCGTAACCAGCGGGATAAGTGAGGGCGGAAGACCAATCGTTACGGCCGGTTACATCCAGGAAGAACGCATTTTTGTAAGCCAGGCTACCGGCGAAGAACAGGGAGTTAATCCGCCTGCGGCCCAGTGATTGCGTGTTGGAATTCGGTGTGCTGATACTGTTCGTGATCGCGAACGTACCAGGCAGTCTTAAACCGTTCACCGTGCTGTTGCTGAACCTGTAGCCGATACCGCTGTTCCATGTTTCGGCACCTACATTCAGGTTCACGCTCCAGTCTTCACTTGTTTTCGGTGTGAACATCGCCATACCAGTAAACGTGTGCTGCGAGCGGTTCATGCCGTTAGTGGCATACATACCGTCGGAGCCTGAGAAGTTGTTGCCACGACCCCATTGTTTACGCTCATCGAAGTTCTGCTCGTTGCTGAAAGTACCGCGAAGCAGGAATTTCAGGTAATCGGTTGCCGTAGCAGTGAGGGAAAGGTTACCGGAGAACAGTTTCTCGTTACGCTCCCAGCTATCTTTCGCCAGTACGAACCAATAGTCTGCGCCAGGCGTCGTGTTCAGGTCCGCCATCGCATTTGTTGGCGTGATGGAACGGGCAGACCAGTAAGCAGGATCGTAGTTTCTTGGAAATACATACGTCCATTTACGGCCGATGTTATAGTTCGTATAGTTACCTCCCTGGCGTGTCGGGTTAAGGATGTCGCTCACGGAATAGTTTACGCCACCTTCAGCACTCAGGAATTTAGAGATAACTGCAGTAGATTTTAAAGCGAAAGAGTTTCTGCTGAACTCGTTGTTTGGCTGCACGCTGTTATTGTCCAGGTGAGAGTAAGAAAAGCGGAAAGTCGCCCTGTCGTTACCACCTTCCATTGATACATTCGTGTTGTAGTATTTACCCAGCTGGTAGCCGTCCATCGCGTTGTCGGGTTGTGCAGCGTAGGGAACGATTTCGCCGTTCGGCAATTTGGCCAGTTGCCCCTGCATTTTAGGACCATAGCTGTACGCACCTGCCCAGTCGATCACATTGTTACCCTGTGCATCCTGCTGGAAGGGGCCGTAACGGCCGGCACCGTAGCTGTTCTGTAAATCGATCGGGCCTCTGTAAGCATGTTCGAACTGAACCGTCTGGCTTACATCTACACCGATACCTTTACGCGTAACACCCTTTTTGCTGGTGATGAGTACCGCACCGTTAATGGCACGGGAGCCATACAATGCAGTAGCGGCGGCGCCTTTCAATACAGTCACCGTTTCGAAATCGTCCGGGTTAAAGTTTTTCAGTACGTTACCGAAGTTCACCTCGTCGTTTGCAGCCTCGTTCTCAAAGATTACACCGTCGATCACAAAGATCGGCTGGTCTTTACCGTTGAGCGATTTTGCACCGCGGAGCACGATACGGTTAGCGGCCTGCGGACCACCGGCAGCGCCCGAAATGTCTACACCTGCCACCTTACCCTGCAGTGCGGCAACCGGGTTAATAGAGTTGGTTTTAGCGAGATCCGCGCCTTTCAGTTCCGTTACTGCGTAACCGAGCTTACGTTGTTCGCGTTTCACATGCCCAAAGCCGTTACTACTACTTCGTTCAGGTTTTTGCTGTCCTCTTTCAGTATTACGTTGAGGGAAGCCTGGCCATTGACAGCCACTTCCTGCGCTACGTAACCCATAAAAGAAATGACGAGCGTTGCAGTGGGCGCTGCGTTGATCTTGAACGTACCGTCCGCCATGGTGGCAGCGCCGTTCGAAGTGCCCTTTTCCAGCACCGTTACACCGGGTAACAGCGTGCCTTTTTCATCCTTTACCGTTCCGGTAACTGCTTTCTTATCCTGAGCCCAAAGGGAAGAACAGGTAAAAGTGAGCAGCGTTACGAAAAGCAAAATTCGTCGCATAGCTTCCTTTTAAATTTTAGTTAGTACTTGTATGAATAGATAATAAATCCCCATTAGGAAAAATCCTTTAGTTTAAAACACAGCCATGAACGGGCAAAGATTTCCCAAAGGAAATTCCTTAGTTAACAGCAGCGCATACGTGCGCCGAAGCCTTGCGTGGTAAGTGGAATACTACTTTCCTGGTTTCCTAACAATTAAAAAACAAAGCCGACATTTAGTTCACTGCGTTAATCTCCGTGGTTAGCATGATCAGTTTCCGTGCTGATTCGTGTTCACTGCATTACTGAGTTATTCCCATAAAAAAAACCTGCGCAAATCCATCTACACCGTTCTCTGCACGCGCAAGCAACTTTCTTTTAAAAGAACGCATCAAACTTAGTTATAAATGGAACACGAGCAAAAAAATTTTAACTTTTTTTTCATGATGCGTTAACCATGTGTTCGTATTCAACAAAATAATATCATCGATGGTGAAGATGTTATCAATAAAAAAAGCGGCACATCAAAATTGATATGCCGCTTATAATATTTCAATAACAGTTTACGTTAAGACGCGCTTTTTCCAGAAAGCCGCTTCGAGCAGGACCCACGCTTGACAAGGGTTGCAGGCAATACGACCTGGTTGATCTGGTTGGTATTGTTGTTCAGTTCGTTCATCAAGACCTGTATCACATTCCTGGCAATGTCGTGAATTGGTTGTTCCACGCACGTTATACCGGGACTGTATAAACGAAATAAATCGTGGTCATCGAAACTGATGAATGCAATGTCCTCTCCTATTTGTAAGCCTAGATCTTTTACACTTTCAATCCCATAAATACCCAGATAGTTCGTTGTGAAAAATATCGCATCCAGATTAGGAATAGAAGTAATAAATGCTTTGATCTCTTCGATCGCTTCTTCCTTGGTAGCAGCGAAAGACAATTTCTTCAACATCTTACGCGGGAAGCCGGAGCGATGTGCTTTCATTGCCGCCAGGAAACCATCGAGGCGTTCCTTCATCTGGATCTGTTCTGAAGTAATGGTTACTACGGCGATCTTTTCAAATCCCTGCTGCATGAGATATTCCGCGGCATCGTACGCGCCCTGGAAGTTGTTTACCATTACATAGTTCGTCGGGATGTTCGGCAGGTAACGGTCGAGCAGCACCATTGGCTTCCGCGCATGTTTCAGCGCTTCTATGTCCTTATCCAGATTTACGGTTGGTGTGATGATGTACCCATCTACCTGGCGGTATTCGAGTACTTCGAGCAAACCTTTGGCCTTTTGCAGGTTGTCTTCGGTGCTGCCGTACAATACTTTGTAACCGTATTTATCCGCCTCTTCTTCCACGATTTTAGCTACATTAGCAAAGAAGTGGTTGGCGATATCTTCAACGATAAGACCGATAGTTTTGGTTTTACCCGTACGAAGACCGCGGGCGAGCTGGTTGGGCTTGTATTTCAGTTTCGTGGCAAGTTTCAGGATCTTTTTGCTCACCCCCTCGCTGATACGTTTCTCTTTAGCTTTGCCATTGAGAACGAACGAGACGGTGGTAGGCGATACGCCTGCCTGTTTTGCAATATCTTTAATGGATACTCCTTTCATGCTGATGTTGACAGTTATTGCTCAATCGATTTAGCGATAAGTAAGATACATAAAAATCTAACTTTTACACAGTTTGGCCAGCTTTTTTGCTAAATATTTTCAGGGTTTAGCGCGCAAAGGCCAGTTTTATCTAACGATGGTTTAGAAACCATGACTAAAAAGCCCCTCATCAGCTGTAATAAATCTTTTTAATTATATCTAGTGCATAAAATTTCACAATACTGACAATTCACTACAAGTTTTATTTCTGACTTGTATTTTTTTAACTTAATTTACCTAATTTGGAGGCCAGGCCCGGAAAACGCGGCCATCTGATACGAGGAATAGTGCATTTTACATTCATAGGACTAAAACAATAAGGAAGCAAACATGAAACCCATTCTTATTAAAGTGGGGGCCTTTGCCGACAACCAAATCACCATTATAGAGCGATGCGACCCGCATTTCAATACGCCCTTTCACTTTCATCCCGAGTGTGAGCTGGTGTATGTTACGGAGAGTCACGGCAAGAGAATCGTTGGCGACAGTATAGAGAGCTTCGACGTAGGAGACATGGTTTTCCTGGGACCAAACATCCCCCATGTATGGTACAACGACGAGGCATACTATAAGGGCCTGGACGAACTCAAAGCCCGATCGGTGGTGATTTATTTTCCAAAGGACATTTTCGGCGACAAGTTTTACGGCTTACCCGAAACCAAAGCCCTGACCGACCTCTTTCACCGCGCGCAACGCGGCATGAAAATCATTGGCGACACGCACGAACTGCTACGCGACGAAATTCTTTCCCTGCCCAAAAAAGAAGGCCTGGAGCGGATTATCGCCCTGTTACAGATCCTTAAAACGCTTGCGGAAACCAAGGATTGCTATTACCTGGCCAGCACCGGCTATTCCCACGCCTACAATGCGAAGGATAATCATAAGATAGATGAGGTGTTCAAATATGTGATGAACAACTTCTCTAAAGAGATATCACTCCAGGATGTGGCAGGCATTACCAACCTTTCCCCACAGTCGTTCTGCCGCTTCTTTAAAAACCGCACAAAGAAATCATTTGTACAGTTCCTGAATGAAGTACGTATCGGCCATGCCTGTAAACGACTTACCGAGGAAGATTGGTCCATCGCCGAAATCGCCTACTCCTGTGGTTTTAAGAATCTATCCAACTTCAACCGCTTTTTTAAAGAGATCGTAGGAAAAACCCCGAAAGAATATAAGAACGAGTTAAGGATTAAAGAAGACTAACAACAACGCAACGATATTAAAAAGGCCTGCGCTTCCAGCTGCAGGCCTTTTCAATTTACGTGGTTTATCTTAGAGAGAAATATCGTTTAAAGGAAGTCACATTTCCCAACACTGCCAGTTTATCTCCCCGGGAAATACCGTTAAAAAAGTCACGTTCCGGAATACTGCCAGTTCATCTTCCCGCGAAATATCGTTTGAAGAATGTCAACTGGTACACCACCGCGTTCTCCCAATACTGCCAGTTATGCGCGCCTGGCCGTTCGGTATAATCATGTGCAATACCACTTTGTAACAACTGCTGATGCAGGGCGCGGTTTACGCCGATGAAGAAATCCTTCACACCGCAGTCGATGTTCAGTTGCAGGTCGCCATCTTTCAACTGCTCTGCAACTGTAGCTACACTGTAATTTTTCCAGTTATCCGCGTGTGTAGCACTGTCGCCAAGGCGTTTAGCGATGTCCCAGTTCTTAGGGAACGGACGAATATCTACTCCGCCACTCATACTGCCCGCCGCCCCGAATGTATTTTGATGGCGTATGGCGAGAAACAATGCACCGTGGCCGCCCATGCTCAAACCCGCGATAGCGCGGTGTTTACGGTCGGCAATAGTTCGATACTGGCGATCCACGTAGGCGGGTAATTCTTTGGCTACAAACGTTTCGTACCGCCAGCTGCTATCGACCGGACTGTCGAAGTACCAGCTGCCATAGCCGCCGTCCGGGCAAACGATCATGAGCGAATCGCGGTCGGCGAGGCTTTTAATGGCAGGCACCTTCTTTACCCAATCGGAATGATTACCGCTATAGCCGTGCAACAGGTACACGACGGGCAAACGTTGCCTGGATTTCTGGTAGCTATGCGGACGGATGATCACACATTTAACAGGTTTACGCATGGCAGCGCTTTCTACCAACACGGTGTCGACCTTTGCGGCAAAAGTGATGGCCGGGGCGAGTACGCCTATCAGCAAATAAATAAGAGATTTCATAAAAAAGACGTGGTTTTAGCGGCACCTAAAATAGATTTTTAGGCGGATAAATTTGCATGCACGCGCGCATTAATTGCACCCATTACTGCCGTCGGAACGAAATCACACATTAACTACATGCGACGTTGCTCGCCCGCGCAGCCTGCACACGGAGTCCACTCCATGCGCAACATCCACATCAACCGCAAACATCCAACCGGTAAGCATAAAAAAAGGACTGCCCGTACGGACAGTCCTCCTATCAAACATTCAATATAGTTATTGCCTGGCCCGCTGCATCGGGTTGCCACCCGTAGATGCTCCGCGTACCGGCGCTTCCATTTTAAACAGTTCGAAACGGGAAGGAACTGCTGCACGCGGCCACATGTTATTTCCTTCGTTGATGTCCGCCGTTTCGCGGTATGGATCGACTTTGATCGCCGTTACGAGTTTATCCTTTGCAAACACTTTGGTGAATTTGTATTCGTTTTTGCGCCAGATGTAAGCAGGTACGGTTTCTACTTCTTTAGAGCCGTCGGTGAACGTCCATTCGATGATGACAGGCATTACCAGTCCGCCAACGTTGCTGAAGCTCAGTTCATAAAAGTTCTTTTTGCTATCGTACAGCTTTTTCTCTTCGGGAGATAAGCTGCTGGTGAATTTCGTGTAAGCCTCTTGCTGGGCGGGCGTTACAGCGAAACGGTCCCATTTGTTGTAGAAATCCTGCAGGCTGGTATCCTGGTCGATGGCGAATTTGATGCCGGCCTCACGGTTACGTTTCTGTGCGATGTGTTCGGCGTTAAAGCCCGCGGCATCTGCATCTACCTTATTTTCTACCGCCGGATTTTTAGAATCCATACGATACCACTTTACAGAATCCAGGGAAATATCTACCGGGTCGGTGCCGAAGAACCAACCGCGCCAGAACCAGTCCAGGTCAACGGCAGACGCATCTTCCATCGTGCGGAAAAGGTCGGCAGGCGTAGGATGTTTAAAGGCCCAGCGGCGTGCATATTCTTTAAAAGCAAAGTCGAACAGTTCGCGGCCCATGATGGTTTCGCGGAGGATGTTGAGACCTGTAGCCGGTTTTGCATAAGCGTTCGGACCGAATTGCGCGATGTTTTCAGAATTGGTCATAATCGGTTCCAGCTGGTCTTTCGGCATCTTCATATAATCAACGATCTTATGTGCCGGGCCGCGCTGTGACGGGTAGTTATTATCCCACTCCTGCTCTGCGAGAAACTGGCAGAATGTGTTCAGGCCTTCGTCCATCCACGTCCATTGACGCTCGTCGGAGTTCACGATCATCGGGAAAAAGTTATGTCCCACTTCGTGAATGATCACACCGATCATGCCGTACTTCGTCGCTTCGGAATACGTACCGTCTTTCTCTGCACGGCCGTAGTTGAAGCAAATCATCGGATATTCCATGCCGTTAGCCGCTTCTACCGAAATAGCCACGGGATAAGGATAAGGAATGGTGTGTTTGGAATATACTTTCAGTGTATGCGCCACCGCTTTGGTGGAATACTTGCGGTACAGCGGGTAAGCCTCCGGACCGTAGTACGACATCGCCATTGTTTTCTTTCCTTCTACGTTGGTAGCCATTGCATCCCAAACGATACGGCGGCTGGACACCCACGCGAAGTCGCGCACATTGTCGGCCTCGTACACCCAGGTTTTGCGGCCGCTCGCTTTGCTTTGAGCGGCTTTATTCGCCTCGTCGAGCGTCACGACTTCCAGTGGCTCTTTGGCTGTTTGCGCCTGCTGCCAGCGTTGAAACTGGGCGGCAGTCAAAACTTCTTTATAGTTACGGCATTCGCCGGTGGAGCCGATGATGTGATCGGCAGGCACATTAAGGCTAACGCGGAAATTACCGAACGTAAGCGCAAATTCACCGCGACCGGTAAACTGCTTGTTCTGCCAGCCCTGGAAGTCCGAATACACGGCCAGTCTCGGATACCACTGTGCCATCGTGTAGAGGTAGTTGTTATCCTCCTTAAAATATTCATAACCACCACGGCCGCCAACCGTCATACGATCGGTGATGTTATACCACCAGTCGATCTTCAGCTTCAGCTTTTCGCCGGGCATTAATGTTTTAGGCAGGTCTACGCGCATCATCGTCTGGTTCACCGTGTAGGGCAGCGCGTTACCACTGGCGTCCGTCAGTTTAACGATATGTACGCCCATGTCCGCATCATTACCCAAAATACCGTTCACCTGGCGCATCGTCATCCGCTCGCCCATTTTGCTCGGATCAAAATGCTGGTTGTCGCTTTTCGGATTATGTTCGTTTTCGTCCAGCTGCAGCCAGATGTATGTGAGCGGATCCGGGGAATTGTTGTAATAAGTAATGGTTTCGGAACCGGTGAGTTTTTGTTTCTCATCGTCCAGTGTAGCGGTAATATCGTAGTCCGCGCGCTGTTGCCAGTATTTCGGGCCTGGAGCGCCGGATGCAGAACGGTACATGTTGGGATCCTGCAACATGGTGCCCAACTGCTCGAATTTATTACCGTGGTTGGAGCCGGGATTGTTCTGCGCCATTACGGCCAGGTTGCCCGCCATCAGTAATCCCAGTAAAGCATAGTGTTTCTTCATAAACATAAACGATGCAATAGATTTTGTTTGTATGGTCGATGATCAGCCTTTGATCAATAAATTAAAACGTTCGATCGTCATGATCAGCGCAATGCCGAAAATGGCGGAGGAAAGGAACAACGTCCAGTCGCGCCGCTTCACTTTTCCGAAGTTCACCGCCAGGCCCGCTATCAGTAGAATTGCCGCAACGATGAGCAGTTGTCCGAACTCGAGGCCTACGTTAAATGCGAACAGCGGCATCACTACACTACCTTCCGTACCCAGTAAGCTTTTCAGGTAGTTGGAAAAACCCATCCCGTGCACGAGGCCGAAAAACAACGCCAGCCAATAACTCAACTGCACACGCTCAGGCGTTACGTCTTTATTCTTCCGGAATATATTCGTTAAAGCAGTAATCACGATCGTCACCGGTATCAGGAACTCGATCAGCGCAGACGATACTTTAATAAAGTTCAGCACGCTGAGCGCCAGGGTCACGGAATGCCCCACAGTGAAGGCCGTTACCAGTACCAGCACCTTTTTCCAGTCGCGCAGCAGGTATACAGCACACAGGGCGGCTATAAACAGGATGTGGTCGTAACCCTCCAGGTCTGCAATATGTTGCCAACCTAATTGAAAATACATCCCAAACTCACTCATCGCTAAAAATTATATAATTTTGGTAATTATACCCACAATAGATCAATTTTTAAAATATTTGGGAGAAATGGGGCTATTATTTTGTAAATGGCTGTTGCCACTCTACCTGCATCCGTTTTATGTGAGCGTTACGGAAATCAAGCACAATCCGGGTAAACAGCGGCTGGAAGTAAGCTGCCGCATATTTGCAGACGATTTTGAGAACACATTAAAGAAAAATTACAACACAACTTTTGATATCATCAAGCCAACCAATCGCCGGCTGGTGGACTCGCTCGCGGGGGACTATATCAAAAAGCACCTGGTGTTACAAGCCGACGGCAAACCCGTAAACCTTCGTTACCTCGGCTACGAAATCCAGGAAGACGCCGCCTGGTGTTACCTCGAAGCCCCTGCTGGTGCCACGCTGAACAAGCTGCGCCTGAAAGACGACCTGCTGTTCGAATCACACGAATCGCAAATTAATATGGTGCACGTGATCGTTAAAAACGAGCGCAAAAGCACCAAGCTCGACAATCCAAAAGCAGACGCGGAGTTTAACTTTTAGGGGACCAGCATTGGTTCTTTTTTCAGCCGCCGTTGTGTCACTCACTTCAGCGGCTTATTCATTTCCCGTCATGGCGAGCGCAGCGCGGCCACCCTCGTATGCAGTCTCCGCACAAGTGATTGCGACTGCCAGACTTACTACATGCGAGACCGGAGCGGAGGTTCGCTTCATTTCATTCGCGATGACGAGCGGGGAAAAACTGACGATCACCTTCTGTTATCAATAAACTTCACCGGCTTCCTGCTTCCCTCCGGGAATTGCATCTTCAATAACTCCTGCATGCTGCAATAGCGCAGCTGTGGTATTACGCGAAGTTTGCCCTGCAGGTACGAACGAACTTTACGTTCCATATCTTCCGACTCCTCCGTGGTGTGCAGGTGCAGTAGGATTTCATCGGTGCCTATTTCGTTGGAAAATACTTCTACTACAAACTCCTTCACGCCTTCCATATCGCTGAGCAAATCGAACAGCGCAGGCGGATAAAGCGTCGTGCCTTTGTATTTGATCATCTGTTTACGGCGACCGATGATCGGTGATAAGCGGAGGGTCTGCCGGCCGCAGGAGCAGGGCGTTTCGTCGTACTGACAAATATCGCCGGTTTTGTAGCGGAGTAACGGCATCGCCTCTACGCCAAGTGTGGTGATGGTCACTTCACCCGGCTGGCCCGGACCAACCGGCTGGTCGTTATCATCGAGGAGCTCTACGATCAGCAGCTCGGGGTGATGGTGGCCGCCCTGGCCGGCGTTACATTCTGTAAACGCAGTTTGCATTTCCGTGGAGGCGTAGGTGGAAAACAACTGGATGTTCCAGCTGTCTGTAATCTTACGTCCCAGCACGTTCAGCGAAAAATCTACGTTACGGATGTTTTCACCGATGCACACGGCTTTCTTTATCGAGCTTGCGTTAATGTCGATCTGATGTTCTTCGGCGTAGGCCATCAACTTTAGGATAAAAGAAGGAACGGCCACGATCGTGGTAGGCTGAATGCGTTGTATGTTTTCCCATTGCAGCGATGGTACGCCAGGGCCTACGCGTAAAACGCCTGCTCCGAGGCGACGAATACCCTGGTAGTAAGCCATACCTGCCATGAACTGGCGGTCCAGTGTGAGCATCAGTTGAAAAATATCGCTGTCCGTGCCGTTGGCGCAGGAGAACGAAATGTATTCGTTATAACTCAGTCGTTGTAAATCTTTTTCTGTGAGCGGCAGCACGACCGGTTTACCCAGCGTGCCCGAGGTGGTGGTATATTCCGCGATCTTACTTTTATCCACGCAAAGGAAATCCCAGTTGCGCTGTTGCAGGTCTTCTTTGCTCACAGGCGGCACCTTCACCAGGTCTTCCAGCGTGCGAATGCTGCCTGTATCTACACCGTGCTGATCGAACCATTCTTTGTAAAATGGCGAAAACTGGCGCAGGTAGCCCAGCAAATGTTGCAATTCCATTTCCTGGAACTGTTTGATCCTGCTTTTCGGTTGTAGTTCTATATCGGGTATATACATAGCCTTCTTTTAAAATCCTTCGATGATCACAAAGGCTGTGGCCATCGTTTTTACATGCGAAAGGGAAACAGATACTTGCCTGATGTTTCTTTCTGCATAAAGCTTTTCTGCGTCACCAATCAGATAGATTTCCGGTTTTCCGGCCGCATCGTTCCGTATTTCAATCTCGTAAAAATGGACACCACCATGGCCATAGCCAGTGCCAAGCGCCTTCAGAAAAGCTTCTTTGGCGGCAAAACGGGCGGCATAACTTTCGTACTTACTGCCCTGTAGTTCGCAATAGCCGATCTCGTGCGGTGTAAACACCAGCTCCCGGAAGCCCTGCCCTTTATCAATTTTGGCGGCTACACGTTCTACTTCCACGATGTCGGTACCTATCCCGGTGATCATTTTTTATGAATGCTTTCTATTTGTTTACGAATGTGATCCTCCTCCGCTTTGGTAGCAATTACCTTCGTAAGCGCCTGCTGGTAATAAGGCAGCGCCGCCTGGTATTGTTTACGTTTGTACAGGTAATCGCCTGCCAGCACGTAAGCATGGTAGTACTCCGGGTTATCGGCGATCAAACGTTTCACATCAATCTCTTTTCCATCGCTGATGTCTGCCTTTAACCGGCGGAAATCCACGAAACGTTTGTAATCCGGCGTCAGCAAAAAGGTATCGGCCGGAACGATGTTCGCACTATCACATATCTCATGATCGGTTTGCAACCCTTTCATGGCAAATACTTTATTGAGATCATAAGCGACGAATTCGCCTAACTGCCATGGCGCGGTCGACACCCATACTTTCAGCTGCTTCGGCTCAAACACGATGGCGTGGTGGGCGATCAGCTGGTTTACGGCCTTTTCGTTGCCCATCCCGATATTACTGTCGTTCAGGCCACGCTGATCGCGCAGGATGCCGATCGTTTTTTCGACAGTGTTCGGGCCGTTGCGTTGCAGCAGCTCGGCCAAACGTTTATAGCGGTAAGGAGAAGCGCTTTCTTTCATTTGTATGCCATTCGACTCCAGTTTGGAAAGCTCAGGGCTCTGGAAGTGGTTCGCACAGGTGATCTCGTCGCCTTTAGGATCGTACAGGGCAATGGTGTCAGGCGTTTTCTCGATCAGGGCAGCGCGATTATCTGCTGCAGAGCCGATCAGGAAAGATTCTGCTACGAACATTTTACGCTTCTTCGCAATGGCGTACGCCTGCTGAATGTTGCCTGCATATTGCAGTATTTCCCTGGCTACGAGCGACACGGGCGTTGCCGAGCCGGTTGGATAATCTGTCTTGGCCGCGTTGATCGTTACGGTCAGCCCCTGGTCGTTCATGCCGGATACCACGCCGGTAAAGCCCGCCCAGGTCACCATCATAAATTTATGTCCCTGCTCGGGGCGATAAAAAGCAATGATCTTATCTTCTGCAAACTCATCTCCCACATAAAAATCAAAGTTGCGGCCGATAATCAGGTTGCTGTCGGCAGACCGGCCATTCCAGGTACCGAAAGAGGTACAACCAACAAGGGCCATGCTTTGCAACGCGTGCCCGATATCGTGCGCGGCGTGGTAATTCATGATACGCTGAAAGTTGGTGCCAATAAAATCGTATTGATCGGAGGCAGAAAGCGATACGCCGTAAATTTCCTGCTGGTATTCTTCAACTACGTGGTCCAGCAAATGGCGGTTAAAGAAGCCGATAAAGTATTTAAGAAATTTAAGGTAGCTCTCCGATGGCACCATCTTTTTGAATTGTGCGGTAAACACATCCTCTTGCCGCTTCACCAGCTCAGCAGAGAGTTTGCCATACGCTACGCCCCTTTCAAACGGTTTGCCTTCCACGTATAATTCAAACAAGCCACTCTGGCTCTTACGGAACCAGCTGTTGCCCAATGTATAGGCGGTCGGACTAATTTGCGTTCGCTCCCATTGCAGCGGGGTTTTATCCGCTATTACCGGAGGGTCCATTTTACCCGCGCGCACCACATATATGCACAGCGCTATAATCAATATCAACAGCACGCCGATCGTCCACAGGACGATCTTTCCCAACCTACGCCATCCGCTACTGCGCTTTTTCATCTTTTCCAATGTTATTCCTTATTAATCGCTTCCAGTAAAGATTCCAGGCCGATAAACTCGCCGCAGGTAAGTACAGCGCTGATCGTTACGCCCAGAATACCGTGCAAGTTCAGGTTTTGCCCGGTAAGATACAAATTCGGCACCCGGGTGCGGGGCGAAATCAACGTCCGCATCGGGTCCTGGCTGTCTTTCATAATACCATACATCGACCCGTCGGTGGTGCCCATATAGTCACGTAACGTGAGCGGCGTGCCTACGCTGTACGACTGTATACAATTCCGTAAATCCGGGAAACGCTTTTCCAGCAGGCTGATAAGCTTCTCCGCCTTTTCACGCTTAAATGTTTCGTACTCCGGCCCGCGATCCGTTTCCCGCGACACGACATTGTAGGTATGCGCCCATGGCTGCACTTCCTCATAACGCATATAAGCCAGCACCGAAATACCGTCCGAAAAGCCTTCGTTATGGCTGTTATGCTGGAAGTATACGCCTACCGAGCCAGGCCAGGTGTCGGGTGTATAGTTTACCGCCGACCAGGCATTATCTGACTGGTGGAGGTACAGGTTATAGTTGTAATACGGGAAACTGCCCGGCTTGAGCGCGATGTTCAGCATCAAACAGGACATGGAATTTTCCAGCGATTGCAACCGGGTGCGGTAAGCCCCGCGGATCATGTCGCTGTCGAGCAGCTGCATGGTTCGCAACGGATGTACATTCGATATGAAATGTTTCGCTGCGATTTGTTCGCCACCGGCGATGGTTACATGCGTTACTGCACGGTTTTCTTCGGTGATCTTTATCACTTCTTTATACCGTTCAATGACGCCGCCGTTTTCGGTAATTACCCGTGAAAGGTATTTCCCGATCTGCGAGCCACCGTTCACACAGCGCCAGGCGCTTTCGATGTAACTGTTCGTAATCAGTGCATGCACGTAGAACGGCGTTTTGCCTGCCACCCCTGCGTACAAAAGATTATTACCTGCGAGCACCTGCCGCAGTTTATTGTTCCTTGTCAGACTGCTGATAAATTCAAACGCATCGATGCCTAATACCGACTGCTTTTCTTCTGCCGTACCGGTCCGGAGGTTATATAGCGGAAAGCAGGCGCAGGTTTCCTGTATGGCTTTGCAATAAGCGTTTATCGCATCTTCCTCACCAGGAAATTGCTCACAAAGACCTTTGATGAACTGCTCGTACCCCTGCCCCATCCTGTATTCCACCGGATCACCATCGAAAACGATGCGATCAAAGCCTTTATCGTCCAGGCGTTCGATGTTCAGTTTGTCCATGATGCCGGCATAACGAAACAGCTTGTAAAGCGTTTGTCCCGCTGCCAGTCCGCCGATATAATGCACGCCACTATCGAACAGCACCTTATCGCGACTGAAGGTTTGCAGGCAGCCGCCGATCTGTTTGTTCTTTTCCAATATACATACACGATAACCATGTTTGCTGAGAATAGCTCCGCAAAACAGGCCGCCAAGGCCGCTACCAATGATGACGACATCAAATGAGCGTTTGTTCATGCTTTAGTACAAAAATGATATTGGAAGTAAATTTCGTGTTATCAATCTGTTCTACGGAGACGCCGTGTTTAGCCGCCAGCGCGCGAATAGTCGAGGCTTTCAGAAACGATAACTGATTTTCGCTCTTATTGAAACCCAGTATTTTGGTAGAAAATAATTCAGTGAGTTTGGTCCCCTTGTGTCGCTCTTCCAGTTCGGCATCGCCATCCCGAATGATGATACTGCCGCCTGGGTTCAGGTGTTCGATGCAGCGGACGATCAGCTGTCCCTGATCTTCGGATTTCAGGTAATGCAGTACATCGCTGATGATGAAAGTGTCGTAGTGACCAAACGCGTATTGGGTCACATCTGCATGTACAAAGTTGATATTTTCGTTACGCAGGTAACCGTGACTGGCCGTAGCAATTTTGTCTTCGTCATAGTCCACGCCGGTCACATGACGGCCGGGCCCTGCCCAGTTCAGCATATAACTCAGGAAACCGTATCCACACCCGATATCCAGCACCTTCCCCTGTTTAGGTACTAGCTGGTTAAAGAGTTCGTAATTGTTTTCCAGTTTCGTTTTGATGCGCATGTACCATTCCAGCACCGGGCCTTTGTAAATATAGTTGTAGATCATCTGCTCGCGGAAGTACTTCGGCACTTCTGTTTCGGCGCGCAGCTGTTCATATTCCTTCTTAAAATATTTGCTGATGGATTTTGTTCTTGCGGCATACCCTTCACCCCATGAAGAATCGCTCTGCGGGATGCGCGGCAGGTATTTCACGGTCACCGTTCCATCTTTTAGTAAAAAATCACTTTTCGACATCGTGTAGGCGGTACCGTGTAATATGATTGGCAACACATCCAACCCTAATTGTTCGGCCAGGTAAAATGCACCCTTATGAAAACGTTTGATGTTGGTATCAGGCGAACGCGTGCCCTCTGGGTAGACTACGACCGAATAGCCCAGTTTTACCTTTTCGCGGATCTTGTCAACGCTGCCTTCTGCGCCCTCTGCTACGGGGTAATAATCGGCCATACGTACCACTGCGCCGAATATCGGCGACTTCCACACCCACTCATTGGTAAGCAATATCACCTGCGGATGATACATGGTAGAAGCGAGAATATCGAGGAAAGACTGGTGGTTACTGATGATGACAGCCGGCTTTTTTAACTGCTCGTTCATCGGATTGATACGCCGCTTCTTCACATTTACCATGATGTGTAACACAGACCAGGTAAACTTCGACAATAAAACGTGATACGTAAACTTGATCTTCTCACTTTTAACAGGATTAAACCTGATGAAGATCCAGCCGATCAGTGTCATGATCCAGCTGCCGAGCGCGAAATAAGTGAGCGAGAACACCGACTTCGACCAACCGTGTAGCGTCCAGGGAGCGCGACCTTTCTTCACCCTGTTGGTGATGAGCCAGTTAAATAAGAATGGGATCATTACCTGCGAAATCAATACCACACAACCAATACCGATGATCGAGATGAGCGCGATGGAACGAAGCGAGGGATGTTTAGCGAAGATGAGCACGCCTAGGCCGAGCATGGTCGTGATTGCGGAAAAGAAAATAGAAGATTTGAACGAGGGAAGATGTTTACCACCCGTGCGGTATTCCTGCAAGAGGCCATCCATCGTGAATATGCTGTAATCATCTCCCAACCCAAAAATAAAAGTAGAGAGAATGATATTAACGATATTAAACTTGATGCCGAAAAGCCCCATGATGCCGAGTATCCATACCCAACTGAGCATCATCGGGATAAACGTGATCAGCGCCAGTTCGATACGTCCGTAAGAAATAAGTAAGGCGACGAATACCAATACCCCCGTCATCCAGGCGATGCTGTTGAATTCCTCCTGGATCACTTCCGCGAGGCGGTTGGCGGTGTACTGTTTATCGAAGATGACGGTATTAGCGCGGCCATCCAGCGAGGCATACACATCTTGCTTCTTCGCGGGATCGGCTTTTAAGATCGTAACCACCGAGGCAGCGTTGCCTTGCCGCGTAATAAAATCGCCGAGGAAACCCGTCTGCAATAAACCTGATGTTTCGGCAGACAAAGTGCTGTAAGATTTATCGAGCAATGCTTCAAAAGGTGCAAAGGCTTCCGGTTTAAACTTGTATTGCGCGGCTTCCGCTTTTAATGCCGCCAGCAATTGCTGCTTTTTTCCTGGCGTCCAGTAAGCGTTCCAGCGGGCGATGCGGGCGCGTTGTCCGGCTTCGGAAAGTAACAGTCCGCCTACGCCGGATACTTTTTTTACGGCACCGTCCTGTACAAGTTTCGACAACTCACTACTCAATGCTTCGCGGTGTTGCAGGGCCTCATCCAACGTTTTGCCTTCGGAAAGCAAATAGATATTTTGGGCGGCGTACTGGTTAATGCGATTGAGCTTATCTTCCGCGATCTTCAGTTTATCCGGCATGAAGTTCATGCGCATCATATCGCTTTCGAAACCGACTTTGCGCATGGTAAAGAAAAACACGACTGTAAGCGCGAGTATGCCGTATACAAGGTACTTATTGCGTTCGGGGCGATAGGCTGCCAGTCTGTCGATAATGTTATGCGACGCCGCTACCTGCCGTTGTTTACCGAGTACGATGAAATGCGGTAAAAAGATCAGCGAAAACAGCGACGCACCGATCAGGCTGCAGGCGGCGAATAGACCAGTATCCTGCAACATGGGCGATTTTACGAACTGTAAACAGAGGAAACCGCCAATCGTAGTGAGTCCACCGATCGTCATCGGCAACGACAAATCCTTCAACACCAATCGTATATCCGGTAAGTGCCGGTAGTGATTGAACACATGCAGCGAATAATTCACCGCGATGCCCAACACCACGCAACCGCCACCCAGTGCGATAACGGAAATGCTGCCCTGTACGAAGTACACCATCGCGAGGGAGAACAGGCCGCCGAATACGACAGGCATCATCACCAGTAGCGGCGCGCGTTTGCGGCGAAAGAACAGGCCGATGAGGATCACGAGCAGTACGACCGTAATGCCCTGCGTAAACATCGTGTCCTGCCGCAGTTGTTGCGCGTTACCCACCGATACGGCGGTGGCGCCGAAATAAGAAGCTTCTACGCCGGGGTATACCCGGTGCAGACTATCCACCAGTTTATCCAATCCCGCCAGGAATACAGCATTTTTGCCAGTGGCGCCGGGCGGATTGGAAGGCGTTATAAATATCATCAGGTGGCGAAGGTCTTTCGTCACCACAAAATTATCGTAGAGGTCAAACTGCTCATCATACTGCAACTGCTGTAACTTCTTCACCCCCAGCCACGATATGCCTACCGGATCTTGCCGGATCATCTGTTTCATGACCATGCCGGCCGGTGAAAGTAGCGTGTTATAATTGGAGGCAAGTGTTTGCTGTAGTTGTGTTGTTGTGATGAGCGTATCAATGCGCTGGTAATCTTTTTCTTCTAAAAAGATGGGCAGGTTTTCGCGGATGGCCCCCATTACTTCCAGCATGGCAGCATCGTCTGTTTGCGCCTGTATGGTTTTGATGTAAGGCTGCCATTGTGCCTGTGCCTGTTCGCTAAGGGCAGCGGCGAAGGCGGTCAGACTATCGGGGTCGGCGGCTGCCGACGTATCTTTCTGAGAAATAGTGACCACCAGCTTATCCGCAAAACGGGAGCTTTGCAGGAATTGTTGCAGGCGGTCGATCTTTTGGTCGCGGGGTAAAATGCGGGTAATGTCTTCTTCCAGTTTTATCCTGGAAGCAAAAAAGGCAACGAACGCAAAACTGAGAGCCGCGCAAAGCCACAGCAGGGTCTTACGTTTATTGAAGAAGTTGTAGATCGCTATGAAAAAATTACCCATAAATATTAGTTAGCCTTGGCAGCCGCCTTGCGTCGCAACATAGCGAGCAGCACCCACGAAATCAACCAGCTGGCAATACCGGCTACGATAGCCAGTGTTATGCTGCCGTAAAGGTATTGTACCGCGTTTAGTTTAATACTTTCCAACGTTATACCCCGGCTGAAAAACAAATCTGTTGCGCCTCTTCCTACCCAAATCTTACCCATCAGAAAGCTTAGCGTAATAATCGCAGGGATCATGGGTGGAATACTGATATTCGCAGCAATAATCACCAACCCTTTATTTAAGCGCATAACGGTGGCCAATGCAAGGGCTGCAATCATCTGGAAACCCCAGATAGGAATAATGCCCATGAACACGCCAAAACCTATCGATGCGGCCTTCTTTGCATTCGACTCGTCACGGCTGATCACGTGTTTTTCTAAAAAAGCTTTACGCCCTTCCGCCCGCAACATCGTACGGATAAAGTCACGTGGATGGATATAAAAGAACGAGATGAGTACCAGCACGGTATTAAGGATCGTGATGCGCGTAATGTCGGCTCCCGGTCTGAAGTGCGAAATACGCTCACCCTTCGGCGGGTAATATACCTTGATGGGCGCCCACTCGACCTTTGTGCCTTTCCAAACCGAGCGTACCACCACTTCCACCTCAAACTCGTATTTATTGCAAAACGATCGCATGCGGCCTATACGGTGAATCGGGTAAAGACGAAAGCCACTTTGCGTATCGGGTGCTTTAATGCCGGTTTCTACCCAAAACCAGAAGTTCGAGAATTTATTGGCGAACGTATTCTGGCTGGGCATGTTTTCCTGTTGCAGGTTGCGCGCACCGATGACGATCGCATCTTTTTTCTCATCCAGTTTATCGAGAAAGGTAGGCAGGTCACTGGCGAAGTGCTGGCCATCACTATCCATCGTAATAGCATGATCATAGCCCTGCGACAGTGCATACCGAAATCCTTTCCGCAGCGCGTAACCTTTACCGTGATTGGGCTTATAGGCCACTACCTGCAATTCCGGAAATTCTTCCAGCACCCTGGCAGTTGCGTCTGTGGCACCATCGCTCACAATAATAAGGTGGCGGGTCATGGCCAGTACGGAGCGGATAACGTCGCCCAGTGTAGTCGCGTTATTATAAGTAGGTATCAGCACACAGGCTTTGTGCGCTTCAAAACGGGCATCATATGGAGCGGGCGAATACATTACTGCTTAACGGTGAAAAGTCCCTGGAATTTTAAGAATATCAGCTCACTGCTTTTGATCTGCGCGGTCACTTTCAACTCCTGCGTTTCGAGAACAGCGTATTTGATCTCCACGTCTACCGCAGGTTGTTTGTTCGGATCGATCATGTTCAGGAACTTCATGTTCGATGCTTTACGCACCATCACATTTTTCTGAAGCGCATTGCCTAATATTTCCTGGATGGTTTGCATCATACAAACGCCGGGTACTACAGGCTGACCGGGAAAATGGCCTTCGAATATCGGGTGGGCAGCATTCCAGGCGATGGCCGTGCTAATGGTCTCGCTGGTTTGCTCCTGCTGTGTTACGGTGTAAAATTTTCCTGCTAACATTATTTTATAACGCGTTGTGATGAAATATTGAATTTGAATTTCTGGTGTATGATGTCGAGCGAATCAGGAATACCTTCACGGTAAGCCTTCATCCACAGGTCTACGACAGGTTTGCGACGGCTGCCGTTCTGTACTTTGATCAGTTCCCGGCAATTGGCGGCGGTAATGTAATACACCGCACCTTTATCCAGCTTCACTTTTACGTATTGCTGCCCGTCCCGCTGCAACACTTCGGCCCTGGAAAAATCGTATGGCATCAGCAGCATTTCAAAGTCCTTCCGCAACGTCTTTACCACGGCCTTTCTATCCATCTTCGGCGTTACGTAGTATTTCGTAAAACCGCCATCGGCATCAAACCCAAAATCGAAGAACTTGAAACCCATTTCGTTGGTAAACACGATGCGCATGCTGCTGTCTTCCATTTTTTTAAAAAGCAGCAAGCCGGAAAAGTGATTGTTCAATACATCCACCTGGGTGTTGTAAATCACCGTGCCTTCGTACTGCGGCCGGAAGCGCCCCACGCAGGCAGCGTCGCCTGGTGCCTTTTGTAATCCTTTGTAGGAGGACGTACAGGCGCACAACAGCAACAGGCTATTTAACAGCAAATACTTCATCCGGGATGTTTACGTTCACTTCTTTATTTACGAAGGTCATGAGTGTATCGTCGCCGCTCTGTTCCTGCATCTGCATCTTCGTAACGGAATAATCTTTTTTATCGACCCATAACACGATCTTCCTGAAATACTCTTTAATACCTTTTGATACCGGCGTCATTTCCAGCTGAAAGTATTGCGCATTCTCAAACACTTTGGTAGAGAAACCGGCATTGTTCAATACATTGCCTTGTACACAGTCCGCCGTAATGCGGCTTACCTGCTGAAACACCTTGCTCGATTTTGCCGATATCCGTTGTTCCTTTTTGTTGTCTTTTGTTTTGATATCTTTCCCGTTAATGACCACCAGGTAGTACGACGGCTGCTGGTACTCCATCTTCACCTTATCTTCCTTTTTGAACCAGAATTTGCCTTTACTCGTGATTTTTTCACTCAGCAAACTCAGATTTTTTTCCTGTACAAAATCGCTCTTTATAGATTTTGTTTGCTGGGCGGTTTTGGCAAACTGTTGTTTAAACTGCTCCAGGTTGGCTACCGGTTTAAAGCCAGTGCTTTGCGCCTGCACGGCCGTACTCACCAGGCATGCTATGATCCATATCCATTTACGCATAAGCCTTCACGTTTAATAATTTATCAACTCGTACAATCTCAAAGCCTTTATTACGCAGGCTTTCAATCAGTTCAGGCAATATCTGTACCGTAATCGCGCAGGTATCGTGAAACAGGAATACATCACCCGGACGCACATTCCGCAATACGCGCTGTAACAGCAGTTTACCATCGCGGGCCACGGTATCCAGCGAGCGGATGCTCCAGCCAATGCTCTCGTACCCGCCTTTGCGAATAGCTTTTGCCAGGTTAGGATTCGTAACCCCATAAGGCGGGCGAAATAATTTAGGCTGATGCCCGATGGCCGTGGCAATCGCCGTGTCGGCCTGTTTAAGTTCTGCCAGCATGCGCGACGTACCATACATATCAAACCAAAAGGCGTGTGAGAAGCTATGATTGCCGATCACATGCCCTTCTTCGTGTACACGTTTGAGTAATTCCGGCGCTTGCGCCGCACGTTGCCCAATACAGAAAAAAGCACCAGGCACCTGATGCTCTAATAAAATATCGAGTATTTGCGGGGTAATTGCCGGAGAAGGCCCATCGTCAAAAGAGAGGGCCACCTGCTTTTCCTGCGTGACCGCCCGGTTATGTACAGGCGTAAAGAAGCTGAGGGAAATATCACTTGCACCCCAGGCCAGCAAAGCGATGAAACATACGCCCATCATGCCCCATATCCACCAGGCCACCGGCCCGTTCATGAAATGGAACACCAGCGACAAGCAAAAAGCTGCCGCGAACAGGATGCGTATGGTGGTATAGTTTAGCATGCCGATACGAGCGACGCCGAATAATGCGTGCCCTGGTACTGGTTTACAATTAATATATTTTTGAAAGATGCGGGTGCCGTGCCTTTCAGCAAGGCCACCTTTTGCGTACGCAGCGCCTGTACCGCCATGAACAGCGCAAAGGCCGAAGCCGTTGGATACTCGCCACTCAGGTGCTTAAACCCTGCAACAGGTTTGCCTGCAAACAGCTCATCTTCCAGGTCGTTCAATATCGCATCGTTCGCCGCATCGCCGCTACGACCGGTGATGATCACATCAGGTACCGTATCTCCCAGGTATTGTTCGATAAATGTTTTTACTTCTTCTCTGCCAGAAGGTTTGTATAGCGTACCTGGCATGTGTATCGCCACCGTTGCATTACCTTGTTCGCTGCTCAATACAAAGAAGCCAGATCCTTCGCCGTTAATGGTGCCTTCACCAGCTTCGTTCAACAGTTTCGTACTATCGCTGCTGTTAGTTCGGAACAAGCCGAAACGGGAAAGAATAGTATGACTATGATCGGTAATCTCGTCCAGCCCGCCAGCGAGCACCGTTTTGGCGCTGCCTTCCTGCAATATCATAAGACTGTCCAGCAGCGCGCTTTCGAACGAAAAGGCGCGGTGAACGAAAGTATTGTTATAAGCATGACAACCGAGCATGAGCGCAATTTGTCCTGCTACGGTGTTATGGGTGCTTTGAATAAAGGCGGTGGGCGTCAGCATTTCTTCCTGCTGACTGACCATTTTATTGAGAAACACGCTCGTATCGGCCAGGCAGCCGTAAGCGGTGCCGGTGATGATCGCATCGGGCATGGTAATACCGGCATCCTGCAAACTGAGTTGCGAAGCGCCTACCCCCATTTTGATCACGCGGCTCATACGGCGGATGAGTTTCACATCGATCCACTGTTTGTAATCAGGATCGGCTACGGCCAGGCGATTGCCTTCGTAGCTTCTCACATTTTCCAGGAATGGGGCACCCGACGCAGTATCCTGCGGAGAAATGCAGCCGGCTCCATGTATGTATGCTTTCATTCCTTTTATCTTGAAAAAATTACACTCGAACAATTGCCTCCAAAGCCAAATGAGTTAGACATCACATGCCTCAAATCATTGCCTTTGGAGAAGGTCGTGGCAGGCGAAAAAGGCAGTTCCTTCATTTGCGTGGTAAACTGTGCGTTCGGGTAAATGATCCCTTCCTTCACCGCCAAGGCACTAAACACGGCCTCAATGCCACCACTCGCTCCCAGGGTATGCCCGGTGAACGATTTGGTAGAACTGGCTGGCGGAATGGTTGCCCCGAACAACCGCACGATCGCCGTACCCTCAGACACATCATTATTCTGCGTACCAGTACCGTGCAAATTGATATACGCAATATCGTTCGCCTGCAGCCCGCTCATTTCCAGCGCGCCTTTCATGGCCAGGTAGTTACCGGTACCATCGGGCGAGGAGGCGGTTTGGTGATAGGCGTCGTTCGCATTCGCAAAGCCGCTTAAACTGCACCAGGCCCCCTGAGGTAACTGCGCCGCTATCTTTTCAGATACCAACACCACGTAACCTGCACCTTCACCCAGGTTGAGGCCAGTGCGGGTATCATCGAAGGGACGGCATTTCTGCTGGTCCAATATCATGAGGGTGTTAAAACCGTTCAGCGTAAAACGGGTAAGCGCATCTGTACCACCGGCGATCACTATATCCACCACGCCATTCCTGATCAGGCGCGAGCCGTACATCATAGCGTTAGCGCCGGAAGAACAGGCGGTGGAAATGGTCGACATATGATGACGGATGCCCAGCGCATCACCTACCAGCTCGGTAATAGTACCACATTCATGGTTAACAACACCTTTCAGCCTGCCTTTGGATGCATCCGGCAGGAAGTCTTCCATGAAGTCTTCGGTTTTGTCCATACCACCAACGGTATTGGCAGATACGAAGCCTACACGGTAATCGCTGATGTTGCCTAAACCGGTACTATCCCAGGCCGCCTTAGCTGCGATCATGCTCAGCAAAGCGGTACGGGTAGTATGTTCCGGCATGCCGGCCATTTGGGCCAGCGTGGCATTGTCCGCTTTTACTTCCGCAACGGGAAAGGTGTTTTTGTGCGCAGAACGCAGGTATTGCATAGCGCCCATACCGGGTTCCATGCGGGCAAACGTCTGCAGGCAGGCATCTAATGTATGCCCGATACCACAAATCACGCCGCCGCCGGCTACCAGCACCTTACCGCTCATTATGCGGGTTGATTAGCGGTGATAAACTCGGCCATGGTACGCACGGAATGAAAGATCTTCGGTCCATCTTCCGGGTTGGCCATACGAATGCGGTAGTGCTGTTGCAGCAATACGATCAGCTCCAGCGCGTCAATAGAATCGAGGCCAAGGCCATCTTTGAACAAGGGCTGATCATCGCCAATGTCTTCGGGCTTTACTTCCTGTAAATTCAATTGCTCGATGATCTGGGCTTTCAGATCTGCCATCAACTTTTCCATATTATGATTGATACAATTTTTCAACTTGTTCCGCAGAAAAGGGCAATGCCACTCCCCGCGTTTCTTTTTCTACTAAAAATACCACCGCCTCGAAATCCTCATGGTACTGCTCTATCCAACCGCAGATGCACGCCCTGGCGGCGTTGGTGTCGAGCAGTTGTTGCGCGTAGGCAGTCATCATCGGTATATCAAATGCATCTGCTACGAAAAAGGCGTTCTCTCCTTTAAACTTGTGGCGGATGCTGATTTCGCCGGTCACGATATTGGGCAGCGTGTATACGAACAGCGCAGGACTCGCAATATCACTCACGGTCTGGTAATACTTTTCGTCCGTGTCGAGGCTGGCACTGCGGTTGGCGAACACCAGTGCTGTGTCTTCCGCGGCGTAACCTGTCATCGGCATATCCTGCAGCAACAACTCGGTCGCCAGCCATCCCAGTTTGCTGAGGTGGTCCATTTTATGGAACTTCTGGTACTGACCGGCAAACTGGTCGTACAGGCGGCGCAGGAAATCCTGCATGGGAGCGGCGCTTTCGTTGGTCAGCACCTCTCCGTTCCTTATCACCTTGTACGGACGAATAATCGTATATGCGTTAATGCTATTCAAAACTCTTTATTTTATCGGTCGCCACGATCGTGCGCGCTAACCGCCTGGGCGCCGTATCGTGAGCCGCCACAAACGGATTGCTCGTATCCCACACATACCCGGCCAGTACGGAGCAAATCTGCTGTTTAATGTTTTCGTCCGGGTTCTTACGAAAGAAAATAGTGTCCAGCACGCCTTCGTACCAGGCCATCACGTAAGAACGGAAAACGTTCACGCCCTGCATGGTAGGCTCCATGTATTCTTTTTCCCAATCTACGGCTTCGCCTCTCAGCTTTTTGATCACCAGTTTCGCGGCAGTTTGGCTCGATACGGTAGCCAAAGTTACGCCGGAAGAGAATATCGGGTCCAGGAACTCGGTTACATTCCCGGTAAGTACAAAACCTTCTCCGTAAAATTTATCAGTCGTAGCGCTCCAGGCCTCTAATATCCTGGGCTCGAATACTAACTCCACATCCCGGAAACGTTCGCGGGTATACGGCTCAGACTCAAGCATGGCGCGGTATTTCTCTTCGTTATTACCCTCAAATCCTTCAAAAAATGTGGGGTCACTTACAAAGCCCAATGACGTAATGCCGGTAGAGAACGGGATAATCCAGATCCAGGTACCTTTTTTATGCACCACGGCAGTAATCCTGTTCGGCTCGGCATCCATATTCCTTTTCAGGTCTACGGTGTGCGCGAACAGGGCTTTACGCGGCTGTAGCACAGATTCCTTTTCCAGGTTGAACAACTTGGGAATCACCCTGCCGTAACCGCTGCCATCAACGATGAAGCGGGCTTCGATTTCCTTCTGATTACCATCGATATCTTCCACCGTGGTGACAGAATCAGACCCATTAAATTTGATAGCGGTTACCGAGGTTTCAAATTCAACAGGCACACCCATTTCCTGCACCGCGTTGGCCAGCGTAGTGTCGAAGTCGGCACGGGGCACCTGCCAGGTCCACTTCCAGCCATCGGTATATTGATTCTCGAAGGTGAAATCACATATATCTTCACCCTTTACGAATTTAGCGCCGAACTTCTTCTGGTACCCTCTTTTCTCGAGAGCGTCCACGAACTTCGCCTCAGTGAGCGCTTCCATACATCGCGGCAAAAGACTTTCACCGATTACAAAACGCGGGAACTTTTGCTTCTCCACTATTTTTACGGTATAACCTGCCTGGTGTATGATAGATGCAGCTACCGTTCCCGCGGGTCCGGCACCTATCACTAATACGTCCACTTTTTCTTTCTTCATAAAGGGGTAAGTTGGGATGTTTATAGGTTGAGTTAATCTTAGGCTTTTTTACACTGGAGCAAGGTGTAGCTCAGTCCCATACTATGGTTCTCATTCACGATCTGCAACCCTGCCTGTTTTACGCACTCATAAAACACTTCGGAATAGTACATCTGGCTGTTACCATTTGCCATGGCGGTAAAGTACAGGGATGTTTGCTGCAGGCTGAACGCCGCGGCTTTAAACACCTGCTTATCCCAGAAAGGCTCCAGGATATATACACTACCGCCGTCGTTCAGGGCTTCGCGGCAACGGCTAAGGATAGAGATAATTTCAGCTTCGGAGAAACAGTCGAGGAACTGGCTCATCCAGATGGCATCGAAGCCGGTGGGGAAAGGAATACTTTCGTCCAGGATGTTATTCACGTGAAAGGATACACGATCGATAAAACCGGCCTCAGTGATATTTTTAGTGGCGCGCGCTACCTGGCCGGGCAAATCGAATATGGTGATCTGCACTTCCGGATCGTGGGCGGCTGCAGCCATAGTAAACTTACCGGTGTTACCGCCTATGTCCAACAGTTTCTTCGGCTTATGTTCGAAAATGATAGGCAATACCTGCGGAAAGGCGAGGTCGGAATAATAGTGGTCGAAGTCATACCAGCTTTTGCCTTCTTTCGGCGGCAGGATGGTGAGTCCTTCGTAAATCGTTTCCCAGGGCCCCAGTTCTTTTAAACCTGCGGGTTTACCCCCGGTAATCGCTTCCTGAAGATGGAACATGCCTTTGTAGCAAATATCATTGCTAAAGTCCATGTTGATGCGGGTAAGCTGATCGTGCTCTATAAAATGGCCCGTTTTAGTGAGCACATATTTCTTTTCGTCGTTGATGATCAGCATTTCCATACCCAGACCGGCTTCCAGCAGTACACGTACGCCGTAGCGGCTAAGGCCTGTTGTATCGATAATTTCTTCAATGGTCACGCCTTTCATGCCTTTGTCGGCAATGGCTTTGAGAATACCCAGGTCGCGCAGCGCTTTTGCTGCCTGAAACACTACGGGGGCAAATGCGATCCAAAGTGCCTGCTCCTTGGCCTGCAAAGCTGTTTTCGTTTCCTTGTTAAAGAATTGCATGCTGATTATACTAGTCGTTTAAGAGTGAATATCTGATTTACTAAACACCATGGCTGCATTGCAGCCTCCGAAACCGGAGGTGGTTTTGATGAAATGCCGCATATCGCGGGCTAATGGGGTACCATGACAAACGTTCAACGGCATAGGTACTCCGTGTTGGCTATATCCTTTTGTAGGTATTATAATATTTTGTTCCAGCGAGCGCATGCCGATGATGGCTTCTACGAGCCCGGCCGCTCCCAGTGTATGGCCATAATAACCTTTCAGGCTATTCACCGGCACTTCCTGCAAACCGGCGAAGTTGAAAGCTTTCGCTTCCATTTCATCGTTGTACAAAGTAGCCGTTCCATGGGCCGATACGAAGCCGATATCTGCAACGGTCAAACCGCTGTTAATGATCGCCTTGTTCACCGCGCCTCCCAATTCTTCACCTGTACGGGAAGGACCCGAAATATGATTCGCATCGTTGCTGGAAGCACCTTCACCCAGCACAATGCCTTTTGATTTGCCTGGATCAGCAGTCAGTATTACGGTTGCCGCCGCTTCTCCTAAACTGATGCCGTTGCGTGCGGCATCGAAAGGTTTGCAGGGCTCGTTACTTACTGCCAGGAAGGACTGGAAGCCGGATAATACGAACCGCGTAAACACATCGGCCCCGGTAACGATTACCTGGTCGTACTGCCCGGAGCGAATGAGCCGCTGCCCGATAATAAGGGCGAGCAGACCTGAAATACAGGCGTTGCTGATCACCAAAGGTTTACTCGTCATACCGAAGTAATCCGCTATCTTCTGCGCAGAAGGAAATAACTGCAGCGCGGAAGGCTGGGCGGTTTCATCAGCGATCTTCTCAATATTTCCTTTGGTGGTAGACAGGATGAATGCTGTTCGTTCATCCTTTACCGGTATATCGGTCTGCGACAGCGCGTCTTTTACAGAGAGGATGCAAAGGGTTTCGAACTTTGAAAGTCTGTCCGGGACGCGGGTCTCACTTGCGTAATCGCCATTTTCCTTAAACCCTGCCAGCTGCTCCCCGGTAATGACCGATCCATAAAAAGGCGCAGCCGCCAGGGACAGATCGTTGTGTAAACGGATGCCGCTCCCGCCCCGGCGCACCTCGTCAAAGTTGGCGGCCGTGGTGTTCCCCAAAGGAGAAATAATATTATCTGCTGCTACAAACACCGTTTTCATATTCACCAGATTATATCAACCCATGTTCTTTTTTCCAATGCTGGAAAAAGTCCGGGGCCACCAACTGAAGCTCACTTTTATCTTTGTCGAGAAACACCTGTACGGTCGATCCCGTTGCCACAATATCCCTGGTAGCTGCGTTGTATAAAGTATATTCAAATCTCAGTTTAGCGGCGGCGGTGTTCACATACCGCGTTTCCACGATCACACTGTCGCCGTAACGGAGCGATTTTTTAAAGTTGCATTCCACGCTCACTACCGGCACCGTATACCCGTGGGCATAAATATCCAGGTAGCGCAGGCCGTATTTGTTACCGAAAGCTTCCCTCCCGTCTTCAAAATAACGCACATAGTGGCCATGCCACACGATGCCGAGCGGGTCGGCTTCATTAAATTTAACCAGGATCTCTGCGCGGTCACTCAATACTTGCATGAAATGGTTTCTCTCTTGTTTAAATTGATCTTATTCGCCCGCGTACTTCGCTCTCCAGGCTTTGTATTGTGTTTTACCAATGCTGTCGAGTATTTCCTTTACCGGGTTAGCCCAGTAGTTGCGGAAAGTAAATCCACCGAAGCGACCTATATCGCCGGTCATACGCTCTGTAAGCAACACTTTTTTGGTAGCCAGATCGATAATAGTTACATAGTAGGAGGCCGACTTTTCCGTTTTGGAAAACGCTTCGCATACAAACAAGATACCCAGGCCTTTATAATCAGCGAAGTTGTAAGTTTTTACCACTGCGTCGATGTCGGCGGGCTTGAGGCGATGGAAGTCGGCGGATTTCGACGACTTGATCTTATCGGCATTGATCTTGCCGTTTTTCTTGTGGCTTTCTTCCAGGTCGGTATCTACGCGGTTTTTGTGGAAGGCATCTGCCAGCTTGAATTTTTTTGGTTCGTTTACGATCAGGTCGTTTAAGGCTGGAAGTTGTTTTTCCACGATATCGTCCTGGTTGGCGGCTTCATCACCAATAAGGCGCATCTGTGTAAAGTCGATGCCAAAATAAGTCAACTGCGTGTCGGAGTTGAATAAATCTTTGATTCCCTGGGCGTTGGCGTTCACGCTCAACACCAGCGATGCAAATGCTGCAAAAAGTACTGGTTTCAGTTTCATGTTTATCTGTCTTTATTTTTGAGGGACAAAAATCTTCATTTCACACTCGGCCAACAGGCGTCCGTCCTGGAACACGCTGCCTTTGGCGATGGTGGCGCCCATCACTTCCCTTTCGATAGCGATCAGTGTTTCGATGCTGGTGCCTGCTGCGGGCAATTCCAATACTTCCAGGTTGCTAACGCCGCCAATGTAGCCGATCGGCACAGGTTCGTTGCGCTGTTTGGCCAGGTAGCCTACACGTACCGCGGCCGACTGCGCAATGTTCTCTACCAGTCCGGGAGGCATTAGAACGCCATTTTCTACAAAAACATTATCCGGCTCCACGTCAAATCCTGTCCGCAGCTCCGCATCATCCGCACGCAACAGCCTGTGCACCATAACGATGGGTGGGCGTTGGGGGATGTATTGAGTAATTTCTTCTTTAGTTACTAGCATCGTAAACAGTTAAGTTTTAAACCGCACGCGCAAATGTAATACTCCTTTTGCGAAGTTGCGCGGAGGTTCCAGTTGGCAGGACCGCAATTTACGGAGATTTTCAGGCTTTATCGCCAGCCGGGTCTGCGGGCGACTTATCCCAGAAGTCGTAATAATTAAACCATTGAATGGGGTATTGTTTCACTTTTTGCTCCATGGCGGCCGCAAAATCGTGTATGGCTTCCTGTATGCCTTCCTTCCGGCGACCATGGTACTCGCGGGGTTCGGTGGCGTACAAGTGATAGTGGGTATCGGTTTCTTTAAAAGCAAATACGAAGGAAACGGGTACTTTGAACGTTGCCGCCAGTTGGAAAGGCCCCAGCGGGAACAGCGCATCCTCGCCCAGGAAAGGCACCTGTAAGGTTTTGTTGCCCGGCATAAAACGATCGGCATGCATACACACCAGCTCCTGGTTGCTTAACGCATCACTGATCGCATAAATATGTGATAAGTCGTTTTTGATCACGATTACGTTCACCACGCGATCGCCGGTAATCGAGGTAAGGTACTTTTTAACCTGCTCATGCTCACCGTCGAACATCACGATGTTAATTTTTGCTTTCAGGCGGGTAAACAGGTGCCCGGCAACCTCCCAGTTGCCCAGGTGAGCGCTGAGCATAATGCCGCCCCTGCCCCCGGCTACCATGTTGTGCAGGTGATGCTCGCCATCAAACTCGAAGGTAAAGGGATTGGGTATGTTGGCCATTACCACCACCTTGTCGAGAATGGTCTGACCAAACACATAATAATTGGCGTACAGGCTACGTATGCTGCGCCACCTGCCATACCCGATCTTCGTACGAAAATAATGTAGGATAGCCCGCGACGAGCTGGTAGAAAAGAGGAAATAGTAGGATGCGACGAAATACAGGAACACATATGCTGCGCGAACACCTCCATACCGCAACACACCATAAAAAATACTGTACCCGAGCTTATTCGCTTTCGACTTACCTTGCCAGGACGGCATTATACCAGGGCTTTTTGTTCAAGACGATTGATCACGTATTCATAAAAATCCTGGAAGGTAACAATACCCTGAAAATCTTCGGGCTTTACCTTAAAACCAAAATTGCTTTCGATCACTACCACCAGGTCAATATAATCCAGGCTGTCAAGCTCCAAAGTCGCTTTCAGGTTCGCTGCAGGTGTAATACTTTCAGGCGCAACTTCAAATTCCTCCACAAGGAATGCGTTCGTCCTCGCTATGATATCCTTAACTTCCATAATTTATTGTTCCAGATATAGGTTGAAAGAGTTAAACAATGCTCCCGGCTTCTCCGGCCGGGAAATGAATCATCACTTTGCAAAATTAATAAGAATAACTCAATCCCACTTCCTAATCACCAGGGAGGAGTTCGTTCCCCCGAAGCCAAAAGAATTGGACAAAAATATATTAAAATCCTTATTGATGGTATCGGTTACTATATTAAGCTTCGCTGAATCTTCGTCGGGGTTATCGAAATTTATGTTGGGGGCCATAAAGCCGTTTTGCATCATGAGCATAGAATAAACGATCTCACTGGCGCCCGCCATCCAGCATTCGTGGCCAGTCATGCCCTTGGTAGAGCTGATGTACGGCCTGCTGTCGCCAAATACCTGGTGAAGCGCCCTGGCCTCGCTGGCGTCGCCTGCCGGCGTAGAGGTGGCGTGAGCGTTAATGTATTGAATATCACGGGGCTGTAAGCCTGCATCTTTCAAAGAAATTTCCAGCGACCGTACGGGACCGTCTACACTGGGATTGGAAATATGCGCGCCGTTGCTCGAAAAACCGTATCCTAACACTTCTCCTAAAATCTTTGCTCCGCGGCGTTGTGCACTTTCGAGGCTTTCCAGGATTACGGTGGCCGCTCCCCCACTGGGCACCAGGCCGTCGCGATCGCGGTCGAACGGGCGGGAGGCTTTCGCCGGATCGCTTTCCCTTACCGAAAAGGCGGCAATGGCGTCGAAGTTGCCCATAGCGTAAATGTTGATTTCCTGCGCACCGCCGCACACCACGGTGTCCTGCATACCGTTTTTGACGAACATGTAGCCGAGGCCAATGGCGTGAGAGCCACTCGCACAGGCAGCACTGACGCTGAAATTGATCCCTTTCAGGCGGAAGATGGTGGCGAGATTCATGTTCACAGTCGAGTTCATGGTCTGGAACACGGAGCCGGAACCAACGAGCATGGTATCATGCTTTTCGCGTATGATGTCGGTGGCTTCTACGGTGGGTTTGGCGGAACTGTCGTTCCCGAAGAGGATGCCTGCTTCCGTTTGCTCGAGGTAATCCTGCTCAAGGCCGGCCTGGGCCAGGGCTTCGCGGGTAGACATATAAGCAAATTCGGCCTGTTCGGGCATCATGAGCCGCGCACGGCGGTCAAGCAGGCCTTTCAGGTCCGGGCGGGCTACGTGGCCGGTAAGGGCCGAGCGGTAGCCAAAGTCTTTACGCTCCTGGTCAAATATGATCCCTGAGCGACCATGATATAATGAATCTTTCACTTCCTCCAGGTTTTTTCCTATGCAGGAATAAACACCGAGGCCTGTAATCACGACTCTATTCATAATCACCAATTAGTTATTATAAGGCGCAAAACGCTCCTGTAACCGTTACCGGGCACATCTGCAAAAGCCGGGCCGTATTACAGAGCTTACTTTATTATTATGACAATTATAGGCTTATGAATATAGCCCTCCGTTAATGGAGAGCACTTCGCCGGTAACGTAGGATGCGCCTTTGGAAGCGAAGAAGGCCACAGCTTCGGCTACTTCTTCGGGGGTACCAAACCTGCTCATCGGCACCTGGGCCGACAGTTCCTTTTCGTTCAGCTCGGCGGTCATATCCGTACGGATAAAACCCGGAGCTACGGCATTTACGGTAATACCCCGTTTGGCCACTTCCTGCGCAAGCGCTTTGGTAGCGCCGATAATACCGGCTTTGGCGGCGGAATAGTTTACCTGTCCCGGCGTGCCTTTGAGGCCGCTGAGACTTACCATGTTAATAATGCGACCATAACGTTTCAGCAACATGCCGTTCAGCACCTGCTTGGTCACGTAATAGAACCCGTCAAGACTGGGACCCAATACATTACGCCATTGGTCCACATTCATCCAGAACATCAGTACATCCTCACGAACGCCTGCATTGTTCACCAGCACCTCTATATATTTCTCTTTATTACCTTCTACCCAGCCGCCCAGTACGCGTTGCACCTCTTCGGCATCGCCTACGTTGAACTGCAGCAACTCACCGTCCGCACCTTTAGCGCGTACTGCTGCCAGCGTTTCTTCTGCCGCAGCCTGGTTGCCTTTATAATTAATCACCACATGGTATCCCAACTCTGCCATCCTGATGCAAACCGCCCTGCCAATACCCCTCGACCCGCCTGTAACTAAAGCACACTTCATTGTGTAATGTTTATGAGGTTTTATACGTCCTATCGCCGCTTTTTCCGATCTGTTAAGCTGATTAAAAAATGTGGACAGGTTCCGTTGCCATCAGGTACGCCTTGATGTTTTTCGCATCGGCAAACCTGGGCGCATCATCAATAAATTTAGGGAAAATTGCCCTTACATCCTGATATATCTTGTGTGATGCGGGTGACAGTCTTTCCTGGCAATTCAGGTAATCTACCGCCTGCAAAAGGGTCATCATTTGTACCGCCAGCACCTCAAAGGTATTGTCGATCACCCGGTTGGTCATCATGGCGGCATTACAGCCCATGCTCACAATGTCCTGGTTGTCGTTATTGTTCGGAATGCTGTGCACACTCATCGGGAACGACAAAGTCTGGTTCTCGGCCACGGTGGAGGTTGCGGTGAACTGGATGCCCTGCATACCGAAGTTAAAGCCCAGTTTGCCCAGGTTCATGAACGGCGGGAACTTATGGTTCAGCTTATCGTTCATCAGGTAGTTCAGCTGGCGTTCAGAGAGCATGCTCAGTTTCGTGATGGCGATCTTCACCTTATCCATTTCCAGGGAAATATAGTCGCCATGGAAGTTACCGCCATGGAACACGTTCTGCTGGTGGTGGTCCACTACAGGGTTGTCGCTCACGCTGTTCAGTTCTTCTACCACCACGCGCTCGGCATGTACCAGGGTATCGTAAACGGGGCCCAGTACCTGCGGTACGCAACGGAGGGAGTAGTATTCCTGTACTTTATCTTTGAAAATCTCTTCTTCCAGTTCTTTATAGAGATGGTCCGGACGGTGGCGAACCATTTTGCTGCCGCTCAGCACGCCGCGCATGATTTCGGCGACGCGGTTCTGGCCTACGTGCTTCTTCACCGCGTTCAGTTCTGCGCTCAGGTGATCGTCGAATGCCTCTACTACTTCGTTTACGATGGCCGACAGTACGGCGCTCCAGGCGAGCAGTTGTTTGGCGTAAATGATGTTCACTAAACCTACGCCCGTCATAGCGGAAGTACCGTTAATGATGGCCAGTCCCTCGCGAACGTGTACATCGATCGGCTTCAGCCCCAGCTGGGCGAATACGTCGGACGCCAGTTGCACCTTATCCTGGTATACCACTTCGCCCTCCCCAATTAAAGTGTGTGCGAGGTGTGCCAGCTGTACGAGGTCGCCGGAGGCACCTACGCCGCCGTGCTCATATATACATGGATAAATGTCGTTGTTGATCATATCGCGCAGCAGTTCCACTACTTCGGTATGTACGCCGGAAAAGCCCTGCATAAAGCTGCTGAGGCGGGCGATCATTAAACCTTTGGTTACCAGCGGAGGCAATATTTTGCCGGCGCCGGAGCTGTGGCTGCGGATGAGGTTGTACTGAAGCTGGTGCGTATCTTCATCGGAAATACGGTACTGCGCCATGGGACCGAAGCCGGTATTGATACCGTAAATCAGTTTTTTAGCAGAAAACGTTCTGAGAAACTCGAAGCTTGCCTTTACATTCGCTACCGATGCAGCATCCAGTTCCACTTTTGCGCCTTCCAACAACACCTGCTGCACCTCTTTCAGAGAAAGCAACTTACTTCCTATTACGACCATTATTTTAAATTAAAGTATTTGATTATGTAAAAAAGTGCTCAAAATTAGTACAAAGCTGGCTTTATCCTACTAACTGTGCCGAAAATTATTTCCCGGGGCGCAAACATACAACAACCCGCTGACGCTCAGCAGATTTTCTCGCAACAATCGTATTCGCGTTAGTAACAGCAGTTATTCATCTCCGTCTTCTGTATCCGCCGGGGCAGTTACCAGTATCTTATCAATGCGGTGCGCGTCCATATCAACGATCTCGAAGGTGAATTTGCGCCATTCGAACTTCTCGCCGGTATGGGGTATATGCTCCAGGTGGTGGAGGATGAACCCGGCCAGCGTATCAAATTCCTGCTCAAACTCGGCCATCCAGTCGGCTTTGTCAAACTCGCTGAGGAAATCGTAAAAAGGTATCTGCGCATCCACCAGGTAAGTACCGTCCTCGCGGCGCAGCATGGTATAATCGTCCTGGCCGGTTTCGGGCATGTCGCCTACGATGGCCTCCAGGATGTCGTTCAATGTGATCATGCCCAGGAAAGTGCCATATTCGTCCACGATAAACGCAGCGTGAATCTGGGTTTCCTTGAACTTTTCCAGCACCTGATAGGCGGAGTTGTTGTCGGGGATGAAGAGTGGTTTCTTCATCACGTCTTTCAACTGTGCGTTCTTACCGGCGGCATATAAATCTTTTATGTTGATAAGCCCTTTCACATGGTCGATTTGTCCCTGGCAAACAGGATAAATTGAATGTGGGCTGCTTTTGATCTTCTGCTGATAACTTTCGATAGGCTCCTCAATATCCAGCCAGATGATGTCGGTACGGTGACTCATCAGCGAGGTAATATTACGGTCACCCAGGTGAAATACGCGTTCGATGATCTCCTGCTCGGTTTCCTCAATAGCACCGGATGTAGTACCCTCGTTAATAATCGCCTTGATCTCCTCTTCCGTTACCAGGCTGTCGCCAGAGGCACCTTTGAGGTTAAAGAACTTGACCAGGATATTGGAGGATTTGCTCAGCAGCCAGATAAACGGGAAGGTGACGCGCGACAAAAAGTTCATGGGCTTGGCCATGGCTTTTGCGATCGCTTCCGGACGGGCCAGGCCGATACGTTTTGGTACCAGCTCACCCAATACCAGTGACAGGTACGTGATGATGATCACGATTACCGAGGTAGCGATGGCGCTGCTGTAAGCCTGTAAAGAAGGGATGTTGTTGAGAATGAACGCCTGTACGTCAGACTTCAGTTTCTCACCGGAGTACAAACCGGTTAAGATACCGATCAGCGTGATGCCGATCTGAACAGTGGATAAAAATGTATCCGGATTGTTTGCAAGTTTAAGTGCAGCTTTTGCTTTTTCGTCCCCCTTGTTGGCTGCATTCTCAAGTCTGGCTTTACGTGCCGAGACCAGGGCTATCTCCGACATGGAGAATATACCATTCAACAAAATGAGGACGAGGATTATGACGACTTCCATATATAGAGCCTAAAAATAAAAAATTATTCAAATATTAGTGTTAGAAATGCGAGTAATAACCCAAATGTAATCGCTACTACCTTCTTCCTGCTCAATTCATGATGTTTGGTGCCACTTTCATAAAAGATCGTGGTAGAGATATGCAGGAACGCGCCCACCACCAGTGCCACCATGTAAGCCAGCGACTTCGTCACCAGTTCGAAATGTTGTCCCAGCTGGGCCGCTAAAATAGCGGAAACGGGTGTAACACAGGCGAATATGATCAATATGCGCCACAGTTTAGCTTTGGGTTGATGCGCGTGCATCATCACTGTAATGAGTGTAAGCGCTTCCGGTACCTTGTGCGCCATTACCCCCAGCATAAGCGATGGTAAGGCCGATGCATCGCTATAGTTGAAGCCGAGCGGAATGCCTTCCATAAACGCATGCAACGATAACCCGAACAATAGCGGGAACACCGCTACGTGGTGATGGTGCCCTTCGGCGGCCGGCAGGTGCGTATGGCCATGTTCCATGCCATGCGATAAGCCCTGCAGCGCGACTTGTACGAAAAAGCCGAGTACTACATATATACCGGCTTCGTGCCCCAGCTCGTGGTACACTTCCGGTAACAGGTGTAATATAGTGACCCCGAACAGGAAGGCGCCCGTAAACGCCAGCATGTAAATGGGCAGGTTAGGCCGCAGGTTACGCACCAGCATGGGTATCATGCCGCCAGCGACCGTGGCCAGTAAGATCATTATCAGGTATATCCAGTTCATGTTGCTTGTTCCGGTTCTGTTGCCGGTTCAGGTTCGGGAGTGAGCCTTATCCTGCGTTGAAAAAAACTACCCGTCGTCACACCGATCATGATGCCCAGTAAAGCCCCGCCCACAATATCCAGCGGAAAGTGTACGCCTACATATACCTGGGAATAGCCGATGGCGGCCGCCCACAGGAAAAACAACCATGCCCAGCGGCCGAACACGCCGCGAAGGGTAATGAAACTAAAGGTGGCCAGCGCAAAGTGATTGGCGGCATGCGAAGAAGTAAAACTGCCGCTGCGCGGGTAATAACCGACCAGCACTCTCACATAAGGCGCCAGTACCGGATCGTTAAATGGCCGTAATCTGCCCACGAAACTTTTACAAAAACCGCTCAGCTGATCGGCAATGGCGAAGGTCACAATGTACATCACCAGCCAGAAGAATCCTTTCCAACCATAGTTATATACTGCAAACACCATCAGAAAGAGGTATAGCGGTGCCCACAAGTAGGGCTCCCGCAGCCATGGCAGCAGGTGGTCCAGGAACGGGTGCGTCCACTGGCCGTTTATATTAAAAAAGAGTTGAAGATCGAATCTTAAAAGGCTTTCCATCTATTACTGTTTTGTCGCCACAATGATTAACCTGGTAGCATGTTGCTCGTCATACGGGTTAAAATGGTAGTCGCCGAATATGTCGTTAATCACTAGGCCCTGCCGTGCAAACATGGCCTCGAAGTCGGCCTTGCGGAAGGCGTTTACACTTTCAGTAAACGATAACCGCAACAGCTGCCTCTTATCTAAGATATTGATTTCTTTCAGGAATTTACGCCCCTGCATTTCGCGGTGAATGTCGAACACGACGCCATCCTTTTCCTTTACCTCGCTGGGTACCAGGTGTTTGGCAACATATACGCTGTTGAGGTAGTCGAGCACTACGCGGCCACCGGGCTTGAGGGCGTTTTTAATGGTGCGAAGGGCGTTATCGTTCTCGCGCTGTGTCTCGAAATAACCGAAGCTGGTAAAGAAGTTAAACACCACGTCGAAGTAATTCACCATGAACGGCAGGCGCATATCGTGCTGGTAGAAGCTCAGGTGATCGTTTTCCAGTTTACGGGCGGCTGCAATACTTTCTTCTGACAGATCGATGCCCGTAACGCCATACCCCTTGTCGGCCAGGTACTTCGAATGCCGCCCGCGGCCACAGGCCACGTCGAGCATCAACGCTCCCGGCGCGGGACGCAGGTATTCCAGCAACTTATCTATAAACGACGCGGCTTCGCGCTCATCCCGGTTGTTGTATAACAGGTGATAATACGGCGAATTGAACCAGTCTTTGTACCAATGCTTTGCTGCTTCCATATCCATAACGGGTGGCAGTGCTTCCTCAAATACTATCACCCTTTTTTATTGTTGAACATCAAATATCGTGTGCTTTCGTAATATCCACGCGTTAATTTATCCAGCTTTTGCGCCGTATCCAGGTTGTCTTTCTTTACATCCTTTAGCGGGTCGGCCGACAGATCGAACAAAGCCGTTTCCCCGGTTTTCGGATTTATCTCGTAAAGATAACGATCTCCTATCAGTGCATGGTAAGGTTGCAGATTTTTGTGGTACACCAGGAAAGCATACCTGTTCTGCCGGCTACTGTCCAGCAGGTTTACCCCCATGGTGTAATTGGTGACCGGCATACCTACCAGTGCGGCAACAGTCGGGTACACATCCACCAGGCTGCCTGTCTCCCTGATCTCCCCCGGCGCAATGTGCCGCGGTGCATATATAATTAAAGGTACATGATGCCCCCAGGTACCCATTTCTACTTCTGGTTGTTCCATAAAGTGATACGGGTTCAACTTAATATTATGATCGCCGAAGAAAACGAAAATGGTATTGTCGAGATAACCATCTTCCTTCGCCTTTTTCATGAGGTGACCAATATTATAGTCGAGGTAACGGGTACCATTAAACTGATCGACCGACAAAAAGCCCGATGCCTTAAACTTCTGCATGTCGATATCCTTTTCGGTAACTTTTTTAAAGTCGCCCGCACCAGCTGTAGTGGTAAAAGGTTCGTGGTTGTCGGCAGTTTGCAGGAAGGCGATGAACGGTTGCTTACGATCGTTCGCGGCTTTAAAGATCTCACTCGCCTCGGTGATCAGGTCGTAATCGGATACGCCCCACACATCGGCCTTGGCAGATTTATAATAACCTTCTTCATATATTTTAATGCCATCTACGTTATTGGTAAACACCGCACGAATGTTGGCCCAGTTGGTGTTGCCACCGAGCAAATAGTATTTCTCATAACCGGTAAACTGGTCTAAAATCACACGCTGGTCCACGATCGCAGGATGACGCGAGGCCGTTTGATCGATGCAGATGTCGGCCAGGCCGGTAGTAATACCGAACACCGAACGGGCGGTGCTCATATTCGGAATATAAAAGTTGCGGAACAATAAACCACTGTCAGACACAGCCTTCAGGTTAGGCGTGGCCATCATCGGGTTGTTGAACATGCTGGTAAGCGATGCGCCGGTCGATTCCATCATTACCACGATCACATTCAACCGCGGTTTGGTGCTGTCGGCAGGCTGACGGCGCTGGTAGTTCAGGCGTACGCTGTCGGGCTGGTCTACCCCAAGATAGTCGGCCACCACTTTATAGGTTTGCCTCGTCTTCTCGAGGTCGTAGGTGTCACGGCTCGTATCCAGGTTAGAATAAAAATATAATACCGGATTAAGCGCCAGGCTGGTGATGCCGTTGTCGCGGGTGAACATGGCCTGGCTCCAACGTAACGGAAAGTAGGCGAAGTTGCCATAAATACCGGCGGCAAACACCAATACCAACGCGCCTATCCAGCCGGCGAGCGCGCCACGGCCATTGCGACGGTCCTCCTGGCTGGCGTAGGTAATAAACACACGGCGGTACAGGAATACGAGCAGCGCCATCAACAGTACAATGCCGATTACTCCTTTGATCACCGGGTAACTTTGCCATACCATGCGGGCATTGGTCATTTTTTCACCAGCCGCCAGAAAGCGGGTAACGGAAGGGTCTACACGAAGTCCGAGGTAAGCATAGTGCCCCAGGTCAATCGCGTAGAAGAAAATGAGGCCGAGGTATATAATAAAAAGATAGAAGTAATTGATCTTCCTGAGAATGCGGTTGGCAAACAAACGATTGCGGGCGATGATAGCGATTAACGCCAATGGGGCCATAATGACCAGGGCGAGGCGCACGTCGAACTTAAGCCCGAGGTACCAGGCTTTGGTAACGGCGGCCGACTCGTGGATGGTGGATTTGAAGAAAAAGAAGTAGAAAACGACCCTAAACAGTACCAGGAACAGGAAAAGAATTAGTGACTGGACAAGCACATAACGGATGTACCTGGGGATGCGGAGCCAAATGTCCTTCATTTTAATATATACAGCTGTTTATTTTTAGCTAAGCTGCAAATATAGTCTAAAAACTCCACACCATGGCTGAGTTGCTAAATAGCTGCTAATCAATTCTAGGTTTTCTGATGGCGTTTTGTTTATCTTTGCCTTCCTAAAAAAATCCAACAATTTGGCACTGATTAAATCTATCTCTGGCATTCGCGGAACAATTGGAGGTAAACCGGGAGAGGGCCTTTCGCCCCTTGATGTGGTGAAATTCACCGCAGCATACGGTACCTGGTTGCTCCGTCAGAACAGTGAGAACAAAAAAGTGGTAATTGGCCGGGATGGACGTATTTCCGGGGAAATGGTAAAGAACCTGGTAGCCTCTACCCTCGTAGGGCTGGGCATTGACGTGGTAGACCTTGGTTTATCCACCACCCCTACCGTAGAAATTGCGGTGACCATGGAGCAGGCAGCGGGAGGTATTATCCTCACTGCCAGCCACAACCCCAGGGAATGGAACGCCCTGAAACTGCTGAACAGCGCCGGAGAGTTTATTTCCGGTGAAGACGGCGCTACCGTGCTGGACATCGCCGCCAACGAAGACTTTTCGTTTGCGGACGTGAACAAGCTGGGCAGCTACACGACCGATGACACTTACCTTCAGAAGCACATTGATGCGGTACTCGCCTACCCCCTGGTAGACGTGGCCGCCATTAAAGCCCGCAATTTCAAAATTGTGGTGGATGCTGTTAATTCAACCGGCGCGATCTTCGTACCTGCCCTGCTCAAAGCACTGGGTGTGGACGATGTGACGGTACTTTTTGGCGAGGTAAATGGCAAATTCAGCCACAACCCAGAGCCACTGCCCGAAAACCTGACCGCCCTCTCTAACGAGGTAGACAAGTCCAAGGCTGACTTCGGCATCGCCGTTGACCCGGACGTTGACCGCCTTTGCTTCGTTTGCGAAGATGGTGGCATGTTTGGTGAGGAATACACCCTGGTGGCCGTAGCAGATTACATCCTGAAGCACCGCAAAGGCAATACGGTAAGCAACCTCTCCTCTACCCAGGCGTTGAAAGACGTGACCCTGAAACACGGTGGCGAATACCACCCTTCAGCGGTAGGTGAAGTGAACGTGGTACGTAAAATGAAGGAAGTAAATGCCGTAATCGGTGGTGAAGGTAACGGCGGCATTATCGTTCCCGACTTTCACTACGGCCGCGACGCCCTCATCGGTATCGGCCTGTTCCTGAGCCACATGGCTACCCTCGGTAAAAACATGAAGGCGATCCGTAATTCTTACCCTGACTACTTTATTTCCAAGAATAAAATTGAGCTGGACAAAGGTGTGGACGTAAAAACCATCTTTGAAAAGATCAAAGGGAAGTACAAGAACCAGCCGATCAACACGGAAGATGGCCTGAAAATCGAGTTCGATAAGGATTGGGTACACCTGCGTACCTCCAACACCGAGCCGATCATCCGCATCTATTCCGAGAGCCAGAATGAGACCACTGCAGACAATATCGCCAAGCGTATTATGCAGGATATCAGGGAGTTTATGCTATAACGGCCTGTTCTAAAGAGAAAATATTTGATGCTGCCGGTCCGGTTTACCCGGGCCGGCTTTTTTTATGCCTGGTCTTTTTTAGCCGGCTTTCCTTTGCTACTCCTCCCCCGTTGTGTCGCTCCCTTCAACGGCAACGCCCGCCTCACCATTAAGGTTAAAATAATACCAGCAAAAACGCCCCTTTTTGCCGTTACTGCCTCGTTCTACCTACCCAGAAGCTGGATCTTTGCTACATCTTTGCTGGATCCTTGCTGCATCCTAGGTTCATCCTCCGTTAATGCTTCGCTTATCTTTCGTTCATCCCAGGCTGGCGAACGAAGGTTGAACGTAGGTTGAACGAAGGTTGAACCTAGGTTGAACCTAGGATGCAGCAAGGATCTACGAAGGATGTAGGTAGGATCTGCGGAGGATGTTGTAGGATATTACCAGTATTGGTGGGGTATGTCACGTCCTAAAATAGGTTTACACCCGTGTATGTACTGCCGTTGAAGGGAGTGACGCTTAGATTGCGGCATCACTTCGTCCGTCCTCGCGAATGAAATGAAGCGAACCTCCGCTCCAGTCGGGTGCCGTAAGGCCGGCTGCCAGGAACTACCGGTGCGGAGACTGCACACGAAGGTTGCTTCCCCTGTGGTTAATGACGGCGAGGAGTAGGCTGCCGCTGAAGTGAGTGACACAACGGGGGCTGAGTAGAGCGCTAAAAGATGGCTACCCTATTTTACCCTTACCTGACCGTTGTTCCTTTTTGTGTTTTATATTCTCCCCCTTTTTATCGAAATTTGCTACGCTCACAGCAGCACCATTAATTGAATATCAAAAACCACCACCTTGGAAAGAATTTATTTTGACAACGCAGCCACCACGCCGCTGGACAAAGCAGTGTTGGACGTGATGCTGCCCTACCTGACGGAAAAGTTCGGCAATCCCTCCTCCATTTACTCTTACGGCCGTGAATCTAAACTGGGTATTGAAACTGCGCGTAAAACCGTGGCCAAGATCCTGAACGCGAACCCCGGCGAAATTTTCTTTACTTCCGGAGGTACCGAAAGCAGCAATACGGCCATTAACGCCGCGGTGAACAACCTGGGCTGCCGTCACATCATCACATCCCCGATAGAGCATCACGCTACCCTGCATGCAACTGACCACCTGCATTGCAAACAGGAGGTAAAGCTCTCCCACGTTAAACTGCTGGCGAACGGCCATGTAGACATGGACGACCTGCGCCGCCTGCTCTCCACTTCTGAAGAGCGCTGCCTGGTGACCCTCATGCACGCCAACAACGAAATCGGCAACCTGCTCGACATTCACGCGGTAGGCAATCTTTGTAAAGAATTTGACGCCATCTTCCACTCCGACACCGTACAAACTGTAGGTCACTACCCGTTCGACCTGCGTAATACGCCGGTGCATTTCATCAATGGCGCAGGACACAAGTTTCACGGTCCGAAAGGCGTGGGCATCCTGTACATCAATGAGAACGTGAAGATCGATCCCTTCATTCACGGCGGCGCGCAGGAGCGTAACATGCGTGCAGGCACCGAAAACCTTTACGGCATCGTAGGTTTCGCGAAAGCACTGGAACTGGCGACTGAACATTACGAGGAGCACAGCAAATACATTAACGACCTGCGCATGTACATGGCAGAACAGCTGCAGCAGCACATTCCGGGCGTTACCTTCAACGGCGACCTGCATGGCCGCAGCCTGTACACTGTGCTGAGCGCAGCTTTCCCTAAAACAGAAAAAACCGAGATGATCCTGTTCAACATGGACATCAACGGTATTTGCGCTTCCGGCGGCAGCGCGTGTACCTCCGGCGCAGATGCCGGCTCGCACGTAATCCGCGCCATTAACAACGATCCTAACAAGATCACGGTAAGGTTCTCCTTCTCCAAACAAAACACGAAGGAAGAGGTAGACAAAGTGGTAGCGAAGCTGAAAGAGCTGATCTAACTAAATTTCTTTTTGATATAACGAAGCCGCCTGTAACGGGCGGCTTTTTTTATATACATTGTCGCCATATTAAAACCCGTATATGAAACTGATCTTGTTCCTGGGCCTCTGCGCCCTTTCTGTCGGCTCTACCGCCCTTGCCCAGGGCACCAAAACCTGGAACCCTGCTCATGATAAAGAAAGCGTAGTAGGCGGACAGGCCTGGCATACCGGCATCGCATCTTTCTATGACCGTTTGCCCGCCAAAGCAGAAAAGGCGGTGCGCAAACCCGTATGGGACCTGTCGCACAATGGTGCGGGGCTACACCTCCGCTTCGTGACCGATGCGCCGGAAATTACGGTGAGGTACCAGGTGACAGGCAATATACAGATGCCGCACATGCCCGCTACCGGCGTAAGTGGCGTAGACCTGTACGCGAAGGACGGCAAAGGACAATGGTTATGGTCGGCCGGCAAGTATTCTTTCAAAGACACCATCTCTTATCAATTTCCTAAACTGCAAAGCGCCACCACCGGCGAGCGGGAATACACCTTATACCTCCCACTGTACAACTCCGTTAAGTGGCTGGAAGTGATTTACCCGGATGGCAGCAAGTTCACCGCGCTGCCTCCGAAAACCAAACCCATCGTGGTATATGGCACCTCCATCGCCCAGGGTGCATGCGCCAGCCGGCCCGGCCTGGCGTGGACCAACATCCTGAGCCGCAAGCTGGACAGGCAGGTGATCAACCTGGCGTTTTCCGGTAATGGCAGGCTGGAAAAAGAGATCGTGGAACTGCTGCCAGAGATCGACGCGAGCCTGTACATCCTTGACTGTATGCCTAACCTTACCAGAGTGAACGAGTTTCCTGACGCCGACATCAAACAGCGGATAAAGAACGCCGTAACACATTTACAGGCGCAGAAACCGGGCGTGCCCATTATTCTTACCGAGCATGACGGCTATACCGATGCAGGCCTTAATGCGGAGCGCAGGCAGTATTTTGAGCGGGTGAACAAAGTGTTGCGGGAAGCGTTTGCTGAAATGAAAGCAAAAGGCGTTTACCTGTTGCCCATCAGTGCGTTGGGGCAGGATATTGAAACCATGGTGGATGGCACCCATCCGAACGATATCGGTATGCTGCGTTATGCGGAGGCTTATGAGAAACTGATTAAGAAAATAAAATAACAAGGGGCTGACCAAAAAGTATTGGTCAGCCCTAATTTATTCGGGTACCTGATGGAGACGTGTCATCGTTTAAGCGATTTTCACAAAGCCTTCATTTTACTTTCTGGTCAGCCCCCTATTGACTTACCCCACAAATTTGCCTGCAAACTCCTGCGCGAAGGCTTCCAGCTTCACCTTACCAGCTAACGGGGAGCCTGACTTAATGAAGTCACCGTTCAACCGGCCGTCGTGCAAGGCGGCACCCAGCTCAGTGTAAAGCGCTGCTATTTCCTGCGGAACACCTGCCTGCGTCATTCCTTGTAACGACTGTTCATTTGTAAACTCCACCCATTGCAGTGCGGGGTTACCGATCGCCGTTCCCACTGCGGCAGCTACTTCGGCAGGCTGGCGTACTTCACTAACCACGTAGCGCACATTTTTACCGTTGCCTGGCTGCTGCAGTTCTTCCGCTGCGATGGTGGCAATATCTTCCGGGTGGGCAAGCGGCACCTGTGTATGGGCCGCGAAGTTGCCGCCCATAATACCTGCAGACTTGATTAACGGCACATCATTGTAGAAGTTCGTGTAAAAATAACCTGCACGCAGGAAAGTAATGTTTACGCCATCCAGCTCCCGGTAAATGTTTTCGATGTGATGCACGCTTTCGATAGGTCCGGTGCCGGACGGTAAATCGGCCCCGATGCTGCTCAGCATCACCACCCTTTTAACGCCCGAAGATTTGATCGCCTCCGCGTAAGCACGGCCTGCGTTCACCGTATTTTTGATCACATTGCTGCCGCCCATATTCGGAGGCGTCATTGCCCACACGGCGTCTGCGCCGGTGAAAAGATTGGTAAGAAAGGCGGCATCACTTACGGAGCCGATCGCTGCTTCTGCACCTAATTGTTGAATGGCAGATGCTTTGTCCGCACGGCTGCTTACTACGATGACCTGGTGACCTGCCGCTACGAGGTTTTTAGTGAGTGGCAAACCTATATTCCCCAGGGAACCTGTTACGATAATTTTCATATTGATGTGTTTTTTATGCTGGAACAAAGGTATATTTGTACTTACTTTTTGACAAGTACGCACCCTAAAGTAAGTACCCATGACAGCCATCAAAGAAAGTTCTACCATACAGGAAAATAAGCAGCACGCCCTGGCAGAGTGCCCGGTAACGCACGCTATGCAAAAGATCGGCGGATACTGGAAACCTATCATCCTGTACCACCTCTCACAGGGTGATAAACGCTACAGCGAAATAAAACGGGCCATGCCGGCCGTTACAGAGAAAGTATTGATCCAGCACCTGAAACAACTGGAAACAGACGGCTTAGTGATCCGGGAAGCCAAGCCCGTGGTGCCACCGTTTGTGACGTACCGGCTGAGTGCAGCGGGAGAAGGATTGATGCCGGTGATTAATGCGATGGCGACGTGGGCGTTTAAGGACATGGAGGGGGCGTTTGGGTAGGAAGAAGAGAGCCTACAGCTTATCGAGAAGATACCTGGTAACCCATATCGGCAATTCTTTAATACCTGCGTAAAGATCGAAGCGCGTAGCGTCGGTTATTTCGCCTATAAGCCGGTATTCGCCGTTCAGCGAATTATCGATAAGGTAGCATCGGTTTACGTAAGGCAAGGCGTCATAGAGGAGCTCCATTGACTTTTCATAACGCTCGCGTATCTAGTTTTCGGCGACGGGATGTCCGCCCTTTTTCACTGGCTCTGCTACGCGGTTGATGTTGATGTCTACAGAAACCGTTCCCACGAAATATAAATACGTACGGTAGCCCGCCGCCTTCGCATCTTTGAACACCTGGAGCTTAGACGCGTGTGACATCACCGTTTCGAATGAAAACGTGACTCCCTTAGCCAGCAACAATCGCCTCAAAAATTCTGATATGATAGCTGCTTCGTAAGAATTGGTGGTTTGCCCGATTAAGATGTTGTTTTGAGAAAAATGAAGATCAACGTTATATCCTTCACTTATGGCTTTTTGTATGAGACCAGAGCCGCTCAAATAGGCCTGAAAATCTTCGCTTGTACATTCCAGGTCATAGTCTGCCAGGTTGAGAAACTTCCTTTCGGAAACTACGTTCTCAATATCATCCGCATTGATGTAAACGCCTGTATCGATCGCCTTCTTGCGAACTTATTTGATGATGGAACTTTTGCCGGAGCCATTGGGGCCGCCGAACACACGCATACGTTTTACAACGTTATCGGCGGACATTGATCACAATTCCTTTTTTGGCCTTCAATTCCTCAGCTGACACTGCTACTTCTTCGACCTGCTTAACCTTTACAATATCACCATCTGGCATTTCGCGCACTACCCAACCATCTTTAAAGTAAGTAACGGGAAGGCCTAATGCCTTGTTCTCATTAATGGCGTTGCGCGCGGCATCGCGGCCGGCTTCATTTAAAAGTGAGTTGTTGTTATTGTCCTCGTAATAACTTAGCCGGTTGGTCGCATCGGCGTTCTGCCGTTTACGCTGGGTTAAACGAAAGCGCTGATACCTGTTTGATTTAGATGTACTCATGCGAAATCTTGCAATTTATCCATGTACCTGAAGATACAACTTTTGCAAATTTCAGCCTAAGAATGCTTCGTAATCAACTCATAAAACTTATCCCGATACCCCTCACTGATCGGGATATACTGGTTGGCGATCACTACCGAGTTCTTCTCCACCGAATTGATCTTATCCAGCGACACAAGGTAAGAGCGATGCACGCGGATGAACTTTTCTTTCGGCAAACGGCTTTCGAATGACTTCAGGCTTTTGAGGGTGAGTACAGGCTGGTTACGGGTATAAATCTTAATGTAGTCTTTCAACGCTTCTATGTACAGGATATCTTCGAAGTTTACCTTGATGATCTTGTATTCTGTTTTTACGAAAATGTAATCTGCCGAAGTAGCTACCTCTCCATTCCTTTGTTGCACAGACAGGTATTCGTGCACTTTGGTAACGGCCTTAATGAATCTTTCGAACGGAATGGGTTTGAGCAAATAGTCCACAATATCCAGGTTAAAACCATCGAGCGCATATTCCTGGTAGGCAGTGGTGAATATCACAGCGGGCGGGTGCTTCAGCGCTTTCAGGAACTGGATGCCGTTGATGTCGGGCATCTTGATATCGAGGAATAGCAGATCGACCTGCTCTTCCTGCAAATAACGGAGGGCCATTGCGGCGTCCTCAAACTTCTTCAGCTGCATCGGGAAAGGTGCCTTGCGGGCAAAGTCCTCGATAATCTCCAGCGCGAGCGGCTCATCGTCAACTGCGATACACTTCATCATGGTTCAGCACAATTTTTAAATCTGCAATAAATTCGTTTCCGTTTTCGCCTGCGGCTAATTCATGCACCCCGGCATATAAAAGATCGAGGCGTTTACGGGCGTTAGTAAGTCCTACGCCCCCGGTTTCCGCTTTCTGGCGGATCAGTTTGTTGCGCACGATCATACTTAATGTGCCTTTATCGATCGTTAGTTTTACGATGATATAAGCTTCTTCGGTATAACTGATACCGTGTTTGAAAGCATTCTCCACAAACGGTATCAGCAACATAGGCGCGATCTTGTACATATCAGCCTCCCCTTCTACCTTATAATCTACAGAAATAGATCTGGGCAGCCGTAGCTTTTGAATATCGATATAGTCTTGCAGATACCGCAGCTCGTTAGCCAGTAACACCTTGTCCTCATTGGCCTGGTAAATCATGTAGCGCATGATCGTAGAAAGTTTTACGAGGGCATGTTCGGTTTCAGGCGACTGCTTGTGCGCGAGCGAATAAATGGTATTCAGGCAATTGAAAAGGAAGTGTGGATTGATCTGATTCTTGAGGAATTTCAGTTCTGCATTCAGGTTGGCCACTTTCAGTTCTTCGCGTTGCTGTTCACTTTTAAACCACTCTATCCCTATTTTGATAAATCCGCTCATAAACAACATCAGCAACGTAAACAACACCGTTCGTCGTAGTACTTGTGGAATGATAAAATCACGAAATACGTGTTCGTCTTCTCCGGGAAACGGCCGCATATGCATCGCAGAATCCGGTGGTGGGCCGGCTCTCCAGCGTATCATCCGCCTGTCTCCGAGGTGGCGGCCGTTGTTGAACTGGCCTGTGCTGTCAACACGCCTGGCAAACACAACCGCTCCCCGTTCAGCCCTAATGGCCATCCCGATATGCGGCCTGCCCACCATCATATGTCCCATAAACCTGTACTCCACGATCGCCTGCTGTAAGGTGATCACCACGATCAACACTAAAACAGACGCGATATATAAACTGATCTTTTTAAGCGTGAAGAATCGCGGGATCAGCACGTACATGTTCAGGTAAAAGAGGCCGATCAACACTAAGGTGTTTACGCACTCCCTGATAAAAAACGAATAGTCGCTTACCTGTATGCGGTAGGCAAAGAACGGGAACATAAAAAAGCATAGCCATGCCACGATGTGCAGTACGACGATAACCAACTTGTTCCGGAAAATATGCTTGAAAGGCTTCATTGAAATACGCGGTAAACTTAGTCCAAAGAGGGTTAAGCTCTTGTTAAAACACAGTTGCTATTGTGCAACTAAAAGTTAAAATTTACAGGAGTTGAGTAAACGTTAAACACTGTTACACGCATGTTAGTACACGCCTGCAACAGTGTTTTATCATCTTATATTTAATGCGCGCAGCTCCTGCTCCGATATAGCCGGCGACTGCCTGGCGGCCAGTTTCTTCATCATGAGGCGCCCGACACTCATGGCATCTTCTTTAGAACGGAATGCATGGTTGCCCGCCAGTACAGGGATCCTATCCTGGTGGATATACGTTTTACCATCTGCCTGAATATTATACCCCCAACCGCCGGCAGTGGCGAATGGTACTACCTCCAGCCGCACGGTGTCCGTGGGACGAATAGCGATAAGAATGAGCGCCAACACACAGGCAGCGACGGCGAACCACTTAATCATTTTCATTGTAGGTTGCAGCGGGATCAAACTCCCACAGGTCTTCGAACGGCAAGCTGGAACTATTGCCCAGGGCCACATATCCGCGGTTATTAATGGAAAAGCCTACCGCGCCGCTGCGGGCCAGTCCTTCAAAAGCACGCTTCGATTCCCAGGTATCGGTCAACGGATCGTACTCCCATACATTCGTAGTTAAACCGCTTTTGGTCCCGGTGGCTATGTAACCCTTGCTGTTCATGACGAAGGCCACGCCATTGCTGGATACGATGTCGTAATCGTTATCATAGTCCTCATCACTTACATTGGATATCTTTCTCATTTCCGTCCACTTGTTAGCGGCGGTGCTGGCGGGATCGAACATAAACATGTCGTTTACGCTCAATGTTTGGCCGGTATTGGGATTGGAACCGGTAACGACGTAGGCCTTATTATTGATCACGAACGCCACGGCATCGGAACGTTTGTTACCACCAAAGGCTTCCTCTTTGGTCCAGGCGCCACCGGTAGCGGAGGTGTCGTAGGAATAGAAATCTTTGAGGTAATTGCCATCGTATCCGCAGGTGATATAACCTTTTGCACCGATAGCAAAGGCCGTGGCACCGTAACGCGCTGTACCCGCGAAGCCGGCACCTGCGCTCCAGGTGTCGTTTTGAGAGTCGTACACCCATGTGTCGTTTAGTTTGTTGATGCCATCGTAGCCGGTTGTAACAATGCCTTTCGTGCCTACAGCAAAGGCTACGGCGCTGTTGCGGGCGGCACCGGGCAAATCTGCAACCTGCGTCCACGAGTTGGTTGTTTGATTGTAATACCAAAAATCTTTTAACCTGTTGGTACCGTCATAACCAGTGCCTATATAGGCTTTATCTCCTATCACGAACGAAACGGCTTCTCCCCGGGCAACGCCCTCCAGCGAAGAGCGGCTGATCCAGTTGCCCACCTCTTCGGTGTCGTCGCTGCTTTTACAGGAGGCCATAAAACAGCCTGCTACCAGCAAAACCCAGGAATGTCTAACATTGAACATAAGCATTTACTTTTTTTAACAGCGCCAAAATTATCCGGGGAAGTGTTAGGGTGGATATAAAATAGACGGATCTGCTTCTTCCAACAGACGAATACCCGTATTTCATCTGCCAATCGCGACAAATGCCCTGCGAAGCCCATTTACGGCCAATCTTGCTCACCCGGCAAACGACGGTAAACTTCTGTTATTCATCGATAAATAATCGTCATCCGACTATTTAAACATTTCTTTCGCGGCGCCGCGTTATAAACTTGTGCGTTGTCTTTCAGATTATGCGCAAAATATCATGCTTACTCATCGCGGCTTCGGCCTGTTACCTGGCGGCCTGCGAAAAGAGTGGATTCAGTTACGAGGATGTAAATACAGAAAATGGTGTCGGTTATATATTACTGGATACGTTTTCGGTAGATGTAAAAACCGTACTGCTCGACTCTGTGCCCAGCTCGGGACAAAACGTTATTCTCAACGGCTTTTACAATGACCCGATATTCGGCAAAATAACGGCGGGCTCCTTTTTTGAGGTAGGCCTGCCTGATAGCCGCAAAATTGAGAACAATATGGTGTATGACTCCACAGAGCTCATCCTGCGAAGTAATGGTTATTATTATGGAGATACGATGGTGCCGCAAAACATACAGGTATACCAGCTCGCTCAAAACATCAACATGAATGAAGGAAGCAGCTATTTATATACGCACCATTCGTTCGCTACTCAAAGCTCGCCCCTTGGTTCCAGAGCCGCGTATATCCGCCCGCTCGCGAAGGATACAGTGAGCATTCGCCTGGCAGACAGTAAAGGCCAGGAAATCTGGGACCTGTTTGCCAACAATGCCAACGAAGTATCCGGTGCGTCGCAGTGGCTCGATTATTTTAAAGGCTTCGCCATCAGGACCGGTACAACCAACGCCATCTACGGATACAATGCAACAACTGCAGTAATGCGCATCCATTATCATATCAACAGCCTGGAACGTGGCACCAGTTACTTCGAGTTCCCGCTTTCCAACAGCGGTTACCAGTTTAACAATATACAGGCCGACAGGACCGGCACTGCTATCGCTGGTTTAACAACTACCAATAATAGCATCTCATCCACTAACCTGGATAATGCCGCCTACATGCAAGGCCTGACCGGCATCGCCACTCGTCTTGACTTCCCGTCCATAAAGAAGTCAATGGAGCTGGGAAAATTTGGTAAGATAATTACTGCCACACTAACGGTACAGCCCATACGTAATACCTACACGCAATATAATCTGCCCGCTAAAGTGTGCCTCGTAAAGGCCGACAGTAAACAAAACACCTACGACACGTTGATGAACAGCACTAATGGTGGCTATCAGTACGGCGACCTGAGCATCGATCACCTGTACAATGAAAACACTGCGTACACTTACGACCTCACCAGTTATTGCACCAGCGAATTAACGACCGACAACATCACTACGCGCGGACTGCTGATGCTGCCTACCTACGGCGATTATCTCACCAAACCGGAGCGGCTCGTGATCGGCGATAAGCTGAACAGCAAAAACAAAATGACCTTTAAGATCTATTACCTGCTTTATAAATAACACATGCAAAACAAACTATACCTCACCATATATTTTTTACTGCTGGCCAGTTTACATGCCAGTGCGCAAAAAGGCATCAACTCCCTTTATTCTGCTTATGGCATCGGCGACCTGGAAGAGCGGGATTACAGCCGCAACTTCGGCGTAGGCAGTGCGGGCATCGGGCGGCGGACGGGCAACTTCCTGAACGAACAAAACCCCGCCAGCTACAGCGCTTTGCCTAACCAGCGCTTCTTCTTCGAAGTATCGGGAGCGGCTAAGATGGTGCAATACAGCACAACTAGCTATACGCAAAACGCCGGCGACATCAACTTCAAAAAGATAGCAATGGGCTTCAAGGCCGGCAGGATCTGGGGGATGAGTTTCGGCGTAACGCCCTTTAGCAGCATCGATTACAAAGTATTGAACACAAAGTATATCACCGGCACACCCACCGGTGTTAGAAGTGCCATAGAAGGTTCCGGCGGGCTTACCCGGACGTACTTTTCCAATGCAGTACAACTGGGCAAACACTTTTCTGTGGGCTTGTCCGGAGCCTTTCTATTTGGCAACGTTACCACCACCGACAGTACCGGTGGAACGGGACAGCGTGCAGACGTGTTCACTGAAAACGTACGTGGATTACATAATTTCAATCTGACGTCGGGACTGCAATACATGGGCCGCGTGGGTAATATGCAACTGGGTGCAGGCCTTACTTACCGGCTGCAAACAAAGCTGAAATCCGATCAGACGTTCACCATCAAAGACAATAGCGACAATACATTTTTTGAAGACGATGTGAATACGAAACACTATATCATTCCCGCACAATATGGGGCAGGCCTGTCGCTCACCAACGGCCGCTTCACCGCATTGGCCGACTATCGCATGAGCGACTGGACGGGTAAAAACACGAACCTTGACGACTATGTGTATACGAAGTCGCATCGCGTGGCGGGCGGCCTGGAATACAGCTTTTACAAGTATTACCTCAGCAACCGTGTAGAAGGCGTGTCCATCCAGCTGGGGGCGAACTATCAAACTTCCTATATTAAAGTAAAGGGGCAGGACATCCGCGATTTCGGCATTACAGCCGGTGTATCGCTGCCGGCAGGCAATACGCTCCGTTATTACGTGGGATTAGAAGTGGGGCAGCGTGGCACGCAAAACAAGGGGCTTATCCAGGAGAACTTTGCGAATATTGTGTTCAGCCTGTCGATGCGTGATTTGTGGTTTTTTAAGCGGGTAGAATATTAAGACGGTGTACATAGGAGACGCGGAGGTGCGTTTATCTTAAGACGCCACTTCCTCGTTCTTTAAAGCGTGCCGAAAGTGCAGGAAGTCCGAAAACCATTTACCAGAAGCCTTCACCGTTCGTTGTTGCGTAGCATGATCCACATGCACCAGTCCGAATCGTGCGCGATAACCTTCGGCCCATTCAAAATTATCGGTGAGCGTCCAGGCGAAATAGCCAGACAGTGGAACACCTTCACGTTTGGCCTGCAGTGCGCCGGCGATGTATTCTTTAAAATAGCGGATGCGTTGCGCGTCGTTCACCGCACCGGCTTCCAGCGTATCGTTAAAGGCCGCGCCGCTTTCTGACACGATGATGTTTTTCACACCAGGATAGGCTGCAAACTTTTTCAGGATGTTATACATGCCCACACCGCTGATTTCCCAGCCTAACGCAGTCACCGGTACATTACGGTAGCGCGGTTTCACCTCGCTCACTTTCACATAAGGCATAAACGCATTATGCTTCACCACTAATGGAAAGTAGTTCTGTATACCAATAAAATCGAAGTCGAACGGCAATTTTTCCCAATCGCGCCACATGGCGTACCGGCGTTCTATCCGGTGTAACAAAGGAAAGTCATCCGCCGGGTAACGCATGCCCAGCGAGGGTTCTATGAATAACCGGTTAAAAAGTGCATCTGCGCGGCGGGCAGCTTTGATGTCGGCTTCACTTTGTGTGTAAGGGATGATGTGTGAGCAGGAAAAAGTCGTACCCACGTTAGCGTTACGCACCTCTTCGCGCACCACACGGCCGCCTTCTGCCTGAGCGAGCGCTACGTGGTGTACGGCGGGCAAAAAGTACGACAAGCCGAACTTTCCGGGCGCGTGTACGCCTAACATATAACCCAGGGAGGTGAAGCCGAACGGTTCGTTCAGGATGATCCAGTTTTTCACTTTATCACCAAAAGCCTGCGCGCAAATGCGCACATAGTTTTCGAAAGCAAATACGATACCCCGGTGGCACCAGCCGCCTTTCTGTTCCAGCGCCTGTGGCAGATCCCAGTGATAAAGGGTAACGTACGGTTCGAGGCCGTATTCGAGACAGGCGTCTATAACTTTATGGTAAAAATCAATGCCTTGCTGGTTTACAGCCCCCTTGCCCAGCGGCAATATGCGCGGCCAGGAAATGGAGAAGCGAAATACAGTAAAGCCTAGTTGTTTGGCGAGACGGATATCGTCGCGGTAGTTTACGTAGAAATGACAGGCCTCGCGTGCATGTGTGCCATCTTTGATCTTGCCGCGACGCGCGCTGAAGGTGTCCCAGATAGACGCCCCTTTGCCGTCCGCATCACAGGCGCCCTCGTTCTGGAAAGCGGAAATCACCACTCCCCACAAAAAATCTTCCCCGAAATCGCTACGCGAAAATGATGCAGGCAACGTCATATTATCCTCCAAATTAATACTTAAAGCGGTAACGTCGTATTATAATATTGTTAATGGCACCAGCTTTTGCTCCCCTGACCGAGCCGCCGTTGTGTCACTCACTTGTGCAGCAACACGCTTTTCATCTTCCCCTTGTTTTATTACATTTGATACAATGACCAAACATATTCATCGTATTCTGGCAGTGGGCGCCATCGCCTGCCTCGCATCCTGCGCACAAAAGCCCTCCGCAAATATTGCACGGCAGGCAAGTCCGGCCGACAGCCTCAATCATATGGTACTCATCCCCGGCGGACAGTTCAGCATGGGCGCCGACGATAACGACGGCCAGCCGGACGAGTACCCGAAACACGCCGTACAGCTCGACTCCTTCTGGATGGACGAACATGAGGTGACTAACGCCGAGTTCGCGCTATTCGTGGAAAGCACCGGCTATGTAACGGTTGCAGAAAAGCCTGTCTCTATGGATGAGATCATGCGCGAAATGCCGCCCGGCAGTCCGGAGCCCGACAGCAGCGTACTGTTACCCGGTTCGCTGGTGTTTACACCGCCAAATCACGCTGTTCCTTTGAACGATGTGTCGCTATGGTGGTCATTTATTCAAGGGGCAGACTGGCGGCATCCGCAAGGTCCGCAAAGCAATATCACGGGTAAAGACCATTACCCCGTTACGCACATCGCCTACGAAGACGCACTGGCCTACGCGAAATGGGCCGGCAAACGCCTGCCTACCGAAGCGGAGTGGGAATATGCTGCCCGCGGCGGACTGGCGAACCAGCCCTATCCCTGGGGCAGTGAATTACTTACAGAAGGCAAAACCAAAGCCAACACCTGGAATGGCCGGTTTCCTTACGAAAACACACAAACAGACGGCCACACCAGTCTCGCGCCTGTTAAAACATATGCAGCCAACGCTTACGGTTTATACGATATGAGTGGTAACGTTTGGGAGCTTTGCGCCGACTGGTTCCACAGCGACTATTATAAATCCGTAGCCGATAGCATCAGCCATAATCCTAAAGGCCCTGCCCAAGGCTACGATGCCGAAGATCCCCGCTCGGTTAAACACGTCATCCGCGGTGGTTCCTTTATGTGCAGCGATGAATACTGCAAAGGCTATCGCGTATCCGCCAGGATGAAAACCTCACCCGAATCAGGCTTGGAAAACCTGGGCTTCCGTTGTGTGATGGACATAAAAAAATAAGGGAGGAAAGCGGATGCTTCCTTCCCTTTTTATATCTGCGTGAGTATAAATTATTTCTTGATGAGTTTGTGTGTTTGTATAACCCCGCCGGTTTTTACCTGCAGGTAATAAGTACCTGGCGCACCGGTAAATGTTATTGGTGCTGATTGCGTAGCACCTGCTTTTCCGGTACCCGCACTGCTCAGAATCTCGCCGCCATTGCTGTTATACACTTTCAGTTCGTATTTACCATCTTTACCTATCGGGAAAGTGGCCTTAAAGTCACCGTCGGAGGGGTTGGGATAAACGCGCAGTTTTATTTTACGTTCCGTAGTAGCGGCTGGTTTTGCAGCGAGTTTGTCTGACTTGCTCGTTACAATGACAGCTTCTGGCTCGCGTACTTTCTCATAATTTACGGAGCCAACATACCTGCCGGTTACCGCCACTTCTTCCAGTTCTTTTTCACTACGTGGCTGTGCCGTTCCGGCAACTGCCCTCGTGGGTCTGCCTTCGACAACTACCTCCCTGCTCTTATCGTGCCTGAACGTAACAGTAGCAGGCTTACCGGTCACCAGCACTTCTTCCAGTCGGTAATTGTGTTCGCGCACGGTGTCTGCACTAATCGTTATTGCCTCCTGGTTAGTCGTCTTCGATTTGTTTTTCTTTGTAGTGATAATGATCGCGCCGTTAGCGGCTTTGCTGCCGTAGATCGCTTCCGCGCCCGTTTTGAGCACGGTGATAGATTCTATGTCTTCGGGTTTGGTCGTATTGAGTGCAGTAGAATCAGGCTTACCATCCAGGATAATCAGTACACCCTTGAGGTTGTTGCCACCAATATTTACAGGCGGTTGCTGACGGGGCGGCTCCTGGTTAATGAAGATCGCATCGGCATGTACTGACATATTCGACAATAATTTTTTTGGAGCCGTACCCGACGTAGCGCCTTCACCATCCAGCTCTGTCGTGGTCGCTTCTATGGCACTAGCCTGGCCCCTCTGCTTAACGATAACGCTGGTAATACGGCTGCGGTCCAGCTTATACAAGGTTTGTTCGTCAGAGCGCTTACCGTTCAGGTAAAACTCGTAATCATCTTCATTACGGCTAATGATGACAGGCTTGCCGTTATTGCCCCTACCTACGAGAATGAAATCTTTTGTGCTGGGATACGGATCGACGCCTATAGAGGCTCCATTTTTGCGCATGGAATCAAAATACCATTGATCGTTTCTATACCTGATCCATTCGCCGGACTTGGTGCGCGCACTGTCGAATCGAATGTTTAGCGGCTGGCCTTTTTGTGCACTCGTGGCAGAAAACGTAACCGGTTCATTAATGCCGGCTTTCGAGGGCATGGAACTATCCAGCTTGTCAACGCCCGTAAATACGACCTCATTGACTGTTACAGGCACCGTATCCTTGTGATCCACGAACAGCTGGGGGATAGTTCCCTGGCCTAATGGCGACAGTCTTACACCGGCGCGGCTAAAGTTAAGTGTGAGCACGAGCATGCTTACCATACAACCCAGGATCACATACCTGACTACCTGGTACCGCGATGATCGTTCTTTATTCATCATCATAATTCGGTTTTTGAGATGTGAAAAATTGAAGTTGTTTGCGATGGCCGTCGCGTATGGAGCTCCACTTACTTTTAAAAGACTGTATTGGTAAACTTTAGCGTCTACCCCGGCACGCAGTATCTTGCGGTCCGTAATAAATTCGAGGTTTTCGCGGATGGCGGTTTTCATTAACCATGCACCCGGGTTAAACCAGTAGAAAACATTGTTTACTTCTCCCAGCATCACATCCGCCGAATGCCATTCTTCTACGTGTACCTGTTCGTGGCGTATCACGGCGTCCAGCTCCTCCTGCGCATGCATGGCAGGGTTCAGGTAGATGTGTTTGAAAAAGGAGAACGGTGCGATCTCTTTATTTACCACCCTTATTTTCCGGTTCTTCAGCCGCGCCTCGTCCGACATGAGGTGGAACCGCAGCAACGACGCCATTTGAATGAGCAGTCGTACCGACATCACCGCTACACCTGCCCAAAACAACCATGAAAGGGCCGTCCACACGGTAAACGTTTCCTCGGCAACGACTGGCCGCAAGGCGTTAAAATCCGGCACGTAGTATACCACGGTACCCAGCGCCTCTTCGTTCCGGTGGAAAAAATCGTTCACGTCCACTAACGGAAACACCGAAGAAAACACGATGCCTGTCAGCAGGAAAAAACGGTTCAGCGTGTAGAAAGTAAGCCTTCTGAGCCCCAGCCGGTAAGCCAGGTAAAACAGGCTGAGCGCCACGTTTGCCTTGAGGAGATATATGAAAAGATCGGGCATATGGATCACTTGGATGGTAATAGAATGGAATTGCGTTTATTTCTTTTCTATCATGCGGATAATCTCTTTCAGCTCATCCGGGCTTATCTTTTTCTCTTTGGCGAAGAAGGTCACCAGTTCTTTGTAAGAATCTTCAAAGTAGTCCTTCACGAAACCACTCATGAACTTACGGGTATAGTCACCCTCCGCTATCTGGGGCGTATATTCATATACGTTACCCATTTTCGTACTGGCGAGGTAACCTTTCTTTTCCAGGTTCTTAATGGTAGAAGCCAGCGTGGTATAAGGCGGTATTGGTTCTGCATGCGCCTCCAGGAAATCTTTCACAAATCCTTTTCCCACTTTCCAGATGGCCTGCATTGCGGCTTCTTCCTGTTTTGTTAACTTTTCCATATAAGATGAGTTGAATAACGATACGAATATACGAACGTTTCGGACATCTACGAATATTTCGTAGACTATTTTTTAAAATAATTTTAACTGGCTGATTATAAACTATTTGACCGGCTCTTTGTAGTCCAGCGGAACCATTTCCGCTACCTTTTCCCAGCCCCAGTAGCCTTCAAATACCACATCGGCCGGCGCATCCACGTTTCCATTAGCATCCACCCCTACTTCCGGAACAAACAAATGTACCAGCGAAGTTTGCGCATATCGTTTATCAGCCCTGCGACCTTTGAACTGCAGGTATTCGAAAGCTTCTTTTTCGTTCTTATATACTACCTGCAGGTAATTGGTAAAGTGAAGAACAATGCCTGTTCCCTGCACGGGTTTATGGTATATACTGTCATAGCTCACCTCCCCGGTATAAAGGTAGTCCGCATACCGCGAAAAAACAGGCTGCCTGTTACCTACGAGCACCCTTTGCGCGGTATCGCCAGGCGCTCTTTGTGCAGCGGTGTTCTTTCGCTCTACCCGTACTATCTTGTTCACCTGGAAGCCATCTTCCTTCAACCGCTTATTCATCAGGCTACGCATAAAATGCATGGACGAACCGCGGTAGGCCAGCAGCCTCCGCTCCTCCCATTTCGCCTGCTGCCTGCGATTCTTCGCCTTCATTTCTTCAAACTGAGGAAAGCCATAATATAATACATAACCACGCCCGAAATCATTCACGTATCCCTGTAAAACATATTTCACGCGATACCCGAGCGTTGGGTTGTCGACGATGAGCATGCCGTCCGAGGAGCCCGTCAGCTGGTGATGATCCTGATCATAATGGAGGTCGAGTATGTTTTCGTTGGTAATGCGGCAGGCCCGTGCGGCACGGCTTGTACCTAAAAACGTTTCGCGGAAGGTAGCCAGCCAGCGCTCCCTGTCCGGATCGCTGCGAATCACGACTTCTCCCAATTGTCCGGCCTTGGGTTTCAGGCGGAGGTTGAGGGTGAGCGTTGTATCCTGTAACGCCAACGGCACCACGAGCGTTTCATATCCCAGGTAGGACACGATCAGCTCATAACGTCCGTTCGGGATATTGCGTACAGTAAAATGCCCCTGCTCAGTGGTGCGGTCGCCAAGTGTCGTCTGGCTCAGGAACACACTTGCAAATGCTAACGTGGCGCCATCCTTTTCACTGCGAATGGTACCGGTAATACGGCTCTGGCTGAAAGTGGCCAGGCATATCAACAAACAGGCGGCGGAAAGGAGTAATTTCATCAAATCATCAATTAATTACGAAACGTTCGTAAATTTACGAAACTTTCGTTCTGATAGTGCGTAATTATTGATTTGCCAGCGAGCATCGGATACAACTTCCGGGACGCAGACGCAGTGCAGTTTCAGAAGGCATAAAATACAGCCCCCGGGCGCAGACGCACTGCATTGTCAAAAAGGCATCGCATCAACAAGTAATCAAACCACATTACGCTAAAGGCTACACTAACTAACAAACTTGATAGTCTACCAATTTTGTAGATTAATAATTTGTTTGTATATTTGCACCGTCAAAGCAATAGAATGGTACAAGCAACTTGTCAAATACCAACCATTTACAACTTATCCAATCTTCCTTACCATTCAACGACCGAAATCTATAATGCCCCCAATTAACGCCAGGGCGTAAGCCCTTTTATTGCCTGCATGAGATGCCCTGGTTTACAGGGTGGCTATCGAAAAAAATAAGGGCTGCACCATTTGGTACAGCCCTCTTTATTTTACAAGATGCGGGCACTACTCCCCCATTAATTCTTCCAGTTTCTTTTCCAGCGCCTCACCTCTCAGGTTTTTGCCGATGATGCGACCCTTCGGATCTACCAGGTAGTTCTGTGGAATAGCGCGAATCCCGTACAGTTTTGCCACTTCGTTCTGCCAGCCTTTCAGGTCACTCACCTGCGCCCAGGTCAGCTGGTCTTTTTCAATGGCTTTTAACCACTTCTCTTTTGACTCGTCGAGCGAGATACCCAGTACGGTAAAGTTTTTGTCTTTATACTGATTGTAAGCTTTCACCACGTTCGGATTTTCTGCCCTGCATGGGCCGCACCAGCTGGCCCAAAAGTCGATCAGCACATACTTACCGCGAAGGGAAGATAAAGCCAGTGGCGTACCGTCTGGCGCGTTCTGTGAAAAGTCGATAGACTCCTGCCCCACCTGCGTTCTGCGCGCGATATCCATTCGTTTGCTGAACGCCTGTCCGGACGGGCTACCTTTTACTTCGTCACTTAAGTTATTGAAAATCGGCTCTATTTCCGGGAGATTGATATCGTAGCCTGCAAGCGTATTGATCACATAAATACCGATAGGTGTGGTAGGATGCTGCTTCAGATAGGCACGTTGTGTTGCGCTGCGCTTAGCATCGAGTTCAGCAAAACGGGGCTCGATCTTCTTCATGCCTTCTTCATCCTTCGCATTATAAAACGCACGGTATTGCTTCTGCAACTCCTCCGCCTGCTTAGCGACGGATGATTCCATTTCGCTCAGTTGCTCCAGCGCGTTTTGGGCTGCGCCGCCTTTGATTTCGGCGTTTCCGCTAATGTCTTTGATATTAACGGTGGTAGTACCTTTATCTACGAAGAACTTTGCTACTTCTTTGCGGCTTTTGGCGCCTGGTCTTTCAGGCGTTTCGATGTAGATGAAAATGGAAGCGTAAACGGGCTCTTCCAGCTTGCCTTTGAAGGTAAACTGACCGTCTACCACCTCGGCGCTATCCAGCATGTTTTTATCCGCTTTTCTAAGGCTGATGTACATTTTGCCAGGCTGACCGATGGAAGAAACACCTTTTATATCATAATGGATTTGCTTCGTTTTGGGTTGGGCCTTTAGTGCCCAGGGCAGGAATAGCGCTGCAAAAAGAACTATTCTTTTCATACTCACTGTTTATTTTCCTGCAAAAATCCCGCTTTGCGGAGGGAAAAGCAACCCTATTTTGATAAGCGGCTAGTGGAGGAGCTCAGCCAGGGTAGCCTCCAGCTGCTCGCCACGCAGGTTGCGGGCAACAATTTTGCCCTGCGGATCTACCAGAAAGTTAGCCGGGATGGAGCGGATACCATACTGTTTGGCCACCTTATTATTCCAGCCACCCAGGTCGGAAACCTGTGTCCATTGCAGCTTATCGGCCTCAATCGCCTTCAGCCAGTCGGCGCGGTCATCGTCCAGCGACACACCCAGGATGGTAAAATTCTTGTCTTTATACTTATTGTAAGCCGCCACTACATTCGGGTTTTCCTGGCGGCAGGGACCGCACCAGCTGGCCCAGAAATCGACCAAAACGTACTTTCCACGGAAGGATGACAGTTTCACCGGCTTGCCTTTGGTATCGTTTTGAGTAAAATCGTCGGCGGTTACGTTTAGGGCTGATTGTTTTACAGATTGTAAATAGTTCTCAATCCGCTCAGCATGTTTCGATTTGCGGACTTCGGGAGTCAGACTTTTATACAAAGCCTCCACGTCGCTTGGGGAAAGGCGGTTAGCCAGGTCGTTGCCTAGCATCCATAAACTGGCGAGCTGACCTGGATTTTGGGTGATGAAGTCTCTGCCAGCTGCTATCACACCTGTATTAAACTCCTCTGCCTTTTTGCGAAAGGCTTGCTTAGCCGCCTCGTCGTTTTCCGCGATGCCGGCTGCTTCAGCGTTCAGTTTAGCCGCTTTGTTACTGAAAGACTTGAAGTTACGCTGGTACATTTGCATATACTTCGTCGCTTCATTCACTTTCATATCATTCGCCAGGGGAAAATGTGCCGTATCCAGCTCGAATTGCAAAGCGTCTTTGCCCGGCGCCATGAACAGCGGGGTAGATACGCCGGGATAAATGAGTGCGTAAATTTCCGCCTCCGGATTATTTTTAATGGCAAACCGGAATTTCTCCTCTTTTATAACTACAGAATCCTGTGGACCGTCGGCGGTATCATCAAAAAGATACAATACTTTGCCGTTGGCGCCTTTAAAGCTGCCGCTGATCGTTTGCTGCGCATTCGCTCCTGCAGCGCAAGCCAGTAATACTACAAATAAAAAGAGGTTTTTCATTACCAGGTTTATTTATGCCTTTCTTTCAACACTTTAATGATATCCGCCAGGCTGAACCCTTTGGCCTGCAATAAGATCAGGTAATGGAACAGCAGGTCGGCGCCTTCGTTCAAAAACAGGTGATCGTTATTGTCTTTTGCTTCAATCACCAGTTCCACTGCTTCTTCACCTACTTTCTGGGCCATCTTATTGATACCGCGCGCAAACAGCTTTGCGGTGTAAGAAGCCTCCGTAGGCTGCGCAATCCTGTCTTTAATCACCTGCTCGAGTTTGAACAGGAAGTCGTCTCCCGTGTTTTGCTCGTTCCAGCAGGTATCGGCGCCTGTATGGCAAACCGGCCCAACGGGATCAGCTTTGATGAGCAGGGTATCGTTGTCACAGTCTACCTTAACGTCTTTCATGTACAGGAAATTGCCACTCTCCTCTCCTTTCGTCCACAGCCTTTGCTTGGAACGGCTGAAGAAGGTCACTTTACCTTCCTGCATGGTTTTGTCGAAAGCCGCCTGGTCCATGTAACCGAGCATCAACACCTTATTGGTATTTACATCCTGTATGATGGCCGGCACCAGTCCGTCAGGTGATTTTTTGAAATCTATCTGCATAAATATAATAAAAAGTCTATATAATCTGCTTCTTAAAAGCGGATGGAAAGGTTTCGTTGGTAAAGGTACTTCTTCAGTTCGGGTATCTCCATTTCCTTATAATGAAAAATGCTGGCTGCCAGCGCCGCATCAGCCTGCGCTTTCTCAAACACATCTGCAAAGTGCTGCATGGTGCCCGCGCCGCCAGAGGCAATCACCGGTACGGGCAGGTCCTGGGCCAGTTTACCTGTAATATCCAGCGCAAAGCCTTGTTTGGTACCATCATTGTTCATAGAGGTAAGCAATATTTCACCCGCACCACGATCAACTGCTTCTTTTGCCCAGTCTACGGTTTTAACATCCGTTTTTACACGGCCACCGTTGAGGTACACGTACCAGTCGCCGTCTTCGAATTTCGTGTCGATGGCGAGCACGATACATTGACTGCCGAACTGTAACGACAGTTCATTCAGCAGCTCCGGCCGGCGGAAGGCCGCCGAATTAACGGATACTTTGTCGGCACCGGCGTTCAGCAATACACTCACATCTTCGACCGCAGTAATGCCACCCCCTACGGTGAATGGAATATTCACGTGCTGCGCGATGCGCGTCACGAGCTCCGCCAATGTTTTTCTACGTTCTACCGTAGCCGTGATATCCAGGAACACCAGTTCGTCGGCGCCCTGTTCTGCGTACAGAGCGCCCAGTTCAATGGGATCGCCCGCATCGCGGATGTTTTCGAAATTCACTCCCTTTACGGTCCTGCCGTCTTTAATATCGAGACAGGGTATAATGCGTTTGGTAAGCATAGCTTTTTAAACGTTGAATTGTTTAAGTTCACTCACAGAAATCCTGTTTTCATAAATGGCTTTGCCGATGATAGCACCGGCGCACCCCGCTTCACGTAAGGCTTCCACGTCCTGGATATTACTTACGCCACCGCTGGCAATGAAATGGATGTTCTGAAAACGTTCCAGTATCTTCTTATATAAATCCACCGACGGACCTTGCAACAGGCCGTCTTTGGAGATGTCTGTACAAAATATGTTGTGTACACCCTTGTCAATGTTGGACAGCAGGAAGTCGTACACACTCAGCTCCGTTGTTTCGAGCCAGCCGCCAACGGCAATGTTTTCGCCCTTTACGTCTGCCCCGAGGAATATTTTATCTGCACCATATTGCGCTACCCAGCTGAAGAAAAGCCCCGGCTGTTTTACCGCCACACTACCGATGGTCGCCATGGCAGCACCGCTTTCAAATACGATACTGATATCTTTATCACTTTTGATCCCGCCGCCGAAATCAATCACCATACCGGTTTTACCAGCAATATCCTCCAGCACTTTCCAGTTCACCACGGCACCTTTTTTAGCGCCGTCAAGGTCAACCAGGTGCAGCCGGGTAATACCGGCATCTTCGAACTCCTTCGCTACTTCCAGCGGATGTTCGTTATAAATCGTTTTCTGTGCATAGTCGCCCTGTGTGAGGCGAACGCATTTTCCGCCGATAATGTCGATAGCGGGTATAATTTCGAAGGACATCAATTATAAGTTCAAAAAGCTTTCAATAAGTTTAGCACCGTGTTCGGCCGATTTCTCGGGGTGAAACTGTACGGCGTAGAAATTGTTCTTTTGCATCGCAGCGCTGTAATTGATCACGTAGTTAGCGATCGCGGTGGTTTCAGGCCCCAGTTCTGCATAATAGCTATGCACAAAATACATGTAAGCATTTTGCGGCACGTGCTCAAATATCTTGCTGTGCAAGCCGGTAATATTGTTCCAGCCGATCTGCGGGATCTTCAGCAGGTTTTCTACGGGCGAAGTGAATTTCTTTACGTTCAGATCGAATATGCCGAGACAATCGGTGTTGTTCTCCTCCGAATGTTTACACATCAGCTGCATGCCCAGGCAAATACCGAGTGTAGGCTGCTCCAGGTTTTTGATCACCTGGTCAAGCCCTTTTTCACGCAAATAGGCCATGGCCGTGCTGGCCTCGCCCACCCCGGGAAATATCACCTTGTCGGCTGCACGAATTTCCGCCGGATCGTCGGTCACGATGCCTTCCACATTCAGTCGCTCCAATGCGAACAGTACGGAGCGGATGTTGCCGGCGTTATATTTTATAATGACTGTTTTCATCTTCCTGGTTTGACTTGATACCCCTGATGTTAACGTATACTTTTTACAGTTTGCCTTTGTTGGAACAGTCAACTATTTTAGTTCCGTCCCTAATTGACCGCTATTGCAGAATGGCCTTCACAAACTTGTTGACCGTTTGCGGCACATCGCCGCCTGCTTCCAGCGCTTTCACAAATGCGCTACCGATGATGGCCCCGTTGCTATACGCGCTTGCGGACTCAAAAGTAGCTTTATCTTTTATACCAAACCCTATCAATACCGGGTTTTTCAATTGCATATTTTTGATTCGTTCGAAATACGCCTGCTGGCCTTCGAACTGCTTGTCCTTACCGGTCGTTGAGGAGGACGACACCGCGTACACAAATCCCCTGCTCAGCGAATCGATCTTACGGATGCGGGCGTCGCTGGTTTCGGGGGTGATGAGGAAGATCAGGTGCAGACCATACTTTTCGAACAGCGGCCGGTACTCCTCTTCGTACTCGTCCATCGGCAAATCGGGCAGGATGATGCCATCCACACCCGTTTCGGCGCATTGCTGCAGAAAAGCCTCCACGCCGAATTGCAACACCGGGTTAATGTATCCCATCAGGATAATAGGAAGGTTTACACTTTCCCGAACATCTTTCAGCTGCGAGAACAGGGTTTTAATACTCATTCCATTGGCAATGGCTTTCGTACTGCTCTCCTGGATCACCGGGCCATCTGCCAGCGGATCGGAAAAGGGCATGCCCAGTTCCACCATATCGGCGCCGGCAGCCTCCAGGGCTTTCATTACGGGCACTGTATCGTTTAAGGTGGGATAACCTGCGGTACAGTATATGTTCAAAACGTTTTGTTGCTTCTTACTGAAAAGTTGGTCAATGCGGTTCATTGCCTCTTATTTTTGAAGATTTTTGATATAAGTTTCCAGGTCTTTATCGCCGCGGCCGGAGAGGCAAACTACCACTACGTCGGATGGTTTCAGCTCCAGCTCCTTCAGTTTTGCCAGTGCGTGCGCGCTTTCCAGGGCGGGGATAATACCTTCGAGCCGGCAAAGCTCGTAGGCCGCCTGCAGCGATTCATCATCGGTCGCATTCAGGAATAGCCCGCGGCCGCTTTCGTACAAATGCGCATGCATCGGTCCAACGCCCGGGTAATCCAGACCAGCGGAAATAGAGTGTGGCTCTACGATCTGGCCATCTTCGGTTTGCATGAGCAGGGTTTTGCTCGCATGTATCACCCCTATCTTACCCAACTGGGAAGTAGCTGCGGAGTAACCGCTATGCACACCCTGGCCGGCTGCTTCTACGGCAACGAGCTTCACGCCTTCCTCTTCAGTAAAATGGAAGAATGTACCGGCCGCATTGCTACCGCCGCCTACACAGGCGATCACGTAAGCCGGCAATTCATTACCTGTTTTCTCTTTCAGCTGTGCGCGAATCTCTTCACTGATCACAGATTGAAAGCGGGCCACCATGTCCGGATAAGGATGCGGTCCTACTACGGAGCCGATGATATAATGTGTGTCCACCGGATTGTTGATCCAGTCGCGGATGGCTTCGTTCGTTGCGTCCTTCAGGGTTTGGCTGCCGCTGGTGGCGGCAATAACCTCTGCACCCAGCATTTTCATACGGGCCACGTTAGGCGCCTGGCGCTGAATATCTACGCTACCCATGTACACGATGCACTCTAATCCCATCAACGCACAAACGGTAGCCGTGGCTACGCCGTGCTGTCCCGCGCCGGTTTCTGCGATAATGCGCTTTTTACCGAGGCGTTTTGCCAGTAATATCTGGCCGATGGTATTGTTGATTTTATGAGCGCCGGTGTGGTTAAGGTCTTCACGTTTCAGGTAAATCTGCGCGCCATATTTTTCTGACAATCGTTTTGCGAGGTATAATGGAGAAGGGCGGCCTACATAGTCGCGCAGCAGGGCTTCAAACTCCTGCTGGAACGAGGGTTCGCTCATGATCTCCAGGTACTTTGTACGCAGCTCTTCTACGTTCGGGTACAGCATTTCGGGGATGTAAGCGCCGCCGAACCTGCCATAGTAGCCTTTCTCATTAACATGATACTTAGATCCCTTCGTGTTAACCGCTATGTTCATCGTAAGTTTATTTTACGGGTGATTGTTTAATGTTATCGATAAAAGTCTGCACCTGCTGCATGTCCTTTACGCCGGGTGCCGTTTCGAACTTGCTGTTCACATCTACCGCGAACAAGCCGGGCAACTTCAGGTCCAGCAAGATTTGTACCTGCGCCGGACCAATACCGCCGCTCAGGAAAAAAGGTGTTTTGTACGGGTACTGCTCCAGCAATGTCCAGTCGAACAACTGACCGTTGCCACCATAATCTTTGCCCGCTGTATCGAACAAAAAGTAGTCGCAAACACCTTCATAAGCGGCCAATGCGTCCAGGCTGCTCATCTCGCCACCAATCCGGAACGCTTTAATCACGACGGTTGCGGTTTTTACAGCGGCGCAGTATTCAGGTGATTCGTCGCCGTGCAGTTGTGCCGCATCCAGACCGTAATCCCTGATGATCTGCAATACCTGCTGTTGGGGCGCATTTACGAACACGCCCACTTTGCGGATGCCATTGCCCACTTCGCGCACGGTGCGCGCATCCAGCTTATTGCCTGCAAAACGCGGGGAGCGTTCGTAGAAAATGAAGCCGGCGTAGTCCGCGCCGCCTGCTACCAGCGATGCCAGTTGCGCTGCTTTCGTGATGCCGCAAACTTTTACTTTCATATGCTTTTCAGTTGCTCCTTCAGGTAATTGGCGAAGGTTTCAAAGGAAGCTGGTGGATTTTCCTGCTTCATAAAATGCTCACCGATCAGGAAGCCATCGAAGCCTGCTTTCTTAAGCGACACGATGCTCGCCACATCATTAATACCGCTTTCGGCTACTTTATATTTATCTGAAGGAATCTGTTCTGCCAGTTCGAACGAGCGGTTAATGTCCACGGTAAACGTAGTGAGGTCGCGGTTATTCACGCCTACCAGGTGTACAGAAGGCGCCACTTTTTCTAACTGGGGCAAACTGTTCACTTCCAGCAACACTTCCAGGCCAAGGTCTTCGGCATATTTAGAGAGATGCGCTACCTCGTCTTTCGTTAAACACTCTGCGATCAACAGGATTACATCCGCACCAATCGCTTTCGCTTCGGCAATCTGGTATTCATCTATCACAAAATCTTTACGCAAAATGGGGATGCGGTTGATCGCACGCGCTTCTTTCAGATCTTCTACAGACCCGCCAAAGTAAGGACCATCGGTCAGTACTGACAGACCCGAAGCACCGTAACGAGAATACGCGCAGGTAATATCTTTCACCGAATACCGGTCATTGATAATTCCTTTGGACGGTGATTTACGTTTAAACTCGGCAATGATGCCTGTACGGTCCGGCATACGCAGGAACTCGCGAAGGGAAAATGGATTACATCTGTATAAAGGCGACCGGTTCAAGTCTTCGATGCTGCGCAGTTTCTTGCGCTCCGCCACTTCTACCTTCTTGGTTTCAACGATCTCAGATAAAATGTTTTTCATGCCGGTGTTTATTGGAGACTGATCAATTTTTGGAATGACTTGTACGCTTTGCCCGATTCCAGCGATTCTACCGCCGCCTGGAAACAGCTATCATAATCCTTGTAAGTACCCAGGCAATGTAATCCCATAGCGGAATTAGCCAGTACTACAGAGTTTTGCGCCCAGGTACCTTCGCCCTTCAGCACCTTAGTAAAAATCCTGGCTGCTTCTTCGGTAGTAGCACCGCCGTAAATATCCTGCGGCGTTACTTTACGTTTGCCCAGTGCCTCTGGCGTCCAGTTATGTTCGCCCAGGTTGGATATTACTTTGGTATCGCCGGTGAGCGAAATTTCATCGTAACCGTCCAGGCTGTGCACAATCACGAAGCGTTTATCGGTCTGTTGGAAAAGATAGTTATAAATCCTCGCCATTTCAAGACTATACACGCCTATCAGCTGTGATTTTGCGAAAGCCGGATTTACCAGTGGGCCCAACATATTGAAGAACGTACGAACCCCCAACTGACGACGCACAGGCGCTACGTTCTTTAAAGCCGGGTGAAACAGTGGCGCATGCAGGAAACAGATGCCTGCTTCTTCCAGTTCTTTCTTCAGTGCGTCCTGGTTATTTTTGAATTTGTAGCCAACCAGCTCCATCACGTTGGAAGCGCCGCTTACGGACGATACGCCGTAGTTGCCATGCTTCGCTACTTTACCACCCGCACCGGCTACGATGAAGCAGGATAAGGTGGAGATGTTGAACGTGTTCTTCTGATCGCCGCCAGTACCTACGATATCAAGCACGTCGTGGCCGTTCAAATCGACGGGCACGCACATCTCCAGCAAAGCTTCCCGGAAGCCGAGCAGCTCGTCAATGGTAATGGTGCGCATGAGGAACACGGTCATAAATGCTGCGAGTTCGCTTTCATTGTATTGGCCTTTGCCAATGCCGGTCAGGATTTCTTTTGCGCCTTCGCGGGTAAATGTTTTATGTTCGAAAAGATAATTGAGTATTTTTTTCATTTGGTTTGATGTTAATGGTGAGAAAAAAGTGGTTGCCTATTTCTCCAGCCAGTTCCGCAAAATCTGCTCTCCTCTTGGTGTGAGCACGCTTTCGGGATGGAACTGTACACCGCTTACGTCGTAAGTAGTATGCTGTAACGCCATTACATAACCATGTGCATCTTTGGCGGTAATTTCCAGTTCGGCGGGCAATGATTTTTCATCCACTACCCAGGAATGGTAACGCCCCACTTCCAGCTCATCGGGCAGTTGATTAAACAGCCTGCCGCTGCGGGATATGATGTTTACAGGCGTGGCTACGCCATGATATACTTCGGAAAGATTGATTAATTTGCCGCCAAAGGCTTCGCCAATGGCTTGCTGACCGAGGCATACGCCGAATATGGACTTACTGGCCGCATATTCTTTGATCAGCGGAAGCAGTAAACCTGCTTCTTCAGGAATGCCAGGACCAGGCGACAAAATAATCTTATCATACGCTTTAACGTCTTCCAGCCTGATCTTATCATTACGGTGCACTGTCACTTTACCGTTGATGATCTTCTCCACCAGGTGCACCAGGTTATAGGTGAAAGAATCGTAGTTATCGAAAACGAGGATGTTCATTGTCAGATGTTTTGCGCCTTGATGATGGCCTGTTTCAGTGCATTCAGTTTGTTGTTCACTTCTTCCAGTTCGGATTTGGCTACCGATTTGGCGACAACGCCTGCCCCGGCCTGGTAGTACAGTGTGTTGTTTTTGCTCAGCATAGAGCGGATCATGATCGCGTGATTAAAGTCGCCGTTGAAGCCTACGAAACCAACGCAACCGCCGTAGAAGCCGCGCGAGGTAGGTTCATATTTGTCGATCAGTTCCATAGCTTTAAATTTCGGTGCGCCGGAAAGCGTGCCTGCCGGGAACGTATCTGCCAGGATGCTGAATGGCGGTATACCTCCGTTGATCTTGCCGGTTACTTCACTTACCAGGTGAATCACATGCGAATAGAAATGGATCTGCCTGTAAGAAGTTACTTCCACTTCCGTCGCGTGCCTGCTAAGGTCGTTGCGGGCAAGGTCTACGAGCATCACATGTTCCGCATTTTCTTTCGGATCCTCCAAAAGCTGTGCGGCCAGTTGTTTGTCCTGCTCATCGTTGCCCGTACGACGGAACGTGCCGGCAATAGGATGGATCACCGCTTTACCATTGCGCATAATTAACTGCGCTTCGGGCGAAGAACCCATCAGTTTATAATCACCGTAATCAAAGTAAAAAAGATAAGGGGAAGGGTTAATGGAGCGAAGGGCGCGATACACGTTAAACTCGTCACCGGAGAATTGCTGGGAGAAAGAGCGGGACAATACGATCTGGAAAACATCTCCGCGAAAGCAGTGTTCGCGGCCCTTTTCTACCATTTGCATGTATTGCTCGCCGGTCATATTACTCTGTTCCTCTCCTTTTGGTGCGAACGGATACGCCGGGAAATCTTTAATGCGGATGAGCGATTCAATCTGGTCAAACTCGCTTTCCACCCCATCTATCGCGTTTTCGCAGAGATACATTTCATCTTTAAAGTGATTGATAACGATCACATATTGATAGAAACGATAGCGCATGAGTGGAATGGTGTTGCCGTTCGCTTCGCGCTTCTGGAACTTGATGGTTTCAAAGAACTGTACGGAATCAAACGTACTGTAGCCGTAAAGCCCTTCTGTAAACGGAACGGGCGACTTCTCAACGAACTTGAAGCTCTTTAAGAAGTTATCCATTTCCTTTAACACTTCGGCCGGACTGCTTAACTGCCGGCGTTCCGGTTCCCGGTTAGGGTATTTGAATTCGAAAATATCCGTGGACGTTACTTCAATACCTGCAATAGGTTTGATGGCAATAAAAGAGTAACTGTTTTCGCTGGCGTGGGAGTCCGTGCTCTCCAGGAGGATGGAGCCAGGAAATTTGTCCCTGATTCGCAGGTAAATGCTCACCGGCGTAAACACATCGGCCAGCATTTGTTTGTATTTCGTCCGTACCTCAATCTGTTTCATGATAGAACGCAGTGTTGACTTTTGTACCAGGCGTTTTGCCCGGGGATGGCTGAATATTACTTTCGGATATTTCGCTTCTTTCTCCGTTCCGGAACCGGCCTAAAAAGCAGAAGGCCCGCTGTGTACCAGCGAGCCTTCAAATATTTGTAATACAAACATGGCACTGTTACACAGCGTAAGCTCTGGAAACGTGCCACCAATATTTGTATGTGAAAGTCTTTGTCATATCGGGAACAAATATGCAAGGAATTTCGCACAATTACAAATTTATTTTAGAGCACGCCCTTTGTACTGGGAAGCTGCATTTTATCAGGATTGCGCTTCACCGCCATTTTAATCGCTTTAGCAAAAGTCTTAAAGATGGCCTCGATTTTATGATGCTCGTTCTCGCCTTCCGCCTTCACGTTCAGGTTGGCTTTTGCCGCGTCTGAGAAGGATTTGAAGAAGTGGAAAAACATCTCAGTCGGCATATCTCCTACTTTCTCTCTTTTGAACTCCGCATCCCAAACGATCCAGTTGCGACCGCCGAAATCGATGGCTACCTGGGCCAGACAGTCGTCCATGGGCAGGCAGAAACCATAACGCTCCATGCCTTTTTTATCTGCCAAAGCGGCTCCAATGGCTTCTCCCAGCGCGATCCCCGTGTCTTCGATCGTATGATGCTCGTCAATATGCAGATCTCCTTTAGCAATGATCTCGAGGTCGATGCTGCCGTGGCGCGCGATCTGATCGAGCATATGGTCGAAGAAGTGCAGGCCGGTGCTGATGTTCGCTTTACCGGTGCCGTCGAGGTTTAGTTTTATACGGATGTCTGTTTCCTTGGTAGTGCGAACATGTTCTACTTCGCGGATGCCAATCTTCAGGAACTCATAAATCCTTTGCCAGTCGGTGGTTTCCAGCGCAACAACGTTTTGCAGTTTCGCCGCATCGTCATTCACTTCTGTTGCACCCAATGCTGCATCTTCCTTCATCCAGATGGCTTTGGCACCCAGGTTCATGGCGAGTTGCACGTCCGTAATACGATCCCCGATCACGAAGCTGTTGGCCATATCGTAATCGCCGCTCAGGTATTGGGTAAGCATGCCTGTGCCCGGTTTGCGGGTGGGCTTGTTCTCATGCGGAAAACTGCAGTCGATGCAGATGTTGGCGAATACCACACCTTCGTTTTCAAAGGAACGAAGAATGTGTTTTTGCGCGGGCCAGAAGGTATCCTCCGGGAATGAATCTGTACCCATACCGTCCTGGTTGCTCACCATGACCAGCTCATAATCCAGTTCGGCGGCTATTTTAGCGAGATAAGTAAATACCTTGGGATAGAACTCCACTTTCTCCAGGCTGTCGATCTGGTAGGTTGGTGGCTGTTCTTTGATCATGGTGCCGTCGCGGTCGATGAAGAGTACTCTTTTCATGCTTGTAATGCGTTTAACAGTTGAACATTTTCTTCCGGCGTGCCTACGGTAATGCGAAGGCAACCTGCACACAGCTCCACTTTAGAGCGATCGCGTACGATAATGCCCTGTTCTACCAGTTTGTTGTACAAACCTTTCGCGTCCGTCGTTTTAGCCAGTACGAAGTTGGCGTCGCTGGGATATACTTTTTGTACGACGGGCAGCTGTAACAGTCCGGCTACGAGCTTTTCGCGCTCCGCCACTGTTTCACGGATCCAGTCGTTCACCTTTTCTGTGTTGTTCAACGCTTCTTCTACCAATTCCTGGGTGGATTGATTGATGTTATACGGCGGCTTGATTTTATTCATCACATCGATCACAGGCTCACCCGCAAAGGCCATACCCAGGCGCAAACCAGCGAGTCCCCAGGCTTTGGAGAGGGTTTGCAACACAACCAGGTTCGGATACTCCGTAAGCTCCTGGATGAATGTTTTTTGTTTTGCGAAGTTGATGTACGCTTCATCGATCACTACAATCCCATCGAAATTATTCAGCACCATTTCAATATCCTCACGGTTGATGGAATTACCGGTAGGGTTATTGGGCGAACAGATAAAAATGAGTTTCGTGTTTTCATCGATGGCTTGCTCCAGCGCAGGTAAGTCAAGTTGAAAATCTTCGGTGAGGCTCACTTTGCGGATAACCGTGTCGTTGATATTGGCACTTACTTCGTACATGCCATAAGTCGGTGGACAAAGCACCACGTTATCAACACCCGGGCGACAGAATGCACGATAGAGTACATCTATACATTCATCGCTGCCATTACCGAGAAAAATATTTTGCGGCGGAACACCTTTAATGTCGGCCAGTTTGTATTTGATCTTCCACTGCATGGGATCCGGGTAACGGTTGTAATCCTTTGGCAGCGGTGAGCCGAAGCTATTTTCATTAGCATCGAGATAAACGCTGGCTTCTCCTTTAAACTCATCTCTTGCGGAAGAGTAAGGCACCAGTCTTTTGATATTATCGCGAAGCAGATTATTTAAGTCGAACATAATTCAAAGCATTAATTGTTGATAGCTTTTAAACGAACGGTTACAGCCAGTTTGTGTGCATCCAGCCCCTCTGCGGCGGCCATGGTTTCGATGAACGGCCCCAGTTGCTGCAAGCCTTCGTGGCTCAGTCGCTGGAATGTGATCTTCTTCACAAAGCTGTCGAGCGATACGCCGCTGTAGGCAGTAGCATAGCCATTGGTGGGCAAGGTGTGGTTGGTACCGGAAGCATAGTCGCCTGCACTTTCGGGAGAGTAATTGCCGAGAAACACCGAGCCTGCATTTACCACCCGATCGGCGATGGCCTCATCGTCTGCACAGGCCACGATCAGGTGTTCGGGGGCATAGGCGTTCAATAATTCCATGGCTTCATCCAGCGATTGTACGAGCAGCAGTTTACTGTTGCCTAATGCCTTTTCTGCGATATCGCGGCGGGGCAGTTCGGCCAGCTGTTTTTCCACGGCGGCTTTCACGTCAGTTATTACTTTTTCTGAAGTAGTGACCAATACTACCTGGCTGTCCGGACCATGCTCGGCCTGCGACAACAAATCAGCTGCTACGAAATCAGGCACACAGGTATCGTCTGCCAGCACCGCCACTTCCGAAGGGCCTGCAGGCATATCGATGGCGAGTCCGGCTTTGCTTACCAGTTGCTTGGCGCAGGTAACATACTGGTTACCCGGACCGAAGATTTTGTACACCCGTGGTACACTTTCCGTACCGTAGGCCATGGCGCCAATCGCCTGTACGCCACCAATGCCGAACACGCGGGTAATGCCCACCAGTTGTGCGGTGTAAAGGATAGCAGGGTGAATGCCACCTTTACCTGCAGGTGAACAGAGCACGATTTCCTTACAGCCCGCGAGCTTAGCGGGAATGCCGAGCATCAGGATGGTAGAGAACAATGGTGCGGAACCGCCGGGAATGTACAACCCCACTTTCTCAATCGCCGTGGCGCGGCGCCAGCATTGCACGCCAGGCATTGTTTCTACGACGGTAGTCGCTTCTGCCTGCCGTTTATGGAACGTTTCAATATTACTTTTTGCCTGTTGGATGGCTGCCTTCAGCTCCTCGCTTACCTGTGCTGCAGCGGCTTCGAACTGCGCTTCGCTGATGCTGAGTTCATTCAGTTCTGCCTTATCGAACTGCAGCGCATATTTGCGGATAGCTGCATCGCCATTGGCTTTAACATCATCCAGGATAGCCGCTACACGGCTTTCGAGGTCACGTGTATCGAAGGCCGGCCTTTGCAGGATGCTATTCCAGGTGCTTTTTTCCGGGTAACGGATATATTGCATCTCCTTTAGTTTTGCGGTTTATATCACCATTTTTTCGATCGGCACTACGAGGATGCCCTGGGCACCGGCGGCTTTCAGGCTTTCGATAATGTCCCAGAAGTCATTTTCGTTCAGCACGGAGTGTACAGAGCTCCAGCCGGCTTCTGCGAGTGGCAGTACGGTGGGGCTTTTCATGCCGGGCAGCAGGCTGATGATCTGGGCCAGGTTATCGTTCGGTGCGTTCAGCAGCACGTACTTGTTATTCTTGGCTTTTTTCACCGCCTTGATGCGGAACAACAATTTGTCCAGGATCTGGATTTGCTCGGCTGTGAGGCTTTTATTAGCGATTAATACCGCTTCTGACTTCAGCACGGTTTCCACCTCTTTCAAACCATTCATGAATAAAGTAGATCCGCTGCTCACCAGGTCACAGATCGCTTCTGCCAAACCTATACCGGGAGCGATTTCCACCGATCCGCTGATCTCATGAATTTCTGCGGTGATATTATTTTTAGACAGGAACTGTTCGAGGATTACCGGGTAGCTGGTCGCGATGCGCATGTTCTGCATATCTTTTACCGACGTGTATTCCATGCCTTTAGGCACTGCGAGCGAAAGGCGGCATTTGCCAAAGCCCAGTTTCTCGATCGCATCTACGGTGCGTGCTTTTTCCAGCACTACGTTTTCTCCCACGATACCAATGTCGGCTACGCCATCTTCCACGTATTGCGGAATATCATCGTCGCGCAGGAAAAACACTTCCAGGGGGAAGTTGCTGGCTTCCGTTTTGAGCTTGTTAACGCCATTGTTCATGTCAATACCGCATTCTTTCAGCAGTTTGATAGAATCGTCGTGTAGACGGCCTGATTTCTGAATCGCAATTCTTAGCTTTTGCATTGTTTCTGGGTTTTGGCAGGCGTCAGCCGGCAGCCGAAAATAAAAAAGGCTTACCGGAACCGGTAAGCCTTTGATGATGTTTTTATATCTTTTTATCGTACATAAAATCATCCCAGCCTACCGGCGCGGTAAGAATGATGATGATGGATATGTACGTTGTTATTTTTCATTTCGGGTACAAAAGTAACAAGTATTGGGGAAAATGCAACTATTTTTTGAAAAAAGAGTCAAAGCCGCCATAGTAGCCGCATCCACCCTAAAAATTTTCAGAAAGCCTTATCCGCAAATGCTTTAAGGCAAGTTTCATGTGCGTTTTAACCGAATTGATGGAAATACCCATGCTGGAGGCCGTTTCGTGATACTTTTGTTCATCAAGATAAATTGAGGTGAATACCTGTAAGCGTTGCGGGGGCATTTCATTCACGGCGTTAACGAGCACCTCCTTCACTTCGGCGGCGAAAGCCTCTGGTAGTACGTAATTGAGAAGACTGGCCTGGTAGTCCTGTTCCCTGGTTTCCTGTAAGGCCCTTTTGCTGAGGTGATTAAAACATCTGTTCTTAACGGCCCGCCACATATAACTTTCCATGTCCTCAATCTGGTAATACTCCCGTTTTTCCCAAATGTCCGCAAACAGGTTAATCACCACATCTTTGGCATCTTCCTTATTGCCGAGAATAGCGTACGCGGCGATGCAAAACACCTCATACTTCTGCCTGTAAACTGTCTCAAATGTAGCTGCTTCCATTTTTCAAAACATTGCCCCCTCCTCATGTTGGAAAACACGAAGACTGGGTCTTAAGCTAATAATAAAACGGACTGGAAAATAACAGGTTACACAATGCGACGATGAAAGTTTAGCCCTACATGGCTCCTAAAGTTGACAAACTATTCCTAACAATTCACGCCGCAAATCTAAGGATGATGGGGGGACTTTAAAAGCGTCTGCTTGTTAATGTGTGGTTAAACGTATGAGCAAAAGAAAGAATTGGAGGCCAGGAATGGCCCCCACTACTATAGACACTTAATAAATGCCATCGATGCACATTAAATAGTACCGATGTACTAAGAAGACCGCTAAAGAGCCTTTCGGGGTGAACGCTCTTTAAAAATATCTTAACATATTATATATGATAAAGTGTTTTCGCATTGGTGTTAAATACGTTCAGGCGCAAAAGTTCCTTCTCGTTTTTTTCACAGATTTTGTATTTTGTATGCAGATAGGGCTCATAGGACGAGTCAGCGCAAATACAGATTGCAAGCCCTGTGACGAATGAGCAGGAAGACAAGAAGAAAAACAGGAAACAGTACCACCGCCATCATATGCGACCGGATCAGAGGGAAAAAATTGATACGCTATTATTACGCGAAATATCTGGCAACCTATCCTCCGCGGATACAGCTGTATTACAGCAGTACGCGAGTGAAGATCAGGAAGTCCGTTCCCTGTGGCATACCCTTCGTGCGCGCATCAATTCCGCGGAAGGGCAGCAGTTTAAACAAAGCCTCAATGCTGATGCAGACTGGCCGCTCGTTTCGCAACGCATACAGGAAAACAAACGACGCACACGCGAACGTAAATTAAGATTCGGATTACTCCTCACCTCTTTGATTGCCATTATCGTTTACGCTTGTACGTTATATATCAGGCAGCTTACGTTTCATCCATCCGTGACGAAACAGTCGGGAACGGGTAAGGACGGAAAGCCTGCGAAGGTGCATTATTATGATAAGGGGAAATAGCGTGAAGCTGCTGAAGTGAGTGACACAACGGCGGCTGAAGAGAAAGATAAAAGCCGATAAAAAAACAAGGCGGCCGGTATTACACCGGCCGCCTGCCTTTATCAACCAACCTAATCATCACTCATAGCCGTTAGGCTTGAGCAATGGGTTGGAGTTGAGCGCGCGTTGCGGGATCGGGAACACGCTGCGGTCTTTGCCATCTACAGGCTTATCCCACCACTCGGCGCCAAATCGGTCCCAGCGAACGAGGTCGGTGCGTCGGTGGCGTTCGCCGATAAACTCGCGACCTAGTTCGATCACAAATTCATCGTCGGTAAGTTTTGCCAGGTTGGCCGCATAGCTGGTACCAGCCCAGGCAGCCACGGGAAAGTTGCGCTTACGCACTGCATCCAGCAAGGTGGCAGCACCTGCTTTATCGTTGGCGCGGTACTTACATTCAGCCAGCGAGTAATAAATTTCGGCCAGGCGAATTTCCGGTACAGAGTTGAACTGGAACAACTCTTTGGTCATCGGCAACCAGGGGAACTTCATGAGCCTTACGCCTGAATTTTCTTCACCGGTTGTTACGTGCGAGCCTTCGGCCCAGCGGCCACCGGGCTTTTCAGAGAAACGGCCTACCATATCCACATAAGCGAGTGGTTTACCATTGTACTCCTCTGTGCCATTCACCGGCTTCGTACTATCGAAACCGTAACCACGCGAATAGTTAAACTCATACTGCTGACCAACGAGGAAAAATCCTTCATGGGAGCCGGCAGCATCGGTAGTTTTGAATGGTTGTTTACGATAGTCGGTAGCCTCGTAGCGCTCGTAAGGCATGCCCAGCTTGTAAGGCAGCAGGTTCCCATCTACATCGCGCGAAGGTGTCAGATGAATGCCGTTCCAACCACCCCAGTCGTTGTCCAGCGAATAACGGGCCTGGTAGTGCATGGTGGCATTGTATATCCAACCCAATTCGTAGATATTTTTCGCGTGGGGAAACTCGAAAATGTTCTCCGGAGAACGAACGTTTTTCAAGCCGGAACGGAACGGGCCACGGTAGTCAGCGTCCAGGGAATAGGTGCCGTACTTGCCATCGATAATTTCCTGGGCGATGGTGGCGCACTCGGTATACTTGGGCGTGCCGATCCATTTTTCTGCATTGAGGTATAAACGCACGAGCAGCGCCGCCGCTCCACCCTGGTCCCAACGACCGGCATGCCCATTCTTCGGCAACCCGGGCAGCGATTCTTTCAACTCCGTTTCTATGTAGTTGAACACCTCCTGCGGGGTGCTTTGTGCTTCGATTTTCTGCGGCTCTTTGTAGATCGGTACCGTGCGGAAGTAATCGATCAGGAACAGGTAGAACCAGGCACGTAGCGTGCGCAGCTCCGAAAGGTGTTGTGCCTTGTCGGTTTCCGGTAGGCCGAAGCGGGCGTAGTCGAGCTTTTCGATGTCAGCAGAAATTACGTTGCATTGCCCGATGCCCTGGTACGGGCCTACCCAGCCGCCGTTAATATGGCCATCGTCCACGTTCCAGCTATGGCCATGCAGGCGAATCCAGTCGCCGCCATCGTAGCCGTGTTTACCTTTTTGCGTCCAAACAAAGTTATCGGCCGTAAGTTCGGACAGCAGCCAGCGATCACCATCCCAGCCGCACCAGTGGCCATGTTCGTAAGGCCTTAGCAAAGCTGCAATTACAGAGTTTTTATCCTGGTAGTAATTGCCCGAGGGCAGGATGTCAAACGGCTCCTCGTCCAGGTTCGTACAGGCGCCGGATAACAGCGTTATACCAAGCAGCAGGGTGCCTATCTTCTTTATGTTCATTTTCATCTTTTTTAAGTGGATACTAGAAATTAACCTGTGCGCCAAATGTGAACGTCCGGGTAATAGGATAAACATCCAGGTTGCCATAGCCGGGGGTTAAGCCGGTAATGCCTACAGCAGCGGGATCTAAGCCAGTGTATTTGGTGAGCGTGAACACATTACGCACCGCGCCATAAATGCGGAAACTATTCACATACTTGATCGGTACTTTTGGCGACCAACCCAACACCAGGTTATCTAACCGGAAAAAGTCTCCATTTTCCAGGAAGTAATCGGTGATCAGTTTTGGTGACTTGATATGATCGTTACGGCCGTAAGCATCCTGCAACAGGTTAATGCCTGGCTCTGCCTGCAAACCATAGTACATCTGGTAAAGGTTCATGATCTTGTAATCGAAACGGCCACGGAAATAGAGGCTCAGGTCCAAAGCTCCATACGTGAATGTATTACCCCATGACAGTTCGTAATGCGGCGCACCATGTCCGAGGTAGGTTTTATCCGTACCGGAGCTGGCAGTGCTGCCCAGGATTTTTTCCTTGCCTACGATGCCATCTTTCCAAACCATGATGCGGCCCTGATCGTCTACACCGGCGTACTTATAACCCCAGAAGCTTCCGAGTTCAATACCGGGCTCGAGTCTGTAACCAGGCCCCGGATTACCAGGTGATGGCAAATCCTGCAGATAACGGATGTTACCTGTGTATTGCGCGTTCGACCATGACTTCAGTTTAGATTTGATATAAGAGCCAGTTACCGTGGTGGTCCAGTTAAATTTACTGGTGTTAACCACGTTGTAGTTCGTCGTTAACTCCACGCCACGCGAACTGGCAGTACCTACGTTTACGAACATACGATCATGCAGGTAGGCCCCTACCGGCACATCGTAGTTATCCAGCAATTCTTTGCTCTGGCGTTCGAACACATCGATGCTACCCGTTAACCTGTTCTGGAAAAATCCGAAGTCTACACCGAGGTTGTACGCCACCGCCTTTTCCCATTGCAGTACGGGGTTATAGTTATTACCCGGACCATACACCTGGATCCATTCGCCGTTGTCGTCGCGATATTTGCCGTAGGCCGAATAGCGCGCCAGTGCGGTGTAACGGGGGAAGCCTGAACGACCTACCACGCCGTAAGACAAGCGAAGTTTCAACTCGTTGATGGCGCTGTTACCACGCAATGCACCCAGGTTGGAAATACGCCACGCACCGGACAATGCAGGGAATAAACCCCAGCGGTTGTCGCTACCGAATTTACCATTGGCCTCGTAACGCAGCGACCCTGTGAAGAAGTAGGTATCATCGTAGTTGTAAGTAACGCGACCAAGAAACGCCGCCAGTTTTTCCTTACTCTTCCAGGAACCCATACCGAGACGACCGCTCTGCAGGTTCCAGGCGCCTGTTCCGATATTATTGTAGCTGAAAGCGTCGGAAATAAAGTCCATGTTTTCGGCATTAAAGCCCTGTGTATTGAACTCCTGGTAAGTGTAGCCACCCATTACGGTAATGTCATGTTTATCTACACGCAGGCTGTAGTTGCCCAGCCACTCGAGCGTATAGTCTTCCCAGGTTTCATTTTGCAGGCGTGCGCGGCCGGTACGGTTGTTCTGCACCGACTCTGCCGACTTAGAAGTATGATACTCGCGGCCCAGGCGCTCATGTCCCTGCCGGGCTAATTTTAGCTCCGTATTCAGGTTTTTCAGCAGGTTCAGCCGGATGTTCAGGTCAATGATCGAATACTTATGATCAGCACCGTTCTCGCGCGCTTTCAGGTTCTGCACAGGGTTGTACGTATCAAAACCCTGCAGCGTGTTGTACATGAGCGGATTGTTCGGATCCATGATCGGGAGCGTGGGATTGAGTTTCACGGCCATTTTGAAGGCGTCGTAGTTAGTGTACTCTTCCTTCGTCACCCTTTGTGACAGGTTGCCCGAAAACTCTAGGCGGCCGTCCAGCACACGCTGCTGAAAATTAGCGCGGTAGCCATACTCCCGGCGCTCGGTCGCTATATCTATACCTGTTTTGTTACGGAAGTTACCCGACAGTCTGAAGATGCTGTTCTCCGAACCACCGCTTACCGTAAGGAAGTGGTTCACCCCGAAATTATCCTTCCGGATCAACTCATCATACCAGTTCGTGCGGGCGCCGCGGTCGGTATCGCGCTGTTTGGCGAGGAACTCTGTTGCAGAAAGAATATCGGGCTTGGAGGCCACGGCATCATGTTCTGCAAAACCGTCGTACGTGAGTGTTACCTTACCGGCCCTGCCCTTTTTCGTTTGAACGAGTATTACGCCGTTCGCACCACGGGTACCGTAAATCGCTGCGGCAGATGCATCTTTCAACACGCTGATCGATTCAATGTCCTGTTGCGCAATATTGCGAAGATCGCCACCAGGCATACCGTCAATTACGATCAAAGGTTCAAAGCCGGCACCGATGGAACCTACGCCACGCACCTGGATTTGCGCACCGTTGTTCGGATCGGCAGCAGCTGTGTTGGACACCGCCACACCGGCTACCTTACCTTCTATCTGCGCCAGCGGACTATTAAATCCGCCCTGCAAAAAGTCTTTACTGCTAATGGAAGTAACGGCATTAGTCAGGTTCTTTTTTTGTACGGACCCATAACCTACCACTACCACATCTGTCAATTGGCTTAACGATTCTTTCAGATCGATTTTCAGGTCCGACGCTTCGCCAACCGGCACTTCTTTTGCTTCATAACCGAGATAAGTAAATACTAACACCGCGGCATTATCCGCAACGGATACCTTGAATTTCCCCTGGGCATCTGTGTAAGTACCGCTGGTAGTACCTTTAACGCGCACGTTGACATTAAAAAGCCCCTCGCCTTTAGCATCGGTAACCGTACCTGTTACCTGCCGGGACTGGGCAAAAGTAAAGCTCCAGCAAAGGGAAAGCAGCAAAGCCAACCACGCCGATTTGCTGAAAACGCCTGTTTTAAAACGTTTTAGCAAACTGCGACTGGCTTGCTCGTGGAAGTAAATTGTTTTTTTCATGATGATCTATTTTTGGTTGAGTGGAATGAAAGGCATTGTTGGACAATACACGGCCTGCTCACGCTGCTGGACGCTACATGCGACACGAAAAGACAATAAATTGCCGGCACGCCGTTATGGGCGCACGTAGTTTGATACGCACGGAAAAACTATACGCCTTTTGGGAAAGCGCATGACATGAGCGGGCCTATCGCCGGCTAACTAAATCCCGAAAATGTGGGCTGCAGGCGGGAATGGCGGATACCGACTGCCAATTGAAAAGCTGTGTGTTTCATACGTGAATTCAATAAGTTTAGTAGTCTTCTGGTTTGCCTGAAAAGTCTAGCTGCTACAATTTGCAAACGGGGCCTTTTTCCTCATAAACGGTTGCCTTGTGGCATGCTAGCTAAACCGGTTTTTCACTGTTTCAAAAAAATGTACTATTGGCGTTGACTTTTTCTTTCGTTTTTAGTTCGATTATTTATTTTGGTTAAGTATCATAAAAGAATGGTGCTTGCTGTGCTAATGGCGTTGCGCGGAATAATTTTGGTTACAATTGTGAATATCGCGAATTAAATCAGATTATCAAAGGACGCAGGATTACTTCATTCACAGGGCCATACGTTCATCATCTGCAGGATTAAGGTACAGCTTTTCGCGAAAAAACCAAAGCTATTTAGGATGAATGGAGCGCTTGTCAAAAAAAATTTACAATCCGGATAGTACCATTACCTGCGACACGCTTCTCTAATACGCCGGCGCTGTCATAAACAGCCTGTATCGGCCTATTTAATCAATATTCAACCAGATCGATCCATGAATTTTTTCAAGTGTCTACCAGCCATTTTAGCACTCGCAGTGCTCTCCTCCTCCTGTAGCAGCGAAAACGAGGTAAAAGCAGTGTCCACCATTACCGTAGTAAACGTAATGGCCAATGCCAAGCCTATTATTCCATCTCTCACAAACGGTCCGCTTACGCCTTACACCATCGCTAAAACGATTGCTTATGGTGCCGCATTTTCCTTTACCACCGGCAGTGGCGAAGTACCCATGTACGTGGTACAAAATTCCGATACGTCCAGGGCGCTCTTCCAGGGCGGATTTACGCTGGCACCGGGCAGCATCAGCACGCTTTACCTGATCGGCGACACTACTCGTCCCGACACACTTTTTACCAGCGATGCGATTCCTTTTTATACGGACAGCACGGCGGGTATCCGTTTCGTACACGCGTCTCCGGCCAGCCAGCCTGTTTCGGTGAACATTAAAGGTGCTGCGCCTAAAGAATTGACAGACCTGGGTTACAAGCAGCTGACCGGTTTTAAACCATACCGGGTAACGCCGACTGCGAACAGCCGCATTTTTGAAATACGCAACCAGGCAAACGATAGCCTTTTGGTATCTTATACATGGAATCCTGCGCCCAACCGTAACTACACAGTGGTGTTTACAGGCAACTGGACCGATAAAACTCCGACCGCACTAAGAGTTTTCGCACTCAATAACTTCTGATTACAACTGAACTTCTGATGTTTCGTGAACCGCCATGCCCGCACAGGTATGGCGGTTTGCATTTCACACTTGCGTATATCCGGCACACGTTGTATTTTAATCCCGAATGTCCACGAAACCAAACAGCATGCTTAACTTACGCCTCACCATCACGTTTCTTTTATTCGCACACGCAGTTGTTGCCCAAACCACCCTCATCAAAGCCGGTCGCTTTTACGATGCCGAGAAAAATGTGTTCCTCGACAAGCAGGAAATATTGATTGAAGGCGGCAAGGTCAAAGCCGTGGGAACGAAGCTGGAAGCACCGGCGAATGCGCGTGTCCTGGATTACCCGAATTCAACTGTAACACCAGGCCTCATCGACGCTCACACCCATATCCTGTTACAGCAGCGCACATCGGAAAACCTCGCTATAGATGGGCTCATGAACTCGCCGGAGCGCAGGGTACTGCGGGCTGCCGGTTTTGCCCAGGCCTATCTCAACGCAGGCTTCACCACCATCCGCGACCTGGGTAATTCCGGCGAGTACCTCGATCTCGAAGTATCGGTGGCCATCCGTCGCGGTTATATTCCAGGGCCGCGCATGTTATGTTCCGGCCCTATCCTGAGTGCCGTGGACGGACAATTTTACCAGCTTCCTTATAGTAAGTATGATGATATCACCGCAGGCGAATATCGCGTCATCAATGGCCCGGAAGACGCCGTTCGGGCGGTGAAGGAGCATATCAACGCCGGTGTTGATGTGATCAAGATCGTGGCCTGGGGCGAGCGGCTGGGACTTTCGCGCGAAGAGATGGCAGCTATCGTAAAAACGGCGCATGATTACGGTTCCACGGTGACGGCCCATGCCAGCGGTACGAAAGTGATGTACGATGCGATCATGGCGGGCGTTGACGGCATCGAACACGGTTATGGCATGGCAGATAGCATCCTCACACTCATGGCGAAAAAGAAGGTGTACCTGGTGCCTACCGACGTTTCGCTTCGCAGTGCCATCGCAATGACTAAAGGTATGCACAGGCCGGTGGATACTGCCGCCATCCGCGAAGAACTGAAGCCACTCGGCGAACGACTGATGCGCGCTCACAAAGCAGGCGTAATGATCGTCGCCGGCTCAGACGCGTATTTCGAGCAGGAAACACCGCGTGGCCACAATGCAAAAGAAACGATTGCCGCCTACGTCGAAGAAGGTTTACCGGTCAAAGATGCCCTGCGCGCCGCTACCTGGAATGCTGCCAAAGCCTTTGGCCGCGAAGGCCGCCTGGGCGTTATTAAAGCTGGTGCTGATGCTGACATTGCCATCTTCAACGGCGACCTCGAAAAAGACTTCGCACGCACGCTGTTCGATGTGCAACTGGTGTTGAAAAATGGACAGATCGTTGCGGGCGGCGACAAATAGATACTTTTGGTCATCACCCGCTGCACTTTTTTCAGCCGCCGTTGCGTCGCACTCTTCAGCTTCTTTCCCCTACTCATCCGTATGGCCGCGGTATGGTATTTGAGCGATCAGCGCCAAACCATTGTTTATGCATGTTATTACCGGCGCATCCGGCACTGTAGGCCGTGCTATTGTTGATCAGCTGCTGAAAAACGGCGCTCCCGTAAAGGGCATTGTTCGTAAAGAACAGGCGGCCACGGAACTTCAAAACAAAGGCGCAGCCTATGCGCTGGCAGAATTGCATGATAAAGACGCCCTGAAAGCCGCCGTTCAAGGTGGCACCAGCCTGCTCGCCATCACCCCCGAAACTGGTAAGGAAAAAGACCTGCTCGCAGAAACGCGCGATATTTTACAACATTACCGCGAAGCCGCTATTGCCGCACAAGTAAACAAGGTGGTAGGCATTTCGTCCTATGGTGCCCAGCATGATACCGGGACAGGCAACCTGCTGCAATCACATATGCTGGAACGCGCTTTTGATGGCGCACCGCTGCGCCGCATCTTCATCCGTCCCGCTTACTATTTTAAGAACTGGGCACTTTACCTGCCCGTAATGCAGGAAACAGGACAACTCCCCTCCTTCTTTCCGCCAGATACGCCGCTGGCCATGGTGGCGCCCGAGGACGTGGCAGCACTGGCAGCCAGGCTGCTGGTCGAGGAACAAAACGAGGATGCGGTTTACGAATTACAGTCGGCACAAACATACACCCCGCAAGACGTGGCCAATGCCTACAGCCAGGTGCTGGGCAAACAGATCACGGTTCAACATGTACCAAGGGAAGGCTGGGCGGATGTACTGAAAGGGGCCGGCTTCTCCCCCAACGCCATAGAAAACTTCGTGGACATGACGCAGGCGGTACTGGATGGTAAAACACAGGCATCCACCGAAGGAGTAATCCCGGTTACGGCTCAAACAGATCTGCTCAACTACGTAAAACACACCACAGCAAATCCATAAAACTCTGCCGGATATTTTATAGCTTGCGGCACAGAATCAACCAAATCTATTGCCCGCAGAGCTATCATACGACGAAAAGGCACTGCTGCTCCGGGTTTCCGAGGGCGATGAAACCGCTTTCAACTTCCTGTTCGGGCAGCACCGTAACGATGTTTACTTACATGCGCTTACTTATACCAAGTCTCCCGAGTTTGCGGAAGAACTGGTGCTGGACATTTTCATGAAAATCTGGAACGGCCGGTCCAGGCTCACGGAAGTCGACAACTTCCGCGGTTACCTGTTCATTTTGTCGCGCAACCAGGTCATATCGGCCATGCGCAAACGCCTGGAACAACCCGTTTCCGACGATGCCCTGGCCTTTCTCGAAACGCCGGGCATGCGGCCCGACAGCCACCTCGAATTCAAAGAAGTACAATCACTCCTGGAAAAAGCACTGGCCACCCTTTCGCCACAGCAACGTACGGCTTTTCACCTTAGTCGCACGGAAGGTAAAACCTACGAAGAGATAGCGGAGATCATGGGTATTTCGAGGCGAACGGTGAATTTTCACATGGTGGCGGCTTTAAACACCCTGCGACAATACTTTTACCGCCATGCAGCGCCCTTTGCGCTGTACCTCACCGCACATTTTCTATCCCGCTAAAAAATATTTTCAATTTACCCTGTCCGGTCTCCTTTTTCCTGCGTCTTTATTAACGGACGACCAAAGCGGACCGGCCCAAGACCTAACTATGGACATACAACAGCTCAGGGAATTACTTGCCAGATATGCTTCCGACAGCCTTTCGGAGCCGGAACGTCAGTTGCTGTTACAATATATGAACGACGCGGAGTTACGCCCGCTTATAGAAACGATACTTGAAGAAACTTTCATCCAGTCAGAATACAGCACACCAGAGCCGGCAGCCCGCGGGGAACGCTTCACCAGGCTGCTGCACGAACGTATGCACCCGGTAAAACGCCTGTCCACACGCCGCTTCTACTGGCCCGCAGCCGCCGCCGTAGCCTTGCTTCTCGCAGCGGGCGCATGGTATTGGAGCACGCATCCAACCCAGTCGACAACAACAGTCGCTCAAAGTAAAAAAGACATACAACCCGGCCGCAATGGGGCCATCCTCACACTGGCAGATGGTGCGGAAATTGTGCTGGACAGTCTACAAAACGGCCTGGTGGCACAACAACAAGGCTCGCAGGTGATGCTCGCTAATGGTCAATTGCAGTACAACAGCCAGGGACAGACCGAAGGCGAGTTGCAATACAACACCATCAGCACACCCAAAGGCCGCCAGTTCCGGCTGTTACTGCCCGACGGCAGTGCGGTATGGCTAAACGCCGCCAGCTCGATCCGCTACCCGACTGCGTTTACAAACAAAGAACGGCGGGTAACCATCACCGGCGAGGCTTACTTCGAAGTAGCACAACATGCCAACCAACCATTTTTTATATCGGTTAATAACCAGCAAGAAGTAGCAGTACTGGGTACTGATTTTAACATCAATGCATACACTAACGAGTCGTACATCCAAACAACCTTATTAAACGGAAGCGTAAGCGTAAAAGCCGCCGGCAAAGCGGTTGTGCTGCAACCTGGCCAACAGGCGCAACTGGCGCATTCAGGCACATCCGCCCTTACCGTACAAACCGATGTGGATACTGATCGCGTGCTGGCCTGGAAAAACGGTGCCTTCAACTTCGATCAACTCACGCTGGAAGAATCTATGCGCCTGCTGGAACGCTGGTACGACATAGACGTCGTTTATGAGCATGGCGTGCCCGACATCCGGTTTGGCGGCGAAATAGACCGGAACGTAAGCCTGGAAGAGCTTTTAAAGATTCTTGGCAGAACAAAACTGAAATTCAGGATTGAGGAAAACAGAAAGCTTGTCATTATAAAATAAACCGTTTGCTATGCACATAGTCGGATCTGGCCTCCCAACCGGGCCATAGGGTGAATTATGCCTTTACCTGATCGTTAAAGAACATCCAAAAACACATCAGCAAAAAGAAACCGCCACGGCTGGAACCCGTGACGGTGGAAGATTTAGTGTCACTCATTATTTAACAACCAAATCAATTGCAATTTATGCAAAAAACTGCGATTTGGCCGGGGAGCCCTATTGCCATCACCAACCGTTGGCAACCTGAGCGCCGGCCACTCACCAAAATCTCGTTAGTATCGCCAGGGCCCGCTGCCAGCGCTACTTTCAAAAAAATAATGCTGGTCATGAAAATAACTGCATTCCTGCTCACCGTGTTTTTCCTGAACGTATATGCGTCGGGCAGGGCACAATCTGTAACGCTGGCGGGCAAAAACATGCATCTCAAAAAGGTGTTTTCCGCCATCCGCCAGCAAACGGGCTATCACGTGTTTTTCGAGTCGGATCTCATGGACGCGTCCAGAAAAGTGTCCTTCAACGCTACTAATATGCCGCTGCATAGCTTCCTGGAACTAGTCCTGAAAGACCAGCCGCTGGGTTATGAAATCACGAGCAAAACGATCTCCATCATTCCGAAAGGAAGGCCTGTTAAGGCTATGCTCGTAGCGGGCATGGACCTGATGGAAGAGCAACCAGTCACCATTCCCCTCGTAACGGGCACCATCACAGACTACAAAGGCGAGCCGGTGAGCAATGCATCCGTCAGGGTAAAAGGCACTACCCTGGGCGCTATGACGAACAGTAAAGGTTATTTTTCCCTCGATAATCTACCCGACAATGCGGTGCTGATCATCAGCAGTCTTGGCTACAAACCCATTGCCGTAGGTATTAAGACCACGAGCGGCGGCTATACTGCTTACACACTTGCCAAACCGCAGGAAGACGACCTGAAATACAGCAGCAGCGCGGGCATCGTACTAAAGATAAAAATGCAACCCGCGATCGAGGAATTGGAAAAAGCGGTAATCACCTCCAGGCGTGCCGCAGGTGCACCTGTTGAACTAACGCACCGCCGCCACCAAACATTATCACAGGTATTAGAAGGCAGCGTTCCCGGGCTTACGCTCAAAACGGATATCAAAACAGAGGTAGACATGGTTTACAAGGGCGCACCACTGCGCGACCTGTACGACCGATTCGTAAGGATGGGCATCGACGTCGCAGCACAGGGCTATCCGACGTACGAGGATTATCTCAAATACTTTCACGACATGGCGCATACTACGGCCATGCCCGGCGGATCGTCCATACCTACAGACAATCACAGTTTTACTAACACCATTACAAATAACGGCATTGTTCCTGAACTGCGCGGCGCCAGTGGGTTTGGCGGCAGTACGTCAGGCATGCTCGTCGTGATAGATGGATTTCCGCAGGACAACTTTCCGGCCGACTATCCCATGAACAACGTAGAATCGGTGAGGATCGTTCGCGATCCGGCAGAATGTATAAAATGGGGACCGAAAGCCGCAGGTGGTATTATCATGATTACTACAACCGGCGCGCAGCCTGGCAAAATGCAGATCAACTACAGCTTCAACACTTATTTCGCACCCAAGCCTGATAACAGCAATGGCGCACTGCACCTCGCATCTACCAAAGATGTTTTAGATTATTATAAAGAGGCGTACGATAAAGGACTGGCCAACTACGTAGAGGCGCCGAACATGAACAACCTTACGCCCGCTCAGCGCATGCTCTATGCCCTGAAAAAAGGCACGATCACATCCGGCGTCTTCCAGCAGCAATGGGATTCGCTGTCGCTACTGTCTAACCGCGACCAGCTTCAATTGTTGCAGCAGAACGTATTCTCTCACAATCACACATTGTCACTCGCCGGCGGCTCGCAGGCGTACCGCTTTAATGTGAGCGGCACTTACCGTAATGCGATGAGTAATGCAAAGGGCAGCAAATCCGAAGACTTCATCCTGAACCTGAAAAACGACTGGCGACTGCTGAAAGGCAAACTGCGCGCACAGATCGATCTGAACGCAAACTTCAATAAATCACTGAATCCGGGCAGCCCCAACGTGGGTTTTATGGACCCGTATGAAATGCTGATTGGCCCGGATGGCAACTACGTATACAGTCAGTACGAAGTGAGTCCGGAGCTTAATAACACCATGCAGTCGCTGGGCTTCTATAACTACGGTATGAACGCCCTGGAAGACCTGCACAACAGCCACACCCGTAATCGTACTTCGGGTGCCAACTCCAGGTTTAACATGGCCTGGGACCTTACTAAAAACCTGCAATGGTCGGCTAACGTACAATACAATCCCAACCGGTTTACCGCCGACTATTGGGAAGGCATGGGGGCCAGCTCACAACGCAAACGTATCAACGATCATGGATTGTTTCGCAATGCCACTTCCGGTAATGTAGTCGACTTCTATGTACCTCCCGGCGACATGTTGCGCCGTTCCCGCATTGATACAGATATCTGGAATGCCCGTACCGGCTTATCCTTCCGTAAGAAACTGGCCGGCAAACACCTGCTGGTGGCGAGCGCCGGTGTAGGGGCGGGCAGCGAAACCCGTACTACCACACCCGACACAACCTATTACGGTTACAATACAACCACCGGTACCGGTTTACCCATCCTCCATACAGGGCAAACTTCATTCGTAAACTACCTGGGAAGATCAGTATATCCGTCAGAATTGCTACTTCGTGGTTTAGGCGCAGAGAGTAAAGTGCGCAATGCGAACCTGAACGCGAACGTCGCGTATACCTTCAACGATCGGTACGAAATAAGCTCGGGTTACGGTGCCGTGTTTATGCCGGTAACCGGCGGCAACGGCGATTACGCGCAGCTTACAGACTATGTAGCATCGGGCACCTGGCTCGTTCATCACGAAAACTTTTTGAACATCCCCTGGATCAGCACATTGAAAGTAAAGGCTGATTATGAGGTGATCAGTTTGCCGCAACTACCACCCAGCGTGGTAATGAGCCGCAGCCAGCAGCCACAGTGGAACACCGCCGCTATTTTCGTAAGCAGTTACTTGCCTGCGCAGATGAATGGTCAAACCAGCACAAATGCCGGCGGACAGGTACAAGCGTCATTTTCTGGCGACCGTTTGTTCCTCACCATGCGTTATAACAAACCTTCGCAAGGTAAAAGTCAGTGGTCGGGCAACCTCTCGTGGGATGTAACAAAAGAGCGTTTTTTCAAATCGCGCACCATCAGCAGCATGATGCTGGATTTAACAGTAGCCGACATCAATCCTTACCAGGGAATAGCCCTGATGATGTCGACCAACGCGCCACGTGAAGGCGGTGGGTACAGCAATGTCAGCATCACCAACTTCGAGGTATTGCCGCAGTACCAGCGCAATAAGGAAGCACATGTAAGACTGGGGCTTCTCAAAGACAGGCTGTTGATGGATATGATTTATTATCACAACATCCGCACTGGTTTAACGAATGGCAACATCCCTACCGATCCGTCGACGGGTTTGAGCGCGCAATATAACTATAGTGAAATGCTGAACAGGGGTGTAGAATTACAGGTAGTGGGCAGAATTATCGAGAACAAGAATTTTAGCTGGACGAGCACCATCAACGGCGCTTACAACACCAACGAAGTACTGAATGCGCCGCATGTGAACTATTCGGCCAACAGGAGCTACCTCACCAGCATTCACGATGGTTATGCGACAGACAACCTCTGGAGCTACCGCTGGGCGGGCCTCGACAACCAGGGAAATCCGCAGATCTTTAACGGCAAAGGAGAAAAGATAGCTACGCCCGACTCCACCAGCCTGGTGTACAGCGGCAGGCTGCGTGCTCCATGGACGGGCGCTTTGATCCAGAACCTGGAATATAAAAATTTCTTCCTGAGTGCGCGCGCCATGTTTAATCTCGGTCACGTGTTCCGCTCTTACATGCCTGCCGCTTCGGGCAGCCTGGACAAAAATGAACTGATCGCCAAACGTTGGCGCCAGCCGGGCGACGAGGCATTTACAGACGTGCCGGCAATGACCAATGGCAGCACGTCCAGGAACCTGATTATCCAGAATTCCACCAACACGATCGAATCTGCCGATAACATCCGTCTGCGTGAAATACAGCTGGGGTATATGTTCCCGGCGGCGATGCTGAAAAAAGCATCGATCAAAGGACTTACCGTTTCCATGCAGCTGCAGAACGTCGCCCTGTGGACGCGCAACAAGTATAACATTGATCCGACCTCTGTAACGGACAACGGCCTGGTAGGCATCCGACAGCCGCTTCAGTACATGTTAAGTGTGAATGTGAACCTTTAAAAGAAATGACAATGAAACTTTTTTCAATACCCATGCTTGCGCTCGTGTTGTTGACGAGCAGCTGCGAGAAATTCCTGGGCGTGCGGCCAGACACGAACCAGATCAATCTGAATCAAACCAAAGATCTTGGCGAGATGCTGAACACCAGCGGCATGGCCGAACCTAACTTTGTGATCGCCGACCTGGTGAGCGATGATATTATGATTCCCGAGCAACAGCTGACGGTTGTCAATCCAAACTCCTATTACACCCGCGCTTACCTGTGGGCGCCTACCGTTTGGGATTTGGCCGATACAGATCCGATGTATGGCAATGCGTACAAATGGATACTCCAGATGAACGTGATCCTACACCACATCAACCAGTCAGAGGGCGGAACACCAGCGCAAAAATCGGTGATCAGCGCGCAGGCGAAGATCAATCGCGCTTACTATTATTTCCAGTTATTGAACATGTATGGCCCTGCATACCAGTCCAGTTCCGCTTCCCGCGATCTGGCCGTGCCGCTGGTATTGGCACCGGAAGCAGCAGCCAAACCGGCGAGAGCTACCGTACAGCAAGTGTACCAACAAATCGTACGCGACCTCACCGATGCGATCGACAGCGATTCACTGCCTGGTGTTGGAAAAGATGTTATTCATCCCGGCAAAGCTGCTGCACACGCTATGCTGGCCCGTACCTATCTGTATGCCGGGCAATACGTGCAGGCTCAGGAGCAAGCCGACTCGGCACTCGCCAAACGATCTGGCCTACTCGATTACAACAGCTTTATATTTTACAGCAATGCCAATCCACAAGTCGGCATTTATAACAAACCCATGCTGTTGATTGAACAGACGAACAATCCGGAAATACTGTTTGCCAAAATATGCGTGGACTACCAGTATTTCGGGGCCTTCAAAAATACCCCCTTTATCAGCGATGACCTGAACACCGTATTGGGCAACAAGGATTTGAGGTTCGTGTATAACTTTTACCGCATAAACGGAAACGCCCGCTATAGCTACCTGCCCTATAACAATAACGGCATGCAGTTCAACTACAGCATCGGTGTACCCGAAATGATGCTGATCAAGGCCGAGGGATTAGCGCGGGCAATAAAGGCAGTGATGCGATCACGTTACTGAACCAGTTACGTCAGAAACGTTTTAAGCCGGTTGATTATGTGTCGCTTACTTACATCAACGATGCGGATGCGTTGAGCGCGGTGTTACTGGAAAGAAGAAGGGAATTGTTCCTCCGCGGCGGCCTGCGCACCTTCGATCTTAAAAGATTAAACCAGGAAAGTGCCTTTGCCAGAACACTGCAAAGAACGTCGGACGTTACCAGCAATGTACTGGCCACACTGCCCGCCGGTTCGCCCCGTTACCTGTTACCTTTCGAACCAAAAATGATCGCCAACAATCCGGCTATCATCCAGAATCAACGTTAAAAAAACGACGCATGAAAAAGAGTTGTCTTCTGATATATTTACTGGCAGTAATAGCCATAGCATCCTGCCAGAAAGATGAAATAAGCGACCCGCTGGCATTCGAAGTGGTGAAAAGCCTGGGCGCCTATAACAAGCTACCCTCGGCCGATGGCGGTTTGGTCATTTCCGATGGTAAAGTATTGCACGAAGGTGGCCGGCCGGCAGCTTTCTTTGCGCAGGCAGGCCGCCTGTCCACCACAGCCGTTGCCGTTACTGCAAGTGTGTCCGCCAACGCCGCCCTGCTTCAAATTTACGACAGCCTGTATCACACGAAATCACCACTTTTCGCGGAAGGCGCTTTCGCTACGGTGAATGGCGGCAAATGCATCATCCCGACAGGAAAATATACATCGCCTGATTCTATTTGCATCTTGCCGTCCAGCTTACCCGCTATGGCCGTGGGCAGCTACCGGTACGTGGTGCCGGTAACCCTCACCAGCATCCCGGCTGACGTGTTGAAAAGTAAGATCATGTTTGTAAAGTACAATGTCACCGTGGCCAACGCATGGGTAGAGTCCTTCTCCGCCGGCAGGAACAACCTGGTACAAACCGTGTACAATAATTTTCCGCAAACGCTTACGCCGTTAATGAAAGTTACGCTTGACAGGCCGCTCGGTTATGAAGCTAAGTTCGCGATGGAAGGCATTTCCACGCAAGCTTTGGTGGATGCTTACAATGCTAAATTCAGCACCGATTACAAACCTTTCCCTACGGGATCGTATAGTTTTTCGAGAGATTCGGTGACGATACCCGGAACGGCGACTGCCCCTGCATTGGCCGCCGGGAGCGTCTATCGACCGGTTCCGGCCATGTTCCCAGCCGGCAGCACGTACGTGATGGCGATCTGCGTTAGAAACAAACGGAACGAACCCATGACACCGGAAGAAATCCTTAACAGCAAAAACGTTGTTTACTCTATTATCACCGCAAAAGCCTCCATGTAACATGAACATCAGACAAAGTTTACTCACTATTTCATTACTGCTCGCCGGACTTGCAGCAAAGCCTCAACAGGTGATCACCAACATGAAAACGCTTGCCGCCAGCACGACGGAAGCTGACTTTCCGAAGGCGTTTGCCTATTACCAACAGCTGGGCAGACAGGCAGCAGCCGATTCCGTCGTTGCACTATCCCGGCAAAAATTCCCGAAGGGAAAAATCATGCGCGACAGCCTGCTGGCCGGTATCTATAAAGAAAAAGATCTTTTAAAACGCGATGAATTGATTAAAAAATGCACCACTGCTTTCCCGCGAAAGAACTATGACGGCGTATTCGTGATTTACGATTATGTGCGCGCTGGCGTGGGCACGCAGTTCGTCAATGCAGGCAATACGCCCAAAGCACTCGCCTATGCAAATGACCTGGAAGAACAATTTTGGATGGGAGAAGGCTTAATGCAAATCGGCACCGCCCTTTTGCGGAAAGGTGACACCGCAAGCGCCACTCCCCTGTTCCTGCGCGCCGCCGAAAGTGCCCGTCCATTTCTGGGCAAACCGGGCAACGAAGCACAATTCGCTTCTGTTGGATTCCCTTACGCAGCACGCACTTACGCAGATCTTATGCTCCGGAAAGGTGATATCAAAACGGCCTTAACATTCATGAACGAAGCAGCGGCCAGCGACAATACGAAGGACACTGAATTCTTTCTCATCTATGCACGCATCCTTAAAGCCAATGGTCAGCTGCTGCAGGCCCAGGCGCAACTGGAAGCCTCGGTAATCAAAGGCAATGCAGGTGCCGCCACCAGGCAAATGCTGCAGGAAATCTATCATGGTGACCAGCCATTCGACACCTACGTTACCGGTTTAAAAACACGCATGCAGTCTGCCATCCGCGACAAGGCCGCGAAAGAAATGATTAACGAGCCAGCCCTCGCCTTCGCACTGAAGGACATGAACGGCAATACCGTGTCGCTGGCCAGCCTGCAAGGAAAAGTAGTGGTACTCGACTTTTGGGCAACCTGGTGCGGCCCATGTAAGGCTTCTTTTCCGGCGATGAAAAAGGCGCAGGATAAATTTAAGTCTGATAAAAATGTACAGTTCCTGTTTATCGATTGCTGGGAAAAGGCAGACGATTTCGAAACTATTGTGAAGAATTACATCAACACTAACAGATATGATTTTAACGTGCTGTTCGATCCTAAGCCGGAAGATGGCAAATCGACAGCAGAAGCTTATGGGGTGACCGCCATCCCTGCGAAATTTGTGATCGATGGCAGGGGAAGGATACGGTTTAAGCTGGCGGGCTTTACCGGTGGTGAAGAAGCAGCCGTGGAAGAACTGGCCGCCATGATCGAAATGGCGCGTAAAGGATAGTTATTGAATAATGGAAAGTAAGACGGGGCTGGCCTTTTGGCCGGCCCTCTTTGTTTTACGTGGGTTATACAGTACATTTAATCTATGACGTACAAAAAGACTACCCTTCTCCTGCTTAGCTGCCTGCTTTCCCTGTCGCTGTGCGCACAAACCACTTCGACCCGATCCCTTAAAGCCACCGCCGAAAAACACCGCCAGCGATATCAATCCTCCTGCATTCCATCTTCTGTAGAGATGATCCTGAAGTACAACAACAAAGTGAACGCTGACTTCTATGATTTCCAGAACGCCTGGCAGAATAAGAACACCGGCACCTTTGGCGATTTCGACGGCAAAACCATTAAAGGCATCACCTTCACCCACCAGTTCAAAAATCCAAGGTCACCGCAATTCCCCTTCGACAAGCTGTTTCAGACCATTGATGCAGAACTGAAAGCCGGAAGAAAAGTAATTGTATCACTCCAATCCGGCGCAGCTATGTGGCATATCTGGATCATTGACAGTGCAACGAAGAACGGCGACTATCTATGTTACAGCCGTGACTTTTATGATAATGGCCAGGTACTGGAAACGAGGGAAACCAAACAGTGGATCAGGAATATGCAAGGGACGGATATTTTAACGTACCGGGTGAAGTAAGCACCCTTGCCTGCTTTACCGCCGCAGGCATGTGCCTGTTGACAAAGAAAATTAACCTTCGTTACATAAATCAGGGCTGACCAAAAAGTATGGGTCAGCCCTGATTTATTCGGGTATCTGATGGCGACAAGTCATCGTTTAAGCGATCTCAAAGTCTTCATTTTACTTTTTGGTCAACCCCATATTGGCAGAAGACTAGTATTGTTGTGAAGCAAGGTATTCCACCGCCCGTTCAAATATCACATCCCTGGTACCATCCAGCTGATCGAGACTATTAGGCACCTCAATATCGGGCGGTATACCGATCCCCTGCGTATAACCACCGTCCGGATAGAGCACGCCCAACCCGGAGATAAAAAAATACATTTGCTGGTCCCCTACCATTGGAATGGGTGTCACGTCCCCATCCGCGCCAGCCGTAGCACGGCCTATAAGCCTGGTGTTACCCCCACGTGCTTTGATGATCATGGTCAACATCTCTGGCCGGCTGAGCGAAGCTTCCGAAATAAGCGCCACCACGGGGCCTTTGAAATGTATCGTATGGTCCGGCCCTCGAACATAATCCATTGTTTTTGTCAGACCTGGATAAACGCTCACCCGGTTCCAGACAAGACATTTTGTTGACCTCTTGAACAGGAAACTCGTAAAGTTGATAAAATCGAAATTGGGATAAGTGCGGCATTCAATAATCAGTGACTTTGCCTTTGCCAGCAATTTGCGCGTAGTATCCGCCATGGTACCCGTCCATTTCGATGGATCGATGAACAGCACATCACCTTCGAGCATGCGCATGGCTGGCTTTACAGGTTGCTGCTTTTCTTGTTCCACTTGCCTGAGCATATAATTACGCGCCGATCGGGCATACATTGCTTGTTCCTTCTCTTTGTACTCCATCGCAAATTGGTGCTGTTTCCCCGCCCGCTCAAAGGTAACCAGCATCAGATTTGCTGGTGCGGGTATTCTTTGCAACATGCCAGACCTTGTGAGATGAAATTCCTTGATTACGTCACGCGGTTCACTCATAAAAGCTTTTAAGGAATCGGCATACTGACGTACCGGCTTTCCGTTCAGGTCTAATATGCGATCGCCTCTGCGCATGCCGCTTATTTCGGCAAACCCGGAATCCATGTGCGTCACCAACACCGTATCGCCGATCACGCCCATACTAAACGGGAGGCGTACTAACCGGCTTCCGAATATAAGCTCATTAAACTTAGGGCGGGTTGGCATGATCGTATGCCCGTCGGTGATGGCTGCATTCAGTTTCATCAGCGCAAGGCCATATGCCCGGTCTGTATCCGCAGCGGTGAACTCGGGGATAAGCTTCGCCAATGTTTGCGGCCACGTACCATTCTGCTGATATTTAGCGGGTAGGTAATATTCCATGATGTTCCAATAGCGGAACAGTGCCAGCAGCCGATAGTACTTTTCAGGCAAATATTGCTTTCCATAGCTATCTTCCTTAAAAACAGGCGAAGGCCGTTGCGCCACTTCCGGCGCATCTACATACTTATTACGAAACGGCGCAAAATGATCAGCTAACGCCAACAAGCGTTCCTTATCGCTGGTACTAAGTTGCGACGCATTCCTGATCCAGCTGTAATCCACATTCACTTTTTCGATCGCTTTCGCTTTAGCAAGCTGCCTGGCACCGGTTTTCTTCCCCGAGGGCATAACCGGGATGGCAGCGTCCAGCATTTCCTTGAGTGGCTGCCCGATGCCAGCCGCAGAATTTTCATCCAGGTATTGCAACTGCGTGATGAGTACCTTATCCCAATCTATATCTCGCTCGCTGATGGCAGGCGAAAAATACTTCAGATAGCCCCATACACGGGCGAGCAGTACCAGGTCAGATGTTTGAGCTGTGTTGGCTGCTGGCTCCTTCCGGGCGGGATGTGCCGCCGCCTGGTACGTGGCGAACGCTAAAAGGAATAGGGCAAAAATGCGGGTTATTGTTTTCATTTACTATCAAATTGGTAAGGTGATACGAATATATCCGATAGCAGCGATTAAACAAATCTGAAAGTGAAAATGGTGAACTATAACGTACTATAACAATTCCTATCTTTGTAAGGATTGCTATATGCAGGACCGACTCCAGACTTATGGCCCGGCTGCCTTTCAACCACGAATGAATAATTTGCTGATTAACCTTCTTATCATGCCCACCTTAAATGATCGCCAGATATTACTTCGTCCACTCACCACTGCCGACGCAGCTGCTTTCTACCTGCTGTACAATACCCAGGAGGAAAAGCCATTCGAGCCTGGCGAAACACCTGAACAATTTACCAACCGCATCATGTCCTACTGCGAATACATTTGGACGATCGCACTGGTAGATGATCCCGGCAAAATCATTGGTGACTGTGCACTACATCATTTCGAAACGACTACCGGGGAAATACAGGTAGGCGGCGCACTACTTCCGGAATACCAGGGGAAAGGATATATGGCAAGGGCGTTTACACTGGTCATGGATTTCGCCGCTTCTACGCTCGGCATCAGGATTTTTGTGGGAGAAACCACACCAGGTAACTTTGCGGCGATAAAGCTGGTGCAGAAATTGGGTTTCGAGATTGCGGGAAGCAGTGGTGGCAATGTTGTGTTGAAGAAGTTTGTGCAAGGCTAGCGCGGTTATAACGCGGATCAATAAGGCTAAATGTAAAATAAAAAAAGCTCGCTCATTTTGAGCGGGCTGTTCCTTTTTGTTACCCGTGACGAATCGCTTTCAAACCAGTTTCTAAAGATAATCGAACAATTACATAAATGCATCAAACAAAAATTCCGTAATAAGTGTTTCCTGAACAAAGGAAAAACAATTACTTTATTTCTTAAAAATTTCGCAGTTATCACCTGAGAGCCTGCTTGAGAAAAACGCCATGCACTTCGGGCTTGTATTCAGGCCTTTCCCGGAAGATGCTGTATTAATACTGTCTTTTATGTTATTAATACTTCGAGTGGGAAACGAACAATTATAGTGGTACCGTTTCGGTCCAGCATCTGAAACTCACCTTCAAGATCTTTGGCTAGTCCCTGCATCAGGCTGATACCTAATGACGGAGGCGTATCCTCACCGACCTCTATTGTAAGTCCTCTTCCATTGTCTGCGATGGAAAGCAGCATGCTTCCCTCCTCTTCGGGCTTTAGTGTAATAGTGATGATACCACTTTTCTCAAAAGCATATTTGAAAGCATTGGTTACTGCCTCATTCAGGATAAGACCAATTGGCAACGCCTCCCGGATACTCAGCGTAACATCTGCCACGTCCGTCCGGAACTGAATATCACGTTCTCCTTCCGAATATTCATATAAACATGACAACAGTTCCTTTATGTATTGTGGCATGTTAATCATCGCCGAATTGTCGGACTGATATAATTTTTTATGAATAAGCGAGATAGCGTTAACGCGGCGCTGACTGTCCCGAATAGCCGATATGGCGGAATCGTCACGCAGGTAAAATGACTGAATATTGAGTAAGCTCGCCACCACCTGCAGGTTGTTTTTAACGCGGTGGTGCACTTCTTTTAACAGCCATTCTTTTTCAGTCACCAATTTCTCCAGCGATTGATTTTTTGTCTGTATTACCTTTTGCTGCATTTGCAACTGCCGGTTACTACGCTGTTTCAGGCGATAACGGTTATAACCTAGCAGTAGCAATAATGCCAGGAGTACCGCTCCTGTCACAGTCAAGTTATGCGTACGCCGCGTCTGTTCGAGGAGATCATTTTGCAAATCCCATTTGCTGCTTAGAAACCTGTTCACTTCCTGCGAATTATGAAGCGAATCGCCCCTTAGTCTTGCTAGTTGGTTGGCCGCGTCAATACGTTGCAACTGGAAAGTATCTTCCCGTGCTGCATTAAATTTGGTGGCATATAACAGTGAGTCCCGCAGGCGTGTTTCATTCGTTAACCAGGCAATCTCGCGCGCACGTTCTCCGAGCGTTCTATTTTGCTCGGCAGTTTTATAACGAATGTTCAACTCCTCCATTTGTCCGATCTTTTCCAGGTTGTTGATACTGTCGCTTAGCATTTTGAAGCGAATATGGTGTAGCAATGCCCCGTCAAAATTCCCCCTGATACTATCTACCTTAAAACGCATATGCTCGCTTGCCAACTCCCGCGACAGTGGCACCAGGCTTTTGGGTACACGATCGGCATGCTCGATATACTTCAGCACTTCATCATACTGCTGCTCCATGCCGGCCATCTGCGCGAGATAGAGATAAATGTCAGCCAACAAGTAACTGGAACTATTGGCGTACAGGGCGCTAGAATCGGCCAAGGCGGCGAGCATATATTTACGAGCACCCGCTACATTTTTCAGGTCAAGACTGATTTGTCCCGCCATTTTATTAGCTAAAGCCCTGTAAAACGGATGAGCCGGCAAATTTGTCTGCCGATCCTGTAGGTAAGCCAACGCTTTAGCCGGGTTCTTACGGTATAGAAGCCCCGCTGCGTGATTGAGAATGTAGAACCAGCTGGTGGCCTGCTGTTCCGGGGTTCCTTCTATATAATCGCTCATCATCTCATAAAACAATTCATTTCGTCCGAAATTGGTTAAGACTTCTCCTAAACGAAGCCGGTAGTTATCATGCGTCAGTTTGTTATCGGTCGCTTTTATCGCACTCTCCAGTGTAGCCCAGGCATAGTGGATAGCCTTATCGGCATTACCACCCGACTGGTGCAATCGGGTAAGCAAATCGAGGATTGAATAAAGTTTAACAGGCCCGGCGGGCACATGCTTTTCATATGCCTCCATCAGCACTTTCTCTGCTTCAGTTCTTCTTCCACGCTGGGAATACTGTTCACCCAGCCGAAAAAGGGCATCTACTTCTATTTCCCTTATCCCCAGCTTCCTTGCTAATATGAGCCTTCGCTGATTAACCTCAAAGCGGCTGGGGGCCACTGTATCCCTATTTTTTAAAAATGAATTTAAAACACCCCATACATCTAACTCGGAACGCAGTTCGTTCCGATCTGCATGATACTTTGCCATTACAAGCATGTGCACCTTAAACTGCGTAAGATTACCCATTGCCAAATAACTTCGGGCAATATAATACTGCGCTTCGTTGGCCATGGCTGGAAACCTATTTTCCACCGCCAGCCGCTCCATCATTTTGGCATAAAGCAGAGCGCTATCCGCTGAAATGCTATCCTTTTTATGTTGATCCCAGTAAGCCCAGGTTAATAGCTTACTCACCATTATCTTTTCCTGAATATCAGTTCCTGAAAAGAAGGTTTTTAACATGGGAAAATTCAATTGCTCGCGCGCCAAATTAATTTCTATCGGGCGCACCAAATTGAGGCCCGGAGTATAGTTCACCGCCTCAAAAACCTTACGGGCATTCCGTAGCAAGACAGCCGCAGAGTCAAGATCTACTGCAAGTTCTCCTGCTTTGAACAGGCAAGCGGAAGCTAGCTTTATCATGCGCAGCGCAGTTGCAGTATCTGGAGGTTTATAAATGTGATTGGCAGGAAACCCCTTCATAAGCCACCCAACCGACTGCCCCGCAGTGCTGTTGGAAAGCACGATTATAAAGCAAACAGAAAGTAACAATTGTTTCATAATGGCGTAGTTTTAGCCTGCGTCCATCAGTAACCTACTTAATCCAACGGAACGAAAACTTCTCCGGGCAGGTGCTGGTAGTAAAGATACATCTATCCTTTGACCGCAAAGTATCGGAGAACACATCAGACAGGATTTATTTATCGGGAGAGTTGGCGATTTCATGGCAAGGGAATCTGATAAAAGGAGACCAGGTTAAGCAACCCAAGTTCGTGCGCAGGAGGAAAAGCCGCCAGGCAACACGGGCCGGTTTAAAAATACAGAGCATAGCTCATCTCTCTCGACAACTCAATAACGAAGAGATTTTTAAGCTTACGAGGTCTGGCAATCGTTGGAATTTCAGCCAACATACTGCGGCAACTACGTTAAACGACACATTTAAACCCGCGAAATAAAGTCAGTCCTGTGCTCATTGGAAAGAACAATATATTAATTCATATAAGGAAGTAATACAGCTTTGTATGGGTATCGAGAAAACGTGTGGCTCGAGGTGGCTTAGTCCTGCAGGACAATTGCAAATCAACTATTAACAAGGGGAGCTATAATGGCAAAAAAAGAAGATCCGCTCTGAGAGCGGATCTTCACCATCTGTTACCCGACCTGGGAGAGAACCCAAGTTGATAATCAATATATTAGAGGCAGTGTGTAAAACTAACGGTAAAACTTTTACCGAGTCAAACTTGACGTCAGATGCGGGCTTTAAAGAAGGTCTCAGCGCGGAGACTAGGGTGCTGAGACCGTCAAAGAATGTTGCCCGACCTGGGAACGAACGAATATTCATTATCAATGCGTTATGTAAGAAGTGTAAAACCAGATGTAATACTATATTAACTCAAATATCAACAAAAGCACACCTAACAGTTAATATATTATTGATAATATAAAGGTACGAAAAAAGGGACAACGGGCTTCTACAGGGTATGGCTATTAACTCATATTCGGCATTTCCCCTCTTCCACCCCAACCTACTAGTTTTTGGCAAAACGCTTTTTCTTCTTCGGAAAAAAGGATACCAAATTCCGGTTGTAATACCTGAAATTCTAAAGATAAATCCAGCCTTGGAGGGGTCAACAACACCAACTTCATAAAACCGGATTTTACTTCATTTGTTCTCATTTCATCTCTTAGAATACGTTTTACAAAGTTAACCCCTCCACCTTCACGCACCATTTGTCGTAGGAATTCATCAGATAGACCCAACTTCAACCCTTGTGCTTTGTGAAAGGTTTCTGTTATACGATCTTGAAACAGTTTTCGGAGTTCAATTTCATGTTCATCTAGTTTAGAGAGTGTAATACTAAAATCTCGATTATGAGTCTGATAGTAACCTAGGGTTTCAAATCTATCTATCCGTTGACTACCATTTTTACATAAAAATCCATGCCGTCTATAAATACTCTCTATTATCGTACTATCAGCAGAATTGTTGGCTTCAATAGTGAGTATCATTATATTTTCTTCATTATTACATGCTGAATAACTCCAATTATAAGAGCCATTAATTATTGTAAGCTGGTCAATAAGGCAGATTTTATGATGCAACTGTATATTCTGGTCATGTTGACCCACTATTCTGGGATGTTGACCCACCTGCGAAGCAGGTAAAAGTGATAAGAGCTTTTGCGTGTTAAAAGTAAGACTTGTTATTGATTTGCTTTCCCCTTTTTCCGTCTCATAGAATCACCCTTTAATTCTATTCGTTGTGCATTGGCTGTCATTCTGTCCATAATAGCATCGGCCAGCGTTGGGTCGTTGATATATTCGTACCATTTTGCTACCGGAAGTTGGGAGGTGATGATGATGCTCTTTTTGCCATACCTATCTTCCAGGAGTTGCAATATGGTTAATCTGACCTCCTGAGTCATAGGTGCCAGGCCAAAGTCGTCTAATATAATGAGCGTTTGGCGTTCCAGGTGATTTAGCATCCTGATATAGGAGCCGTCGAGCTTCGACAGTGTAATCTTTTCTATCAGGCGATTCATGTTCAGGTAGGTAGTTTTATGTCCCTGCAAGCAGGCCTGATGGCCCAAAGCACAGGCCAGGTAACTTTTTCCGCAGCCTGTTGCACCCGTAATAAGAATATTTTCACCCTGGGCCAGGTATCGGCCCTCAGCAAGACCGGCCAGCTGCTGTTTGGTAATATTGCGGGCTGCTGAGCACTCTATCTGTTCAATAGTAGATGCCAGCCTTAATTTAGCCAGCTTAAGGTAGTAGGCTGTTTTTTCATTAGTGCGGTTAAGTAATTCTGCCTGTACAAGGTGGGCTACCTGGTCATGGCCTTCTAACTGCTTGTTTAAAGGCAGTTCCAGTTGCGAGCGATAGGCCTGATACATGCCGGATAACCTGAGTTGTTGCATTTGCTCCAGTGTTTGAGTAGTGTTCATTGCTGTCGTGTTTTTGATGAAATTTTGTTTATTGATAATGATCTTTGCCTCTTATGTTGTCATGATCCGGGATTGGTATTCCGGTTTGAGGAGGCACCTGTTGGTCCAGACCTCGTTCCAGTATGTTTTTGATCATGATATAGTTAACCCTGCTGCCAAGCAGGGCTCTGGTGCAGGCGGCCTCCAGGCGCTGCATCGAATACTTCTTTTGTAGCATCAACATGCCGAAGCAGGACTTGTAATTTTGCTCCATATAGATGCTATTTTGCAGGATTAATGAGGCTGCCTGGTGCGTTGCGGTGCCAATGCGTAATGCGTAGGCTAACAGGTCATCGCGATTCCATCCTTTGATTTGTTGCATACGCTGGTGGTTAGGCGGCATATGCTCCGCAAGGGTGGTATAGGCCTGTTTTGTATTACGCGGGTGTAATGCAATACGCTCATAGTCAAGATAGATTTCCACTGTTCGGGCGTCATAAAGTACCCTTACCTTCTTTCCTGTATACTGAAAGGGGACGCTGTAATACCGGTGATCTTCAGACAACTGAACGTGATAGTTACGCTGGACAGTCAGCACCACTACTTTTTTGGGGGTAAATGCCGCTGTTGGCAGCGGTTTTAACAAGTTTTGCTCATCCTGTTTAAACAGATAGTTACGACTATAAGGTGTCTTCTTATAGGGCTTGTCGTTAAGTAAAATGAGCTGTTGTGCGATGGCAGCATTCAATGCTGCCAGACTGGTGAAGTCTTGGTTACGCAATGGCCCAAAAATACTGTTGTATACAATACTGACGGCCCGTTCCACCATCGCTTTGTCGCGAGGGCTATATGGCCTTGTTGCGCTGAAGGTGGTAGCGTAATGCTCGCCGAGCTGAGTGCAAACGTCGGTAAATATGGGTTCGTAACGATCCGGGCGGATCACCGCTGTTTTTAGGTTGTCGCATAAAATCGTGGCGGGGACGCCACCGTAAAACTTCAGCATGCTATTAATGCAGTGGGTAAAGTCGGCGGTTCGCTGTGAGTGTACAGCCTGACAAAAGATAACACCACTGAAAGGAAGAATAGCGATAAAGACCTCACACTCAATATACTCACCCGTAGAGGAGTCAATGTAATGCAGCTTTTTGCCCGCAAAGTCAACCATGATCGTATCTGCCGGGCTGTATTGCAGATGCATGGATAGGTCCCGGCTTTTAAGATACTGAGCGAAGTGATAGCAATAATGACTATAAACATAGCCATCCGCGTGTTGATCTATGTATTCCTGCCAAAGTAAAGCGCGGGTAACCCCTGTTTTGCTGATTTCATTTTGCGCATACTGAAAATGGGTGGTCAGCTGAGCTAACCGTTGCTCGTCATGCACAAGCAAATCATTGTTATAGGCAGTATCTGCTAGTTCCTTATCTGTTAAGGCATGGGTTGATTCCGTCTTCTCTGCTATCAATTCAAGATATTTACGGACCGTATTGCGGCTGATGCCGATACGACGCGCCATCTCACGGATACCGATACCATCTTCCTTTAGTTGAACGATCTGTTTTAATTGTTCCATCGCTATAGGTTTTTGCGCCATGCTCCGTTTTTGGGAGCAAATGACTGCAAAAACTCTTATTACCGACGTCCGCAGGTGGGTCAACATGCCAGAATGCCAGTCGACTCAAACTCCGAAAAGGTGGGTCAGCAACCCAGAATCCCGATCCATTCCATTCCGAAAACGGGGTGGGTCAGCATCCCAGAATCCGGCAACCAAAAGGGTGGGTCAACATCCCAGAATGGTGGGTCAACATAAAACAGAATGGTGGGTCAGCATGGAACAGAATTTACAGCAACAGCGTATCGGTAAAAATATACAGTATGCCATCTGACCTTAGATAATCGGACCATGGTTTGATGTTTCTAAAATTTTCCTCAACGTTACTTATTACAGTCGTAACTGATATTTCTTTCTCCGCCAAATGCGTTAATTCCCGTATTATGTCTTCATCGGTAAACCATGCTATGGCAATTCGCACTTCTTTTTGGGCCTGTTTAAGCTCTTTAATAATTCTCTCTTTGATTTGGCTATATGTTATACTCACTTTCATAAATGGTGTAGGTTCATGTGCAGTTAGCCTTACCAATAGCTATAATGACCCATCTATTAGGGATGGCTTATATTTATCTTTATACATTCCAAACTAACAGGTCGATTATTTAATGGCGAAATCTCTACGTAATTGGGCGCTTTTTTGATCTAATTCTTGCCCCTTCTCGATTAGCGACTTTGAATATTCATCGTAATCTTTTGCATTGTGCTGGGCAGCTAATTCTATACCCCTATAGTAATCTGCAGCCTTTTGCAACAGAAAAACAAGTTCTGTTATTCGGGGATGTAGGTTGGCGTTAATTAATAAATAAGACGTAAGAGGTTTTACAACTATGTTGTATGAATCGACCAGATTTTCAGCGTCTGGGTTTGCCTGCTGTAATTGATCAAATAAATTTTGAGAGAATCTGTAAACCTCTGGTTGCTTCTCCTGAATTTCCGGATCTATTGATAAAATATTGACAATCTCTCTTATCGCAGTAAAGTTACTTGCATATTGATTTTTTCTCTCCCAAGTAGCATTTAAAATTTTCTCGTTTGTCCGTATTAAATCTTCGAGAAGTTGATCAATGTAATCAATATAACCATACAGGTTCTTAAACTCCTTGTAAGTTGAAGCCTTTCTCTTGTATTTATCCAGATAAGCATGGTAAACCCCCTCTTGATCTACTCTTTCCGCAAGCCTTTTGGTATCTGAACTTGCAACTAATGGAAGGAAATTGTATCCAAAAGGGTTGGTTGCGATTTTTTCTGCATGTTGTTTACAGCTATGGCCTTGCTGAACAGTTGTCCTAATTATACTTTCCAACAACGAAGCCACATACTTTAGTCGATCAGCTCTTAAATGCTTTATTGACAATTTATAAATAATATATGCAAAATAAAATCCAATGAAAGCGCCAACAATAGAGATGAGTAAATCCCACCAAAATGTTTCAGGAAGATTGATGCATAAACAGGCATAAGTCATTTTATTAATACTTTTATTTAGGTTGAATATTATACTGGAGATTTTTTTCAGTTAAAAAGGTTTCACCGGAGCATTGTCTAAGGAATCAGGCACTATTATAGCGTGAGCATCCCGGTGCTCCTGGAATATCATTCTAAAAGTTCTTAAAACTTCATAAGCACTCTCAATAAGTTCTGCCTGCATTTTGGAGTAGCTTTTATCATATCTATCTGGATCGATCTTATGAGCAGGGCGTTGTCTTTGCCGTCTTATATTTTTCAATGGGTCAAAAAGTGGATCAAAGCTCGCTCCAGTCACAGGAGTATAAACAGTGGTTAGCCATTCTTCTAACAAGGCAATAGTTCCTTTTGAGATGCGCTCAACTTTTCCATCTCGTAATTCATTTTCCTTATAAAGAGCTATACCTTTACTTTCAAAAAAACTTTTATTAATGTTGTCAGAAAGCATTTTGTCCAGTAGTAATACAAAATTCTGATAGTTTTTGAGTGTAGGAACGAAGAAAAAGGTAAAATCCCTGGGACGTTTATCTGCCTCGAATCCTTCTCTGAAAAGTGATTGGCCAAAGATTGTGCTTGTAAGTTTGTTTATCCATTTTAGTTCTAACAAAAATGCTGAAAAAAATGACCTTGGGAACACCCATCTGCCTTGAATCAGGTTTTCATAATACTCTTTAACAACTTTACATTTACCCTTTGCCTGTTTTCCCTTCCAGTAAAATTGATGTTCCGGTGTAAGATCGTGGAGAAATCGCCTAAATACAACAGCCATACGGTTACCCGCTTCATCATAGCCAATACCAAATGACTTTAAGAAAACTTGGTCTTCTTCTCGTAAAAATGGTGCGCCAGATTCATCATAATTACATTGAATTCTACCTGAGTAATCTTTAAAGTCAAAATCAAACCTAGGATCATTATAATATCTGTCTATACATCAATGTCGAAAAAAACAGGCTCTAGCTGAGGTTTAGCAAGTGCTAATTGTTTAGTGTAGACTGCGCCTTCATAATTTCCCAAATCTCTTTCTTGCTCCAAGATATGTGGAGTGGGATATAGACAAATTGGATATTCTGTTTGTTCTACACTAAAAATTATCTCGCCATACTGTTCTGTTTTTACTGTAGTGTTTTTCGCCTCTTGAAGTAAGTAAACCTGATCGGTTATGGCATAATGGCTAAAACCTATTATGTGTGGATTGGTACTGGATTGTATAGAAACTATCCCCTCATTTACTAACGTGACAATTATGTCTATCGAGTATTGGTATTCAATTTGTAGAGTTTCACTGATTGTTCGTAACGGTATTCCATTGAAATCGGCAGATTCTACAAAAAAATTATAAATTAAGTCCTTAATTTTTTCTTTCATGGCGAAAGTAGTCGTATTAATGTGATAAGAACATTCTTTGAGCAATGTAGGGTGGGAATTTCCATACTGTTTACCTAGTGTCCAATGGCGGAGGGGTGTATTGTGGAACTTCCGGTGATAAGCCATGATCAACCGATAATCCTTTGAAAATAAGAAAGGCATACGAATTGAGCCAGTTTAAGATATCAATAGTTATATTTTTTTGTAGGTAGACATGCACATCTCTTCCTATTCTCTTTCTTTCAAAATGTCGATCAAACAGTTTATTAGCCTTCTGTTCTCTTAGGTAATTTAAAAATCTGTGAGATACTTTTTGGCGATTATGGACAGCGGTATGTCTAACCATCGTTAATAAATCAAACCATTGCGAAATATTAATCTGGCGAATATTCTTTTCTTCGTACGCTTTGAAAAACAGCGATAATTTCCTGATAATTCTTAAAAGGCCCTTATTATTTGATCCGCTTTTCTTCTTTAGCATTTCTCTAATTGTCTTTTTGTCCAATATTAGCTTAGCTTCCAAAAAATTAAGAGTTACCATATACTCTGAGTTCCTAAACAAAAAGTCAGTAATAATATCAAAGAGGAAGTTTTCAAATACTTCATAAGCCTGAGAAATAGCCATAGAGCAATGAAGGCTAATAATCTTGGCTATTTCTTCATCAAGATCCATGACATTCATTCTATATACATAGTTAGGGGAGTACAGGTTTTCTTTAGGCAGCAACTGCGAAAGATCCCGATAGCTGGTGATAGCTTCTATAATCAGACTATTATTCAGATCAGTAGAGTTGAACTGGTCTTTAGCAATGGTAAGAAAGGTATCTGTCACCGATAATTTCCCTTCTATATGTAGTATTTCTTCAAACTAATTTTCAATGCTGGGAAGCAAGTAATTCTTCATAACGGCAGCGTTCTGATTCCTGAATTTACAAAATTGCAAGCAATTTTAGGGAGGTAGTAATACGCGCCCTATTTGTCTGTTATGGTTAGTTAAAAGGGAACAAATACCTCAGGTAATTATTTTAGTTAGATCAATACCTCGCAACCCTTCAAGACCTCCCTGATATTGATATCAAAGTAGACTTCAGTATTGGCAGTTTTTTCATGCCCTAATAGCCGGGACATCACAGGCACCGGCACTCCATACCGGATGAGTAGCTGCGTGTTTGTCAGGCGCCCCAGTTTATTGTAGACGTTTCTTATCCAGCCTATCTTTTTAGCCACCACCTTGAGTTGCCGTTTATACACCTGGTCTTCCATGAACCAGGATTGATCGAGTAGGTAAATACTGCCAGGCTCCATGTCGCTGTATTGATCGATCAATAGCTTGGCATCCGGAAAGATCCACAGTGGAACGATCGATAACTGGTCATTTTTATACCGATCTCTGTACAGGTAATATCCAAACTCAGGGTCATACCGAAGGTCAGCCTTTAAAAGAACCCGCAGGTCATTATAGTATAAGCCGGTGTAAATCTGTAACAGGAAAAAGTCCCTGACCTTTTGCTGGTAAACCCTCAGCCCTTCAGCGTTTTTCCAGGCAATCACTTCCTGCAGCTCCAGGTGGTCTTTCTTTTTCTTCCCAATCTTCACACGGACATTTTCAAAAAGGCTTCTTTCAGTGGTTTCGCTGAGGTGGTTATCCTGTCTGGCCCAGCGAACCACTTTTACATACGCATTGAAGTACCCGCGGATCGTAGAAGGCTTCAGGTGCAGGCTGTTGCGCAGGTAGGTCTTTAGGCGCCCAAACAACTCCGCCGTCAGGTCATAGAAAGCAATGGCCGGGTCAAACTTGTTCAGTGCGCCCAGGGCCGCCTGGTAACGTTGCAGGGTTTCCAGGGGTTGGTGATGCTGGTAGTAGCGCCGGGTAAGTTCCCGCAGGAAGGTCAACAGTTGCTGGACGCGTTCGTTGATCTCATCAGCAAAAGGGTGCTGGCCTTTTACCCAATGTAAGGCTTTGCCTGACCATTCTTTGGGCGCGACTTTTTGGGGAATGGCGACCTGGTAATACCGGCTGGTCGTACCAAGGGTGATGCGGAGGTGGATGGGATAACGTCCGCTCTTGTTGACTACGTTCCGCCAGTTGTGCACGGCGGCATAGGCCGGGCTTTTCATGCGCAGGTGACCAGGAAGGCTACACTTCCTGAAAGTGGTTGGTTAACAATGATCTCCAGTAATGAATCGCAGGATGAGGCTTCGTGCGGTGCGGATAGGGAATAGCAGCTAGGTGCGGGAGGCATATGCACCACAAAAGTAGAAAATAAAAGGGGCTTGAAACAGGTAATACCCTGAAACTGGTGGTGCCTGAAAGGATTTCCCATAAATAAACGGGGGTACATGGATACTACAACTGGAGCGCACTGCGGCCTAGCTCCATGGGGAACAACAGGCGTCAGCGGGTGTTAACGGGGAGCAACCAAGCAAGTAAACAGCCATTTCATACAGGCTGTGAGCAGCTTCTACAGGTTCTTATACCGTAGATAAAAGTGTAAAACAAGTGGCAAAACGGCTTTTTTGAAGGGAGGTCAGGATGGTACCCTAAAAAGACAAATCCGATACAATCGATGCCTGTAGCGGATTTTGAGCGATTCAACAGAAACAACATTTGGTTCTGTTTACTAAAATGTTACCCAGACCTGGGCAATGGTTAAGGGTAGATGGCGCTGGTAGTACTGCCGGGTAAGTTGCTGCAGTAAGATCAACAACTGCTGGATGCGTTGAATGATTTCGTTAGCAAAGGGTGACTGTCTTTTACCCAGTAGCCGGTAGAAGGGTTTACCAGACCATCCTTTTCGCACTATTTGTTGAACTGTGCTTGAGTATATTAAGTACCAGTTTTACAAACTAAGAGTTTAAATGTAAAGTGTTAAATATCCAGGCGGCGACTATATTATAGGTAAGCCAAAGCTAGTCCGAAGATCGTTTATCGCGTCTGTTTCGTGCTTATAATAATTGGCAGAGTTAGTTTGCGCCTGTTGCCAGGCTTCGTTTAACACAGCCGAAACGGAGGAATGGCCTGCCGCGATTAGCTCAGGGTGAGAGGCCAAGTCTGCATTTTGATAGAATGCAAAAAATTCATCGATCACTAGTTGTAATAATTGATTGGGAAAAAGCAATGTATAATGGTTAGGAACCTGCGGGTTGGTCTCATTCAGAAATACTTGCCAGGCCGCTTCGATTTCTGCCTTTTCCTTACGAAGGCCTAGTTTATTCAACATTAAAATAATCAGTCGCATACGTGCTTCGTCTGCCGGGTGCGATTCAGATGATTCATAAATCTTGTTGAAACCGTGTCCGGTAGATAGCAATTTCAGGTTAGTCCAACCATAAGCAGCGCCTGTCATATACGTACCTACCAGGTCACAGCTAAACTCCTCCAACCAAGATTGCTGCCAATAATATTGAGCTTCGATGATTCTTTCGGTATAATGCGCGCCGAGACCTTCATCCACAATACGCACGAGCTCACGATCGAAATGCTGATTTATTTCTTTACCTGAAAGTTCACAACTTTTTCCCTGGAACATAGAATGTAGCAAATGCCCAATCTCATGATACATGTCCGGTAAATTTAAAAGGCTATACTCTTCTCCACAGGGCAACGCGATTATTTCAAAATAAGGCACTGCCCAATAATAGTAATCGTGGTTGCTGATGGTAGACACGATGGGAGGTATTGCTGATATACGATGTTCTGCGTAGATTTTCGAAATCAGCTGAAAAAAGAACACTTCCGGATCTCTATAATTTTTAATGGCCAGGTATCGATAAGAGTGGATTGCCTTAAAATCCCTATGCAGACCGTTAAATCCAAATAGATTATTACCTGTAAACAGAGCATGATCAAGCACGCCACTCTTTACTGTATTAACAATCTGGTCCCTGATATCAGTGAACTGTTTAACCGTTTCGTCAATAAAACGGTTTTTGATGTCATCATGGTAGTTGGTGCCTTTGATGTCCGCTACTACAATATCAATCCGATGTAACAAGTCCGCATACAAGGCCTTTATAAAGTCTTTCATCCTCTACTGGTTCGAAGTTTTTAAACAATACGGATGCTTCATTATCCAATACTGATATAAACTGGTCAATATTGGTCAGGTCTTGAGTAGATAGTTCGGTATTCTTTTTTAACTTGTTAAGGGCGTTGGTAATTTTGTCTTTAAATTCAACGTTTTCCAAGACTTGGTTTTTAAACAGTTGGTTGTCCATCAGCTCATACAAATCATTGTGTATATCTTGCTTGTTGTAAAACTGCTCCAGCATGGACAGGATTAATTGCAGGGACTTTTTTGCCTTATCGGTATCTTCGTCGCTGACTTTAAGTCCTTCTGCTTGCACTTTACTGTCTGTCAAAAGCGATCTCTTCTTTAGTGTGATCACTGAGTTGTTTAAATCTTTGGTAAGATTTGAAACGGAACTATATTTTTTATAAAGGTGACTGAAGTCGCTCATAACTTAATTTTTAGGCCACATGGGCGTGAGGAATGGTGCTTTCTTTTTGACGGGTAGTAGCAAGATCATTTTCATGAGCCACATCACGGATCAATGTATCAATCAGCTTCAGCGGTAGCGGCAACGAGGTTGGCCGGTCAGGTGAAGAGAAAGTGATCTGTGTTAAGGTAAAAATGTCCTGTAACGCCTGCTTGAAATCAATGTTTCCACAAACATAACTCGCATGTAGGGGTTGCGAAGACCCGGGTACTGTGTAAGGATACCCGGTATTGAAGATAAATGCATCTCGCTTGTTTGTTTCTTCCAGATACAAGTAGGTACCACAGTCCGGATTATACAGAGAGCGCTGCCTTTCATTGTAGGTGGCCACCCGAATAGGAACGGCTGAAGTCTTAGCTACATTAATTACGCCCGTTTGTACATTAGCACTGTCTATTAAGTTCATGTTATCCAGTTCCCATAGAGCGGTCTGAAGCGCCTTCTCTTCTTCCCCATAACTAATTCCATCACGCAGAATAACTATGCTGCGTGGCTTATCCTGACAAACCCTTAAATGGCGTGCAAGTACATCTCTGATCTTGTCTGATATTACTCTATGAGAAATCTTTTCATTGCGGTATGTGCCTACAGCCTTTGCTACCTGATCAATTTCAAAAACAATTTTTTCCCCATTGCCAAAGAAAAAGCAAAAGCCGGCATAGAAATCATGGGCATCCACACCAATATAGATATCATTGTGTAGAGGTTGGGCTAATGCGAAAGGCCATTTACGATTGATAATTAAAAACTCAAACAAGGTGTTGGACAGGTACGACCTAAAAGGACGCTCAAGATTATAAGGGACGCTATAATGTAATGGCTGGCGGACATCGGCGCCCAATTTCAGAAATCCTTTTAGTTTGTCTGCGCTTATACATTTTACCTTTACCACATTAAACAATTCTTTTTTAGCAACTTGGTGGAATGCCCTGTTAAAGCGCCCTCCGTCTCCATTATTTTCTGGAAGCACCAGCAGGATGCTGGTACCATTCATGTTATGCTTCTCGATATACTGCTTTAGCTCAGCAAATACCATATGGGCATAAGGGCTAGAACGCATTGAATAATGATGCAGGGAACAACCTGGAAAATGGGATGCAATTTGTTTCATTCCCTTTTCAAAATGATATTTTACAGCTTGGCCGAAATTTAATGGAAGCGTATCGGGTAGCAGAATATGGGCAGGTGTAAAGGCATGCTGGTTGATAATGCCGTGCTTATATATAAATTCCCTACGTCGTTTCGGAAAATTATCCAGAGGATGACCATAACTGCTGGCTGCCTGTAGGGGATCCAAAATAATACCTTTTCCGTATTTGAGTGCCGGCAAGGGAAAGGTATAGCAAGGTTTACTCTGCGATTTTCGATCTACTTGTAGGCGAACACCGTTAAAATCCAGCGACTGAAAAAAGCTTTGTACAAAGGCCTCTACACGCGTGAAACGTTTATTTGGTTCATTAATGGAGTGCCGATGTAATTCATCTTCCGCAAAACGAATTCGTTTGGCCAAGCAAGATGCCCCTGAAAGCACACGCTCTGAATTACCTCCGCTGGTATGAAAAAATGTGGGGCACTGGGGACGCAATGGTACTCTCCGGGTGGCGCTGCTATACTTGCCTTCTTCTTGGATATATCGTAGCACGCTCATGTTTTTGCCCCTAACACTAATTTGGTGTTGATTGATCGAGGCACCGGCTGATTTTCCTTTTACAGTATACCAATTATCCCCATTCAGGTATAAGAAATTACGATTGGCGATGTACTCGCTATGCTTTTCTTTAGGAAGATTCGCCAACACTTGATCGAGCGTTTTACGATCAGCGTAACGGTGCGCCAGATCGATACAGAAAAAAACATTGTCTTTATCCTGGGCTAACACTCTAAACTTAAAGCCAGGATAGATATCTGTTTCGATGTCACCGGAAAGGTGCATCGGGGTTTTCTTTAAGAAATTACCAGCCCCACCGTCCCAAAGTTGGGGATGGTGGTTCAATTGCCAATCAACGGCGCTCTCCAAAAAACGTGCAGCCAGCTCTAGTTGTGCGCTGTCCATATTGGCGTTATTAACCTCAAAAATACCCTCAAGTGGCGTAAGCGTAATGTTAAGTGGGCTACCAGGGATTATCTCACCTCGCAGCTTCGCATCCGCTTTGACTGCTACATACTTTTTCCCATTGTGCACTGTTACGACCGCCGGTCCTTTAGTGGCGTAAACCAAATGAGTTACAGCATGGTTGAATGCACGGTATTGCCATTTAGCATCACCGTCAGCTCCCTGCACACTAATATCTATCAACCTATACTGAAACCTGAGTTTTTGCCAGTTGGTGATTTTGAACCAGTTTATAATATTCGGGCTCATCATACCTGTTATTATTAAGTATTAAATGAATGCAAAGTGACTTAAACTTACAGAAAACACAGGTCTCACGCTTGTCTGTGGTCTCGTAGTCTTCTATGTTCAGTTCATTCCATTTTTTGTCAGAGGAAAGTTGTTCCTGTTCATTGCGAAATCTATACACATGGTCTAATGCACCGGCCGTGCTCTCCCTAGTGAAGGCGTGTTCTTTTATGTTTCCGTTCATAAGGTTAATCTCAAATAAAGAAACATCTCCTCTAGCAGGGAGCCCCCATCCTTTTTTCTCTGCATCTTTTTTGATGTTGTGATAGGCAACGATTCCTGCCAGGTATAGCTGATTGGAATAGTCGCTGCTATAACTATCGGATACTTTCCAGTCGATCACATGAATAGATTTACCACTGTAACGAACAAGGTCAATTTGCGGTTTAAGCCGTACTTCACCGAATTGGTAATGCCAATAGTTAATATTAGGCTGCAGATAGTTAGAAGATGATAAATACTCATGCAGAGATTTGCCCATCTCTGGACTTGGGTACTCGGGGATTTGGATAATAATTTGGCGTAGCGTACTGTAAATGGTTTCAACGTCCGATTCCGTGTAAGGCGCACCACTTTCATGAATGTCTAATACCTGAAAAGCTTCACCGGCCTTGCTCTTGGTCATGCCTTTATCACGATAAAGTTGCTGTTCAGAAAAAGCAAATTGACGCCTGGCGATATCTAACATTTCATCTGCCAATGCGTTAAAATCCGGTCGTTGTTTTCTTTGATATATGGCGATCAATTTGTCACTAAAGGCATAGTCAATTAGTGATCCCTGCCACATTTTTAAATTCTTAGACTGAGCCAGTTCAAAGGCTTTCCGGCGAATAGGATGCGTAAAATGGTAATCTGCCAGTTCATGCGCAAAGAAAAATTTGCGATGGCACTGCCTCAGACATGATAGCTTTGATATACTCCATTCCATTTTACTAAATCATTTAAAATTTACACTTGTTGGTAGAGTTCGCTAAGCCTTTGAGTATATTTATCGAGCGCTTCTTTATTTTGATATAGATAGCTTTCATCAGGCTTAAGATGTTTGAAATCACTTTGGTTCAGCACTGGCGTTATTCCCTTTTTGAAAGCTGGCTGTATGGCTGCAGGCATAGAAATAAACATCCGACTTTCAGTTTGCAACTTCTCAAAAGTAGCGGCAATAGCCGCTGTCGCCCTTTCTAGGGGAATCTGTAAGAGCTTGAGTAGTTTCACCAATGATTTAACTGGTACGCTATTGGTAAATATCATATCAGCCTGAATAGCTTCCAGCAATGATGGCGTTAACCCAGTGACATGCTGTAACTCGCCTGTATGGGCGGTGCTGGTAGTCAGCGCTTGCGCGACTAAAGATCCCAGCGTGTCTTGTGATAAAACCTGGGCCAGAGATTTAAGTAAAAGTGCGGCCTTATCAGGAGAAAGAGAGACAGAGGCAGCCTCTGAAAAAACGATTGCGGCCTCTTTCTCCAAATCGGTCCCTAGCTGGCCAGTCTGGTTATCCTGTATAACAAGTCCCGTTAACAAATTGTGAAACGGTGTAGTATGTTTGATCTCCTTCATAATAGAGTATCTTTAAGAATTTCTAATGTTTTCTTTTTTACTTTGGCTTTGGCGCGGTTGAATTTTACTTTCAATTGATTGTTCTCGGTCCCTATCATCTTCGCTATTTCATCGTAACTATAGTTATTCATTCTAAGCATGAGCAATTCTCGCTCGATATCGGAGAGCAGTAGCAATGCTTTTTGCATTGCAAACATTAACTGGCTGCGCTGCGTACCACCATCATTCGCAGGGATGGCAGCAATCTTTTCGATTACATCTGAAAATGCTTCTACAGAAAAATCATCCTCATCCTCAATTGATTCAGTCATCCAGTCCTGCAAACCAACCATTGGCAACTCCTTGTTCTTTCTGGCGCGAAATATTCCTAAAATATTATTCTTATGTATTTTGAATAACCAGTTTAGGAAATGGGCTTGCGACATGAATTCGTAACGTGTGATGACACGCCCTACTGTCTCCAAGGTCTTATAGAGCGCCTCATAGCTATCATCCTCGCTGAGTTGCCAGCGGTGGCAGGCATAACTATAAAGTTGCCCGCCATACTCTTGATAAAGCAATGCCAACCCTCCATGTAGATCTTGCTGAAATTGTGATATGATTTCTTGGTACTTCACTTGATGTATATTGTTCGTCTATATTAATTATGCTTTTAGGTTACAATTATTATAATAAAATGATAATCAACCTATTATATTCTATTTTTATCTGACTGAGCATCATAACTTTATAAAGTTGCGTATTTAAGTTTGCTTTTTGCGTATAAGACCTGACTTTTCAACCTGCAAAGCAAACAAGCCGCAATGTCTCCAAGACTTCATAGCAACATTCAGCTTTCGCGCCAAACCTATTTAAAGACCATTAGAATACAGCCGTAAGGTCAACGGGATTCGTGCAGCTGTATAATTGTTAGGCTGAAGGTTGCCCCAAGGGGCTTTTTGGAGGGTATTTTAAGGTAGTACCCTTGAAAAGACAAAATCCGCTACAAGCGAGTACTGTAGTAGATTTTGAGCGATTCAACAGAATAAAATTTAGTACTGTTTACTATAAAGTTGCCCGCTTGGGTAAGGAATAGAGGCCAGGCGCGGGATGCAGGTGCATCACAAAAGTAGCAAAGTAAAAGGGCTTAAAACAGGTAGTCCCTTAAATCAGGCGGATGCCGGCAAGGGCTTCCCGTAAATAAAACCGTAAATAAATAGAGGGCAATCTGGCGTAAAAAGTAAGGGTACAGGAACGGGAGAGCAGGTGCGGCCAAACACGTCTCAGCGGGTATCAACGGGGGAAGGATCAATCAACTACATAATGATTGACAGCCTGGTTACACGGCGGCCAATGCCGAAATATCCCGTAGATAAAACCGTAAATAAAAGCGTAAAACCAATGGCTCTAAAGGCTGTTTTTGGGGGTAGATCAGGGGACTACCCTGAAAAGACAAAATCCGCTACAAGTGAGACCTGTAGCGGATTTCCAGTCATTCTGCAGAAACAAAATTTGGTTCTGTTTCTAAAAAGTTACCCGACCTGGATTCGAACCAAGACAAGCAGAACCAGAATCTGCGGTACTACCATTATACTATCGGGCAATCTCTCTCCGGACTTGCGTTTCCGCTTCCTTCGAGGTACAAAGTTACTAAATCAAGTGTATTTAGTCCAAATAAAAACAGCAGTTTTTTAAGCCTTCCTGTTTCTCAGCACCTCTGCTGTTAGCAGCCGATCCGCTAGCAGCTTGCATTACAAGCCACCGCTCCGCAAAACCGGGGTGCAAATATACGGATGCTTTTGGAATTACAAAATTCAGCAGGAAAATTATTCCTCGTCGTCGTACATCTCTCCTTCGGAAAGATCGTCAACCGATACAGGCGTTTCCCCATTGAACAAAACGGATACACCGTAAGGTTCGCAAATCGGTAAGTCGCCTTCAGAAAAATGGAGTAACCATTCTTCACCAGGATAAAATATAAAGGTGGGTGAGTATACAGGGAATTGATCGGGGGTCATCGCCACCAGTTCTTCACCGGCTTCTGCATCCAGACCAAAAAATGCGGGATCGGCTTTCAGCTGCGCCTGCAAAAACAGGATGCCGTTATCCAGCCACTTATCTTCATTACCAACAATACTACGGCAATGGTCCATGTTGATCACCGACAGATCGCTGCTGCCTTCCAGCATGATGTTCACCGGCACTTTTCCGTCCGTTCTGCCTTTCCACAGATAAATATCTTCTGGGCCGCTATACAGCTCCAAATTGCCCAATACTGGGTCCTGTAACGTTTCTCCGGTAAATTTTTCCATCGGCAACAATTTAATTCAATTATTGGAATTTTTGATGCAATCTGTATGAGAGGCGGAATCCGGCGGGTTTCCGGCCGCCCCTACGCTTAGCAAACCTCGGGATCATGGTTTCCTGCGCCAAGTTAGTAAGAAAAAACACAACATGCCGGCTAATTTATTCAAAATGTATAACCATTGCTATCATTTATCCATTGTACCACGTCCGCTTCCGATCTACTTTTACACCACGGTCCCAATTACATCATTTCCTTCAAAGCCACACGCGCTGTAACCAGCGCCAGGCCTTGTATTACCAAAAATTAAAAGCATTAAACATCATGACAATTTCATCTAGACTGCTGGATCCTTCTAACCACACGCTTGTAATGATCGACTTCGAAAGCCAGATGGCCTTTGCGGTAGCCAATATCGATATCGCGATACTGCGCGCTAATACGGCGGTCATCTCCGGCGCTTCCAAAATCTTTAACGTACCTACGATCGTTACCACCGTAGCAGAAAAATCCTTCGCAGGCCCGGTGTTCCCGGAAATCGAAGAGGTATATCCGCAGGCAACTTCCGGTTATATCGATCGCACTACCATGAATACCTGGGAAGACAAAGCGGCGTATGAAGCCATTACCGGCACTGGTAAAAAGAAGCTGGTGTTGGCAGGCCTGTGGACGAGTGTATGCATTGTTGGTCCGGCATTATGCGCACTGGCAGAAGGTTACGAGGTATATATCATTACTGATGCCTGTGGCGATGTGAGCGACGAAGCGCATAACCGTTCGGTTGACCGTATGGTGCAAGCTGGCGCACAGCCAATCACTTCTATCCAATACTTGCTGGAACTGCAGCGCGACTGGGCACGCCAGGAAACGTATGGTGCAGTTACTTCGCTGGTAAAACGTTTCGGTGGTGCTTACGGCATCGGCATTCAGTATGCCCACAACATGCTGGCGCACTAAATGAAGCAACTATTCACTTACATGATTGTTGCGCTGGCCTGCCTGGTGCAACAATCATTATACGCCCAACAATTTAAGCTGATGCGATTCAACGAAGATTATAATTACCTGTCCACCGATACGGCCCGCAGCCGGTATCAGCAGGTGAAATATCTTCCCCTGGGGGATGCGGCTTCGTTGTATGCATCGTTTGGCGGTGAGGCGCGGTACGAATATGTGCTTACGAAAAATGAAGACTGGACAAAAAACGGACAAGGGACCGACCAATACACGCTGCATCGTTACCTGCTGCATGCCGACCTGCACCTGGGCAAATCGGTGCGGGTATTCGCGCAGCTGGCCAGCGCTTTTCAGTTGGGCGGCCAGTTCGAGCCAGGACCGTTGAATGAAGACAAACTCGCCATCCAAAACCTTTTTGCAGATGTAAGCCTGACGGATAAACTCACCTTACGCCTCGGCCGGCAGGAGCTGGATTACGGCACAGGCAGACTGATCTCCGTTCGCGAAGGCACCAACGCCCGCAAATACTTCACCGGTGGCAAAATCATTTATAAAAGCGAATGGTTTGGGGTGGATGGGTTTGTGATGATGAACGACGACATTCATCCCGGCGTGTTCGATAATAAGCCGTCCCGCGAAGCAAACCTCTGGGGCGCTTATGCCTGGCTGGCGGTGCCTGCAAGCGGCAACTTCGACTTTTACTACCTGGGCACGCACCGCGACGAAGCGATCTTCGAAGAAGGCACGGGTCGGGAAGACCGCCATACTATCGCCACACGTTACTGGAAATATGGTGGTGGGTTCGTTTACAATATAGAAGCAGCCTACCAGTTCGGCCGGTTCGGCACAGGCGACATCAGCGCCTGGACGCTCGCCATCGACATCGGGCATACGTTCGGGCAACTACCCTGGAAGCCCTCGCTGAACCTACGTAACGATTACATATCCGGCGATAAAAAAGCCGGTGATAATAAACTGCAAACGTTCAATCCGTTGTTTCCGAAAGGAGGTTACTTCGGCTTCAATCCGCGTGTTGGCCCCGCAAACCTGATCGATATACACCCTTACCTGGGACTAACGCCGTCGGATAAACTTTCGGTACAGGCAGATGTGGTATTCAACTGGCGGTATTCACTGAACGATGGAATTTACCGGCCCAGCGGGAACTTTAACACGGCTGGCTCGGATGCTTCGGGGCGCTACATCGGTGCGGCTTATTTGCTTAGCGGTGATTATGTTTTTTCGCCTTTCATAAAATTCAGTTGCGGCGCACAATACTTTCAGACGGGCGCCTTCATCCACTCCATTGTTACAACACCTGCAAACTCTTTTTTCTTTAACACGCAACTCACTTTCAAATTCTGACCTAAACGCTGGTTTATGAGAAAAGCTTTTTTATTCACCCTGTTATTCTCGGCCACAAGCCTCTTCGCTCAAACACAAAATTTGCCTGCTGTTGGCACGTCCACCATCATTGGTAAAGTTGATGGAATTGAAGTGGAAGCCAAGGTGATGAGCCCTTCCGCCCAGGCCACGCCCCTGCAGGTGGCCTGCCTGTTCGAATACACGGAAAATGATCTTACCAATCCGCCCGCCCTGCCGGCAGCGCTTAACGGCATGCTTCACCTGGATGAGGCTTTGCATGGCATCATTACAGAACTGCGCAAAAGTGGCAAGTTTACCGGTCATGCTTATGAAACTTTGTTGATCACACCACCGGCGGGAACGATTCCGGCTAAAAAATTACTACTGGTAGGTTTGGGCGACCGCAACAAATTCGACGCATCTATCATGGAAACAATTGGCAGCATCGGGATGCGTGAAGCGCTCCGGCTGGGCGTTACGTCTTACACACACGCCAGCGACCTGAAAGATGAAGGTGTGGGATCTAATACAGAACTGGTAGCTGGCAATGTGCTGAAAGGCGCTATCAGTGCTTATCGCACACAGGTATTCCTGAAAGAGAAAAAGATGTCGGACCACAAGCCGCTTACGAAAGTGACGCTGCTGGCCGGCCCTGCTTTCTATAAACCTTCCGGCGAGGCTTTAAAAGAAGTGATCGCCACTTATCAAAACTAAACTACACTGTCAAATGAAAGCCGACATGATCCTGTACAACGGGCGCATTCATACCGTTGACAAAGACAACAGTTCCGCCACGGCCGTCGCCATTAAAGACGGCAGGTTCGTCGCCGTGGGTGACGACTTTACCGTGATGCAGCTGGCCACCGAAAAAACGGAACTGATCGACCTGAAACGCAAATGTGTAATTCCGGGTATCAATGATTCGCACACACACCTCATCCGGGGCGGACTTAACTACAACCTGGAGTTACGGTGGGACGGCGTTCCTTCCCTGGCGGATGCAATGCGTATGCTGAAGCACCAGGTGGACCGTACTCCTTCGCCGCAATGGGTAAGGGTTATTGGCGGTTGGTCGATCTTCCAGTTTGCGGAACGCCGCATGCCTGCACTGGCGGAAATAAACGAGATAGCGCCCGATACACCGGTTTTCATTATGCATCTCTACGACAGGGCGCTGCTGAATCGGGCAGCGTTGAAGGCGGTCGGCTACACACGCGACACTCCTGCGCCTCCGGGCGGCGTGATCGAGAAAGATGCGAACGGCGAGCCTTCCGGGCTGCTGCTCGCCGCGCCCAACGCCATGATCCTGTACTCAACGTTGGCCAAAGGCCCTAAACTGCCTTACGATCACCAGCTTAATTCCACCCGTCATTTTATGCGTGAGCTGAATCGCTTCGGCATCACCAGTGTAATTGACGCCGGCGGTGGGTTCCAGAATTACCCGGATGATTATAAGATCATTGCCGACCTGCACGAGAAGAACGAACTCACCGTCCGTATCGCATACAACCTTTTCACACAACGGCCGAAACACGAAGCGGAAGATTTCGATAGCTGGGTAAAATCCGTCAAACTGCACCAGGGCGATGATATGTATCGCCATAATGGAGCCGGAGAAATGCTTGTATTCTCCGCCGCCGATTTCGAAAATTTCCTGGAGCCAAGGCCTGATTTACCCGAGAACATGGAAGCCGACCTGGAAAAGGTGGTACGCCTGCTCGTCGCGAACAGGTGGCCTTTCCGTCTGCACGCCACGTACAACGAAAGCATCACCCGCTTCCTCAATGTGTTTGAAAAAGTAAACCGCGACATCCCGTTCAACGATTTGCATTTTATCATCGACCATGCCGAAACGATCGATCAGCGCAACATCGAAAGGGTGCGTAAACTGGGTGGCGGTATCGCTATTCAGTCGCGTATGGCCTTCCAGGGAGAATATTTTGTAGACCGTTACGGCAAACACGCCGGTGGTAAAACGCCGCCGGTAAAACAGATGCTGGAAATGGGCGTACCTGTTGGCGCAGGCACCGATGCCACCCGTGTTTCCAGCTACAACCCCTGGGTTGGGCTGTACTGGCTGAGCGCAGGTAAAACCATCGGAGGCCTTCAGCTGTACGACGATAACACTAAACTGAGCCGCGAAACGGCATTGGAACTTTATACGCGTGGCAGTGCATGGTTCTCTAACGAACAGGATAAAAAGGGCATGATCAAACGCGGCATGCTGGCAGATCTTGCCGTATTGGACACCGATTATTTTACCGCGCCGGACGAAGCCATTAAATTGATTGAATCCGAATTAACCGTGGTAGGCGGCAGAATCGTATACGCGAAGGGCGAGTTTTCTTCCTTCGCACCGCCAACACCTCCTGTGCTGCCCGACTGGTCGCCCACCAAAGTTTATGGAGGTTACTTTAACCCCAAAAATAAACAGGCCGATACAATGGCCACAGCACACATCTGCTCCGGCAGCTGCGACGTGCATGGCCATGACCACGACATAGCCCGCAACAGCGACATCGCCGTAAACAACTACACCGCCTTTTGGGGCGCGTTGGGCTGCTCCTGCTTTGCATTTTAAATAGAGAATGATATGACGATGATGGAATTACTGAATACACTACTACACACTGACCTGGGCAACACCGTAAATAACTGGGCCATGCTGGTATTTCGCATACTGCTGTCCATACAGCTGTTCCGTGTGCATGGTCTCAAAAAATTTACAGGTGAAGAAGAAGTGGTACCCAATCCTTTAGGGCTGCCTCCCAAGCTGAATCAAATGATGGCCGTGGTGGCAGACACTGTGGTGCCTGCACTCGTGACACTCGGACTCGGTGTGCGACTGGCAGTGTGGCCAACGATCGGCGTAACCGCAGTGGGCTACTTTATCGTACATCGCCGCGATCCGATCGCGATACGCGATGTGCCTTACGTGTACACGATCTGTTTCTTACTGATAGGCATTCTCGGCCCGGGCACCCTGTCGCTCGACCACTATTTATACCATCTCTTAAATCAATAAAAATAAAGAATATGCAACCACACATTGGTATTTCTCCGGAAAACCTGGCCAGCGTTTCGCTGACCCTCAGCACCATCCTGGCGGATGAATTTATGCTCTACGCAAAAACGCGCAGCGCGCATTGGAATATCGAAGGCGCGGACTTTTACAACAAACACCTCTTCTTCGAAAGCCAGTACGAAGCGCTGGACGAGATCATGGACGAGGTGGCAGAACGCATCCGCTTTCTCGGTCACTACGCTCCTGCAACCCTGCACGAATACCTGCGACTGACACACTTCTCCGAAAGACTGCCGGATGGTAACACTTCAGAGATCTTTATTCGTCACCTGCTGGAAGATCACGAAAGCCTGATCATTAAACTGCGCGAAAACATTAACCGTTTTGCCAACGAGCTGAAAGACAGCGGTACCAGTGACTTTATCACAGGCCTGATGGAAAAACATGAAAAAATGGCCTGGATGTTAAGGGCGCATCTAAAATAATAAACTATGGAACAGCCTAACACCATCCGGTACATCACGCTGCTGTTAACATTCTGTGCTGGCTTCTGTGATACCGCTACTTTTGTGGCGGCCGACGAATTGTTTTCCGCACACGTAACGGGCAACTTCATCGTTTTTGCTTACGACCTCGTACACTATGAGAAGTCGCAGGCATGGATCAAACTATTGTCGTTCCCCGTTTTTATTGTATCTGTAAGTATAGGCGGCCGCATTATCGCCCGCACGGCCAACCGCTACACCGTACTCGCCATCGAAGGCCTGCTGATGCTCTCTTGCGGACTTACCATCCTGGCCATGGAATACTTCGCCCCCATCCCATCGGGAACGTTGTTTACCATTGCGCTGGCACTGGTGTTCGCCATGGGACTACAGAATGCGTTTAGCCGGTTGTATACAAAAGAAACGTACGGGCCTACCACGATCATGACAGGCAACGTTACACAACTCGCGCTGGACCTCGAAATGGGCCTCCGCACCCAATTCGACGACTCCGTAGGCACTGCGCTGAAGAAGCAGGCCTTCACGCTCGGCGGTTTCCTGGGAGGTTGCCTTTGCGGTGGGCTATTGGCAAAGCAAATGGGCCTCGGGTCTGTGGCTGCGCCTGGCGTTTTGCTGCTGCTGATGTGCGTGGCATTATTTCCTTTGGGGAGAAAAGATTAAGATCATTAATAAATAAGGGCTGACCAAAAGTATTGGTCAGCCCTTATTTATTCAGTCGCTAAACTACTTCGGCTGATACCGCACAATATCAATCCCCACCCCGTTCGGGTCCACAATCGCAAAATGCCTGTCCCCCCAGGGCTCATCCCGTATCTCGATGGCAATAGGAATGCCCTTCTTTTTGATCGCCGCATACAATTCATCTACTTCTTCCACCTCTATGGTCAGGTACACGCCCTCGCCTTTGAAAGCCTTGTGAAATAACGGTTGCTGCGAAGGATGCCCGGGCAGCAGGAAGCTCAACTCAGAAGCACCACCCGGCGCATGCATCAACAAATAAAATTCATTCTCGAAGGTGACGCCGAAGTTCAATACTTCTGTATAAAATTTCTTCGTAGCCGCGATCTCTTTCGTAATAATGCCTGCATTAAGTTTCATAACATTCTTTTTTGGTTTGACTTGCGCCTTTGTGCCAACGGCCATTCCCATCAGCAGCAGGAAACAAAGAAACGGTTTCATAACAATTGATTTAATACTCCAAAGTTCATGCAATCAGCAACAAGAACATTGTAAAAATCGGACAAACATCAACGGCCAAATGCGCGGGACGGGGTAACGCCGTAGAAATTGCGGAAAGATTTGATGAAATGCGCCTGGTCGTAGTAGCCCACGTCGAAAAACAGTTTGTTCTGACGCAAACTTTGTACGGACGGCCTTGCACGCAAAATATGCTGGAACCTCACTACCTGGCTGAATATCTTGGGAGAATCGCCCAGGTAATAACCAAACAGGCGACGCAGCTGCCGGGGACTAATGCCCGTATCCAATTCCTTTTCCACATCCAGCACGCCGCAGCGTTCCAGGATGCGCGATAATGCATCGTACAACCGTACGTCGTAGTTAAATGGGGTACCTGCTATCACTTCCAGGAAATAGCTGTCCAGCAGAGGCTTCATTTCTTGTAGAGAAATACCAGGTGCAAAACGGTAACGAATGAACGTAGCGGCGGCGGGCAACACATCTGCCAATGGGGTGGCGGCATTACTCAGCGAAGCGGCGTCTACGCCGTATAACTGGGGAAATATGGTAGGCAGGAAACGGATGCCTGCATAATGAAAGGTCTTATCCAGCGGAAACTCCGTGTACTTGCGGCAAAAGCCCATCACGAATTGCTCGGTGTCATGCCCCGGTTCAAAGAAGATGTCGATACAGCCATCGGCGACTACGCGGTATATGAAATCTGTATCAAGCGGCCGGGTAGTTTTCAGTTCCCAGTAACAATAAATGTAGTTACGCAAACGCTCGTCAGGCGCCAGCTCGCGGTAGGTCACGTCGGTGCCGGACTGTTTCACCGTGGGCTGAACAGGCATGTATAACTGGCGGATGTAGGCAGGCGCTTCCATCCTTGAAAAATACGCATTTTCCCCGACAGGTAAGTTCACATAGTAAGCAGGCAACATGTTGCGCAGTTGCTCATGCGCATGTGATATACCTGATAATCGAATGAAAATCAAAAGGGCTGCATCAAAAGTAACATTGTGATGGCAGAGAATTTCTTTAGCACGATTCTAATCACCTTCAAACCACTTTTGGTGTACCCTCTTTTTTATCTCGCCACTTCCAGCCCATTGCGGAAACTGGTAAAGTTCACCCCCGTCTTCGCCTTAAAGTATTTCGAGAAGTGTGCAATGTTATCGAATCCCAGGTAAAACGCGATCTCCTTCATACTTCCGTTTGAAGAAATCAGTTGTCTTTTCGCTTCGTTGATGATCTGTTGCTGTATATGATGACTGGCTGTAAAACCGGTCACTTTTTTCACAGAGGTGTTCAGGTAATTGGGCGTTACGAGCAGCTCCGATGCATAGTCAGACACTTTCTTTTTCGTCAGGAACTTCTTTTTCAGCAGATGCCTGAACCGGATCGTTAACTCCCCCTCGCGCGTTACCACCGGCGACGGAGCGATGGCATCGAGGCCGCGTGATACGTAAATCATCATCATACTTAACAACTCCGTCAGCAACTCCGACCGCATGCGCTGGCTGCCATAATACTCCCGCTTCATCTTCCTCACCACATCTTCCAGGTCTTCCTGCAATTCACGATGCACATCCAGTGTAAGTGCTTGCATGTTCATATGATGCTGCTCCAGCAAGCCGGCAATCTCCTTCAGGTGACTGGTCACATATAAAAAGTCGGGGGAAAAACGAAGGTAGTAGCCGGTGGCACCAGGCTGTAACTGGAACCGGCGAAGTTGCCCGGGCGCCAGGATGAACAATTGCTGCGGTTCCACATCGCGCACACCAGAATCGGCCTGCACGGTGCCAGTGGCCGATTTGCACCAGAGCACCTCGAACAGGTCGAGCCGCCGCGCCTCATGATCGTCCATGAATTGCAGGGCAGCATTGCTTTCCAGCGAAAAAAGTTCAAATTGTGGGTGACTAACGGTAGCAGGTTGCGCGTCCCGTTCTCTATGGTGATTGGCAGTAAAAATGATCCCATTGCTCATATATGCAGGCCCTTCAGTGAGCCGCATAAGCTTTGCAATTCAGATGCCGGAGTTGCAACTGATTGATTTACAAAAAGTAATGTCGAAAACAGGGAGAAATATTAGCGAAATATCAAGAATACACGAAGGCGATTCATGATATTTCGCTAAAAAATATCCTAACAAGGGAAAATGTCTTCTTCCATCAGCTCGTTGATCGACTGGCAAAGCTGCGAGCGGGTAAATGGTTTTTCCAGGAAGATGTGTGCGCCACTTTCCAGCGCTACGTCTTTCGCAGCCGCGTCCATACCGGAGATCATAATGATCTTGGTATCGGGGTAATTATCTTTGATGTAACCCAGGAAATCGAGTCCGTAACCATCCGGCAGGCGGTTGTCAAGCAACACTACGGAAGGCTGATTTTGTTGAAAATATTCTACAGCATCGGCAATCGTTTTTACGTGTTCTACTTCCATTTTACGGCCGTCGAGCAGCAGGTTAATGAGCAGGCACATCTCGCCTTCATCCTCTATAATCAATAACTTCTGAGCGATAGCAGCGGTTGCAGTATTGTTTGGCATATCAGTCTGTTTTAAGGTGACAGGATCAATATCTCCGAAAACCGTACCAACACCCCGTTTATGAATATCCGCGAACCGGTAGTATATTTGGGCAACTTTTACAGTATCGCTATGCCAGTACAAAAAACGGAAAAACTTGCAGGCTGGGGTAATTACCCGGTTATAGAGTCTTATACAGGGTCGGTTCGCAGCGCGGCCGACGTGCAGCAAGTCCTCGAACAATACACGCTGGTGCCCCGTGGACTGGGCCGTAGTTACGGCGACCAGGCCGTTAACGCCCAAAATTACGTAGGTGACTGCACGCACATGAACTACTTCCTGGACTGGAATGAGGCCGAAGGCATCCTGGAATGTGGAGCAGGCGCCAGCTTGGAAGAAATCATTACCGCCTTTGCCCCAAAAGGCTGGTTACCCATGATTTGCCCCGGTACCAAGTTCGTGACCATCGGCGGCGCCATCGCCAATGATATTCACGGTAAAGCCCACCATACCGACGGCTCCTTCGTGAACTGCGTCGTGTCTTTCACCATCCTGCTGGCCGACGGCAGCATCGTTACCGCCTCCCGCGACGAGCGCCCCGACTTGTTCTGGGCTAACTTTGGCGGATTGGGACTGCTGGGTGTGATCCTCACCGCGCGCATCAAACTAAGAAAGATTGAAACGACCTACTTTAAACAGAAGTCGCTCAAAATAAAGAACCTCGATCACATGCTCGAGGCCCTGGACACCTACGACCACGAGTACAACTACTCCGTGGCCTGGATAGATGCCCTGGCCAAAGGCGCTAACACCGGCAGCGGCGTGCTTACGCTGGGTAATGCCGCCAAACTGGCCGATCTGCCCGAAAAACTGAAAGCAGCCCCCCTGAAACTGCACCCCACCAGCAAACTGGCCGTGCCGTTTTACATGCCGAACTTCACGCTCAATAACTTCACCGTAAGGATATTGAACAAAGTGATCGGCTTCGTGCAGAACTCTCCCAAAGAGTTTATTCACTACGAAAAATTCTTCTTCCCGCTGGATGCGATCAATAACTGGAACCGCGGCTATGGTAAACGAGGCTTTATCCAATACCAGTTCGTGATCCCTGAAACCAACGGCAAACAGGTACTTACAGAAATCCTGAACATGATCGCCGACAGCGGTTGTACACCGTTCCTGAACGTGTTCAAAAAGATGGGCGATGGCCAGGGCCTCCTGTCGTTTCCTTTTAAAGGCTACACGCTGGCGATCGACTTCCCGGTAACTAAAAAGCTGTTTGAATTTACGCCCAAACTGGACGCGAAAGTGTTGCACGCCGGCGGCCGCCTCTACCTCGGTAAAGACGCCCTGCTCGCGGAGGGCATGTTCAAAGCCATGTACCCACAGTATGCAGAGTGGAAGGAAGTAAAACAGAAATACGATCCACAAACGAAATTCAGCTCCAACATCGGTCGCAGACTGGGGTTGAGTTAATTTTTGTAACGCGGAGACTGGAGCGGAAAATTGCTTCCCTACGGTCACTCACGCTCAAATCTTTCATTGCGAATGAAATGAAACAAACTTCGTGCGTAGTCTGCGCTCAAGTTGTTCATCGATGCCAGCCTTACTGTCTCGGAGACTGAAGCAGAGGTTGGCTTCATTTCATTCGCGATGACGAGTGGGGCACGAAGAGCCCCAGCAAACAACCACGCCTCAAACCAGCCACTGAAACGGCTTACCGCATCCTCGATCTTGCTGTTCACCTTCCATTCCGCATCCTGCCTGGCGTTATCCAGCAATGATTTCAGCTTTTTACCGATCGCTTCGTGCTCGGGCCGGCGCCAGGTGCGTTCGGGCATGGATACGGCCGCCAGCAACAGGTCGCCGGGGTAAAACCGCGTGTCTGTCAGCAAGTCTTTTTCCAGCGCCGCCATTACGGAAGGCAATATATAAGGAACGCCAATGTCCTGCGTAAGCAGCGTACGCAACTCGTTCAGCGATAAATCCCTGATCTTCTTTTTACGGGCATTGTGGCAGGTTTCGATCAGGATAGTCGGGAACTTTTTATATTCCCATACTTTGTTCTCAAGCACTTCGATCGTGTTGTCCAGGTAGGTATTCATAGGTTAGTCGTTACGACAAATATATACAATTAATGCGCTATATAAAACAATGGATTCTTTAGTCCCCCAGCGCCAGCAATGCAAAATCCTCCTTTACAGCCGTTTCCAGCGTTTGCTTCAGCTCCGCCGGCACATCGGGCACAGACTGTAATAACGCCAGGAAAAGCGCCGCGTGCGGGGCGGAAAGCCGCACATCGCCAAACAGGTCCAGCTCCACCCCTGTTTGTTTGGCCAGTTGCTCCCTTGCGGGTGCGATAATTTTAAACGTTTCTTCGGTTAAGTGGTATAAAGGCGGTTTACCCGCGCCCTCCCGGGATAAATGAATACCCATAAATTGGTGTCCGTTTTAGGTGCGACAGCAATATACCATTTTCCGCCGACCGGGACCTTAACAAAACTTAACCTAAACTTCACGACTTCGGACAGCCGATCCGCCGCCTAATTCCAGAAATTCGCGCCCTGAAAAATGTTCACAAGCATGAAAAAACTTCTCCTCGTCATGGGAGCCTTTCTGCTGCACACCGCAGCGGCAAATGCCCAGGAGCAACAGCACGTCATCCTGATCAGCATCGATGGTTTAAGACCGGAATTTTACAAAGATCCAACCTGGAACATGGTGAACCTTCGCCAGGCAATGGCCGAAGGAGCCTATTCTGATGGCGTAAACGGCGTTTTCCCGACCGTCACCTATCCATCCCACACGACCATGATTACGGGCGTAAAACCCCTGAAACACGGCGTATTTTACAACACCCCTTCCGAGCCGCTAGGCGTTACCGGTAAATGGATCTGGAACTATGATTCCATTAAGGTGCCGACGATCTTCAGCCAGGCCAAACAGAAAGGACTTACCTCTGCCTCGGTGTACTGGCCTGTATCGTACAACAGTCCTGCCACATACAACGTGCCCGAATACTGGTACCTGCCAACTGCCAAAGGCGGCGCGCGTATCACCAACAAAGCCGTGCGCGAAAACACCCACCCCGCCGGCTTGTTCGAGGAACTGGAGCTAAACGCCACGGGCAAACTCGACGAAAATTCCTGGGACGACGACTACCTCACGATCGACCAGAACCTCGCCCGCATGAGCGCTTACATCATTCAAAAACACAAACCTGCCCTGCTGGCCGTTCACCTGGTAATGGTCGATCACTTCGAGCACGAACAGGGCCGCGACGGCGACAAAGTGCGTGCTGCGGTAGCCAACGCCGACCATGCCTTCAAAGTGATCCGCGAAGCGGTGGAGAAGGCTGGTATTGCCGCTAACACCACCTTCATCGTAACCGGCGACCATGGTTTTGTAGACATTCACGGCGGTATCGCTCCGAACGTACTGCTCGTGCGGGCTGGCCTCTACAATCCCGAAAAGCCCAATGAATGGAAAGCCTACTTCCACCCTTGTGGCGGCGGCGCCTTCCTGCAGCTGAAGGATAAAAACGATACTAAAACCCGCGACAAAGTATTGCAACTCCTTAAAAATCTGCCGCCTGCCCAACAGGCCACCTTCCAGGTTAAAACCCGCGCGGAGTTAGACGCTATCGGTGCCGACCCAACCGCCGCATTCGGCCTTGCCGGCGAACAGGGCTACTCCTTCTCCGGCGCTGCCACCGGCCAGCTCCTTCGCGCAGGCAAAGGCGGCACACATGGCTTCTTCCCGGATTTTAAAGAGATCCAGACCGGTTTTGTAGCCTTCGGAAAAGGCATCAAAAAAGGCGCTGTCGTTCCACAAATGAGCCTGGTGGACATCGCTCCTATCATCAGTCAACTCCTGAAACTCGATATGCCCGCAGGCGACGGCGTGTTGCTGAATGGCATTCTCGGTAAGTAAACCTGCCTGTTACTTCTTTCATCGGCCCGCAATGCGGGCCGCTTTGCGTTTGCGCTGTAGCAGTTACAGGTTCGTATGACGAATCGTTACCATCATGCGAGTATTCGTGTTCGTTGCAACTTGCGATGGCGAAACCCCACGCCCGTCATGGCGAACGCAGTGAAGCCATCATCGTGCTCAGTCTACGCGTTAAGAGGCGACCGACAATGACTGGGGCGGAGACTATGCACGAAGTTCACTTCACTGCGTTCGACGGGGACGAAGAGAACAGGCTTCCACTCCGCGCCGCAGTCTTCTACAAAGATACGATGTAAAAAAGCCATTCGGCCAGCAGCTGTCGCTAAGTGTCGCCGGATGTCGTAACTACCGCAAAATGTCGCAATTGCCGCAAAAAAAATTCGGTTTAAGTTATGTGAGAGTTATCTGAGAGTTATCTGAGAGTTATCTGAGAGTTATCTGAGAGTTATCTGAGAGTTAAACACACTCAAGTAAAAAAAAACGCCGCGGCACGAAGCCACGGCGCTATCCTTAACCATTTATTCTACCTAAAATCAATTATAGCCAGGGTTTTGGTAAGCCTGTTTTTCCTCTGCTGTCATCGGGCGGCCACCAATTGTTGTCGCATCGATCTGCAGGGATGGGATCGGCCGCAGTTTATGATGCGGTTCAATACCAGTGGCATCGTCGTTATAGGCTTCGGTGCGAAGTAAGAGCGTCTCCGTCCTTACCAGGTCCTCCCAACGGTAAAACTCGCCACAAAGCTCGCGGGTACGCTCGTTCAGCATAAAGTGAATGAAGCGGGCTTCTGTGCTTCCTACGCCGGCAGGATATAATTCGCTGGGGGCGTTAGTCGTAAACAGGGTCTCCACAGCGGTCATTTGCGCGATGGTGTTCGTCACATCACCCTGCGTACCGCCATGCACCTGCCAGAAAGCCGGGTTCTTGAACTCGCCGGTGCGGTAAGCCGCGCGTTTACGTACTTCGTTTACGTAGAACAAGGCTTTGGCATAATCGCCTTTACGTCCCCATGCCTCGGCAGCAATGAGGTAAGTTTCACCGAGGCGGGCCAGGATGCCGTTACGAACGCCGCGTTCTTCGTTATAGTTCGGCGTTTGCCGCACGGGATCTAGGTGTTTGACGAGGGCGAGGTACTTGTTATTGTTTGTTCCTTCCACCAGCGCACCACCGGCATTGCGATAATAACGCGCATAAGTGTTGTAGCGGAAACGAGTGGTATTAGCCAGTTCTGCGGCCGTAAGGGTGGTCGTTTTGTCGTTTACAATGAACAGCGCAGCAGTATCGCCATTACCATAACGCGGCCGGCCTATCAGTGCCGGTGTAGGCGCATCGGCAGCGGTAAATTTAGGCACGGCATTGTCCGCCGCAGTGCTGGTGCCGTTGTTACGATAATACACGGTGCGGAAGCTTTTATAAAAACGGGAATCGTTCCTGCGGTCGTACAGATCGATGGTGTAATCGGTAGGTCGCAGGCGGCGATAAGGACGCATATTGAAGTTATCCACTAACCGCGACAGGCCAGCGATACCACCGTCATACTGCATCATGAAAAACAGGTGCGCACGATTACCACTGCTGCTGTTCAGGCTCGACACACTGCTGAATTGTGCAGCAAAAATCACTTCTTTGCTCGCCTGCGATAATTGGAACTCGGCATAATCTACCGCGGTTACGCCGCTCGCATAGTTGGTGTTGTATGGAGGATCACCGTTAACACCCACCGGCGGCGCAGTTACCTGTGGATACCCTTTTGGATACACGCCTTTCCATAAGTTCATATAATCAGGTTCCAGGATGTAGTTGCCGGAATTGATGACCTGCTCGGCATAATAAGCCGCGCTATCCATATCGGTAGGCAGCTGACCGCGTTGATCGGTCACCGCGCTGCCACGTGTCAGATAGGCTTTGGCCAGGAAGTGCTGCGCAGCACCACGGGTGGCCCGTCCCAGATCGGAAGTAAGCGGCGCCAAGGTTTCGGAAGCATATCGCAGGTCGGAAATGATCTGCCGGTAAACGTCGGCTACACTGGCTTTTGCAAAGTCACTGCGCGCAGTGGTAGAAGCCTCCACTACTAACGGAATACTGCCGAACTGTTGTACCAGCTGGAAGTAATAGTACGCCCTCAGGAAACGCAACTCCGCAATACGCTGGTTCTTCGCCGCCTCTGTAGCCAGGGTGCGTGAAGCCGGGTTATTGTACGCCGGAATGTACTGGATACCCAGATTACAGCGGTTGATGCCGTAATAGTTCGCCGTCCATAAACCGTCCAGCAAACCCTGTGCAGGATTCAGGAAGGCAGGATCGTAGGTGTTGTAAAAAACGTAGTTAAACTGATCGCCTACACGAAATTCATCTGTTCCAAAATTCCACAAGGCATAGGCTTGTTCGTTTTCGTATTTGTAACGAGTGTTCTGGTAGGCAGATTTCACCAGATCTTCCAACCCCTGGTCTGTTTTATAGTATTCGTAGGTGAGGGTACTCACCAACTCCTCTTGCACGAATTTTTTACAGGCGCTCATCATGCCCGTAAAACAAAGTATCAGCAAAATATATTTTTTCATAACCGATTATTTAAGTTGAATTAAAGGCCTAAGCGTACACCGATCAATAAGCTGCGATAGTTAAAGGAAGTAGGGCCCGGCGCAGTGTTAGAGGCCGTTGGGTAAGAGGTCGTGTACGGAACGGTTTCCGGATCGGCGGTTTTATATTCACTGAACAGGAATGGATTTAACACGTTCACATATGCGCTCAGGCTGGGTATTTTCCAATTATCAAGCAGTCGCCGTGGCAAGCGGTAAGTGAGCGAAATATTACGCACGCGTATAAATGATCCGTCACGGAAGCCCATGGCCTGCCAGTATTGCTGAATATCGATGGTATTGTTCGCCTGTGCGTATTCGTTAGACGGGTTGGTGGGCGACCAGTAATTCACGGCAAAGGATTGATAACGGCCATTCAGACTGGGCCTCATTTCGCGGATAAGCGATCCTCTGCGCATATAAACAAACACATTCAATTCGAAATTTTTGTACGTAAAGGTGTTATTCAAACTCGCCGTCCAACGCGGGTTATGGAAGCCTAACACGCGTTTATCCAACTCAGTGATCGCTGTATCCTTGTTCATATCCGCTACGTACGCGCGGCCTGGCTGGTAGGCTGCGTTGTTACGGTTGCCGCTTTTCAGCCAGAAGTAATCGGCCAGTATGCCACCGCTTCCTTTCACGGTATCCGAATACTGGAAGATGCCTTTAAACTGGTAGTCGTAGTACACGCTCAACGGCTGACCAATAAACCATTGGCTCGCGATATTGTCGGCCTTCGTTTCCAGCCGGTTGATCGATTCTTTGTTCAAACCGAAAATGATGTCGGTCGTCCAGTTGAAATCAGGCCTGTCGACGTTTACAGTAGTCAAACTCAATTCCACCCCTTTGTTTTCCACTTCCCCGATATTCACCTGCACACTCGGAAAACCGCTGGTCGTAGGCAATCTTTTACTCAGGATCTGGTTACTTTTAGTTTGATACAAGTCGATGGTACCACTGATGCGATTTTTCAGGAAACCGAAGTCGATACCGATGTTGGCGGAATTAGTTTTCTCCCAGGTAATATCCAGCGGCAATGTGCTTGGGCCATATCCCTGTGCCGCGGCCGGACCGAAGTTATAAGGTGTTCTTACCAGTGTACCACCGGCCAGGTACGGACTAATGCCCGCATTACCCACAGAACCGTATCCAAGGCGAAGTTTCAGGTTATCCACCCAGCTTACGTCACGCATAAATTGTTCCTGGTTAATACGCCATGACAATGCGCCGGAAGGAAATACCTGGTGCTGGCGGCCGGCGGGCAGTACAGACGACCAGTCGTCACGCACGTTAAACGTAAGCAGGTAACGATCATCAAAGCCGTAGTTGATCCTGCCGAAGTAAGACCAGTTTTGCGACTCCGTAAACACGCCCTGCGCCTGGTTTGGCGTAGTAGCGGAGTTGTTCTGGAGGGAATGCCATTTCTGGCTTTCGTAGATCAACTGCTCTGCGGAAACAGATTGTTCTTCATATCGGTTCTTCACGAACTCCTGTCCTACCATAGCATTCAGCGAATGTTTTGTGCCGAACTTCATATCGTAGGTTAAGAAGTTTTGTGCCGACCAGGTAAAGTAGTTGCGGGTGGTATATGTCGCCGTAGCAGGACTGCCCGCACGTACAGACGATACCGCACCATTAAATGTACCATTGATCACACTTGACATATCGATGTTAGCCGCCGCGCGGAACTTTAGTCCTTTCAATATCTGCACTTCGCCGAACACATTAGGGATCGCCCTGTTCACGCGGGTTTCGTTAAAAACAGTATTTACATCATTCAGAGGATTGGTGATGTTCGCATCATTACCCGGGTTCAGCAAAAACGTTCCCGTTGTGTCGTAAGGCTGCGCAATAGGCAATTGTCCGGCCGCGCCGCGATACACACTCGGGCCCGTATTCTGAATAGAGAATGTGTATAGTACGCCACCACCGAAGTTTACCCTTTCATGCGGCTTTACATCTGTACTAAGATTGAAAGAAAAGCGGGTAAAGTCCTGCCCTGTCTCCACCCCTTTCTGGTTAAAATAACCACCGCTGAAAGAGCCTTTAAACTTGTCCGTACCACCGCGCACCGTAATGTTATGATTATTGGTGATACCCGTTTCCAGCCCGTGGTTCAGCCAGTTATAACCGGTTACTTTAGATGGATCGTAAATCGCGATACTATCCAGTACAGCGAGTTTAAGATTGGTGAGCAGTTGCTTTTCTTCGGCCGTGGTAGCGCGTTTTGCATAGATGCTGCGGGAACGGTCGATCCAGGTGTAAGCATTGGCTACGTTCTGCCAGGTATAATGATCGAGGCGTGCACCGAAGAGGATCGTATCTACACGCGGATCGGGAAAATAGTTGTTGGTGCCCGGACTTAAAGCCGTGTTGTAGGAGCGGTTAGCGAAGTAAGCATCGCGGCGCATCTGCACAAAATCTGCGGCAGAAAATACATCCAGCGGACGAATGAGATCGTCGAAAGATACCTTACCATCGTATTCCACCGTTACCTTTCCCGCCTTACCTTTTTTAGTCGTTACCTGGATAACGCCATTCGCACCACGCGAGCCGTAAATGGCCGTGGCAGAAGCATCCTTGAGCACGTCGATGCTTTCGATATCCAACGGGTTGAGGTCGTTGATGCTGGAGGCGATGGGCACACCATCTACCACCACCAACGGATCATTGGTAGCAACGAGCGAGCGGTTACCGCGAATACGGATCGTACCGCCGGAGCCGGGACGGAAGGAAGAGGGCGTGGCCACAAGGCCGGGAATGCGGCCCTGCAACGCTTGTGTAATGTTAGTCGTGGGTACTTCGCGCAGCTTTTGCTCGCCGACCGAAGCCACCGCACCCGTTACATCGCCCTTACGGCGACTGCCATAACCTACTACCACTACGTCCTGCAACGCGCTGGAACTGAGCTGTAGCGAAATGTTGAGCGGTTGCCCTGTTAGTTTAATTTCTTTTGTCTCATAACCAACAAATGTTACAATTACAGAGGATGCTGTGACATTTGATAGGGTAAACGTGCCGTCTTTTTTCGAGATAGTGTTGAGTGGAGTTCCTTTCTGTTGAATCGATGCGCCTTCGAGTGGAGTTCCTGTTTCGTCTGTTACTTTTCCGGTTACTGTGGATTGTGCGTAAGAAATAGAATAAGTCGTAAACGTGGCGAGCAACAGCAATAGCAGCCGGCTCCGCCACCGTATCAGTGTGGGATTCATATCTCGTGGAGTTTAAATAAAGAACTTCAGATTGAATGTCAAATTACTCATGATGAAGTGAAAAAGCGTCCTGCTCTATCCTGCTTCTTTTAAAATTGTTAGAATGACACTTACCTTGTATTTACTGGACATGAAGGTACAGGATGCCGGAAGTGAAAGAATTTATATATTGGGACATCAACACGTTATGATTCACATTTTTAATTGAATGTCCATCGATATGAAAAGAAGATTCCTGCCTCTGGCCATCCTGGCTTTTTCGTTACCTGCACAGGCCCAGTACGTAAGCGGAAAAGGCAATGACGTAAGCCAGCCACTGCATCTCACTAAACCAGATTATGTAACACCATATGGCGAAACCACGCAGGAAAAAGTGAAGACGGTACTGGACCGCGTATACACCTATCTCGATGGGGTTACGCCTGCGCAACTGGCAGATAAAACAAGCAAAGAGAAAGTAGACATCGCCAAAGCCGGCGCCAACACTATCTTTCAGCCGGGTGATTTTCGCCTTACCAGCTATGAGTGGGGCGTTACATATACCGGCATGCTGGAAGCAGGTGCTGCCACCGGCGACAAACGATACACGGCTTACACGATTAAGCGTGTTAACTTCCTGGGCGAGGTAGTGAAAAAGTATAAAGGTCAGCCCACGAACACCACACCGGTACGATCTGTGATGGAACCACATGCACTCGACGATGCCGGTTCACTCGCAGCCTCCATGATCAAAGCGATAAGGGCCGGTGCAGACAAAGCAACCGTGCGCCCGATGATCGACAACTTCCTGAACTATGTAATGACAAAAGAGTTCCGTCTGAAAGACGGTACCCTGGCGCGTAACCGTCCGCTGGCCAACACGCTGTGGCTCGATGATTTGTATATGAGTTTACCGGCGATTGCGCAAATGGGCGTACTCACCGGCGACAATAAATACTTCGACGAAGCGGTGAAACAATTCCGCCTGTTCAGCAACCGTATGTTCAACAAAGAACGTAACCTGTTTATGCACGGCTGGGTGCAGGACATGGAGCCGCATCCGCAGTTCCACTGGGCGCGCGCAAACGGCTGGGCCATCATGACCATGGTCGAATTGCTGGACGCATTGCCCGCTAACCACGAAGGCCGTGCGGAAATACTGAGCACCCTTGCCCGCCACGCTGCCGGCCTGGCCGAGCGGCAGGATAAAACAGGCTTCTGGCACCAGCTGCTGGACCGCAACGACAGCTACCTCGAAACTTCTGCTACTGCTATCTATGCATATTGTATTGCCCGCGCCATTAACAAAGGCTGGCTCCAGTCAAAAGCATACGGCCCAATGGCCCTGCTGGCCTGGAATGCCGTAAGTACTAAAGTGGCTGCCAATGGGCAGGTCGAAGGTACCTGCGTGGGCACCGGCATGGGCTTCGATCCTGCATTTTACTACTATCGCCCGATCAGCAATTTTGCAGCGCATGGCTACGGCCCCGTACTGCTGGCCGGCGCAGAAATATACCGCATGCTGGGCGAGCATCCTTTCGAGATTAATGACAGTGCTGTGCAAATGAAAAAATAACCGTCATGAAAGTTACCTGCATGATGGCCGCATTGCTGCTTACCTTAAGCGCACAGGCCCAGATCGGACGGCGGTTTCCATCGGAACGAAAAGTGGTGAAAGATCCGGTGACCGGTACATCCCTCACATTCTTAACCAGCACTGCCGCCGGCGATTCAAAGATCTATCAAACCCACAACCAGTGGACGTCTGACGGGCACTGGCTCATCTTCCGCTCTAACCGCGTGAAAGGGGAAGCCATGGCCGTGAATGAAAAAACCGGCGTGATCGTGCAGGTAACCGAAGGTGGATATACCGGCATGCTGAACGTGGCCCGTAACAGCATGAAGCTCTACTTCCTGCGCAATCGCGACAAACAGGTGGAGATTGTGGAAGTTGACCTGGAGAAACTGTTTAAGGACAGCGAGACCAATCGCCTGCAACCCGCCAATGCCTATCAGCGTGTATGTGGTAGTCCGCCCCCGGAAATTGGTGCCAGCGGCGACCTGGCATTGGATGGTGATGAAAACTGGGCCTATTTTCGCATTGGAAAGGAAGAAGCCGCACGCCGCATCGCGCCCGGCACCAAAATAGAAACTGCCTTCGGTCCGCGTAACATGGGCGCAGGCCCTTCCGGCATCGCGGCCATGAACGTGCATACCGGTGAAGTAAAACACGTGATAGCCGTACCCTTCCAGGTAGGGCATATCCAAACCAATCCCTGGCAGCCCGGCGAGATCGTATTTTGCTGGGAAACCGGCGGCAAATCCCCCCAGCGCACCTGGACGGTAATGTCCGACGGTAGCGGCTTGCGCCCGTTGTACCCCGAATCGGAACACGAGTGGGTCACACACGAAGCCGTAATCACAAAAGACGAAGTAGCCTTTGCCCTCATGGGACATCGTAAAATACCGAACAGCAGGAAAGAAGTAGGAGCCGGTACCACCGTAGAAGGCGCCAACCCGGGACAGGAAGCTGCCTGGGGCCCAAGCGGCACGCGCGAAAAGCCCACCGGCCTGGCGATCGTAAACCTGCGCACCCGCGAAGTAGAAATAGCCGGGCAAACAAAGAGCGGCAGCGGTCTTTGGCATGTGAGCGGCTCGGCGGACGGGCATTGGGCGGTGGGTGACGATTTCGGCCGCAATATTTACCTGATAGACCGGCACACCCGTGAAATGCGGCTGCTATCCACCGGCCACAAAACCACTGCCGCCGACCATCCACATCCGACTATGAGCCCCGACGGCACCAAAATACAAATCCAATCTGCCATGCTGTCTGCCGACGGACGGTCGATGAACATCTGTATTATACCCGTGCCGAAGGATTGGCTGAAACGGTATGGCAACCGGAAGTAAATGACTATCTTGTCCGACTAAACATTCCACCTGATGAAACAAACACTCTTACTGCTGCTGGGAACACTGGCAGCGACAGCCTGTAATACATCGAAACAAGCCCATATAACGCTCGAAAATACTTCGGCCACAACACTAACCGACAAGCCGATCACCATCGCGCGGAGCAGCTTTAAAACGCCGCCGGAAAACAACCTGTTCCCGTTGGTGCTGTCGCCCACCGGCGACACCGTGCCTTCGCAGTTAAACGATATGGATGGCGACGGGCAGTGGGACGAACTATTTTTCGTAGTGAACCTGCCGGCGAAAGCTACAGCCACCTATTCACTGGGATGGTTAAAGGAATCGCCTCATTACACTACCCGCACCAGCGTACGTTTCGGCAAAAGAGCAACCGCCAGCGACCCGGTAAAGCCGGCATTGACCGAAACCGTTAACCGCCAGGATATGCCCAAAGCACAGGGCTTCCAGAAATACCAGACCGACGGCCCTTCCTGGGAAAATGATAAAGTAGGCTTCCGCCATTACCTGGACGGCCGCAATGCCAAAGACCTTTTCGGTAAACTGACGCCTGGCATCACCCCCGAAACCGTAGGCATTAACGCCAATGGCGCCGTGGAAGACAACTATCATACAATGGCCGCCTGGGGTCGCGATCCGCTCGCAGTGGGCAACTCTGCCGGTATTGGTGGCGTAGGTTTATTGACGGATACCGGTGCCCTTCGTTTAGGCATTACAGTAGACGACAGCATCAACAACGTGGAAAAAACCACTTTCAAAATAACCGCTGAAGGTCCGGTGAAATCCGCCTTCCGCATCAGCTACGACAACTGGCAAGGTTACGGATTGGAAGAAAACGTAAGCATCTGGCCCGGCATGTATGCCTATCAGAATAAAGTATTGGTAAGCGGCGCGTCCAAAGGCGAACAACTGCTCATCAGCATCCCGCACATCAACACCGATGTAGCGCCGCAGGAAGTAAAGATCAACGATGACTGGACGGCCCTCATCTCCCATGCAAGGCACGGCTATAATAAAGAATGGATCATCGGTCTCGCTTTACTGGTACCTTCAGACGGCTACAACGGTGCCATGAAAGCACAGGCAGGCAGGAAACTCGCCAGTTGCTACCTGGCTAAAATGAACATTGGCGATAAGCCGGTGGAATATTATGCCATCGCCGGCTGGGAACTGAGTGATAAAAAGTTTGCAGACTCCGCACAGTTCCGCCAATATGTGACGGACTTCGGTAAACAGGTAGCTGCAACGGTGAAGGTGACGGTGGAATAAAAGCGACCCGCACATTCGGCGCGGATGATCGTAATGAAAAAGGATATTCCTGATGGCGGCGTTAGCGTTACCAGGTAGCCATAAAAACAAAAAAGCTACAGTCATGAGACTGTAGCTTTTCGACCTTTCGTTGTCCTACCAGGATTCGAACCTAGACAGACTGAACCAAAATCAGTTGTACTACCATTATACTATAGGACATCGTTTAACGGGATGGCAAAATTATACATTTTTTCATTTCTACAAAAAAAACTTTTAGATTTTTGCCCGATTCAATGCTGTGGCGGGTTACAGACTGCAAATTTCTTCCACTTGCTTCACAATTGCCGCTGAAGGAAGGTTTTCCATACATGCATGATCACCCCGGTAACAGGGTTTATTGCCGAATACGGAACAGGGCCGGCAATACAGATCGATTTGTACTGCATTTGATTCGCTTTGGCCATATCCCATAAAACCTGCATAGGGATGGGTAGCGCCCCAAACAGACACCACGGGCACGGCAAACAGCGATGCGAGGTGCATATTGGCAGAGTCCATACTCACCATCACATCGAGCTGAGAAATGACGGACAGCTCCTCTGCCAGCGAAAAACGACCGGCCACTACCTGCACACCAGGGTACCGGGCGGCCAGTTCCTTCAACATCGCCGTTTCACTTTTACCACCGCCGAATAACAGCAGGTCGGCCGTTCCTTTTTTCCAAAGGGCGGCGATGGCGTCTTCCATCTTTTCCAGCGGATACATTTTTTCGCGGTAGGTCGCGAATGGCGCAATGCCCACCCACTTCTTTTCGCCTTTTTGGATGATTTGAGGCTGTTTTTCAGGCTTTAGTGCATCAAGTGTGCATTCATATCCAAGCTGGCGAAAAACTAGCGCATATCGTTCTACAGTGCTGGTGAGCTGTTTCAGCTCCTTATGTTCCTTACGGGTAAGGGCTTTTTTCTCCGCCCGGCCTTTATCGATGCTTTTTACGGGCACGCCGGTAAGGCGAAACAGGGTACGCACGACTTTGGAGCGGAGCACGTTGTGCAGATCGGCCACGGCATCTACTTTATAAGCAGTGCGCAGCTCTTTGAACAGGCGGTACAACCCTTTCAGGTCTTTATGCGCGCCTTTGAGATCGGCGGGGTGAAAATGTAAACGGGGAATGCCCAAGCAAAGGGCCTCCCAGTTACGGTTGCTGACGAATACGATTTGTATGCCTGGATTTGCCTCCAGTACCTTACGCATGACGGGAATGGTCATGGCGGCATCACCAAGGGCGGAAAACCGCATGGCGACGATGGTCTTAAGCGCTACTGTGGCCATACTATTGCTGTGCGTACAATACAGGGTTCAGGGAAGGATCGTTGTACATCTTCATCTGTTTGTACACTTTCATGTACTTACGCCCCTTCTGGATGTCTTCCAGCAGTTCTTCGATGGCGGTAGACAAATCGCGGCGCTGCTCCAGCAGTACATCGAGTTTGCGCTGACAGGCGGCGCGGTGTTCTTCGGTGGCATCGGCGCGGGTAGCCTCCTCGTTCATGTGGTAGATCTTGAGGGCGAGGATAGACAGGCGGTCGATCGCCCAAGCCGGACTTTCGGTATTGATGCTGGCGCTGGGCTGCGGGATGACGTTTTTGTATTTATCGAGGAAATAGCTGTCGATGTATTCCACCATATCGGTGCGTTCCTGGTTGGAACGGTCGATCCAGCGTTTGATCTCTAACGCCTTTACAGGATCGATTTTCGGATCGCGGATAATATCTTCCAGGTGCCATTGTACGGTATCGATCCAGTTTTTGGTGTAAAGCAGGTGTTCGATAGCGGTTTTTTCATACGGATTGTTCACCTGTCCGTACACGTCGTTCGTCAGGTGATAGTCCGCGATGCTGCGGACGAAGGTCTGGTAGCACAGTTCTGTAAACATGCAGCAAATGTAACGGGGTATTTTGAAACTTCCTACGCCAGGGCCCGGCGGGGGTACAAAAAGGTAACATTTGCCTTAACGTTGGCGTAACATGCATTTCCTACATTTATTATCCGAATGATCCACTATGTCTGATAACCCTTCGACACATTTCCAGGAACTGTTCGACGCCAACAGGGACAAAGTATTCCGCTTTGCGCTGAAGCTTACGGGAGACGTTAGCCGTGCGGATGAAATTACCCAGCAATGTTTTATACGACTGTGGGAAAACATGGAGCAGGTGAAGCCGGGACAGGACATTTTTCCCTTGTTGTTCGTGTATGCCAAAAACCTGGTGATCGACGAGTCGCGCAAGCTGTACAGAAGCCGTAAGGCGATGCAGGAATTTCCTAAATCCGGCCAGGATGCGCCGGTGGATACGCCTTTGCTCGAAAAAGAATATCAATCGCATCTGCAGAAAGTAATAGAAAAAATGCCTGAGCAACGCAAGGCGGTATACCTGCTGAGCCGCGACAAGGGCTGCACGAACCGCGAAATTGCCGTACAACTGTCCATCTCCCCCGCCACCGTAAAAAATCATTTAACCCTGGCGCTCCAGTTCATAAAGCGCGAAGTGATGTTACACTATGGGATGGAGCCCAAGTAAATCCCCATTCATGTCACGTTTTTCATTTTTACTGCTGATACCGATCTGCTACGCGTGCCGCAAAGCCGATCCTCCCCCACCCGCTCCCACCGGCCCTGTTACCCGGACGGAGATCAATACCTGGGTGCTGGATAGCCTGCGTCAATTCTACCTTTGGAGTGACCAGCTGCCCGTCCGCCCAGACGCTTCGCAGGAAACGTTCTCCTGGTTTCAAAGCCTCCGCTCCCCCGCCGACCGTTTTTCTTTTATGTACCATCCGGCCTACGACAGCACACAGCCGGCATACATGTTCCGCAACTTCGGGGTGGAGCTTTCCGTCATTCAATGGCCTGCTGCACCGGGCGGCGTTCTGGGAGTCGTGAAACTGGTGGCGCCGGATGCGCACCCCGGCATACAACGCGGAACTTATTTTACCCGTGTTGATGGAGAAGTACTTACGGCAAACAATGCGGCCGGTTTATTACAACGGGCGTTACATTCAACCGGTTTTGCCATTACCATTGCCGATGTTACTGCGGACACCGTCACGGAAGGCAACAGCATCCACCTGAAAAAAACCGTTTACGACCACCCCCTGGTACATCGCATTAACGGTACCACCGCGTATCTCTTTTACAACAGCTTCCACGATGTATACAATACACAACTGTTGCGCATCTTTCAATCGTTCAAAACGGCTGGCGTGAAAAATCTTGTGCTGGACCTGCGTTACAACCAGGGCGGTAGTGTTAGCGCCGCCGCCGTACTGGCAGCCCTTATTGCACCGGGCGTAAAAGCAAATACCGGCTTCGTGTACTACACCGGCAACAAACGTCTGGGCAAACATCTTCTCTCCTTCTATGACGTCCTTGATGGTGTAATGAAAATGGAGCAACTGACACCGGCATCGCTTGTTTTGCCGCGCGTGTACATCCTGTGCGGACGGGCGACCGCCTCTGCCTCAGAACTATTGATCAATAACCTGAAGCCATTTACACAAGTAACACTCATCGGCGAAAAAACGTTTGGTAAAGATGAAGGCGCCATCACCATCCGCGACATGCGTAACCCACGGCGCATCGATTGGATCATGGTACCTATCGCCTACAAACTGGCCAATGCAAACGGTAAAGGCGACTACGATAACGGCATTACGCCGGATTATGTGCTGGATGAAATGAACGAGCAGCCGCTCGGAGATATGTTGTATCAGAAAGCACTGAGCATCATTGCCGGTACAGGCCGTTTGGCGCCTTACACGCCATCCGTCCACCGAAAGATGTATGAAACACCGGTTACGGGCGAACCGGTACTGCTGCCGATACAGTAAAAAAGCGCGACGTAAAAACATCGCGCGGCTGAATATATCGTGAAACGAATAATCAAACTTCTTGCCGTTAAAAAGCGCGATGTATATACACCGCGCCCGTACAAAGAAGCGTAGTTAAACAAACAGGTTGAGAATGTAAAAATCGCTATTCTTAAAAAGGTAATTCGCTACCCGTAACCGTCCAGTTCAAACCGCCGCCGTCATCAATACCACTTAACACCAGCAGGTAGCGGGCCGAGGCAGGTATACTCACCGGCTGCGTTTCTACACCAGCAGCAGATTTGATGAATACACCGGTACGCGCATTCCTGAACTTAAGCCAGTATAAAATGCGTCGGCCGGTGGCATCTTTTAAAGGGATGGTCGCAATATTGGAATGTACCTTGTTTTTTTCGAGGTTAGGAAACACAGCTACCTGTGTAAGCGCCGCGCCGCGGCCACTGTAAATGATCGCATCCAGCAGGATGGAATCGGCTACCAGCTCTTCCGGCAAAGTGTTGAACAACCTTATTGTAGCCGTGTCTGTACCCAATGGTTTTGAAGGCTCCAGGCTGATAAACTCTTTTAAACCAAGATCGCTGCTGCAAACAAATTTCAACTTCACTGTTTGTCCGGCAGCGGGTGTTACGGTCGTATCCAGCAACACTTCTGAAGTGCCCTTCCGTTTAAAGATGATGTTCACTTCTTTTCCTGCACCCATCATTTTAGCAGAGGCTCCGCTCCACACAGCACCGGGTTTGAGGGTATCGATCTTTGTATCGTTAAAATAAACGTCCAGCACCGGTGTTCCTGGTAACTCCAGCAGTTCGGCGCTGAGCGATGAAAAGTAATATTCTTCCACGGCAGTGCCCTTTTTACAGGCAGTGATCACACACAATAAAATGAAGCACCCGATGGTAAATGTTCTTAACATAATTGTTGATTTTCTTTTTGTTTGTTTAACTACGACTTAGGGAAGAAGCAGTGCGGAAGGCTTTCCCTCCCGCACTGGCTAAAAATGTTTTACTAATAAATTGTCCAGGTATCAACCCATGTTGCACCTACAGGAACCGCACCAGCACCTTTCAGTTGCGCAGCACCACCGGTTACCGCTTCGAAGTCATGCAGATCGAAACGGCCAAACGGATCCAGTAACAGGATGTTGGCGTTAGGGTTAGAAGTGGTGTAAGCAGTGTTACCAGCAGCCGGCGTAAAGGCGTAGTAAGCAGCTCCGTTACGCTCTTGCGCATAAGGCAGTACATAAGCATGTACAGCATTGTTGCTCAGGCTGGAAACACCCAGTGTATACCAGTATTGAGAAATACCCCATTTAGCGGTAGATACGCTGGCTACGCTGTCGATAGACAGGCCATAGTTCAGACCCAGGAATACGCTGTTGCTGATGTTGAAAGCACCTGCTCTTCTCAGGTGAGCAGTACGGCCATATCTGCCGGTTGAAGACGGAGCGCCATTAGTAATAGAAGCAGCTGCAGCAGAAGGCTGACCTACAATGGTAAAGTGATTCAATACAGGACGGGTGATTGGTTTCAGTGAATCACCGGTTGAGTGGTTATCCAGCTCGATACCGTTTGACTGGCTCTTGTCAGCACGGTTAGGATCAGAAACGCCCAGTGCGTAGTCGATCGTACCGCGGTAACCGTTGTCGAAGTCGAACATATCATCCAGCGGATCGATAGCGATCAGGTAAGAAGCGTTTACAGTACCACCGAAGAACTCGAAAGCATCGTCGTTAGCTTTGTACACTTCTACGTGGTGGATGGAAGTACCGGAACCAACCGCACCCAGTGTAAGGCCATTCAATTCGTTATCTGTGTTCAGTTCATAACCAGCATACTCGATACGAACATAATGCAGGTAACCAGAGTTGTCGGCATCGTTGTTACCGCCGTAGGTAGCATCAGCAGGAGGATTGCTGGAAATACCTTCGATGATAGAACCGTTGCCTTTGTTGTGTGTAGCTTCACCCAGGATCACTACGCCAGCCCAGTCACCAGGAGCAGGAGCGTTTGCACCTGTACCGTGTTTAGCTGAAGTGAAAATGATAGGACAGGTTTCTGTGCCACGTGCATCGATAAAACCGGATTTGGTAACGATCAGACCACCACCAGGATTACCAGCGCTGCCGGGCAGGCCGCGTACAAAAGTACCTGGTTCGATAGTGATGTTGCCGGTCACATAAACCAGCCCGCTCAGATAGTAAACAGTGTCGCTGGACAGGGTCCTGTTAGTCAGTACACCGGTCAGGGTTACTTTACCAACGGTGTCCTGGCACAAGGTGTAAGGGCCGGCGGTTACGGCGCGGCGGCCAGCTTCAGGGGCTTGGTGTTCTTTTTTACATGCGGTACCCATACTTACGAGGGCAGCGGCAGCAAAAAGCATCAGGGTTGTCTTTTTCATGGCTTTTTTAAGTGTTTTTTTAGGTTTTCGAGTTAAACAAAGTGGTACCTGGCCAGGTATATAAAATAATACGCGTATCAAAATCGGTAAGTGAGGGTAGCGCTGAACGTGCGGCCCGGCCTCGACTTATAGATGACACGATCGGTACCGCGCTTGTACAATAGTTCTTTGGTAGATGAAGGAACTTTTGCACCGGTCACCAGATCAAGATCATTCGAATAATTCTCAAATAACAATGTGTAACTGTTCAACAGGTTGCTCACATTCAAACGCAGCTCCAGCTGTTTCAACGGCCTGATCGCGATCTGCGCGTCCAGTGCCTCCAGCGGCCTCTCAAACAATGACTGGAAGTATATTTCCGAAGGACGTAACATACGATTGGATACATAGTTGTACACCAGGCTGGCCGATAGTGGTTTGGTATCATAATAAATACCGCCATTCACTACATAGTTGCTCGCACCCGCCTGTGGTCTGTCCTCTTCGGGCAACACTTCCTCTTTGATCACCACTGTTTTGTCATCTGCCGGATCCACGTCAAACGTGAGTTTCACCGGTGTTACTTTCGACTTCAGGTAAGTGAAGTTGCCATATAAAGTAAGGTTGCGCACTACCGGAACATTGGTAAAGCCAAGGCTTTTACGCGCTTCCAGTTCAATACCATAATTCTTCGCGGCCTTGTTATTTTTCAACAGGAAATAGGTAGCACTCTGGTGTTTATATATTTCCATCGGGTCTTTCAGGTCTTTGTAAAACAGGGAGAACGAAAGTATCTCACCAGGCCCTGGATACCATTCGTAACGGAAATCGTAATGGTGAATGATGGATGATTTTACCAGGTCGCTTTCATATGCACCGCCTAACTCATAATCATATTCACGGAAGAATGACAGCTCGCGTAAATCGGGGCGCACAATGCTTTTTGAATAAGCCAGGCGCAGGTTCATACGTGATGTAAGACTGTAAGTAAGGTTGGCAGAGGGGAACCAGTTCAGGCTCTTTTCGCGGTTCAGCAACGCGCTGTAATCAAAGTCGTTGCTACCGCCCCTGCTGCCGTTGATCTGGCGAAATAATGAATCCAGCACGGCGTTCACTTTGTTCAGATCATAGTATTCTGCGCGCACGCCCCACACCAGTCGCCACTTATCATTCAGTTTATTATCCAGCATAGCATAAGGTGCATGTAACACGGCGGTGCGATGGAAGTCATCCACAAACCGGCTCAGGTAGATATTACCGCCGCGTTCCGGCACGAACAGCTGCGATAACGGCGGATAGTCGGATGTGTTGTATCCTGCGGAACCGGTGTTCATTACGTAAAACAGCCTGTCCTTATACCAGCCGGCGTAGCCTACTTTAGCGGAGTTGGAGAACTTGCCGACGTTGAAGGGCATGGACAGACCGGCGTCCCAATTCACCGATGATTCCAGCGCGCGGCTCCACCAGCGTAATGCACCGGCGTTCAGCATACTCACCGGGTTAGAGATGTTATATTCATTGCTCTCGAGATGCCCGCTCTGCAACACTTGCCCTACCAGCTGGTGGTTGTCCGGCTTCTGGCGGTCCAGTTTATTGTAACTGCCCATCCACCTCAGTTTAATACCTTTATCACCCAGTGCATGTTCACCCTTTAACTGATATTGCCACATATCTGTTTGCTGCGTGATGTCATAGTAACCAAGGCTCATACCGCCACCCAGGAACTCGTGGTTACCGGTGCCTAATAACAGTTGCTGATCGAGCGTACGGAGATAAATAGTATTAAAAGAGATGCGATGCGATTTGCTCTTGTAGCCGATAGCCGCCAGGCCGCCGAGGTTCGTGGTTAAACCATAACGCTGGCCCACGTAACCGATCGTATCCGGACCATCATAAAACCCGCCACCGGTAAAGCCATCGCGGCTCATCGCCACATCCTGCGTTTGCATAGTATTGCGATAACTAAGGGAGAACACTGCACCCCATTGACTGTTTTCTCTCTTCAAAAAACTTTTACCGCCAGCGAGTTGATAGTTTTGAGATGGATGGCCATTCCTTTCATAAATGCCCCAGTTATTGGAAAACTGCGATGGATTTTTGCCGCCCGCGTCATACTTCGCTACCACGTCCGCCGTGTTCTTCCAATCTAAAGAGCCCAACAGCTTGCGATGCGGTGCTACCCTGCCCCAGTACTCACTGCCATCCAGTTTTAACGACTTAAATGTTTTGTTGGTGGTAAGACTATTCGCACTACCGCCAGCGCTGATGTTCAGGAAGTCTTCGGTAGGAATGTCGAGTGTATTCACTTCGATAAGCCCACCGCCAAATTCAGCACTCCTGTCCGGCGTAAGCGTCTTCACCACCGTAATATTCTCTACCATGTTGCTCGGAATAATATCGAACGAAAACGTTTTCCTGTTCAATTCTGTGCTGGGCATTACCTGCCCGTTCAACATGGCCTGGTTGTACCGTTCACTGAGGCCGCGTACTACCACGTATTTATTATCCACCGTGGCCACACCGCTCACACGCTTCAATACTTCACCGATGTTTTTATCCGGCGTGCGGGCGATTTGCTCCGCGCTGATACCGTCGGTCAACGATGCGCTGTTCTTCTGGATGGCATATAAACCTTCCACCGAAGCGCGTTTGTAGCTGGCCGTTACGGTTACGCCCTTGAGGCTGGATGCGCTGGTTTTCAGCACAATATCCAGGGGCGTTACCTGGCCCTCCTTTACGATTACTTCCGTTACTTTTTTTGATTCGAAAGACACGTAACTGAAGGTGATCGTATAGGTGCCCGGCTCGAGTTTTAATTCGTAGGTGCCGTCCATGTTAGACAGGACACCCTGTGCGCCGTTTACTTGTATGGTAACGCCGGGCAGCGCTTCGTTGCGGTTATCGACTATCCTGCCGGCTACACGGCCTTGCTCCACATTAGCCGCTTTCCCTTTTCGGATAGAAATGATATCGGCTGCATAGGCAATGTCTACCGGCGCGTGTTGGTCCAGGTAGGCCAGCACATCGGCCAGCTTGCCGTTGTTAAATTTTATGTCGCGGACGGCGCATTGCGCCAGGTACTCGGGATCGTAAATAAAAGTGTACCGTGTTTGTGACTGCAGCGACTTGATCACGGCGGCAGCGTTAGTCCGTTCGAAGCGAACATTTACTTTGTCTTCCAGCTTCTTGTACGATTGGGCGGCAAGGGCACCCTGGAGTTCCACGATAATAAAACAAAACAGGAATAAAAATCTGTACGTAGACTTTTGCATACGTTTTAACTTATTTATGTTGATAATTGAATGGATGCCGTACGAACATGGCTCGCCCGATAGCGCTGCCTGGCAGTACTTCACGATTGGCTAACGATAAAATGTTTACTTATTTACCGACGATAAATGTTTGATGCGATGTTTGTGTATAGCTAAATTGATGTACGTAACTAAGGGATTGTAAAATGCTTTCCACACTGGTGCCGGGGGTAAATTCGGCTGATACTTTCTTCTTCATTAACTGTTCGTCCTCTACCTGAATGTGACATCCGAAGCGGCTTTGCAGGCGTGCAAACGCATCTTCCAAAGTGGTATTTTCAAAAATCAACTTACCGGTGCGCCAGTCTAACACTTCATTTGCTTTGAACTTACCGGGCGCTAACGGCATTGTACCTTTACGATAAGAAACCATCTCTCCGGGCCGCAATGTCTGTGCAAAAGCAATGTTTCCCTCTTTCACCTTTATGGCAATACGCCCCGTAAACAGGCTGACTTCAATACTTCCATTGGCGCGGTTGCGGGTTGATATGTTGAACGTGGTGCCCAGTACCGTCGTCGTCAACGAATCGGTATGCACATAAAACGGATGCTGCTCGTCTGCACGCACATCAAAGAAGGCCTCGCCCTGCAACCAAACTTCCCGCACGGCCTCCGGGTGATAAACCACTTGCGTATAAGCGCCTAACAGGATGCGTGAGCCATCGGGCAGGGTTACCCGTTTCACATTGGGCGACGCGTTATAAAGCGTATCTTTTACTGACTGTAATACTGCCATTTGTTTGCGGTGGCTATTACGCTGCCAGGCCCATCCACACACAATTCCAAACGCTAATACGGCAGCTGCGGCGGCGTACCAGGTGCGATGCATCCGTTTAACCGGCACTGCTTTTTCCTCCCATACATTACGCATCAACGCATCCAGCTCCGGCGTGTCACCACTGGCGATGTACGCTTCTACGACCGCCTGTTCGGCTTCGTTGCACGTACCTTTAAAATATTTCGCCAGGAGGGCTTCGTCGATTTTCATGATGGTATGAATCAATTTCCGGAAAGAGTACGCTGAGGAAAAGGAGAAGTCCTAATGCAAAAACGGAGTTCATAATTCGTTAACATAGGTCACTTTGGGGCACAAAAAAGCGCAAAGTGGAAACTTTGCGCTTATTGTAAAATCATGTGAATGTTCGAGAATGCAATTGTGTAGGCTTTTAATGGTTCTCTATAGAGCGCTTTTCAATGACGAATCGCAACTCCATAACCTGGTCTCTACCACCATTGGTAATACGGCTGCAGAGAAAGTATATATATAGAAAAACAAGTCCTTTCAGAAGAATTTCGGGTTAAGCATTGCCAGCTGTGTCCTCGCTCCTTTTTAAGTTAACATAGTGTCTTTTTTTCCGGTCTGTCTATTCACTAATCATTCAGGGTTCTGACTCAAATTTCGTAAAGGTCACTGCGGTGGTCATGCAGTAAGGATATTTTTTTGTCATGATAAGACGTAAAAAAAAGAGCCTGCCACAATATTGCGGCAGGCTTCAAATCTATTGCAGTCGTGGGTTACGACGATTTCTTCGCGATAAAGTAAAGTGGTATGCCTATCAGGATGATACCAAGGCCGGCCAGTGCGAAATTGCTTTCGAATACGAGCAGTAATACCGCCAGTGAAAAGGCTACGCCGATGTACAATGCCGGCAATACGGGGTAACCGAAAGCCTTGTAAGGACGTGGTGCGTTCGGTTGCCTTTTACGCAGGATAAAGATGCCTGCAATGGTGAGGATGTAAAACACCAGCACGCCAAAAATCACCATCGCCAGCAGATCGCCATAACGGCCGGTCAAACACAGCAAACAGGTCCAGATACACTGCACCCACAGGCCAAACGCTGGTACGCTGTATTTGTTCAAGACGCCCGCTTTCTTAAAGAACAACTTATCTTCCGCCATTGTGTAGTAGATACGGGCACCGGAAAGTATAAGGCCGTTATTACAACCGAAGGTGGAGATCATGATCATGATGGCGATCACGTGCGGTCCTACCCCTCCGAATATCCGCTCCGCAGCCACCACGCCTACCCTGTCGAGCGGCGCAAAAGCGATCTCGTTGAATGGCACTACGGCCAGGTACATCAGGTTGGCGGCTACATAAATAATGGTCACGATCAGCGTTCCCAGGAACAGGGCACGACCGATATTTTTATTGGGATTTTTAATTTCGGCGGCGATGAAGGTAACGTTGTTCCAGGCGTCGCTGCTGAACAGGGAACCTTTCATAGACACAGAGATGGCACCCAGTAAGGCCAGGCCGCCTAATGCTGCCGTAGTCAGCTGCCCTGCACTATCAAGACTCATCGACTGAGCCGTCCAGGCGTTTTCCCAGTTCGCATTCCATATCTCCGCTTTCGCCCCTAACAGGAGACCGAAAATGATCAACCCAAAGAGAGACGCCAGTTTGGTGATGGTAAACACGGTTTGAATGATCTTACCATTCTTTACACCGCGTGTATTAATAAACGTGAGCAATATCACGCTCGCGACTGCCAGCAACTGTGCGCCGGTAATCTTTAACCAGCCCAGGTCCAGCAGAATATTGTTCTCACTCACGGCAGGCCACAGGTAAGCGGTATATTTCGCAAACGCTACGGCCACGGCCGCGATGGTGCCTGTCTGTATCACGCCGAATTGCGTCCAGCCGAACAGGAAGGCGATGAATGGATTGTAGGCTTCGCGCAGGTAAACGTACTGTCCGCCCGCTTTAGGGAACATACCGGATAGCTCGCCGTAACTCAGCGCAGCGATAAGTGTAACTACGCCGGTTAGTATCCACATGGCCATAAGCCAGCCGGCAGAGCCTACGCTACGGGCAATTTCAGAAGATACGATGAAAATCCCGGAGCCGATCATGGAGCCCGCCACGATCATGGTGGCATCCAGCAAACCTAAACTAGGCTTAAAGGATGCGGTTTCGTTCTGGTTGATTGATGACATGAATGTTGATTGAAAAAGGTGTGATTGGCTGTCAATGTAGGAATAAAATATAAAATATATCTCATCAGGACAAAAAAAGAGAAATCCCGGCACATAACGGTACCGGGATTTCTACTCCTATTTTTAAGATGCTATTTTTTGGTGTTACCCAGGTCATTCAGGCCTTTAATAACATCGGCAGTAATATCGTACTGAGTGTCTTTGTAAAGGATGTTGCTCGCACCTTTCCTGTAAGAGAAAATATACGCATAACGGCCTTTGTTATAACCCTGCAGGAAGGAATCGAGTTTATTCTGCAGGTCGTCGTTAAACTGTGCTTCCTGCTGCATGTAAGACTGTTGTCTTTGCTGACGGGTAAGTTCCAGTTGCTGGTTCTTCTGCATCAATTCTCTTTCAGCCGCCTGGCCTTCTACCTGGCTAAGCTGACCGCTTTGCGCTCTTTGTTGCAGCGCTGCCACTTCGTTCTGTAAAACCCTCGCTTTTGCTTTCAGCTCGTTCTCTATCTGCTCCTGTTGTTTTTCCAGTTCTGCTTTCTTTTCTTTAAAGTATTCGTAGTGCGATTCCAGGGAGTCAAGGTCTACATAAGCGATCTTGAAAGCGCCACCCGCTTCTGCACCACCTGCCGCCTGCTGGGCACCGGTAGCTTGCGTAGCTGCTTTATCTTTCGGCTGGCAGGATGCCATGAAGCCGGCAATCGCGATAAGTAAAAATCCGTTTTTCACAATTTGTTGATGAATGATCATGTTAAGAGGTAGGTTTTGACTCCTTAAAATAATTTTGAAGGGCTAAAATAAGGTTTTTGAAATAATAAAAAAGGTTAAAATACCGGTTAGCGCTTGAAAAGCTGGTTATTAACGATCTTTTCAAGCATGACGATCGAAATTTCAGGCGGGAAGAGGCTTTCGCCATGCTTCCCGCTTTCAAAAATTATTTAGTTTTTACTTTTTCCAATGCCAGTTCCGGTTCGTCGGTAGTCAAAAAATCCACGCCGGCGTTTAGCAGCTGGTCCATCTGTTCGGCCTTGTTCACAGTCCACACATTGGTGGTAATACCTTTGCTGCGCGCGTCTTTAAGGATGCTGATGTCTTTGTTTACAACGCCATAGTTGTAATCGAAGCCCCAGATTTTATCGGCCTTTAGTTGCGCCGGGCTTTTCTCACCATTGAGGTAAGCCACTTTCGCATATGGGTCCAGCTCCAATATTTTTAACAGGATGTCATAATCGAAACTAATGTACAGGATCCAGCCCTGCGCTTGTTTTGCTCTCACCATTTCCACTGCGGATGCGGCCAGCTGTTTGCCACGCTCCTTGCTTACTTTAGAGGGCTTCAGTTCCAGCACGAGTTTAGTGCCGTTCTGCTTCATACCTTCATCCAGGTACTCTTCCAGCGTAGGCACACGATCGCCGTTGTCAAGCTGAATGGTTTGCAGTTCGGCAAGCGGCGTTTTCTCTACCACTTTACCGCCAATTTCAGCATCGTGAGAGAGTACGAGCTTTTCGTCGGATGATAACCATACATCAAACTCAGAACCGGCGCAACCCAGTTTGATCGCATCTTTCAAAGAAGATAACGAGTTTTGACTACCCGGTTGGTTCTTCCACGCACCGCGATGCGCTATTACTTTATTCTGATGAAATTCATCTTTTACAAGGGTGAATGTGCCTTTCTCGTCACCGGCTGCAATCGCCACTTCAAACTTATACGCACCGGCTGGCAGCGACTTGTTCTTCTTAAGGCGAAGGGTATTTTTACTGATCATAAATAAGCCGGATGTATCGCCGGTAACCAACGCTTTACCGCTGGTGATCACTTTACCGACAGCTGCACCGGGTTTGCCGGAAGGTATGACATAGTTATCCAGCTTCAACTGGGCTTGTGTTTGCATGGTGAAAGGCATTAACAGGCTGGCCATCAACAGGCTCTTCTTGGGAAATCGCATGACGTGTGATTATTTTTTTGAAAAATAGCCAATTGATCACACAGCAGGAAATGTTTTGGGATAAATGATGGTTAATTCAGGATATGCGAGTTACCGGCAATAAAAAAGGGAAGCATAACGCTTCCCTTTTCTTTCTCTATCATTACTCGTTTGAGCAAAAAACAAAACTATTCTTCCTCGTCGAACTGGAATACTTCTTTAGAAGATGAGAGGATGTCGTACTCTTCTTTCGAACCTACGATCATGTTCTCAAATTCACGCAGACCAGTACCAGCAGGGATCAGGTGACCTGTGATAACGTTTTCTTTCAGGCCGAGCATGTCATCTGTTTTACCGTTGATGGCTGCAGAAGACAGTACTTTGGTTGTTTCCTGGAAGGACGCTGCAGAGATCCAGCTGTGCGTACCGAGTGAAGCCTTGGTGATACCGAGCAACAGCGGGCTGGAAGTAGCCGGATTTGCATCGCGGAATTCAACCAGGCGCTTGTCAGCACGGCGCAGCAGTGAGTTTTCTTCACGAACCTGGCGCAGGGTCACGATCTGACCAGCTTTCAGGTTAGCTGACTCACCGGCTTCCGTTACCACCTTCTTATCGAAGATGTTATCGTTTTCTTCAAAGAACTCGAATTTATCGGTAGTATCACCTTCGAGGAAGCGGGTATCTCCCGGATCTTCGATAGTTACTTTACGCATCATCTGGCGAACGATCACCTCGATGTGTTTGTCGTTGATTTTTACACCCTGTAAACGGTATACCTCCTGGATCTCATTCACCAGGTATTCCTGTACGGCGAACGGACCTTTAATTGCGAGGATGTCTGCAGGTGTAGTAGAACCATCGGACAGCGGGTGGCCAGCTTTCACGAAGTCACCGTCCTGTACCAGGATGTGACGTGTTAACGGCACCAGGTATTTCTTCACATGCTGCTCGCGGCTTTCGATGATGATCTCACGGTTACCACGTTTGATGTTACCGAAGGTTACAACGCCGTCGATCTCAGAAACGATCGCAGGGTTGCTCGGGTTACGGGCTTCGAACAACTCAGTTACGCGCGGCAGACCACCGGTGATGTCACGGAGTTTACCAAGCACACGTGGAATCTTAACGATTACCTGGCCTGCTTTTACTGCTTCCGCTTCTTCAATTACGATGTGTGAGCCAACCGGAAGGTTGTATGATTTCACCTCTTTGTTGCCATCAACATACAGGGAAGGTATCTTGTTCTTGTCTTTCGTCTCGATAACCACTTTCTCACGGTGACCTGTTTGCTCGTCGGCCTCTTCACGGAAGGTGATACCTTCGATGATGCTTTCGAAACGGATCTTACCAGCGATTTCGGAAACGATAACGGCGTTATAAGGGTCCCAGGAGCAGATCGGATCACCTTTCGCTACTTTCTGGCCGTCTTTAACAACCAGTGTAGAACCATAAGGGATGTTGTTGGTGATCAGCAGGCGGTCGTTTTTCACGTCCATGATCCTGAGCTCACCCGTACGGCCGATTACTACCTGTACTTTTTCGCCTTCATTGTTTTCGTAAGTAGTGGTACGCAGACCATCGAATTGTATAGTACCATCGAATTTCGCAGTCAGTGTAGACTCAACCGAAGTAGAGCCGGCAACACCACCCACGTGGAAGGTACGAAGTGTCAGCTGTGTACCTGGCTCACCGATGGACTGTGCGGCGATGATACCTACAGCATCACCACGTTGCGCGGTATAACCTGTCGCCAGGTTTTTACCATAACACCTTACACACACACCACGACGGCTTTCACAAGTCAGTACAGAGCGGATTTCAACAGTTTCGATTGTGCTGTCTTCGATGCGTTTGGCAATTTCTTCTGTGATCTGTTCGCCACCTGCGATGAGCAGCTCCTCGGTGTGAGGATCAAATACATCGTGCAGGGAAGTACGGCCGAGAATACGGTCATACAGCGGTTCAACCACCTCTTCGTTGTCTTTCAGCGCAGAAGTAGCGATACCACGGAGGGTACCACAATCTTCTTCGGTGATAACCACGTCTTGTGCTACGTCCACCAGACGACGGGTCAGGTAACCCGCATCCGCGGTTTTCAGTGCCGTATCCGCAAGACCCTTACGGGCACCGTGCGTAGAGATGAAGTATTCCAATACGTTCAGACCATCCTTAAAGTTGGACAGGATCGGGTTTTCAATGATCTCGGAACCGGTAGAACCACTCTTACGCGGTTTCGCCATCAGACCCCTTAAACCAGCCAGCTGTTTGATCTGCTGTTTAGAACCACGTGCACCAGAGTCAAGCATCATATATACAGAGTTGAAGCCCTGTTTATCATTTGCCAGCTCACGGATCAGCGTTTCTGTTACTTTGGTATCCACACGAGACCAGATATCGATAATCTGGTTATAACGTTCGTTATTCGTGATCAGACCCATGTTATAGTTATCCCAAACCTCGTCTACTTCACCGGCAGCGCCATCGATCATCTGCTGTTTCACCTCTGGGATGATCAGGTCATTGATGTTGAACGACAGACCACCACGGAAAGCTGTACGGAAACCAAGTTGCTTGATATCGTCCAGGAACTTAGCAGTTTTAGGAATGTCGGTCGCTTTGATGATGTCACCGATGATTTCGCGCAGTGACTTCTTCGTCAGCAATGCGTTTACATAACCGGCGTCTCTTGGTACGAACTGGTTGAACAGTACGCGACCAACAGTAGTTTCGATCAGTTTGAATTGAAGTTCACCTTCTTCATTCCTCACTTCCGCTTTCACCCTGATGTGCGCGTGCAGATCTACACGGCCTTCGTTGTGAGCGATGATCACCTCTTCTGCAGAGTAGAACGCTTTACCTTCACCTTTTACGATTTCGGTAGCAGTGCTCTTCTTGCCTTTAGAGATGTAGTACAGACCGAGAACCATGTCCTGTGAAGGCAGGGTGATCGGCGTACCGTTCTGCGGGTTGAGAATGTTGTGAGAAGACAGCATCAGCAGCTGGGCTTCCAGGATCGCGGCGTTGCTCAAAGGCACGTGTACCGCCATCTGGTCACCATCGAAGTCGGCGTTGAACGCAGAACACACGAGCGGGTGCAGCTGGATCGCTTTACCTTCCACCAGTTTAGGCTGGAAAGCCTGGATGGACAAACGGTGAAGGGTCGGAGCACGGTTAAGCATCACCGGGTGACCTTTTAGTACGTTCTCCAGGATGTCCCAAACCACCGCTTCTTTACGGTCTACCAGCTTCTTAGCCGATTTTACGGTTTTAACGATGCCTCTTTCGATCAGTTTACGGATGATGAATGGTTTGAACAATTCAGCAGCCATATCTTTCGGAAGACCACATTCGTGCAGCTTCAGCTCAGGGCCTACCACGATTACAGAACGACCGGAGTAGTCCACACGTTTACCGAGCAAGTTCTGACGGAAACGACCTTGTTTACCTTTCAGTACGTCTGACAGGGATTTCAGGGCGCGACCGCCTTCCGCTTTAACAGCGTTGGATTTCCTGGAGTTATCGAACAGGGAATCCACCGCTTCCTGCAGCATACGTTTTTCGTTACGCAGGATCACCTCAGGCGCCTTGATCTCGATCAGGCGTTTGAGACGGTTGTTACGGATGATCACACGGCGGTACAGGTCGTTCAGGTCGGAAGACGCAAAACGGCCACCATCCAACGGCACCAATGGGCGCAGTTCTGGCGGTACAACCGGGATATATTGCATTACCATCCATTCAGGACGGTTTTCTACGCGAATGTTAGCTTCACGGAAAGCTTCCACAACGCTCAGGCGTTTCAGGGCCTCAGCTTTACGTTGTTGAGAAGTTTCAGTAGCGGCCTGGTTACGAAGTGCATAAGAAAGGCTGTCCAGGTCGATCCTTGCCAGCATCATTTCTACTGCTTCCGCACCCATTTTAGCGATGAACTTGTTCGGATCTTCGTCCGGCAGCAACTGGTTGTCTTTCGGAAGGGTATCCAGGATATCCAGGTACTCTTCTTCAGTCAGCAGATCGCCATAGTTCATGCCTTTCTCCTGTTTAACACCCGCCTGGATGATCACGTACCTTTCATAGTACACGATTGTTTCCAGTTTTTTGGATGACATACCCAGGAGGTAGCCGATTTTATTAGGAAGTGATTTGAAATACCAGATATGTACAACAGGCACAACCAGACGGATGTGACCCATTCTTTCGCGGCGTACTTTCTTCTCCGTTACTTCAACACCGCAGCGGTCGCACACGATGCCTTTATAGCGGATACGTTTGTACTTTCCGCAATAGCATTCGTAATCCTTTACAGGGCCGAATATCCTCTCACAGAACAAACCATCACGCTCCGGCTTGTAAGTACGGTAGTTGATGGTCTCAGGTTTCAGCACCTCTCCATAAGAGCGCTCCAGGATGGTGTCCGGTGAAGCGAGGCTAATGGTAATGCTGCTAAAATTTGATTTAGGACGATTTTCTTTCTTAATGGCCATTGTATGTTATTTAAAGAAAATTCTAGGAAGAAATAGCTGAATCTTATATAGACAGCCAGCGGACTGTTACATCCGCCGGCTGTTATGATGTCAACTATTCGAATTTCAGGTCAAGACCGAGACCACGTAACTCGTGGATCAATACGTTGAAGGACTCAGGTACGCCGGCTTTCGGAATGTTATCGCCTTTAACGATAGATTCGTAAGCTTTCGCACGTCCAACAATGTCATCAGACTTGATCGTGAGCAACTCCTGGAGGATGTTGGATGCACCGTACGCTTCCAGTGCCCAAACTTCCATCTCACCAAAACGCTGACCACCGAATTGGGCTTTACCACCCAGCGGCTGTTGCGTGATGAGAGAGTAGGGTCCGATAGAACGGGCGTGCATTTTGTCGTCCACCATGTGGCTCAGTTTAAGCATGTAGATGATACCAACGGTAGCCTTCTGGTGGAAGCGCTCGCCGGTTTCACCGTCGCTCAGGTAAGTATGGCCGAAGCTAGGCAGTTTAGCTTCCGTAATGTAATCGGCGATTTCCTCTGTAGTAGCACCGTCGAAGATCGGGGTAGCGAAACGCACGCCCAGTTTCTGACCGGCCCAGCCTAATACAGTTTCGTAAATCTGACCAAGGTTCATACGGGAAGGTACACCCAGCGGGTTCAATACGATATCAACCGGAGTACCGTCTTCCAGGAACGGCATATCCTCATCACGTACAATTTTCGCAACAATACCCTTGTTACCGTGGCGGCCCGCCATCTTATCACCCACTTTCAGTTTACGTTTGCTGGCCAGGTAAACCTTCGCCAGTTTCAGTACACCTGCAGGTAACTCGTCACCGATCGAAATGTTGAATTTCTCACGTTTGTAACGGCCCAGCTCTTCGTTATACTTGATATTGTAGTTGTGCAACAGGATGTTGATCTGCTCGTTGGTCTGGTCGTCTGTAGTCCAGCCCAGCGGGTTCACATTCTGGAAATCGATATTGGTCAGGTTCTTCTGAGAGAACTTAGAGCCTTTGGAAATGATCACCTCACCGTAAGTGTTGGTGATACCCTGTGAAGTTTTGTCTTTCAGCAGGGTGAGCAATTTGCCCATCAGTACTTCCATCAGGTCTTCTTCATTCTTCTGGTGAACTTTTTCCAGTTTCTCCAGGGATGCTTTTTCGCGTGTTTTAGAGTTTTTATCTTTCTTAGCACGGGAGAACAGCTTCTTGTCGATCACCACACCTTCTGTTGATGGGGGTGCCTTCAGGGAAGCGTCTTTCGCATCGGAAGCTTTATCACCGAAGATCGCTCTTAACAGTTTTTCTTCCGGAGAAGGATCAGACTCACCACGTGGAGTGATCTTACCGATCAGGATATCACCTTCCTTGATGTGTGCACCAACACGGATGATACCGTTTTGGTCGAGGTCTTTGGTAGCCTCTTCGCTCACGTTCGGGATATCCGGGGTCAGTTCTTCTTCACCCAGTTTAGTATCGCGTACTTCCAGTTCATATTCATCGATGTGAATAGAAGTAAACCAGTCTTCTTTAGCAACACGCTCAGAGATCACGATCGCATCCTCGAAGTTGTACCCTTTCCATGGCATGAACGCCACTTTCAGGTTACGGCCGAGTGCCAGCTCACCACCACGGGTAGCATAACCTTCGGTCAGGAAGTCGCCTTCTTCCAGGCGCTGTCCCTTCTTCACAGCAGGACGAAGGTTGATACAGGTACTCTGGTTCGTTTTAACGAACTTCGTGAGTCGGTAGATCATCAGATCATCTTCGAAGCTCACCAGCTTCTGCATTTCGTCGCGCTCGTAACGAACATGAATTTCGTTTGCGTCAACAAATTCTACCACGCCTTTACCTTCTGAAGTAATCTGCAGACGGCTGTCGCGGGCAGCTTTTGCTTCCAGGCCTGTACCTACGATCGGCACCTGCGGTGCGATCAACGGAACCGCCTGACGTTGCATGTTCGATCCCATCAACGCACGGTTGGCGTCATCATGCTCCAGGAACGGAATCAGGGAGGCGCTCAAACCTACGATCTGGTTCGGAGCAACGTCCATGAATTCAACCTCTCCCGGATCCAGGATCGGGAAGTCGCCGGTTTCGCGGGACTTCACTTTATCACCGGTAAATGCGCCTTTCTCGTCGAGCGGAGCATTTGCCTGTGCAATTTTTACAGAATCTTCTTCTTCAGCGCTCAGGTACTCCACTTTATGCATGTCTACTTTACCGTCTTTTACCTTGCGGTAAGGAGTTTCGATAAAGCCCATTTCATTTACCATTGCGTGAACGCAAAGGGTGGAGATCAGACCGATGTTTGGACCTTCCGGTGTTTCGATAGTACACAGACGGCCGTAGTGGCTATAGTGTACGTCACGAACCTCAAAGCCTGCACGCTCGCGGCTCAAACCACCGGGTCCGAGTGCGGAGATACGACGTTTGTGCGTGATCTCTGACAGCGGGTTAGTTTGGTCGAGGAACTGAGACAGCTGAGAAGTACCGAAAAAGGAGTTGATCACGGAAGAAAGTGTTCTTGCATTGATCAGATCTACCGGCGTAAATACCTCATTGTCCCTTACGTTCATCCTTTCACGGATGGTACGCGCCATACGGGCCAGACCAACACCAAACTGAGCGTACAATTGTTCGCCCACGGTACGTACACGACGGTTAGACAGGTGATCGATATCGTCGATCTCGGCCTTACCGTTGGTGAGTTGTACCAGGTACTTGATGATGGAAATGATGTCGTCTTTCGTCAAAACTTTCATATCCAGCGGCGTAGGCAGACCCAGTTTCCTGTTGATCTTATAACGTCCTACGTCACCCAGATCGTAACGTTTGTCAGAGAAGAACAATTTATCGATGATACCCCTTGCTGTTTCATCATCCGGCGCATCGGCACCGCGCAGCTGGCGGTAGATGTGCTGAACGGCTTCCAGTTCGGAGTTGGATGTATCCTTATTTAATGTGTTGTAGATGATGGAGAAATCGCCGCTCACTTCTTCTTTCTGCACGAAAACAGATTTCACGTCCATATCCACGATGGTTTCGATGTTCGCTTCATCCAGGATAGAATCACGCTCAAGCATGATCTCGTTCCTTTCGATGCTCACCACCTCACCGGTGTCCTCGTCCACAAAATCTTCTACCCAGCTTCTCAACACACGGGCAGCCAGCTTTTTGCCGGCATATTTTTCGAGGCTTTTCTTGTCTGCTTTCACCTCATCCGCCATGCCGAAGAGCTGGAGGATGTCTTTATCGGTTTCGTAGCCAATAGCCCTCAGCAACGTTGTTACCGGGAATTTCTTCTTACGGTCGATGTACGCGTACATCACGTTGTTGATGTCTGTCGCAAACTCCATCCAGGCGCCTTTGAAAGGGATCACCCTTGCAGAGTAGATCTTGGTGCCGTTAGGATGCACGGATTGACCAAAGAATACACCAGGAGAACGGTGGAGCTGGGATACAACTACACGTTCAGCGCCGTTGATAACGAAGGTACCCCTTGGGGTCATGTACGGAATGTTTCCGAGGAATACGTCCTGTACGATGGTTTGGAAGTCTACGTGCTCTTCGTCGTTACAGCTCAAACGCAGTTTCGCTTTCAGAGGCACAGAATATGTAAGACCACGCTCGATACACTCTTCGATAGTGTAACGCGGAGGATCTACGAAATAGTCAAGGAACTCCAGGTTAAAGATATTTCTGGTATCTGTAATCGGGAAATTCTCTTTAAATACTTTGAAAAGGCCTTCGTTGTTACGCTTGTCTGGTGTGGTTTCTAATTGGAAGAAATCCTTGAAAGATTGGATTTGGATAGCCAACAGATCCGGTGTCTCAGCAACTTGTTTGATCTTTCCAAAATTTACTCTTTCGCTAGTTTGGGCTTTTTTTAGAGACATATTCGTAGTTAGCAGTTAATATGACTTGTAAGATTAGGGGAAATTAAGGATTCTTTGCCGAAATACATGCAGTATGCTGTATTAACCCTCGAACGCCAATTCACTAAATGTTATAGTTCCCCTGTTTTGACCCTCGAAAAAAGACACATTCCCAAAGGGAATAAGGCCAAAAGTGCCGGAAGCACTTTTGACCTTTATAAGATGTATCTCGTTAAGCAAAGAATTACTGAATTTCTACATCAGCACCAGCTTCTGTGAGCTTCGCTTTCAGATCTTCTGCTTCTGCCTTGCTAACGCCTTCTTTAACTGATTTCGGAGCACCGTCTACCAGTTCTTTAGCTTCTTTCAGACCGAGGCCAGTCAGATCTTTTACTACTTTCACAACGTTCAGTTTGCTAGCACCTGCAGATTTCAGGACAACGTTGAAGGAAGTTTTCTCTTCAACAGCAGCACCACCACCGTCACCACCAGCAGCTACAACAACTGCAGCAGCAGCAGGTTCGATACCATATTCGTTCTTCAGAACGTCTGCGAGTTCCTGTACTTCCTTAACAGTCAGGCCTACTAATTGTTCGGCTAAAGATTTTACGTCTGCCATTTTATGTATTTTTTGTAATGTTTTGTAAATGTTGTTAAAAACGAAAATTTATATTTTGACTTGGAAGCCAATGTTGTTGACTGCTATCCTTTCCGGATTACAGCCCCGGCACTAGCCCGCCATTCTCAGGCGGCAACCTGGCGCCGGTACCAGATTACTCGGCAGCAGGAGCTTCTGCGCCAGCTTCTTCTTTCTTGCCTTTCTCGAGCAGGGCAGCGATAACGCGTTTTGCAGGAGATTGCAACAGACCCAGAACTTCGCCAATGAGTTCGTTCTTGGTTTTGATCTTGGTCAGGTTTACCAGCTCATTGTCGCCCAGGTACACCTCGTCAGCTACAAATGCAGCTTTCAGTACAGGTTTCTCCAGTTTAGCGTTGGCTTTGCGGAATGCAGAGATGATCAACGCAGGCTCTTTCGGGCTGTCAGAGAACATCAGGGCAGTTACACCATGCAGGGCTTCGTAAACACCTGCATATTTTTCGCTGTCCAGAGACTCCAGGGCCTTTTTAATGAGGGTGTTCTTAGCCACCTTCAGTTCCACTTGCTTGTCGAAGCAGGTTCTGCGCAGGTTGTTAATCTGCTCTACACTCAGCGACTCAGTGTTGGTGATGTAGAAGTTGTTATATTGAGTGAACTTGCTTTTCAGCAGCTCGATCACATCATTTTTTTGTTCTTTGTTCATAGCTTTTTGATTGTTATTGATTTCAGCAGTTCCCCAGCATACGCTCTCGTACTACAACGTTTAAATCAATTAGTTTTGAACAGATTTAGTGTCAATCGCAATACCAGGGCTCATTGTAGCAGCCATGGACAAACCTTTCAGGTAAGTACCTTTAGCAGTAGAAGGTTTCAGTTTGATCAGCGCGTTGATCAGTTCCTGTGAGTTCTGCTCGATTTTTTCTGCAGAGAAGGAAACACGACCGATAGAAGCGTGAATGATACCGGCTTTATCTACTTTAAAGGTGATTTTACCGCCTTTAACCTCGTTTACAGCAGCTGCAACATCGTTCGTTACAGTACCTGTTTTAGGGTTTGGCATCAGGTTGCGGGGACCGAGAATCTTACCCAGTTTACCGATCTTAGGCATTACAGACGGTGTAGCAACGATAACGTCTACATCGGTCCAGCCAGACTCGATTTTGGAAATGAACTCGTCCAGACCTACGAAATCTGCACCAGCGCCTTTAGCATCGTTCTCCTTGTCAGGAGTACAGAGTACCAATACACGTTTGGTTTTACCAGTACCGTGGGGAAGCGTTACGGAACCACGGATAGCCTGGTCAGCTTTCTTAGGATCAACGCCTAAGCGGATATGTAAATCGACAGAACTGTCAAATTTAGTAGTGTTGATATCTTTAACAAGAGTGGATGCCTCTTTCAGGCTATACTGTTTGTTTTTGTCCACCTTTGCGTCAGCAATCTTTCTTTTCTTCGTTGCCATTTTCAATGTTTTTTAAAGGTTTGACAAATTAGTTTTCCCAAGGAGCTTTACCATCAACAGTAATACCCATGCTGCGTGCAGTACCGGCAACCATTTTCATGGCGCTTTCCAGCGTAAAGCAGTTCAGATCAGGCATTTTGTCTTTTGCAATAGCTTCGATGCTTGTCCAGGAAACCTTGCCTACCTTGTTACGGTTTGGCTCTTTAGAACCAGACTGAATTTTGGCAGCTTCCAACAGCTGTACGGCAGCCGGAGGGGTTTTGATTACGAAGTCGAAAGATTTGTCAGTGTAAACAGTCAGCAACACAGGCAACACTTTACCCATTTTATCCTGGGTGCGGGCATTGAACTGTTTGCAGAACTCCATGATGTTCACACCTTTAGAACCTAAAGCAGGTCCAATCGGAGGTGCAGGGTTGGCCTGGCCGCCTTTAACCTGCAATTTCACGTACGTTGCGATCTCTTTTGCCATTATTTGAGTTTTAATTTGGTGAAAACGTGGCCTTTAACAGCCACTCCCAAGTCTTAAGAAGTCCTAAAAAGACCCTTTAAGGGGGATGCAAAGGTAGGTATAATTAATATAACCACAAAAAGAATTTCGATCTAGGCATCCTTTTTGATAATAAGGCGCATTTTTTACAATGGCATTGCAAATTTACACGAAAACACATGATTTTCCAAGCAATGGCTTGTTTAATCAAACCCACGCCCGTCTCAGGTCACACAAAAGCTTGTTACAACATGCAAGTGACTGCTAATGAATTACTTCATCTTACCTTTGGAGAAACTCCACAATTATGAAACGTAACTCCTATCTACTGGCAATCGTCTGCCTCCTCCTCTCCTTCTCCGCCAATGCCCAGGACGCCGCCGCGCAAAAAGCATGGGAAGCCTACATGACGCCCGGCGAAATGCACAAAATGCTCGCTTCCGCAGACGGCAACTGGAAGTATACCATGAGCATGTGGATGGCGCCCGGCGCCGAACCCATGAAAAGCGAAGGCTCCTGCATGAACCGCATGATTCTCGGAGGCCGTTACCAGGAATCTACTTTTAAAGGCGACTTTATGGGCATGCCTTTCGAAGGCGTCAGCATTACCGGCTTCGATAACGCCAAAAAGACGTTCCACAGCAACTGGATCGACAACATGGGCACAGGTATCATGAATTCAGAAGGTAAATGGGATGACGCAGCCAAAGCGGTCATCTTAACGGGCAAAAGCCTCGACCCCGCCACCGGCAAAGAAATGACCACCAAAACCTCCATGAAGGTGATAGACGACAACAATCACCTGATGGAAATGTTTATGGTAGACAATGGCCAGGAATTTAAAACCATGGAGTTGAAGCTGGTGAGAGCAAAGTGATGTCAGGAGATGGCCCCGGAATGGGGCCATCCTCCCTGTTATTTCCAATCTACCTCTTCCCTTGGCCTGAAATACCCCTTAATGCAATTCGGGTTACGAATACATATTTGCACATGTGTTTTCTCGTAAAAACCTGCCCCACGATACAAACGTTTCCCTTCGTAGAATACGCAGCGCACCGAATCGAAGGGCTGACTGCCGGCATCCCGTAGTAATTTATGAACGTTCTCAATGACAGCGCAGTCCAATCGGCGAAGCACCTTGTCTCCCCAACGCCTGCCACCACCCGGATCTGCGTTCGCAGGCAAACTAAAACCACGCGGTTCACGGGTCCGCTTCAATATTTCAAATGATGATCTCGTCAAATCTATCCACCTTTTATCTGTAAGATCAAGGCAGCGCCCAAGGCTGATCACCGCGCCAATAACCGCCGGCTGATGAATCTGCACATTAGGCGGCGGGTGCATGGCATAATTCATCGCCCGATCATAGCTATTCTGCCAAAAATAAATGCCATGCCCTAACCAATCCCAATCATTAGTGCTGGGGCGGAGAGATGTAATGCCGGAAATTATTGCGTCGCTCACGCGCTGATCGCAGCCGTGAAAACCAATAACTAGTCCAGGTTCTGCTGTGTAGAGCATCCTGTGAAACTATTGAACTAAACAAATGTCCGAAGAAGAAAAAGGGGCCAGGCTTTTTTGCCTACGGGTTAACTTTTTTTAATTTTCTTGCTTTTATGGGAAGATTTTGGACCTGTGCCAAAGTACAAATCGCTGATGCGTAGCTCTTTGGAGAGCTGTTCCCGATATGCCGGGTCAGTTTCGACTCTCATCTTCTGCTTACGAAGCAGCTCCATCATGTCATTATATTCCCGTTGTGAAATCATAACCGAATTTACAATTTTTCGGCGGTTGGCTGACCATGATAACAAAAAAAGGGCGGTGTATCTAACACCGCCCTTTCGCATATTTGAAATAAGATTAAGCAATTTTTTCTACCTGCATGAAGTTCAGCTCCACCGGAGTAGCACGGCCGAAAATCTTCACCGTTACTTTCAGCTTTTTCTTGTCTTCGATCACTTCTTCGATAACACCGTTGAAATCGTTGAACGGACCGTCGATAATTTTGATGGTTTCGCCTACAATGAAAGGCTCGCTCATCGTGAGACCCTGGTCAGACATTTCGTCTACTTTACCCAGCATCTTGTTTACTTCCGCCTTACGCAGTGCGATCGGCTTTTCTTTACCCAGGAAGTGAATAACACCGGATACGTTGCGGATGGATTGAATCACCTCGTCGGTCATTTTACCATCAATGGCTTCGATCATTACATAACCGGGGTAGAAGTTTTTCTCGCGCATTACTTTTTTACCAGCCTGCACTTTATAAACTTTCTCAACCGGAAGAAATATCTGAGTGATCACATTTCCCCAGTCTGACCTGCGTACTTCGATATCGAGATATTCTTTTACCTTTTTCTCTTTGCCACTAACTACACGCAGCACGTACCATTTTGTTTCCGGGGAAGTAGGGGTATTTACTGCATCCATCATTAGAATAATTTATAGTACTGGGAGAGTACAAGGTGCGCCGCACTGTCCATGCCCCACACTAATAAAGTAATAAGAACAGTAGCAATGAGTACGATCATCGTAGATGACTGCAGTTCCTGCCATGTAGGCCAGGACACCTTGTGTACAAGCTCATGGTACGATTCGCGGAAATAAGTTCTGATTTTGTTCATTGCCTGATAATTAAGGTTTACCCTACTATTCCGTTAGCTTGCACGGGCACAAGGATTCGAACCCTGATCAAAGGTTTTGGAGACCTCTATTCTACCATTGAACTATGCCCGTAGATAGTTACAAAGTACTCAAAGTACGAATACTAAAGTACTTTGTAACTGTTATTTTTCAAACTTTTTCTGATGTTCCCTTCTTGTAAGGGCAGAATAGGTTGATTATTTTACGATTTCAGTAACCTGACCAGCACCTACTGTACGACCACCTTCGCGGATAGCGAACTTCAGACCTTTCTCCATTGCGATCGGCTGAATCAGTTTTACGTTCAGGGTTACGTTATCACCAGGCATAACCATTTCAACACCAGCAGCCAGTTCAACTTCACCAGTTACGTCAGTTGTACGGAAGTAGAACTGAGGACGGTATTTGTTGAAGAATGGAGTGTGACGGCCACCTTCGTCTTTACTCAGTACGTATACTTCGCATTTGAAGTCGGTGTGCGGAGTGATAGAACCAGGTGCGCAGATAACCTGACCACGACGGATCTGAGTTTTCTCAATACCACGGAGGAGGATACCAGCGTTGTCACCAGCTTCACCTTGGTCGAGGAGTTTTTTGAACATCTCAACGCCAGTACAAGTTGATTTCAGTGCTTCTGGGATCAGACCGATGATCTCAACGTTCTCACCAACTTTGATGCGACCGCGCTCGATACGACCTGTAGCAACTGTACCACGACCTGTGATAGAGAATACGTCCTCTACAGACATCAGGAACGGCAGATCAACCGGACGAGGAGGCAGCGGAATGTAAGTGTCAACAGCTTCCATCAGTTCGTCGATTGCAGATACCCACTGAGCGTCGCCAGCCAGAGCACCAGTTGCAGAACCTTTGATGATTGGTGTGTTGTCACCGTCAAAGCCGTTTTTAGTCAGCAGATCACGAATCTCGATCTCTACCAGTTCCAGCAGTTCAGCGTCGTCTACCAGGTCAACTTTGTTCATGAAAACAACGATACGAGGTACACCTACCTGACGTGCCAGCAGGATGTGCTCGCGAGTCTGTGGCATAGGACCATCTGTAGCTGCTACCACGAGGATAGCACCGTCCATTTGTGCAGCACCGGTGATCATGTTTTTCACATAGTCAGCGTGACCAGGACAGTCTACGTGTGCGTAGTGACGGTTTGCAGTCTCGTACTCAACGTGTGCTGTATTGATGGTAATACCTCTTTCTTTTTCTTCAGGAGCGGCATCGATCTCATCATATCCTCTCTTCTGAGCCAGACCCTTGTTCGCCAAAATTGTGGTAATGGCAGCAGTCAAGGTAGTTTTACCGTGGTCCACGTGGCCGATGGTACCAATGTTTACGTGGGGTTTATCCCGCTTAAAGGTTTCTTTTGCCATTGTATTTTCTTTTTAAGATGGTTTGTAAAGATTGTATTGATAGTTGTTATAAAACTGTTTTACAAACTTGAGCGGTTGGTGAGAATTGAACTCACGGCCTTTAGGGGTTAATGCCCCCTTCTTGCTCTTCCACTGAGCTACAAACGCTTAGTTAAAATTAATCCGTCTTATAGAAAGGAGAAATTTATTGTAACCCTTTTCAACTAACCAAAAGACTTAATGAGCTGTTGATGAGAATTGAACTCACGACCTCTTCCTTACCAAGGAAGTGCTCTACCCCTGAGCTACAACAGCATGAAAAGGAAGCTAAATGCAAAATTCTGATAGCACAAATCCAAACCCGCTTTCCAAATTTCTTACAGAGCGGGAGACGAGGTTCGAACCCGCGACCTACAGCTTGGAAGGCTGTCGCTCTACCAACTGAGCTACTCCCGCATATTGGTGCTTATACCTACAAAATCGTAAACCTATAAACACTTCCAAAGAACAATTCGTTACACAAGTAAGTTCCGCCCCTGTATACAAAAGCGGAACAAAAAAGTAGATGTGGGCAGGAGAGGATTCGAACCTCTGAAGTCGAAAGACAGCGGATTTACAGTCCGCCCCATTTGGCCGCTCTGGAACCTGCCCCTAAATCTTTAACCTTGTATTCTCGTTAATCTCCCCGTCTATCTACCCTGTATCTGATGCAGTGTCCTTACCCGGAAATTTAATGAGCCACCAGAGGGATTCGAACCCCCGACCCACTGATTACAAATCAGTAGCTCTGGCCAACTGAGCTATGGTGGCATTTTTAAAAGTCACAAAGTGTAAAACCTTGTTTCTGAATGAGAGCGCAAAGTAAAAGTTAATCTGATTAAGAAACAAATATTTTTTTACTTTTTTTTTGCGCTTGTTTTAGACCTTTAATTCGGCTAAAACGCCCTACAGCAAAGAACTTTACTACCCTTGTCACCCCCCGTTTTTCGGATGGGATGGCAAAGGTAGTAAAGTGATTTTTAACTTCAAAATATTTTTCAGGAATTAATGAAAATTCTTCTCTTTCTGTCTTTTGATCTGATTCACAAGAGAAGCAAAGGCGAGATCGAAGGATTCTTCAAAAGATTTGGACTCGTGCTTTACAAAGAAATCATGGCGAGGAACGTGAACTTTAATTTCAGCTATCTTATCCTTAATCTGATGCGCTATATTATCCAGTTTTAAGTATACCTCCACGCTGACTATCCGGTCGTAAAAAGTGGCTAACTTCTGTACTTTTTTATTCACATGATCGACCAGTTTTGCGTCAGCATCGAAACGCACTGTTTGAATTTGAAGATTCATAGCACTGTTTTTTAAAATATTTAAAAATCTAATTACGAATGTGTAGTGCTCATATCATAGGCTGATTTTTACTGTAAAAGAACTTGATTACTAATTTAACAAACTTTGATATCATTCGCATCTTTTACCAAAAATATTTTGTTAAAACTGATGAGAATCACCTTTTTCAGAAGCAGCCCTATCGTCTACTGACGGCCGTCAGTAAGGCTTTCAGCCGCTTCTACTCAAACTGGTAAATTATGCTTTCGGATGGGCCTTGCTATGAATTTCCTTTAACCGGTCGATGGTGTTATGGGTATATACCTGTGTGGCCGCCAGGCTGCTGTGCCCCAACAGCTCTTTTACGGCATTCAGATCGGCGCCGGCATTGGTAAGATGGGTGGCGAAGGTGTGACGGAGGATGTGCGGGCTTCGTTTCTCGATAGTGGTCACCTGGCTTAATATTTCCTTTACTACATTGTAGACGTACTTCGGATATAACTTCTTTCCCTTCGCATTCACGAGCAAAACATCGGTATCGTACACTGCCAGCTCCCGCGCTTTACGCTGCCGGTAAGCCACTACCCGCTCCAGCAATTCTGGGCTTACGGGAATAATCCGCTCCTTGTTGCCTTTGCCGAGTACTTTAATAGTACGCAAATGAACATCTACCTGCCTGTCCTGCAGCCCGATCAGTTCGGACAACCGAATGCCTGTCTGGTATAATATATCTATGATTAAACGTCTTGTGTCGCCTTCGAGGTCGGGTGTAAAAAGTGGTTGGGCCAACTCCCCTTCCCGGGCGATCGTTTGCATACCTTTTTCTTCTACAAACAGCGGCAGCCTTTTGTTGACTTTGGGGGAGGTAATTTTTACCATCACACTCTGCGTTACCCACTGCTGCTTTAAGGCGTACTTGAAAAAGGATTTTAGAGTAGATATTTTGCGGTTAATGGTACGCGGCGACGCCTGAGCTCCCTCGCGCCCCTGAACGCCACCAGCAAGCCAGGACCGCACAAAACTGTGATGTATCTCTGCAAGGGGAATATCACCATAAGTTTGCTCCAGGAAAGCAAAGAACTGGCGAAGGTCTTCTTCGTACGCGGCAATTGTGTGGGGAGAATAGCGCTTTTCCAGCGCCAGCCACGAAAGAAAGGGTGTAGTATAAGATGAATAGGTTCCGGTCAACGCAAAAAAATTGATGACTGCAAAGTTATATAAAACCTTACAATCATCAATTTCTATATAAGAATTGAATCAGATCTGATTAATCTTCAAATTTACCGCTCGCGAGCTGTTGCTTGTACACAGCTTTCAGCACTTGATTGCGACGTTTCACGGAAGGTTTCGTGAAAGACTGACGGGTCCTGAGTTGCAGCAGGATACGAGCTTTCTCGAATTTCTTCTTATACTTCTTAAGCGCTTTGTCTATGTTTTCGCAGTCTTTGCTATCGATAATTAACATAAATTACTCCGGTTTGTGATTTTTAAGGATGGCAAAGATAGGACTTAATTCAATATTCACAAAACAGTTTCTAAAAATATTTTCCGTCGCCGTAAACCGGTGCTGCCGCCCCCGCTCCTGCTTATATTTATTGGAAATTATATCCGAAATTCGTGTGCAAATTTAAGCCATCAAGGTATGTTCACCGGTATCATAGAAACATTAGGACAAGTTATTGCAGCAGAAAAGCAGGGAGATAACCTGGAACTCACCATCCAAAGCACGCTGGCGCCGGAATTGAAGGTAGACCAGAGTGTATCGCACAATGGAGTTTGCCTTACGGTAACGGCGGTAACGGCCGACGCCTTTAAAACGGTAGCCGTACACGAAACGCTTCAGAAAACGAACCTGGGACTGTTAAAGACAGGCCAGCTGGTGAACCTGGAACGCGCCATGGTGTTCAATCACCGCATAGACGGGCACATCGTTCAGGGACATGTAGATGGCACCGGCTCGTGCCTGGCGGTGACGGACCAGAACGGCAGCTGGTTATACCGTATCGCTTACCCGGCAGCCTTTGCCGGGCTGATGGTCGAAAAGGGCTCTATCTGCCTGAATGGCATCAGTCTTACGGTATTCGATATCACGGAAGATGAATTCTCTGTCGCTATCATCCCGTACACTTACGAACATACCAATATGCAGCACCTTGCTGTTTCCGACATCGTGAACCTGGAGTTCGACATTCTGGGCAAATACGTTGCCCGTCAGATGGAAGTGCGGAAATAGCGCTAACGCCTTAATTATGAACACCCAACTTACACAACTACTAGATATAAGTCACCCGCTGATCATGGCGCCCATGTTCCTCGTAAGCAATGAGGCCATGGTAAAAGCAGGCATCGAAAGCGGGGTTGCCTCTACCTTCCCCAGCCTCAACTACCGCAAAGAAGGTGAACTGAAAGCGGTATTAGATCGATTGAACCAACACCGTGCGCAACATGCGGCCGCCAGGGGAACTTATGGCGTTAATATCATCGTACAGAAAACGAACCCGTTATTTCAGCAACACCTCGACGCCTGCGTGGCGGCCAAGGTGCCTTTGTATATCACTTCGCTGGGCAACCCTAAACCGGTGATAGATGCCGCACACAGTTACGGCGGTGTAGTGTTATGCGACGTTACCAACCTGGTACATGCCAAAAAAGCGGCGGACATGGGCTGCGATGGCTTCATCGCGGTGTCATCCGGCGCAGGCGGACACGCAGGCCCCTACCCTATGCACGTACTGGTGCCGATGTTACAGCAGGCTTTCCCCGATAAGATGGTGATCGCTGCGGGCGGCATCGCCACCGGCCGGCAAATGGCGAGTGCGATGGTACTCGGCGCGGCCGGCGTATCGATTGGCACGCGTTTTATAGCCAGTACGGAAGCTTCGGTAAGCAACGAGTACAAAAATGCCATCCTGGAATATGGGATGGAAGACATTGTACTCACGGAACGGATCTCTGGTACCCCCTGCAATATTATTAATACGCCGGTGGCCCAAAAGATCGGGTACAAGCAAAACTGGTTCGAGAAGTTTATGTCGAAGAGCCCGCGCACCCGCAAGTATTTTAAGATGCTGGTACAGCTACGGGGCATGAAGAGCCTGGAGAAAGCCGTGAAACCTGGCTCGTATCACCAGTTGTGGAGCGCAGGGCAAAGTGTGGCTTTTGTGGAAGACATCAGTAGCGTGAAAGCGATCATCGACCGGCTTATCGAAGAATACCGGCAAAGTCTGGGCGCCATTTCTGCCCGGTTTTAATAGTGCATGACACCAACAGACGTGAAGCGAAAACAATTATGGCGGACAAGGATCGCAGTGAGCGCATTCTTTTTCCTGACGGGCTTGTGTTTTTCCAGCTGGGGTTCGCGTGTGGCGGACATCCAACTGAAGCTGGGGCTGGATGAAGCGGGGCTGGGTTTGATTTTGTTAGCGATCCCAGCCGGTTCTGCGCTTTCATTGCCGATTGCCGGCTGGCTGATCAACCGGCAAGGCAGCAGCCGCATTTTATCAGCCGCCTGTTTGCTCTATGCGCTGTTACTCCCGCTCATCGGTTTATCCGCTTCTATTTTATTACTGGTGATCGCCCTCTTCTTCTTTGGATTCGTGGGCAACATCGGCAATATTGCCGTTAACACCCAGGCGGTAAGTGTGGAACAGCTGTTCGGCAAAACGATCATGTCGTCTTTTCATGCCATCTGGAGCCTGGCGGGGCTTGCTGGTGCGAGCATCGGTAACCTCATGGTGAACCTGCATCTGCAGCCCATGAACCACTTCATGATCATTGCCCTGGCGGCTATCGTCATATGGGCGACCAATGCACATGCGACCGTCAAAACACATACGCCTGTAAAGGGTAAACAACCGTTTTTTGTAAAGCCCGATAAAACCCTGATCGGCCTGGGCATTATCGCTTTTTGCTGCATGATCAGCGAGGGTACGATGTACGACTGGAGTACCGTATACTTCGCCCGTGCGATAGAAGCGCCGCCAGGCCTGGTACCGCTCGGCTTCCAGGCATTTACGCTCGCTACGACCACCGGCCGGTTTACGGGCGACTGGTTAGCGCATCGGTACGGGATCAATAAAATATTGACAGTAAGCGGCATCCTCACTGCTTCCGGCTTGCTGATGTCCGCCCTGTTTCCTCACATCATTACCGCTGTTATCGGCTTCTTCCTCGTGGGATTGGGCGTTTCGGCAGTGATACCGCTGGTGTACAGCGAAGCTGGCCGATCCAAAACAATGAGTCCCAGTATGGCCCTGGCCGCAGTGACTACGCTGGGCTTCTTCGGCTTCCTGCTGGGTCCACCGCTGATCGGTTTTATTGCACATGCCTCCGGGTTGCGAACTTCTTTTGCGGTGGTGGCGGTAATGGGATTGATGATAACCGTACTGGCGAGAAGGAAGAATGTAGCATAAGGTGAAAAAAGCTGATCGATGTGTTGCGGTACAAGTGAGTGACACAACGGCGGCCGGGTAACGCGATATCGCCGGTTCCATTATCTTTGCGGCATGGAACAAACCGAAAAGAACATTTTCCAGGAGGGACAGGTGATACTGGTGAACAAGCCGCTGAACTGGACTTCATTTGATATTGTACGTAAGATCCGCAATACGACCAAGGCCAAAACAGGCCATGCCGGTACGCTGGACCCGCTCGCTACCGGGCTGCTCATCTGCTGTACGGGCAAAATGACTAAAAAAATCAATGAGTACCAGGCGCAGGAGAAAGAATATACCGGCACATTCACACTGGGCGCAGTAACCCCTACCTACGACCTGGAATCTGAACCGACGGACTTTAAACCAGTGCCGGAACTGGACAAGGCTGCCTTACAGGAAATTGCCAACCAATTTACAGGCGAACAGCAGCAGTTACCGCCGATCCACTCTGCCATTAAACAAAACGGCAAACCGATTTATGAACTGGCCCGTAAAGGCGTGGAAGTAAAAGTGGAGCCGCGGAAGATCTTCATTGCGGAATTTGAGATTACGAAGGTAGAACTGCCTGTGGTACACTTCCGTGTGGTATGCAGCACTGGTACGTACATCCGCTCACTGGCCAATGATTACGGTGCGGCCGTGGGTTGCGGCGGTTATATGAGTGCGTTGTGCCGTACACGCATCGGCGAATTTAGGGTGGAAGATGCCTACGACATTCAGCAGTTTATTGAACAAACGAAAGCTACGATTATATAAGATGGACGGGCGGTATGCGATAAGCGGCCGCCCGTTCTGCTAGAACGGATAGCCGATCGCCACGTTCCAGATAATATTCTCTTTACGCCAGGTGCCACTGCCCAAATCCCACTTGCTGATGTACCAGCTCTTATCCTCCGCATCGGTACGGAAAGGTTTCTTCAGCGGTAATCCCCAATCGAAACGAACCACGAAGAAGGAGAAGTCAAGCCGTAAACCCGCACCTGTACCAATTGCCAGGTCGTTATACAGTTTAGAGAAACGGAACTCCGCGCCGGGACGAACGGTGTCGCGTTTAAGCATCCAGATGTTACCTACATCCAGGAAGGTAGCGCCTTTGAGGTTGATGGTGCCGTTGAATAGGCGTAAAATATCAAAACGATATTCGAGGTTAGCTTCCAGTTTCATATCACCCGTTTGATCGGGGAAGATGGCTGCCGTAGCAGAAGTGTCAACATAAGAACCCGGACCCAGCGTACGTAAGCGCCAGGCGCGGATGCTGTTCGGTCCACCTGAAGTGTACTGGCGGATGTAAGGCAATACGTCCGACTGCCCGTACGGTAAACCCACACCAATATACGCCCGCGCCACCGTGGAGGCTTTCGGCCTGTTCCAGTAAATGCGGTAATCGGCATCCAGCTTAACGAACTGCGATATCTTCACATTAGTACCCATTTCGAGACTGGTGTTCTTGCTGGAAATGCCGTAGATCGCGCTGTTCAACCCCTTCAGCCACAAGCCTGATTCTTCAAAGTTTACGCGTACAAAGGAATTACGTTTAGTGTGCAACGCATCGTTATTGGTGTAGATGAAGGTGAAGGACTCACCGCCGATAAATGCCGGCTCAAAGCTGCGCACCAGGTACGGACTGAGGTTCACCACCGAATCGCGGAACACTTTTGTTAACTCCGTACCCACGTAGTTCAGCGTGATCGGGCGGAGAATCCACCGTTTGTAGATCGACTCATTCCACTCGTAACCGAAGCTGGACGACAGGGTGGAGATCACGAACTTCTCTACACGGGAAATAGAGCTGAAGCCTGCGCTCACCCTGGTTTTGGCCGTGGAGCGATTACTCTGCGGCACCCGGAAAAACGGCGTAATAAACCGTGGGAACGTGAGGTTACTTTCGATGCCATACTCGCGCGTTTGCAGGGCGAAGCGGCCGTCGTTACGTACGATTTCCACGCCGCCTTTCAGGCTTACCTGTAGCTCGTTCGCTGCGCGGTTAATATTGTAATTGCGGTAGTTTAGCGAAAGGCTGCTACCTACAAAGTAGTCGGAACTGGTCGTTACGTCGGCCGTTAACCCAAGCTCCTGGCGCTTTTTCTGCGTCATCTGGATGTAGGCGTCCAGTTTATGCAGGCTGTCCTGCTTTTCGCGGTATTGCAGGGTGATGAACTGGAACAGGTTAAGGTCGTACAGTTTATTGATGGTGCCGTTGTAGCTATCGATCGAATATTTATTACCCGGGCGTATGAGGATGGAACGTGCGAGCACACCGGGTCGCAGGTTATCGGAGTACGAACGGACGGTAAATGCGCGGCGCTGTGTTTCTTTTAACGTAGAATCATTCAGGTTGCCTGCAAGCGGAAGGTCGGGGTAAACATAGATACTATCGATGTAATACAATTTATCTTCCGTACTGCTGGAGTCTGTGGGCTTATTGATGCGTACTTCTACATCCAGTGTAAGTTTGGACTGGTCGCGGTTATTGAAAATGCCGGTGAGGTTCTCGAAAGGGTTAAGGGCGTTTTTGAACAGTGATTTGTTAAGCGTATCCAGTTCAAACTCGATGAGATCGCGGGGAAACTTATAGTAGCCCGCATTACGCAGCACCCTCGTCAGGCGTTCGCGCTCCGCGTTAAGTGTTTCACCTTTGTAAACCGTATTTTTTTTGAGTAGAGATAACGTTTGGTTCTCCAGCACCACGTTCCGGATAGCCGAATCGGGAATGGCAAAAATCACCTTGTCGATCACGAAGTTTTTGCCGGTATTCACCTCGTACTTCAGCGACACGCGTTGGTTCTTTACCTCTTCCTCATGTTTTACCTGCGCATAAAAGAACCCCTGGTTGTTCAGGTAAGTGGTCATCCTGTCTACCGACTCCCGCGTTTTAGCGGAATCGTAAATGGCAGGCTCCTCCAGGTTACGGGGAGCCAGCACCAGGTGCCAGAACCAGTTTGACTTCTTTTCGTTGTATTTCTGGTTGTACAGCCAAACGCGGGTGCGCATCCCCAAAAACTTGGTATTGGGTTGCTGCAACATGAGTGATTTGGAACTGAGGGCGCTTTTTAATTCCTGCTTTTCGGTGGATGTGATTTCACCGTTGATGGTCATTTCGCTGCCGGTAAACAGGCGCTGGTCTTTTTGCAGGTACTTGGTATTGGAACAGGCGCTGATAAAGATGCAGGCACATATCAACAGGCACGTAAAACATATATTGTATGCGGAGTTGAACGGTTTCTGCACTTGGATTCTAATTAACTTTATTTGAGATTTTCCTGTCCGGCAATAACTTCACGGCTTGGCCGAATGAAGTAATTCATGTAGGTTTGACCCTATGTTGTCAAAGGCGCAAATTAAATATATTCAGGCATTACAGCTAAAAAAAAACCGTCAAAAATTCGGCCAGTTTGTAGCGGAGGGTGATAAGATCGTGCAGGAGTTACTACTGGCCAACCAACAGGTTGCCGGAGTATATGCTACCCGCGAGTGGCTGGAAGATCACCGCGACCTGGCCGAAAAGGCAGCTGGCGCCAATGTAACAGAAGTGGATGCCGCCGTACTGAAACAACTCTCCTCCCTCTCCACCCCTAACGGCGCACTGGCTGTAGTGGCCATTCCGGCTGCTGAAAAGCCGGTACTGTACGGGCAGGTAAGCCTGGTACTGGAAACCGTGCAGGACCCGGGCAACCTGGGCACCATTATTCGTATAGCCGACTGGTTTGGCATTACGCAGGTGATTTGCTCCCCCGACTGCGTGGACGCCTACAATGCCAAAACCGTTCAATCTACTATGGGAAGCATTACCCGGGTGAAAGTATATACCACCGACCTGGTGTCCCTGCTGGCAGATACCACCGTCCCCTCCTACGCCGCCACGCTTCACGGCGATAATATCGCCGGCTATGGCAAAATCACCGAAGGCATGATCCTCATCGGCAACGAATCCCGCGGACTGAGTGACGAAGTTATGGAGCTATGCAGCCACCGCATCACCATCCCGCGACTGGGCGGGGCCGAGTCGCTGAATGCCGCTGTGGCTACGGGGATTATTTGTGGACGGTTGCTGATTTAGAACAGCGTTGCCATTGGCAGTGCGTGCGAATCCTGTTTATTTAAACCGGTCGGCCACAGGGAATATTTATCGCACGGCAGCGTTACCCATGCGAATACCGCTTATCTAAACCAGGCAGCCATAGCCATGCCCCCCGCCTACTTAAACTGTATCGCCCGCACCGGAACGATCTTCCGGATCAATATAGAAGGAATATAAAGGATGACGGTACAAATGACGAGTGTACCAACGTTGATCAGCGCCACCTTCCACCACTGCAGGGCGATGGGCGCCACGCTCATATAATATGACTCTTCGGGCAGTTTGAAGAAACCTGTTTGCTGCTGCAGGAAGGCCAGTCCCAGCCCAATGACATTCCCAATTACCACGCCGGTTAAGACGATATACGCACTCTGGAACACGAAGATCTCCTGCAGACTGTTATCGTGCATGCCCAGGGCTTTAAGAATACCTACCATGTTGGTGCGCTCCAGGATGAGGATGAGGATGGCCGTTACCATGTTGATAATGGCAACGATCGTCATGATGATCAGTATGATCACCTCATTTTTGTTCTGCAGCGCCAGCCAGTCGAAGATGTTGGGATAAATATCCTTCATCGTGCGTACGGTCTGCTTCTCCGGCATGAAATCCACCAGCAGTTCTGCGGTTTCGTCCATCTTCGTATAGTCTTTCAGAAAGATCTCGTACCCGCCTATCTGGTTATCTTCCCACTCATTCAGCTTGCGGATCAGTTGCAGGTCGCCCAGGAAATAGGTTTTATCGTACTCTTCGATGCCCGTCTTATAAATCCCCACGATCGTAAGTTTACGCGCCCTCGGTGGCAACCCGCCGCCACGCACGAAGTACACGATAATCGGATCATTCAGTTTGAGGTTAAGCAAGGTGGCGGTACCCGCGGAGACGAGCACTTCCGAAGCAAAAGCCGAGTCGTTATATTTGATCAGGCGGCCTTCCTGTAAAAAGCGGCCGATGTTCTGCCAGTTATAATCGGGCCCTACGCCTTTGAAGATCATTCCCTCTATATCTTTGCCCGCCTTTACAAGTACCGATTTGGTGGCGAACGTATTGATGCCCGTCACACCCGGAAGCGCCAGCGCCTTCTGTCGAAAGTTTGCGTCATTGAAGATCGGCGGCTGCTCCGTGAGCGGACTCGCATTCGGCTGGTACAGGTTTACATGCAGGTGACCCCAAAAGCTGAATATCTTGTCCTGTATCGTTTGCTGAAAGCCCGTTACCAGCGCCGTAGCCAGTATCATTACCGCCACGCTGATAGCGGTAGCCGCAGTGGCAATCGTGATGATGAAACGGGAAAACGACGAAGCCTTGTTGAAGGCGATTCGCCGGGCAATGAAAAACGATACTCGCATGAATGACATTTACGCGCATCAAACCTAAAGAAAATTTGCCAAAACAACATCGCAACTGTTCGTCACATGCCATTATCGTTTAGTCACATCCACCGGCGACACCTGCGCGGCCTTATTAATATTGCAGCACGAAACCACTACTCCCCCTGCTGCTGTTAGCCGCGCCCCTCCTGCATGCCCAGGAAAAATGGCAAACTTATTTTGATAGTGCCGCCTTATACCAGCCGCTACAGGGCAACCTGCTCGCCGCCGCCAACGCTGGACAAACTGGGCAAATAGTTGTACCTTAAATGCCCATTACAGCATTATGAGAACAGCTTTTTCGATATTACTATGCCTGTTGCTGGGCTGCGGCTACGTAGCCCACGCGCAGGCCGATGTGCAGACGCCGGACCATGTGTACCTGAAGAACATCAAGACCGTTAAACTGACCCGCAGCGGCGACCCGCTTTCCACGCCGATCATCACACTTAACAGCGGCGAAAAACTGTCGCTCAGCTTCGACGACCTGGATGCCGATGTAAAAAGTTACTACTACACCATCGTGCATTGCAACGCCGACTGGTCACGCTCCAACTATAACATATTCGATTACCTGCGCGGCTTTACCGAAAACAGGATACAAGACTCGAAGTTCTCCCGTATGACGTTGCAGCGCTACACGCACTACAGTCTCGATTTTCCAAACAACAGCTGTACGCCTATCAAGTCGGGCAACTATATGCTGAAAGTTTATCTCAACAGCGATACCAGTCAGCTGGCCTTTACCCGCCGCTTTATGGTGCTGGATACGAAGGCCTCTACCGGCGGATTTATTTCTACGCCCATCAGTCCGAAAACATTTAAAACACACCAGAAGGTAAACTTCTCCATCAACATCAAAGCATTGAACGTCAACAACCCGTTCATGCAGGTTAAGGTGGTGATCCTGCAGAACAACCGGTGGGATAATGCGATCACCGGCATCAAACCGATGTTTGTAAAAGGCGATGTGCTGGAATACAATGCTGAAAACGACTGCCAGTTCCCGGCAGGTAAGGAGTGGCGGTGGATCGACCTGCGCAGCCTGCGTTTGCAGACCGAACGCGTGGCACACACCGACTACCTCAAAACGGGCACGATCGTGTATGCGCAACCAGACCCGGAAAGAGGGAATGGCCGCTACTTCTACCTGGGCGATATCAATGGCAGGTTTCAACCGGCCATGTTGGATAACTACGACGTAAACATCGAAGGCGACTATGCCACGGTGAATTTCACCTATCCATCTCCGGAGCCCTACGCCGGTTATGACTTGTACCTGTTCGGAGAATTGACGAACTATGAGTGCAACGAAGACAACCGCCTGCGTTACAATGGCCAGCGCCGCGCATACGAAGGCAGCCTGGTATTGAAGCAAGGTTTCTATAATTACATATACGGGTTGATAGACCGCACCAACAACGGTAAAATGAGTACCGAGAACACCGAAGGCGATTGGTGGGAAGCGGAAAATAATTACACCGTGCTGGTGTACTACCGCTCCCTCGGCGGCCGGGCAGACGAGCTCGTGGGAACGTTACAAATGAACTCCCTCAAAAACAGGAAATAAAAAAGCGGCTGTCGTATAAGGCAGCCGCTTTTCTTTTATGACTGATTTAATGCCACATCACTGGGCGAATCTATCGTTTGTCTCAATTTTACAATATTCGCTGCACCCCGTTTAATGATGATACGTGTGCCCCGGTCGAACGTAAGGTAACGGTACGCCCAGTTAATGAATACCACCATCTTGTTACGGAAGCCCATCAGGTTCAGCAAGTGTACGACCATCCACACGATCCACGCGAAATAACCGCCCAGCTTTAGTCCGAGGAACTCCGCCACCGCACGGTGACGACCAATCGTAGCCATACTGCCGAGATCTTTGTATTTAAATGCCGTCATCGTTTCGCCTTTCAATTGCCGGCGGATGTTGTTACCCAGGTTTTTACCCTGCTGCGTAGCTACCTGCGCCACCATCGGGTATCCCTTCGGGTAGCGCTCATCATTGGCCAGCTGTGCCGCGTCGCCGATCGCATACACATTCGTATGTCCTTTTACCTGGTTAAACTCGTTCACCAAAATGCGTCCGTTCGGGATCAGGGCATCTTGCGCGATGCCTGCAATAGGTACACCCTTTACACCAGCAGACCATAACAGTGACTGGGAACGGATCTGTTCCCCATTTCCCAGCGTGAGTACCTGGCCGTCATAATCCTTCACCGCGGTGTTAATCAATACCTTCACACCCAGTTTACGCAATCCTCTCACCGTTTTCTCAGACGATTGCTCACTCATGGCCGCCAGCACTTTGGGGCCGGCCTCGATGAGGTACACCTCCATGAGGTGTACAGGCAGCTCCGGGTAATCTTTCGGCAGGATGTACTCCCGCAATTCTGCAAACGCACCTGCCAGTTCCACACCCGTTGGTCCACCGCCTACCATCACGAAGTTCAGCTTCTGGCGTATAGCCGTTTCGTCCGTCATCAGCAGGCTTTCTTCGAATTGCTTCAATACGTAATTACGGATTTGCACCGCCTCTATCAACGATTTCATGCCGATCGCATGCTGCTCTATCTGCTTGTTACCGAAGAAGTTAGTGTTACTGCCCGTGGCGAGTATGAGGTGGTCGTAGCGAATGGGGCCAATATTAGTGTCGAGTATGTTGCCCGCCGTATTTACCGATAATACCTCGGCCATGCGGAAGTGAAAATTCTTTTGCCTTTTAAAAATCCCGCGGAGCGGAAACGCAATGCTATCCGGTTCCAAGCCTGCCGTTGCTACCTGGTACAGGAGGGGTTGAAAGAGGTGATAGTTATTCCTGTCGAGCAATACTACCTGCACGGGTGCCTTTCTTAAAGTTTTGGCTAACATGATGCCTCCGAATCCTCCCCCCACGATAACCACGCGGGGCTGACTGGTTTCCGGGATGTTTGGCTGTAACATATCTTAAGTTTTAATGTTCCTAGTCTCTTCTCTTATTCTTTGATACTCACTAAGTCGTTGCGGCAAATGCCGTACCATCACTTAGTCTCCGCAAAGTTACTAAACTTTCAGAAAACTTTGAAAGTTAATAGTAAGATTTTCCGGATTTGATCATTGGTCCCCTGTTAAGCGTCCGTTGCTCCGTTCAACATTCACGGCGCTCTTCACCTTTCCAAAAAATGGTAAAATACTATCATCCGAAATTCCCCGATAAATTGCTCCCCGGCCCATCCGCCTGCATAGCGTCTGTACAGGGAAGGCCCATCCATGCTGCATCCTCCGTTGATCCTTTAAGGACCATAGGTTCATCCTAGGCTTACCTTTCGTTAATCTTTCGTTCAACCTAGGCTCATGAACGTAGGTTGAACGAAGGATGAACCTAGGTTGAACCTAGGATGAACCTAGGCAATGTAAAGGATGGTTACGGGATGTTGGTAGGATATTAACGGGTTTGCCTATGTTGACCTGGCGATGCGCGTTGTATACCCTGGCGGAAACCGGCCGCACCGCCGCCGCCGGGCAACAAAAAAGGGGCTGACTTACCAGTCAAACCCCTTCGTTTTTTATAGTGCTGCTCGTTTTACGACAACTGCATAAAGACCAACGCTGCCAATGCGGCTCCTATGAACGGGCCTACGATCGGCACCCAGGAATATGCCCAATCGCTGTCGCGCTTACCGGGAATAGGCAGGATGAAGTGCGCCAGGCGCGGTCCCAGGTCACGCGCCGGGTTAATGGCGTAACCGGTTGGGCCGCCCAATGACAAGCCGATGGCGAGTACGAGTAGCGCTACCGGTAAGGCATCCAGTGCGCCCAGTCCTACTCCGGGTTTGGCGATGTAAAACACACCCAGGATCAGCACAAATGTTCCGATGATCTCCGTTAATAAGTTATAGAACGGGTTGCGGATGGCTGGCGAAGTACAGAATACCGCCATCTTGAGGTCCGCATCCGTGGTTTGGTCGAAGTGTTGTTTGTAGGCCAGCCACATGGTGATGGAGCCGGTCATGGCCCCAAGCAGCTGCGCCAGGAAATACAAGGGCACCTGCTCCCAGGCAAACTTGCCAGCCACGGCCAGTGCCAGCGTAACCGCCGGGCTCAGATGCGCGCCGCTAAAGGAACCTACCGAGTACACGCCTACAAAAACTGCCATCGCCCAACCGAAGGTGATCACGATCCAGCCGCCGTTCTGGCCTTTGCTTTTGGTAAGTAATACGTTGGCTACTACGCCGTTACCCAGTACAATCAGGAGGGCGGTGCCTAAAAATTCTGCTAAAAAGGGACTCATAACGTGTATTTAATTAATCATTTGAATCGTTCGCCCAGGCCTTTGCTGCATTCACGGCGCGCTTCCAGCCTTTGAGTAAAGGTGTACGCTGCGCGTCTTCCATCTGCGGCTCAAACTTACGGTCTTGTTGCCATTGCGTGCGCACTTCATCCATATCTTTCCAGAAACCACAGGCCAGTCCGGCGAGATAGGCGGCGCCCAGCGCAGTAGTTTCGGTGATCTTCGGCCTTACTACCGCAGCATTCAGCACATCGCTCTGGAACTGCATCAGCAGGTCGTTGGCAGTAGCACCGCCATCTACCCGCAATTCAGCAATACGAATGCCCGCATCTGCCTCCATGGCTTTTAATACATCGACCGTCTGGTAAGCAATACTTTCCAGCGCCGCCCGTGAAAGGTGTGCTGCCGTTGTGCCACGCGTAAGCCCCACGGCCGTTCCCCGTGCGTATTGGTTCCAGTGTGGTGCGCCCAATCCCGCAAAGGCCGGTACGAGATACACCCCATCAGTATCTTTTACTGAAAGTGCCAGCTGCTCCACATCGCCGGAGCTGCGGATGATGCCCAGCCCGTCGCGCAGCCACTGTACTACCGCGCCACCGATGAATATGCTGCCTTCCAGCGCGTACTGTACCTTGCCGTTTACCTTCCAGGCGACAGTGGCGAGCAGGTTGTTGCTGGATTCAATGATCTTATCTCCCGTATTCATCACCATAAAACACCCGGTACCATAAGTATTCTTCACCATACCCGGCTCCGTACACATCTGCCCGAATAACGCCGCCTGCTGGTCGCCGGCAATACCGCCGATGGGAATACGATAAGGTGTAAGCGTAGCCTCGGTATAACCATACATTTCGCTGCTCTGCCGCACTTCTGGCAGCATAGACGCGGGAATGCCGAGTATGTCCATCAGCTCCTGGTCCCACGACATGGTGTGAATGTTATATAACAGCGTACGCGAGGCGTTGCTCACATCGGTAATATGTAATTGTCCTTTACTGAAGTTCCATACCAGCCAGCTGTCGATCGTACCGAACGCCAGCCTGCCTTTGTTCGCCATCTCTCGTGCACCGTCCACGTTCTCTAATATCCAGCGGATCTTGGTGCCGGAGAAGTAAGCGTCTACGATCAAACCGGTCTTTTTACGGAAGGTATCGGCGTATCCCTTTTCGCGCAGCTCATCACAGTAAGCTGACGTTCTGCGATCCTGCCATACAATCGCATGATACAGGGGTTTACCGGTTTCACGGTCCCACACTACGGTGGTTTCGCGCTGGTTGGTAATACCGATAGCACATACCTGGTCGCCGTCAATCTCTGCCTTGAGTAATACTTCGGCTGCTACGCTGGCCTGGGTGGTCCATATTTCCATGGCATCGTGCTCTACCCAGCCCGGTTGCGGGTAAATCTGCGGAAACTCTTTCTGGGCAACAGCGATGGTGTTACCTCCCTTATCGAATATGATGGCGCGCGAACTGGTAGTACCCTGATCGAGGGCCATGATGTACTGTTGCTTCATATGCTTAATGCGGTAAATCTTTTAGATGTGGAAACGGATAGATAGTATTGCATAACGTGGCACCTAGCTTTACGAGGTATCAAGGTACTAAAATTTATTTGAGTAAACCAAGCGCGCAATAAAAAACCCGGCAAGCAAGCTTACCGGGTTTTTAAAATATCGCAGTACTACTAGAGTTTCTTTGCGTCTTCGAGGAATTTAGCCAGACCAATGTCGGTCAGCGGGTGTTTCAACAGGCCGAGGATGGAATCCAGCGGGCAGGTACACACGTCCGCACCAACTTCCGCACATTTCACAATGTGAAGGGCGTTGCGGATAGAAGCGGCCAGGATCTCTGTTTTAAAGCCCTGCAGGCTGTAAATCTGCGAGATCTGTGCGATCAGTTCAACACCATCCCAGCTGCTGTCGTCGATGCGACCGATGAACGGAGATACGTAGCTGGCGCCTGCTTTAGCCGCCAGGATAGCCTGACCGGCAGAGAATACCAGGGTACAGTTAGTTTTAATACCGTTGTCTGTAAACCATTTGATGGCTTTAACACCGTCTTTGATCATTGGCACCTTCACCACGATGTTCGGATGAATAGCCGCCAGTTTCTTACCTTCTTCGATGATGCTTGCAAAGTCGGTAGACAATACTTCTGCGCTTACATCGCCATCCACGATCTCGCAGATCGCTTCGTAATGCTTCAGGATATTGTCGGCACCGTTGATGCCTTCTTTCGCCATCAGGGACGGATTCGTCGTTACGCCGTCAAGAATGCCCAGATCGTTTGCTTCTTTTATCTGTGCCAGGTTAGCGGTATCAATAAAAAATTTCATGATTAAATTGGTTATAATGTTTCCAAATGTAAGAATAAAGATAAACTTGCTAAAGCTATTTTAGCTGTTTTACGTGGGAGTTACAGAAGTAGATCTAATTTTTATGAGCGAGGATGCTATAGAGAGGTAGTGAGAACCACTGGAAAAAAAAGTGGCAAGTTACTTATATCGCACCGCTTCAACCGCCTACCCTTGCTACATTCCTGTCCTGGGGGATTCAGCAGGAGCTGGTCGTATAAGACTTGCCGATGCAAAGGTAACTATAAGTTGATAATAAGCAAATTAAAGTCGAAGCAATTCTGAATTATTTTCTGAAATCCTTTATAGCAAAGCCTTTCAGCCTAATATCCTTTTTTCTTCCGGCTTGGTTGCAGTACGTCTTTTTCATTTTTGATGAGTCCCGACAAGTCCTCCGGCCCTTGCTTGACCGGTATTGCCGCTTTGATTTTCAGATCCGAATTAAGGCGGTATACGGCCTCTACGTGAATTATTTTAGTGGTGGAATCGTACCTGTCCAGCAGCACGTCCTGCCCGTGCAGCTCTGCGCCCTGTACGCTTAAATGCACACGCCCCGTATCCAGCGGAAAGATGCGGCCGCTGCTATATACACCTTCTACGTTCACGTAAAAGTATTCGCCCCGTTTGAGGCTATCGGTGTATTGGCGAAAACGGATATCGGTAAGATAAGGCAACTGCAGATCTACTCCGAACTGCTGTCCCGGCGCTTCTTTCAGGCTAACGGTAAAATGTGCGAGGTAACGTTTAGGGCGAATAGCAGCGCGGTTAAAATGAAACTGCCCGTTCCGGAAAGTACCATCATCCGTTTGCACGGTCAACTGATTCCAACGGATGGTGCCGCCGGAAAGGCCTACGGTAGCGCGGCTGGAGCCGTCTTTATAAATGACTTCGAAGCCTACGGGTGCATAGTCGTACAGTTCCGCTACCGCCGATGAGTCGTAATATGCCACCACTTTTTCGATGCGTTGCTGTGCCGCCGCCAGCACTGGCAACGTCAGCAGGAACAGTACATTCAGGAGTTTGCTGCTCATATCTCAATAAAGACTAAAATCATTCCAAATATTCGGTTGCATTGCGCTCCGGATTTTTTATCTATTTTCACACAATTTTCAGAAAAAGATGGCGCTTAAGCAACACACAGACGCAAACCTACGCTACCAGCAACAGGTAGACAACTCCCGCAATTACGTATTGCCGTTCATTCAGCAGGAAATGCCCGACCTTAAAGGCCTCCGCGTAATGGAGATCGGCTGCGGCGAAGGTGGTGTACTTACGCCATTTCTTGAAACAGGATGTTACTGCGTAGGCGTAGACCTCTTCCCCGAAAGGATCGCGCTGGCAAACGGTTTTCTTAAACAGTATGTAGATAACGGTCAGCTGAAGCTGATCGCGAAAAATATTTACGACGTCGACTTCATGGGCGAGTTCAAAAACTCATTTGATCTCATCATCTTAAAAGATGCGATCGAACATATCCCCGAGCAACATAAACTCATTGCTTACCTGAAAGACCTGCTCACCGTACGCGGACAGGTGTATTTCGGCTTTCCGCCATGGTACATGCCGCATGGTGGTCACCAGCAAATCTGCCAGAACAAAGTAATCAGCATGTTACCGTGGATACATGTGCTGCCCAGGCCTGTTTACCGCGGACTGTTGCGCATGGCGGGCGAGCATCCGTCTACCATCCAGGAGCTGATGGAGCTGGTGGATACGGGCATTACAATCGAACGTTTCGAGAAAATTGCGAAGGAAGCGAATTACCACATCACGAAGAAAAAATACTACCTCATCAACCCTATCTATAAATACAAGTTTAACCTGCAACCGCGCGAGCAGTTCGGTTTTATGAAAAGTATTCCGTTCGTACGGAACTTCTTCACGACTTGTATGTATTACCTGATTAAGCCGAACAATTAACTGTTCCAGATTTCCCAGCTGGCCTCTGCCTGCAGAATGAGCATTTCGTGCCCGTTCTTGATCACAGCGCCTTTTGCCGCGCCCTTTTCGAGGAACAATGGGACGGCTGGATTGTACACCAGGTCGTACAGCAAATGCCTGTCCGTAATATATTCATAAGGAATGGGCGGTGCAGTATCTACTTTCGGATACATGCCTAGCGGTGTTGTGTTGATGATCAGTGTATATTCCTCCATCATCGCCGGGGTAAGCGATTCGTAAGCAATAGCGGTATCGGTGGCGTTGCGGCTTACTTCTTTAAAGCCTATGCCGAGTTCCTTTAAGACAAACTTCACTGCTTTTGCTGCGCCACCTGTACCTAACACCAATGCTTTGTTATGATGCGGCTGCAATAAAGGCTCCAGCGAACGGCGGAAGCCGATCACGTCGGTATTAAAGCCTTTCAGTTTACCATCTTCACCGAGGCGGACGCAGTTGACCGCACCAATCTCTTTCACCGCTGCGCTCAGCTCATCCAGGAAAGGGATCACCTCTTGTTTATAAGGGATAGTTACGTTGATCCCTTTCAGGTCAGGCTGTTGTTTCCACAGCTCCGGGAACTGCGAAATATTTTCCAGCGGAAAGTTTTCGTACAGGCATCCCTGTATGTGTTCGCGTGAAAATTTCTCAGCAAAAAAACTTTCGAAAAGGAGTGGCTTAAGGGGAAGCCGATCAATCCGTATACTTTCATGTAATGTTATTAAAAAGAATGTCCTCTGTAGCAGGTGTAAATCTACTACAGAGGACATTATAAAACGAATAGTTTATCTCGCTAGTCTTTGTTATTCAGGAACAGGTGGAAAGTATCGCCTCTTAAACCTACACGCATCGCTTCGAGGGAGATCATTTCGTGTGGAGCAAGGTTACCGAGGTTTACGTTGCAACCTACCAGTTCCAGGAAGTACAGCTGTTGCGCTTTCTGCGGTGCTTCCCAAATGATTTTTTCAGCTGGGATCTGTGTGAGAATCTCCTGCACCAGGCCTTCACGTACCTCTCCCGAACCACGGTAAATACCAACGTTACCGCTTTCGCGTGCTTCGGCAATTACATAACTGGCGCCGGCTTCCAGTTCTGCGCGCATCAATTCGATCCATTTATAGGGAGGAATAATGTGCTCAGCGTCTTTAGAACCAACTTCGCTCAGTACGGTGAATTGTTTGGCCAGTTTCTCAATATAGCCACATTTTTCAGAATGCGGGATGGTGATAGAGCCATCAGAAACCTCTACGTGTTTAATATTATAGTCGTTTAATACTTTTACATAGTCCTCGAACTGGTTGCGGATCAGGAAAGCTTCGAACAGCGTGCCGCCAAAATATACAGGGAGGCCGGCTTCCTGGTACAGTTCTATCTTTTGACGAAGGTTAGGTGTTACGAATGAAGTCCCGAAACCGAGCTTCACGATATCCACATGCGGTGCTGCTACTGATATGAAATTCCTTGCTTCCTCCAGGCTAAGACCCTTGTCCATTACCATTGTGAGACCGAAATTACGTGGCTTAGCCGTTCTTTCCGGGATTTGTGTCAGATTAAAATTCATTTGCAACATAGTTTTTCTTCTTAATGGTCAGTCGTAACCCATCAAAAGAGCGTTGGCCTTTTTACATGGTATCCCTTTGAATACCGGGAATGTTATAGCTGTTTACATCGGTTTTCTGCAAAACCGCCGCAAAAATAAGAAGTATACTGAATTGTGAGGGAAGAAATTAGACGAGGGCCCAAAATACTGCGATCAACGTTTTTTACGGTACTGGGAAATAAGCTCTACCACAGAGGTATGCTGCAGGATGGACGGGTCCAGTTCTACCAGCTTTTTGATCTGTCGTGGCGCTACCTGTAAGGCATTCTCAAGCTGCAGCAATCCTTCCTTCGTTTTGCCTTCTGCAATGAGCAGGGCCACCCGATAATAAAGGAACACCGGTTTACGGCCCAGCTTTGCTTCGGCTGCTTCCAGCTGCGCGAGGGCTTCTTCGTAGAAACCAGCTACATACAATCCCCGGATCAGCTCCTGCCAGGCGTTCGGACTACTCGGCCGGATGCGTACCGCGTTCACGAAATGGATAAGGGCATCTTTCGTACGCCCCTGTTCAAGGTAACACTCTCCCAGGGCCATATTATACTCGGCGCTTTGCTTATTGATCTTCAGCGCCGCCTGTAGTGACTTAATTGCATTATCCCAGTTAGCTTCGGTCATATAGGCCACGGCTATCTTATAATATAACTTATCGTCATTCGGGCTTAGGTGCGAAGCTTTGCGGTAATAGTAACGTGCCTGGGTATACTTGCGCATACGCTCGTAACAATGACCGATCGCCTCATAGATCACATCCTCCGGCTTGGCGATCTCCAGGTGTTTGGAGAGCACGTCGATGGCTTCGTTGTACTTACGCAGGCGAATGAAAGCATCGCCCATGTTGCGATAGGCGTAATCGAACTTTTCATCGATTGCCACCGCATACTGATAAGCGTCGATAGCCTTCTCGTAAAGCTTTAAGCCCTGGAAAGCGGTACCGAGGTTAAACCAGGCCAGCTGGTTATACGGGTGCTCGTTAATAATATTGGTGTGCAGGCGGATGCTTTCTTCATTACGGCCGGTAAACTCCGTCCAGAAACAGATCTTATGCAGCGCCTCTTCGTTGTTAGGATCGTGCTCAAGTAAAATCTTGAGGCAATCAAATACCTTTTCAAACTCCTCCCAGTCGTCGTATACGTCGGCCAGCTCCAGCAGCAGTTCGGTGCGGTCTTCCCCATCGAAATGGTCGATCTGCTCTTCGAGTACGGCAGCGGCCTTTTCGTGCTGGTTCATAGCCAGGAACACGTCTGTCTTTAGGATATAGAGGTTAATATCGTTGCTATCCAGCAATTCTGCCTTGTCTAACAGCGACAACGCCTCTTTATATTTCTTGGTTTCTATTAAAAGTCCGGATTTTTTCAGGAGCAGAGTGGAAGAATAAGGAAACTGCTCGATGGCCAGTTCGGCCGCATGGATGGCGTTGATCAACTCGTCATGCTCATCGTAATAATCGATGATCTGCTCAAAAGAATCCTCATCCAGAAAAGAGTGAGCCCGGCCCGCCACCAGATTTTCATACTGCTGAAGCAGGTCCCTCAAGTCTTCAAAATCCTCGTTAAACTCGTTAAATGATGGGAAATCGTGATTCATTAACGTAAATATAGGGGATTTTCGACCTGCCGCCAAAATCCGGAAACCTACGGCAGAGAAACTTTTTAACATTTTTTTAAGAGATTTTGTGAATTTCCGTTAAGAATATGTTACGAGATATAAAATTTCGTATATTTGTGGTGCAATAAGTGTTGCAATGAAAAGGATACTATACATAACGCAAACGTTCACATTGTCTTGTGTGCTTTCAACGCTCCTGATTTTAGGTGCGCTGAAGGTCTCGGCCAATGATGCCGGCTTGATTTCGGAGGATGATAAGACTAAGACTACCAAGAAAACCGAGGTGAAACTTAACTTATCAGCCATGCCGAAAAAAGGCCTCAGCCTCGATGCCGGTTTTAAATACAGCGGCATCCTTAATTCAGAATTTAAACTGATCGATAATAACACCGTTAACGTGAAATCGATTATGACTTATAAAAAGGGTAATGTTACTTATGTAGTACCTTATTCTTTCCAGGTGCCACAGCAGGCCGGTAACAAATACCACCAGCTGCAGATCAACCTGCCATTACGCAGAGGATAATAGTGTTAGAAAATAATATTTTACAAAGACAAACGCTGCCGATTCCGGCAGCGTTTTTTGTTTCTTATAGAGGCTCGCAGGTGGGTTTACCCCGGCTTGCTATTTTACGAGGTCCGTTGCTTCATCATTGCGTATAGCCAGGTCTGACTATTCACGCGACTTGCTATCTTACGGAGATTCGTTATTTCGTACGGCTGTTCACGCGGGTTTGTGATGCGGCTTTCAACTTAACTACTCACGCATCTTGCTCAATTCCTCCGGACTAATCTCCTTATACCCGCGAGGTACGTCGAACGTAGATGCAGGCACGGGACTCAGGTCCACCTTCGTGGCGGTCACTTTCATTTTGGAAGAAGGGCCGGTGATGATATCAAATTCGAGCGGGATGCCTGGCAAATTCATGAAACGCCGGTTGTACAGGCGGTTTTCCGGTACCAGGTCGGGCGCGTAAAATACTTCGAAGCTGGTGCCATCAGGCATTTTGCCAATAGAGCGCTTGCATTTATACCCCAATATCTCTTTCGTTTCTTTCTGATCGGTGAACTTGATCAATTCGTAATTACGGGTTTCCTTTTCGTAAGATCCTTTATCTCCCCTGATGATGTATTTATCGCCATGGCGGTCCAGCAGGGTAGTTACCGTTTTCAGCTTACTGTTGATCAGGTAAGTGTAGTTTACGATCACCAGGTTCATATCAATGCGGCTGGCATCGCCACGGATGTATTGCGTAAGCGTGCTGTTGGCAAGCATAGCGTCCATTTGCAGTTGCTCGGGTGGCAAGTCTATCTTATAGTTAATGCGCGCGTCTGAAAAAGAACGCTGCGCAAGCAACATAGACGGCATACCTAGCAGGAGCGCCATTAACAGTTGTAGTACATGTTTCTTCATGGTAATAACAGTTTCATAGGGATGTATAGGAAAAATAGACGCCGGGCTACCAGACCGGCTTTTCTTTATGCAGGAAGGCCCTGATGCCTTCCCGGCAATCGGGATGTTCCCTTGTAAGTGCGTTTTGTTTTGCTGCTTCGTCCAATGCCTGTTGCATGGACATATCGAGCGCGTTTGCCACCAACTGTTTGGTTAACGTCAGCGAGTTAGCCGAAGCCCCTGTACAAAGATCACTGGCCAGTCGTTTTACCAGGTCGTGTATTTCACCAGGTGCAACTACACCGTTGATCAGCCCCATTTGCACCGCATCGGCAGCGCCGATCAGTTTACCGGTTAACAGTAATTCGCGCGCTCTGCCCTCTCCTATCTTTCTAACGAGAAAAACAGATACAAGTGCAGGAACAAACCCAATTTTAACTTCTGTATAACCAAATTTCGCCGCGGGCACCGCGTAACTCAGGTCGCAAACAGTTGCAAGTCCACAGCCGCCTGCAATGGCATGCCCTTCTATCCTCGCAATAACCGGCTTGCTATGATGGTAAATCTGCTGCATTAAAGCCATCAGCTGCCGCGAATCGGCCAGGTTCTCTTCAAACGTATTTCGCTGCAATTGCTGCAAGTACTCCAGGTCGGCCCCCGCACAGAATGCATCTCCGTTACCCGCGAGTATGATCACTTTCACTTGCCGGTCGTCGCCGGCTGCTGTAAATGCACCTATCAGTTCCTTTACCACTTCCCCGTTAAGTGCATTGCGCTTTTCAGGTCGGTTAAGCGTGATCGTGGCTATATGATCTGCCACCTCGTAAGTAATGAACGAATAGGACATGGGTTGTTTTAACCAAAAATAAGGGAAATCTCCTTATAACAAATACCCTATGGATAAGTGGTTGTACCTCAAACAAAAACTCCGTGGAAGCTGGCGCCACCACGGAGTTCCGCATATTGTGCTGTTAATCTACTTTGTGATTTCTTCAATAACATGCCCAACGTTGCCGCTCGGCATCTGGATGCGCAACATCGCCGCAATGGTAGGCGCAATGTCGGTCATAGCGGTAGTACGGTTGGTTTTACCTGGCTTGATGCCCCATCCTAACCATACTAAAGGAATGTGTGCATCATATGGGTTCCAAACGCCGTGCGTGGTACCGGTATTACCGCCCGCGATCCAGCCTGGCTCGAGAGTGAACATCACATCGCCACTGCGTTTAGCGTTGTAACCGTTGGTCACCATTTGTTTGATAGGTTCGGGCAGGCTGCCGGCGCCAATGCTTTTCAGGTCGAATGCTTCCTGTACACCGGGAATCTTCAGCAACTCGTCGATGATATAGGCCTTTACTTCGCTCATTTTTGCTTTGGGAATAGCGGCGTAGTTCAAATAGACTTCATAGTTATCTGCATCCAATATCGCCTTATCGATACCAAATTCCTTTTTAACACCTGCGTTCAGATTTTTGATTGCGTTGCCGGTGCTCACCAGGCCGCCATGCATTTTATTCTCGGTGCTGTAACCCGGTACGTGCGCCACGCCGTGGTCGGCAGTGATGAAGTACAACCACTGACCTTTACCAACTTTTTTATCGAGATAGTTGAAGAAGTCAGCCAGGTCTTTGTCCAAACGCAGGTACGTATCTTCTGCTTCGATGGAATTAGGACCAAACTGGTGCCCCACGTAATCGGTAGAAGAAAGGCTTACCGCGAGGAAGTCAGTCGCTTCGCCGTTACCCAGTTTATCTGCATCCAGGGCTGCTTTCGCGAAATCGAGCGTGTAGGTGTTGCCGAACGGCAGGCTCGCCAGCTGGCCAGGTCCGTCTACTTTATGTGGGAAAGACGTGCTGGTAGCTCCCTTAAACTTACCTTCGTACGGCTTTTCGTCCGCCGTGCTAAGGGTGTAAGTGGCAATCGGGTACAGTGTATTCCAGGGCTGGGCGGTGTATTGCTCAGGTAATTTTTTATTGTTGAACTGATTTACCCAATCAGGCAAAGCCGTCATATAGTAAGAGCTGGTAATGAACTTTCCGGCGCTGCCATCGTACCAGTAGGCCGCGTTCGCGGTGTGACCGGCAGGCAGGATAGCGCCACGGTCTTTAATAGCGATGCCTACAGTGCGGCTTTTATAGTTGGTCGCCATTCGCAGCTCATCTGCCACAGTAGTTACCAGCATATTGTTCGGGCTCATCCGGCCTGCTTTGGAGGAGCTGCCCACTGTAGTTACAGTCGTATCCTCTGCGCAATACATTTCGCGATCCAGCTTACGATCGTACCAGCCATTGCCGATAATCCCGTGAATGGCGGGCACCGAGCCGGTATAGGCACAAGTGTGGCCACAGGCGGTAATGGTAGGCGTATAAGGGATCAAAGTGTTTTCACAGGTAAATCCTTCTCTCAATAATCTTTTAAATCCGTCGTTAGAGTAACGGTCGTAGAAGCGATAAAGGTAGTCCCAACGCATTTGGTCTACCACCATTCCGACAACGAGTTTAGGTCTTGCTACAGATTTCGGGCTTTTGGAACTCGCGTAAGTGTTCGCGACAGGTGACGTGGCTTTCTGGGCCTGGCTATTACTGCTGAGTAACAGCAGTGCGGCAGCCCATAAAATGTTTGATCTCATGATTACCGATAAAAATGACTGCTTTTTTAAAAAAGGTTTATCAAACAAAAGTAACCTAAGTTTACAAAAAACAATATTTTAATACCTTTGTATCTAGTTGATCATATTCAATTAAAAATTATTTAACATCATGGATATATTCGAGAAACTCACTAGAAATCTCGGTCCTATCGGCCAACACTCGGACAGAGCACATGGATACTTCGCATTTCCCAAGCTGGAGGGCGAAATCGGGAATCGTATGAAATTCCGGGGGAAGGAGAAAATAGTATGGAGCCTGAACAACTACCTTGGCCTGGCCAACCATCCTGAAATACGTGAAGTAGACGCTAAGGCGGCGCAGGAGTTTGGTATGGGTTACCCAATGGGCGCCCGCATGATGAGTGGTAACTCTAACTACCACGAGCAGCTGGAAAGAGAACTTTCCGAGTTCGAAAAGAAAGAAGATACGGTATTGGTGAACTTTGGTTACCAGGGCATTATGAGCGCTATCGACTCACTTTGCGGCCGTCACGATATTATTGTTTATGATGCAGAAAGCCACGCTTGTATCATCGATGGCCTGCGTTTACACCCCGGTCACCGTTATGTGTACAAACACAACGACGTAGCTGATTGCGAAAAACAGCTGAAACGTGCTACAGAGCGTATTAAAGAGAATGGTAACAATGGTGGCATCCTCGTTATTACCGAAGGCGTATTCGGCATGGGCGGCGACCAGGGTAAACTGAAAGAGATCGTTGCATTGAAAAAAGACTACGAATTCCGCCTGCTGGTAGACGATGCACACGGCTTCGGTACTATGGGTGAAACCGGTGCAGGTACCGGCGAAGCGCAGGGCGTGCAGGACGAGATCGACCTGTATTTCTCTACTTTCGCTAAATCTATGGCTTCTATCGGCGCCTTCATCAGCGGCGACAAAGGCATTATTAACTACCTGCGCTACAACATGCGTTCGCAGATCTTCGCTAAATCACTGCCGATGCCGCTGGTACTGGGCAACCTTAAACGCCTGGAAATGCTGCGCAACCGTCCGGAACTGAAAGCGAAACTGTGGGAAAACGTTGGCAAGATCCAGCAGGGTCTGCGCGACAGAGGTTTTGACATCGGTCACACCGACTCCCCGGTTACACCGATTTACCTGAAAGGTGATATTCCTGAGGCTACTGCTATGTGCCTGGACCTGCGTGAGAACTACAACATCTTCTGTTCTATCGTGGTTTACCCGGTAATCCCGAAAGGACAGATCATCTACCGCATTATTCCGACGGCTACCCATACCGACCAGGATATTGAAGAAACCCTGAATGCTTTCAGCGAAACCAAGAAGAAACTAGACGCTAAAGCTTACCAGGTGGCCGAAATTCCAATGGTGTAAGTCATATTTTACAGATATAGAGAAGGGGAAGCGAAAGCTTTCCCTTTTTTATTGCGAATGATGAAGCGTGTTGCCCCTGGCAACGAAGCATTTGGCGGCTGACTAAGCGCCGATATGATCGATACAAAGCCCCGTGACGACCGAATGCTGGTGAGGCAACGAGCGCTCGCCCTTAACGGCTCATTTAAGATCCGTGAAGCGGAACATTGTATCCCACGCCTTCGGTTTAACGCATAAAAAAAGGGCTGAATAAATTCAGCCCTGGCAAACAAATCGTTCTTTCACTAGGTGTAATACTAGTTTCTCATTAGGATTGGTACTCGTTACTTTTCAGTAGGACATGGTAAACATCTTTCATATTAGGACATGGTCGAAACGTCGTTCATTAGGACATGGTAAACTCTTATAATAACTTAATAATATAGGTCTTCATAGAAAGCCGGGATACTAGTACCCCATTAATAATGTATAAATATCTTCTATGTATTTCTGATTGGAAATTTCAACCCTCCGAATCCCTACATCTTCGATCTGCACTTGTCTCTCTCGCTCTATTCAAAAATAGATCACTTCCCCCTTATATCAATAACACTAACGTGGTATTTTGTTAATAAGTTGTTAAGCGATTCTTAACGTCTTACACAATAAGGTATGTTTGATTCGAAAATGACTAAAAACGCCTGTGTTTTCCACCTATTTTTTGAACAAAACACGTTATTAACACACTGTGCATAACCCCTGTAAACCCCATCTACACAAGAGTTTACGTCATTTTTAGCGGTTTCTTCGGCGTTATGCACATGCGCCATGCTAAATGTTAGTTGCGATTAACAAAAAAAGACGTTTTAAGGGAGCTGATGCGGGTAAAAAGCAGTGTCAAATGTTAAGGAATGTATAACACAAATGGTTCAAAGGGGGTACAAATGGATGTTATGGGTAATGCGAAAAAGATGATAATATTTAAGTGAAACGGGGATCAATTGGCGAAGGCGGCATTTCTCTTATCAAATGAGGGGCAGCCTTGAATACAACGATCAATAGCCGGTCATGCGGACGGGCATCAATTAACAAAGGCCACATTTGCTCTATTGCGGTTAAACAGCAGGCTCAATTACGACGATCAATAGCAGGCCAAGGGAAACGGGCATCAATTAACAAAGGCCACATTTCCTCTATTGCGGTTAAACAGCAGGCTCAATTACGAAGATAAATAGCAGGCCAAGGGAAACGGCCATCAATTAAAAAAGGCGGCATTTCTTCTATGTCGGAGGAAGAGCAGGCTTAATTACGGCGATCAATAGCAGGCCAAGGGAAACGGGCATCAATTAAAAAAGGCGGCATTTCTTCTATGTCGGAGGAGGAGCAGGCTTAATTACGGCTAATCTGCGTTGCGCTGAATGATGGCGGCCTAAAACAACAAAAGGGCCGGTAAGACCGGCCCCTTTGCTCAATATCGGATGAACAGACTAGTGCTCGAGGTGTTGTTCGATCGCAGTGTCGTATTTCTTCTTCCAGTCTTCGGTAGTACCCCAGCTTTCGCCGTTTACCACCACGTTGCTGCCTTTTACGGCACCGATCTTCTCGTAGCGTACGCTATGCTCAGATGCGTCTACCAGTCCATGCAGCAGCGCCTCAAATTTCTCGCGGTCGGCCGGGTTAACGGTTACTACCACGCGGCTTTGAGATTCGCCGAACAAGTATGCGTCTTTGCGGAAATGCTCATTCGTTTTCAGTTCGAAACCGAAACCGCGGTGCATAGCACTTTCGAGCAATGTGGTGAACAGGCCGCCTTCGCTCACGTCGTGGGCAGACTGAATCAGGTTGCCTTTGACCAGTTTCGCGATCGCCTGCTGCAGCTGGTGCTCTTCCTCAAGGTGGAAGTGCGGTGCAGGACTGAACTCTACACCTTTTATTTTATGCAGGTATTCGGAGCTGTTAATATCGTTGTAAGAACGGCCAACCAGGTAAATAAGGTCGCCGTCGTTTTTGAAGTCGAGCGTCATGCGGTCGTTGAAGTCCAGCACACCCACCATACCAATGGTTGGCGTTGGATATACAGGGCCGTCAGGCGACTGGTTGTAGAAGCTTACGTTACCGCCGGTAACCGGGGTATCGAACTTACGGCAGGCCTCACCCATGCCTTTCAGCGCGTGTACGAACTGGAAATATACTTCCGGATCGTAAGGGTTGCCGAAGTTAAGACAGTTGGTGATCGCTACAGGTTCGCCACCGGAACATACAATGTTACGGGCAGCTTCTGCCACCGCGATCTGACCGCCTTTCTGCGGATCTGCAAATACGTAGCGGCTGTTACAGTCGGTCGTCATCGCCAGCGCCTTCCTAGTGCCTTTGATCACGCTGATAGCAGCATCGCTTGGCGCGTTCGTAGAAGCATTAGCAGTACCCACCATGCTGTCGTACTGCGTATATACCCAACGTTTAGATGCGATGTTTGGCAGCTGTATGATCCTTTCGGCAGTTGCTTTCGCATCCTGTACGTCCTCGATATTCTGGATATCGAACGCTTTGATTTTTTCGAAGTACTGAGGCTCCACGTAAGCCCTGTGGTACTGAGGCGCACCGCCGCCGAGCACCATACTTTCAGCAGGTACATCAGCTTCCAGTTCGCCATTCATATAGAACTTCAGTCTTGGCTCTTTCGTTACTTCACCGATCTGTACGCAGTGCAGGTCCCACTTGTCGAAGATGCGCAGCACTTCTTCTTCGCGGCCTTTCTTCAATACGATCAGCATACGCTCCTGGCTTTCGCTCAGCAGCATTTCCCAGCCTTTCATATTTTCCTGGCGGGTAGGCACTTTATCCAGGTGGATAATCATACCATGTTCGCCTTTAGCGCTCATTTCTGCGGTGGAGCAGGTGATACCGGCAGCGCCCATATCCTGCATACCGATCAATGCGCCGGTAGGAATGATTTCGAGACAAGCTTCCAGCAGTTTCTTTTCCTGGAACGGATCGCCTACCTGTACGGCCGGCAGGTCCTGCGCGCTTTCTTCTGTAATGTCGGCAGAAGCGAAAGACGCACCGCCGATACCATCTTTACCGGTAGCGGAACCCACGATAAACACGGGGTTACCTTCACCGTAAGAAGTAGCGGAAACAGTTTGACCCACTTTTACGATACCTACGCTCATCGCGTTTACCAGTGGATTAGTGCTGTAACAGTCTTCGAAGTAAACTTCTCCCCCTACAGTCGGCACACCGAAGCAGTTACCGTAATGGCTGATGCCGTCTACCACACCTTTAACGAGGTGCTGGGTTTTCTTATCTTTTATGTTACCAAAACGCAGAGAGTTCAGCGTTGCGATGGGGCGTGCGCCCATGGTGAAAATATCGCGGTGAATACCACCTACGCCGGTAGCTGCGCCCTGGAAGGGCTCAATAGCGGAGGGGTGATTATGTGATTCGATCTTAAATACAACGGCATAACCATCGCCAATATCTACCAGGCCTGCGTTTTCCTCACCGGCTTTCACCAGCAGGCGGCTACCTTCGCGAGGCAGCGTTTTTAACCAGACAATCGAGTTTTTGTAGCTACAGTGTTCACTCCACATTACAGAGTACATGCTCAGTTCTGTGAAATTGGGCGTACGGCCTAAAACGGATTTTATTCTCTCAAATTCATCTGCGGTAAGTCCCAGCTGTTCAGCCGTTTCTACGGTAGTGGTTTGCATGTATGTATACGATTTTAAAAGAAGATGCAAATCTACATGCTTTTATATCAATAGACAAGAAACAAACGATTTACGGCGACACCACATTTTGCTATGCCAGATCTGCCGATACCGCCCGATTTTCAACACTTTCAGAAAGCGTTGAAAATCAAATGTTCCATATACGGATTATGATATTTTTAATATATCAGTTTTGAGGAACACACTCCTCGCTTTTTTGGCCAAATTTCAAAAAAGGCAGGGTTTTACCATCGAAATGCAATATTTCGGTTAAAAAAAGTTTAATTCTTGCATTTTCAGGATAAGAAGTGTTTTTTTGTAGAAAATTATTCACAGCATGCAATCTTTACGTTTTACTGCGCTGGAAGGCTTAACCGGCGTGGATGTAAAAATCAAACCAGAACTCAACGGTAAGATCACAGATGTTTTCGGTAGTAATGTGTTTTCGGGCAGAACAATGCGCGAGCACCTGAGCGATGAGGCTTACAAAAGCCTGATGAACTCCATTAAAGCTGGCACTAAGATCGAGCGCAAGATGGCGGAACAGATTTCATCAGGTATGAAATCCTGGGCTATGAAAAAAGGTGTAACCCACTATACACACTGGTTCCAACCCCTGACCGGCACCACAGCTGAAAAACATGACTCCTTCTTTACCCTGAAAAGCGATGGTACTTCCATCGAAACTTTTGACGGCGATGCACTGGTTCAACAGGAGCCTGATGCTTCCAGCTTCCCGAACGGTGGCATCCGTGCTACTTTCGAAGCTCGTGGCTACACTGCCTGGGACCCATCCTCTCCTGCTTTCATCATCGAGCAAGGTGCTGGTAAAACCCTTTGCATCCCTACCATCTTCGTAGCTTATACAGGCGAATCACTGGATTACAAAGCGCCCCTGCTGAAAGCACTGGCTGCATTGGATAAATCTGCAGTAGACGTTTGTAACTATTTCGATAAAAACGTTTCCAAAGTAACTGCTACTCTCGGTTGGGAGCAAGAGTACTTCCTGGTAGACGAAGGTCTGGCTAACGCCCGTCCTGACCTGGTAATGTGCGGTCGTACCGTAGTTGGCCACGCTCCTGCGAAAGGCCAGCAGTTGGAAGACCACTACTTCGGTGCCATTCCTGAGCGTGCTTACGCTTTCATGCGCGATTTCGAAGAAGAGTCTTACAAACTGGGTATTCCTTTGAGGACCCGTCACAATGAGGTGGCTCCTGCTCAGTTCGAGTGTGCGCCTATCTTCGAAGAAGTAAACATCGCAGTTGACCACAACTCCCTGCTGATGGACGTAATGGCTAAAGTGGGCAAACGCCACAAACTGCGCGTATTGCTGCACGAAAAACCATTCGCAGGCATCAACGGTTCAGGTAAACACAACAACTGGAGCCTTGCTACAGATACTGGTGTGAACCTGCTGGCTCCTGGCAAAACGCCTAAGACCAACCTGATGTTCCTCACTTTCTTTGTGAACACGATCAAAGCCGTACACGACTATAACGACCTGATGCGCGCTGCTATCGCGTCTCCAAGCAACGACTTCCGTCTTGGTGCAAACGAAGCGCCTCCTGCAATCATCTCCGTATTCGTAGGTAAATACCTCGCTGAAGTACTGGAAGCCGTTAAAACCCGTGTAAACAACAAATTCGACGAACAAGACGAAGCGATCCTGAAACTGGACCTGCACCGTCATATTCCGGAACTGTTGCTGGACAATACCGACCGTAACCGTACTTCTCCGTTCGCCTTCACTGGTAACAAGTTCGAGTTCCGCGCGGTAGGTTCTTCTGCTAACTGTGCTTCTGCTATGACCGTGATGAACACCATCATGGCGAAAACACTCGCTAACTTCAAAACTGAAGTTGACGGTCTGATCGAAAAAGGCGAGAAGAAAGAAATCGCTATCATGCAAACCCTCCGCAAATACATCGTTGATTCTGAGAAGATCCTCTTCGAAGGCGACGGTTACAGCGACGAGTGGGCTGCTGAAGCTGAAAAAAGAGGTTTGCCTAACGTAAAAACCACGCCTCGCGCACTGGATGCTTACGTTACCGAAAAGAACACTAAACTGTTCATCGAAACAGGCGTTTACAACGAGAAAGAACTGCACGCACGTTACGAAATCCTGCTGGAAGACTACGTGAAAAAAGTACAGATCGAAGCCCGTGTAATCGGTGATCTGGCAACCAACACTATTCTGCCTTGCGCTATTTCTTACCTGAACACCCTGCTGTCTAACATCAATGGTATGAAGACTGCCGGCTTCCCTGAAAGCGCTTACAAAGCACAGAAACAAATTGCCGAAAAAATTTCTGAACATATCAACGTCATCAGCGAAAACGTGCAGGCGATGATCGAGGCTCGCAAAGTTGCGAACAAATTGTCCGATAGCCGTGAGAAAGCGATCGATTACTGTGAGAAAATCAAAGAAGCATACTTTGATACGATCCGCTACCACGCAGACAAACTCGAATTCCTGGTAGATGACAAGATCTGGGCACTGCCCAAATACAGAGAGCTGCTTTTCTTGCGATAAAAAACCGTAAGATTGTTTTGGTGTATGATGGCCCCCGGTTTTCACCGGGGGTTCTTTTTTTCCCACATTTCTGGTTATTGCACCAGCTTAACCACCTCCCCCAGCCGCCGTTGTGTCACTCACTGCATCACCCGGTTCTCTCATGGGCCATTCCGGCATCCTTCCTGATCCTTGCTGCCAACACCCGGTATCACCAGTGTGGTACCAAGTTGACAGCAACAGACAGCAAGGATGGTCGGAAGATCCTCGGGGGATATTGGTACTCAGGACGAAGCACTAAAATGTTAAACTATGTTAACGGATTAAACTTCCGGTTTCAGGGTGCGTCTTACTACTACAAAACGATAAAAAATGAAGAAGATACTGATCACCTTACTCATAGTTGCCGCAGGCACCACGGCTTTCGCACAGGACAGCTCCCGCACGGGCAAAAAGCCAATGAAACATCATCGCGGACATAGCATGCAGCAAGATCTGCAGCTGAGCGAGCAGCAAACGGCGAAAGTGCAGGACATTAATAAGGATTTTATGACCAGCGCAAAGGCTGTTCAGAAAGATGATAAACTGACGAAAGATGAAAAACGTACGAAGCTGGCCGAGATCAGTAAGGTGCGCAGTGAAAAATATAAATCTGTGCTGAGCGCCGATCAGTACAGCAAGTGGGAAAGCAACCGTGCGGCTACGAAAACTAAAATGGATGGCTTTAAGGGTAAACGTGACCACAAAACAGCTAAAGGCAAACATCCTGAAAAAATGAAGCAGGAACTGGGATTGAACGAAGAACAGAGCAAACAGCTGAAAAGTATTCATGGTGAGTTCCGCGAAAAGGCCCTGGCAGTGCGTAACAACAAAGACCTTTCCGATACCGACCGTAAAACTAAGTTTAAAGAACTGCGTAAAGAACGTGATGGTAAAGTGAAAGCAACGTTAAGCGCAGAACAGTATGAGAAATTACATAAAAAGCATCATCCGAAAGGCGCTCCCGCTCAGCCGGAAGAAGCTTCTACAAATAATTAACTGACCGTTTTTGATAGATAAAAGTGTTTTAGCTCAACGACGGCTTACTTCGCGTAAGCCGTCTTTTTTATTCCTCCGTGCCCAGTAAAATGGCCCATGCCCGCATAGTCGGCATCCTGTCAAAAATGATCTTTAACAATGCCAGCGCGGGAATAGAAATAAACATACCGCTTACGCCCCACACCATATTGCCGATAAACACGCCCAGGATTGTTACCAGCGCATTGATCTTTACTTTGGAACCCACGATGCGCGGAAGCAATATATTACTGTCCAGCAGGTGAATAATAAACAATGACAAGGCCGCCCAAACCGCTACCATGGCCGTATTCGTCGTGAACGTTACTACCAGGGTGAAGATCACTGTTACGATAAAACCGATATAGGGAATCACATTCAACAGCGCGCCAATAGTACCGAGCAGCATGGCATACTTTACGCCGATCAGGGCCAGTACGCTGCAATTGAGTACGGCAACCACCACCATTTCGATGAACAATCCCACTACATAACTTTTGATGATACGCCGCGTATCTTCAATAGCGCCATATACTTCGGTCACGTGCTCGCGGCGGAAAAGTTTTATCAGGAAGGCCACCAGCAGGCGGCGGTAGTATAACATGAAGAACGTATAAATCGGGATAAATACGATGAACAGCACCGTGGCCGATACGGACGAAAAGGTGTTGATCACCATTTGTGCACCACCGGCAATGCTGCGGTCTGCCAGGTCGTTCAGGTACCCCATCTGGCTTTCGGAACTGATGTTGAAGCGTTGATCGATCCAGCTGGTAAGCACGTCCGCTTCGGCCATCAGCCGCTGTTCCAGCAAGGGAATATCTGCTAAAAAGCCAGCCATTTGCATGGATACGAAGTAGAGGATACCACCCATAGCCAGTATAAAAAAGAATACCGCAATGAGTGCCGCCACAGATCGGGAAAACTTGATGCGCTCCATCAGCTGCGCGAGCGGCAGAAGTAATAGCGAGAACAAAAAGGCAAAGGCAACAGGGGCCAGCACTTCTTTGGTGACCTGCAGGATAAGGACGATCAGCACAAGGCTAAGCAACACGAGACTGAGTTTCGTGTAAAAGGGCGGTTTGCGTACGGCGGGTTTCATATGTTAAATATAAGCGGAATTGCCGCCTGTAGTAACAAAACCTTTGCCATGATGATGTTTTGATAACAAAAAAGGGGAGAACTGTACGTCCTCCCCTTTCATTGTAGTATTGTCTACCGGCTTACACCAGTTTAAAACCTTCTGTAAACTTGGTCGTAAAGTTGCCTTTACGGAAGTCTTCGTTGCGCATCAGTTGCTGATGGAACGGGATGGTTGTTTTCACACCTTCGATCACGAACTCGCTAAGCGCTCTTTCCATTGAATTGATGGCCTCTTCGCGGGTTTGCGCAATAGTGATGATCTTAGCGACCATAGAATCGTAGTAAGGAGGGATCACGTACCCGGCGTAGATGTGTGAATCTACACGCACGCCATGTCCGCCTGGCGTATGCAGTACGGAGATTTTACCTGGGGAGGGGCGGAAGTCGTTGTACGGATCTTCTGCGTTGATACGGCACTCGATGGCGTGCATCTGTGGCGTATAGTTCTTTCCGGAAATAGGGATGCCTGCTGCGATCTTAATTTGTTCTTTGATCAGGTCGAAGTTGATTACTTCTTCCGTAACACCATGTTCTACCTGGATACGGGTATTCATTTCCATGAAGTAGAAGTTGCGATGCTTATCTACCAGGAACTCGATGGTACCCACGCTTTCGTAATTGATGGCGGAAGCAGCTTTGATAGCAGCATCACCCATTTTCTCACGCAGTTCGGGCGTCATGAAAGGAGAAGGAGATTCTTCTACCAGTTTCTGGTGGCGGCGTTGGATGGAGCAGTCGCGCTCGGAGAGATGACATACTTTGCCGTATTGGTCGCCAGCTACCTGGATCTCGATGTGACGGGGCTCTTCCACGAATTTCTCCATGTAGATGCCATCATTGTTGAACGAGGCGCGGGCTTCGTTCTTGGCCATATTGTAGTTGTTTTCCAGTTCTTCTTCCTGCCAAACAACACGCATGCCTTTACCACCGCCACCGGCAGTAGCTTTGATGATAACGGGATAACCCATCGCCTGCGCTACTTTCTTCGCTTCTTCCACACTTTCAAGCAGGCCTTCGGAACCGGGAATAACCGGAACACCGGCTGCAATCATGGTTTCTTTAGCCGTCATTTTATCGCCCATTTTGCGGATCATGTCCGGTGTGGGTCCTATGAACTTTATGCCGTGTTCACCACAGATTTCAGCAAACTTGGCGTTTTCTGCCAGGAAGCCGTAACCCGGATGGATAGCGTCTGCATTGGTAATTTCCGCTGCGGCCATCAGGTGAGGGATGTTGAGGTAAGAGTCGCTGCTTTGTGGTTTGCCGATGCACACCGCCTCGTCCGCGAACTTCACGTGCAGGCTGTCTTTATCAGCAGTGGAATAAACAGCTACCGTTCTGATGCCCATTTCTTTACAGGTGCGGATAATGCGCAGGGCAATTTCGCCACGGTTAGCGATCAGTATCTTTTTAAACATTGTTTTTCGTAATAGGTTAAAAAAGCTAAAAGTTGGAAGGTTGTAAGGGCCAAACCTTACAACCTTCCAACTTTATCCGAAATTTTATGGTTCTACCAGGAACAGCGGCTGATCGTATTCTACCGGGGAAGCGTCGTCCACCAGTATTTTAACGATTTTACCACTTACTTCACTTTCAATTTCATTGAACAATTTCATGGCCTCGATGATGCAAACCACTTTGCCAGCGCTTACATCGTCGCCTACGTTTACGAACGGTGGTTTATCAGGACCCGCACTGCGGTAGAAAGTACCGATCATGGGCGATTTGATAGTGATCAGGTTATCTTTTGCCGCTGCTGCCGGAGCAGTACCCGCTGCAGGTGCCGCCTGGGCTGCCGGAGCAGTAGCCGCAACTTGTGCGATAGGTTGCGCATACTGTACAGGCGCCGGAACCGCTACTATTTGTCCTTCTTCTTTTTGTTTTATCGTAATCTTAAACTTGTCCTGCTCGATGCTCAGTTCACTGATGTTGGATTTGTTTACCATCTTGATCAGCTCCTGAATCTGTTTAAAATCCATGTAGGCAGTTTTTGGTTTTTAGTAATGAGATAGTTCTAGTTGGAAAAATGAATACTTGATATGGTAGCTTACTTCACTCTCTCGATATATTCACCGGTTTTGGCGTTCACGCGGATCAACTCGCCTTCTTCCACGAACAGGGGCACCATAACGGTAGCGCCAGTTTCAACGGTAGCGGGTTTCAGCGTACGGGTGGCGGTATCGCCTTTCATGCCTGGTTCAGAATAAGTAACCAGCATTACAATTTTGTCCGGCAGTTCAACAGACATATGTTGTTCTGTTTCGGTGTTGATGGAGATAGATACTTCCTGTCCGTCTTTCAGGAACTGGGGAGCATCGATCATATTTTCGGGCAAAGCGATCTGCTCGAAAGTTTCATTGTCCATGAAGTTGTATCCGGAGTCGTCCTTATAAAGGAATTGGAAAGGTTTCTTTTCTACGCGCACGGGGAAGATGTTATCGCCCGAGTTCCAGGTATGCTCAATAGTACGGCTATTGTCGACGCCCTTTAATTTTGCCCATACTTTGGCAGCAGCGCGGGCGGTTTTGTTCTGACCAAACTCTACAACAGAATACAAACTGTTATCCAGTTTGATGATTAATCCTGTTCTGATATCTGCGGTGGTAGCCATAAAACGGATACTGATTTAAAGTTAAAAAGTTATATTAGGATTGCAAAAGTAAAAATTTCTGAATATGAACAAACAAATTTGCCAGAATTAGCACGAAATCACCAGATTTTGAGCTTAAAACGGCCCGAAAGCCCCTGTTCACTACCGCAAAGATACGGTTGATACACATAAACCGGCCACACCTGGTAAATCTGTGCTAATTTAACCTGTCGGCGGCCGTTCACCAGCGATACCGTATATTGCAATAAGTTATTGTAGGACCGACTAAACCGGATTGTTATTATGAGATTTTTGAGTTTCCTTTTATTATGCTGTGTGATTCCCGCCCTGGCAATGGCCCAGGCCCCTGCAGAAAAATACCCTTATCAACAATATCCAACACCGCCGCCCTTTAAGCTCACGTTGCCCGATGGCAAAATGGCTACAGCCAACGAGCTGGGCAAAAACAAAGAGAAAATAGTGCTCATTTTCAGCGTGGACTGCGACCACTGTAAACACCTTACCCAGGATGTGCTGAAGAACATCAGCAAGTTTAAGGATAAGCAAATCCTGATGATCACTCCTTTCGGCCGCGAGCGGATGGTGGAGTACTATAAACAGTATAAGATCGCGAACTACCCTGGCATTACCATGGCCAGTGAGCCTACGCGGCAGATCATGAACTTTTACGGACTGCAGCAGTTCCCCGGCGTATATTTTTATGGCAAAAAAGGGAACCTGATCAACAAGCATTTCGAAGGCGACGTAAAGGCGTCTGACCTGCTTTAACCGCTGCTGCTGGTCTGTTTGAGGCTATTAATCGTTACATTTGATTGAATTATTCCCTCACTTTTAAACTTTGTACGTAAGATGAAAGTAACAGTTGTAGGAGCAGGAAATGTAGGCGCCACCTGTGCCAATGTACTCGCCCACAGAGATTTTTTACAGGAAGTCGTGTTGCTGGATATTAAGGAAGGTACAGCGGAAGGAAAGGCACTGGACACCTGGCAGCAAGCTCCGATAGACTACTACAGCACCAGGGTGACCGGCGTCACGAATGATTATGCCAAAACAGCCAACAGCCAGGTAGTGGTAATTACCTCCGGCCTGCCCCGCAAACCGGGCATGAGCCGCGACGACCTGATCTCCACGAATGCCAACATTGTTAAATCCGTTACGGAAAACATTATCAAACACTCTCCCGACGCCATTATCATTGTCGTTTCTAACCCACTGGACGTGATGACCTATTGCTCGTACCTGACCGCCAAGAAGGACAGCAACAAAGTGTTTGGTATGGCGGGCATCCTGGACACAGCGCGCTACCGTGCGTTCCTGGCCGACGAGATCGGGTGTTCTCCCAAAGACATTCAGGCGATCCTGATGGGTGGCCATGGCGATACGATGGTGCCCCTCCCCCGTTACACCACCGTTTCCGGCATCCCGGTAACAGAACTGGTGGCGCAGGATAAACTGGACGCCATCATTCAACGCACTAAAGTGGGCGGCGGCGAAATCGTGAACCTCCTGGGCACATCCGCCTGGTATGCCCCCGGTGCAGCGGCAGCACAAATGGTGGAAGCGATCGTGAAGGACGAAAAACGCATCTTCCCTTGCTGCGCCTGGCTTACAGGTGAATACGGCCTGAAAGACATTTACCTCGGCGTGCCGGTGGTACTTGGTAAAAAAGGTATTGAAAAGATCATCGAACTGCAATTGAACGCTGATGAACAGGCGCTCCTGAAAACTTCCGCACAACATGTGAAAGAGGTGATGGAAGTGCTGGATAAAATGGCAGTAGTGAACGCATAAACTGATACAAACAGATAGTGGGAAAGGGGGCGTTATGCCCCCTTTTCTTTTCCTAACTCCCACTTTAACAGAACATTAGGATTGCATGTTGCAACGCACATCTAATACTTTCGTAAATTAGAGTATCGAAACAATCCCCCCGTAAAGGGAATTAGGTTTGGCGTAAAAAAGGCGCAATATAGGTTTAAGGTTAGGCGATAAAGGCAGCTCACAAGGCTGCCTTTGTCATTTCTACCAATGGTAACCGCGTTGTAAGAACATCTTTATGCGGTACGCCATTTAATTTATAGAAATGCCCTAACTTTACTTAAGCGTTTGGGGATGAACGTTTGATCTGCATGCAGCGGTCAATTTTCCTACGTTTCGTTCCAATGCTTCGAAGGCCGGACACCACAAAGCATTTGTTATGAAACAAATACTATTGCTGTTGCTCGTATGCTGCCGGTTAACTGTTGCCGGTCAGCCAGCCACCTGGAAACTGGACAGGGTGCATTCTTCCGTAAAATTCGGCGTTACGCACATGCTGATTTCGGAAGTAGAAGGAAAATTTTCCAGTTATGATGGTACTTTCAAAAGTGCCAAACCAGATTTTACCGATGCCGTTATCAACTTTAACGTAGATGTACTCAGCATCGACACAGATGATGATAACCGGGACAAACACCTGAGATCGGCCGACTTTTTTAATGCGGAGGAGTATCCGAAGATGACTTTCAAGAGCACTAAGTTTACCCGGCAGGATGAAAACAGGTATTTACTTGAGGGCGACCTGACGATCAGGGGAATTACAAAGAAGACCAATTTCAACGTAACATTGGGCGGGCAAACGACCGACAGCAAAGGAAGAACGCACGCGGGCTTTAAGGCAAATACTTACATCAACAGGTTTGACTACAACCTCAAATGGGATAAAAAGACGGAAACAGGCGGGATGGTAGTCGACAAAATGGTAAACGTTACGCTCAACCTTGAATTTATCCGGCAGCCATAATCTTCGCTGTCATACCTGGAAAAAACCTGCAAACGTGTTGAAAAGCACGCGTTCAGACCTCGTATAATTTAAATTGCGCCATATTATTTTTGCTAAGTATGTCTAATATTGAAAAGCTCATTGCTACCAAAAATTTCACTAGCGAACATCATCGGGGCCTGGTAGGGCTCATTTTCGTCGGCAACTGGATCGTGAGCAAACACCAGCAATTTTTTAAGCAGTATGATATCACGATGCAGCAATACAACATTCTCCGTATACTGCGCGGTCAACACCCCAGAGCAGCCAACATCAACACCCTGAAGGAAAGAATGCTCGATAAAATGAGCGATGTATCACGCCTCGTTGAACGACTCCGTAAATCTGACCTGGTAGAACGTAAAAGTTGTGAGGTAGATCGCCGCGCCGTAGATGTAAAGATCACCGCTAAAGGCCTGCAACTACTGAAAACCATCGATGGAGAAATCGAAAAACTGGATGACTGCCTTAAATCTTCCCTCAACGATAAAGAAGTGGTGCAATTGAATAAATTACTGGATAAGGTTTTGAACGCATACTAGCTGTGTGCGACCGTCGGTATGGATTGACTCTTTACGACCATTGACAGCCTCACATTTTGATGCGCGTTACGGCGGGCCGATCTCCCGCTCGTTCGGTTTTGCTGATAGGTTCGTCCTTACGCAAGCGATCGAAAGAAGGTTGCGCTTAAAAACGAATGGCCAGGATCTATCCCGGCCATCCATCTTGTTATGTAATAATTTTATTGCTCTACGTAGTTCAGGTCTTTGCCAAACGTTTCCTCGATCCAGAAAGCGGCGATGAAAGCGATAGCGATGCAGATAAGACCTGTGATAAGACCGCTCTGCAGGTACGATAATCCGAACACCGTTTTTTGCAACATCACGAACAGTATCGAGATCAGGTTCAGCATACCACGGGCGAAGTTAGGCACCGTAGTCGCCGCAGTCGCACGCAGGTTCGTGCCAAACTGTTCGGCTGATACGGTTACAAATATGGCCCAGAACCCAACGCTGAAGCCCATCAACCCAATAATGCTGTAGAACATTGTATCGCTCACACCATTAGCACGGAAATATAACAGTACGCTGATAAGAGTGAGTGTATAGAAGATGTAGAGCACTTTTTTCCGGCTCTTTAACACCTGGCTGAAATAACCGCTGGCCAGATCACCCAGCGTGAGACAGGCATAACAGATCATGATGGCTTTACCCGGATCGATCGTTCCCTGCACGCCCATCTTTTCGGCAAAACGATCAGAGAACGATACGAGGATACCTACCACGTACCAGGTCGGCAAGCCGATAAGGATACATTTCAGGTAACGGAGCAGTCTTTCCCTGCTTGTGAAGAATTTGAAATAGTTGCCGCGGCTAATGCCTTCCTGCTGTTGCACGTTCTTGAACATGCCGGATTCCACCACGCTTACACGTAGTACCAGCAAAGCCAGTCCCAGTCCGCCGCCGATGAAGTAACAAACACGCCAGTTATCGCCCAGGGCGTTTGACACGAAGTAGGCGACTACTGCACCGGAGATGCCTACGCTGGCGACGATCATGGTGCCCAGGCCTCTTTTCTCTTTAGGCAGAATTTCGGACACCAGCGTGATGCCGGCGCCCAGTTCACCGGCGAGGCCTAAACCTGCGATGAAACGCCATACCATGTACCAGAAGATCGCGTTTTCGCCGCCGATCAGGCCATTCGCGATGTTGGCAACGGAATACAGGAGGATGGAGCCGAACAGTACGGACAGGCGGCCTTTTTTGTCGCCCAGTACGCCCCAGATAATACCGCCAACGAGGAGGCCGAGCATCTGGACGTTGATCAATTGCAGACCGACGCTTTCGATCTGTTCGGGCGAAAGGCCCAGGGAGGCCAGACTTTTAATACGAATAATACCAAACAACAGGAGGTCGTAGATATCAACGAAATAACCCAGGGAGGCCACAATTACGGCCGCATTGAATAGGGATACGGCTGGTTGCTTCGTACCAGCCGGAGTCACGAAAGGTTTTGTATCAGTTTTCATATGTGGATGCTAAAAAATTTCCTCTTAGAGGCCGGGCTCGGAAGGCGGCGTGTCGCCATCCGGACCAACGAAGTGGTCTTCCGGATGCTTCTGCTCTTTCGCCTTTGGCTTGCCGAACGCCAGCTTAATAACTACCGGCGCAGTGGTTACCACGATGATAATTATAATAATCAGCTCCAGGTGGTCTTTCAGGTTAGGCCAAACCTTATCCAGGTAGTGCCCTGCAAGCATCATAGAGAATACCCATGAGAAAGATCCGATCACGTTATAGAACATAAATTTCTTACGTTCCATTCCCACAACACCAGCAATGATAGGGGCAAAAGTTCTTACTACAGGGAGGAAACGGGCCAGGAATACGGCTCCGCCACCATGTTTGTTGTAAAAGTCCTGTGCCTGGTATAAATGTTTTTTCTTGAACAGGAATGTGTCTTTACGTTTGAACAGTAACGGACCTGACTTTTGTCCGAACCAGAAACCAACCATGTTACCGATTACACCGGTAATGGCGATCATCGTCATCAACACGAAAAAGGGAATATCATAAAAGCTTTGGCAAAGTCTGTCTCCATAAATACCGGCTACAAAAAGCAATGAGTCGCCAGGCAGGAAAAAACCCACAAAAAGTCCCGTTTCTGCAAACACAATGGCTAGCAGGAAATACAATCCCCCATTATCGATAATCCATTCGGGGCTAATAATGTGCTTAAGAAATTCAATAATCTGATCCATGCTAATCGGTTATTCCCGCGTATTTTATTTTTTGATGTCGAAAAATAAGCTTTTAAATGTTAAACGCCCGTTATTTTTCAGGTAAAGGTTGCGCCAGTTTTCCCTCCCATTTGGAAACGACCGTGGTGGCCATGGCGTTACCGATCACGTTAGTGGCCGAACGCCCCATGTCCAGGAAGTGGTCTATGCCGAGCAGCAGGAATAAACCGGCCTCGGGGATATTGAACATAGAGAGTGTACCGGCGATAACGACCAGGGAAGCCCTGGGGACGCCTGCTACGCCTTTGCTGGTGACCATGAGTACGAGCAGCATAGACATCTGCTGACCAAAATCCAGGTGAATGCCGTATGCCTGCGCAATGAAAAGGCTCGCGAAAGTCATGTACATCATGGAACCGTCGAGGTTAAACGAATAGCCGAGCGGCAATACGAAACTAACGATCCTGTTATCACATCCGAACTTTTCTAGCTGCTCCATCGTGCGGGGATAGGCCGCCTCACTGCTGGCCGTGCCAAACGCCATTGAAATCGGACGTCCAAGGCTTTTAATCAGATCAATTACACGTTTGCCGATAACCAGGTAACCTGCGGAACAAAGCACCAGCCACAAAATAGCCAGGCCAAGATAAAATTGACCAATAAACTTCAGGTAGGTCCAAAGTACATCGGCGCCCAGTTTAGCGGTAACGCCGGCCACTGCTGCAAATACTGCAAACGGTGCAAAGTTCATCACGTAGCCCGTCAGCTTAAGCATGACGTGTGCCACGCTATCCATCAGTTTCACAACTGGTTCTCCCTTTTCGCCAATAGCTGCAGTAGCCACACCGAAGAAGAGCGAGAACACGACGATCTGCAGGATTTCGTTCTGCGCCATCGCCTGCACGGCACTGTCAGGGAACACATGTATCAGGAAGTTCTGGAAAGTCATTTTGCCTTTTTCGAGCGCCAGCGTCTTATGAACGTCTGGCAAGGCCATGTCGAGCGACTCACCTGGTCGCAGAATGTTCACTAACACCATCCCTAAAAAGAGCGAAACGAATGTCGCAGACATGAACCATATCATGGTGCGGCCACCGATACGTCCCACCGCTTTTATATCGCCCAGTTTGGCCACCCCTACCACGAGCGTAGAGAACACAAGTGGAGCAATGATCATCTTCACAAGCCGGAGGAAGATCGTAGTGATGATAGAAACTTTATCGGCAAACGATTCCCTGGTAGCCAGGTCGGGCACCATCTGGAAATACAACAAGCCCGTCACCACTCCAATAATCAACGCCACAAAAATAAAAACCGTAAGCCGGTTCGATTTCTTCATACAGTTACACTTTAATTACCTAATCGTTAGCGGATATTGATGACCGCAAAATTTCCCAAAAATAAGGTTATGAATGAAATATCCGCTGAATTATTGGCTGACAATGGGTTTACAAACAAAATGCGGAAAAAAATAAGGCCCTGCCGTAAATGTTGAAGCACTGTCAATCCCGCCACAGTCGGTAAAATAAATGCACCGTTTTTGATTTTAGATACTATATTTGGCAATACTAGATAGATAAAAATAAACCTAATATCAACATCAACCACACAACAAAATTCTTATGAGCAAGATTTTTGCTAAAAAATCTCTTCCTTTATTATTAGCAGATGCATCAGAGTCAGAGAAGGGCCTAAAGAGAACGCTGGGCTCCGGGGCACTGGTTGCATTGGGTATTGGTGCTATCATCGGCGCCGGCCTTTTTTCCCTTACCGGTATCGCAGCTGCTGAAAATGCAGGCCCGGCAGTAACTATCTCATTTATATTAGCCGCAGTTGGTTGTGCTTTCGCAGGACTTTGCTACGCAGAATTTGCCTCCATGATCCCTGTGGCGGGCAGTGCTTATACTTACTCTTATGCTACCATGGGCGAATTTGTAGCCTGGATCATTGGTTGGGACCTCGTGCTGGAATATGCGCTGGGTGCGGCTACCGTAGCTGTAAGCTGGTCTCGTTACCTGCTTGAATTCCTTCACAAATTTGGTATTCATCTTCCGCAAAACCTGGTGTGCTCACCCTGGGAAACGCTGAAGCTGAGCGACGGCACCGTAATTAATGGAGGTATGTTCAACCTGCCTGCGGTGATCATCGTTATTCTGCTTTCCCTGTTGCTGATCCGCGGTACGAAAGAATCTGCTACACTGAACAACATACTCGTTATCCTGAAAGTTGCAGTAGTATTGGTTTTCATCGCATTAGGCTGGAGCCACATAGACCCTGCTAACTATACTCCTTACATTCCTGATAACACTGGTAAATACGAAAACTTCGGCTGGACCGGTATTGCCACCGGCGCCGCCGTGGTGTTCTTTGCCTTTATCGGTTTCGATGCCGTATCGACTGCTGCACAGGAAGCTAAAAATCCGGCCAAAGGTATGCCTATTGGTATTTTGGGTTCCCTGGTAGTTTGTACCGTACTTTATGTGCTTTTCGCACACGTAATGACTGGTTTGCTCAATTATAAATTGTTTGCGAACGATGCAAAACCTGTAGCTACGGCATTTGCCAAAACTGGTTACGACTTCCTGCAAAACGGTTTGATCCTCGCGATTCTTGCGGGCTATACCTCGGTAATGCTGGTGATGTTGATGGGCCAGAGCCGTGTGTTCTACTCTATGAGCCGCGATGGTCTGCTGCCTAAGTTCTTCAGCGAGGTGCACCCTAAATTCCGCACGCCATGGAAAACTAACCTGTTCTTCATGGTATTTGTAAGCATCTTCGCAGGTCTGGTACCGGTAAGCCAGCTCGGACATATGGTGAGCATTGGTACTCTGTTCGCGTTCGTGCTGGTGTGTGTGGGTGTAATGATCATGCGCAGAACAATGCCCGACATTCCGCGCGCATTTAAAACGCCGCTTGTACCGGTTGTACCGATCCTGGGCATACTGGTTTGTGGTTACCTGATGTACTCCCTCCCTGGTGAAAGCTGGCTGCGTCTTGCCGCCTGGCTGGCACTTGGCCTGGTGATTTACTTCACTTATGGTATCAAAAACAGCAAAATCAATGACAGGGCTTAACCAGCCATAGATATTAAAAAACCGCTTTCCTTACCGGGAAGCGGTTTTTCTCTTTTTATATGGCCTAAAAGACTTTATTTTTGCACCGCTAAACACCCGCGGCCTGTAACAAAGGGCTACGGTCCCGAGAAAACAGTATATACATCATTATCATGGGAAGAATATTTGAAGTAAGAAAGTCCACCATGTTTGCCCGCTGGGACAGGATGGCAAAACAATTTACCCGCATCGGCAAAGATATCGCTATTGCCGTTAAACAAGGCGGTGGCGACCCCGATAACAACCCCGCCCTGCGCAGGTGCATCCAGAACGCCCGCGGCGTAAACATGCCGAAGGACCGTGTGGAGGCTGCAATCAAGCGTGCTGTGGAGGGTAAAGACAAAACGAACTACGAAGAAGTTGCTTACGAAGGTTACGCACCACATGGCGTGGCGATTATGGTGGATACCACTACCGATAACACGACCCGTACCGTAGCAAACGTGCGTATGCACTTTAATAAAACCGGCGGCAGCCTCGGTAACAGCGGTTCCGTAGCTTTTATGTTCAACCGTTTGGGCGTATTCAAAATTAAAAACGAAGGTCTCAACCTGGAAGACCTGGAACTGGAACTGATCGACTTCGGTCTGGAAGAAATCGGGGAAGATAGCGATGGAAATATCATCCTGCGCACCACCTTTACCGAGTTCGGTAACATGGCGAAAGCCCTGGAAGAAAAAGGCATCACCCCCATCTCCTCAGAACTGCAGCGTATTCCGCTGAATACCGTGGAGCTGAACGAAGAGCAGGCGAAGGAAGTATTCGAACTCATTGATCGCCTGGAGCAGGACGATGACGTGCAGCAGGTGTTTCACAACATGAAGTAGTCGCATTTTTTTAGAATAATGAAGGCTGGTCGTTGAGACCGGCCTTTTTGTTTTTGTTGGTTTGTAGTTTACGACGCTGGATCTGGCGGCGGACGTACTGCGCTGTTTTGCGACGCCTTTGCCTGAGTCGCGCGCTGCACTTTTTACTCAGGAAACACTGCGTTTCAGTTTCCAAGGGGCCTGCGATGTTACGCCGACACGCTGCATTAGCCAACAACATGCTGCGGCCGCCCGTCCACAAACGCTTTCACGTTATCAATGACCACACTCATCAGCCTTCTACGCGCCTCGGTTGTAGCCCAGGCGATATGCGGTGTAATGATGCATTTTTTCGCTTTTAGCAGCGGATTGTCTGCCGCCGGCGGCTCCTGGGCCAACACATCCAGGCCGGCACCGGCGATTTGATTATTATTAAGCGCATCAGCAAGATCTGCTTCATTGATCAATGGCCCGCGGCTGGTATTCACCAGGAAAGCGGATGGCTTCATACGCGCCAGCAATTCTTTATTCACGAAACCTTTGTTGTCGTTATTTAACGGGCAGTGTAGCGATACAAAGTCCGCTTCGCTAAAGCAGGTTTCCAGGTCAACAAAACGCACGCCGACCATCTTATCCCTTTCGGGATGTTTGTGAGATGCGATTACCTGCATACCAAATGCTAATCCGAGGCGGGCCACTGCCTGTCCAATCTGGCCCAAACCAATAATGCCCAAAGTCTTGCCGCTCAATTCGGTAAGTGGGGCTTTCCAATAGCTAAAATCCTTGCTGCCCGCCCACTCTCCTTCCCGAACGCTGATGGCGTGCCTGCCAACGTTAAAGCAATGTTCCAATATCAATGAAAAAGTGAGTTGCGCTACGGATGCGGTTCCGTATGCAGGTACATTCGTGACGATGATGTTACGTCGTTTCGCCGCCTGCACATCCACGATGTTAAAGCCCGTGGCAGTGACGCCAATGTATTTCAACTTGTCCAGCGAATTGATCGTGGCTTCGTTCACGATGGCTTTGTTGGTTAATATGATATCAGCGTCCTTACACCTTCCGGCCACTTCGTGTTCAGCTGTTCTTTCATAAACCTTCACCTCACCTAACTCTTCGAGCGGTGCCCAGCTCAGGTCGCCGGGGTTTAGCGTTTTTCCATCCAATATAACGATCTGCATAGCTTATCACTTTGTTGCAGTTCAAATTAGTAATATTACTGTACTTCCACAAACGACGACGGGCCGTGCAGGAAAGCACAGCCCGTTTAACCTATGTTATGAAATCTAATTAACCAACAAACACTAACAATAACTTAGTTTCTTGAAGCGGTTATTTAGCTTATCGATTATAAAAGTGCCGTAAGCAGATTTATAAGTGCCGTAACAATATTTTCCGTCCAGCGAAAGGTTATGCTCCTTACCTAAAGGATGAATACCTTCTACTAGCCGAACAAATCGCATGCGCTGAACCTGTCCTCCACATTTAGTACACTTAATTTCTGCGAGTCTTTTGTGTGAGGTTACAATATTATCGCATCGTAAACATCTCATGTCCATAGTCAATGGTTTTATACTGGTTGAATGTTAATTTATATGGTCAGGATATAGTAGGGAACAACATTCAAGCATCAATTGGGAAAAGATGACTGTCCAATGGTGTGCTTCGTTTAAAAGGGGGGCCACCTTTAAAGATAGCCCCTTAGTCAGCCTATTTAAACCGTCTAAGCAATATCAAACAATTCACTGCTGTATGCTGGAACTAAGGTAGATAAATCGGGAGGCAGCACAATCGTTCAAAACTGTGGAAGGCGTATTGTATGGTAATGAATAGTTAATGACTGAGTGGGTGTAAATGAACGAGGATAACTAAATGCCATAATCGTCTACTAAACAATATCTTATGAATGGTATGGAATTTATCGTGCTTGTTAATAAAACGAAAACTCCCCTGAGCGAACATGGTCACCCAGGGGAGTTTGTTTATGCTTTTTTGATGCTTATTCTTCCATCATATCTACCACAACGGCAATTACATCTTCTACATTTGGCTTAGAGAAGTAATCCCCATCGGAACCATATGCCGGCCTGTGCGGCTGCGCTGATAAAGTTCTTGGCGATACGTCCAGGTGACGATAACCACCCTGACCTTCAATCACCTGCTGGAACATAAACGCTGTTCCACCTCCGGGTACATCTTCATCTACAAATAATATCCTGTTCGTTTTCTTAAGCGATTTCAGAATAGTTTGATGAATGTCGAATGGCAGCAAGGTTTGTATATCCAGTAACTCTACGGATATGCCCAATTCATCGAGCGTCTGCATCGCTTCTTCAACGACACGCAGCGTAGAACCGTAAGACACAATCGTAATATCTGAGCCTTCTTTCAACACATCCACCACACCTAATGGGACGGTAAATTCTGTTAAATTCTCAGGCATCGTTTCTTTCAGGCGATAACCATTCAGCGACTCGATCAGCAATGCCGGCTCATGTGCCTGCAGCAATGTATTGTACATACCAGCCGCCTGTACCATATTCCGCGGCACGCAGATATGAAATCCGCGTAGTGAATTTATGATCATGCCCATCGGCGATCCCGAGTGCCAGATACCTTCAAGCCTGTGACCGCGGGTACGTACGATAATCGGGCAGAACTGTTTGCCCTTAGTACGATATTGCAGCGAGGCAACATCATCACTCAAAGGCTGCAAACCATACAACAGGTAATCCAGGTATTGGATCTCAGCTATCGGACGTAAACCGCGCAACGCCATACCAATTCCCTGGCCCATGATCGTCAGTTCACGGATGCCTGTATCGGAAATACGTAATTTACCATGCTTTTGTTGCAAGCCCGCAAAGCCCTGGTTCACATCACCGATTTTTCCAACGTCTTCTCCAAAAGCAAATACGTTCGGATTATTGCTGAACAGTTCATCGAAATACCTGTTAAGCACTTCGTAGCCATTGAGGACCGTTGGCTGAGAACCGTAGTAGGCCGGCACTTCCGGAACGTTCAACGCAGAGTTGGCGCCCGTCGCATGGAGGTAAGAATTATAATTATCACGCTCTGTTGCCGACTGGGCATTATAAAATGCTTTCAGGTCCTGGAGCGCAGGTGATTGCTGTTTTTTATTTCGTACTAACACGCTGGCCATAGCTTTCAGCACATCTCTGCGAAGTGGTTCGCGATTAGTCGCCAGCTCCTGACGGATGCGTTCAACAAATGCAGTATCAACACTTCCTTCATCAACAACTGCTTTTAACAGGGCAATTGCTTGTGCAACTTGCTGTTTAACTGGTGTGATGTATTTATCCCAGGCACGTTTCTTTGCTTCAAGTACAACTGACTTCGCGGTAAGTTCTACTTCATGCAACGTTGCATCATCAGCTAATGCGTTGCTGATAATCCACTGGCGGAATTTAAGATTACAATCAAACTCCTTTTCCCAGCTCAGACGTTCTTTGCTCTTATATCTTTCATGCGAACCGGAGGTGGAGTGCCCCTGTGGCTGCGTGATCTCTTCTACATGAAACAATGCTGGCACGTGCGTTTCGCGCACTTTACGAAGTGCTTCTTCGAACACTTCACACATCCCGGCATAATCCCAACCCTTTACATTATATATATCCCAGCCATTGGATTGCTCCGACTTCCGGAAACCTTCCAGCGCTGCACTAATAGAGCCTTTGGTAGTTTGGTGCTTGCGCGGTACGGAGATGCCATAGCCGTCGTCCCAGACAAATACGGCAAGCGGTACCTGCAACACGCCGGCCGCATTAATGGTTTCCCAGAAATGGCCCTCCGAGGTAGATGCATCGCCAATAGTGGCGAAGCAAATCTCGTTACCGTTATGTGATAAATGCGAAAGCGATTTCAGCTCGTCTACTTCCCTGAACAGCTTGGAAGCGTATGCAAGCCCAAGTGCACGCGGCATCTGCGCCGCAGTAGGCGCCATATCTGCTGCAGTATTCATCATGGCGGTAAGTGGCAACCAGTTACCGTCTTCATCGATATTAGGCGTGGCAAAATGAGAGTTCATTTGCCGGCCTGCAGAAAACGGATCGTTCTCAATATCTGGATCTGCATATAGCTGGGAAAAAAATTGTTCCATATTCGCGATCCCACTCGCAAACGCAAACGTCTGATCGCGGTAATATCCCGAGCGAAAATCGCCAGGCTTGAAATATTTAGCCATGGCAATCTGAGCGATTTCTTTACCATCGCCAAAGATGCCAAATTTAGCCTTCCCCGTCAACACTTCCTTCCTCGCCAAAAGGCTTACTTCCCTGCTTTCGCAGGCGAGCCGGTAATCATTTAATATTTCCTTGCGGAACTGCTCGAATGATAACTGGCTTTCCTTATTCATAGCTAATAGTTCGTTGTTTTCTATCATGCCTGTCCGGTTAAAACACAAATGTAAGGAATAATACTTTGTTCGCTAATGCTTTAGCTGCATCGCGCTCCTTCCTTTGCAGTGGCGCTTCTCTACTCAAATTATTTATTTTTTTAAGAAGATTTTAATAATTTCTGACGGATCACAAGGTTTTTGGCCGTAAATTTGTTTAAATAGAAATTGAAACCGATTTTGTTTTTAACCAATCGTTTTTAAAACCACTTAAAAAGATGAAAAAATTTATCTTATCCCTATTTGCAAGCATGCTGTTAACAACAGCGCTTTGGGCTCAGGCTCAGACTGGTGCGCCCGCTAACCCGGTTGACGCCAAAATCAAATTCACAAAAGAAACAGTTGACTTTGGCAAAACCAAACTCAATAAGCCTGTTAGTGCTGAATTTGAATTTGTGAACGTTAGTAAGGAGCCGGTAATTATCGAAGCCGCTCGTCCGAGCTGTGGTTGCACCACTCCAACCTGGACCAAAGAGCCGATTCTGCCTGGTAAAAAAGGTAAGATCACTGCGAATTACAGCGCTAATGCAGTAGGTAAACAACAAAAGACCGTTTGGGTGAAACTGAAGGGCGTGGATCAGGATAAGGAATTGCACCTTGAAGGTATCGTAGAAAACTAAACCTGATTTATAAGATCTTGAAAAGCTGTTCCTGATGGAGCAGCTTTTTTTATGTCATCCATTTAAAGGCAGCCACATAAGCGCTACCTTTGCACTTCAAAAGTATAACAAAATCATGCCTACCATTAGCCAGAGGGGCGAACAGATGCCCGCCTCCCCAATCCGGAAGCTGGTGCCATTTGCCGAAGCAGCCAAGAAAAAAGGAGTTAAAGTATACCACCTGAACATCGGACAACCCGACATCGAAACGCCGCAACCCGTGCTGGATGCGGTGCGTCATTCTGATTTCAAGATCCTGGAATACAGCCACAGCGCGGGTAACGAGAGCTACCGCCGCAAGCTGACAGGTTACTACAAGAAATTTGATGTGGAGGTTAACCATAATCAGATCATTGTAACCACCGGCGGATCGGAAGCGATTCTTTTCGGCTTCATGGCCTGCCTCGATCCGGGCGACGAAGTCATTATTCCCGAGCCCTTCTACGCTAACTATAACGGTTTCGCTGTTGCAGCAAATGTACATGTTAAACCCATCACTTCTTCCATCGAAACGGGCTTCGCGCTGCCTCCTATCGAGCAGTTCGAACAGCTAATCACGCCTAAAACGAAGGCGATACTTATCTGTAATCCCAACAATCCAACCGGTTACCTGTATAGCCGCGAGGAAATGGAGGTATTGAAGCAGCTGTGCCTCAAATACAATCTTTTCCTTTTCTCTGACGAAGCATATCGTGAGTTTTGCTATACTGGCAAACACATCTCTGCTATGAACCTGGAAGGAATGGAGAATAACGTGATCCTGATGGATACCATATCTAAGCGTTATAGCGCCTGCGGTGGCAGAATCGGTGCCCTGGTAACAAAAAACCAGCAGGTACTGGATGCGGTAATGAAGTTCGCACAAGCCCGCCTGAGCCCTCCCAGCTTTGCGCAGATCGCCGGCGAAGCTGCCGTAGACCTCCCAGATGATTATTTCGACGATATTAAAGCTGAATATCAAAGCCGTCGCGACATACTTGTTTCGTTGCTGAATAAAATACCGGGTGTTTACTGCCCTAATCCAGGCGGTGCATTCTATGCTATGGCTAAACTGCCGATCGATGACGCGGATAAGTTCTGCCAATGGATACTGGAGTCTTTCTCTTACGAGCAGCAAACGGTCATGGTTTCACCCGCTACTGGTTTTTATGCCACTCCAGGTTTGGGCAAAAATGAAATAAGATTGGCCTATGTTTTGAATAAAGAGGATATAAGGCATGCGATGACCTGCCTGGAAAAAGCATTGGAGATTTACCCGGGGCGGATTAACTAGGCTACGTTAACATTTCGAAGGCTAAAGTTAAAATAAGATTAAATAATTGTTTAGGCAGACTGAATTTTTAGTGTCGGAATTACGCTTTAAAAGGACTAATATTATATTATAAATAATTCAATATTTACTTTTTATACCACTTTCATGATATTTTGCGATTAAAATTTGTTTTGGAACAGTTTTATAAGTAAGTTTACATCATGAAGCGAACGAAATGGGAGAAAGATTTAAAAATTAGAAATATTTAGATATTAGTTCTTAACGGTTCATTCGGCTTTTGCAAAAATTTAACTAATATAATTTTGACAATTCAAAAAAAGGTTGGAAATTTGCAGTATAACAAACGACCAATAAAGTGTAGCTAACTAAAACGTTTTAGCAAACCACTTTCAAAATATTTTGTATCAGTTTTTCATAACGTGGAATTTATAAAGGCAAACGGCTCCGTTCTCGGGGCCGTATTTTTTTGTCCACTCCTCACCGCTCAAAGTAACAATTACATAAAATGATATTGGCAAAGGACCGTGTACCTTTGCATCAGTTTTCATAACGTGGAATTTATAAAATAGTAAGGTCCCGATTCCTCGGGACCTTTTGGTTTTCTACATACTAATCGAACAGTATCTTATTAAAAGGATTCAACGCTCCTACATATTCGCTTTAATCATCGTAAAGAAGTCATCGAACAAATACCTTGAGTCGTGCGGACCTGGAGTTGATTCCGGGTGATACTGCACAGAGAACGCAGGCTTGTTCTTGATCCTGATACCTTCTACAGAGTTATCGTTCAGGTTAACGTGCGTAACCTCTACATTTTCTGATTTGCTAACCGCTTCCGCATCAATGGCAAAGCCATGGTTTTGGGTGGTAATTTCGCAACGGCCGGTCAATAGGTTTTTAACCGGATGGTTCAGTCCACGGTGACCGTGGTGCATTTTATAAGTCGGGATGCCGTTAGCAAGCGCCAGCAATTGGTGTCCAAGGCAGATGCCGAACATTGGACGCTCAGCTTCCAGTATCTTTTTGATATTATCTACTGCATAAGTCAATGGTGCCGGATCGCCAGGACCGTTAGAAATGAAGTAAGCATGCGGCTGGAATTTCTCCGTTTCCTCAAAAGGCGTATCTGTAGGGAACACCTTCAAATAAGCGCGATCGGAGAGGCATTTCAGCATGTTGCGCTTCACACCGTTGTCCATCACAGCAATGCGGATTTCTGCATTAGGATCACCAACAGTATAGGCTTCGTCGGTGGATACTTCTGCACACAGGGCCTGGCCTTCCATAGATGGAACTTTAGCCAGTTCTGCCTTAAGTTTCGCTTCGTCAAGTATTTCGGAAGAAATGATACAGTTCATTGCACCTTTGCTGCGTACGTGCGACACGAGCGCGCGGGTATCGACATCATAGATCGCTACCAGGTTATTTTCAGCCAGGAACTGCTCCAAAGATTCGTCTGCCTGCTTGCGGGAGTAGTTGTACGAAATATTTTTACAGATGAGACCACTGATCTTCACAGAACTGCTCTCTACATCCTCCTTCTTCGTGCCATAGTTACCTACATAACAATTGTTCATGATCAATACCTGTCCCTTATAGGAAGGATCGGTAAACACTTCCTGGTAACCCGTCATTCCAGTGTTAAAGCAAAGCTCACCGGCGGCAGTGCCGATCTTTCCAAAAGCTTTACCATGGTAAACAGTGCCATCTTCTAACATCAGCATGGCAGGCTGGGTGGATCTTGACTGAGGCATTCTTCTTACTGTCTTATTTTTGTGGTGCTTCCGGCCGGTCCGAAAGTACCGGTTAAAAAAACTCCGCAAAGGTACGAAATCGAAAGACGATTGAGAGAAAAATTTTTAAAAGGGTTAATTAAAGCTTTACAGACCGGATAAAACGGCCAGCAACCGTACTTCCCGTATCGTCAGCCGCCCCATAGATCGACATCACCTGGTAAAGCTCGTTGTCTTTAGCTATGCTCAGGGTGATAAATTGTAAAGCCGTACTTTTCCTGTAAACGTAACTACCCTTTTGTAAGATAGCAGGTGTGCCATTAACCGATATTTCCTGGCGGGTGAAATCAAATTGGCTTACGTCTGGTTGCTGTTGTAAGCTATTGATGGTACCGTCGGCTGCCCCATTTAGGTCCGTAGTAATCCCATCATTATATATGGCCTTGCTCACAGCGATCTTCATTCCATCCTTCTCGGCATTTTCGTACGCGTGCATATCTTTGATGTGCTGCTGTACGTCAGGGGGTAAGTCATATTTCCTGGCAGTTAAGTTCACGGGCGTTTCGATCGTGAAGTTACTTCCTGTAAAAGGGGTAAACGTTTTCCACGACCCAGTCAACCATTCCGCCGGCGCCTTTACTTCATTAAAGGATTTGGCTACCCGTTCTCCCAGGCGGCCTGCGAATCCCGCAACCACAACCCCAACGACAATCGCTACGGCAATAGCAATGATCCGTTTCACCTTAGGTGATGTTTTACTGCGACGGAATTGTTTCTGGCCTATAGCGGCATCATCCCCGCTAAGTCCAACCTCCTGCTTAAATTTTTCGAAATCAGATTGCGGATGCGTAAGCTTCCAGGTACCAAAATTATCCTTCAACTTTTTACCGCAATGTTCGCAGAAAGTAGCGTATTCGGATTTGAGCGGATTAAGATAACCGCAATTATCACATTTTAAATAATGCATAGGTGTTGTCGGTTTTCGCTTATAGGATAGACAGATGACGAAGTCAAAGATACAAATACCCTGCCACATATAAAAAAAGGACAAAGCGTAATGCTTTGTCCTTTATAACAAGAAGATTATAGTAACAACTATTCAGCTGCTTTTTCTTCTGTAGCTTCTGCAGCTGGAGCTTCGCCTTCTGCTTTCTTCTTCGCACCACCGGCACGACGAGTTTTCTTAGCAGGAGCAGCTTCTTTCGCAACTGTTTTACCGTAAACCTCGTTGAAGTCCACCAGCTCGATCATTGCAACCTCAGCAGCATCGCCCATACGTTTACCCAGCTTAATGATGCGGGTGTAACCACCAGGACGGTTAGCGATTTTCTCGCTGATAACACCGAACAGTTCTTTGATCGATTCTTTATCCTGAAGATAGCTGAATACGATCCTGCGGTTGTGCGTGTTATCTTCCTTCGCTCTTGTCAGCAGTGGCTCAACGTATACACGCAGGGCTTTGGCTTTAGCAAGAGTGGTAGTGATACGCTTGTGGCTGATCAGTTCCATAGCCAGATTGCTCATCAGGCTTTTGCGGTGGGCCGATTTACGGCTCAGTCTGTTTAATTTAACTCCGTGACGCATGACATTGTTGTTTTATTCCCCTGTACCGTGTCAGGAATTACAGGGTACTTGTTTAATTATAGATAAGTAGTTTAACGACTACTCTTCGTCCAGTTTCAGTTTGGAAAGGTCCATACCGAAGTGAAGACCTCTTTCGCCCAGCACTTGTTCGATTTCGCTGAGAGATTTCTGACCGAAGTTCCTGAACTTCATCAGCTCTTCCTGCTCGTACTGTACCAGTTCGCTCAGAGAGTTAATTTTCGCAGCTTTCAGACAGTTGAACGCACGTACGCTCAGGTCCAGGTCTTCCAGCGGAGTTTTCAGGATCTTACGGAGTTGCAGTGTTTGTTCGTCCACTACATCTTCTTTCTCAGTGTCTTTAGTATCGAAGCTGATGTTTTCATCTGTGATGATCATCAGGTGTTGGATCAGGATGCGGGATGCCTGTTTAACTGCCTCTTCCGGGTGAATGGTACCATCGGTAACCACTTCCATGATCAGTTTTTCGTAGTCAGTTTTCTGCTCTACACGCGTGTTTTCGATGCTGTATTTCACGTTTTTGATCGGCGTGAAAACAGAGTCGATTGCGATGTAGCCGAAAATGGCATCTTTGGGTTTGTTTTCCTCTGCGGGCACATAACCACGGCCTTTACCGATGGTCAGTTCGATGTCCAGTTTAGCGGACGGGTCGAGTGTGCAGATCAGCAGCTCGGGGTTCATGATCTGGAAAGAGTTAGTGGCTTTCTCTATCATATCGGCGCGGAACTCCGTTTTACCTTTAATAGAGATCTGCACTTTTTCGTTACTAACTTCATTCTCAACGATCTTCTTGAAGCGCACCTGTTTCAGGTTCAGGATAATCTCTGTCACGTCTTCAGTAATCCCTTTCAGGGTAGCAAATTCGTGATCGGCGCCTTCAATCTTTATACCCACAATGGCATAGCCCTCCAGAGACGACAGCAACACACGACGAAGTGCGTTACCGATGGTCACGCCATAACCTGGTTCTAACGGACGGAACTCGAATTGAGCTTCGAAGTCGGTAGACTTCTGCAAAACGATCTTGTCAGGCTTTTGGAAATTTAAAATTGCCATTGATATGATAGTTTTAAGATTTGAATGTATGATATATAATATCGGAAATGTCCATGACACACAGACCTTAGTAAGGACCATGCGTCATGGACTAAAAAAGTACTATTATTTAGAGTACAACTCTACGATCAGCTGTTCCTTGATGTTTTCAGGAACGCTATCCCTTTCAGGGTATGCGATGAATGTACCTTTGTTTTCTTTCTCGTTCCAGTCTAACCAGGAGAATTTCGGGTTTTTACCGCGAATTACGCTGGTCAGCGCAGTGTTACCTGCAGTCTTATCTTTCAGGCCGATGATATCACCTGGTTTCAGCTGATAAGAAGGAACGTTCATTACGTGACCGTTAACAGTGATGTGTTTGTGAGACACCAGCTGACGGGCAGCCGGACGGCTAGGAGCGATACCCAGACGGAATACGGTGTTGTCCAAACGAGCTTCCAGCAGTTTGATCAATACTTCACCGGTAACGCCTTTTCTACGGTTAGCTTCTTCGAACAGGTTACGGAACTGGCGCTCCAATACACCATAAGTGTACTTTGCCTTCTGTTTTTCACGCAGCTGCAGAGCGTACTCGCCCAGCTGTTTACGCTTCCTGGTAGCACCGTGCTGACCGGGAGGGTTGCTGTTCTTACCTAAATACTTGCCATTACCGAGAATGGGTTCGCCGAAGATTCTTGAAATCTTGGTCTTTGGTCCTGTGTACCTTGCCATGTTTTAATTTGTTAGATTTTTTAGTTACGATGTGCGCTCTTCAAAAAATCTAAAACCTGATCGCACACCCACTGTTAAGTGTAAATATGAATTGCAAATTCCAGGATTCAGCGATCCCTTCGGTAGATGATAAATATACCGAAAGAAACTGTATCCTGGAAATTGTTTGAAACTATACCCTACGTTTCTTAGGAGGACGACAACCGTTGTGTGGCAAAGGCGTTACGTCTTTGATCATGTTTACTTCGATACCGGAGTTCGCGATAGCACGGATAGCGCTTTCACGACCTGCACCAGGACCTTTTACAAACACGTCAGCTCTCTTCAGGCCGGCGTCGATAGCTACTTTAGCAGCATCGCTAGCAGCCAGCTGGGCAGCGTACGGAGTGTTCTTTTTAGAACCCTTGAAACCCATTTTACCAGCAGAAGACCAGGATATAACCTGACCAAATTTATTGGTGATGCTAACAATGATATTGTTAAAGCTGGCGGAGATATGTACGTCTCCGTAGTTATCTACCTTTACTACCCTTTTCTTCGCAGCAGCTTTGGTATTGTTTGCTTTTGCCATAATAATTATTTCCGAATATGACTGTTCCCGATCCGTTATGATAAACACCCATTAGTTGCCTGACATCCCGGATCCGGAAGAAAGAACATCAGCACAGGGCCTATTTACTATTTCTTAGGTGCTTTCTTCTTACCAGCAACTGTCTTACGCTTACCTTTACGTGTACGGCTGTTGGTACGAGTACGCTGACCGCGCAGCGGCAGACCTTTCCTGTGACGAAGACCGCGGTAGCAAGCTATATCCAGCAGACGTTTGATGTTCATCTGAACTTCCGAACGCAGCTGACCTTCCACCTTCAACTCACCGTTGATGATGTTACGGATGGCGGCTTGATCGTCGTCATTCCAATCTTTCACTTTTTTGTTCAGATCAATTTCTGCTTTATTCAGGATATATTGGGCGGTAGAACGACCAATACCAAAAATATAGGTCAGGCCTATTTCGCCTCTTTTGTTTTTAGGAAGATCTATACCGGCTATACGTGCCATATCACTTGTTTAATTTATAATGTCAGTGTTAAATGCGCGCAGAGAAATCCCCTACGCACGCCAATTATCCCTGGCGTTGTTTAAAGCGAGGATTCTTTTTGTTGATCACAAGCAGTTTACCTTTCCTGCGCACAATCTTGCAATCCGCACTTCTTTTCTTGATTGAAGCTCTAACCTTCATATATTTAAATTATAAGATAAAAATTAAAAGTTGTGTTGTTCGTGCACTACGTGCGTCAGTTTACTGGGACACAGCCAATCGCTCCAACTCCCCGCTATTTGACTACTTGTACCTAAAAATGATCCTTCCTCTCGATAAATCATATGGGCTCATCTCCACTCCTACCTTATCGCCTGGCAGAATCCTGATGTAGTGCATTCTCATTTTCCCAGAGATGGTCGCCAGAATCTCGTGCCCGTTTTCCAGTTTTACCCGGAACATCGCATTTGACAAGGCTTCTAAAATAATCCCATCCTGTTTAATAAGTGCCTGTTTAGCCATAAAAATTTTTAGGAATGCAAAGATACCATAAAAGTTTCTGAAAAGGAAAAATTTCGAAAAATAATTCTTTCCCGCGCTGCTATTGTATCTATAGCCGCTCCTACCCGCTTTTTACTCGAATAATTATTACTGAAAATCAACCGTTTAAATATGTACTACTTAGTTAGCGCAAAGTTCAGCGTTATTCTTCTCCGCAGCTTCAATACCTGCAAAAGTAGAAAGTAGGTCCGCTTTACCCTTCATTACCGCCACCGTATGTTCAAAGTGAACAGATGGTTTGCCGTCGGCCGTATTCACAGTCCAGCCATCTTCCAGCCAAACAATGTCCCTGGTCCCCAGGTTAATCATAGGCTCGATGCAAATCACCAATCCCTCTTTCATCATCGACCCACTGCCGCGACGTCCATAATTCGGTACCTGCGGATCCTCATGAAGATGTTTGCCTATACCGTGACCGACCATCTCACGTACGATACCATATCCCTTTTCTTTCTCAATATATTCCTGGATAGCAAAAGAGATGTCGCCGATACGGTTGCCCGCAACGGCCTTTTCCACGCCTTTTACGAGGGCCGCCTTCGTAGCCTTCAGCAGATGCTGAATTTCAGGCGCAACGTTGCCTATCCCGAACGTATACGCGCTGTCGCCATGATAACCATTGCTCAACACCCCTACGTCCACAGAAACGATGTCACCATCCTTGATTACATGATTATTGGGAATACCATGCACTACTGCCTGATTAACAGAAATACAGCAGGTATTGGGAAATCCTTTATAGTCTTTGAACGCAGGCACCGCACCATTATCGCGGATGAATTGTTCTGCCAGTGCATCCACCTCCAGGGTAGTCATACCTGGTTTAATTGATTTTGCCACTTCCTCCAAAGTTGCGCTCACAAGTAACGCGCTTTTCCTGATCAGCTCTATCTCTTCTTTGGTCTTATAATGAATCATAGCTTGCAAAGTTACGGAAAACCAGGCTAAAACCCGCTATACAAGCGGCTAAAACGCGTTTTCTCATTTAAAAACTTTAGCCACCTGGCAAGGACAAAACCATCTTAGTGTCCAGTGCCGGGTGGCTAAATATGCGGGTAAGCACGAATGCTTAAACGTTCGCGGGAGTGCTTCTGCCTTTGATGCGGCCGGAGCTCATCAGGCCATCGTAGTGGCGCATGAGCAACTGGCTTTCGATCTGTTGCAGGGTATCCAGGATTACACCTACCATGATCAGCAGTGAAGTACCGCCAAAGAAGGTAGCAAAACCGGAGTTAATGTTCAGTGCAGCAGCTACACCTGGCATGATACCAACAGCTGCCAGGAAGAAGGCGCCGGGTAAAGTAATGCGGTCCATGACAGCACCGATGTAGTCAGCAGTAGCCTCTCCTGGCTTAACGCCCGGAATGAAACCATTGTTACGCTTCATTTCTTCTGCCATTTGCTTCGGGTTGAAGATGAGGGCAGTATAAAAATAAGTGAACACCACTACGAGTACACAGTAAATCAGGTTATAGTAAGCGTTGGTATGGTCGCTGAAAATCCTGATAAAGCCAGAAGAGCTTTCCGGAGATGTAGCGAAACCGATAACAGTTGCCGGGATGAACATGATCGCCTGGGCGAAGATGATCGGCATTACACCGGCAGCGTTTACTTTCAACGGGATGAACTGACGTACACCACCGTATTGTTTATTACCAACGATACGTTTTGCGTAGTTAACCGGGATCTTCCTGGTACCCTGAACGAGCAGGATCAGACCTACAGTGATCAGGATGAAGAATGCGATCTCGATCAGGAATTTCAGCAAACCACCACCGCCTGCGTTCGTGCTGGTCACGAACTCTTCGATGAGTGATTGCGGGAGACGGGCAAGGATACCCACCATGATGATGATAGAAGTACCGTTACCAATGCCTTTATCAGTGATTTTCTCGCCGAGCCACATTACGAACAATGTGCCTGCAGTGAGTACAACCGTGGTAGACAGCCAGAACAGGAACGTACCATACTCAGGAATGATAGCGCCACCTGATTGCTGTTTCAGATAAGCTACGTAAGCGCTTGCCTGGAATGCAGTAACAACGACAGTTAATAAACGAGTGTATTGGTTGATTTTCTTTCTACCGCTTTCACCTTCTTTCTGCAGTTTCTGGAAGTACGGCACAGCGATGGTTAACAGCTGGATAGCGATAGAAGCCGAGATGTAAGGCATGATACCCAGAGCAAATATGGACGCACGGGAGAAAGATCCACCCGCGAACATATTAAACAGGCCCAATACACCTTTGTTGGAACTTTCGGTAAAAGAAGCCATGAGGCGGTTAGGATCGATACCGGGCAGGGAGATGTATGAGCCCAGACGGTAGATCGCTACCAGCAGCAACGTAGTGAGAATACGATTGCGTAGGTCTTCGATACTCCAGATATTCTTGATAGTTTCGATAAATTTCTTCACAGGAAGACAAGGTTTAATAGCGCTTGCAAAATACGAGAAGACGCACTACTCCGTAGGCGTCTTCTCTATCGTAAAAACTTATACCAGTTCCACTGAACCACCAGCAGCTTCGATTGCCGATTTGGCTTTCTCACTGATCGCGTTCACTTTCAAAGATACTTTGCTTTTCAATTCACCGTGACCAAGCACTTTCACCTGGGCGGTTTTGTTGATCAGACCGTTCATGTACAGTGTTTCGAGAGAGAACTCCTGAAGACCGTATTTCTCGATGATCTGCTCAAGCTGACCGATGTTGAACACTTTGTATTCGATACGGTTGTTATTGATAAAGCCGCGTTTAGGAAGACGACGCTGAATTGGCATCTGACCACCTTCGTGACCTCTTTTGGAAGAGTAACCGGTGTTAGACTGGGCGCCTTTGTTACCTTTCGTAGCGGTGCCACCTTTACCGGAAGCTTCACCACGACCTAAACGTTTCTCTTTATGTACAGCACCTTGTGCAGGTTTTAATGTATGTAGGTTCATGTCTTTAATTTTTTTTACTTACGCGGAAATCAGCCGCTCGCTTGTTTAAAATAAGTATGTATTGCCGCAGCAATGCAATAATAGTAAAGTTAGGTAATAAGTTTATAGAAACGATTAAAAATTAACCGTTAACTTCTTCCACTTTTACCAGGTGGTTTACTTTACGCACCATGCCGAGGATCTGAGGTGTAGCTTCTACTTCTACAGACTGGTTCATCTTTCTGATGCCCAATGCCTGCAAAGTCAGTTTCTGCCTTTCAGGGCGGTCGATGCCACTTTTCACCTGCGTGATCTTGATCTTTGCCATTTTATTAATCAGTTTGAAGTTCGGTACAATCGCTGCAGTCAGTTTTCACCACCCTGCAACATTTGTTGTTGAACCAGATTATCCGTTAAATACTTTTTTCAAAGATATATTCCTGGTTTTAGCGAAAGCAACAGGCTCGCGGAGCAGGCCAAGCGCTTTGAAGGTAGCTTTAACCACGTTGTGAGGGTTAGCAGAACCGAGAGATTTTGCCAACACGTCAGTGATACCTGCGCTTTCCAGAACGGCGCGCATAGAACCACCGGCGATTACACCAGTACCGTGAGCAGCAGGTTTGATCAACACTTTCGCAGCGCCTTCTTTAGCAAACTGGTCGTGAGGAATAGTACCGTGCATTACAGGTATTTTAATCAGGTTCTTCTTAGCATCATCTATACCTTTAGTGATCGCTTCCTGTACTTCTTTGGCTTTACCCAGGCCGTGACCAACCACGCCGTTCTCGTTACCTACAACCACCAGGGCAGAAAAGCTGAATGTACGACCGCCTTTGGTAGTTTTGGTAACCCTGTTGATAGCTACCACTTTTTCCTTCAGCTCCAGCTCTCCAGCTTTTACTTTATTGAATGAATTCTTTGCCATTTGTTTTATTAAGAATTACGTTGTCAGAATTATGCTTTAACACCCGGCTTCCTAACGGTTAACCGGTGCGAGCGTGATTTAGAATTGCATTCCTCCTTCGCGGGCACCTTCGGCAACCGCCTTAATACGACCGTGGTAGAGGTAACCGCTCCTGTCGAAAATCGCTTTGGTCAGGCCCAGTGCAGCAGCTTTAGTAGCCAGTGCCGCGCCTACCATTTTAGATTTCTCAGTTTTAGTGCCCTTCTGTGCCTTGATGTCTTTATCACGGGAAGAAGCTGATGCCAGTGTGGTACCATTGGTATCATCGATCAGCTGCACGTAGATGTCTGCATTACTGCGGAATACAGAGAACCTGGGTGTTTGCGCAGTGCCACTCACCTTCTTACGAATACGGTAGCGGATCTTCTGCCTTCTGATTACTTTAGTGTTCATTGTTTATTTATTTAAGATCCCGATGCTGCCGGGATCAGTGTCCTGCCCCGTAAGAACGAGGCAGGGGGACTGTTAAAAAATATTGCAATTACTCTTTTTACCCATTCCGGGAAAGAAGCCGCATTATTTACCGGCAGATTTACCAGCTTTCTTGCGAACCACTTCGTCGCTGTAGCGAACACCTTTACCTTTGTACGGCTCAGGTTTGCGGAGGCTGCGGATTTTAGCGGCAACCTGACCGAGTAATTGTTTATCGATACCTTCCAGCATGATCTTTGGGTTCTGACCTTTTTCAGTCAGGGTAGCTACCTTCAGTTCTTTAGGAATTTCTACGATGATATTGTGAGAGTAACCGAGCGACAAGTCGAGCAGCTGACCCTGGTTGGCGGCTTTATAACCTACACCCACGAGTTCGAGTTGCTTTTTGAAACCGTCAGTTACACCGGTAACCATGTTCTGCAACAGTGCGCGGTAAAGACCGTGCAGCGCGCGGTGACGGATCTGGTCAGTAGGACGAGTGATGGTAACGGTACCGTCAGCAACTTCTACTTTGATATCCCTGTCGAGCACCTGCTTCAGTTCGCCTTTAGGACCTTTTACCGTGATTTCATTAGCAGGGGAAACAGCAACTGTAACGCCGCTTGCTAATTTGATAGGACTCTTTCCTATACGTGACATAACTTTTCAGTTTATAAGTTTATATGTTGAGTTCAAAGCGATCCGTGTTCAGCGCCGTATAGAAAGCTTAATTGTCAGATACGCTTTTAGCGGCCCTCAGGCCGCTGTAAAGTCTTAGTAAACGTAGCAAACTACTTCGCCACCAACATTCTGAGCTTTCGCTTCTTTGTCGGTCATCACACCTTTAGAGGTAGAGATGATGGAGATACCCAAACCGTTTTTCACGCGTTTGAAGTCAGCAGGGCTGGAGTACTGACGCAGGCCTGGACGGCTGATGCGCTGCAGATCGGTGATCGCAGGTACTTTAGTTTGCGGATCGTATTTCAAGGCGATCTTGATCAGGCCTTGTTTGTTATCTTCCTCAAATTTGTACTTCAGGATGTAGCCTTTGTCGTACAGAATTTCAGTGATACGTTTTTTCAGTTTAGAGGCCGGGATTTCCACGATCCTGTGGTTAGCCATCTGCGCGTTACGGATGCGCGTTAAAAAGTCTGAAATTGGATCAGTAACCATTGTTTCGAAAAAGTTAAAAATTTACAATGCGATATCCAACCGATAAAGGAAAGGAATCAGTTTGATGCCGGTAATCTGGTACCGGACTTCTTGTTGTGCTTACCAGCTAGCTTTTCTTACACCAGGGATTTTACCTGCAAGGGCCATGTCGCGGAACATGTTACGGCACAGGCCAAACTGGCGCATGTAACCTTTGGGACGACCGCTTAACTGGCACCTGTTGTGCAGACGAACGGGAGAAGCATTCCTTGGCAGTTTGTCAAGTGCTGCATAATCGCCTGCCGCTTTCAGCTCAGCGCGTTTTTCAGCAAATTTGTCTACCAGTGCTTGTCTCTTTCTTTCTCTGGCTTTTACGGATTCTCTTGCCATATTAAATTGTTGATATTCCTGTTTTAAAATCCCAAATCCCAGGCTTAAAAAGCCCGGGACTTGTTATTTCTGAATATTATTGATTGTCTCTTTTGATGTTCTTGAACGGCATACCCATTTCCTTCAGCAGCTCGTAAGCTTCTTCGTTAGTTTGGGCAGTCGTTACGAACGTGATGTCCATACCGGAGATCTTAGTTACTTTATCGATATCGATCTCAGGGAAGATGATCTGCTCGGTAACACCCAGTGTGTAGTTACCACGGCCGTCAAATGCCTTATCGTTGATACCTTTAAAGTCACGTACGCGAGGCAGGGAAACAGCGATCAGCCTGTCCAGGAACTCGTACATGTTAACTCCACGCAGGGTAACACGGGCGCCAATCGGCATGTGTTTCCTCAGTTTGAAGTTAGAGATGTCTTTTTTAGACATAGTAGGGATGGCTTTCTGACCAGAAATACGGGTCATTTCGTCCACCGCGATATCTACCAGTTTTTTATCGCTAACCGCACCATTGATACCTTGGTTCAGGCATATTTTGGTAAGGCGGGGCACCTGCATCACTGTTTTGTAGTTGAATTTCTTCATCAGTGCGCTTACCACTTCTTCGCGGTATTTGGTAGCCAGCCTGGGTGTGTATGTAGTGTTTGCCATTATTTAATTACCTCCCCTGATTTTTTAGCTATACGAACTAATTTACCGTTCTCTCTCTGCCTTGTTACTTTGGTAGGCTTGCCGGCTTTGGCATCCCAAAGCATAACGTTAGAGATGGCGATAGGCGCTTCCTGCTTAACGATACCACCTTTGGTATTTTGAGCAGTTGGCTTGGTGTGTTTGGTGTTGATGTTAACACCTTCAACCAGTACACGTGCCTTTTCGGGAAGTACTTCCAACACTTTGCGGGCTTTGGTCCTGTCCTTGTCGTCGCCGGCAATTACAACTACCAGGTCGCCTTTCTTAATGTTGAATTTAGGCTTGAATCTAGTTTTCATTATTTGTTTATTTAAAACGCCAAGCGAAACATTGGTTTCGCTTGATTAATAAGTTTCCTCGTTTTTGAAACGGGCTGCAAAGATATATATAAAAAGCGAAAAGGCCAAATCAGCCTTTTCGCTACGAATATCTTACAGTACTTCGGGTGCGAGAGAGATAATCTTCATGTACCCTTTATCCCTGAGCTCACGGGCAACCGGACCGAAAATACGGGTACCGCGGGGCTCGTCGGAGTTGTTCAGTAATACAACTGCGTTATCGTCGAAGCGGATATAAGATCCGTCTTTACGGCGCAATTTGTTCTTGGTCCTTACGATAACTGCTTTGGTAACCGTGCCTTTCTTAACGCCACCCGCTGGGATAGCGTCTTTCACTGTCACTACAATCTTATCGCCTACTTTTGCGTAGTCCTGGCCGGAGTTACCCAACACGCGGATGCAAAGCACTTCTTTGGCACCAGAGTTATCAGCTACGTTCAGCCTTGATTCTTGTTGTATCATTGTAATACTTTTTGTGGTTGTTTAATCAGCGGCTGTACCGGGTAATGCCCATCCACAGCTTGAAACAATTAGTTTGATTATTTTACTTTTGCGATAATCTCTACCAGTCTCCAGCACTTATTCTTGCTCAGCGGGCGGGTTTCCATAATTTTTACGGTATCGCCGATGCTGCACTCGTTCTTTTCGTCGTGTGCCATGAACTTGGTAGTTTTCTTAACGAACTTACCATAAATCGGGTGTTTCACTTTACGTTCAACAGCAACGGAGATCGTTTTATCCGCTTTATTGCTGGATACCACACCAACCCTGGTTTTTCTTAATTTTCTTTCGGTCATTTTGAAAGTATTTTACCACCGTGCTCCCTTCCGGGAGGTTTTAAAAATATATTTGTATGGGCCGGTCATTACTGAGCCGGTCCCCGTTGGATTTAGAAGCCCAGCTCTCTTTTACGAAGTTCAGTTTTCATGCGTGCAATATCCCTTCTGATGCCGCGGATGCTCATCGGATTTTCGATGGGAGTAATTGCGTGGCCGAATGAAACTTTCTTCAGGCGCAGGGTTTCTTCAGAGATTTTCTCTTTCAGTTCCTGCTCGCTCAGGCCGTTCAGATCCAGTTTAGCTTTTGCCATTGTATTATCTTTTTCTGTTTTGTTAGTCAGTAGTAATAATTACCCGTGGCTTATGCTACGTAATCGCGGCGTACTACGAATTTCACTGCGATCGGTAATTTCTGTGCGGCCAGTTCCATAGCTTCTTTCGCTACCTGCAAAGGCACGCCGTCTGCTTCGAACAGGATCCTGCCTGGTTTTACTACAGCAGCCCAATGATCAGGAGCACCTTTACCTTTACCCATCCTCACTTCCAAAGGTTTAGCAGTGATAGGTTTGTCGGGGAATATACGGATCCACACGTTACCTTCACGCTTCATATGCCTGGTCAGAGCCACCCTGGCCGCTTCAATCTGGCGGTCAGTGATCCACTTAGGTTCCAATGCTTTGAGGCCGAAAGTACCAAAGGAAAGGGTTGCACCCCTCTTTGCGTTACCCTTGATGCGGCCTTTGTGCATCTTCCTGTGTTTCGTTCTTTTTGGCTGTAACATCGTTTATGTTATTAAAAAGTTTATTTATAATTCATCGGCAGCTTGCACCGCCCTGTTTATTTCCTTCGAATCAGAAGAAGACTATCTGCGGGGACCACGGTCGCCACCACCTCTTCTATCACCGCCGCCGCGAGGGCCACGGTCACCGCCGCGATCACCACGGTCGCCGCCACCACGAGGGCCACGGTCACCGCCACCACGAACTTCACCGTCTTTACCGCTGATAGCGTTCGGGTTCAGATCACGTTTACCAAGTACTTCACCTTTACAGATCCATACCTTGATACCGATTTTACCATAAACAGTTTGTGCGAACAAAGAAGCATAGTCGATGTCCATACGGAAAGTGTGCAAAGGAACACGTCCTTGCTTCATTTCCTCAGAACGAGCGATTTCAGCACCACCAAGACGGCCACCTACTTTCACCTTGATACCTTCAGCGCCCATTCTCAGTGCAGTTGCAATCGCCATTTTGATAGCGCGTTTGTAGTTGATACGGCTTTCAATCTGTTTTGCAATTGTTTCACCTACGATGTTTGCATCGATCTCGGGGCGACGGATCTCCAGGATGTTGATCTGAACGTCTTCCTTACCGGTCAACTTTTTCAGTTCTTCCTTGATACGATCTACTTCGCCACCGCCTTTACCTATGATGATACCAGGTTTGGAAGTATGGATAGTGATGATGAGTTTGCCCAGTGTTCTTTCGATCACTACGCGTGAAATACCGCCTTTATTGATACGGGCATTCAGGTATGTCCTGATCTTGTTATCCTCGATCAGTTTGGTAGAGAAATCTTTTTTGCTACCATACCAATTTGAGTCCCATCCTCTGATGATACCTAACCTGTTACCAATAGGATTTGTTTTCTGACCCATGTTCTGGTTTTATTTGTCTATGAGTTTAATACTTTTTGTTTCCTTTTACTGCTTATGCGCGGCTGTCAACTACGATCGTTACGTGGTTGCTCCTTTTACGGATACGGTAGCCACGACCTTGAGGTGCCGGACGCATTCTTTTCAGCTGGCGGCCGCCATCAACGAAGATCGTTTTTACGATCAGGTTCGCATCTTCTGCTCTTGCACCTTCGTTTTTCACTTTCCAGTTAGCAATTGCAGATAACAGGAGTTTTTCCAGGGGCACGCTTGGGTGCTTGGTATGGAACTTCAAAATGTTCAGCGCTTTCTCTACATCCAGTCCGCGGATCAAGTCTGCCAGCAAACGCATTTTGCGGGGAGATGTAGGATTATTATTGAGCTTAGCTACTGCTTCCATTGTTATATGTTTCGGATTCGTGTTAATTGTTTCAATTCAGTTCCGGTTCTGTATTTCAGGTTTCATTCTATCTGAGGGTGATACCCTTTACCGGAAACCGAAAAACTAAAACCTTACACTAATTACATTTTCTTGTTGGCGTGTCCTTTGAAGTTACGCGTAGGCGCAAATTCACCCAGTTTATGACCTACCATAAACTCCGTTACGTACACAGGGATGAATTTGTTACCGTTGTGTACTGCGAAAGTATGGCCCACAAAATCAGGAGTAATGGTAGAACGGCGGCTCCACGTTTTGATAACGGTACGTTTAGTGCCTTCATTCATTTTATCTACCTTCTTCTCTAATTTCAGGTCTACGTAAGGACCTTTTCTAATGGAACGACCCATGTTGTTATGTTTAAATTCCGTTTATCAGATACCGGTTCCCAAATGTTACATCCGGGAACCGGACCAGGATTTTAAATATTATTTGTTTTTACCTTTCCTGCTGATGATCAGTTTATCAGAGCTCTTATGTGGCTTCCTTGTTTTCAGGCCCTTAGCATATTTGCCGGTCCTTGAACGTGGGTGGCCACCGCTTGATTTACCTTCACCACCACCCATCGGGTGATCTACAGGGTTCATCGCAACACCGCGGTTTCTTGGGCGGATACCTCTCCAACGGTTAGCACCTGCTTTACCGATTGACTGAAGCGCGTGGTCTGAGTTAGAAACGGTTCCTACAGTAGCTTTACAAGTATTCAATACTTTACGCAGCTCACCGGAAGGCATTTTCAATACAGCGTATTTTTCTTCCTTGTTCGACAGCTGAGCGTAAGTACCGGCGCTTCTCGCGATAGCACCACCTTTACCAGGCTGCAGTTCGATGTTGTGAACCACAGTACCCAAAGGCATGTTTTTCAGCGGCAAAGCGTTACCCAGTTCAGGAGCAACTTCAGCACCACTGATAACAGTAGCACCAACCTGCAGACCCTGAGGAGCCAGGATATAACGTTTTTCACCGTCTGTATAGTTCAACAGTGCGATAAATGCGCTACGGTTTGGATCGTACTCGATAGACTTAACAGTAGCAGGAATGTTTTCCTTGTTACGTTTGAAGTCAACGATACGGTAATGTTTTTTGTGTCCACCACCGATGTAACGCATAGACCTACGGCCTTGTGCGTTCCTACCGCCGGTTTTAGAGATAGGCTCCAGCAAGCTTTTCTCAGGCTGGTCAGTAGTCAGCTCCGCGTAAGCGTTGCCAATTTTCCAACGGGTACCGGCTGTAATCGGTTTGTACTTTTTCAGTGCCATTTTCTAAAATCTAAGAATTTAAAATTCAGTTTATTTAATTCGATCTTGTATATACATCCATCTAGCGGTTATTTCAACCGTTGTGGGCACTACATGTTAGCATACAGATCTATGGATTCACCCTGTGCGAGGGTTACTACTGCTTTTTTGTAAGAAGGCTTCTTACCGGCAATAAAACCAGCCTTGGTAAAACGGAATTTGTTCTTACCAGGCATTACTGCGGTATTTACCTCAGCTACAGTTACACCGTAAAACTCTTCCACTGCCTTTTTGATCTCCAGCTTGTTGGCTTTTTTGTCAACAATGAAGTAGTAGCGGTTGAATTTATCGGTAGCCTTGTTTACCTTTTCAGATACCACCGGTTTGATTAAAACATCAGAAGGTTTCATCTTTTATCGCTTTTCGCAGCCAGCGCGCCGGCTGCTTGTTTATTGTATTGTTATCGGTTTAACTTATGCTTCTACTGTAGGCTCTTCGGTGAAGATCTTTACAGCGCTCTCGGTAAACACCAGGTAGTTGGTGTTAACGATGTCATAAGTATTGATGTCGCTCAGTACGGTACCACCAACTGAAGGAAGGTTCCTCAGTGACAGGTAAACATTGTCATTGTACTCAGGCAGTACCAGCAGAGTTTTCTTACCCTCTACGTTAATGCTCAGGTTTTTCAGAATGCTTACAAACTGTTTGGTCTTTGGAGCATCGAAATTTACATCTTCCAGAACGATGATGCCGTTTTCTTTAGCTTTCGCAGACAGTGCAGAGATCTTCGCGAGATCTTTCACTTTCCTGTTCAGTTTGATATCGTAACGGTGTGGTTTTGGACCGAAGATGGTACCACCACCTTTATACAGTGGGTTACGGATGTTACCTTTACGGGAACCACCAGTACCTTTTTGTTTGTGCAGTTTGCGGGAAGCACCCTTAACTTCAGCACGGGTCTTTACCTTATGTGTACCCTGACGTTGAGCGGCCAGGTACTGTTTCACAGCCAGGTAAATAACGTGGTTGTTAGGCTCTACACCGAAAATCTCCTCAGGAAGTTCTACTGAACGGCCTGTTTTCTTTCCTTCTATATTTAAAATATCGAGTGTCATGTTACTTCTGGATTAAAACGATTGAACCATTGTGGCCCGGAACGGAACCACTTACCAGGATATAATTCTTGTCAGGGAATACCTTCAGAACCTTAAGACCTTTAACTTTCACTCGTTCGTTACCAGTTTGGCCAGCCATACGCATGCCTTTAAATACGCGGGAAGGATAAGAGGAACCACCTACGGAACCGGGAGCCCTGCTACGATCGTGCTGACCGTGGGTAGCTTCACCAACACCGCTAAAGCCGTGACGCTTAACAACACCCTGGAAACCTTTACCTTTAGATGTACCTACAACATCTACTTTCTCACCTTCAGCGAAAATTTCGCAGGTGATGGTTTCACCAAGGGCTTTTTGTACGTCAGGGTTGCGGAACTCTTTTACGAAACGTTTAGGGGAGGTCTGTGCTTTCGCGAAGTGATTAGTTTCTGCTTTGGTAGCGTGCTTCTCTTTTTTGTCGCCAAATGCTACCTGGATAGCGTTGTAACCGTCTGTTCCTTCAGACTTAACCTGTGTTACAACGTTTGGACCAGCTTCGATAATGGTGCAGGCGGTCTGCTTGCCATTAGCCTCGAAGATGCTGGTCATGCCAATCTTTTTGCCAATAATACCTTTCATTGATGATATATTATGCCCAGCGCCTGAGGGATGTCAAAGCTATCCTCAGGATGAGCGGTTTAAATACTCGTTTTATTGGTGGCCACCCAGAAGGCGTGACCTAATCTCTTGATAACGTTACAAATATCTCAAGCGGCCCATATTGACCGCCTGCCGATGTCCTTACGCCTTGATCTCTACTTCTACACCAGAAGGAAGGTCGAGCTTGCTCAACGCATCCACAGTCCTGGAAGAGGAAGTATAAATGTCCAACAAACGCTTGTGCGTGCAAAGCTGGAACTGTTCGCGCGCCTTTTTGTTAACGTGCGGAGAACGCAGTACCGTAAAAATTTTCTTTTCTGTTGGCAAAGGAATAGGACCTGTTACCACGGCACCCGTATTACGCACGGTTTTAACGATCTTCTCAGCGGACTTATCCACCAAATTATGATCGTAGGACTTCAGCTTGATTCTAATTCTCTGAGACATATGCAATGAACTTCTTCTAATTTACCCCTTACAATTTGGGAGGGCAAAGGTAACCCTTTTTTTTACAGGGACAAATATTTTTGGAGGAAAATTGGGGACGGCAGCAAAATAATGTGGAATTATCTGCCGGAAGGTCAACAAACTCATCTATCCGTTATGTTGCTAATTTACACATTTACAGATAATTCCAAGCTTTACCACCATTTTAAATTATCCACAAACGGCGATTTACGTTATCCCCACCATTTCAGGCAATAACCCGGCATTCACGCCAAAAAAGAACTGCCCCCAGTAATGGAGGCAGCCCGGCATTTTGTCCGTTTTTTGTCTATTAGGAAATGGCTGTTCCGACCATCTCCCAGCCGCCAGATCCCGAGTCCCGGCAGGCAAACGCTAAATTAGCAGTAGACCGGTAAAAATGCTGTTCATTCCTGTTCATTTTACTTACAGGTGTTCATCATTATTATCGTCTACCCTGGCACACATAAAAAAGGGCCGGCAATTGCCAGCCCTTTCCGTAATAGCTAACAACTTATTTATTGCGCTCTTCGCGATAAATCTCTTTTGCTTTAGAAGAAGGCAGGTAAATCTGGAAACCGAGGTTCAGACCTACTCTGTGACTGGTAGTAGAGCTACCGAAACCAACGCCGAGGTCATACTTCACCAGCGCCTCCAAACCTATGTTCGGGGTGATGAAGTAAGCCAGGCCCGGACCAAAACCAATACCTAAACCATTGGTTTCTACAGACGTTTCTGCGCCACCTACCTTCGTTTTTGTATTGTTGCCCGTGAAACCCAGGTTACCCTCGAGGAAGAATTTGCTGCGTTTTGAGAACTCTACATTCTTATCATTGATGTAGTAGCGACCAAAAGCACCAATACCATAGTTAACGGCGGTAGTTTTGGATTCATCCACTTTACGGTGATCGAGTCCTAACTGTACATCGGCACCTATCGCGAGACCGTCCCTGATAAACCAGCCTGCTTTAGGGGAAATACCCAGCTGGAAACGGTCGGACCCTTCCTGGAACGTACCTGTTACGTTCAGCAGGTTGGCGCCAACCATCACGTTACCCCTTTGTGTTTGCGCCATAGATACGGTTGTTACAAATAAGAATGCTGCTGTCAGTAAGTGCAGTTTTTTCATAAAAATCATGTTTTGGTTTTAATACGAAAGTTTATTGACGGTTAATAAATACATGGCTTCTCAGCGTTCCTGCGAGCGCGGGGACATTCAGATTGTTATCAGGTAAGCGGGGTATGGGGATAGGAATATTTATAAGGACGAAGTGATCTTGCTTGCCAAACAAATTACTGATAATGAACATCCTAAACATACATACAACACATTTTCCAAAGAAAGGTTCAACCAACTATTGTGCCGCTATATGTAACAGGCACAAATATTGTCCGTTTCAACACATAACCGATCTCTTATGAAAACAACGCTCTTCTTCTTCGGATGTGCACTCGTTTTGTCCACAGGCCTGCTGATGTCTGGCTGTGGCAAGGACAATGACAATGGTAATGGAGGCCCCGAAGATCCGTCCTGGCCTACGGACAGTGTTCGCACTGTTATTGGCACCCTATCTCAACCCTGGGAAATTCTCTGGGGCCCTGACGACCACATCTGGCTTACTGAAAGAGGGGGCCGCATTTCCCGCCTGGAACCCAGAACAGGCACGCTTAAACCCTTACTCAACGTACCCGACGCGGTACAAAACAATGAAGGCGGCCTGCTCGGCATGGCCCTGCATCCTGACTTTAAAACTAACGGTTACTTGTATGTAGTGTACAACTACAATAAAGGCAATGCTTACACAGAGAAAGTGGTGCGCTATACTTATAAAGACAGCACCCTGTCGTCCCCCCTGGTACTGCTTGATAATATAGCCGCAGCGGGCATACACAATGGTTCGCGGTTGCTCATCGCTGATAATAAACTGTGGATTACGACAGGAGACGCGGCTGTACCTGCCAACGCACAAAACACCGGAAACCCGAATGGAAAAGTTTTGAGAATAAATCTGGATGGCAGCATACCTGCCGATAATCCCATCGCTAACAATCCGTTGTGGAGTTATGGGCATAGAAATCCACAAGGTCTGGTACTCGCCAATGGCAAACTTTACGCATCAGAACATGGCGCTAACATCGAGGATGAAGTAAACATCATCGAGAAACAAAGAAACTATGGCTGGCCAAATGTAGAGGGGCCATGTAATACCGATTCGGAAAACACTTTCTGTGCAGCGAACAACGTAAAAGCTCCGCTCTGGTCTTCCGGCACATCAGGCACTTTTGCAGTAGCCGGCATGGATTACTACAACAACGATCGCATCCCTCAATGGAAAAATTCGTTGCTGGTAACCAGTCTTAAAAATTCACGGCTGTACCAGCTGAAACTGAGTGGGGATGGGTTAACTGTTGCTTCTACCAAAGAATATTTCAGTGGTAAATTCGGCAGGTTGCGTGATGTGTGCATCTCCCCTGCAGGACGTGTTTACATTTGCACTGGCATTGGCAATAATAACGACAAAGTGATCGAGATCAGCAAACCTGAATAGTCTGATTTCATATCTATATAGAAAAGAGGGGCCATCACCCCTCTTTTTTCATTCATGGCATTGCTGTTTGCAAAACAAATAAAAAGAGGCCGCCTTCGTTACTGGCAGCCTCCTACAGGATTCGTATCAACAACCTTGGTGGTTATACGCTCTTTATTTCTTCGTGTATTCGCTCGCGTATTCTTCTTCGAAGAAAATGGCAGTTTTGCCGGTAAGCTCCACCTTCATTTTATCGAAGTACACGTACTCTGTACCAGCTGCGCCGTTTTCGTCCATAACTGTGTAGAGCGTTTTGGTTGCTACGTCATAAGACCAGCCACCTTTGATCGCAAAGGTATTTTCGTCAGTTTTTCTGACCAGGTTACCACAGGCAGAAGCTGCCCAGTCGATATAAGTATAAGAAGTAACCTCTGTACTGGTGAAGTTACCGTTTGAAGATAATACCACTTCGTTTTTCAGCATCTGGTAACGGTACACCAGTTCTTTAGCGCTGGCTACTTCGCAATTACCGCTCGGGCAGAAGTTGGTGGGGCCGTTGGGCAGGCAGTAAACCGGGCCAACAGAAGAATCGGCTGCGTATACGTCGCGGTCCCAGGTACTGTCATGGTTCATTTCACCTGTAAACTTCCAGGTGCCCACGAGGGATGACAAGCCAGCGGGTTGCACCAGCTTAACAGTAACATCTACACTGTTACTCACGCCGCCGCCTGCACTATATGCCGCAATGGTGATGACGAAATTACCTGTTTTAACGCCATCAGGCAATTTGATAGTGATCAGCGAATCTTCGGGGGAAGCGCCATCCTGTGTTTTGAACAGACCGTGTCCTTTTTCCTGACCAGCTGCCTGGCGGGCGTTGCGGGCCAGTGAGTAGTCAACTTTGTAGTAACCGGAAGTGTCGCCCTTGAACTGAACATAGTAACCTTCCGTTACATCGCCGCCGGGAGCCGGTGAGATCATTACATAACGACCGTCGATCGCCATTACGTCTTCTTCATCCACGCTTAATGAAAGCGCACCGCCGGTACCGTCTGGTAACTGGCCTTTGATCTTAGTGCTGTAGTAAACTTTGGATTCAGCTGCTAATGCAGTACCGTTTGTTGTGTCAATTTCTGGTTTAGCGTCATCTTTACCGCAGGACATAAGGCCGGCTACAGCAAGCATAGACAGTAATGCATACTTCTTCATAGGAGAGATAAATAGGTTTATGCATGCAAATATATAATGATTAATTATAATTAATTTCAGGCGCCAGGCTTTTTATATTGATATATTTAAATATATTAGGCGCTGTGCTTGATAAGATCCAATCAATAAAGAAGGCCGCCGATTACATCCGGCGGCCTTCTTCGTGTATACGTCGGTGTGATTATTTCTTTGTGTACTCCTGTTTATCGCCGCCCGCTTCGGTGAGAATGAGTTTATTACCATTGATCTCGAGCCCCATGGTCGTAAACATCCACTCCTGGTCGTTAGCAGGATCGGTGGTAAGCAGCAACTTTTTACCGGTTGCGTCGTAGCTCCAATAAACGGTTTGTGCTGCTTCTTCTGCCACACGGGAAGTGTATTTCAGGTTGCTGCAAGTAGACGCTTCGAGGTCCAGTTCATTGATGCGGCGCCTTTCCTGCAGTACCAGTTTTCCGTCCGCAGAGAATACGAAGGTGCTGGAGTCGATCTTCAGCCCCCACAATACATCCGGTCCCTGGCAGTTCTGTCCTGGAGGGCAAATCCACGTCAGTTTATTCTCTACACAGAATATGTTGCTTACGCTGGAATCATATTTCGTGCTCCACTTTTCTTTTTCGGAATCGTATTCGCCCGTTCTGTACCAGGTACCACTTAATGCGGAGTTATTCCCTGCCTTGGAAACGGTTACACAATATTTGATGCTGTTGCCCACTTTACCATCGGCATTGTAGGCAGCTGCTTTCACGCAAAACTCTCCGTCCTTTGCATTTTCAGGGAGTTTGATCACGATCTGCGAATCGGCGGCTTCCTGGGTTTTGAACAGGCCGGAAGCAGGTGCTTTGCGGGCACCGCGTGGTTTTGTGTAGTCGATCCTGAAGTGTGATTTTGCACCTTCGATTTGTACGAGGTAACCTGTAACGTCGCTGGCTGCGTCTGCCTCTACGTCTAACACCATATAGCCGCCGGCGAGTACCACGCGCTGCAGGGTGCTGTCGTCTTCGGTGCGGTAAATAACGGGGCCGCCAGCCGTCCATTCGGCAATATTGCCGTCAACCAGGGCGCCATAGTAAACTTTGGTAGCGGAAGTCAGCGCATCGGGATTAGCGGTGTTTACGGTCTCTTTTGCATCGTCCTTTCCGCAGGCCATGATGCCGGCTGCTGCCATGAGCGACAGCAGTAAATACTTTTTCATAGGAATGATTTAAATAATAAATGATGTTGGTAACAAACAGGGCGATGCCCGGTTGCGGGGTAAAGATATTCAAATAACAATAATATTTAACTTTTATTCAGTTGATATTGTAGCTGGATAAACATAAAAAGGCCCCGCTTTTCAGCAGGGCCTTTTGGTATAGATCGATCTGGATCTTACTAACTATTCAGCTTTCACTTTACCTTTCACTTTCGCGATCACCTCTTCGGCGATGTTGTTAGGAGCAGGAGCATAGTGAGAGAACTCCATGATAGAAGTTGCACGGCCTGAAGACAGGGAGCGCAGCTGCGTTACGTAACCGAACATTTCGCTCAACGGAACTTTAGCTTTGATTACCTGTGCATTGTTTTTAGCTTCCATACCTTCCAGCATACCACGACGACGGTTCAAGTCACCTGTTACGTCACCCATGTACTGGTCTGGAGTGGTTACTTCTACTTTCATGATCGGCTCGAGCAGAACTGGTTTCGCTTTACGGCCAGCCTCACGGAATGCGGATTTAGCGCAAAGCTCGAAAGACATAGCGTCGGAATCCACCTGGTGGAATGAACCGTCGAACAGACGAACTTTCAGGTTATCCAGCGGATAGTTTGCGAGTACACCCTGGTTCATAGAAGCTTCGAAGCCTTTCTGGATAGCCGGGATGAACTCTTTCGGGATAGAACCACCGAAGATATCGTTGATGAACTGGAAGCTCTTACCGTCGTTTTCTTTCAGCCATTCAGCATCAGCGGGTCCGATTTCGATCTGGATGTCGGCGAATTTACCGCGACCACCCGTTTGTTTTTTGAACACTTCGCGGTGCTCAACTTTGTTAGTGAAGCTCTCTTTGTAAGCTACCTGAGGGTTACCCTGGTTAACTTCCACTTTGAACTCACGTTTCATACGGTCGATGATGATTTCCAGGTGAAGCTCGCCCATACCGCTCAATACAGTCTGGCCGGTTTCTTCGTCGGTTTTCACTTTCAGGGTAGGATCTTCTTCTACCAGTTTAGCGATTGCCATACCCATTTTATCAACGTCTGCCTGAGTTTTAGGCTCGATCGCTACAGCGATTACCGGCTCAGGGAAGGTCATTGATTCCAGTACGATCGGGTTTTTCTCGTCGCACAGGGTATCACCTGTTTTGATATCTTTAAAACCAACAGCAGCACCGATATCGCCCGCTTCGATGAAGTCGATAGGGTTCTGTTTGTTAGCGTGCATCTGCATGATACGGCTGATACGCTCATTTTTACCTGTACGGGTATTGAGAACGTAAGAACCAGCGTCCAGACGGCCAGAGTAAGCGCGGAAGAATGCCAGGCGGCCTACGAACGGATCGGTTGCGATCTTGAACGCGAGGGCAGCAAATGGTTCTTTAGCATCTGGTTTACGAACCAGCTCTTCGCCATTGTCCGGGTTAGTACCGGTAACAGCTTCGATGTCCATTGGAGAAGGCAGGTAACGACAAACGGCATCCAGCATTTTCTGTACACCTTTGTTCTTGAAGGAAGAACCGCACATCATCGGGATGATCGCCATATCGATGGTTGCTTTACGGATCGCTTCGTGAATTTCTGCTTCGGAGATAGAGTTCGGATCTTCGAAGAATTTCTCGAGCAGTTTGTCATCGTAATCAGCTACTGCTTCTACGAGTTTACCTCTCCATTCGTTCGCTTCGTCTACCATGTCGGCTGGGATGTCGATCTCCTGGTAAGTAGCACCTTTACCTTCTTCGTCCCAGATAATACCTTTCATGGTGATCAGGTCAACCACGCCTTTGAAAGTATCTTCTGCGCCGATAGGCAGGGTCAAAGGAACGGGGTTAGCACCCAGCATTTCGCGGATCTGCTTTACCACGTTCAGGAAGTCTGCACCGGAACGGTCCATTTTGTTAACGAAACCGATACGGGGTACACGGTAACGGTTAGCCTGGCGCCAAACGGTTTCAGACTGAGGCTCTACACCGGATACGGCGCAGAACAACGCTACCAGACCATCCAGTACACGCAGTGAACGCTCCACCTCTACGGTAAAGTCCACGTGGCCGGGAGTATCGATAATGTTGAATTTATATTGTTTGCTATCTGGCGTAGCTTTACCCTGTTGTGTAGGGAAGTTCCAGAAACAGGTAGTCGCAGCGGATGTGATGGTAATACCTCTCTCCTGCTCCTGCGCCATCCAGTCCATGGTAGCTGCACCTTCGTGAACCTCACCTATTTTGTGGGTTTTACCTGTGTAATACAGGATACGCTCTGTGGTAGTGGTTTTACCGGCATCGATGTGCGCCGCAATACCAAAGTTTCGTTGAAATCTTAAGTCTGCCATAAATTTAAATGCTATAAATAATGCAATTCAGGGCGCAAAGGTAAACTATTTTTAACAATAAATAAAGGAGTTATACTTTGCCGAAATGTTAATTCCGCGCCATTTTCCGCGTATCCTGTCATCCTCTCAGCAAAATGGCCTTGCCACCCTCAACACTTCTGTTCACATACCTTCTATATCAACGATAATCTGTTTAAATACTTATTCGTCCAGAAAAACGCAAAATAAAGCCGGGAATTAAAAAAAAACCGCCATTCGCCAATCTAAATACCCGTGATTTATCGAAAATAGTATTTTTATTCCCGGTAGTAAGCAGTCACTACCTGTTTTAAGAACCGTGCAGTATTGCCCCTCAAGGACCCCTCCGGGATGTGCAGCCAGCGTTTTTTGAGAGCATTGTAACCAGCATCCAGGGAAGAGCACAGCAGTTTATTTCGGCCTATTTAAAATTAAAACCGTCTCAGTAGTTGGGATAGATCGTTCATTCCCTGATCGAACGCTATTCTCGTGCGGCCAGAGAAATTTGCAACCATAAAACCAAAAAACATATGAAACCAGTTTTACACCTGCTATCTGCGCGGCCACCGCGTAAGCCTCCACCTTTATAACGAATTACTCCCCGTAGGGCATTTCATGCCATGTACCAACGTACCCTCCCAGGCACGTAATGGCTTTGCTATGCCCCTACCCGAGTGCACACTGTTTCTAAATCCCACAATTTCAATCATCATGAAAAAAACCTTTACCAGGTACCTCTTATTTGCAGGATTTGCCCTGTTGCTAAGCCTGCCTGCCCGGTCGCAGATCCTCGTAAGACAGGTGAATAGCCCGGCTGGCGGTAGTGCCACGGCAGGCAACGTATCCTTCGAATACACCATCGGGGAAGTCGCTGTTTTGACCCTTGCCAATGGCGACATGTTAACAGAAGGCTTCAACCAGCCGGAAGTGATCCCCCACCCCGGACAGGGCGTGAACCCGCTGATCAATGCCATTATCTTCCCGAACCCTGCCGTGGCGAACGTGAAGATCCAGTTCGACCTGCTGGCCGCCGCCAACATCCAGATGCTGTTCATTAACAGCGCCGGACAGGTGGTGTACCAGGAAGCGCGACGCTACGCACAGGGCAAAATCCTCATTACGCTGCCCGTCAACCGCTTCGCTGCCGGCATTTACACGGTGATGCTGAAAGCAGGCGGACATGTGTTCATGGACAAATTGATCGTCCAGTAACTCCTTCAAACCAAAACTCATGAAAAAGTACATCATACCCTTCGCGCTTTGCAGCGGCATACTGCTTCCCGCAGTACAGGTGCAGGCGCAAAAGCAGCAGGAAAAGCCACCCAGCGTAGGTGCGTCTTTCCTGCAGATCAACCCCGATGCGCGCACCAGCGGCATGGGCGATGCGCCTACCGGCGTGGAACCAGATGCTAACGCTTTGTTTCACAACGCTGCCAAGATCGTATTCGCCGGCGACTGGGGGGTAAGTGCCTCCTACTCGCCCTGGATGTGGGAGCTGAATCCCGGGAGCTCAAACACCGCGCTCTTTTACCTGGCAGGCTTCAAAAACTTCGGCGAAAAAGAAGGTATCGGCGTTTCCATGAAATATTTCCACCATGGGGAAGTGACCTTTCGCGACGACAACGGCGCCATGATGCAGCAATACAAACCAAAGGAATTCGCCATTGATGCGAGTTATGCCCGTAAGTTAAGCAACCACCTGGCACTTGCTATTTCGCTCCGGTATATTCGCAGCGACCTTGGTAGCGGTACTTTTAACGGCCTGCAACAAAAGCCTGCACAGGCGGGTGCCGGCGACATTGGCCTCTATTACCAGAGCCACGCCAATCACATCGACTTCAACAACCGCTATAGCTGGGGCGTAAGCTTTACCAATATCGGTAACAAACTGAAATACACCGACGATGCGCAGCGCAAAACCTTTTTGCCTATGAACCTGCGTATTGGCGGCGGCTACAGCTTTGTGAATACCACGGATCATATGTTTACCCTCGCAGCAGAGGTGAACAAACTGCTCGTCCCCACCCCGCCCCGCTATGTGGAGGACATCAACGGTGTGCCTACCAATGAAATCGCCGAAGGTAAAGATCCGGACCGCGGTATTGCGGAAGCCCTGTTCTCTTCCCTGTGGGATGCGCCAGATGGCTTTCGCGAGGAGATCCGGGAGTTTACGGCTTCGGGCGGACTGGAATACGCTTACCAGCACCAGTTCTTCGTACGCGCCGGCTACTTCCGCGAACATCCGAACAAAGGGCACCGGCAACACTTTGCCGCAGGCATTGGCGCCAGGATCAAAACGATCCAGTTCGATCTCGCTTACCTGATGCCGACCGACAACAGCCAGTTCAGGCGTAAAACATTGAAGTTTAGCCTGCTGTACACACTTTCACCGGAAAAATAACGCTACTCACCTGTAAATAACTGTATATGAAACAAGTATTCATGCTCCTGGCGCTGCTGACAATCGGCGCCTTCGGTGCACACGCCCAGCAAAGCGGCCGCCAGTCTACCAAATACACCTTGTTCCCCGACTTCGATAAAGACGTTCAGCGACTGAAGGCCGAGAAGGAAAAGAACACCCGGCAGGCCGCCCCGGCAGCCGCCAAAACGCCCAGGCAGCAAATCTTCACCGACTATAAGCCACAATCCGCTGCGCCCAAAAACAGCATGAAAAAAGTGCAGCCACAGGGTGGTAGTAAAATGCTTTCCGCTACGGCCGCTCCTCAAATGGACGAAGCCACCCGCGCTAAAATGCAGCCAGTGAAAATGGAAATTCCTACGCAAGGCAGCGAAGAGCCAGCCACACCACAGCAACCGGTAAAATCCCCTAAAACCATCAAACAACAGTAAACCGAATATCACCATGAAAAAAGTTATATACCTCTTTTGTCTTCTCCTGGCCGCCCAATATGCGCATGCGCAGAGCGGCCTCACGGGCACCAACTACCAGGCCGTGGCGCGTAACGCTAATGGCACAGTGTACGCTAACCAGGCCATCCAGGTAAGGTTCTCCGTTCTCGGTGGTGCAGCCAACGGCCCAGTGCAATACCAGGAAACGCATAATGCTAACACGAACCAGTTGGGCCTCTTCAGCCTGCAGATCGGTCGTGGTACGCCAGTGTCCGGCACCTATGCGGCCGTTCCCTGGGCAAATGCTAACCAGTTCCTGAAAGTAGAAGTGGCCATCGGCGGTGGCTCCTTTGTAGAATTAGGCACCAGCCAGTTATTAAGCGTGCCTTTCGCGCTGTATGCAGCGAACGGCAACCCTGGCCCTGCTGGCCCTGCCGGCCCGGAAGGTCCGCAGGGTGCTGATGGTGCGCCCGGTGCAAACGGTAACAACGGCGCGCCCGGTGCTCCTGGCCCTGCCGGCCCCGCTGGTCCTGTTGGCCCGGTTGGCCCTGCTGGTCCTGCAGGCCCTGCCGGTGCACCCGGTGCGAATGGAGCAAACGGCCTTCCTGGTCCTGCCGGCCCTGCTGGTCCCGCGGGCCCTGTTGGTCCTGCCGGCCCTGCCGGCATACAAGGCCCTCCCGGCGACCTGAACGCGGCAGCAGCCGGTGGCGACCTGAGTGGCAACTATCCTAATCCGACCGTTGCCCGCATCCAGGGTGTTGCGGTAAATGCTACCCCCCCGGTGCTTGACCAGGTGTTGAAATTCAACGGTACCGACTGGGTACCTGCTTCCCTGCCAGGTGGCGGTGGTAGTATCACATTGCCCTACATTACAATCGAGAATAATCCTTCTACCCTGTTCTCTATCACCAACCAGGGCGATGGAACATCGATCGAGGGCATTAACAATACGACTACTTCCAGCATTGCAGCCGTACGTGGTATCGTGAACAGCACTGCGCCGGGTGGATTTTCGTCTGCCGTACGAGGTATCAACAACGGTACCGGCGGTTTGGGAATTGGCGTGTGGGGCTCACAGGCTGGCAGCGGCTGGGGTGTTTACGGCGTTACGCCGAACGGCCTGGGCGTATACGGTAATTCGTCGGCCAACGGTTACGGCGTTTTTGCGAACAGCAACTCGGGCATCGGCCTTAATGCAACGAGCGTCAACGGCATTGCCGCCAATATTTCGATTAACAACAATGCCAATAATAATTCGGTGTTAACAGCCAACACAGTTGGTAATGGTACAGTAATCAACGTGAGCACCAGTGGTAATGGAGCAGGTATACTGTCATCTGCCGGTGCAGGCTTCGGTGTGCATGGCATTACCAGCGCACAGACCAGCGCCGGCATCGTGGGCGACAACAATGGCGCCGGTGAAGCGATCGTTGGTCGTACAACTTCTGACATTGCCGGTGCAGTAGTAGGACGTAATGATGGTGGCGGTTACGGTGTGAGGGGCTTCGTTGCCACCAACACCACCGGTACGTCCATTGGTGTATTCGGCCAGGTAGGCCTCAATGGCGGTGAAGGTCGTGCAGGTCGTTTTGAGAACACCAACCAGGATAATACACTCGGTAACACCCTGGAAGTAGAAACCAATGGTAACGGTAATATTCCGGACAATACCCTCGGTAACGCGGCATCCTTCTTAGTTGACAACACTAACAGTGTGGCTGCAGGCGTACGTTCGGAAGTGAAAACCATCTTCGGCAACTTTGGTGCTGCCGGTGTATTCGGCGTATCATCCGGTACGGGCGGCTTTGCCGGCCTGTTCCATGCATCCAACCCTTCTGGTAATGGCCGTGCGCTGGTGGCGCTCACTGATGGTAACGGTAATGCCATTACCGCTAACGCCGGTAAAGACGGCAACGCGGTGGAAGCCAACATAGACGGGGCCGGTACTGCGCTGTATGCATGGGTCCCTACCTTCGCCACAGGTCGTGCAGGCAGGTTTGAGATTTTTAACGAAGACAATGAGAACAGTGTAATATCTGTAAAAACAGTAGGTAACGGTACTGCGGGCAATTTCATTGTAGATCGCACGACTGGCACCTCTCCGGCTATAAAAGGAGAGGTAAACTCTATTTTCGCCAACTTCGGCACTGCCGGCGTATTCGGTGAATCATCGGGTACAGGCGGTTATGCCGGACTGTTCTATTCTTCTAACCCCGCAGGTAACGGTCCTGCTTTGCTGGCACTCACAGAAGGTGCCGGCAACGGTATTACTGCGAACGCGGGTGGCAATGGCGACGGTATCGAAGCCAGTTGTGATGGTACAGGCAATGCTGTTTCCGGTTTCATTCCCAATTTCGGATCAGGTAAAGCAGGCAGGTTCGCCAACTTTAACAATGCCAACGCGCAACCCGTAGTGCACATCACCACTACAGGTACTGGTAGCGGTATGTTGGTCAACCATCAAGGGCCAAGCGGCAATGTGGCAGTTTTCCAAAGCGCCAGCACTAACGTAGCACGTATCAACAAAGCAGGCCGCGGTTTCTTTAATGGCGGTACCCAAAACAGCGGTGCCGACGTGGCAGAAGCATTTGATGTAGAGGGATCTATTTCCGCCTACGAAGCCGGCGATGTGCTGGTAATCTCCACTACGACCGACCGTATGGTAGAAAAATCTTCCGAACCTTATTCTACCCTGGTGGCAGGCGTGTACGCTACCAAACCGGGTGTACTGTTAACGGAAGAAGATATCGACACCAACATCGACGATAAAGCCCCGATGGGTGTAGTAGGTGTAATTCCCACCAAAGTTTGTATGGAAGGCGGCCCGATCAAACGTGGCGACATGCTGGTAACTTCCAGCAAAGCAGGTTATGCGATGAAAGCCGATCCTGATAAAGTAAAACCTGGCCAGGTGCTTGGTAAAGCTTTGCAGGAACACCTCTCCGGTGAGGGAAAGATCAAAGTACTTGTAAACGTCAAATAATAGTTCAATAGATGTACTGCGGCCGGCACTGCAGTACGGTTTCGACGTTTTAATTATGGTTGTACTTAGCGAAGCCCGCTTTCCAGCGGGCTTCTGCTATTATATCCATTGCTGGCCTGTTAATTGCACCATTCCCGGAAAATTATCCAATATGACCCGCCAGATCGCTAACAAGACTGTTAAGGTAAACGGTATTGACATCTTTTACCGCGAAGCTGGTGACCGTAGTAACCCGGCACTACTGCTGCTGCACGGGTTCCCGTCGTCATCGGTACTGTTCAAAAGCCTGATGACGGCATTGTCCGATAAATATTACCTGGTGGCGCCCGACTATCCAGGGTTTGGCTTTAGCGAGTTCCCCGATCAAGATAGATTCGACTACACGTTCGACAATATCGCAGCGCACATGGACGGCTTCACTGATGCGATCAACCTCACTTCTTTCACCATTTACCTGCACGACTATGGCTGCCCGATCGGCCTGCGCATCTGTGTGAACCGGCCGGATAAGATGGAGCGGATCATTGTGCAGAACGGGAATGCATACGAAGAAGGTATTGGTCCGCAGTGGGACGAGATCAAGGCATATTGGGAACATCCTACTCCCGAAGGCAAGGTTAAAAACTACGCGTTTCTTAGTGAGGACGGTGTCAAAACCCAGTATTTCGCGGGTACGCCGGATGACCACGTGGCTAATATCAGCCCGGAGTCATGGCGGCTGGAGTGGGAGTTGATGCAGCGGCCGGGCAATATGGACATGCAATATGTGCTGAACTGTGATTTCCCATCGAACTTTGCGATGTTCCCGGTTTTCCAGGAGTACTTCAGGCAATACCAGCCGCCGGCGCTGGTGATATGGGGTAAAAACGAGATCTACTTCAGCGTGGAAGAGGCGCATTGTTACCAGCGCGACCTGCCGGATGTGGAAGTGCATCTGCTCGACGGGGGACATATGTTACTGGAAACCCACTTCGATGAGGTGTACACGCTGATACGTGACTTTCTAAAATAAAAAGGCAAACGCTCCGTAAGGAACGTTTGCCATAGTTATATGCTGTAGAGCCGGGGCTCTTACTACTAAACTCTGAAGTGAGAGAAGGCTTTGTTCGCCTCAGCCATACGGTGAGTATCTTCTTTCTTTTTGAAAGCAGCACCTTCACCTTTGCTAGCTGCAACGATTTCGTTCGCCAGTTTCTCAGCCATGCTCTTACCATTTCTGTCACCAGCGTAGCGGATCAGCCATTTCATGGACAGGGAAATTTTCCTGTCGGCACGAACTTCTGCAGGAATCTGGAAAGTTGCACCACCGATACGACGGCTTCTAACTTCAACAGCAGGTGTTACATTCACCAACGCTCTTTTCCAAATTTCGTAACCATTTTCGTTAGTCATTTGGCTAACGCGGTCGATCGCATCGTAGAAAATCCTGTAAGCGATAGATTTTTTACCTTGTTCCATGATGTTGTTCACGAAACGGGTTACTTGTTTGTCGCCAAATTTAGGATCTGGAGCCAGCGGTAATTTTTTCGCAGCTTGCTTTCTCATTTATTGAAAAATTTCAACTAGTTATTGTTAATTATTTTTTAGCCTTTTCCTTTTTAGTACCATATTTGGAACGGCTCTGCTTCCTGTCTTTCACACCAGCAGTATCCAGGGAACCACGAACGATGTGGTAACGTACACCTGGAAGGTCTTTTACCCTACCACCACGGATCAGTACGATGGAGTGCTCCTGCAGGTTGTGACCTTCACCCGGGATATAGGCAATCACCTCTATCTTGTTGGTCAAACGAACCTTGGCCACCTTACGCAAAGCGGAGTTAGGCTTCTTAGGCGTGGTAGTGTACACACGGGTACATACGCCACGGCGCTGAGGACAGGCATCCAACGCTCTGGACTTGGATTTGGCCCGGATAATTTCTCTTCCTTTTCTTACTAATTGTTGTATAGTAGGCATTCTTACCTATGTTTTTTTTCGTCTGTTTACAATTACTTCCAAATTCCCCACATAGGGATTTTGGGAGGGCAAAGGTAAGACTATATGTTTATAATTACAAAATTGTTCTCTATTTTTTTCTCCAGAGGCAGTTTTCCACATCTCCGGTACTACAGCAGTTCTGCCACTATCTGGCTCCACTCCTCCTGCAGGCTCACCTTTGGAAGGCTTCGGCCAGCCCTGGAGTACCAGTAAGCGGCATTTCCCAGGTCGCCTTCTTTCCGATGAAGGTAAGCATGGATATAAGATCCAGTGCTGCCTGCCATTTCCTGGGCGATGTCGTGTGCCATGTCCCAGTCCCCTTTTCCATCCCACCACATAGCGGTTAACGCCGGTTGTAAACCGTGCGGAGGTTCAGCGGACTGCAAAGATGCGATAAATTCCGGTAAAGTCATGCCCGAAAGATAGGAAGTTTCCATTTTTCCTGCAAAAAACAAGGCCAGGCATCGCTGCCTGGCCTATGTATAGCTAAAACACATAACAACTATCCTATAATATAGCAGGCACCTGGAAGTTCCACCCCCGCACATCCTCCACCTTACCGGTGCGGATCGCATCGAGGCGACGGATCACTTCCGCACCTACTTCATATTTCGTCGTATCCAAACGGATGCTTTTATCTTTATAGTCCAGCTTTTCTACATATGCCACGCTGGAGGCGGTGCCTGTACCGAACACTTCCCGCAGGGTACCGGCTTCGTAGGCTGCCACTACTTCCTCAATAGAAATAGGCCGCTCTTCCACCGTCAATCCCATCTCCTCTAATAAGGTCATTACACTGGCGCGGGTTACACCGGCCAGGATGGTGCCCTGGGTAAGATCGGGGGTGATGGCAGTGTTGCCGATAATGGTAAATACGTTCATGGTACCACATTCCTGCAGGTATTTGTGCTCTAAGCCATCTACCCAAAGAATCTGATCATAGCCCTGTTTGCGCGCCTGCATGGTAGGCTGCATGGTGCCACCGTAGTTACCGGCCGCCTTGGCATATCCCACACCACCCGGAAATGCGCGGATGTATTTATCCTGCACCAGCAGGTGAATAGGTTTATTAAAGTAAGGGCCTGACGGACTGTTAATGATCATAAAGCGGTACGTGTCGGACGGACGAACGCCAATGAACTCATCCGCAGCGATCATAAACGGACGCAGGTAAAAGGAGCAACCTTCGTTGGAAGGCACCCAGTCACGGTCGAGGTCGATCAGCATAGACATACCTCCGATGAACAGCCACTCGGGCACATCGGGCATCCCCATCCTGTCGGCGGATATATTAAAACGATTATAGTTATCGTGTGGACGGAAGATCATGGGATTACCTTCCTGGTCCTTATAAGCCTTGATGCCCTCAAAGATTGCCTGCCCGTAATGCCAGGCAGCGTTAGAAGGACTTACGGAAATATGCCCGAAAGGCAGGATTTGTGCATTATGCCATTCCTTACCATCAAAATCGGCCACCAGCATGTGGTCGGCATACTTCTTTCCGAAAACCAGGTTGTTAAAGTCCACTTCACCTACGCGGCTTTGTGTCGTCCTGGTCACTTTTATCTTCTTTAACGCTTCTTCCATTAACGTCGATTTTGCGGGGTAATCTGCAATCATCATGGTTTATCGGTTTTATCTCAATATTTTTACACTTTCCGGATCATTACCCGTTTAAATGATCTGCAAATAAACTGATTTTTCCCCAGCCGGGGCGTTCGCATAACCAATTAACAACATATATATGAGCCTTTCCTCGGTGCAACTGGACCCATACCTGCTGGCTAAAATGTATACCCAGCCTATTATTCCGGAAGAAAAGCAGGCAGGGCCGGTGGTGCAAAAAGAGCTGCCTAAAGTGAAATATTTAGGCGAAAATCAAAAAAACATACTGCTGCTCATACAAAATGAAAATGATGCGTATTTAAACGACGAATCATTCAATCTGCTCACCAATATATTAAACGCATGTAAGCTGGGCATGCAGGACGTGGCACTGGCAAATGTAGCTCACTATACTGCATTATCACTGGCAGACTGGCAAAAGGTAATCCCGTTTTCCCGCTGTGTGATCTTCGGTATTGGTCCCGACCAGCTGGCCGTAGAAGCACCAGTGTACCAGCTGACCACGTTCGGCGAGGTAACCGCCCTGTTCTCGCACGACCTCAGTTTTATCGGGTCGGACAAAACATTGAAAGGGCGTTTGTGGGTCGGACTTCAGAAACTATTTAATATATAAAAGGAATGGAATTAGTCTTTGCGACCAATAACGACAACAAGGTAAAGGAGATCCGTGCCGTACTGGGTGATGAATTTGAGATCATTACGCTGAAGGAGTCGGGCATCGATATCGACATACCTGAGCCGCATGATACACTTGAAGAGAATGCAAGGGAAAAGTCGACCGTGATCTTTAAAATGACAGGTAAAAGCTGCTTTTCGGAAGATACTGGTCTCGAAATCGACGCGCTTAACGGGGAACCCGGTGTACTGTCGGCCCGTTATGCCGGTGAACAGAAGGAATCTGCGGATAATATAAAGAAGGTGCTCGCCAATATGCAGGGCGTTACGAATCGCCAGGCACGTTTCCGTACCGTGATCTCTTTAATATTGAACGGGGAAGAACACCAGTTCGAAGGCATCTGTGAAGGCGAGATACTGGATAGCACTACCGGCGGCAAAGGTTTCGGGTACGACCCGATCTTTAAACCAACGGGCGCCGACCGCTCCTTCGCACAGATGGAGACACACGAAAAAAACGGTTATAGCCACCGTGCAAAGGCTTTTAGGAAGCTGGTGGCATTTCTGCAGGCACATTAATTAAGACACATGGCAAGAGTTAAGATCGCAATACCCGAACACTTTACATTTTCTACACAGATCCCTGTTCGCATACAGGACGTGAATTATGGCGGCCACGTAGGCAACGACGCCATCCTTTCCATCATGCACGAAGCCCGCCTGCAATTCCTCGGCAATATTGGTTGTACCGAGCTGGATGCATACGGCGTAGGTATGATCATGTCTGACGTGGCGATCGTATATAAAGGCGAAGGCTTTCGCGGGGATGTATTCCTCGTGGAAGTAACGGCAGATGAACTCAGCCCTTTCGGGTTCGACCTGGTATATCGCCTGAGTACGGAGCGGGAAGGCAAAAAGCATCCCATTGCTGAAGGCAAAACCGGGATGATCTGCTTCGATTACGGACAGCGCAAAGTAACGCGCCTGCCGGAAGCATTGAAAGCAAAATTGATAGGATAACGAGAAAAAGCATAAGATGACAACATTTACAGAACAACCTGCTTACCTGAAGCACGTGATCACTCACCGTCGCACGGTAAAGCCACAAAGCATGAACGGGCAACAGATCCCGAACGAGAAAATACAGGAACTGCTGCAACTGGCCGACTGGGCCCCTACCCACGCTTATACGGAACCCTGGTTCTTTTACGTATTCGCCGGCGATAAGGTAAAACAGTTCTGCCAGGATCACGCCGAGCTGTATAAGAAAGTACGCGGCGAAGCGTATGTACCAGGCACTTACGACAAGCTGGCCACTATGGGCGACACGGCTTCGCACGTAATCATTTCGTGCATGCGCCGCGGTGCCAACCCGAACATCCCCGAACTGGAGGAAATCGCTTCCGCCGCTGCTGCCACGCAAAACCTGCTGCTGGGGGCCGCTTCCGAAGGCATTTCTGCTTACTGGGGTTCGGGCGGTATGGCCTACCACCCTTCGATGAAGGAATACCTGGGCCTGCGCGAGGAAGACAAAGTACTGGGCGTGATCTATTTCGGCTATTCCGACATCACCCTCGCTCCCGGCAAACGCACCATCCCGCTGGAGCAAAAGATCAAGTGGATGTAAATCGACTTATAATACTGCTTAACCGGGCATCCTCCAGCTGGATGCCCGGTTTTCTTTTTTATGGAGCCGGCTTTTGTTTCTTTGATCAGCCCCCGTTGTGTCACTCACTTGTACGGCAGTTTCGCTTTTCGGCGAAGCGGCAGCGCGTTCATCCGTCACGAGCGCGAGCGAAGTGAAGCCATCATCGTGCGCGGTGTTCGCACAAGCCTGTAAGGCGGTTCCCGTTTCTGGCCGTAGCGGAAAAATGGTAAAATATCATCACTCCCCAATCAATCATTCCCTCTCTACTCCTCCTGAAAAGCCCCGCCCCTACTACACCTCGCCCGATTCCACGTGCATTCCGGGGTAAAACCCTGCTGCTCAACCATCACCCAACCATCACTGAACCATCACCCAACCATCCCTTCTCCTCTAGAACCGGAGGCGAAAAGGCTACTGAAAAGCGCGAAGTATTGGATAATCCTGATGGAATATTGCCTTAAACGAAATCGGCCAGCCTACCTGGCCAGCCGATTAGCTTGAGTGTTAGTGTGTGTTAAAAACCGGCTTCCGCAAATAGGTTGGGGTAGTCGGTGATGATGCCGTCTACGCCGAGTTGCTTCAGGCGGATGATCTCTGCCTTTTCGTTGACTGTCCAGGGTACGAGTTTTATGCCGGCGGCTTTGCAGGCTTTTACCATATCGGCATCTACCATCGTGTAGTAGGGACTGAGGGCAAAAGGCGTAAAGCCAAGTTCGGCGATGTATTCGCCGAGGGACTTTTTGGCGGTGGCGGCAACCAGGTAGCTGGTTTTAATGGCCGGGTGTTGCTTGTGTAATACCTGCAACGTGCGCCTGTCGAACGACTGGATGACTGTACGGTCCGTAACGCCTTGCTGGTCCACCACTTTCACCAGCAAATCCACGAACTCCTGTGGAGCGGGGTGCAGCTGGTTATCGGTAGCGGGCTGGCATTTGGTTTCGATGTTATACCAAACCGGCTTTACACCTTTCTCCTTCGCGTAGGCTTCGGAAGCGGCGATAAGATCGGCGAGCAGGGGTTTATGTACGGCCATCTTCTGCTGCTCAGGGAAACCAGGGTTGCCCTTGGCGCCTACGTCGAAACGTTTGATCTCGTCGTAGGTCATCTTATAGAGGGCGTACTGCTTTTCCTCCGCCTTGGTGAACGACTTGCCATCCGGCGTAGTGGTGATGAGGTGGTTGAAGTACGGGTCGTGCGATACGATCACCTGTTTATCCCTGGAGATGGCAGCATCCATTTCTAAAGTGGTGGCACCGACGTCGATGGCCTTTTTCATGGCCGGGATAGTATTTTCGGGCATGAGGCCGCGGCTGCCGCGGTGGCCTTCCTTATCGAAAGCAGGGAAGGCGACGTCAGTCTGCGTGGTGGCCTTTTTAGGCGAGGTGCAGGCGGCGATGAGGAGACAGGCGGCCAATACTCCTTTAATAGCGTTCTTCATATGGCTTTATTACTTTTTAGGCTGTTTACCGGTGGCACCCAGCTCTAGCGTTTGTGTATATACAGTGCCGAAACGATCGGTTGCGGTAACGGTGATCGCCTGGGTGTTGATCGCTACATTGGCCCTGAATAAGTGGTCGGTGGCGTTAGGCTCCACAAACTTACGCTTCACCGGCATGCCGGCACCTTTGTACAGTTTTACTGCCAGCGGATCAAAACCAACGAAACGGTTCATAGCACCGAGCGACTTACCGTCGGCCGACAGTTCTACTTTCCACTCCGGATCATAATTCCACACGTTGGCGATGATGTTGGTGGGATCAATTTCGTCCTGGAAAATGCTGATCTGGTAATCTTTCGGTTTACCTACTCCTTTATAATACCATTTCAGTTCGTCTCCCTTCACTTCGTACACACCATAACCGCTGGGCGTACCGTCTTCGCAGATGGAGCCGGTCCACCAGGCACCGCACACTGCGCCATGCACGTGTTCAAACACGCCTTCGTTGATCACGTTTTCGTTGAAGTGGGTGTGACCACTCATGATGTGTGCTTTATAATTTTTCAGCAGTGCGTACAGTTTGTCGCGGTTCTCTGTAACAGAGCCGGTACCGGGCGCTTCGTAGCCCCTGCGTTTCCAGACTTCGTTGTACACTGGAATGTGCACGCTGAGGATCACCAGGCTGCCGGGCTTCACCGTAGCGAGGTCTTTCGCCAGCCAGTCCAGCTGCTCGTCCGTAATCATTCCCTTGTACTCGCGCTCTTTACCGAGGTAATACACGTTATCGAGCACAACATAGTGTGCCTTGCCGCGATTGAAGGAGTAATAGGTTGGGCCGAATACTTTTTTAAACGTGCGGTCACTGGTTTCATCGCCACCCTGGCGGTAGTCCTGGTCGTGGTTACCAATCACCTGGAAGAAGGGAACGCCTGTCATACCGGCGGCCTGGATGTATTCGTCGAACAGGTCGTGCTCGTCCCAAACCAGATCGCCGCAGCCGATGCCGTGCCACAGCGTGTCGGCGGGATAACTTTTGATCAGGTCGCGGGTATCGGGCGCCGATTCGGTGAGCAGTTGTTGTGTATCCTGCTGATTTTTGATCTGCGGGTCGGCCCACACGATGAAGTTATGTTCGTTGTCGTTTTTTGTAAGTGGTGTTAAAGCGAAGTCGAAGCTTTGTGCATCTTTCGGTTCGAGGGGCTGGTAATAAGCCGCCATGCCTTCTTTACTTACCGGTATGGCGTAACCGGCGGGCACGCTGATGAACACGAAGCCTGCCTTTTCGCTGGCAGTAAAAGCGAAACGGCCTTTGGCGTCGGTTTTTACTACGGAGAAGCCGTCGCTCACAACTACATCTTTCAGCGCTTTACCTTTCGCGGTGACTTTACCGGTTACTTTGGTAGCGCGACCACCCACGATCGCTGAATAAGCTTTGTCTGCTCCTGTAAGTATACCTGCACCTAATAAGGAAGTGAGGTAAAGAAAATTACGCCTGTGCATATGAAGAAATTAGGCCGCAAAAATAGCGGGTGGCTATTTAGCGGCGATGTACGTCGTGTTATGAAATCACTAAGTTTCGGGAATGTTTAAAAATCGTCATTGCGACCGGCGGGAAGCAAACTTCGTGTGCCGTCTCCGCTAAAACCGCCTGAAGACGGACGCGAAGATCAGCGCGGAAGTTTGCGTCATTTCATTCGCAATGACGATTTATTTTTGTCCGCTAGTTGGCTACATCCATTTGGCAGCGTGCTGGCCGGGGCCTGCACGGATGTTGAAGGGAGTGACACAACGGCGGTTGGGGAAAAAGGTAAAGCTGGTGCAATCATTATTAAGCTACTCCACGATCTTCGTCGACAGTGAATCGCTCTGGATCTCTGTAAGCACCGATGTTTTAGTCAGGAAAATATTCCGCTGCGAGCGCACCTGCGTCCATTTGCGGAGGGGAATGCTGTACTCGCCGCCAAGCATCACGAACGCACCTGCATCGCCGGCGTTGTAGGCCAGGAACAGGTTGTTGGTACCCATGCGGAAGAAAGGCTGTTGCACACTCGGTTGCAACGGATTGAGTATATCGTACCAATCATTATTACTGATGCGGTAACCGGAAGCCGGCGCAGCATACAGCGATCCGCCGCCGCCCATGAAAATCACATCCACCGGCGTGGAAGCGGCTGTTACCGTTGTGCCCTCAAACACCGCGATGCCAAAGGCATTGCCGCTATTGGCCATCAGGTTGGTCTTGGCACTTCCGAAACCTTCACCGGCTTTGGCTACGTAGTCATAATTGGTCACCCATTTCGCGGCAGATATATCCGTAGAGTTCACACCATTAATGGTTTTGAACCGGCCGCCTACATAAAAGAACTCACCTTTTGTAACGGAACCGGTGGCGATATTAAACTTGTAGGTACGCTGTCCGCCCGTAGCCCAGCCCTGTGCAGGCACACCAATCGGCGTAGAGGCGCCGGCGTTATTGCTCACTACGATAGAATATGGCGTCGTAGCAAAGTTGATATCCTTCGTAGCTTTGAACTGCACGTATTCATAGTTACCGTCGGACGCAGGGTCCATGGTGGGGTCGTTCAAAAAGCCGGTGATGATCAGCGATTGCAGCTCCAGCGAAGCGCTGAACACCTCGTAATCTGCTTTCGTGCGCATATGCAGTTGTGGTTCGCCTGCTTCATTACGAAGCACGATCACCGAGTAATTAGACATAGCAGGCAGTAACTCGCTCGCAAACGTAGCTCCAGCTGCGGTTACCAGTGGCAGGTTACCAAACCCGTCGTTCAGTATGTGCGTTCCCGTAAACTGGTCGCCAGGTGCCGGTAGCGGAACAAATGTACCTTTCACGATCACGGACATTACACTTTCATAATCCTCCGGTTTGTTGATGATGAGGTTACTGTTCACCCGTACCCTTGGTATACTGCCATTCGCCGCCACTTTCGTGATATCAGTCGTTGTCACCCCGGTAATCTGCAGAATGCCATTTTTACGGGTAAGCACCGCGCCGTCCAGCTCTACCACGATGGAGTCGCCCGGCACATAGTCAGCCGCAGCCGCACCCAGTTCAATTGCAATACCGCGCAGCAGGTTCAGGCGGCGATAGTCCTGCATAATCAGTAACCCTTCGGGCAGGTTTTTGCCCGAGTGATCAGAAATCACTACGCCCGTGATCTTATCGCAGCCGAGCATCGTTTCTTTCGACAGCGTTACATCCTTGCCCTGGTAAACGTTCCTGAGATCGAAGATGGGCAGGTATGGATAGATGGAGGAACCGGGGTAGTTGCCCTCCTTGTTACAGGCGAACCAGCCAGCCGCCAGTACCAATATGATGATATATTTCAGCAAATTCTTCATAATGCGTTGTTTCATGAGTTGATTTACGGTTTCTGCCACCATACTTGTGTGGAGATGTCGTCCGGACCTTGCGCTGCTATGGCCAGTTTATAATTCGTTGGATTAGCCGATTGCACATACACCGGGTAATTGAAGCGTGCCGGCATTACGCCATTGTTCGCCAGCCCCGGGCCTTTCGGCAGGTTGGGATGACCGGTGCGACGGTACTCGAACCACTGTTGCAGGTCGGTCATGAACAGTGCGTAGTATTTTTGCAGGTGGATCTTTTCCATCTTCTCCTCCAGCGTTTCCGCATCATTCCATTGCATATCTGCATTGGTGAGGTGCGTCACAATATCCACGTTCCAGGTAGGCATCCATTGCTGAATGCTCAGTCGCGCTCCGTCGTTGTAGTAAGTAGCTGCAGGCGTGGCTGTCAACCAGCCTTTCACCGTTGCTTCGGCGAGCATCAGTTTTACTTCTGCCACATTCAGGATCATACCTGCCAGCGGATCGGTTTGCATGGAGGTGGTAGATGTGTTAGACAGGAAATATGATTTCTTCGCGCCGCCTTGTCCTGGTAAATAACCACTGGGCACGCCTTTAAAGCCTTCTGTAGACTGTGCGATGCCCCAGCGGTTAATCCCGTTTGCACCAAGTGATATGTTGATACGCGGATCGTTCCAGGCAACGAGATGATCAATAAAGAAACTCGCAATACCTGGTGCGCGGTAGTCCTGCTCACGCACTGCGGTTGTGAGCGGGTTCTGGAAGGGCGCTTTGCCCGTCCACTTTAGTATCGCAGATTCCGCAGTAGTCGTGATAATCGGGTAATCCAAAGGATCACCTGCAATCTCCTGGAACTTGGCGATCGCTTGTTGCGCCACCTCCTGTTTACCGGAAATACGCAGCAGCAGTCGCAGGTAGAGCGAGTTGCCGAACTTACGCCAGTTTAACACCGCACCGTTATACACCGGATCAAACGCGGGATCAATAGCCTGGCTGGTACTCAACAGTACGTTAGCCCGCTCCAGGTTGTCGAAGATGCCGGCGTATATATCCTTCTGCTGATCAAACTGCGGCTCATAAATGAGACTGTCGCGGCCCAGGTTAGAGCGGCGGAAAGGCACGTCGCCATAGGCATCTGTAAGCAGGGAATAGATCCATGACTGGCAGATGAGCGAAATGCCCATATACGTTTTATTGTACTCCGGACTGGTTGTGTCGGCAGCCAGGCGGTACATATCCTTTAAGTTGGTGAGCTGGATGTACCAGTTGTTATACAGGTAATCGGCCCAGGTATTATTGAAGTCGTAGCGGAACACGCGGCCCTCGCCATCGTTCATATCCACCGTCACCTGCATCAGTTCATTGTTGAAGTTGCGGTTGCGCGACAGGTTGTACGTGAGCGTGTTTACCAGAGCGGGCGCCAGCAGTTGTCCGGGCAATACATCAGTAGTATTGTTCGGGCTCGTATTCAGTTTCTTGAAATCTTTGGTACAGCCGGTCAGCAGCAGTACTGCCAATACGAACGCCGCAGATAGCTTATAAGTAAGTTGTTTCATGTTCATGCAGATTAAAGTCCGATAATCACGTTGAAGCCAAAGGTGCGGGTAGACGGGAATTGCGCGATCTCAAATCCCTGTACGATATCTGTACCGCTGATGGTACCAAACTCGGGATCGAACATCGGCCATGGCGACCAGATGAACAGGTTACGTCCATACACCCCAACGGTTACACGTTGTAAACCAGTTCTCTTCAACACGGCGGGTTTAATGGTATAATCAATACGCGCTTCCCTGAACTTGATGAAGTCGGTAGAGAACGTGTTACCTTCCGCGTTATCAATGCCCCAATGAGAGCGATAGTAATAATCCACGTCGGTCGCTACCACTGTGTTAGGTACGTACTTACCATCCTGGTCTTCCATTACACCTTTGCCAATAAGGCCACTGGCGCGGCCGGGCAGCGTGTTGGTCGTTTTACCCTGCTCCGATAATTTATGATGCATGAGTGAATGTGCAACTGCTCCCCACTGTGCATCGAACAACATGCTTAAACGGAACTGGCGGTAACTGAAATCGTTGCTAAAGCCAATTTTACCTTTAGGCATCGTGTTACCGAGATATAGTACATCATTCGCCAATCGTGCGAAGCCATTGGTAGGATCGTATACGATTTGTCCATCAGGCGCTCTTAAATATCCGCGACCGTACAGGTCGCCCATGCTGCCGCCTACTTTTGCCACGATCTGTCCGCCACCGATAGGGCCGGTACGTAACACTACCGAACTATCCGGGAGATCTACGATGCGGTTACGGTTGGTGGAGTAGTTAACACTGGTATTCCATTTAAAGTTTTTGGTAGATACCGGTGTGCCGTTCAGCGATAATTCAAAGCCCTTGTTACGTACCGTACCGGTATTGATCACTGCCCATGGCCAGCCGGAAGAACGATCCAGCGTACGTGTAAGGATCTGGTCTTTCGTAGTACCAATGTAGTAGGCCACATCCAGTCCGGCCCGGCCTTTCAGGAACTTGGCGGCAGCACCCACTTCGTAGGTCACTGTGCGCAAAGGTTTCAGGTTCGGGTTAGTGATCAGGTTGGGGTTTTGTGCATAACCGTCGAAGTTCAACGGGCTTTCGTAACCATATGCTGTGTAATAGGGTATTGTACCGCCGCTACCTACGCTGGATGCGGAGAAACGCAGCTTGGCAAAATCGAACATCGACGGCAGTTTCGTTACTTCGGAGAGCACGAAACTTAGGTTTGCGGAGGTGTAAAAGAAGCCGGCATTATCCGTACGCTGCGGTGTAGCCAGTGTACTATTCCAGTCCTGGCGGCCGGTTACATCCACAAACAAATAATCTCTGTAAGAAGCGGAAAACAAGCCATAGAAGCTGTTCAGGCCGAAACGTGAAACAATCGGCAGGGTGATTTTAGGACCTTTTGAGTTAGCCATGTTGTATACGCCAGGCACCGTGAGAGAATCCGCGCGCACTTCATCCTTATTGTAAAAGTTTCGCATTGCGCTACCACCTAATGTAGCAGAGATGTCGAAGTCTTTATTCAGCTTTTTCGCATACTTCAGTAACCAGTCGGCCGTTACCTCTTGCGAGAAGATATTTTGTGTGCGGTAGCTGCCTTTGGGAAGACGGCTGCCTGCATCATAAGGCCGCAACTGCGCACGGCGCTCGTAACTGAGGTCAGTCGACGCACGCACCTGCAAACTGAGCTCCTTACTAAAAGTATAAGTAGCTGTCGCATTCGCGGTTACTGCGTCACGGTCAGACTGGTTCAGGAATTCATACGCGATAGCATAAGGGTTTTCCGGGAAAGAGCTGAACGGGAATTCGATCGCCCGTTTCTCTTTACCAATCTGCCAGTAGTTACGCAGCCAGTTAAGATCAGCATTCGGCTGCCAGAAGATATACCAGTACATGATCGACTGGTTACCATAACCGGTGCCGGGAAGGTTATCGCTGTTCTTATTGGTATAGTTGATCTTGGTAGCGATCGTGAGCTTGTCCGTTGCTTTGGAGTTTACTGACAAGGCCAGGGTGGTACGTTTGTAGCCGGTGTTAGGCATGATCCAGCTGTTCTGCACATTGGTGATGGAGAAACGTGCCGATGTTTTGTCGTTACCACCGTCCATGCTGATAGAATTAGTAAGTGTTTTACCAGGCTGGAAATATTTGCGGGTAGAGTTCACGTACGGTTTCCACAGCGTTCTTTCCTTACCGGGGTCCTGGATCGTTGGGTCGTACTGGAAGTACATTTGTCCGGCGAAACGCGGGCCGTAAGCAGAGCTGGTGGCCGATGTGCTGTTACCGTCGGCCGAGGCGCCGTACGAGTAATAACTGCTGCCGCCCGTACCCTGGCCATATTCATATTGCAGGTCGGGCCAGCGGTTAACCGTTTCCATGGAACCGTTGGAGTTTACTGTGATACCGAGTCCTTTCTTTTTAGTGCTACCTGCTTTCGTAGTGATGATGATCGCTCCGTTTGCGCCGTTTTGTCCGTACAAAGCCGCTGCACCCGGGCCTTTCAGCACCGTAATGTTTTCAATATCTTCCGGGTTAATGTCATTGAGACCACTGCCATAGTCGGCCGGCATATTATCGCTGCCTGTACCGTAAGCCGCCTCTCCCACCTGCGCCGTGCGCCGGCCACTGCCGCCAACACCGCCGCCACTAACGATCACACCGTCTACTACGACCAACGCTTCGTTGTTACCGGTGAGGTTATTTTCACCACGGAGGATAATTTTGATAGAACCTGTGGGGCCACCGTTCGAGCGGACCAGGTTAAGACCGGCCACTTTACCGGACAGCGCATCCGTCCAGTTACTCGGCAATGCTTCCGTCAGCTGATCGCCTTTCACCACCGTAGCGGCGTAACCCAGCGCCTTTTCATCCCGTTTGATGCCGAGCGCCGTTACCACCACTTCGTTGAGTGCCTTGGGATCTTGTTTGAGAGAAACATTAAACACCCGCGTTGTTTTAATATTCTCTTCGCGCGCGATGAAGCCCATGTAAGAGAACACCAGCACACCGCCTGTGGAAGGCAGTGTAATCAGGTATTTACCGTCTTTATCCGTAGTAGCTCCTTTGGTAGAGCCTTTGAGATGCACGGACACTCCGAACAGCGCTTCGCCTTTTTCGCCTGTAACCGTGCCCCTTACCACCACATCTCCCTCCTGTTGGCCGGAGGCGGGATGTGTTGTGTTGTTACCGTGCACCATGCCGCCAATACACAGCTGCAGGCAGGTGAGGAATAGTAAAAAGTGTTTCATTCAACAATTGATTTTTGTATTAAGTTCTGTTACCGGCGTGCGTGGTTTTTCTTCCTGGCGGAGCCTGGCTGTTATTCTTAACATTCGTCGGAGAGCTGCGGCCGGCCTGTTGTTACGTGGTGAATGCCTGCGGCCGCGGCGTAAAAGGATATATCAGATTTTTGGTTGTTCCCGATAACGTGGTCTTCAATTCAGCATGACGTGAATGCCTGTTCTATCAGTCCTTTAGTTCAACATATAAGTCTTTGCGAGTTCATTAAATTCCCTGAGTTGTTGCGCTTCCCATTGTTGGTCGTAGCCCAGTTCAGCGGCCAGCATAGCAGCCACCTGCGGCGCGATGCGCACAGCTTCGCGGGCGTCGAGGAACAGCGCACGGATACGGCGCGCCAGCACATCTTCCACGGTGCGCGCCATTTCGTTTCTTGCAGCCCATATTACCTGCGCCTTTATGATGCCTAACCCGCTGCTCAGCACCTCTTCAAGGGCCGGTTCCTGTTTCGCCAGTGCTTCCACCTGCGGGGCGTCGGCACCATAGAAGTACATCGGGCTATCAAAATCCACGCGTTCTGTGGCACCATGCAGGGGCAGGCGGTCTGTAACAGACCTGGTAACGGGCCATCCATGCGATTCTTCCAGTTTGTCGATCACATCTTCCGCCATTTTGCGGAAGGTCGTCCATTTACCGCCGATGATCGTAATCAGGCCAGCCGGCGACACCGTAATTTTATGACTTCTCGAAATCTCTTTTGTCTTTTCATTATTGCCTTGCGGCGCAGCTAATGGCCTTAGTCCGGCCCATACACTACGTACATCGGCACGTTGTGGCGGTTTAGATAAGTAAGCTCCCGCTGTCGCCAGGATAAAACTGATCTCCTGCTCCAGCGCTTCCGGATCCAGGCTGATCGCCTTTACCGGCGTATCCGTCGTGCCCACCACCACTTTGTTATGCCAGGGCACTGCGAACAACACACGGCCGTCACTTGTTTTCGGGATCATGAGCGCGTCGTTACCCGGCAGGAACTCGCGGTCCAGCACAAGATGTACACCCTGACTGGCAGCGATGCTATGCCGCGCTTCCGGATTGTCCATGCGTAACACATCATCCGCAAAAACCCCCGTGGCATTAATAACTCCACGGGTTTTTACTTCGTACGTAGTATTCGTTTCCACGTCCTGCAACTTTACCTTTTCAATGCGGCCGTTACTATTTTTCTGCAGACCAGTCACCTTCATATAGTTCAGCACCAATCCACCATGCTCCGCGATGGTTTGCACCAGGTTAATCGCCAGCCGTGAATCGTCGAACTGCCCGTCGTGATAAAGAATGCCAGAAGATAGTTTATTGGTAGCCAGTGTGGGCAGGCGTTGCAGCGTTTCGCGTTTCGAAATATGCCGCGAGCGGCCAAGACTTAAGCGTCCTGCCATCCAGTCGTACAGCTTAAGGCCAACTGTATACATAATGCTATCCCATAGCGAGTAAGCCGGTATGACGAAAGAAGTGTTATGTACCAGGTGCGGTGCGTTTTTGGTAAGTAATCCGCGCTCGATGCTGGCTTCGCGCACCAGTGCTACGTCACCCTGTGCGAGGTAACGCACCCCGCCGTGCACCAGCTTCGTGCTTTTGCTCGAAGTTGATTTCGCAAAATCCGACTGTTCTACGAGTAACGTTTTGTATCCGCGTGTAACGGCTTCCAAAGCGGCACCGAGGCCGGTAGCTCCGCCGCCGATGATCACTAAGTCCCACTCGTCGCCTGCATTCACCTTGCTGTTCAATTCTCCGATAGCCGCTTCCCTGGTCATACCATTGTTTGATTTTAGCTAGTACATTGTAAAGATACTCGCATTTCAATACAAGGTACATCGGAATACGATACAGCGTGTGAAAATGTAGATATTTATTGGAGGAGCGTTAATTTTGGGGGAGGTGGGGGTAAAATAGTATTAATGAAAAAGCAATGCGGAGAGGCAGTGCATGCTTCTTTCCAGCAAGCTGATACTCTTAGTAGCGAAATAGTATCGTGAAAAAGGCACCGCAGGTTGCAGTGCCTGAAAAGAACTTGTAAAAACGAATCAGGCGTTGAACATAAAGTTGACTATGTTGATTACATCACTATAATCCCCTACAAATCCCAATTCTTCACCCGCGCAATCGCCTTTTGCCACTTCTGCTTCACCGCCGCAGCGTCATTCCCTGCATCGGGATGGAACGTTTTACCTGCACGATATTGTCCCTTCACATCATCCAGCTCCCAGAAGCCTGTCGCCAGCGCTGCCAGGTAAGCCACGCCAACGGCGCCTACGGGCATTACTTCCGGGCGGGTGATGGGATATTCGAGGATGTCGGTTTGCATCTGCATGAAGAAGTCGTAACCGGCGGAAGTACCGTCTACACGGAGTTCGGAGATGGTGCGGCCGCTGTCTTTTTCCATAGCCTGTAATGCGTCATAAATGCCGAGGGCCACGCCTTCCAGCGAAGCGCGGGCAATGTGACCAGCGGAGGTGCCGCGGGTAATGCCGATGATCATACCACGGGCGTAGGGATCCCAGTAGGGAGCGCCAAGTCCGCTGAGGGCGGGTACGAACAGCACGCCGCCGTTATCGGGCTCGGTTTGCGCAAGGGCTTCTATTTCGGCGGTTGATTCGATAAGGCCGAGGCCATCACGGATCCAGCGGAACACAGAGCTGCCGCCGAACACGCTGCCTTCCAGGGCGTAGGTGACCTGGCCATTAATTTTCCAGGCGACGGTTGTGAGCAGGTTGTGACGGGAGATGATTGGTTCGCTACCAATGTTCATGAGGGCGAAACATCCGCTGCCGTAAGTATTTTTCACCATTCCCGGTTCCAGGCATAGTTGTCCGAACAGAGCTGCCTGCTGGTCGCCGGCCACACCTGCAATGGGAATAGCGGCATCGAACAATGCCGGGGCGGTATGGGCAATGATTTCGCTATTGCTGCAGATCTCGGGTAACAAACGATATGGAATACCGAAAAGCTTTAACAGGTCTGCGTCCCAGTTCAATTCATGAATGTTGAACAACATGGTGCGCGAGGCATTGGTTACATCGGTCACATGTTTTTTACCGCCGGTGAGTTTCCATATCAGCCAGGAGTCGATGGTACCAAATGCGAGTTGTCCCTGCTCAGCGCGGATGCGCGCACCTTCTACGTTATCCAGTATCCAGCTGATCTTACTGGCAGAGAAATAAGCATCGAGAATTAACCCGGTTTTTTCTCGGATCATTTCGGTAAAGCCCTGGTAGCGGAAGTCGTCGCACAGTTTGGAGGTGCGCCTGTCCTGCCATACGATAGCATTGTACACGGGCAACCCGCTGGCCTTATCCCATATTACGGTGGTTTCGCGTTGGTTGGCGATGCCGATACCGGCAATGGCCGAGGGCTGCACGCCGGTTTCTTCCCACAGCTCTTCGATCACCGATAGCATCGTGAACCAGATCTCGTTGGGATCAACTTCTATCCAGCCGGGTTGCGGATAATATTTGTCGTATTCTTTCTGTAATTGCTTTACCACTTTTCCCTCGTGATTGAACAGTACAACGCCTGCTGCACTGGAGCTGAGGTCGAGCGAAAGTATATATTGAGTGGATTTGTTCATAACGGTTAGATTTTCTTGATGTCGCTGATGGCCTGCATCAGTTCTCCCAGGTATTGATACATGGCTTCGAGGTATTCGTTACCCTGATCGGTAAGTTTGTAGTATTTGCGGGGTACGCCTTCTTCCATTTCTACCCAGCGGCTGTCGACCAGCTTTTCTTTCTTCAGGCGGCTGAGCAGCGGGTAAATCGTGCCTTCTGCAATATCCATATCGGCCAGCTTTTTTATCTCGCTGATCAGCTCATAACCATACCGCTCCTTCGTTTGCAGCAGCAGCATGATAATATACTCGAAAAGCCCCTTTTTTATCTGGGACTGCCATCGGGTAATGAAGTAGGCATTTGGCTTGTTTTCGTTATCCATAGCGGGAATCAGGCTTTTTTAAGTTTGTTTTTTGACATGATGCGCCTGCGATGCTGTTCTCCCCATTCCTTCATTTCGAATATCACTTTGTCGAGCGAGCGGCTGTAAGCGGTGGCTTTATACTCTACGGCTACGGGCATCGTATCGTATACCGTGCGGGTTACGAACTGGTTTAGTTCCAGCTCTTTTAATTCTTTAGACAATACTTTAGGGGTGATGCCCTGCACCGACCGTTGCAACTCTTTGAAACGCTGCGGCCCACCTTCCAGCAGGGCGATGATGATCGGCAGTTTCCACTTTCCGCCCATGACGTACATGGCGTCGCGGATGGCGGTGAGACTTTTCTTGCAAACTTCCGTTGCGTTGGCGGGATAAGCTTCCGCCTGTTTTATCCTGGACATAACGAGCGCTTTTAGGTTGCGGTATCCTAAAGTATAGTGGTTACCAAAGTATAGCAAACTTACAATATTTTTGCAGTAGATAGTGGCGCCCGCCGATCGCGGTCGCCCATCTGCCTAAAATGGAATAATATGAAAGTAGAAATATGGTCTGATATTATGTGCCCCTTTTGCTACATCGGCAAACGCCGGTTCGAGCAGGCATTGGAGCATGCAGGCATTACCGAGCCTGTAGAAGTAGTTTGGAAAAGCTTTCAGCTGGACCCGCACCTGGAATACGTGCCGGGCCGCACTACCCACGAAATGCTGGCCGAGAAAAAGGGCTGGACAACCGACTATGCGAAAGATGTAAGCAACCAGGTATCCGGCATGGCCGCACAACTGGGTTTACAATATGACTTCGACAAAGCAGTTCCTGCCAACACGCTGGATGCACACCGGTTGTCGCACCTGGCGGCTAAACATGGTGTACAGAACGAAGTGGAGGAACAACTCTTCTCCGCCTACTTCACCGAAGGTAAAAACGTGGGCGATGCTGAAACGCTGGTGCAGATCGGCGCGAAGGCGGGCATTCCTGAAGCGGAAACAAGGAATATGCTGGCTGGCGATACGTATCAGCAGGAAGTAAGTAAAGATATTGCGGAAGGTGCCTCACTCGGTGTACGGGGTGTACCGTTCTTCGTGTTCAACCGTCAATATGCCATCTCCGGCGCACAGCCGCTCGAAGTATTTACGCAAACTTTTCATAAAGTGCTGGAAGAAGAAAAATCTGCCGGCAACGAAACCGCAGGCGCTGTTTGTACGCCCGACGGTGATTGCTAAGTCCGAACTCCTAAGAAACTGTCGGAAGACAAGTAATTCACCGGCAACTAAGCCTTGGGCGCAGTTTATACACCGAATGCGATTGCAAAGACATAACGTAAGCGGGAGCACGACTCCCGCTTTTATTTAACCCCATACTGGGCAAGGCTTTCCCCTCCGCACAAAACCGTGCCAGCTAATTTTCCAGCATTTAAATCCGATATACAACTATATCACGTAGATGATGAGAGAAACCTTAGTACTATTGATTATCTGAACATTCCGATTCATTCCTCTACCCAAATTGTTTTATAGAAAACTCCTGATGGAGTACGTGTGATATGTTTTGCCACAAGGCGGGATTGGATTTTATTGCCCTTTAAGATTACGTGAAGAAAACTTACACTGCGTACAAACGCGGTTTAGTACTGGCTATTATTAAAACTCAGTGAAACTCATTCCGATCAATACCATTTAAAAAAACGATTTATGAAGAAATTCCATTTGCCTCCGGCCAAGGGGAAGGGGATGCTTTGTCCCCTAAAGGCCTGGCTCGCAGGCAATTCCTGACTAAGATGGCCGGCACAGCGGCTGTAGTAGGTGTTATTTCCGGTTGCAGCGACAAAGACGATAACGGCGGCGGCGGTATTAATCTCGGCACCGGCGACATCGGCATCCTGAACTATGCTTACGCCCTGGAACAGCTGGAAGCGGCGTTTTACAAACAAGTGACCGACACCCCGTACGCAGGCATCACCGCTGACGAAACCCAGTTGTTAGCCGACATCCGAGACCATGAAATTGCGCATCGCGAGTTCTTTAAGGCAGCCCTGAAAACCAGCGCCATCGTAGCCCTTGAAGTGAATTTCAGCAAGATCGATTTTAGCAAGAGAGAAAGTGTGCTGGCCACCGCCAAAGCTTTTGAAGACCTGGGTGTGCAGGCATATAATGGTGCCGGCAAACTGATCACCGATCCGAACTACCTGGCGCTGGCCGGTAAGATCGTATCTGTAGAAGCCCGCCACGCTGCCTACATCCGCGACCTTATCAGCAACGGCTCATTTGCAGACAGCTCCGTGATAGACGCTAACGGCCTCGATAAAGCACTTACGCCCAAACAAGTACTGAGCATCGCTTCCGGTTTCCTGAAATCGAAACTGAACGCTAATAACCTGCCCACCTCCTGATCCTCTAAAAACATGATTGTATGAACATTATCAAGATACTGGAAGATATAGAAAAGGTAGACCCGGAAGTCTATGAGAAGCTGGACAGTCGCCGTTCTGCGATGAAGCAGTTCGCCAACATCGGCGGCAAACTGGCCCTGGCAGCCGTGCCCATCGCCTTAAGCGGCATGTTTAAAAAGGCGTACGGTCAGTCAACTTCCACGATTGTAGGCGTGCTGCAATACGCACTCACACTCGAATACCTGGAAGCTGCGTTCTATACGCAAGCCGTAGCTTCTGCTACCCTGCTGCCGACTGCAGCTGCTAAAGCAGCCATCACTACCATTCGCGACCATGAGAATGCACACGTGGCCCTGCTGAAAAAAGTGATCGGTGATTTGGGCAGTACGCCAGTAGCAACACCTACCTTCGACTTCTCTGCCGGCAATGGCAGCAATAATGGTCCGTTCAAGAACGTATTTACCGACTATGGTTTGTTCCTGGCCGTAGCGCAGGCGTTTGAGGACACGGGCGTGAGGGCGTATAAGGGACAGGCGGCCAACCTGATATCCAATAACGATATCCTGACCGCTGCGCTCAATATTCACTCTGTGGAAGCCCGCCACGCTGCACACATCCGCAGCATGCGACGCGCTGCCGCGGCCGACAGCACAATTAAACCGTGGATCACCATGAACAGCACTGCCGGCATCGGCGCTGCGGTGCAGGCGGTTTATAATGGGGAGGAATTAACGACCCAGGCAACCGTGAACATTGTGAACATCGGCGGCTTCTCGATTTCTGCAAATGCAGCATCAGAAGCATTTGACGAACCGCTGACCAAAGAGGCGGTGTTAGCAATCGTAGATCCTTTTATCGTATAGTGAGAGTGCGGGGCTGACCAAAAAGTACTGGTCAGCCCTAATTTATTCGGGTACCTGATGGAGACGTGTCATCATGTAAGCGATTCACAAAGCCTTCATTTTACTTTTTGGTCAGCCCCATTTTTATGCCCCGGCGAAACGTGGGCTGGCGAGCAGTTCCGCAGCCATATCTACCAACTTTTGCGCGATGATACGGTGGTTGTAATTCGTAGTAATTACCTGGTAACCATTTTCGGCGATCTTTTCCCGAAATGCCGTATCATTTTTTAAACGCAGCACAGCGGCTGCAATATCTTGCGCGTTTGTGCCGGTGAGCAGTATGTTTTTGTGATCGGTAAAGAGGTGGCGGATGGCAGGCGTATCTTTCGAAATAATGGCTTTGCGAATAGCGGCGTAGTGATAAACTTTATTCGGCACCACCAGGTCCGCCTTATGGGTATCGCCAAAAATACCCATGCAAATATCAAACTGGTTGATGGCCGCCGACAGTTCATCGTACTTCACCCAGCCCATCAATTTTACGTTATCCAACTGCTCGTCCGCAATGAGCTTTTTTATCTTCTCAAATTCAAACCCGGTCCCTATCAGGTGAAACTGCACTTCCTTCAGCAATGCTGCCGCTTTTACAATATTGGTAGCGCCTTGTAACGGAATAAATCCGCCATAAAAACCTGCTACAAACTGATCGCCTGTTTTCTGCACTGGTTGGGGGCGAAACTCGTCGGTGTTAACACCCACTTCCAACACTTTCATTTTTTCCAGCGGGATGCCGATAGCCTCGTGAAAGTACTGCCGGTGCGATTCGGTATCACACACCACCAAGTCGGCCATCTTCATGGAAATACGGTCTTTCAGGTAGTTTTTATACGCACGGATGGAGTAACGGCTCACCTGTTTATAGTCAAATACTTTAGTAAGGTAACGGGAAATCAGCGGGTCGAAAATTACCGGTTTACGCGTTAACAGCTTAATGAGGGCAACGTTGGCATGTGTGAATGACGGGAGAAAAACCACATCCGCCGCTTTAATCGCTTTTTTGAGTTTACCGATACGGAACGATTCTTCTTTGTAATTATAGAATGAAACTTCTACACCCGGAATGGTGTGTAGTCCATCCAGCAGTACTTGGGTCCTGTTATAGGCGCGGTCGAATTTACCCGCAAAAAGAATCTTCATCGTAGTTTGTATGTAACAATCAGGCAGTTATAGTAGGAAATAACGCGCACAAGATAGATTTTTTCCGGAAGAGATATATTTTTATTCCGCTATGTTAAGAGCTGGAAAAATACCCTTTCTTTGTGCCGTTTAAACACATAATCCATGGCAAACCGCCCACTACGAGTACTGGAAATGAATTTTGAACGCGGCTGGCGTGGCGGCGAACGGCAAACGCTGTATACGCTGCAGGGCTTTCAAAAAGCGGAACTCGATGTACGCATGCTTTGCCGCAAAGACTTTCCCATGGCGGAGAAGGCGGCTGCTGAAGGTGTGCGGGTGTATGGATTTAAGAGTGTGTTTGGCGCCCTCTTTTACCTCATCTTCAACGGGCATAAATACGACATCCTGCATACGCAAACCTCTCACTTTCTGACGTACTGTATCCTGTCTAAACCTTTTCATCGTGCTAAGATCGTTTTTACCCGACGGGTGGATTTTGTTCCCAAAGGCCGCATGACGCTGCTGAAGTATAAGCTGACGGATAAAGTAGTGGCGATTAGCTCCGCTATTAAAAAGATCGTGGAGAACTTTTCGGGTAAAGACGTGCCGCTCATATCCAGCGCCATCGTGGGCAAAACGTTGAATAAAGAGCGCGCAGTAAAAATATTGGAAGAACACCAGGTGCCTCGTGACAAAAAGATCATTGGTACCACAGCAGCGCTGGTGCAACATAAAGATCCGCTTACGATGGTGGAAGCTATTCGTCAGCTGGCGGCCACCCGGCAGGACTTTGTATTCCTGCATTTCGGCAAAGGCAACCTGGAAGAGGCCGTGCGACAAAAGATCGCGGAATATCAACTCGAACCTTATTACCGCCTCATGGGTTTTTATAGCGAAGTTGAAGATGTGTTTTCCGTGCTTGACATATTCGCGATGAGTTCGGAAGAAGAAGGTTTGGGCAGCAGTGTACTGGACGCCTTCCTGTATAAAGTGCCCACCGTATCTACCAACGCCGGCGGATTGATAGATCTCGTGGGCGAAGGCCGCGGTATTATGTGTAATGTGCGGGAAGCCGGTAAACTGGCCGAAGGCATGCATGCCTTACTGGAATCCCCCGCCCTGCGCGCCGAACTTACGGAAAAAGCGCATCACTATGCGGTTACACAACATAACATCGATTACATCACCTCACAATACCTTCAACTGTTTAAGACGCTATTGTCATCTCGTTAATTCCACGACCAGCTGCTGATGCTGCGGATATTCGTCCGACAATGCCGCCCGTTCCGCCAGCTCAAAGTCTGCAAAATCGAATCCCGGCGCTACGGTACATCCTACCAGTGCATAGCTACCCGATTCAACACGGGAAGCAAACCAGCTGCCTGCCGGTATCAACGCCTGGAAAGCGGCACCGCCTGCAATATCTTGTCCTAGCGCATGTATAATAAGCGCTCCATCGGGCTTTATTTCATAGATGTGTAGCGTATCTCCCGCATAAAAATGCCACATTTCATCTGCCGCAATACGGTGAAAGGCGGAGAAATCCCCTTTTTCCAGCAGGAAATAAATAGCCGTAGCAGCATTACGGTCGCCCTTAAACGTACCTGGCAATACCTGTTGTGGCAGCGTGAGCGGGGCGCGGTAGGTTTCGCGGAATGCGCCGCCTTCTACATGTTTTTGCAGTTGCAGCGTGTTTATCCAGTAGGCGGCAGTATGTTTTTCCATGGCGTAAACTTAATCAATAACTGTTTCACCGATCGTGGTTTATATTGATGAAATCAACATTTCAGTACCAGAAATAGTTAACGGGTATTATTTTCGCCGGTGGTATCCGAAAGGATAGCGGGGAGCACAATACCACCGGCTTCTATTAATTTTGGCTTTTTAAAATCTACTTATGCTCAATCTGAAAATTATTGTAACGAGTACACGACCTGGCCGTAAGGGCATCATATTTGGCAACTGGCTGACCGAAGTGGCGAAACAATTGCCCCAGTTTAACGTGGAGTTGCTGGACCTGGCAGAGATCAATCTGCCAATGATGAACGAGGCGAATCACCCGGCAATGCGTAAGTACGAACATCAGCATACACGCAACTGGAGCGCCAAAATCGAAGACGCCGATGCGTTTGTATTCATTACTCCCGAATATAACTTTGGTTTCACCGCTGCATTTAAGAATGCGGTAGATTACCTGCACTTCGAATGGAAACATAAACCGGCAGCGATTTTCAGCTATGGCGGCATTTCCGCAGGCACCCGTGCGCAACAGGCGGTTCGACTGGTATTGTCGTCGCTTAGCGTAACGGTGGTGAACGAGGCGGTAACCATCCCGATGTTTACGCAGTACTTCGACGAGGAATTAAACTTTCAACCGACGGAGCAGATTGAACGCACCACCGCTCAGATGTTGCAGGCGCTTGTTAAATGGGGCAATGTGCTGAAGGCAGGAAGATCGGAGGAATAGTATAACGATAGGCGCTGAAACGCAACTTAAAGTTGTGCGCACCGCTTAAACGATCATAGGGCATCATGAGGTGCCCAAATAAAAGGGCTGACCATTACTTCGGGTCAGCCCTTTTATTTATGCTTTTGCCAGCTGCGGTACGGTACGGGCAGCCGGTTTCTTTTTCGTTTTATATTTTCTACCCCACCAGATGTAGATGCCGGTAATGGGCATACTCGCGCAGATAAGGCTGGCCAGGAACATCAGTATTTTACCTGGCAACCCCAGGATCGCTCCCACATGAATGTCGTAGTTCATACGACGCAACTTATCTGCAAAACTGCTCGAGGCGTACTCACCATCAAATACACCGCCGCGTGGTACGGGCTTTAGTGTGTATTGATCATAGGTATACACATCCTGCTTATAATAAGTACCAGGGCGGTGATTGATGCCGGCCGACAATGTAGCCGAATCGTTCAGCGGGGGCGAAAAGAAGATGCCTTCGTCTTTTGTAGACTTGGCGACCAATCCTTCGAACAGTACATCCAGTGGCTGCGCAATTTTTGTGGAAGCCAGTGATTTATCCGAAGTGAATATCCGGTCTTCTATCTGTTTACCGCCGGAAGTAGCATAGTACAAAGCGTTGCTGAACCACGCGTAGCCCCATACGAGGCCGGTTAAAGCCAGCACCAGCCCGATTGCCATCATATAAAAACCCAGAACATTGTGCAGGTCATAGTTGAGGCGGCGCCACTGGGCTTTCCATTTGATAGAGAAACGCTGTTTGGCGGCGCTTTTGTTTTTGGGCCACCAAAGCACCAGCCCGGAGATGAGCATGATCACAAATACAAGGGTGGCACCGGCTACGATCTGCTGGCCAATTTCTATCGGCAACAGCAGGTTATAGTGAAGATGCACCATGGTATGAAAGAAATCCTCATCCTCGTTCCACACCTTTTTTACCTCGCCGGTGTACGGATCGATGAATACCTGGTAGTAGTACTCCACCGGCTCCGAACCATAAAACATCACCGAGGCGCTTTTATCGCGGCCCAGGTAAGTAATGAAGTTGGGTTGTTTACCGGGCACATGCGGTGCGGCAATTTCCATGAGCTTTGAGGGAGGAAGCAGTTTGGCGTTTTCCTGCGTTTTAGACGTGAGGTACGGAAAAACGGAGTGTTTAATCTCCTGTTCAAAGGCCAGTATACAGCCACTGAGGGCCACTACGAACACCACCAGTCCGGATACAAGCCCGAGCCAGAGGTGAATTTTTCCAATAACTTTTTTAACGCTCATAATGAGAACCGGTATACTGTGTTCAAATGGTAAGTGGCGGTTCACCGTGGCCGCACCCGTAAGTAGTCGTACCTGGCAAAGGTCACTCGTAAAAAGCTGGAGCATCGATCAAATCGGGAAAACGACTTACGCAAAACGGAAAAATATACATGCTGTCGCCGGTTTTTTCCTTAGGTTTGCAGCCGCATTTGGTTGTTGCTCCCTTTCAGGGAGTTACATTAAAAGGGAATCCGGTGTAAAACCGGAGCTATCCCCGTAGCTGTAATCCTGCCCCGTTGCCTAACGGGTGCGTTTTTCCAACACACCACAGCCACTGTTCCAGCAGGAATGGGAAGGCGGTTTGGAAAAGCAGGAGAGCCAGAAGACCTGCCAGCTTGCCTCATCATTCGACGTTTTCGGGAGAAAAGCAATGAATGTACGCGTCCGACAGCGGGCTGCCTATGTTTTCATTTTCGTTTCCCGGTTTGCCCGGATCTATTCCGGACGAGCCTGGTATGCCAAAGGAGCTATGCCTTTGCCTGATACCCGTTTGCGTTGTCATAAACAGGAAAAACAAATACCTTATATGAAACAAAAACTACACCTTGCCTTTGCCTTCGCGGCTTTTGCCTTATTGGCTTCCTGCCAGAAAGAAGACGCACCTGTACCTGCACCAACCGTGGATGCGGGCGAAATTGCCGAACGTGTGATCGTGGGCGAAACCATCGAATTTAAGCCCATCACCCAAATTAACGGCGACTGGAGCAAACTGACTTACAGCTGGACCGTAAACGGACAGGCACAAACCGTTACCGAAAACAAATTCTCCTTTACACCCGAAGCCCGTGGCGCTTACCACATTGTATTTAAGGCCGACAACCAGGGCAAAATTGACTCAGCCGTATACGACTTCACCGTTGCAGGCGCTTATGAAGACGGCTTTTTCCTCGTTAACGAAGGATGGTTTGGACATGAAGCGGGCAGCGTAACTTACTACCCTTTTGGTGCCGATACCGTACAAACCTGGGTAAACAAGCTGGCGAACGCCGGTAAAGAGCTGGGCACTACGACCCAGTACGGCCATCTTCACAATGGCAAGATGTACCTGATCTCCAAACAGGGGTACCAGGGCGCCAGCAACCTGGTTGTAGCCGATGAATTCAGCCTGAAAGAGATGGCTAACATCGCCGACCTTCCATCAGATGGCCGCGCCTTTGCAGGTGTTGATGCATCGAGAGGTTTGATGACTGCCAATAGCGGCGTGTATCGTTTTGACCTTACGACGAATACACTCGGCACTACCGTTGCAGGCGTTACCGGTCAAACCGGCGACATCTTTGTTAACGGCAATTACATCTACCTGATCAGCTCTACCCAGGGCCTTGTAATCCTGAACGCGGCAGACTACTCTATCGTCAAAACCATCGCCGGGATGACCATCGGTTTTGTGAAGTCGAACGATGGCAAGGTTTGGGCAGCAGGTGGCACGAAATTACTCAGCATCAACCCTACTACTTTAGACACTGCCAGCGTAGCGTTACCCTTTACTGCTTTCGCCTCCTGGGGCGCCTGGCAGAAGGGCTCTATCACCTACTCGCCTGATCACAATGCGATCTTTATCGTAAAACAACGTGCATGGGGTTCTGACGGTAATGAAATCTTTAAGTACACCGTAGGCGGCGCCGCTCCGGCTACGTTTGTTACTTACACCGGCAAAATGCTTTACCGCGCTATCGGCTACAGCACGCATCTGAAGCAACTGGTAGCGACTACCATTACAGGCTTTGGTCAGAACGCGCAGTATAACGATTTGCTGTTCGTTGACCCGGTAACTGCCGCTACGGTAAAAACGGTAACGTACACAGGTTTCTACTTCCCTGCGATGCCACTGTTCCACTAAGTTGTTCGCATATAAAAAAGAAGGAGGGGCAGAAGTCCCTCCTTTTTTTCACACTAATTGTTATTGTTAACCGTTTAGCTGTTCAAATTCTATTGAACATCTTCAACCTTGAGTGAGCCTACTGATGACAAATTTGCTTGGTGAGCGCATCACCGGCATGTAAACACGGCAAAAAACAGTCGGTAAAACAATTCTTACAGGACATGGTAACGCAATCAATCACCCAAGCCGGGTGTAAAAAACATCATGCGGGATAAGATGGCTGTGCCTGGGAACAACTGGCAACGACCATTGGAACATACTAAGGACGGACAAATGCTGAAGAAATTCGAAAGGGTGGAACAGTTAATGTTTACAATGCCGTTAGTACCATTAACGAACTAAAATTATCACAACACTACAACTAAAAAAAACTTTTTTGTGCTGATAAAATGCTAAATTATAGAGAACGATGTTATAACTTATTTTGAAATCACAGGTAGAGAATTCCTACCGTTCCTGCATATACGATTGTTCTAATTACGCGGATTGCTCAAGCGATCAACATCCCATCTGACAAGGCTGTTTGCACAATCCGCCAGCGATGATACGGCAACTCCTGTTCTGCCAATCCCATAAATGCGCTGAAGATTTCATGAGGTGCATTGTTCTTGATACCAGCCATCCAGCTGATTACTTCTGCATCATTGATCGCACGTAACATCCAGCGACTTTCCTCCAACAGGTAACAAGGTGATACAGCACCTAACATGGCACTCTCCAGTTGCATAATAGCGTTGTCAGGATAGTGCGACCATAACACTTTGTTCAATACTTTTTCCTCCTTGTTCATGTGATATAGTGTAAAGGCGATCATCTCATTAAAATCATAGAAGATGCGCATACCTGCTTTAACGCGTCCTGCTTCGTCTTTGGCAATACGCCATTGCGCGACCTGCTCACTCAGATCGGCGCGCTGCGCATCCGCCGTAAGGTGTTCCTGTTTAAAATCTTCCGCCAGGCTGGCATGATACACCTGCACGGCGGGTATCACAAAACGGTCTTCCAGCTGGTGCAATCGTTGCAGCCGAAGCAACAAGGCTTCCAGTTCGGCCAGCACCGCTATCGCCTGTTCGTCGCGCCCAAAATCCGTTTGCTGAATTAAAGTGGCCAGGTGATACAGCATGGCCCTTACACCTTTGTGCAGCTGGTTGAATACGTTATAGCGGCTATTTTCCATATGAAGATAAATATGCTGCTAAATTCCACGGAAATAGCCGTCCGAAAAAGGGCAAGGAGTATCAACTGCAAAATACGCGGCCCGAACTGGCAAAGTCATACCCAGGCCAGTTCCCGGTAAACCGCGCCCTGCCATTCCTCAGTATCCTGCCGGAGCGGACGCTATCGCTGTTAGTATCGCATCTCCCCAACTTTTACAATACTTTAACAGGCCTGAATCCCTTGCTGATACTGCATCTGCGGCAATTGCCCCTAAATCTTGCCCCGATCTGCGCTAATTCAGCTTTCCCGCCGTAAATTTGTTGTAGCCCGTTCCCTTACCTCATCATTCTAAAACCGCATTTGCCATGGAAAAAAGTGAGATCCGCTCTGCGTATGAGCAACATTGGCTGCAAAACGGCAAACAACCCGTTTCTGTATTCGCCTTCTGTCAACCCCTGAACATTACAGAAGGAGCGTTTTATGATCATTACAGTTCGTTCGACGCACTGGAGAACGACATCTGGTTGGGAATTTTTCAAACCACACTGGGCAAGTTACAGCCCGACGAAACCTATCAGCAGTATACTGCGCAGGAAAAACTGCTGGCATTTTACTTTATGTGGGTGCAGGACCTGAAAGAGCATCGCTCCTACATCCTGCTTCAAAAAGGGCGCTTCCTGGTACCGGGTTCGGAACTGCGGCAGCTGGAAACCTTCCGCAGGGCGTTTTATGAATACGCGGCTGACCTCATTCGGGAAGGCTATCAGAATGAACAGATCAAAGAACGCAAGTACATTTCTGACCAGTATGTGCATGGCTTCTGGCTACAGGCGCTGTTCGTTTTACGTTATTGGATCAAAGATACCAGCGAGCGTTTCGAGATGACAGATGCGGCTATTGAAAAAGCGGTGAACCTCAGCTTCCAGTTGATTCGCAGCAATACGCTCGACAGCCTGCTGGACTTTGGTAAATTTATTCTCACCCGCAAATAGAGATCAGTGAACATGAAGGAGCAAAACAATATCCCTACCGGCAAGGTGGAAAGGGCGGGGAAGTTCGTGACCACCGGCCTCAAAGTAGGCGGCAATTATATAAAACACTACACCCGCAAACTGCTGGACCCCTTCCACTACAAAAGAGGAATTGCACCAGGACAATGCGGAAGATATTTACGAAACACTGAGCAACCTGAAAGGCAGTGCGCTGAAAGTGGCGCAGATGCTGAGTATGGACAAGGGTATGCTACCCAAAGCGTACACCGAAAAGTTCACCATGTCTCAGTACAGCGCCCCTCCCCTGTCGGGCCCGCTGGTGGTGAATACGTTCGTAAAAACACTCGGCAAAACACCCACACAATTATACGATCGTTTCGAAATGAAAGCCAGTAACGCGGCTTCTATCGGGCAAGTGCACCGTGCGACTAAAGATGGGAAAGCGCTGGCGGTAAAAATCCAATATCCCGGCGTAGCCAATAGCGTAAAATCCGATCTGCGTATCGTGAAACCGTTCGCCATGCGAATAGTGGGCATGAACGAAGTCGATATGAACCAGTACTTCGACGAAATCGAAACCAAACTGCTGGAAGAAACGGATTATGAACTGGAATTAAACCGCTCGGTGGAACTGTCGGAGCAATGTGCACATATTCCTAATCTCGTGTTTCCGAAGTATTACCCGGAGTTATCGTCCGATCGCATTATTACCATGGACTGGCTGGAGGGCAAACACCTGAAGGAATTCCTGGAAACGAATCCATCACAGGAAGTACGCAATAAGATCGGGCAGGCGCTGTGGGACTTTTACCAGTTCCAGATGCATAAGCTGCGTAAGATCCATGCTGATCCGCACCCGGGCAATTTTCTCTTACGTGAAGATGGCACGCTGGGTATTTTCGATTTCGGTTGCGTGAAAGAAATTCCGGAGGATTTTTATGTGAATTACTTCCTGCTTACCAATGCGGAAGTACTGAAAGATGAAAAGCGCAGGCGGGAAGTCTATCTGAACCTGGAAATGATCCACCCAAGCGATACGGAAAAAGAGATCGAATTTTATTCCGGCTTATTCCAGAAAATGATATCGCTGCTCACGCTGCCGTTCACTGTCGATCGTTTCGATTTTGGGGATGAAGCTTACTTCTCTGAAATTTATGCATATATGGATTACCTGTACAACCTCAAGGAAATACGGGACTCCAAAGTAGCGCGCGGAAGCCGCCATTCGCTGTACGTAAACCGCACCTACTTCGGACTCTATTCCATATTAAGCGACTTAAGAGCAAACATTACCACCGGCTGGTGATCATTTCACCTGGAAGCCAGGATTGTAAATGATGCCGAGAATATTCCCCCACGGATCTTTCACCAACGCCACTTCGATATCGCCTCCCACATTACGCGGCGGGTCATACGGAGTGGCGCCGTGATTGATCAACTCATTATACGCAGTGTTGATGTCTTCTACCCCCCAATACGTTTCCACACCGCCCTGTGACAGCGTTTCCACGTCCGCAGGCGCTGGCTGCAACCCAAGCTCATAACCCGCAATGTTAAACCCAATGTAAAATGGCTCGTCAAAGTAAGGCGCCGTGTTAAATGCTTTACTGTACCATTCTTTCGCTTTATTCATATCCGCCACGCGATATATCACGGTGCGTAGTCCAAGAAACGGGGTGCTCATAATTTAATTTTTATGTTGATGAACTTACAAAAAAACGGCCAGCCTGTAATTACGGCCGGTCCAAAAAGCAGGACACATCGTGCATTAATTTACCGACGTGGTGCGACGCTTCCTGCATAAACGTAACACCCTTCTGAAAGTATTCGATACTGATCGCCTGTAACTCGTTCTTCAATTCATTCTCCGATACAAAGTCACTTTGCAGAAAAGCATGGAAGCGTGGAATATCACCCGTACATCTTTCAATCGCACGCAGATAAAAAGTATGCGTTTGCTGCGCTTCCGACTCCAGCAACAAATCTTCTATTTCAGAGAGGTACTGTCCTCCGGAATTATATAGTAACTGCGCAAATCCGCCCTGGTGAAGATTGTATACGAAAAAGTCCGCCAGCATGATCTGGTTAAATTGTTCAGGCACCTTTTCTGGCCGCTGCTCCTGCATACGTGCTCTGAGTTTGTCTGCCAGGTCGTATAGTGGCTGTTCCGGCTTATCCATATCGCTCATTTTTGTACTCAAGATAAGCATCCCCTGAAAATATTGATTGTTAGTATGACACTTTACTTTGATTTATGTCCCTTTTCGACTACATTTATTCATACCGGCTATTATTCCACGCAACTATTTTGATAAGCTGATTTAATTTTTTCGAGGATGAGTAAACAGAATCGTTTGTCCCGCCGTGCGTTTATGAAAAACTCCATGGTGCTTACCGCCGGTTTGCCGGTACTTTCCGCTTTCGGCCGCAATGATTGGGATCTCAGCGAAAATTTGCAGGTGCCTTTACACTGGCTCGATGGAAAAGCGCCGGGCATTACCTCCGGCGTTACCTGGGGCGTTCCGTGGCCACGGGGCGCTGTAAAAAAAGATCAATTTGTCTTAGAAGATGCTTCCGGTCGTACCGTTCCGCAGCAAAGCTGGCCATTGGCATGGTGGCCCGACGGCTCCCTGAAATGGACGGCCCACGCCATTACTGCACAACCAGGATTAAACGATCGGCTGGTATTGAAACCAGGGCGTTCTTCCAGTGCGGCTAATGGTTTACGAGCCACTGAAACAGCCGATAACATCGTCATCAACACCGGTAAAATCACCTGCGAGCTGGCGAAATCGGGCACGGTACTCGTGCGCAACATCCGCAGCGGCAACCGCAACATAGCTACCAATGGAAAGCTGGTACTGATCAACAGCAGTAATCCCGATACGGAGAATATTACCCGCGACAACTTTACGGGCGAAATCGAAAACGTGGTCCTGGAGCAACAGGGGCCCATACGTGCGGTGGTGAAAATTACCGGTAAACATGCAAATGGTAACCGACGCTGGCTGCCATTTGTGCTGCGCCTATACTTTTACCAGGATAGTGCGGCCATTCGCATGATGCATACGATCATCTTTGATGGCGACGAACAAAAAGACTTTATCAACGGCCTTGGCATCCGGTTTTCCGTACCGCTGGAAACTGCTGCTTACAACCGGCATGTTCGCTTTACCGGCGAAAACGATGGCGTATTTGCTGAAGCTGTTCAAGGGCTTACCGGCTTACGTCGCGATCCCGGTAAAGACGTGCGGCAGGCCCAGGTGCAAGGTAAAGCAACAGCCGATGCCGCTACGTTTCCCGCAACCGTCAAAGACCGCCTGGATTACATACCTACCTTCGGCGACTACACGCTGTCGCAACATACTGCAGATGGCTTCAGTATCCAGAAAAGAACACGCAGTGGGTTCGGCTGGATTACGGCGGCCGCAGGTAAACGCGCATCCGGACTGGCTTACCTTGGCACACCGGCCGGGGGCGTTGCATTCGGCATCCGTAATTTCTGGCAAAGCCATCCTGCGCAGCTGGACATCCGCAACGCTGCTACCGACACCGGCGAAGTAACTGCCTGGTTGTGGGCACCATCCGCCCCGGCCATGGACCTTCGTTTTTACCACGACGGCATGGGGCAGGATACTTTCGCGAAACAGCGGGAGGGGCTGGAAATTACCTATGAAGACTATGAACCCGGATTTGGTACCGCGATGGGCGTGGCCCGCACCAGCGAGCTGCAACTACACATTTTGCCGGCAACGCCCTCCAATGCGGAACTGGCGGAGATCGCTGCTGCGGTACAAATGCCGTCCGTCGTTTCCTTCTCACCGGCGCATTGGCGTAAGGCAGGCGTGTTCGGCAGCTGCTGGAGCCTGTCTCCCACCACCTCGCCGACTACCGAACGCGTGGAAAAGGAACTTGATTTCTTTTTCAATCACTACCATAAAGAAGTAGAGCAGCGCCACTGGTACGGCTTCTGGAATTATGGCGATGTGATGCATAGTTACGATGAAGATCGTCACGAATGGCGTTACGACGTGGGCGGCTTTGCCTGGGACAATTCAGAACTCAGTACCGACATGTGGTTATGGTACTACTTCCTGCGCAGCGGCCGGGCCGACGTATTTCGTATGGCCGAGGCGATGACCCGCCACACGGGAGAAGTGGATGTACATCACATCGGGGGTTTTGCACCGCTCGGGTCCCGCCATAACGTACAACACTGGGGCTGCAGCGCTAAACAGCTGCGCATCAGCACTGCGACAAACCGCAGGTTCTATTACTACCTTACCGGCGACGAACGCGCGGGCGACCTGATGCGCGAGCAGGTAGATGCGGCCAAAACCCTCCGCGACATCGTGCCCACCCGAAAAGTGGGCGCACCGAAAGGCAATCCCACTGGCGATCTGGCTTATGTGTCGTTCGGTACCGACTGGGGATCGCTGGCAGGCGCCTGGCTGACCGAGTGGGAACGTGGCGGTGACAAAATAGCGAAGGACAGGCTGTTGAATAGCATGCAAACCATCGCCTCTCAAACGAACGGCTTTTTCACCGGCGCCTCCCAGATGGAGCTTAGCAGCGGTAAATTCCTTCCCAGCAAAGCCTTTTCTGTATCGCACCTCAGCGCTTCTTTCGGACTTCCCGAGATTTGCCTGGAGTTGATAGACCTGGTAAAGATGCCTGCTTTCGAAAAGGCCTGGTTACAATACTGTGAAATGTATAACGCCAGTGCAGAAGAGCAGCAGGCAGTGCTGGGTCGTAGTTTAGGCAAACTGAACCTGCGGCAGGGACATGCACGCCTCACCGCCTTTGCGGCCAACCGTAAAAAAGATCCGGCGCTGGCGGCCCGTGCCTGGAAAGAATTTGTGAGTTCCCCCGGCGATCTGGGCAATACCAAAACAGTGATCAGGAAGTTATCGGGGCCAGATGTGTTGAATCCGATAGAGGAGGCAGAAGGCATTTCCACGAACGCGGTGGCGCAATGGGGACTAACCGCGGTATTTATGCTGGAGTACCTGCAGGCACCCTAACTGCAAATAAAAAGCGCAGAACAAATGGCGTTCTGCGCTTCTATATTTTATATCAAATGCAACGATTAAAGGCCGCTATAACCGCCTTTACGTGTTGGTTTCCTGATAATGGAAACCCATTTTCGATCTGAAACGTGGGAATTTAAGGCACCAGCTGCTAACTTTTCTTCCTTGCCAACATTAACTGTAAAGCTTGGCACGTCTACCGTTACAACTGCTGTTCTGCCATTTGGCTTAATGGTCTTAACCTGACCGGGGGCATTCAATGTTTGCATAAAAGAAAGGGTTTTTAAGAATTCTGAACTATATAACCATTCACTACTAGAATAAGTACAAAATTGAAGCCACTTTACGCAAGTGGAGTTCTACACCAGAAAACCTGTAAAATGAGCAACGAATTATGGCCGGTCTGTTACTGTCGAGTGGAAAAGGCTCCACAAAATAGGGTTGGTCATCTGCACTGCAAAGGTACACCATTTCATTATCTGATCTTTTAAGTGATGCCAAAAGCGATTCTATATTTTTTACTACAATTCGTAATACTAACATCAGCAGCACAACCGAAAAAACGGTTGCTGTACAAAGATGATTTCACTGCGGTACTGGATACAGCGAAGTGGGTGGTGGAGGCCGCTCCGGACGATCTTTCCGGTGTGATAGCGCGGCAGGGGAAGCTGATATTAGACACGAAGGGTGGTGTGACCGTGTGGTTTAAGCCTGCGTTGACCGGTAACTATTGTATAGAATTTGACCGGACGATCCCTACTAGCGGAGGCAACCATAACCGCCTGTCCGACATGAACCAGTTTTGGCTGGCGACAGATCCGCATCGTTCTGACCTGTTTACCCGTAATGGTGTTTTTGAAGCGTACGATTCGCTGCGCATGTTTTACGTTGGAATGGGCGGCAATTACAATTCCACCACCCGGTTCCGGCTATACGAAGGGGACGGGCGCAAAACTTTACTGCAGGAAAAAAATGACAGTGCACATTTGTTGCAGGCGGACGTTACCTATCATATTCGGATTATTGTACAAAAAGATTCTACGAGTTGCTGGGTAAATGGCGAGCGGCTGTTTCATTATAAGGATAAGAATATACCAACCAAAGGGCATTTCGGCTTTAGAAGTACGTGGTCGCACCAACTAATCAGCCGTTTCAGGATTTACCGGCTATAATTTCTACTTTTTTTCCGATCTGCTATAACATTTCCACTTGTTCCTACGTCTTTTATTACGATACCATCAGCCGCATTTTGCGAATGCGGCTGTATATCCCCTAAGGGAAGGCTCCTTCTGACTCCAATTTACAGGGCATTGTATCAGGTAAAAGTGATGGTTTTGGGAAAAACTAGTACACCACTGGCGCCTGACTACAATGCCCTTTTCTTCGTTCTCCCTGCCAACACATACATTATACATTAAATAAAAAATTATGCAGATATTAAATCTCATACCATTATCACTACGTATATAATAATATCCCAAGCCATCACTTTTTATTTCTCAGGAAATTATTTCGCAGAGGTAAGCCGGTTAGCTATCTGTTAACTTGACAAAAATACAAGCTATGCCCACAGTTGTAGGTCCTGTAGCGAGGAGGGTTACTTTTGACGAAGCCCTCAAAGACATTTATCCCGTAGTTCGTAATGCAGTAAAAAAGACTTTAGGGACTACCCACAACGACGTCGACGATATTACACAGGATGTAATGGAACTGATGGTCCGTATTTTCGACACGCCTATTTACGCACGTATTGAGAATCCGAAGGCGTTTTTTTACACCGCTGCCCGCAACCGTGCGATCAGCAGCATCCGGCAAACCATTGACGCCCGCGCAAAGTGGGAAACGTATGTGGCAAACGCCAAACATCCTGTGATGGTGATCGACCTCGACTTTGAAAACATTCCCTCTCTTTTCCGGCAGCTGTACCATTACCGCATTCCCACGTTAATGCAACCGCGACGATGGATGATATTCGAGTACCGTTACGCATATGGGTTAAGCACAAAGAAAATTGCGGAGATCATTGGCAGGTCCGACGATGTAGTGCGTTTCCAGTTATCCCTGGCCTCGGGCGAAGTGATCAGTGCTATGCGGCGCATTTTACATCCGTAACTTTTTTCTTTTCCCTATAACACCACCTATCCTTTTTACGACATTAATCTATACCAACTATACCGCTGACGGCGGAACTATTAACAGGCACAAAAAAGCCGGGCCCATGCCCGGCTTATCTTTTTTAAAGATCTGAATAAGCTTCCGGCCGGAGCAGGAACTTATCGATATGGGATACATTATTTTTGTAAGATTCAATGCCGGATAATTTCTTCCAGTCCGGATCGGCACCAAAAGCTTTCCAGTGCGCCTCGCGTTCGGTGTTATTATTAAAGCTCGTCATGTACATAAGGTTAGGCATGTGACTGCCGGCAATTACTTCACCATAGAACACCGCGTTAAAACCCAGTTTTTTGAAGATGCCAATCTCATCGCCCTTGTTAAACATCTGCACCTTGTTCCTGAAATATTTCTCGGTAGGGCCTTCGTAGCTGCGCAGTTCGTATACGCGTTCGCTTTTAGGGGAAGTGAGTTGCGGCACCGCCAGTTCAGGCATACCTTCGAATGCCTGTAACATAATACTCTCTAACCGGGCGAAGGGCACATTATTGTGGAGGGCATCGATGTAATCGGCGCCGGACTGCTGAAAGGCTTTGTCGGCCTCAAGTTGCTTTTCCAGTTTTCCGAATTGCTCCAATGTGCGGAATGGCAGCAGTACATATACACGGAGGTCAGCTGTATCCTGCTGTACGGGTTTGAATACACCCACCTGCTTGATGCCGGCGCGGTGTAAGGCCGGAACGTAAGCATCGCGCAGGAAGCTGGCCACGCGTTGTTCCTGGGCGGCGGACTTCAAATGGTAGATTTTGAGCTGGTAGTACTGACGTGCGGGGGCTTTATCGCCGGCGAATGAACCAAAGGCCACAAGCAGGCAGATCAGCGAAAAGAGTAGTTTCTTCATATCATGTTAAAAATAAGATGTGTTCAAAATAGTGCAAAAAAACGGCCGAATGATTAATTTGTGATGAGCAGCTTATACACCCATAAAGAAAACGATTTGAAAATAGCACCTGATAAATGGAGACACTTTTACGTAGGCATTGCCATGGGCGCTGTGCTGCAAATCGCGGCCGGCTGGTGGTTCGCTACACTCCTGGCCGCCACAATAGCGGCTTTTATAGTATCGTGGCTCATTAGCTACGGCTTCGAGCTGTTTTCGCTGGTTACCGGATACGGCCACTACGACTTTATGGATGCCGTTGCGTCAATGATCGGCGCCATACTGGGCATGGCCCCCGTGTTTATTTGGCAATATTGACAGTACAGCGGCTTTTCAGTACCTTCAACTAAATATGCTAACTACCCAATCCACCATTATTTAAACTTATGAGAGTAAGAAAAAACATGTTTACGCTCGCACTGGCCCTGCTGGCGCAAACAGCCGTTATGGCACAATCCAAACCCGACAGCGCCAGAACGCCGAAGGCTATGAGCTGGAAGGACGTTTCCTCCTGGCGCTCCGTAAACCCTGGCACCGTCACACTTTCTGCCGATGGTAAATGGGCTGCCTACGCGCTCACCACCAGGGAAGGCGATGGTGAACTGTTTGTGAAACGCGTGAAGGACACTGCGCAAAAACAGTATGCCATTGGTAACCAGGCAATGCCGCAGTTCAGCTTTTCGGAAGATGGCAAATGGCTCGCTTACAAAGAAGCCGTTTCTTTCAAGGAAAGAAGAGCCGCAAGCAAAACGCCCGGTAAAATGCTGTTCGACAAACTACACATCGTAGAACTTTCCTCCGGCAAAAAAACTACCTTCGAAAAAGCTGGTAACTTCAGTTTTAACGGTAAAACCAGCAGCCATATCGTGATCAATATGGCGAAAGAACGCAGCGGCCCCGACGCCCCGCAAGGCAGCGACCTGCTGATCGTGGAACTGTCCAGCGGTAAAAGCCAGAACATTGGTAACGTAAGCGAGTTCCAGTTCAATAAACAAGGCGACCTGCTGGCCTACACCATCGACGCAGCCGGACAAGCGGGCAACGGCGTATACCTTTACACCGTGGCTAATCGCAGCACCTCCGTACTGGACAACGACAAAGCCAGCTACAAATCCCTCGGCTGGACGCGCGACGGCGACGGCTTTACGCTTTTGAAAATGGTGAAGGACGAGAAATACAAAACGGAGAAAGGTGCCGTAGTAGCGGTAAAACAATTCACCGGTACACCCTCGGTTACCATCTATGATCCACTAAAGGATTCGCTGAACTTCCCTAAAGGCAAAACCATCAGTGCCAACCGCAAACCGGTGTTTGCAGAAGCCCTTGACCGTGTGTTCTTCGGCATCGCCCCACTGGAGCTGGCGAAGAAAGAACCTGCCAAAGCCGATACTTCCGGCAAAGCGAAACCGGCCAAACCATCTGCAGAAGCAGAACTGGCGCGCCTCAGCAAGCTGAAAAGCGATACCAGCATCAAATCGCTCGACGATCTGAAGAAAGCGATCGCTAAACTGGATACGACCAAATCACCTGTAGCACCCGCTACGGCCAACAAGGACGACATTCCTAAGCCGGACATGGTGATCTGGCATGGCAGCGATAAACGCCTGCAAAGCCGCCAGCAGGTGACTGGCAGCACCGATAAAAACTATACCGATCTCGCCGGCTTCGACCTCGCAGCCAAAAAGTTCGTACAGTACAACGACAGCTCTATCAAATCCATCACCGCCTTCCCGAAACAAGTGTATGCGTACGCGGTAGACGGTCGTGCGTATGAACTGGACCAGAACCTGGACGGCCAGAACTATGTGGATATCTACATCGTAGACCTGAAAACAGGCGCGCGAGAAAAACTGTTCGACAAGTTCTACATCCCTTCTTACTCAAGCGTACCGCAGGGCTCACCGGACGGGCAGAAGTTTGTATACGGTAAGGATGGTCACTACTATGTCTACGACATGGTAGCTAAAACGAACACCAACATCACCGCTAGCATTCCTACTTCTTTTGTAAATACAGAAGACGATCACAATGTAGTGAAACCACTTACACCGGTGGTGGACTGGAGTAGCGACAACAAATACCTGCTCATCCAGGACCTGTGGGACGTATGGCAGGTGCCGGCCAATGGCAAAGGCAATGCAATTAACCTTACAGGTAATGGTCGCAGTCAGAAAATCCGTTACCAGGGCCGGTTTGTACTCGACCCCGAAGAAAAAGGCATCGATCTTAAAAAGCCGATCTACTTCCGCCAATATGGCGAGTGGACGAAAAAAAGCGGCATTGTTCGTTTGCAGGCGGGCAAATCCGGCGCAACCGTGCTTAACTGGGACGATGCATTTATTTCCGGCTTGTCAAAAGCGAAGAACGCCGATGTATACATGTATACCAAAGAAACGTTCAGCACACCAACCGAATTTTTCGCGGGTGATGCATTGCTGAAAGATGTGGTGCAGATCACGAAAAACGCGCCAGACCTCGGCAAATACGCCTGGAGTGCAGGTACGCAACTGGTTGACTATGTTTCTGACAAAGGTGATACACTGCAGGGTACCCTGTTTTTGCCAGCCGGTTATGTGCAGGGTAAAAAGTACCCGACGATGGTGTATTATTATGAGAAATTATCACAAACGCGCCATAACTTCTCCGATCCCGGCTTCCCTGGTGGCGGCTGGCACCCGGGTATGTACACCAGCAATGGTTACGCAGTGTTTATTCCGGATATCGTGTACAAAATGGATGATCCGGGTATGAGCGCTGTATGGTGTGTGTTGCCGGCTGTGAAAGCGGCTATCAAAACCGGCGTGATCGACGAAGAGCGTATGGGCATTACCGGTCATAGCTGGGGCGGTTACCAGACAGCCTTCCTGTCTACCCAAACCAATATGTTTAAAGCAGCAGCAGCCGGCGCCGCGCTTACCAACATGGTGAGCATGTACGACCTGATCTACTGGAACAGCGGTGGCGGTAATATGGCGATATTCGAAGCTTCGCAAGGCCGTTTCAAAGGCGCGCCATGGGAAAACTGGGATTCGTACCTGCGCAACTCTCCTATCTATCACGTAAAAAAGGTAAATACACCGATGCTGATCCTGCATAACGATAAGGACGGCGCCGTCGATTTTACCCAGGGCATTGAATTTTACAACGCCCTGCGCCGACTGAAAAAACCGGTGGTAATGATACAGTACAAAGGCGAGAACCACGGTATCGCTAAAACCGAAAATCGTAAGGACTACGCCGTTCGTATGATGGAGTTCTTCGACCACCACCTGAAGGGCAAACCCGCCCCGGCGTGGCTTGACAAAGGCATTGATATGCTGAAACTCGATGAAGAGCTGGATGAAAGAAAGTTCTGATAACTTAGAGAGCAGGCCATTTAAGCCTGCTCTTTTTTTATAGCTTAATGTACCCACTGGCCTCCAGGTCCGCCGGCGTATGCACGACGCTCATCTGCCCGTTTACCAATACCATTTTTGTATCCGCTGCCGGGAAGAGCAATTCATACTGATGATCGGTGATAATAAATCCCGTTTGCGCTTTTCGGCTTTGTATCAGCTGTAGTACTTTTTCTGCATGAATAGGCGACAGATAAAGAAATGGTTCATCGAGCATCACAAAAGCGCTGTTGGACATAACCACGAGCAATATTTCCAGCAGGCGGCGCTCACCGGAAGAAAAACTGCCGACGCGCTGTTGCAGGCGGTCCGTAAATTCTGGGAACTCTCTGAGCAGTAATGCTTGCGTTATTCCGTAATCAGCCAGCACGCGGCGTACGGTTAATCCGGGCGGCGTAAAACTGTAAGCCGGCAAATAGCGCAGCAGGTGCGGGTGTTGATAGGGCACTTTAAGATACTGCCCGTCTATCCTCGTCGTGCCGCTTTCGGCCGTGAGGCTGCCATATATAACGTTCAGCAGGCTGCTTTTGCCACAACCATTCCGGCCGAACAACGCTACGATACTCCCCGTCTCCGCCATCATCCATCCACCTTTAAGAATATTGCGGCCGCTTACCTCAAAGAAAATACTATCTGCCTGTAAGGTATGTTTCATCGGATGGCGTTTATAAAAATGAGTAAGAGGATGAAGAGCAGCATATCCACGCTTAAACATATGACCCATAGTCTGGTGATGGATTGGCCGAGGTTCCTGTAGTAATAGAATTGCTTCTTTTTATTGCCGTTGGTAAAAAAAACAACCAGCGCCATTACCATCACTTTTATCCATACGAGCCAGGGAATTGTACCGGTCCCGAACTTCCAGAGGCTGTAAGCACTCGTACATGCGAGCACGAATGATACTACGGCAAAGTAGCGGGCAAAAGAGCCATACAGGCGAATGCTTTTTTGAGTGATCATAGTTTCATTTTATCCCGTGTCATTTGCAAAAACATGGATGTACACACGGCTTTGCAGTTGGAGATGATCTCAAAGTAATCAACTTTTCGATAAAAAAGTGACAACATACAAACTGCGGTAAACCACAGGAGAAGCCTACTGGGCTTGAAATTGCGTAAAAATACGCATTGCCATATCAAACTAATCCCTACCTTTGTGCTTCGAGAGCATGGCATACTAACAGCAGCTTAGCGAAGATTAATCCCCAAAATGTTCGTTTCCTTTATTTAGCAGATTTTTTTCCTGTCGCCCCAAAAACTGAGTCAAGACAGGAGCGCTTGTTTTATTACGATAACCTCAAAACTCCAACACCATGGAAAAACTGAAGATCCCCAATCTTTCGGCGGGACAACTGTCTGAACTACTCAACACGAGGCAGACTTTTTTACTTAATCGCTTCTTCCTGAAAGCTGCAGCAGCGCAGTCGATCACACACTGGGAAGAAATTACCTGCGTGGGCTACAACCCGGAGAAAGCAAAACTGGAAGCCATCGTCAGCATTAAACAAGCCGTGGGTTATAGCGGCGGTTTATGTACGAATGGCTCCAAAGAGTACGTACGTTTCTTCGTCGATTTTAAAGATGGCAACGGGTTCCAGGATATGGGCTACTCCAGCTTTAAAGTGGCCGACATTTCAGAAGTGCCCGCAGGCCCGCAACATCCGTTAAAGTACATGACCCACTTGTTTATTGATGATGAAAAATATCGTCGCTTTCTAAATTGCGACACTGCTGTTATTCCCACCGTACGGGCAGTATTGTCATGGAACAGCATTCCATCCACTAACCCCAACGATACGCCGCATTACGGCAATGTGCTGAATGCCGACATCCAGCTGAAACGAAAAAGACTCATCATCTGGAAAGATATTTTTGATGCGTTGCAGGTAAAAGAACTGCCCGACTTCCTCAAAAACATCAATTTAAAAGCAGAAGTTAATATACCTACGCCGCCCCTTCCGCCCATTCAAACACTACATGCAGCCTACCAGAGAGCGAAGGTGCCGGATCATCGCACCTTCTTCTCCGCGGTAGCGCCGTCGATCAAAAATGGCATCAAGTTTAAAAGCCTGACCAGCTACAATCTTGCAGAAATTCAAAAGTTGCAGGTGGATATCAAGTCTATCGCAGACTTCCTGATCAAACCTGTCGGGCAAGCGGATGTGACTTTTGAAGAATTGATGTGTGTAGGACTCAACACGCCGCTGGATACGCTCGGGGCCGTCATCAAAATCAAGAAGAACAGTGGTTTCAGCGGTGATCTTTGCACCCAGGGTTCGCAGGAGCATGTGGCTTTCTGGGCCGATTGGGACAACAATGGTTCTTTTGATCAGTACCTCGGTACGGCCAGCATTAAAGTGCATGACATTGGCAACATCCCTGCCGACGGCCTGTATTACAATGTGGACCTTCCCATTAGCCTGCACCAGCGCCTGAAGAGCTGCGTAACTCCTAATGTGATACGCATTCGCGCAGTACTTTCCTGGCAATCACTCCCATCTACCACCGACCCTAACGCTCTTAACACCTGGGGCAACCGCGTAGATGCCGTAGTGCAGATTCGTCCGGCCCAGGCGGCACGCGTAGAAGCGGAACTGACACACGTAGGCAGTGTGGACCGCGACCTTATAGACCCGGTAAGCTTCCTGGTAAATGCCGACACCAGCAATCCGACCATGCAGAACAACCGTCCGTACGGCGGTTGGATCAGCTTTAACGGTATTATTAACCGCAACGGCTTTAACGGTATTATCAAGTATAAGCTGGAGTACAAAAAATTCGGGGCGGCCGACAGCACCTATGCGTCTGTCTCCACCGCCGAAACCTTCCAGATGATCGACTTTACGCCCGATCCGAACCTGGAATATGCAGATACCCAAACGCCCGCGGATGGCTGGTTTATCTACAAAGAAAATCCGGCTATCGGCCTGTATAACCAAACTCATTACCTGGGTGGCTGGAGTACCGGCGGACTGGCGGACGGCGCTTACACCATTCGTTTCACCTATACAGATGCGTTAGGCCTGGAGCAAGTGGCAGACACCTTCTCGGTGATCGTTAACAACGAACCAATGAGCATCAGCACCACTGCGAACCTAGCGGTAGATATAACCAAAGACCTCGACCTGGTGATAGATGGCGGCGACTGTCATTGCTACGACAAAACTGCTACCAATCATACTGTAAACGGTCACCTGCGCGCCGTACATCCTTACTTTGCCCTCTGGTCGCTCGATCTGCAGCCGGCATCGCATACGAACGGCACCGTGCCTGATCCGGCCAGCCGTTATTACGATGCGTTGCCTAACGCCGGCGACATTGGCAACCTGGGCGACATAAATGATAATGGTGACGAAAACGCTGCATGGAGTGTGGATGTAAGCGCCATGGACAATTGCGGTTATACCGTGAGCCTGGCTGCGCGCACCCGCGTCATCCTCAACAGCTCCACCACCTTCCCATGGTATGGTGTAAAAGCGGTAGGCTTCTCCGTAACTGATAAGTGCCCGCTGAATAACGCATAACCTGTTAACTGCATACCTTGTGGGACCGGCCTTTGGGTCGGTCCCTTTTTTTGTAGCCAACGATGGAACTTTTCTCAACCGCCGTTGTGTCACTCCCTTCAGCGACCGTTCGCTACTTCCCATACACGTTATAAAAGTTGTAATCCGTCATCGGCGCATCTGTAAACCCAAGCTGTCTGCCGATCGAGATCACCTGTCCACGATGATAAGTGCTGTGGTTCACCACCTGTATGATGTATTCAAAGTTCTGAAAGTCACATTCGAACCAGGGGTTTACTACGAGGTTACTAGCTTCAATATCTTCCGTATCCAGACTGTCGATGTAATAAGCCAGTTCTTCTGACTGATCAACGATCGCTTCGAGAATGTCGCCGGTAAATTCCTCCGGAATGAATGGGGCTTCACGTTTGATCATGGCCAGCCAATAACACTGCGTTTGCCACATGTGTACCAGCGTTGAGCGAATACTGGGAAAGCTGGAGGCGACTTCCTGTTCGAGCAAATACGCAGGTTTCGTGCGCAGCCATTTCACCAGGGTGCTGGCGGCCCAGAAATTATAGTTCGCATAATTTTTCATGGCAGTGGCAATAGAAGCCTGTGCAACAGCGGGGGTAGGTATTTCCTGTATCATGGTGTGGTGTGTTTTGTTGATACAAAGTAAATACCGGCTAATGACAACAGTATGTCAGCAGTGTTTCGTCTTTTTTTGAACTTTTTAACAAAGTAAGATTGGATCTTTCAACAAACCAGCGAGGGGCGTATTGGCGGTAGCTTTGTTGTAACAAAACAAGATGATTATGAAAACGATCGATAAGATTTACATCAACGGACAGTTTGTGACACCGCAGGGCACCGACACTTTTAAACTTTACAATCCTGCTACGAACGAGCAGACCGGCACCGTAGTACTAGGCAATGAAGAAGATACCCGTGCCGCCATCGCCTTCGCCAAAGCTGCATGGCCAGGCTTCAGCCGCAGCACGAAAGCGCAGCGTATTACCTGGTTGCAGCAAATGCATGAGGCCCTGGCGAAACGCCGCGAGCAACTGATTGACGCCATGGTAAACGAATACGGCGGCACGCTGCAATTCACCAGGGCGAGCATCAATATGGCGATCAACAATCCCCGGGAAATGATTAACACCCTGCAGCACTTCGAATTTGAACGCACCGTGGGGCAGTCGCGCGTACGCCTCGAATCTGTGGGCGTGGCGGGCATCATCACCCCGTGGAACAGTAATGCAGGTTTTATCACCAGCAAGTTGTCTGCCGCCGTGGCCGCAGGTGTTACCTCGGTCATCAAACCCAGCGAAATGAGCGCCCAACAAACCCAGATCGTGATGGAAGCCTTACACGAAGCGGGTCTGCCAGCGGGCGCCTTTAACATTGTAAATGGTCTGGGCCCTGTAGTAGGCGCCGAACTGACCCGCCACCCCGATATTGCGAAGATCTCCTTCACAGGATCGACTGTAATAGGTAAAACCATTGCCCGCGACGCAACGGCTACGCTGAAACGGGTAACGCTCGAATTGGGCGGCAAGTCACCCAATATATTACTCGACGACGCCGACCTCGAAAAAGCTATCCCACTCGCTATTGCCGCAGCCTATAACAACAGCGGCCAGGCCTGCATTGCTGCTACCCGCCTGCTCGTACCCGAAAAACACCTCGAAGCCGTTAAAGCACTGGTTAAAACCACCGTCGAAAACATCAAGGTAGGTGATCCTGCTAAAGAAGAAACCGCAGTTGGCCCTATGGTAAGCCTTAAACAATACGAAAGGGTGCAACAATACATCCGCCTCGGTTTGGAGGAAGGTGCGGAGTTACTCGTTGGCGGCATCGGCCACCCGGAAGGACTGGAAGCCGGCAACTTTGTGAAACCTACGGTATTTGTGCAGGTGAATAACAAGATGCGTATCGCACGCGAGGAAATATTCGGTCCGGTATTATCCATCCTCACCTATAAAGATGACGCAGAGGCGGTGGCAATCGCCAATGACACCGATTACGGCCTGGCGGCTTATGTAAGCTCGGCGGACGAGCAACGGGCCTTACACATTGCGGCGCAGCTGCATGCCGGCCGCGTGATGGTGAACGGTTTCAAGCATGATCCGCAGGCGCCATTCGGCGGTTTCAAACAATCTGGCTTAGGCAGGGAGTTTGGCGCATACGGACTGGAAGCCTACCTGGAGCCGAAAACCATATTGATATAAGTATTAATTTCATTGGCCGGGAATCGAGTGTTTCCGGCCTTCTTAAAATCACATGCTATGAGCACGGGCATATCGCGTTTACCCATCCAGTTTTCCTGCTACTTTACGAGAAGCAGGGCGGGCGAAAACTGGGTAGCGGAACATGCGCTGGGATATGTATTATCGGGCTGTCTCACCGTAGACGACGGCACTGCGACCTATACCTTTGAAGCAGGCGATCTGTATTTTGCGCGGCGCAACAGCCTGGCCAGGTTCAGCAAGGAACCCGGAACCAACGGCGAATTTCGTTCCCTATCTATCTACTTCGAACAGGAAACCTTACGCCAGTTCAGCCTCGAGTATCAGTATCACGCCTCTGCTGCTGCCGACAGCGTTGGCTTTTTTCATCTCGATGAGCAATCTCTATTAGGCCAATACATGCAAAGCCTGCAGGCTTACGAAAATGTATTAAGTGCACCCGGGGCAGATCATCTGCTCAACATAAAAAGAAAAGAAGCATTACTGCTACTCCTGCAAACTAAACCTGAACTGCAAAACATACTGTTCGACTTCTCCGAACCCGGTAAGCTGGACCTGGAAGCCTTTATGGAACAGAATTATCACTTCAATATAGAGCTGAAGCGGTTTGCCTATTTAACCGGCAGAAGTCTTTCCACCTTTAAACGGGATTTTGAGAAGATATTTCACGATACGCCCAGTCATTGGCTGGTGAGCCGTCGACTACGGGAGGCATATCATCTCATCAAAGAAAAAGGAAAAATGGCTTCGGATATTTACCTCGATCTCGGTTTCGAGGACCTCTCCCATTTTTCCTTTGCTTTTAAGAAACAATATGGCGTAGCGCCATCGACCCTTACGGCTTGAATTTAAACTCGAACAAACGACCTCCGGAAGTGATTCCATAAGGCACGCCATCGATCACATTCACGAATGAGATGATCAGGTTGCCCGTACCGTCAATCACCAGGCGCCAGGTGCCGCCGCTTGCGTCCGGCGTGTATTCCCATGTTTTGGCGCCTATAATAAAATACGCTTTCCCGTTTAAGGCAAATGCCGGTGTACTGAGGCCCACCGCCGGTTCAGGAATATCAGTTACCCGTACGAGAGTATTGGGCGCCGTAAAACGGAACATGCCATGGCGGGTGCCGTTAAGATCGATCAGTGCGGGGCCTACAAATACATCGTTATTGATTACGAGTGCATTGGCCCTTGTAAGCTCACGGAAGTTGCCGGTAAGCACTTTCGTCCAGCTTCCATTGCCCGCTGCGTCAAATTTGTACAGGTCCTTATTGACGCCGCCAAAGCCAGTATACAATACATCATTTAGTGTAAATGACAAAGAAGAAGCAGTGGCCACCGGTAAATCCGGCAACACATCTGCCGTATTGTTATCCGGATTAAAGCGCCACCATTTAGCGGTAGCATTACCATCTAACCCAGAACCGATGTACACCTTTCCGCCATGCACCGCAGCCGTAGCCGATGTATGATCAGGCCCCATCATATTGGCCGGCACGAACTGGAAAATCCATTGCGGCGTGGCGGCTGCCGGGTCGCAGGTCATGTAGCCTGCCTGCGTTTCGCCTTGCGTGAGTTTGGTAAAACCCCAGTATAACTTCTTATTGTACGCGAACGAGACCCCGTTGAAGAAGATACCGGCTGGTGCCGAATTGATCGGTTTGTTCACCCATTCTGCCAGCACGCCGGTATTTTTTACCGTAAAGTCCGACGCCGTTTGTAACCCTGTAGCGCCTACCTGTACATTGAATTTGAAAGTAGTAAGGTTGTTAAGCGAGGGCACCTTTACCTTGATTTCCGTGGCCGATTTGCTGATCACATCTATCGGGTTAAGGCCCACCCTCACGATCGGATCTGTACCGAAGTCGCGCCCGGTGATAGTCACCACCGTACCGAAAGGCCCTTCTTTAGGTGTGAAATCAGTGATAGCAGGTCCTATCGGATCTACCACAAAATCAGTGACCGAAGTACCGGTTTGTAGTCCGACCGTTACCTTCAGTTTGCCGGTAGTAGCGCCTGCGGGCACCGTTACCTTTAATTGGGTGGGGCTGAACGACGTCACCGTAGCCACCGTAGTGTTAAACGTTACGCGGTTGCCATTGGCATTGTTCGCAAAATTTTTACCGGTAATCGTCACCTCCGCACCAGGAATACCGTGTGTGGGGTTGAAGCTCGTAATTTCAGGAACAGGCACAGGTTGTTGGCCGGGGTCCTTGTCTTTGTCTTTTTTGCAGGCGGCAATCGTTGCCACGAGCAATAGCGGGAGTAACTTTCTCATGTTGGGATGTTTGTTTTTGGGGTGCTTTCGGAGACTTACAGAATGCATGGTTTCGCGGGGCGAATGTAGCGAATTGATGCATGAAACGCATCCTGGTTCACTTCGAGTGGTAAAAATGGAATACCAGATGGTGATAGACAAGGCTCGAATGTTACGCAGGTGTTTACGTCCGCCAGGAAACTTACCTTTGCCTCATGAAAGCTGGCCTGTTTATTAAAAGCACCTCGCTACTCGACGACTCCGTTTTCGAAGGCGTGTTAGTGTACATTGCCGAATACAACGCCAAAGGCGCTTTAGGTTTCGTGGTAAACCAACGCTTTGCCCGCGGCCTGAACGAACTGCAGGAATTCAGTTACCTGCAACCCTTCCCGCTTTACGTGGGCGGCCCGGTAGACCAGGAACATCTCTACTTCATTCACCAACGCCCCGACCTGATACCTGATGGTACACATATTGACGGCAACACCTATCTGGGCGGCGACTTTAAAGCCACCGTGCAACATATAGCGGCCGGTAAGCTGAGTGAGCAGGATATCAAAATTTTCATGGGTTACTGTGGCTGGGATGTTGGAGAACTGGATGCCGAGATCGAAGAAGGCAGCTGGGAAATACTGCAAACACCGGCAGACCCGTTCCGCTAGAACGTACGCACTGCCGTTACGATCACCAGCACCAATGACGCCGCACCGATCAGCAAGAGCGGCCCGTTGCCACGTATACCCATCAGCAATAAAGTGACGTTATAGATCAGCAGGTACAAGCCCATTCCAAAAAGTGTATACATTTTAGTCAGATCGTATGATCCGCCGCCTATGGAGTTACCTGCACTCAGGTGGTCGCGGATGAGGAAGACATATATCAGGATAATGATCGGTAATGCCAGCAGGGCGATTTTCAGTTTCATAGTGGTTGGTTTTAGTTGACGGGAATACTGATTGTCAGGCGCATTGGTTATAATTTGATGCGTAAGATAAGCCGTTTGTCGATAACCGTTATAAAAAGCGAGGGAGTGCCTGACATCCCCTTGCGTATACATAAACACCCGGTGAGCTGCAACTTAACAACCAGATAGGCATCATAGGGTCAAGGTATATCCAAAATAGGCATGCCGCCTCGCCTGGAGCGGGTTTCAGGAAATTTGCTTATACGCAGGATATACACAGGGTACAGGATGACTATTGGCATATCATTTTCCAGCGTCAGGATCGACCTTTGATTTGTAACTTAGGGATTATGCTCTACTTCACACAACTCATTTACATACACCCTGGCAAAGAGGCTACCTTTCACCAGTTTGAAGATTTGGCCCTGGCAGTGTTAGCCAAACATCACGGCAAATTATTACTACGACTACGCCCGGAACCACAGCAACTCATCGCCGGCGAGTGGGAAACCCCGTATGAAGTTCACCTGGTGAGTTTTGATACGGAAGACGATTTCCAGGCGTTTGCCCGGGATCAGGAGCGGAAGCAATTCCTACACTTAAAGGAGGCGTCGGTGAGCAGAATGGTGTTGATAAGGGGAGCGATGTTGTAAGACCCGATCATAAGAAATACTTGCTAAAATGTAAACTATACATTACATTTAGTAATGTAAACATTACATTATGAGCAAACATCCATTTCCGTATGCTTACTGGACGAAAGTACTGGGGGGATTGATCATGCTAGCCGGCGTCTTCAGCTTCTTTTTTCAACATCACCGCAGGCACGTGTATGACTTCAACGATCTGGCTGTCGGACTTAGCTGGGGACTGGTCTTCATCTTCTTTTCGAAAGAACGGACGGATGATGAAATGGTACAAAGCCTCAAGTTCAAAGCCCTGACCAGATCTATCATCATCGCGTTTTTTGCAACGCATATGTACAACTACTTCTTCCTTAACTGGCAGTTTGAAAGAGGCAAAGGCAACATCCTTTCCCTTTCGGCCTATCAATATTTAGCTTTGACACTTTTATTAGCGACCGGCTATTTTTACTGGTTAAAGCGACGAGTCACTTCAAATGAGGGGGAATGAGGAATTTTATTAAGGTTGAAAGAGCGCGGCAGCAGTTAACGCAGGCGGAGTTAGCCGATAAGGTTAAAGTTGCCAGACAGACGATTATCGCCATTGAATCGGGCAAGTTTGTACCATCGACGATACTGGCCTTTAAGATCGCCACTGTATTGGCCTGTAAAGTGGATGATCTATTTAGCTTAGAGGAACTTGATTGGTGATTATTACGCCACCTTCTTCGTCCTTAACACTCCCCTGATCGCTATAACAGCTTCCTCTACGCCGGTTGGCAACAAGGTGGCACGCTTCTCTGCGGCAACGGTGTCTAATCCGGTTGTTACGTTAATGCCTTCGCCACTGGCCACGGATAAACGAAACTCCTGCACTGGGATCGCGCGCTGGCCTTGTGGCAGGCGATAAGTGCCCGATATCTCTTTAGTAGCTACCGAAACGATGTCCTTATAATGATATTCAAAGGTCATTTCATTCAGCGTGTGGTGACGAACGAACTGGTAGGTGCAGGCGTAAGCGCATAACTGATGCTCCTGCAAATGAAGGATGGTTACCTGGTAAACGGAGAAACGCAACGCGCGATCCTTTCCTCTTCGTACCATCAATTCCTTCTGTGTAATGCCCCGCCACTTCCAGTAAATGGGAGATACGATGACCAGGGGATTACGCAATTGCGTTTGTTTGTCGATACCTAACTTTTCATACGATTCTTCTACGATCCCGGACACGCCCTCGTGCAGCCAGGCGTCGATCTCGGCATCCGAAGGTGCGGACATCAACATATACAGCTTGTAGGCAAGCAGGGCGGAAGATACGAATAGCATCAGGAGAGATACATGGCTGGCATCCGGGGCGGTCTTATTATCAAAAGTTACATATGCCATTAGGGGAAGCACCCAAAATACCACGAGGGGTGTTGCTTTCGAGATGGAAAAGTATTTTTTTATCTGCACTCGTTTTTGTCGTGTGTTCATCGGGTGTATGGTTAGTTTTTCAAAAAGGTGGCTACTTTCTTGATCGTGAGTTCCGGCAGATCGCTGTTTAAGCGGCTTGGAGTGAAGACGCGGGTTACGATGGCGTTGTATGCGGTGAAGCATGGGATTGTGGCGATATAATGGCTGAATCAAAAGTTGAATGAAAGATTTAAGCATTGCTCAAAACCAAGATCGACTTGATCCGGCACCTGAATAAAAAAGCTGACCATTACTTTTGATCAGCGCCTCATGTTATGGTTCCCGATTATTGGGGGCTAATTGCCCCCGTAGTGCATGCGAAAACGGTTTCTTTAATCATTATGCGCTGACAGGCGGATTATAGCTGCCTGGAACTTTTGCTCCGAGGAAAAAGAAAAAGGGCATTTCCAAGATTTTCTTGAAAATACCCTTTCTGTAGCGATATCAGGAGAAGTGTTGAACCAATCATTACATAGTTTGCTAGCTTTTGACGATTTGCTCTGTATTGATCCGTTAACTTTATAACGATAAGAAACCAAGATGGAAAATAATCAGATCATTATTTATCAGACACCAGATGGGGAATTATCGATAGATTTTACACTTGAACAGGATAGAAAACGGCAAAAGAAAACCAGCGCCAGATGGCGTGGAGGTGCTACGGTTATTTTCAGAGGATGGCTATATCGGAGAACTGTGCTTTCATTTCCCCCAGAAAACCTGTTGAAAACGTTTTGGTCATGGCATCTCCTTTTACAATTTTTTTGAAGCCGGTAGCTTCAGCACCTAAAATAAAATAACCGCTCGCTTTGCCGTTTTCCACTTTCTCTATCACTAGTTTGCAATTGGGGCTTGCTTTGGGTAATTTATCCTGCAGCCCGTCTGTGTAGAAGTTGGCTTTGTGGCCGTTGGCGATAAAGGGTACAAAATTTTGGATATGATTATTCCTCGTGGCATCATAGTACAATTTTGCCTTTGTTTGCAGAATTGTGGGGAGTTGTTTGCCGTTGGCCTCCTGCGCTTCTTTGTACGTATAAGTGCCGGCTTTTAATTCATTGGTAACCGACTGTATTTCAATTTCGAAAAAATCTTCCTTGCTGTTTCCTTCCTCTTTTGATGCAACCAGTTTGAATCGGTCGCTCCCCGATTTCATAAAAAAGGCATATTGGAGGGGGTGTTTAAAGATTTACTTTGCAATTTAACAGCGCCTTCTCCTGTAGAGGAAACAGTGCTGGTGGTTGCCTTGGCCTGCGGGGATGCGGTTCTACCAGCCGACGATGCGGTGCCTCTGTAGGTATCCGCTGCTGCTTTTATGATAAATTCCACTCTGCGGTTTTGTGCTTTACCTTCAGCCGAATTGTTGTCTGCAATGGGTTGAGTTTCTCCGCGGCCTTCCGTTTGCAGCATATCGTTGCTCAATCCAAATTCTTTAACGAGTATTTGTTTTACCGTTTCGGCCCTTTGCTGCGATAGCTTAAGATTAGCAGCGTTTTCGCCATCACTGTCTGTATGGCCGACAATTTTTAAAGGTTCTGTGGCATCTTTTAACACGGCAGCTATTTCCTTCAAGGCGCCCATGCTTTCCGGGCGCATTTCGGCGGAGGCGGTGTAGAAGAGTAAATTGCTGATGATCTTTCCCTGGGTAAAGGCGGCCCTGGTATCGGGCACGTCTTTGGCTACGCGGATATTGCTCAGGTAGAAGCGGGCGTTGGTATTGTAATGTGCCGAAAACGCCAGTAAATTGGGGATGGCTTCGGGCCTTACACCATTATTTACGTCCAGTATTTTTTTATCATTGAACCAAAAGCGGAAACGCTTGCCTGTAACGGCAATGCTTATATGTGCCGGTTTTTTAAATGATTGGTACAATCTTTCGCGGTCTATAAAACGCGTATTTTCACCGCCATTATTACCTGAACTTCTAGCGCTGCTAAAGTCATATGTTGATCCATCTTTTTCAATCCTGAACTGCACCATGATCTGTTCTTTTGTGCTCAGATCTCCGATCAGGCTTTCGTCTGTAACCATACTACCGCCGGAATTGGTGAGCATAACGTACAGGTCTGCCGATTGAGTTTGTGCCGGATCCATAAAAACATCGAACTCAATCGTGAAATGATCGCCCCAGGATTGTTTTTTATTCCTGATGATATTAATAGCGCCTGACTTCTGTAGCAGTGTAATCCATTTACCTTCGTTGCCTTCAATTGTTACCACTTCGCTTAAGTTGGAGGTAAGCCATCCGGCAGGTGTTTCTCCGATATTATCTTGTTCGAAGTTATCGTAATAAATAACTGTTTTGCCAGGAATGAAGTCGAATTTGCTGAACACCTTTATGGTGTTCGATTCTGTTGGCGAATCATTTCCTTTGGCGGGACTGGCACCCGATTTAGCGTCGTTACTTTGGTCTTTTTTTGACAGCTTATCAGTTCCGCTTTCAATTTTATCTACTACCTTTTCTTTCAGCTTTTTCAATAGCTGCGCCTGGGATGCGCTTACAATCAAAGTTAGCAGCAATGTGAGGATGTACGGTTTGTTCTTCATTTTGTTAAGTATTAGAGCCGGTGTCGGGGCGTTGATGTTATTTTCGAACACAAATCTGAATTTTTCGCAAGTGGAAGGCAATCCCCTAAAAACGGGATTTTTCGTTTTTCAGGATTGGGGTACTGTTCGGTGTAGCATGTAAATACTTTCATTCAGATTTTTGGGGGATAAGCTGAAAACGGCTTAGGCTTTGGGGGTATGAAGTTGTGCAAATAACAATGGGGATCGGAATTGGGAATGGATTTAGAACGGCGGTATGTAAATAAAAAACCCGACAACAGTTTTATTTGTTATCGGGTTCTGTAGCGAGATCGGGAGTTGAACCCGAGACCTTTGGGTTATGAATCCAACGCTCTAACCACCTGAGCTACCTCGCCATTTCCCCGTTAAGGGAGTGCAAAGATAACGGCAAAATCTTGAAATCCAAAAGAGATTTTCAAAAAATTAATAATTCAGTATCTCTGCTATCAACGTCGCTACTTTCTCGGCATTCGGCAACATCTGTTGCTCTAAATCCATGTTCAACGGTACCGCCGGTAAATCCAGCGCACCGAATGTGTAAACTGGCGCGTCCAAGTAACGGAAACACTGTTGTTGAATACGCGCGGCGAATGACCACGAAGGAGTTATTCAACTGCTCTTCTGTAAGCACCAAACATTTGCCCAGCTTACGAACGGTTTCAAACACAAGCGACTCGTCCAGCGGAAATAGTGTACGCAAATCGATAATGGCCACCTGCCCGGGATAGCGGGCCGCTGCAGCTTTTGCCCAGTATACGCCCATTCCGTAAGTGACAATACACATCCCTTCGCCTTCCTGCACTACTGCGCCTTTGCCTAAGGGCAAAATGTAATCTGAATCAGGTTCAATGGTCATGGCATCCTGGGTGCCGGGTACTTTGCTCCAGTACAGACCTTTGTGCTCGAGCATCACGACGGGGTTGGGATCGAGGAAGGCGGCTTTCATGAGGCCTTTCATGTCGGCGGCGTTGGAGGGATAAACGATCTTGATGCCTTTGATGCTGAGTAAGGTTGTTTCTACGGATCCGGAATGATAAGGGCCGCCGCCGCCGTAGGCGCCGATCGGTACGCGGATTAACGCTTGTATAGGAAACTTGCCGGCGGTGAGGTAACATGACTTTGATATTTCACTCACCAATTGATTGAAGCCGGGATAGATGTAATCGGCAAACTGCACTTCCACGATCGGCTTCACGCCTACTGCGGATAAGCCGACAGTACTACCGATGATGTAGGCTTCCTGGATCGCTGTGTTGTACACTCTTTCGTCACCGAATTTGGAGGCGAGTGTGGCGGCTTCGCGGAATACGCCGCCAAGCCGGCCACCCACATCCTGACCATATAAAATAGCTTCCGGATGTTCGCGCATGAGTTCTTCGATAGCGTGCAGGGCTGCATCGACCATTACGACTTTGGCGCCGCCACGTGGGTAGCGTACGCCTTGTTCTTCGGTCACGGGTGTTGGGGCAAAAACGTGGTCACGCACGGATGATGTATCAGGATCATCGGCGAGACGAGCCATATCAAACTGGGAGGCGATGTATTTGTTGGTTTCTGATTTTACGTCGGTTAATACGGTTTCCTGTACGCCTTTCTCCAACAGGCGCTGACATATTTTTGTAAAGGGATCGTGTTGCGCGTGGCGTTCTAAATTTTCGGGGGTGCGGTACCATTCTTTTCGAACACCGGAGGTATGGTGGCCTAACAGCGGCACGCGGGCATGCACTACGATAGGCTTACGTTCCGAACGAACATAGTCGATGGCGGTTTGCATGGCCTGGTAGCTTTCTTCAAAGTCGCTGCCATCGACCCGAAGCCGCTCCATCCCCTTAAAACCTGCTGCATATTCATAAGCATCCATAGCGCGGGCTTCAGCGGAACTGACGGAAATACCCCACTCGTTATCCTGCACCAGATAGATGATGGGCAATTGTTTCAGCACGGCAAACTGCCAGGCTTCACTCACTTCCCCCTCTGTTACGCTGCCATCGCCCAAGGAACAAAGTACAACGGGGCGCTCCTCTCCTTGCACCAAACCACTGCGCTCCAGGTACTGGATGCCCTGGGCCATGCCGGTGGCTGGGATTACCTGCATGCCGGTAGCGCTGCTCTGGTGGGGAATAATAGGCTTGTCAGGCTGGCGGCTGGAAGGATGGCAGTAATAAGACCTGCCGGCGCTGAAAGGATCGTCCTTTTTGGCCAATAGCTGCAACATCAGTTCATAAGGGGTGAAACCCATGGCCAGCATCATGCTATCGTCCCGGTAATAGGGACTAACGTAATCACAGGGCTGCAGTAATAACCCGGCGGCTAGCTGAATGGCCTCGTGCCCGCGGGAGGTGGAATGAACATATTTGCAAATGGAACGGTTGGCCTCGTACTTGTCCGTCATAGCCATGGACATGCACATCAGGCGATAAGCGCGAAGTAATAAAGCCTTCTCGCGGTCGTGGCGGCTGTCTGCCGCTTTCAAAGTTGGAGTGCTTATACTATCTTTAGTCACGGTAAGACTGTTTTGGTGGAATCAGCAGTGTTATTAATAGTTGCTATAACAACTATTGCTATTACAAATATAAGCGATATGCCCGATACTTTTGTCAGTAATCCCTCTTTTTTTAAGTTGGATTCGACCCTCAAGAAGCTGCGTAACTATTGGCAGAAAACCTTCGACGACCTGAAAAAGGATATTACAGTAGACCAGTGGTTGCTACTGGAGAACATTTATAAGTTTAAGAAGATTACTCACAATGAACTGGCGCGTGAAGCGGCCAAGGATATTACAACAGTATCCCGTATCATCGAATTGCTGGTAAAAAAGGAGTTGGTGGAGCGCGAAGTGTCGAAAGAAGACCGCAGGAAAGTGTTTCTGACCCTCACGGATGCGGGTATCAAAAAGTACAAAGATGTAAGACCAATTGTGTTGGAGATGCGCAAAGTAGGCTGGAAGGACCTTACAGAGGATGACTACAATGAACTCACGCGGATACTGGACGCCATTTATGCGAACGTCCCATCCCGATAAAAGATAAAAAGGGAGAGAGCATTATGCATGTTCTTCTCTCCCTTTCTATATGATGCTATTTGATCATAAATTCGAGCAGACTATCATTTTCGATAAAAGCTTCCAGCTTATCGCCTATTTCTACGGGGCCCACACCTTCGGGCGTTCCGGTAAAAATGAGGTCACCAATATTTAAAGTAAAGAACCGGGAGATATAGGCTACCAGCTGATCGAAAGAGAACAGCATATCCCTGGTATTTCCCTGTTGGGTGATCTCTTTATTTTTATAGAGGCAAAAATTCATGTCGGCCTTGTCTTCTATTGATTCGAGGGGAATAAACTTGCCCACAACCGCGGAGTTATCGAACGCTTTGGCTATTTCCCATGGCAAGCCTTTTGCCTTCTGCTTTTCCTGCAAATCGCGCGCAGTAAAATCAATCCCTACAGAAATGGCATCATAGTAACGGGAGGCGAACTTTTCCTGGATATGCTTGCCGTTTTTTGACACGCGCAACACCAGTTCACATTCAAAGTGAAGATTGTCCGTAAACTCCGGATAATAAAATGGGTGGTTATTCTGCAATAAAGCATTTTTGGGTTTCATGAAAATCACGGGCTCGGAGGGCACTTCGTTCTTTAATTCTTCTGCATGTTTGGCATAGTTTCTTCCAACGCAGATAATTTTCATAATGCGTATTTTGTAAGGTTAATAAAGCCTATGGTTAATCCCATAGTCCATCGGTTGTGTACCATTTAAGTGCGTGATTTCCTTCTCGCGAATGCACGGCCGGGATCATCAGCAATCAATGAACATTATCATGGTCTATAGTGGTTAAGGTTGGGGACCTTCAAGCATGAAATATACAATTTCCTGTACGAATCAAAAAGTCAGGTTATTATAATTATTCATAGTGCGCTGTGTCCCAACGGCCGCGAAGCTTTCGATGATTTCGCAGCTCTTGTCTATTTTCTGTAAGACGATTGGCATTTCCGTGTCTTTCCACTTGCCGAGAACAAAATCGACCTGTCGTCCCTTCGGATAATTGTTCCCGATCCCGAAGCGTAAACGTGGATATTGGTTGGTTCCCAGTACTTCCTGAATACTCTTAAGTCCATTGTGCCCGGCATCACTTCCACCGGGGCGTATACGCAGTGATTCCAGCGGCAGGGCCAGATCATCCACAATGACAAACACATTTTCTATTGCTATCTTTTCTTTATCCATCCAGTATTTAACGGCTTTGCCGCTCAGGTTCATGTAAGTGGTAGGCTTTATGAGGACAAAAGTTTTGCCTTTCCATTTACATTCCGCTACATCGGCTAACCGGTCCAGATTAAAAGAAACATCGTGTTTACGGGCAAAAGCGTCTACCACGTCAAACCCTATATTGTGACGAGTTTGCGCATACTCCGTGCCAATATTTCCTAATCCGACAATTAAATACTTCATAAACCGATTTCCAAAACTGCTATCAAAAATAAAAAGCCCGGCGCATAATACAGCCGGGCTTTAAATATAAATCTTTTGCCAATTTATTTTTTCTTAGCATCCTTATCAGCAGCAGCTTCTTCCTGACGCAGCTGACGGGTCATTACCACAGATGCTACGGGAATACGGGGAGAGTTGAGAATTTCTACGTTTTCCAACTTGATGTCTTCAACGCGGATGTTAGAGTTCAGCTCAAGACCGTCGATGCTTACTTCGATGTTTTCGCGGAGGTACTGAGGTGTAGTTTTCACTTTCACTGCAGCCATTTTGGTAACCAGTTTACCACCTGCTTTAACGCCGGGTGACTGACCAACAAATTTCAGCGGCAGGGTAGCTACTACTGGCTTACCTTCTACCAGTTCCAGGAAGTCGATGTGCGTGAGTTCGTCAGTAACGGTATCAAACTGCAGATCTTTCAGGATCGCTTTGTAAATTTTACCGTTTACTTTGATTTCTGCCTGCTGGAATTGTGCGGTGTACACGAGTGGTTTGAAAGCGGTCGCCGGAGCGGAAAGGCTCACGGTTTCTGCACCCCCGTAAATAACACAAGGCACTTGTCCCTCAGAACGAAGCGCGCGGGTGGCTTTTTTGCCGTATTCGCTCCTGAGAGTTCCTTCGATGGTTATTGTTTTCATTGATTAAACATTTATGTTTTTAAAAAAATCCGTTGTTGAGAATCAACCTTTCCTGTGGCTGTGAACGAACAGGCTGGTGATCGATTTGTTTTCGTGCATGTTGCGGATCGCTACGGCAAACAATTCTGCTACACTGATCGGTTTGATCTTCGGACAATCTTCCCTGATCGCGATGGTATCACATACCACCAGTTCGTCGAGTACAGAATTTTGAATATTTTCGTAGGCTTTGCCGCTCAGCACCGGGTGCGTACAGAAAGCTCTTACACTTCTTGCTCCCTTTTCCATCAGCAATCCCGCTGATTTCGTAAGCGTACCGGCTGTATCCACGATATCGTCGATCAGCACAATATCTTTCCCTTTCACATCCCCGATTACCACCATCGAAGCGATTTCATTCGCCCGTTTACGGTGTTTGTCGCAGATAACCATTTCAGCATTGAAGTAAGAAGCTACTTCCCTCACCCTATTGGTGCTACCTACGTCGGGGGACGCAAAGGTAAGGTTTTCCAGCTTCAAATTCTCTATGTATGGGATAAAAATCGCCGAGCTATCCAGGTGATCCACCGGGATGTCGAAGAAGCCCTGGATCTGCGGAGCATGCAAATCCATGGTTATCACACGATTAGCACCGGCAGTGGTGAGCAGGTTGGCTACCAGCTTAGACCCGATGGCCACACGCGGTTTGTCCTTCCTATCTTGCCTGGCGAACCCGAAATACGGAATTACCGCAGTGATGTAGCCGGCGGAAGCACGCTTCGCGGCGTCGATCATCATCAGTAGCTCCATCAGGTTGTCTGTGGGCGCATTCGTGCTTTGCACCAGGAAAACATAGTCGCCCCGGATGCTTTCCAGAAAAACCGGCTGAAATTCACCGTCGCTGAATTTCTGGATATTCACTTTACCAAGACCGTTACCGTACCTGGCAGCAATCTTCGCGGCCAGAGCCGGATTGCTGTTGCCTGTAAATATTTTGACAGATGGATTCATAAATGGAAAAGAAGTTGCGAAATTATGACTTTTCGGGGCATCTCGCGTAATTTTTTTATACGGTAAAAGGTTACGGGAGATTTGCTAATTTCTTTAGCAAGATGTATATTTGGATAAATTGATGAATGTATGATTGTTAACCGACCAAAGAAGTCCCCGAAAGCACCAAAAGCCCCAATTAAAAACTGGGCAATCAACGACAGGCCAAGAGAAAAACTACTGTCCCAGGGCGCGCAGGTTTTAAGTGATGCCGAACTACTCGCTATTTTACTGGGTAGTGGCAGTACCGATAAATCAGCCGTAGAATTAGGGCGTGAGCTCATGCAACTGGCCAGTAATAACCTTCACGAACTGGGGCAAAAAGACATTAAGGTATTTAGAAAAATAAAAGGCATTGGAGATGCACGCGCTGTCGCTATTGCTGCCGCCCTCGAACTTGGGCGGCGCCGCAGTGCGAGCGAGCTTCCAGTACAGCCTGCGCTTACCTGCAGCCAGGATGCCATTAAAATCTTACGGCCGCTCATCGGCGATCAGCATACCGAGCACCTGTATGTGCTTTTCCTCAACCGGGGTAATAAACTGATCCACTACACCTGCATCAGCCACGGGGGCACGGCCAGCACCGTCGTAGATCCCAAAGTAATATTTGAGCAGGCGCTGTTGCAAAAAGCCAGTCGCATTATGCTCGGGCATAACCATCCCTCAGGCAATATGCGGCCCAGTCATTCCGACATTGCCATTACTAACAAAATAAAAGCCGCCGGCGAAATGCTCGAAATCGAATTACTCGACCATATCATTCTTACCGACGAAAGTTATTTCAGCTTCTGCGAAAACGGCTTGTTGTAATCGGTTGAAGAAGCAACAGAGGGGTGAGCCACCGTTGCCAACGTCGGGGTAGCTGTTGACCATGCTCTTCGTGGGGCCGCGGATTCACGAGCGTCGCGTAAGTTGCGGCTTACAGCACTCCCACCGTTTGTGAGGCGGGCAGCTATTCTCCTGAGCCACGCATTCGCTGGCGTCCCGTAAGTTGCAGCTTACAGCACTCCCGGCTGTTTTGAGGTTACGCACATATGTGCGTAACTCGTATTGCGACCCTGAAAGTCGTTTCCAATATCGTTTTGCAAGCATCGAAGATGGAATTATATTCCTGTGTAATATATTTTTCTTTCTTGTTTAAGTAGAACACCATTAATTTGCAAACTATTATTTTATCGTATCCACGAATTTCAAATCAAAATCAATGACAACGCTCAAAATCGGCTTGTTTGGCGTAGGGCACTTAGGCAAAATCCACCTGTCACAACTCTCAACGATGTTAAACGTGGAAGTGGCGGGATTCTTTGACCCCAGCGACGCAAACGCAGCCGGCGTACATGAACTTTACCCAAACCTCCGTCGTTACGAAAGCGCCGAAGAGCTGATCATGGCTGTGGATGCCATCGACATCGTTGCGCCTACCACCCTGCACTTTGAGCTTTGCCAGATGGCGATCCGGAATGGTAAACACGTGTTCGTGGAAAAACCCATGACCAACACCATCGATGAGGGCAAAACACTGGTGAAACTGGTGGAAGAAGCCAATATCAAATTCCAGGTGGGCCATGTGGAGCGTTTCAACCCTGCCTTCCTTGCGCTCAGAGAATACGACCTGAAACCAATGTTTATCGAAGTACATCGCCTGGCCGAGTTTAATCCGCGCGGCACCGACGTAAGCGTGATCCTCGACCTGATGATCCACGACATCGACATTGTACTAAGCATTGTGAAATCCTCTATCAGCCGCATCTCCGCAAGTGGTGTAGCCGTAATGAGCGATACCCCCGACATCGCCAACGTGCGTATCGAGTTCCATAATGGCTGCGTGGCAAATCTTACGTCCAGCCGCATCTCCCTGAAAAAAATGCGCAAAATGCGCCTGTTCCAGAAAGATGCCTACATCGGCATTGACTTCCTGGACAAAAAGACGGAAATCATTAAATTGAAAACGCCGGAAGATGAAGGCCTGTTCACGCTGGATATCGAAACCAATTCAGGCAGAAAAACGATCGCAATCGAAAACCCGGAAATTAAACAATCGAACGCGATCCGCATGGAACTGGAGCTTTTCCGCGATGCTATTTTACAAAACAAACCCGTGCACGTAAATGTGATCGATGGTTTCCAGGCGGTGGAAGTAGCGCACCAGATCCTGCAGAAGATCGGGAGGGGACAAACAGAGAATTAATCGTATTGCAAATATGGATAGGAAGCGGCGCTGAATGGTGCCGCTTTTTTCGTCCGGCGCCGCCGAGACAGTCATTATGTCTTACAGGAGATCGGCGATTAACCAACGGAGAACTAATCGTATTGCAAATATGGGTAGGAAGCGGCGCTGAATGGTGCCGCTTTTTTTGTCCGGCGCCGCCGAGACAGTCATTATGTCTTACAGGAGATCGGCAAAGGACAAACAGAGAATTAATCGGTGCAAATATGGATAAATGCCGCTTTTTTTAATCCAGTAACGCCCCCGCAATCACCAAGTCCTCAGGACGGGTGATTTTAAGATTACGCTCCTCGCCCGCTACCAAATGCACTTTGTGCCCGAGCCGCTCTACCACCGTCGCTTCATCGGTGAACAAGGGATCATAAGGCAAATCGAATGCGGGCAACAACACTTCTGATAAAAACGTTTGCGGCGTTTGTATGATCTTGAACCTGGAACGGTCGGCGGCTACATTACCGTCGGCGTGTACTTCGCGAATGCTATCTTTCAGATCGATAGCCGGGATAGCGCTGCCGTGCTGTAAAGCCGCTTCGTAGCAACGATTGATTAAAGCTGTAGACACCAACGGACGAACACCATCATGCACAAACACAACAGACGGGCCGGCAATGGTAGCCAATCCGTTCTTCACGGAATGAAACCGGGTTTCGCCACCGGCAATCACGGTAAGCTGCGGAAAGTGTTCCGACAACCGCATTGCTTTTTCTGCATAACCACGATGCGCATCTGGCAACACCAATACGACGCGCATATCTTCATAAGCATGATAAAAAGCCATGATAGTATGTTGCAGCACGGGCTTACCCGCCAGCTCCAGGAACTGTTTAGGGAGCGAGGTGCCCATACGCTGGCCGGAACCGCCGGCTACAATAATGGCTATTTTCTGATGAGATGCAGTTGTCATATGGCGAATATCGGGATAAAAAAAGTCCCGCAGGTGCGGGACTTTCTCAAAAAACATAAGTTTATTAAAGGATCAGCATGGCATCGCCGTAGCTGAAGAAACGGTATTTTTCTTTGATCGCCTGCTGGTAAGCTTCCATCACCAGGTCGTAACCGGCAAAGGCGCAAACCATGATCAGGAGGCTGGTCTTAGGTAGGTGGAAGTTAGTCACCAATGCGTTCGGAATAGCGAAATCGTAAGGCGGGTGAATGAAAGTGTTGGTCCAACCCTCTGCTGCTTTCAGGTGGTCCTGTGCAGTGGTAGAGGATTCAACGGCACGAACGGTAGTAGTACCGATCGCACAAACCTTGCGGCTTTCTTCTTTCGCTTTGTTCACGATTTTTACAGCATACTCATCGATGTGGAAGTATTCCGCATCCATTTTATGCTTGCTAAGGTCTTCTACTTCGATGGGACGGAAAGTGCCCAAACCTGTATGAAGGGTTACTTCTGCGAACTTAACACCTTTGATCTCCAGGCGTTTGATCAGCTCGCGGCTGAAGTGCAAACCTGCAGTCGGAGCAGCCACAGCACCTTCGTACTTAGCGTAAACGGTCTGGTAGCGCTCTTTATCTTCTTCTTCGGGTTTACGTTTGATATACTTTGGAAGTGGTGTTTCGCCCAGGCTGTCCAGCACTTGCTTAAACTCTTCGTCGTTACCTTCGAACAGGAAGCGGATAGTACGGCCACGGGAAGTAGTGTTGTCGATCACCTCTGCTACCAGCGATTCGTCATCTCCAAAATACAATTTGTTACCTACCCTGATCTTTCTTGCGGGATCAACGATCACATCCCAAAGACGGTTTTGTTTGTTCAACTCACGTAACAGGAACACTTCGATTTTTGCACCGGTCTTCTCTTTGCGGCCATATAACCTTGCAGGGAATACTTTGGTGTTGTTCACAACCATCACGTCTTTATCGCTAAAGTAGTTGATGATGTCTTTAAAAAGCTTGTGTTCGATTTTGCCTGTTGCGCGGTTTACGACCATCAGACGAGACTCGTCTCTTGTTTTGGATGGGTGCTGTGCGATCAGATTTAAAGGGAGGTCGAATTTGAACTGTGATAGTTTCATATTACGGTATGAATGAATTTTAAGTGGGCGAAGGTACGTATAATATTAACACGAGCAAAAAATATCAGGAAGTCATCCCGGGGATGGACGCGATCAGCTTTTGGGTATAGGGCGATCGTGGTGACCGGTACACCTGTTCCGCCTCCCCTATCTCCTCCAGCTTACCCTTGTTCATCACCATCATACGGTCGCTCATAAAGTTAACGACCGACAGGTTGTGGGAGATAAAGATGTACGTGAAATTGAACTCCTCGCGCAGCTCCATCAGCAGGTTTAACACCTGCGCCTGGATGCTCACATCCAATGCAGACACGGATTCGTCGCAAATAATAAACTCCGGATGCAGCGCCAGCGTACGGGCAATCACCACCCTTTGTCGCTGGCCGCCAGAGAACTCATGCGGGTAACGGTTAAAATGCTCGGGCCGCAGTTGCACCTTGTCCAGCAGGTTCAGCACCTGCTCACGACGGTCGCGGTCGTTGCCATGCAAACCATGCACCTGCATAGGCTCCAGTATCGCCTGTCCCACGGTGAGGCGGGGATTAAGCGAGGAATAAGGGTCCTGGAAGATGATTTGTATGTTCCGGCGGGCATCGCGCATGTCGGCGGCCGACAGGTCACATAGATTCTTACCCCGGTACAAGATGCTGCCGGCGGTCGGCTCCACCAACCGCAGCAAGCTGCGACTGAGGGTGGTTTTACCGCAACCAGACTCGCCTACCAGGCCGAGGGTTTCCCCCTCTTTTACGTCAAAACTTACATCATCGACTGCTTTGGCCCAGGCTTCCACCTTGCCGAATATATTTTTCTTAACGGGAAACCAGGTTTTCAGCCCTTTCACTTCCAGTAACGGCGGGCTTTGTCGTAACTCCTGCAAACGTTCCTGCTGCGCCTCATGGTCCAGCACGAGCGATCGTACAAACGCCGGCACGTCCGTCGCCTTTTCGGTAATAGCACCGTTGGGCCCTATTTCCATGAAGTCGCGGATCATCGGCAGGCGGCGCAGGCGATAGTCAAGCGGGGGGCGACAGGCCAATAAACCTTTCGTATAGGGATGTTGCGGGTGATAAAACACGTCGTTTACCGCCCCCTGTTCTACGATATTTCCTTTATACATCACCGTTACCCGGTCGGCCAGTTCGGCGATCACGCCCAGGTCGTGGGTAATGAACACAACGCTCATGTCCATCTCCGCCTGCAATTCTTTGAGCAGTTCGAGGATAGTCTTTTGCACGGTTACGTCTAGCGCGGTTGTGGGTTCGTCCGCAATGAGCAGCCGGGGTTTACAGCTGATCGCCATGGCAATCATCACCCGTTGTTTTTGCCCGCCCGACAACTCGTGCGGGTAACGTGACCATATTTGTTCCGGGGCAGGTAATTTAACTTTTTGAAAGAGAGCAATCGTTTGGGCCTTCGCCTCGCGGGCAGAAACTTTCTTATGCAGGCGAATGGCTTCTGCCACCTGGGAGCCGCAGGTAAACAGCGGGTTAAGGGAAGTCATCGGCTCCTGGAAGATCATCGCGATCTCATCCCCACGAAAGCGGCGCATCTCGTTTTCAGGTACCGCTAACAGATCGACGGGCGTTGCACCGCCATGCCAGGTGATGCTGCCGCCGGATATACGTCCTGGTGTTTGAATCAGCCGCATTAAGGTAAGCGCGGTGACCGATTTGCCGGAGCCACTTTCGCCTACGATGCCCAGTATTTCACCCTTATTGATGGTAAGCGAAATGCCATTAACAGCGGTTACCGTACCGGTTTCGCCGGAAAAATCCACGCGCAGGTCGTTAATAACAGCTAAGGGTGCAGGCATTAAAAGAGGAGATGCTTAACGGTAATGTGATTGTTGATCAGGTTATTGAGCGATTCGATGCCGATCTTAAGATGGCGCTCTACGTATTCCTTTGTCACTTTTTTATCGCTTTCTTCAGTCTTCACACCTTCAGGGATCATGGGCTGATCGGATACGAGCAACAGCGCACCGGTAGGGATCTTGTTATAAAAACCTACAGAAAAGATGGTAGCCGTTTCCATATCAATGGCCATAGCCCTGATGCGTTCCAGGTACTTCTTAAACTCCAGGTCGTGTTCCCACACCCGGCGGTTGGTGCTGTAACAGGTGCCTGTCCAGTAATCACAACCGTATTCGCGAATGGTGGTCGATATTGCTTTCTGCAAGGCGAACGCGGGTAAAGCCGGCACTTCCGGAGGGAAGTAGTCGTTAGAAGTACCCTCGCCGCGAATGGCTGCAATGGGCAGAATCAGGTCGCCGATGTTACTCTTCTTCTTTAAGCCGCCGCATTTACCGAGGAACAATACCGCTTTGGGCGATATAGCGCTCAGCAGGTCCATTACCGTAGCGGCGCCAGGACTGCCCATTCCAAAGTTAATGAGGGTAATATCGTTTGCGGTAACTGATTGCATGGGACGATCACTGCCTACGATCGGGGCATTGTTCCATTTCGCGAACAATTCAACATAGTTGCTGAAATTAGTGAGCAGGATATGCGAGCCGAAGTCTTCGAGTTTCTGTCCGGTGTAGCGTGGGAGCCAGTTAGCTACAATTTCTTCTTTTGTCTTCATAGCTTTTGACAAGTAAATATAAGGTTTTTTGCCGAATAAGGTCTGGTTGCCTAGTTTTGCGGCATGATCGCCATCCAATTTCCTCCGCCGGACTTTAAGATCGTTACTGAAGGCGGCAATCAGCTTATTTTTGATGCGTACCGCAAGCGTTACGTAGTGCTAACGCCGGAGGAGTGGGTGCGTCAGAACTTCCTCAACTTCCTGTCGAAGATAAAAAGCTATCCGCCTTCGCTGATGGGGGTGGAAAAAGAGATTTTTCTCGGGGAGATGAAAAAGCGTTGCGACATTATTGTGTACAACCGCAACAGCAAACCCTGGATGATCGTAGAATGCAAGGAGATGGACGTGCCCCTTAATTTGGCAGTACTGGAGCAGATCGTGCGTTATAACATGGCGCTGCCCGTCTCCTACCTGGTCATCACGAACGGCACAAATACGTTTTGCTGTAAACTGAAAGGCGCACATGACGTGCCGGAGTTTGTAGCGGATCTGCCTGTTTTCGAATAAAAACAGAGGGGACTGTCGCAAAAGTAATTCGGGTACCTGATGGAGAGATTTTTCGTTTACACGATTCTCATAACCATCAAACTACTTTTGGGACACTCCCCGCTTTTTATTCGGGTTAGCTGCTTGAAATTATCAGCGATTTTTGATCCGATTTTTTTATAGATAATTGGCAGCATCTGCTTTACATTGGCAATTTATCGCACCAGCATGATAAATCCTTTATACTCGAACAACGTATTTTCTTCACATTCTGCTTCGATAAAATATAAGTAAGAACCGGCTGCGGCCTTCTTCCCCTGGAAGGTCCCATCCCAGCCCACACTCCTGTCATTCACCTGGAAGCCACGCCGCTCGTACATCAGATTACCCCAACGATTATAAATGCGCATAGAACGTATCTCGCGAATACCACTACCCAATGGGAAGAAGCGGTCATTTTTACCGTCGGCGTTCGGCGAGAACCCGGTTGGAATAAATACCGCACCCTGGTTACACACAAGCTTCACGTCCACCTCATCCTGCGCTTTACAACCGTAAGCATTTTCTACCGTGATCGTATAGGTGGTCGATTTGTTAAGGAGCGCCTGCGGGTTGGGACAATCGTTACAACTCAGGTAGCGGTCGGGCACCCAGGTGAGGCGCACCACATCGCCGCTTATGATGGGCGAAAGGGTGATGGCCGCGCCACCCGGAGTGATGCGATCCATCCCGGCATCCACGGTGGGCGCTGGTTCTACGGTAACTGATATCTCGTTTTCATCACTGAAGCAACCTTCCTTATCGTAACCAACTACCTTATAGGTATACACGCCGGTAACGGTCGGCATTGAAACAGGTGCGGCAATGTTCGGATTATTGAGCGCATCGCCCGTCCATACGTAAGTATCAGCACCACTGGCCTGCAACTGCAGCGGATCGCCCAGGCAAAAATTACTGATCGGCGCAATGTCGACCGTAAGCGGACGCACTACACGTATGTTCACCTCGTCTGTATTTTCACAACCTTTCGCGTCCACCACTTTCACGGTGTATGTAGTGGTATATTCCGGACTGGCAGTTGGAGAGGCAGATGACGCGTTGTTCAGCGAAGCGGCATTATCCCATTGATACAACACACCACCTTCTGAAGTTAACGCGGTGCTTTCGCCTAAACAGATCGTCGGGGCGGATGCGGCAGCTTTCGGGATCGGCAAGGGCCAGATGTTGATCGTATGATTCGCAGTGTCAGAACAACCATTATCGTTATTGGCGATGAGTTGAACATCGAAACTGCCCGCATGATTAAACTGCTGCGCCTTCGGCGTAGCCAATGTACTGCTGCCGCTGCCATCGAAATCCCACTTCCATTTCGTGGTAGCCGCATCTCCCTTCACCAGGTCATAATCGAATAATACTTCCGATTTAGCGCAGGCTTCCAGCGGACCGGTAATACCAATGATCGGCTTTTCAGCCACCTTCAGTACCTGGGAAACCGTTTGTTCGCAGCCGTATTGGGTGAGTACGTGCAGCTTGATTTCCGGGTTACCCAGTTTATTAGCATACACGCTGGGCGTTTTCGTGTCTTCATCACTCATAGTGAAACCGTCGCCTACCGTCCAGGTGTATACGCCTGGTTCGTTGCGGTCGTCGATGGAGAAGCTGTTGTAAGCCACTTCGAGATTAAACAAACCACTGTCACAAACGACGAGCGGCATGGTTTTCAGCTTCAGGTCAAGTTTATCGATCACGATCGGCTCGTCGAGGAAGGCTACTCCTTTACAGGCAGATCCATCTCCCATGATCAGGCGTGGATTATAAATGCCAGCGTTTTTGAAGGTATGCGAAATCGTTTTGTCTTTCGCCTCAATTACCTGGCCGTCTGTAAAGTCCCACGAGTAACTGGTTACGTTATCGGCTTCTACCTTAAAGGTGATTTCTTTTGTTAAACAACCACCATTCGCGGAGGCACTGATCGTTCCCTTTGGACCTTTGAACTCGATGATCTCTATCTTTTCATCCGTATTATCAGCCTCTCCGACTACCGACAGCTTTACTTTATATACACCGGCATAAGTGTAAGTATGCGATGGATTCAGGATCCTCGAACTGCTGCCATCTCCAAAATCCCAAAGGATCGTTTTGGCGTTCACGGATTTGTTGGTGAACTGCACCGTTACTGGCGGACAGGCATCTGGCTTATCCAACGTATAAGAAAAATCAGCGCTTACATCCGATACTTTGATCACTTTTTTGATCGTATCGGTACAACCCAATGCATCCTTCACAGTAAGAATGATCGTGTACGTTCCTTTGGTGGCATACTTTTTCGTGCCCGGGTACATGAGGGCAGACGTAGTACCGTCGCCAAAATCCCACTTGTAGGTTTGCGGGCCGGTGCTTAACCAGGTTTCGGTATTGTTATAAATATTGAAGTCGATACCAGGACCAATCAACGTCGGCGCCGTGAAATCCGCATTCGGTCCCACGATCGTTACCTGGCGCGATTCGTAATAGGAATGATAACAACCTTTTTCGTCCGTTACCTTTAAGCCTACCGTATAATAAGCTGCGCGATCGTAGGCATGGCTGAAGGGCCCGTTCGTGGTATAAGTTTCTTCTTTCGAACCGTCACCATAGTTAAACGTCCAGGTTTTGAGCGGTGCGCTGAACTGCGTGTCCGACGCATCGGTAAAGTACATCGGCGTGCCGTGACAAACGGTGGTCGATGGGAAATTGAATTTCGCAGTGGGGCCGGTTACGTCTACCGTTACTTCGTTCGACACGTCCAGGCAGCCTAATGGGTTATAAGACTGCACTTTAAAGGAGGCTTTACCCGGCGTGAGATTGCTATACGTATTCGTAGTCGAGCTGGCGGACCAGTTGGCGTACATACCGTTGTAAAACCAGTCGTAATAGGAGTGAATTGTATTATCGTTCACCGTCGTTTTTACCAACACCGTTTCGTTACGGCAAAGCGTACTTTTTTCTGACGCGATCGTGATCGGACTTACATCGATCACTCTCACATTTTGTTCGCGCGAGCTGGTGCAGGTGCCGTCGGTAACGGTGATTCTAACGGTGTATAAACCGCTTTTATCATACAGATGCGTGATTTGCCTGGGCGCAACACCTGCGTATACTTCCGTTTTCCCATCTCCAAAATCCCAGGTGGTGGTGGTAGACCCTACGGAGTTATCGGTGATGTTTACACGCAGCCTGTCACTACAGTCAACCGGATGAACAACGAACTTCGGATACGGCGCCGTTACGGTAATCTTTTTCGTCACCGTATTAAAACAGGTTTCGTTGTATACCGTTAGCGTTACATAAAAATCAGCCGGCCCGTCCTCAAAAGCATGCAGGGGATTGCGGTCATTTAAGGTAATAAACCCATCGCCCCAGGCCCAGGTACGACTGGTATGCGGCAATGGCGTAAGGTCATTGAACTGCGCTGCATTGTAACCGCAAACAGATGTGGGCGCGGTAAAATCTGGTTTTGGCTTCTTATAAATGTTGATGTTATTAGGTATCACCACCGTACCTTCACAACCGTCTTTTGTTTTGTATTTCAGCGATACGGGATAACTGCCCGCTGTGGGATACACGTGGTTAGGCCGCGCATCTGTAGACACCGGCGAGCCGTCCCCAAAGTTCCATTCATAACTTACCAACTCATCTCCATAAGTATAAAACGATACCTCCGCACCTTCGCAATAACCAAAGTCATTGGTGTTATAGTAAATAAACACTTCTGGTTCTGATATATTGATGTAGCGGCCCACTGTAGTAGAGCATCCGTCGGCGTTCGTAACCGTGAGAGATGGATAAAAGAAACCTTCGCTTTTATATGTGAAAGACGGACTGGCTTCTGTAGATGTTAAACCCGTCCCGGACGTCCACGACCATTTGGTAGCGCCCGGCGTTTTATCCGTGAACTTCACGTCGATCGGCAGCGTGCAGTAAGGCTTATCCTCTATATCAAAAGCCGCCGCAGGTATGGGCTTCACGTCAATCTCTTTTGTCACTTTAGCTTCGCAGGTGCCGAACATAGCGCTGAGCGTTACGGTGTGTTTGCCTACGCTGTACATGGTCGTATACAAATTCGAAGCATACCCCACCTGATAATTATCTACATACCACACAAACGACGATGGCGTTGGGTCGGTAGTTGCGGTGGCGGACAATATAGCGTTCTGACAAATGTTGGCCGGCAGGGTGAAGTCTGCACTAAAATTAGCAACGTTGATAGGTGTCGCCGACGTTTTAGAGGCCTTACAACCGATGGAGTTACTCACATCCAGCTTCACGGCATAAGTGCCCTTAGTTTGGTACACGTGATTGGCCGGTTGCGCCTGATCGCCCGTTGTGCCGTCTCCGAAATCCCAAGCATACACTACATCGGCACCGATGGTGGATAAGTTGGTGAGCGGCACAGTGGCTGGTGCGGCACACAAATACGTATTGGGAACACTGAAATCGGCCACTAGTTTAGGCGATACCGTAAGTGCGTTAGGCACTGTTTTCGTGTTGGAACAACCGTGGTTATTCTTAACGGTGAGGCTCACCGTATAGGTCTGCGCAAAAGTATAGGTATGAGCGGGAGATGCCCCGATGCCGGGTGCGCCGTCCCCAAAATCCCAGGCATAGCTGCTGATGCTGCCGTCGCCCGCTGAGGATTTGTCAGTAGCAAATTTTACCGCTACCGGCAAACACCCTTTATTATTGTCGAGGGTGAAGTCGGCTACCGGATTTTTATAAACCGTAACATAGGCTGTTTTCACTTCATCGTCAGTACCGGCAGCACCTTTCGCGGTGAGTTTGATGGTATAAGTGCCTGGCGTCGTGTAACTGGCGCTCGGATTGAGCTCTGTGGAGGTAGCCCCGTTACCGAGGTCCCAGGTGTAGGACGTGGCGCCGGTGGACTGGTTCTTAAACTTCACGATTAAAGGCGAACACCCACTGGCAGGGCCATCGGTGGTGAATGCGGCCGTCACCTGGGCAGATGCGGCGACCGTCGAACATAAAGCCAGTATAACCAAACAACACCATCTGCCAAACGGAGAAAAAAGGGTCGGGATAGATTTCACAGTGATTCGGGATAAAATGTCGTCAAAAATAACACTTAGTCTTCATATGATAATTTTATTAACATAATGGAAGCCGTTAATATTATGTTATTGCAGAGGATGGTATTGAGTCACAAGCGCTTAGCTGCGGCGATGAATATTGAGAGACGAAGAACTGAAGTTTCCAGGTGGGGCAAGGATATGAAACGCCGGTGGCCTTGAGGCGGATGGCTAATTTCCGCGTGAAGAGCAATAAATATGGAATGGCATCGGGAAATCGAAGGGCTAACGATCCAGTGAACGGGCAAGTAGAACACGTAAGACGAAGAGCGAACGTTCTGGGTAGAGCCAGCGATAGAACATGGAATGGCACTGGGCAAGCCGAGAGCAGGTTTGCATCATCATAAAAAAGGCCGGCACAATGGCCGGCCCCTGTAAACGATATACAGTAAATATCAAGGGAAGATACCCAGTGACTCGTACGCAACGCCTACTTTGTTGATGGCGCATACATACGCGGCGGTCCGCATATCTTTGATGTCTTTATTTTGATTCATCACGTCGCGAACTTCGTGCAATGCAGCGATCATAGTCTCTTCCAGGCCGGAATATACCAGGTCTACCTCATCGGCACCGTGAGCGATGAACTTACGTTCCTGCTCGTTCACTTTCCTGCCGGTCATCTCTTCAATAACGCTCAGGATGTGGATGTTCATATTTTCGTCGAAGCGTTTGCCCAGGCGGCCGTAACGAACGTGGCTCAGGTTTTTCAACCATTCGAAGTAAGATACGGTTACACCACCGGCGTTCAGGAACATGTCCGGAACAACGATCACTCCTTTTGCGTTCAGGATTTCGTCGGCTTCAGGCGTCAGCGGGCCATTAGCGGCTTCACCGATGATTTTTGCCTTGATGCGGTCGGCGTTGCCACCGTGGATCACGTTTTCCAGCGCAGCGGGGATGAGGATGTCGCAATCCTGCTCCAGGCCATCGGTATTTTTCGCCAGGTTTTGTGCACCCGGGAAGTTAACGATAGAACCGGTGTCGTTGCGGTGTTTCAGCACCTCGTCAGGATTAAGCCCCTGCTCGTTGTAGATAGCACCGTCCCACTCGATCAGGCAAACAACTTTTGCGCCTGCTTCGTGGAAGTATTTCGCAGCATGGTAACCTACGTTACCCATACCCTGTACGATTACTTTTTTACCTTCCAGGCCTGGGGTCAGACCTAACTTCTCCATGTCTTCTTTTACGTTGCACAGCTCGCGCAGACCGTAGAATACACCGAGGCCGGTGGCTTCTTTACGGCCACGAACGCCGCCGAGTGCAACAGGTTTACCGGTAACGCAACCAGCACCGTCAATTTCGCCGGGGCGAAGGCTCGTGTAAGTGTCCAGTATCCAGCTCATTTCCCTTTCGCCTGTACCGTAGTCAGGGGCAGGTACGTCAACGCCGGGGCCGATAAAGTTTTTCTTTACCAGTTCCGCAGTATAACGGCGGGTGATGCTTTCCAGCTGGAACGGGGTGTAGTGACGGGGATTGATTTTGATGCCTCCTTTAGCGCCGCCGAACGGAACGTTCACGATGGCACATTTGTAAGTCATCAAAGCTGCCAGGGCCATTACTTCGTCCTGGTTTACTTCATCGCTGAAGCGGATACCACCTTTACAAGGCAGTTTGTGGTGAGAGTGTTGTACGCGGTAGGCTTCGATTACTTCAATCCGGTTGCCTTCCATCCTAACGGGGAATTTCATGCGGTATACCGCATTGCACGCCTTAATCTGCTCCAGGATGCCCTTTTCCCATTTGGTGAACTTGGCAGCCTTGTCGAAACTTTCTTCTACGCTCTTAAAAAAGCTGTAGTGAGCTTCCTGCACGGGTGCTGTAGCTGTTGCCATAAAAAATTGTTTAAGGTATTGTTTTGGTTATCTCGATGGTTATTTTTCCTGTTCCAGTTTGTTGAGCTTGCGCTCGAGTCTTACCAGGTATAACAAAATTCCAATGAAAATGATTACCAACACGCCGATCACTACATTGATCTTGCCATTGGAACGCATCATTTCATTGAATGCGCCGGTTTCTGTGTTTTGCTGTTGAGCGAAAGCTACGGTACTCATCAGCAGGGAAAATATTGTCAGGATAAAAAAGGAGAATGTTCTATTACGCATGTATAATCTTTTTAAGCGCGAGTTTTCTGAATCTAACGCGGAGTGTGGCCAGCCACACGCTGAACAACGCCCATCCGATCATGGCAGGATAAAATATACGCATCATGGTGCCTTCGGTATCTGCAGCTTTAAAACCAGGACTGCTGGTGCTGCCCGGATGCAATGAGTCCACCATTCTCGGAATAATATAAGTCAGCGGTATCAACAGCGCGAAAGCAAATACGTTGAAGATCGCCGATACGCGTGCCCGTTTGTCAATATCATGAAAGGAGGAGCGTAATACGAGGTAGGCCAGGTAAATCAGTAAGGCCAGTGCGGTGCTGATCTGTTTCGGATCATCGGTAATGGTACCGCCCCAGGTATAAGTCGCCCACAGTGAACCAGTGGCAAATCCCATCAACCCAAATAATACGCCTACACTGCCTGCACTCGATGCCCAGATATCTTTCCTAAGATCATTGCTGGCCAGGTACATAATGGAAGCCACCAACGAGATCGTGAACTGTGTATACATGGCAATCCACATGGGTACATGATAAAACAGGTTACGCGATGTTTCCTCGTTATTCGCGATGATCGGGATCTTTACACTCAATCCTACGATGATCGTGTAAAGAATGATGATAACGCTTAAAATTTTCCACCAATGTTTTGCCATTATTCCGATGCTAAATGTGGGGGCAAACCTACACGTTTTATAGGTAACCGCAAAGACTTTCGGCGATTTTCGCAATCATGCAAAAGGGATGGAGAATGTTAATTAAACATGCAGCCAAACGATAAGTTTATTGAAAAAGATAAAATGAAAGGGGTTAATTAGTAATACTTTAACACTTTTTACTCCTTCCAGAGATACGGAAAAAGGATTAATGCGAGCGCCACCACCAGTACATCCAATCCGGCCAAAAGCATGAACATCATCGGCAAACCTGGTTGCAGCACCGGTTCGAAGGCCGAACGGGAAATGCTGCCGAGCAACATCAGGAACGGCATAATGAGCGGAAAACCCATAATGGCCATCAGCGCGGCATTCTGACTGGCCTGGGCAGCAATAGCCGCCAACATGGTGAAAATCAACGAAAGACTGAGTCCGCCGAGTAATACCACGCCCACAAAGTAGTACGGAGAAACGATGGGATTGCCCAGCAACATCATACAACACACGAGCGACATAATACTCATGAATAACATGAGTATGGCATTATAGATCAGTTTCGCAATGATGAACTGGCGGGGATGTACCAGCGAATAGAAATATAAAAGCCGGCCACGACTCTCCTGCAAAAAGCTTTTGGCTACCGCATTCACACACACGAACAACTGCACTATCCAGAACAGGGCGTTCCAGATTTTATCTTCCGGCTTCATGATCATCAGATTGATCACGAAAACGGTGGCAAATATATAGAGTACGATACCGAAAAATGCATGCTTCTGGCGCCATTCGAGCACCAGGTCCTTCTTAACCAGGGTAATGATTTGTGAGATATATGTTTTCACGCGTGCAAAGGTAAAGCTAAATGGCAAATACCTTATCTTTATCCCTTTACTATTAAGCAATGAAGAAAATACTTGTCGCCAACAGAGGCGAAATCGCCCTCAGGATCATGCGCTCGGCCAAAGAAATGGGAATTGCCACGGTAGCCGTTTACTCCGAAGCAGACCGCGAAATGCCTTTTGTGCAATATGCAGACGAAGCAGTATGTATCGGTCCGGCACCCTCTAACCAATCGTACCTGGTGGCAGACAAGATCATTGCAGCAGCCAAACAAACCGGTGCAGACGGCATTCACCCAGGCTACGGTTTCTTAAGTGAAAATGCAGCTTTTTCCCAACTGGTGCAGGACGCAGGGCTCACTTTTATCGGCCCCTCTCCTTCCTCTATTGAGACGATGGGCAGTAAACTGGCCGCCAAACAGGCCGCCCAGCAGTTCGGCGTACCAATGGTGCCAGGTACCGAAACTCCTCTCCGCGACCTGGCAGAGGCGCGCGAAGTAGTAAAACGTACCGGCTTCCCTATCCTCATCAAAGCCTCCGCAGGCGGCGGCGGTAAAGGAATGCGCGTGGTAAACCAGGAATCGGAACTGGAAGAACAGATCGGCCTGGCGAAGAGCGAAGCAAAAAATGCCTTTGGCGACGACTCGGTTTTTATTGAGAAATATGTTGGCTCCCCGCGCCATATTGAAATACAGTTGCTGGGCGATAAACACGGCAACTATGTATACTTGTTCGAACGCGAGTGTAGTATTCAGCGCCGGCACCAGAAGCTCATCGAAGAAGCACCATCCAGCTGTCTTACCCCCGCCATCCGCGAAGCCATGGGCAAGTGTGCGGTCGATGTGGCCCGTGCCTGCGATTACTATGGCGCTGGTACCGTGGAGTTTTTGGTGGACGAGCAGCTGAATTTTTACTTCCTCGAAATGAATACCCGCCTGCAGGTAGAGCATCCGGTAACCGAAATGATCACTGGCCTCGACCTGGTAAAAGAACAAATTCATATCGCCCGTGGCGAAAAGCTCAGCTTTACACAGGCAGACCTGACCATTAACGGTCACGCCATCGAGCTGAGGATTTGTGCGGAAGATCCTGCCAACAACTTCCTGCCCGATACCGGCAGGCTCGAAACGTACATTCGTCCGCAGGGCAACAACGTACGCGTAGACGATGGTTACGAGCAGGGGATGGACATTCCTATCTATTATGATCCGATGATCTCCAAACTCATCGCCTGGGGCCAAACCCGCGAGGAAGCCCGCGAGCGCCTGATCCGTGCCATCAACGAATACCGGGTGAAAGGCATCCGTACCACGCTGCCTTTCGGCAAATGGGCGCTGCAACAACCGGCTTTCATTAACGGGCAGTTCGATACTAACTTCATCGGCACTTATTTTACGCCGCAGTCACTGCGGGCAGAAAACACCGAAGCCGCTAAAGCCGCTGCGGTGCTGGCCGTACAGTTATGGCAGAAGAGCGCCGCCGTACAACAACCTATCCCCCAGCCTTCTAACTGGAAGCTGCGCAGGAGTTTGCGTTAAAAAAGGATTAAAAAAATTATCGATCAGGGGCAACCGTGCGAAAAAGCAGCTAAATTTGCACCCGGATAACTATGCAACAGCTGATTCTAAATATCCTCCAATTCTTCCATAAGCCATTTGCGAAGAAACTCCCCTTCCAGACCTTCAAATACGTGGCCTGTGGAGGCGGTAATACATTGTTGGATATCGTTTTATATTATATCAGCTGGCATTACATTTTGCTGGAGCAGGAGGTAATTTACGCCGGCCCCTTCGCTATACAGGGCGCGATCGTGGCTTTCCTGATGGCTTTTGCGGTGACTTTCCCTACAGGCTTCCTGTTATCTAAATATATTACGTTTACGGAATCCAACCTGCGCGGCAGGGTACAGCTGATCCGTTACTTCCTGCTGGTCGCAGTTTGTATCGGTATGAACTGGGCTTTCCTTACCATTTTCGTGAAGTACTGCGGATTCTACCCCACCGTTTCTAAAATCCTGACCACCATCTTCGTGGTGTCGTTCAGTTATATTACGCAGAAGCGTTTTACATTCAAAGAACAACCTGTACCGATGTCCGAAGTACAGGCTGTTGATGCAGAAGCCGAACTGGCCGAAGATCAGTCGGCCAGGTTATAACATGACCTGCAACGGGGCTCGTACACATCTTTTTCTCCTAATACTACCTTTCCTTTATCGGCCGTTTTGCGGTAAGAATAATTAGCGATGTTGCCACATTTTACACAGATGGCGTGCAGTTTCGTGATATAATCCGCTTTCGCCAGTAAGTCGGGTATCGGGCCAAAGGGTTTACATTGGAAATCCATATCCAATCCCGCTACGATGACGCGGATGCCTTTCAGCGCCAGTTGTTCGCACACCTCCGGCAGTCCCGCATCAAAAAACTGCGCCTCGTCGATTCCTACCACGTCTACGCCCTGACCCAGCAGCAAAATCTGTTGCGAACTGTCTACAGGTGTGGAGAGAATTTTGTTCGTATCGTGCGACACAATGTTCGCTTCGTCATACCGTATATCTATTCCCGGTTTAAATATTTCAACCCCCAGGTTGGCAATCCTCGCCCGCTTTAAACGGCGTATCAGCTCTTCGGTTTTGCCCGAGAACATGGAGCCGCAAATCACTTCGATCCAACCGCTTTTTCTACCTGCCATCACCGGCTCAATAAACATATGATAGTATTTTGATCATCAGATAATTAGAAATTGGCTAACTTTATGCAAATAAAATAATTTTACCCATCAGCACGTTAAACAATTAACGCATGGAAAAAATTAATGCCTTAATTGATAAGTTACAGGAGTTAAAAAATGCACAGGCAAACCTGCAAACTATATCCTACTACTCTCAGTTGCTGCAGGCCGAAATATTACACCAACGTAATATTTTGCAAAGAGAGCGTGATTTAACCTCCGGCGCACACGGACACGTTGCGGTGATACTTCCCGTTCAACCTGCCGTGGTAGCAACTGTTGCCGCCGAAGAAAAACCTGCTCCCGCCCCCGCGGTACAAACCGTTGCAGCAGAAAAACCTGCTCCGGCCCCCGCTCCGCCACCAGCACATGAACCTTACATTCCGGCTACGCCGCAGATGATTCAGCCAACACCTCCTCCGCCTGTGGAAGAAGTACCGGCATTTCAGGACCGTCGCGAAAACGGCTATCACCCGGATCGTATACCCGCCAGGGCCCGTCAACCCGAGGAGCCCAAACGGCCTACGTTGTTCGACATGCCCGAAAAGCCGCAGCACAATAGCTACCACGAACCGGCAGCCAGTCTCCGCAAAGATATCAACGAACTGGTACATAAAACCAGGAACGGGGCTTCTTTGAATGATCAGTTGCGCCAGAGTAATGTGGAAGTTGGCCAGCGACTGGGCGAGATGGGCATCCAGGACCTCCGGACGGCCATCGGCATTAACGACCGCTTCCGTTTTATTGAGGAACTATTCCGGGGCGAGAAGAACATGTACGAGCGTTCCATCAAAACGATTAATGAGTGCACCTCGCTGCAGGAAGCTAATAACTGGATTGAGCGCGAACTTAAAATAAAGGAGGGCTGGCTGGACGATAATCCTTTGGTACAGCAGTTCTGCACCTTAGTGAAGAAACGTTTTTCCTGATAAATAATACCAGAGGGCCATGTATACATGGCCCTCTCTTTTATAACTATCCCTGTTCATCCTGGTAAGTCACGACTTTTCCAGTTGCCCTTTGTCTTGTTTATGAGGGTATACAACCATCCCTTCTTATCCAGGTAAGTCATGATCTTTCCCGTAGCCCCCTGGTTATCGCGGATGAAGCGACCGGCAATGGCAGCCTTTTCGGCGTAAACGGTTGGCTCGTCCAACAAGGCGACTGTCGCGGCAAAAGAGGCCTGATCCGCCACCGGAATAGCCCCACCTAACTCCACAAGCTGCACCGCCTCATAGTATTTCTCATAATTCGGCCCGATGATCACCGGTTTGCTGTAAGCCGCCGGCTCCAGGAGATTATGAATGCCCCCTTTGCCCAGGCCGCCGCCTACGTAAGCAATATTCCCGTAACGATACATCGCCGACAGCATGCCCACATTATTTATGATCAATACCTCTGCCGGCTGTGGATGCGCCGCAAACTCCGAATACTTAACCGCCCCGGGGAATTGTTGCAAAATTTTACTGATATGCCCCTCCGTAATCTCATGCGGCGCGATGATCAGCTGCCGACCGTTGCCGTTTTGTGTTAACCACCATTCTGCTAGCATGGATTCGTCAGCCTCCCAGGTACTGCCTGCCACCAACACATTCCTGTTCTCACCGCAAAACCGGGCGATAACCGGCAAGTCTGTCGGATGTTGCTGTAGGTGCCAAACCCGGTCAAAGCGGGTATCGCCGGAGAGCGTAACATTTTGTATTTCAATGCTTTTAAGCAACTCTACCGATTCCTGGTTCTGCACAAACAGGTGGTCCATCCCCTGCAATAAGCGACGGAACATGCTCCCCTGCGGCTTGAAAAACAATTGGTTAGGCCTGAAAATACCGGAAATGAGTATCGTTGGCACCTTGCTTCGCGAAAGCTCGGCCAGGTAATGGTACCAAAACTCATATTTTATGAAGATGGCAGCTGCTGGCTGCAAGGTCGCGACGAAACGACGGGCATTGGCTGCGGTATCTAGTGGTAAATAACAAACTACGTCTGCCCCCGGATAGTTTTTGCGCACCTCGTATCCCGAAGGGGAAAAGAAAGTGAGTACGATCTTTTTGTCAGGGTATTGTGCCCTCACGGCCTCCAGCACGGGCCTGCCCTGCTCAAACTCGCCCAGGGAGGCGGCATGTACCCATACTACGCCTGTCGCTCCGTTCAGCGTAGCCAACTCGTCCCAAACGGGCTTTCGCCCCGCAATCCACTTCTTCGCTTTCGGATTACCTGCCAGGGAAGCGATGCCTACCCCCAACCGGTACAACCCGATTCCCATATTATAAATAATTACCGATAATCCCACGAAATTGTCACTTTATAGGATAAATTGAATATCTCACAAAGATAATCGCCTGCCTATCTCAATTTTTGTAAATTTGCGAGCTTAAAAAATAAAAATATATATCCAGATGGTTCCTATTCAGATGGTGGATCTCAAACGCCAGTATGCGAAAATAAAGTCAGAAGTAGATGTTGCGATCACAGAAGTACTGGAAAGTTCCGCATATATCAATGGTGGACCCGTTCAACAATTTTCGCAGGACCTGCAGAAATACCTGGATGTAAAACACGTCATCCCCTGCGCCAACGGCACCGATGCGCTCCAGATAGCCATGATGGCCCTGGGCCTGCAACCGGGCGACGAGGTAATTACCGCTTCCTTTACTTTTATCGCCACTGCTGAAGTAATCGCCCTCCTGAACCTGAAACCAGTGTTCGTGGACGTTGATCCTAAGACTTACTGCCTGGACGCCACGAAGTTGGAAGCGGCCATCACACCTAAAACCAAAGCCATCGTTCCGGTGCACCTGTACGGCCATGTAGCTGATATGGAAGCCATTATGGAAGTGGCCGCGAAACATAACATACCTGTTATTGAAGATAATGCCCAGGCCATTGGTGCCGACTATACCTATAAGGATGGCACTAAGAAGAAAGCGGGCGGTATCGGCCATATTGGCTGCACCTCCTTCTTCCCATCCAAAAACCTGGGTTGCTATGGCGACGGCGGCGCGATCTTTACCAACGACGACGCCCTGGCTGCACAAATCAGGATGGTAGCCAACCACGGTCAGAGTGCCCGTTACTACCACGACGTAGTGGGTGTTAACTCCCGCCTCGACACCATCCAGGCGGCCGTACTGAAAATTAAACTGCCCCTGCTGGACCAGTACATCACCGCCCGCAGGGCAGTCGCCGACGCTTACGATAAAGCTTTTGCCGACGTTCCGCAAATCGTTACACCTTACCGCGCTCCGTACAGCTACCACGTATTTCACCAATACACCCTTCAGCTGGAAGGCGCCGACAGGAACAAACTGCAAACATACCTGCAGGAACGTAACGTGCCAGCCATGATATATTATCCCGTACCTGCACACCGCCAGAAAATGTTCGCTTCTTTCGGAAGTAGTGAGTTTGATTTACCGGTTACAGATACGCTTACAGGCAAGGTAATATCCCTGCCCATTCACACAGAGATGGACGAGGACCAGCTGCAGCACATCATTGAATCAGTTAAATCATTCTTAAAATAGACCCCGCATGAAAATTACAGTAGTAGGCACCGGCTACGTAGGATTGGTATCCGGAACCTGTTTTGCCGAAACAGGTAACAACGTCACTTGTGTAGACATCGACGTAAACAAAGTAAAAAAGCTCTCCAACGGCGAAGTAACTATTTACGAACCCGGACTGGAGAAATTGTTCGAGCGTAACCTGAAAGAAGGCCGCCTCCACTTCACCACCGACCTGGAAGAAGGTATTGCAGACGCCAAAGTGATTTTCCTGGCACTGCCTACGCCTCCCGGTGAAGACGGCTCCGCCGACCTTTCCTACATCCTGGGAGTTGCCGATAAACTTGGTAAAATCCTGAAAGATTACAAGGTGATCGTGGACAAGAGCACCGTACCAGTAGGTACTGCCGAAAAAGTAACTGCTGCTATCGCTAAACACGCGAAAGTGGAGTTTGATGTCGTGTCTAACCCCGAGTTCCTGCGCGAAGGTGTAGCGGTGGAAGACTTCATGAAACCCGACCGCGTAGTGATCGGTACTTCTTCCGAACGCGCCCGCAAAATCATGGGCGACCTGTACGCTCCGTATGTACGTCAGGGTAATCCGGTTATTTATATGGATGAGAAATCAGCCGAACTGACCAAGTACGCTGCTAACTCTTTCCTCGCCACTAAGATCTCTTTCATGAACGAGATCGCCATCCTTTGCGAAAAGCTGGGTGCTGATGTGGATATGGTACGCCGCGGCATTGGGAGCGACGATCGTATCGGCAAACGCTTCCTGTTCCCCGGTATCGGTTACGGCGGCAGCTGTTTCCCGAAAGACGTACAGGCACTGGTGAAATCATCTGAAGAAGTGGCCTACGACTTCCGCATCCTCAACGCGGTAATGGACGTGAATGAGAAACAAAAGCTGTTCCTCATGCCGAAGATCTTCAACTACTTTAATAACGACCTGAAAGGTAAACACTTCGCGCTGTGGGGACTGGCCTTTAAGCCTAACACCGACGATATCCGCGAAGCGCCAGCCTTGTACCTCATCGACGAACTGACCAAAGCCGGTGCTACCGTTAGCGTTTTTGATCCGGAAGCGATGAATAACGTGAAAGGTGTAGTAGGTGATAAAGTGACTTACGCCGAACATCAGTACGAGTGCCTGGATAACGCCGATGCACTGATTATCGCTACCGAATGGAGCGTGTTCAGAACGCCGGATTTTGACCAGATCAGCGGTACGCTTAAAAACAAAGTGATCTTCGACGGCAGGAACCTCTTCGAAGTTTCCCGTATGAAAGAACTCGGTTTCCATTACGAAAGTGTTGGCCGCCTGGCTGCCAAATAAACCTCAGCACATGAGCGATAAAAAAAGAATACTGATTACCGGCGCCGCCGGCTTCCTCGGATCGCACCTGTGCGACCGCTTCATAAAAGAGGGATACCATGTAATTGGCATGGACAACCTGATTACCGGTAACATCAAAAACATCGAACACCTTTTTAAACTGAAGGAATTCGAATATTACCACCACGATGTTTCCAAATTCGTGCACGTGCCCGGAGAACTGGATTACATCCTGCACTTCGCCTCACCGGCCAGCCCGATCGATTACCTGAAAATGCCTATCCAGACGTTGAAGGTAGGTTCATTGGGTACGCACAACCTGCTGGGCCTAGCGAAAGCGAAAAAAGCGCGTATGCTCATCGCTTCTACTTCAGAAGTATATGGCGACCCTAACGTACATCCGCAACCGGAAGAGTACTGGGGTAACGTAAACCCAATCGGCCCCCGTGGCGTATACGACGAGGCAAAACGCTTCCAGGAAGCCATTACCATGGCTTACCATAACTTCCATGGCCTGGAAACGCGCATCATCCGCATCTTTAATACTTATGGTCCGCGTATGCGACTCGATGACGGCCGTGCACTGCCGGCGTTCATGAGCCAGGCCCTTACCGGCCAGGACCTCACCGTGTTTGGCGATGGTTCTCAAACCCGTTCTTTCTGTTATGTAGACGACCTGGTAGAAGGTATTTACCGCCTGCTGCTCAGCGACTACCATCTCCCGGTGAACATCGGCAACCCGTCCGAAATCACCCTGAAACAGTTCGCGGAAGAAATCATAGCACTCACCGGCACTTCTCAGAAAATAGTATATCATCCGCTGCCGAAAGACGATCCAAAACAACGTCAGCCGGACATTACCAAAGCAAAGGAAATACTGGGCTGGGAACCGAAAGTAGATCGTAAAGAGGGGCTGAAGATCACTTATGAATATTTCAAACAAGCCCTTGGCAAATAAATGAATGACCACGCAAAAACAGCGCTTCCCTCAGGAAGTGCTGTTTTTGTGTTTAAGTACCATATCATAACTTTACCGCATGAAAAGGAAAATACTGGTTACGGGTGCAGCCGGATTTATCGGCTCCCACGTTGTTAGACTCTTCGTTAATAAATACCCTGATTACCAGCTGGTAAATCTCGACGCCCTCACCTATGCAGGCAATCTCGAAAACCTGAACGATATCAAGGATAAACCGAATTATGTTTTTGAAAAAGGAGACATTACGGATGAAACCTTTATCGATGAACTGTTTACCAAATACCAGTTCGATGGCGTGATCCACCTGGCTGCTGAAAGCCATGTAGACCGATCCATCCTCGATCCGCTGGCCTTCATTAAAACCAACGTTTTGGGTACGGCCGTACTGCTCAACACCGCCCGAAAGCACTGGAAAGATAACATGGAAGGCAAACTGTTTTATCATGTATCTACCGACGAAGTATACGGTTCCCTCGGCGCAGAAGGCTTCTTCACAGAGGAAACCGCGTATGATCCACGCTCGCCGTACTCCGCCTCCAAAGCCAGCTCCGACCACTTTGTAAAAGCATATTATCATACTTACCACTTACCGGTGGTATTGTCGAACTGCTCCAACAACTACGGCTCTAATCACTTCCCCGAGAAGCTGATCCCGCTGGCGATCCACAACATCAAAAACAATAAGCCCGTACCTGTATATGGTAAAGGCGAAAACATACGCGACTGGCTGTTCGTAGAAGATCATGCCCGCGCGATCGATACCATCTTCCACAACGGCCGTATCGGCGAAACCTACAACATTGGTGGTTTTAACGAGTGGAAAAATATCGACCTGATTGAACTGCTCTGCAAAGTGATGGATAAAAAGCTGGGCCGCCCCGAAGGCACGTCAGCAAAACTCATCACCTTTGTAAAAGACCGCGCCGGCCACGATATGCGTTACGCGATCGACGCTACCAAACTGAATAGGGAACTGGGCTGGAGCCCTTCCTTACAGTTTGAAGAAGGCCTGGAGAAAACCGTAGACTGGTACCTGGCAAATGAAGAATGGCTGAACAACGTAACCAGCGGTTCCTATCAACAATATTACGAAACACAATATCAGAAACGATAACTTAAGACATGCCTTTTACGGAAACAGGATTACCCGGACTGCTGGTGTTTGAACCCAAAGTGTTTGCCGACAGCAGGGGATATTTCTTCGAAAGCTATAATGCCAACACCTTTGCGGAGTGTGGCACCGAGTACAAATTTGTACAGGACAACCAGGCCCGCTCCACTTACGGTGTATTACGTGGCCTGCACTACCAGCAGGAGCCGTACGCACAAACGAAACTCGTTCGCGCGCTGGAAGGCCGCATTCTCGATGTGGTAGTAGACATCCGCAAGGGGTCGCCCACCTACGGCAAATCGTTCGCTATCGAACTGAGTGCGGAAAATAAAAAGCAGCTGCTCGTACCGAAGGGCTTTGCGCACGGCTACTCTGTTCTCAGTGAAACCGCTGAAGTGATGTACAAATGCGACAACTTTTACCACAAAGCCTCCGAAGGCGGCATCATCTACAACGATCCTGCGCTTAACATCGACTGGGGCTTCGACCTGAAAGACGCCGTGGTATCTGACAAAGACCTGGTGCTGCCTACCCTGGCCAATTGCGTTCATAATTTTGTTTACCAGCCATAATCCGCTGTTTATCATGAAAAAGATACTTGTTACCGGGGCTAACGGCCAGTTAGGGAAGTCATTGAGGGGCCTCGCATCACAATATGCCGGGTTCGAGTTCCTGTTTGCAGACCGCGAAACGCTGGATATTGCGGACCAGGACGCCGTTAACCGCTACTTTGCGGAACACCAGCCAGATGCCTGCATCAACTGCGCCGCCTACACGGCCGTTGACAAAGCCGAAAGCGACGAAGACAATGCATTCGCCCAGAACTTCCTGGCGGTGCTGTACCTCTCCGAAGCCTGCCTGCAACACAATTCGCAGCTGCTGCACATTTCCACCGATTACGTATTCGATGGCGCTAACAACCGTCCCTACCGCGAAACCGACGAAACCGGGCCACGCACCGTATACGGCAGCTCCAAACTGAAAGGCGAAGCCGCCGCGCTGGACCTGAACCCGAAATCGATCGTGGTGCGCACTTCCTGGGTGTATGCTAAAGAGGGCGTTAACTTCGTCAACAAGATCAAACAGCTGATGCAGGACAAACCAGCGCTCACCGTAGTGGTAGACCAAACTGGTACGCCTACTTATGCGCCCGACCTGGCCGCTGCCCTGCTCTCCATCCTCACAAAAGTGTTCGAAGCGCCGGGAACGGACTTCGGCGGTGTATATCACTATAGCAATCAAGGCGTAACCAGCTGGTTCGACTTCGCCGTAGCGATCCGCGATATCAGCGGCGCCAGCTGCAACATCTCTCCGGTTACCTCCGAACAATACCCTGCTCCTGCCCCAAGGCCGGCGTACAGTGTGTTAAACAAAGAGAAGATCCGTACTACTTTCGGATTGGAAATCCCGTACTGGAGGGATAGCCTGGAGGAATGCCTGAAAAGCTAACTTCCGACAATATATAACGAAGCGGGGCAGACCATGTGGTTTGCCCCGCTTTTTACTTATACGATCCTCCCATCCTTCATCACCAGCTGCCGGTCACTTAGAGGAGCAAGTTCTTCATTATGGGTAACGATGATGAATGTTTGCCCGAACTGGTCGCGCAGGCTGAAAAACAACTGGTGCAGTTCGCGGGCGTTATGTGAGTCCAGATTGCCGGTAGGTTCATCAGCCATCACCACCTCAGGGTTGTTGATCAACGCCCTGGCTACAGCCACACGCTGCTGCTCTCCACCTGAAAGCTGGTTAGGGCGGTGATCCAGGCGATCCTTGAGTCCCAAAGTCTCCAGCAGGAAAATGGCCCGCTCTTTTACTTCGGCCTTCTTATGGCCCCTTATATACCCGGGAATGCACACGTTCTCGATCGCCGAGAACTCGGGAAGTAAATGGTGAAACTGAAAAATAAAACCTATGTGACGGTTGCGGAAGTCTGCCAGGGCTTTGCCCTTCAGGCGGGTAATGTTCTCCTGGTGCAGGAATACCTCACCGGAAGTAGGAGTATCCAATGTACCCAGTAAGTGTAATAAAGTGCTTTTGCCCGCCCCCGAAGAGCCTACAATAGTCACGATTTCTCCTTTATTGACGGTTACGTCAACGCCTTTCAGCACCTGTAAGTTGGAATAATTTTTGGTCAGATTGCGAGCAGTAAGCATACCCAAAGAAAACAATTTTCTCCATTAAAATAGATAAAGTTGTTTATTTCAAATTAAATAATACTTTTGCGAAAATTTAGAGAAAGTAAAATTTATTATATGTACTGGACTCTCGAATTAGCATCTTACCTGGAGGACGCTCCATGGCCCGCTACTAAGGACGAACTTATTGACTACGCCATCCGTTCCGGTGCACCAATCGAAGTGATCGAGAATTTGCAGGAACTGGAGGACGAAGGGGAAATTTACGAAGGCATAGAAGACATCTGGTCCGACTATCCCTCACAGGACGACTTCTTCTTTAACGAAGACGAATATTAATTCAGGGTCGACTTGTTGTTTACCGCCCCCAACGGTAGCCATTACCGAAAAAATTAGCCGTTCCAACTGGAACGGCTTTATTTTTTACCCGTAGTCTGTATTACGGTAATGTTATTTTTCCATCTGCTCGATCACCTCAGCGGATACACCGGTGAAGGAGAAACCACCATCATGGAACAGGTTCTGCATCGTTACCATTTTGGTCAGGTCAGAGAACAAGGTAACCGCATAATCTGCACACTGGTCGGCAGTAGCGTTACCCAGCGGGCTCATTTTTTCTGCGTAAGAGATAAAACCATCAAAGCCTTTTACGCCGCTACCAGCAGTGGTGCGGGTTGGAGACTGTGAAATAGTGTTAACGCGAACTTTGTTTTTCTTACCATAGTGGTAGCCAAAGCTGCGGGCGATAGACTCCAGCAGGGATTTAGCATCCGCCATTTCACCATAGTCAGGGAATACACGCTGCGCTGCGATGTAAGTAAGCGCCACTACAGAACCCCACTCGTTCAGTGCGTCCAGCTTGTAGCAGGTTTGCAGTAAACGGTGCAGGGAAGTAGCAGAAATATCGTTCGTTTTGTGGTTGAAGTCATAATCCAGGTCCATGTAGTTGCGACCTTTACGGATGTTCATGCTCATACCTACAGAGTGAAGGATAAAATCGATCTTACCGCCGAAATGCTCCATGGATTTGGTGATGAGATTGTTGATATCGTCGTTGCTGGTCACGTCGGCCGGGATGATCGGCGCGTTGCAGGCTTCAGCCAGTTTCTTGATCTCACCCATCCGCATGGCAATAGGAGCATTGGTCAGCACAATCTGCGCGCCCTGTTCTACACAGCGCTCAGCAATTTTCCATGCAATGGAATTTGCGTCCAGCGCGCCGAAGATGATACCTTTTTTTCCTTGTAATAAGTTATGAGCCATTTAGTTCTAAATTTTGGCAAAAATAGTTGTTAATAATGAATATCTAAAGCTAAAAATTTCTCATACGTTAGCCGTTGCAAAACAGCCGGCACCTTTCCTAGTTCAGCACCATTTCCCGTGCGTTCTCTAATGCCGCCGCCGTAGGCTTTTCGCCGCCGAGCATCTGCGCTATCTTGTTAATACGCTCCTCCTGCTCCAGCAAACGCACGCTGGTAGTCACTTTACCGCCCATTTCGGTTTTGTAAACGAAGTAATGCGCATCCGCCTTACCGGCGATTTGCGGCTGGTGGGTGATACAAATTACCTGTATACCGCCGGCCAGTTCTTTCATGATCACCCCTACCTGTCGCGCCGCCTCGCCGGAAATACCGGTATCGATCTCATCGAAAATGAGGGTGGGCAGTGCTACGGAACGGGCCACCAGCGACTTGATACACAGCATCAACCGGCTGAGCTCACCACCTGAAGCCACCTTACGGATCGGCGCAAAATGATTGCTTTTGTTCGCATCGAACAGGAACTCGATATGATCTAACCCAAACGTGTTTAAGGGCACGACAGTCATTTCTACTTTCAGGCGGGCATTCGGCATACCTACCTGTCCTAACAGGGCGTTCACCTTCTGTTCGAACGCAGGCAGCTGCGCCTTACGTTGTTTGCTGATGGCTTCCGCCTTTTGCTGTAACTGGGCCTGTAATTGTTTGCCCTCGTTCTCGAGCCAGTTAATACGCTCGTCGAGGTTCAACACGTTTTCCAGTTTTTCGCTGAGGGCTTTGTGAATAGCAATCAGTTCATTGGTGGATGTGACGGCATGTTTTTTAAACAGCCTGTAACCCAATGCCAGCCGCTCATTCAACGCTTCCATACGTTTGCCGTCGTATTGCAGCTGGTCGTTGATGCGCTCTACCTCGCCGGCTATGTCCTGCAACTCCACGTAGCTGGACTGCAAACGTTCGGCGATGGCGGGTATCTCCTTATGAAAGCCAGACAAGGCCTGCAGGGATGACTGCATTTGCTTCAGCACCTGTAGTACGGGCTGCTCGTCCTCTTTCAGCTGGTAGTAAACCTTGGAAAGTGAATTTTTGATCTCCTCCGCATGGCTCAACGCCTTCAGCTCGGTGTCCAGGGTTTCCAGCTCGTTTTCAGTGAACGCAGCTTCTTCCAGTTCATCCAGCAGGAACTTGTTATAATCGTATTCTTTGTTCGCATTGTCGCGCTGCGCTGCCAGGTCTTTCAGTTCCTTTTGCAGCGAGGTGTATTTTGAGAACAGCTGCGCGTATTGCTGCAATACTTCGGGCTGACCGGCCAGTGCGTCCACTACTTCGCGCTGGAAGTCGGAACGGCCAAGGTCGAGTGTGTCGAACTGCTGGTGCAGGTCTACAAGCAGGCGGCTCAATTCATTCAGTTGGGAAAGGTTTACCGGCGTATCGTTTACAAAAGCGCGCGATTTGCCGGCCGCACTGATCTCGCGACGGATGATCAGCTGATCTTCCATATCCAGTTCATACTGGTCGAAGAAGTGTTGTACCTGCGATTTTTTTACTTTGAAGATGCCCTCGATCACACACTTGTTGTTTTTATCGAACAACACGCCGGGATCGGCTCTTTCGCCCAGGATGAGCGACAGCGCACCGAGCAGGATAGATTTACCCGCACCGGTTTCGCCGGTAATCACATTCAGGTTGCCGGAGAAGTCGATCTCCAGGTTCTCGATAATTGCGTAGTTCTGAACTATAAGTCGGTGCAACATAGATGAAGTAACGTCATTCTCTTAGTCCATCAAATTTCAATTAAAAAATCTACAAAGCCCAAATTTGTGGATATTAATTACCGCTAAGACGAAGAATGCCGGCTTTAGCACGCTGATCGAGCGAATTTTTATAGTCGTGCCCTTCCATATCGAGGCATTTCTGGAACCACACCTGCGCATTGGCCTTGTCGCCACGTTTTTCATAGATGTACCCGAGCTGCAGGCAGGAACGCGCAGCGAAGTATTCGGTACGGTTTGCACCCAGGCGCGCGGTTACCTCGTACATCGAGATCGCATTCTGATCGTAATTCATTTCATCATAAATGCGGCCGAGGCGATACGCATACTCCAACCGGTCGGATGAAGTGGAGAAGTCACCGGCTTTTTTGCCCTGCAACAATTTTAATGCTTCGGAATAAAAACCACCATCACTCAGCAAACGCACCCTCAGCAACAATGGATTGGGCCAGGTACCGGCTTTCGCCTCTTTCAACGCCTGCTTGTCCGCATCGGTATCCGTACCACCACGGGTAAGAATTTGTGCGCGATACTTATTGGCCATATCGAGATTACCTTTGATGTAGTAGCCCCAGCTTAACTTCTGCAATGCTTCTTTCACGAAGAAGCGGCCTTTGAAGCGGGCGAGGAAACGTTCGAGGTACGCGGTGGCGTCATCGTCCAGGCGGTTGAGTTTTAACTGGCCGAGCAGGTAGTTTTCCCAGGCAATGTCTACATATTCGGCGCTGCGGTTACGCTCTGTTAGCGCGGTAATCCCCTGCTGCGACTTCTGATTGTTCATCGACAGCTGTGCCACCATCAAAGCATACAGGTAGTTGTTTTTGGTGTCCAGCTTTTTTTCGTTGATCAGCTGCCAAACCTGTTCGGGTTTGTTTTCTATAAAAAGTTTCAGGTAACAATAGTAGAAGTAGGATTCTTCGCGGAACAGCTGCGCGTACGGCGAATTGCTATCCACGGCCAGCTGCACGTTCTGCATGCCTTGTTTAATACTGCCGCGTAAGCCGAGTATGTTCGTGATCCACTTATAGCCTTCCGGTATGGTACCAAACACGGTTTGCAGCGCACCTACCATCATGTTATTCGGCACGAACGACGGATATTTTTTCTGGTTATCGCGAAACGCCGTGTAGGCGCGACGTATTTCCCATACGGCGTCCCAACGCTCGCCAAACTTCACTTTCACCAATGCCCACTGAAATTTGATGGCCGCCTGTGTGTACAGGTAATAAGGCGATTCACCGGGGCCTTCGGCCATCAGCTCCAATCTTTCTGCCCGCATCTTTTTCCGCTGGGAATAAAAGTTGGGATCTTCGTTGAAAAACAGTTGAAAGAAATCGGCGTAGTTATCGAGGTAATACGGAATGAGGTTATCAGGGTTGTCTTTTTTTTCTTCATTCAGCAATTGCAGTCCAACGTTCAGTCTTAATTGCATGATGGCATCGTAGGCCTGCTGGCAGCGGGGATTAAAATCAAACACCTTCTGTCTGGCGGAAAGGGATAAGGATAAGTTTAACAAAAGGATCGTTGCTAATAAAACACGCATAAGTCACGAAGGATTAATAAAGGCGGCACATCTCCTGCAAATAACATACCCTGTTACCGGTTTTGGCGCAAAAGTACGATTCGGGGGCAATAAAAAGGAGAAAGGAAGAAAAGGTAACTGCCCTCTCCTTCCTTTCTCCAGCTATATAATAACCCAGTATTGATCTTAGATCGTCACGGATGCGTCCAGGTCATTATCTACCAGTACGCGGCCGCAATGTTCGCAAACGATGATCTTTTTACGCTGGCGGATTTCTGCCTGGCGCTGAGGAGGAATGGCGTTAAAGCATCCACCGCAGGAATCACGTACGATAGAAACCACAGCCAGACCATTACGGTAGTTGTTACGGATCTTTTCGTAAGCAGCGAGCAGGCGAGGCTCCACTTTCGTGCGGGCTTCTTCGCTCAGTTTGCGGAAACCGGTTTCCTCTTTCTCGGTTTCACCGATGATCTTTTCCAGTTCACCTGCTTTATGTTTCAGGTTCAGGTCTTTATCAGAAACTGCTTTTTTAGCAGTTTCGAGTACGCGGTTTTTGTCTTTTATTTCTTCGGTAGCGTCTTTGATGTGCTTTTCAGACAATTTGATCTCCAGCGCCTGCATTTCGATCTCCTTGCTGATAGCCTCAAATTCGCGGCTGTTTTTTACGTTGTTCTGTTGCTTCTCATATTTTTTGATGAGCGCTTCAGAGTCCTTGATGGCGTTTTTCTTGTTGCTAACGAAATCCTGGATGCCCCTGATCTCATCTTCGATATGGTGCTGGCGGTGGTTAAGTCCTTCGATCTCATCCTCCAAATCCTTTACTTCGATAGGCAATTCCCCTTTCAGGATCTGGATTTCGTCCAGTTTGGAATCGATTTTCTGCAACTTCAGTACAGACACCAATTTTTCCTCAACAGAGTATTCTTTAACTGTAGCCATGTATTATAAATAATTTACCGGGTTTGTTCGAATGACTGATTTAAGAGGCGCAAAATTACGGAAATTTTCAGTCAATATAAGATAAAATAATTCGACTGCGAACTGTTCGCTTTCAAAATGTCCGATATCTGCAATAACTAATTGATTTTCAGCATCAAAAAACTCATGATACTTAAAGTCGGCCGATACATATGCATCTGCACCGGCTGCAATGGCATGTTTTAACAGGAAACTACCCGCACCACCGCATACCGCCACTTTCTTCACCGGGCGGCCTCTTAACGGCGTATACCGCACGCAGCCCGTTCCGAAACGTTCCTTCACAAATTGCAGGAAGGCCATCTCGTCCATCTCCTGCGGAAGGTCGCCTGTCAGCCCGGAGCCTACCCGCGGGTGGTAATTCTCCAGCGCCACAATATCGTAGGCCACCTCTTCGTAAGGATGGCACTTCAGCAAAGCTTCCACCACCTTCCCTTCCAGATGGGCGGGAAATATCACTTCCAGCTTCACCTCGGCCTCCTGGTGCCGGCTGCCCGGCTCTCCCACATAGGGATTCGTACCGGACGCGCCCTTAAAGGTGCCTGTGCCCTCCTGCCCGAAACTGCACTCGCTGTAATTGCCGATATGACCGGCACCGGCCATGAACAGGCCGTTACGAACGATTTCCGCGTCGGCCACCGGTACAAAGGTGTACAGCTTACGCAGTAATTGCTTCTTTGGCTGCAATACACGGCTGCCTGTTAAACCCAGTCGTTCCGCCATCATGGCGCTTACGCCGTTGTGCACATTATCCAGGTTGGTATGCGCGGCATATACGGCAATATCATGTTTGATGGCTTTTATCGCCACCCGTTCCACATAATTTTTTCCATTGATCTTTTTAAGCCCGCCGAATACGATCGGGTGATGCGCGATCACCAGGTTGCAGTTATTGGCGATCGCCTCGTCTATCACCGCTTCAGTGGTATCGAGGGTAAGCAGTACGTTCGTCACTTCCCAGCTTGCATCCCCGAAGAGCAGGCCGGCGTTATCGTAGCTTTCCTGGTAGGCGGGTGGGGCGTAAGCCTCTATCACCCGCAGGATGTCTTTAATTGTTATCTTCATGCCTTCGGGGCTGAAATTAAGGATTTCTGACCGTTACGTAAAAAATCAGATCATATGTTAGTGAAAAAAGCCACAGCCGAGCTTTACGCCGAGTATAAGACCAAAATGGAACAGGTAGCCGACGTGCGTAACGCCATTGCCGTGTTAAGCTGGGACCAGGAAACATACCTGCCCGAAAAAGGATCCGCCTTCCGCGGACAACAGATCACCACGCTCAGCACCATTGCCCACGAACTGTTCACCAATGCGGAACTGGGCAACATCCTGCATGAACTGGCCTCCCGCACCGACCTGGATGAGCGCAAACAGAAAAACATTGCCCTATCCCTCGAAGATTACGATAAGAACAAAAAATACCCCGCAGCCTTCGTGGCCGAGATGTCGCAAACCACCTCCGCCTGTTATCACGCCTGGATCAAAGCCCGCAAGCTGAATAGCTACGAGGCCTTTGAAACGCCGCTGAACAAGATGATCCTGCTGAAACGCCAGGAAACGGAGCTGCTGGGCTATACCGGCCACCCGTACAACGCGCTGCTGAACGAATACGAAAGAGGCGCTACCACCACGATGCTCGACACGGTATTTGCCGACGTTCGCAGCTCCCTCTCTCCCCTGCTGGAGAAGGTGGCCGCACAGCCGTTGCCGGACAAACAGTTCCTGCACAAACATTACGATAAAGACAAACAATGGCAATTCGGCCTCCGCCTGCTAAAGGATATGGGTTACGATATGGCCGCCGGCCGGCAGGACATTTCGGAGCATCCGTTCACCACCAGCTTCAACCCGGAAGATGTGCGTGTTACCACCCGCATCGACGAGAACGACTTTGGCAACATGACCTGGAGCTGCATTCACGAAGGCGGCCATGCCCTGTACGAGCAGGGATTACCCACCGGCGAATACGGCCTGCCCCTCGGCGAAGCCGCCAGCCTGGGCATTCACGAGTCGCAGTCCAGGTTATGGGAAAACAATGTAGGCCGGAGTTTGGGCTACTGGCAACATTACTACGCCGACCTGCAAGCGCTGTTCCCTGAAAACCTGGGCAATGTGCCATTGCAGGATTTCTATCGCGCCATCAACCTCGTGCAGCCTTCGTTGATCCGCACCGAGGCCGATGAACTCACTTATCACTTCCATGTGATGATCCGCTACGAGATCGAAAAAGGCCTGATCGACGGCAGCATCGGCACCGACGGCCTGCGCGACACCTGGAACCAATATTATAAGCAATACCTGCACGTAGACGTACCCGACGACGTTCGCGGCGTGCTGCAGGACATTCACTGGTCGCACGGCAGCTTCGGCTACTTCCCTACTTATTCGCTGGGCAGCTTCTATGCCGCCCAATTGTACAATGCCGCTCAAACACAGCTTCCCGGCCTCGACCAGGAAATCTCGAACGGCCGGTACGCCAACCTGCTCGACTGGCTGCGCCGCAACATTCACCAGTACGGCCGCCAATACACCTCGAACGAACTTTGCGAAAAGGTCACCGGCGAACCACTCCAGTTCCGCCATTTCCTGCGGTATGCGGAGGAGAAATTCAAATGATTCGGGAAGGCTGCCGGTGATGGCAGCCTTTTTCTTTTCTAGCCATCTTTCAGCCCTTTCCTAAGCCCCCGTTGTGTCACTCCCTTCAGCGGCAGCGCGCACTCCGGCGTGGCTGGTGGCATCTTATGTTTTCAAATGGCGGAGACTGCTTCGGCCGTCGCCTCCCCCCTGCAATAGTGCCGAAAACGATGCCCGTTCTCCTATAGGAACATGCTGCATCCTTGCACCATCCTTTAAGGATCCTTCGTATATCTTAGGTTTATCCTTCGTTAATTCTAGGTTCATTCTTCGTTCATCCTAGGTTTATATACGAAGGATGAACGAAGGATATACGAAGGATATACGAAGGATATACGAAGGATATACGAAGGATGTACGAAGGATGTACGAAGGATGTATGAAGGAGCCTCGAAGGATGCCCGGACGATATAGACGACTGTCACGTCCTAAAATAGGTTTACACCCGTGTGAGATAGTCCGGATTAAGGTTTACACCCGTATTTGTTAATCCGTATAAAGGTTTACAACATCGTCCATGGCGGCTAACATCATAAGCGAACTAGACTATAACTAAAATACGCTGCACTAAACGTGCAAAGGTTCAGCGGAACGGGGCTAAAGTTTTATCCCGCATCAAATTGTCAGCATTGGCACCTTGGTAGTTGCATAGCATCCATGACGCATCATCTACCTGATGAGATAGCCCTCGTACGAACGTGCGTTTTCTAACCCAATAGGAAGAACCAATAAAAAAGCCCCGCAAGCGGGGCTGCTAAGAAAGTTCGTGGGGCAGCTACTGCGCCAGCGCGGCCTTCAACTCACCGAGCATTACCGGGCCAGCTTTACGCCAGGTTTCGCGACCGTTTTTGTAAATGATGAAGGTGGGCAGTGTAGTGGCGGTGATACTTTTCATGACATCTGTGTCGTTGCCGCCATCCACTTTAACAAGCGAGAAATTGACAGAGTTCGAAGCCTGGAGTTCGGCGATGATCGGCTCCATCTTGCGGCAGGGAGGGCACCAGGAGGCTCCTACATCTACGAGGACAGTGCCATTGGCGGTTGCACGGATAAATTCGGCGGTCGTCATCTGGGGCGCGGGATTAGCGCCGTCGAGTGGTTTGCCGGCTTGTTTCCATGCGTTGATGCCGCCGTCCATTTCGATCACTTGTTTAAACCCGTTCTCACGCAGCCAGGTGGCAGCTCCTGCGCTGCGGATGCCAGCCAGGCAGTATACGTATACGGGCCTGGACTTGTCCAGGTACTGTACGCGATCCTGGAACTCGGGCTTTTTATTGAAATCGGCCTGCAAAGCACCTTGCAGGTGACCAGTATTAAATTCTTTGGCGGTGCGCACATCGAGCAGTTGCACCTCTTCTCCCTTCATTCCTTTTTCGAACGTGGTTACATCCACGGTTTGCGCCAGCAGGGAGAGTCGCAGGCACACGAAAGCCATCATCAAAATACACCTATTCATCCCTCAAATTTCGGCTATTTATTCCATTTGTTAAGGATGGGTGCGTCTTGTTTACGGAAATTGAAAAACAGCTCTTTGCCCTTCCTTGCCGGATGTGAGTTATGACAGGGAGCAAAGGTTTTAAAGTTGAAGTACTGCTCAAACAGGCGGCGGTACACCTTTACGTTACCTCCGAAGGGCGGCCCCTCCTTCTCGAACTCACGATTGAAGAGGAGGCCTACGAAACGCCCCTCGTCCCACATCAGGTCGTGCATGTGACGGGCGTAGTCCTGGCGCATAGACGGTTCAAGGGCGCAGAAAAACGTTTGTTCGATGATCAGGTCATACTCGCCTTCATGTTTGAAAAAATCACCTTCCACGAAACGGATGCCTGTCTGTTCAAACTCCTTCCGCAGCCGTGTAATCAGCACGCCCGATATATCCACTACCGTTATATCCTTAAATCCGTTTTCCCACAAATAGCGTGCTTCATAACTGTTACCCCCACCGGGTATCAGTACACGATGGTGCTTGTTGGAACATTGATCTATGTAGGCTTTCAGTGGCGGCGATACTTCGCCCATATCCCATTCTGTTTCCCCGTTTCTATAGCGCTGGTTCCAATATTCTTTGTTTAATGCAGGTGTATCCGTCATCATAAAAATTGTTTCAGTTGCATGACCCATCCTCCGCTGGCATGCGGGTCCCATTCTTGTGGCAAATAACACATAAATCGCTTCAGGGTTTGAAAACGGTATGTTAATGCATACAGATAATTGTTTCCATAATATGTTCTTTAACAACCAATTAACATTATCTTGGCATTATTATTCTATATACCTACTCGAGAAACCTAACCGATGGAAAACCAGCAGCCGCAAACGCTGCGGAACCGCTATATACACCGAGTATTACTACTGGCTATGATCGTGCTATGCGCTCATCGTACTGTAGGGCAAACTGTAGATTTTACTGCAGATAAATTCTCAGGTTGTGTACCGCTAACCGTTAGCTTCAGCAATTTATCCGATCCCGGGGCAGTCAGTTACAACTGGAACTTCGGGCTGGGCGCAGCCGTTCCCGAAAAAGATCCCGCCAAGATATTCACGGTGGCAGGCACGTATAACGTAGTCCTCACCGTTACCTACCCCGGCAACATCGTCAAAACCGCTACCAAAACAATCACCGTATACGAGGCCCCCACGGCCGTTTTCACCACTTCGCCCCTAAGCGGCTGTACCCCCCTCACCGTTAGTTTCACCGACCAATCCACTCCCGGCTCCGGCACCATTGCCCGCGTACTTTGGGACTTTGGAGATGGCGTAACTAGCGAAACGGCCAACCCTGCGCATACGTATACACTACCGGGCAACTACACAGTAGGCAGCATTGTAACCAACAGTTTCGGCTGTACGTCGGGTTATACTTTACCTACGCCGGTTAAGGTACAATCCACCCCGGTAGCCGACTTTACCGCCAGTCCGACCAGCGGTTGCACCACGCCTATGACGGTTAATTTTACCTCCAGCGCCCCCGCCGGTGTTACCTACAACTGGGACTTTGGCGATGCGGCAGCTGGAAGCGCTAATAACAGTTCATTAGCAAATCCGTCGCACACTTATACAAGCGAGGGCAGCTATACCGTAACACTCACCGCCACGACTTCTGAGGGTTGTGCAGCCGTTGTCACCAAATCAAACCTGGTGGTTATCCGCAGTACGGTCGCCGATTTTACCTTCAGCAACAGCTGTGTGGGATCGGCGGTGCAGTTCACCAATACCACCACGCCCGCCCCTACCGTCGCTACCTGGTTCTTCCCGGATGGCAGCTCGCAAACGGGCATTAACGCCAGTAAAGTCTTTACAGCACCGGGTAACTACCAGGTAACGCTCGTATCCGGAACGCCTGGCTGTACGCAAACGACGATCAAAACAATTACCATTGCCGCCAAACCTGCGGTGGACTTTTCCGCTACACCTATTACAGGTTGTAACGTGCCGTTTACGACGCAATTCAACGCGCTGGCACCCGGCAGCACACAATACCGCTGGACGTTCGGTGACAACACCACCAGCACCACCGCGAATCCGGAGCATACTTACAATGCCGAAGGCGATTACACGGTAAAGCTGTGGGCAGCCAATGCACAGGGCTGCGCGGACTCTATCACCAAACCTGCTTACATCCGCGTGCGCCGGCCCACGATCGTACTCAGCGCCGCACCGCCTGAAGGCTGTATACCCTTCAACACGACCCTCAGCGCCAACATTACGAACGGCGGTGCAGTTACGGGGTACCAATGGGACTTTGGCGATGGCGCTACATCGACAGCAGCCACTCCTGCCCATACTTACACCACCGAGGGGTCCTTTAACGTGAAAGTGGTGATTACCTTCGCCGGTGGCTGTAAAGACTCCAGCTCCATCCCCGTGAGGGCAGGTAATATACCGGTAGTACAATTCGATGCAGATCCGAAAATAACATGTGCCGCTACGCCGGTACAGTTTACCAATCAATCCACCCCCAGGGGCACCAGCTGGAGTTGGCTATTCCCGGAAGATAACGGGGTCAGCTCGCAGGAAAACCCACTGTACACGTTCAGGAATGAGGGGCTGCACGACGTAACGCTGATCGTCAACAACTACGGTTGTATCCGATCGCTTACCAAAACAGACTTCATCACGATACAGCCGCCTATCGCTTCGTTTACGAGGGCCACCAGCTGTACAGACAAGTTTTTGGTACAGTTCACCGACAACTCTGATTTTGGCGATGCCCCTACTACCCGCAACTGGAGTTGGGACTTTGGAGACCGACAAACATCTACCGAACAGTCTCCCGCGCACCGTTACGCTGCCGCTGGATTCTACCGCGTAACGCTCACCGTAAGCAATGGAACCTGTCAGCACACCTTTACCGGCAGCGTGCGCGTAATCGACGAGCAGCCGGTGATCAGCGCCAACGCGACTACGATCTGTGCAGGTGGTACGATCACCTTTACCCGCAGCAACATCAACGACAGCAACATCGCCAGCTTCTCCTGGAACTGGAACGACAATACCAGCACTCAAACGCGTAATCTTACCTGGAACAAACGTTACAGCACGCCGGGCGTTTACAACGTAGTACTTACGGTACTCGACAGCAATAATTGCCGCACCGCTTCCACCCCGCTTACTATCACCGTAAACGGACCAAAGGCCGATTTCACTTACACCGGCAGGAACTGTAAAGGCGATGAGCAGCGTTTCAGCGACAATTCGGCCGCTAACAACGGTAACGCCCTTACGCAGTGGGTATTCGATTATGGCGACGGATCGAAGCCCGACACCTTCACCACCAAACCAGTCAGCATCGCGCACGCGTTTGCAAATGCGGGCAACTATAACGTACGACTCACCGTGACCGATGCTTCCGGTTGTAGTACCACCATCGCTAAAGCAGTATCCGTAATCGGGGTGAAAGCCGTGATCGGCCGCAATGCATCAGTGGTTTGTCTTAATTCTTCTATGGGCTTTAACAGCACCAGTTCGCAGGGAGGCCCGCTCACTTACCTGTGGAGCTTTGGCGATGGCACCACATCCACCGAAGCACACCCGGGCAAACGCTACGACACTGCCGGTTTGTTCGACGTGTCCCTCACGGTGACTAACGCGATCGGTTGTACGGATACACAGTCCGAAGCGGACTATATCCTGGTGCCGAATCCGAAGGCAGCCTTTACCCTGCCGGCAAACCTGGCTAATTGTCCGCCCGTTCTGGTACAACTCACCAACGAAAGCACCGGCAGCAACCGCGTGATCTGGGACTTTGGGGATGGCAGCCGCTCTGTGATCGCCAATGCTTCGCACGTATACACCCTGCCCGACACCTACACAATCAAACTATTTGCTTATGCAGAAGGGAATTGTGTGGATAGTACCAGCCAGCAGGTGGAGATCAAAGGTCCGCGCGGAACCCGCACCATCACTGATAAAACAGGTTGCGCACCGCAGACCGTGAGCTTCTCCGCCACCTCTGCTAACGCAGTAAAATACATCTGGGACTATGATGACGGTACCGTGCAAACCACCACTACTCCGGCCAGTTCTCACAGCTACACCCGGGAAGGATTGTATTTCCCGCGCGTGGTACTGGAAGATGCGCAGGGTTGCCAGGTAATTGCCCAGGGCCCGGCCGACACGGTGCTGATCGAGCAGGTGAAAGCATCATTTACCGCTACGCCTTCTGTGATATGCGACGCGGGTGAAATGCGTGTGGCGGACATGAGTGCGGGTCTTACAAAAGATTTACTCGGACAGGCTTTCCGCTACCAGTGGGACTTCGGGGTGCCGGGTCGTACGAACGATGTGGCCACCACGCCCAATGCGGTGTTCCGGTACGAGCAGTTCGGTACTTATGAAGTGAAACTGAAAGTGACCAGCGCCATCGGTTGTGTGGACAGTGCAACAACGTCTATCCGGGTAGATGAAAAACCGAATGGCAATATTGCTTCGAGAACAGCTATTTGTCCTGGCGACACCATCACCTTTAACGGCAGTGATGCGAAAAACCTGCCTAATACGGAGTGGAACTGGCAGTATAGCGGTAAAAATTATCCTAACCTGAGAAGCCTGAGCCTGAACTTCCCGGAAGCTGGTCTGTTCGAAATAAAACTGATCATCAAAAACCAGGAAGGCACCTGTTCTGACACCAGCGTGATGAACCTGCGCGTAAACCCGAAACCAGCGCTGGCCGCCACGCCGAAAAACGTTACCGTATGTCGCGGCCAGTCGATCCAGCTTAACGCGAACGTACCGGAAAGCCAGGTTACATGGACGAACTACCGCATCTCCAACGTAAACAGTCAAACACCGATCGTTGATCCGGTTACCGATACCTTGTACCATGTAGTAGCCGTGAACCAGTTTGGTTGTTTCAGTGAAGACAATGTACGCATTGCGGTTACGCAGCCGCATGAAATACGTACCGGCGATGCGACCATTTGTGAAGGAAATGTGACGCAGTTGGCCGTTACGGGCAATGCCACCCGTTACCAGTGGCTGCCGTCACCGACCATTAACCGTACCGACGTACTTACGCCGCTGGTAAACCCAACCGTAACTACCCGTTACGCCGTGGTTGGTTATGGCGAGGACGCCTGTTTCACCGACACTGCCTGGGCCACCGTAACGGTAAACCCCAAGCCGAAACTGGTAACTGGCGGTGATCGCACCGTGCCGGCAGGCTCCGTCGTTCCGCTCAACATACAAAGCAGTCCGGATGTCATTACCTGGAAGTGGTCACCCGCGAAGTACCTCGATTGTTACGATTGTCCGCAACCGACCGCCACGCCACGCGAAAACATTACTTACAATGTGTTGGCCACGAACGTCTACGGCTGTACGAGCACCGAGGAAATTGCGATCCGCCTGCAATGCTTAAACAGCGTTACCTTCCTGCCTAACTCCTTCTCACCGAACGGCGACGGGCAGAACGACGTGTTTTACGTACGCGGCCGCGGTGTGAAATCCGTTCGCACCTTCCGCATCTTTAACCGTTGGGGCGAGCTGGTATTTGAGCGCGCAAACTTCAACATCGACGATATTGCTTTTGGATGGGATGGCAGGCATGCCGGGCAGCTGTTGGTGCCCGATGTGTACGTGTACTATGTGCAGGCCGTTTGCGACAATAACGAGCCGCTGTTATTAAAGGGGAACGTGACATTACTGCGTTAAAAGACATCAATTCTGAATATAAGACACTGAATATCAATTAACATTATTAAAAAAGAGGTTATGAGGCAGCTATATTATATATTTGTATAATTCATATATTATAGAAGACCTTATCCCGAACTGGAAAAACCTCGGATACCTATGAGAAACCTAATGGTTATGTGTAAAGTTTTTTCTTCCCTGCTAGGATTTACGCTACTGGGAGCAAAAGCCTCCGGTCAGCAGGCCGGGTTTACCTACACGGCAAGCCCTGCGAGTAACTGTGCGCCGGCCACATTCACATTCAGCAATACCACCACCGGTTATCCTATCTCGTATACGTGGAGTTTCGGCGATGGCCGCACCTCCAAACAAAAGGATCCGGTAATTACGTATAGTACACCCGGCACCTACACTATTACGTTAACCGCTTACTACCAGGCGACGACCAGTAACATCAGCTCAGTCGTTACCGTAAATGGCATAACAGCGGCCGACTTTGCAGCCAATGACCGCACCGGTTGCGGCAGTTATACGGTTACTTTTACTAACCTCACTCCCGGCGCCACTTCGAGCACCTGGGACTTTGGCGATGGCACCGGCGTAACGGTCAATACACCTACCGTGCAGCACCAATACAATGCGGCAGACACCTTCGATGTGGTACTGACCACTACGAACGCCAATGGTTGTTCGCAAACGGTGCGTAAGAACGACTACATCATCATCAGAACGCCGGCACTGGATCTTGCCAACAATACCAGGGAAGGATGTATCCCGTTTAACGCGCAGTTCAACGCTGTTTCCTCCAATATCGACAGCGATCCGGTGACGACCTACGCCTGGAACTTCGGTGATGGTATCTCCCAAACCACAGCTACACCTGCGGTGAATCATGCCTATACAACGGCGGGCACCTATAACGTAAGCCTGACAATTACTACGCAACAAGGCTGTACGGCCACCCGTACTTTCAATCAGCATATCCGCACCGGCACAGCACCTACGGGCGTAAGTTTTACTGCTACACCGGCGGTTACCTGTGCGGCTACACCGGTAAGGTTACTCGCATCCGCCACCAATGCTACTCATTACAACTGGGACTTTGGCGACGGTATTACCAGGCAGGGAACGGAAGCAGACATTACGCGGAATTTTGTGCAGACAGGCAACCTGGCCGTTAACCTGCGTGCCGGTAACAACGGCTGTTATGTAAATGCCGCACCTGTGAACGTGCAGATAGGCGCATCCGTAGCCAGATTTACTTATGCCCGCAGCTGCAATAACAAAAGTCTTTATCAGTTCAATAATACCTCCATCGGCGACCCCACCGATACTTATGAATGGGATTTTGGAGACAACACGCCACTGGAAGCAAACGCCAGTCCACAGCACCTCTACACAGCAGAAGGAACGTACACGGTGAGGCTTAGCGTGCGCAACGCCGGTAATGGGTGCGTGAGCACTACGTTCCAGACGGTGCGCGTATTCATCGCCGACTTCAATACCGGCGTAAGTACCGTTTGTCGAGGCACCAGTGTCCCTTTCGGCGTAGTGCATGTTCCTTCTTCGCTGGTGACAAATTACAGCTGGCATTTTGGGGACGGAACAGTACTAAACACGACCGCGGTGGATATCACCAAAACCTTTAACGCTGTAGGCACTTATACCGATACGCTGATCATTTCCTACAATGATGCGGCATATTGCCGCGATACGATCGTAAAGCAAAACCATGTGAGTGTGATCGCGCCAGTGGCGGCCTTTACGATGAACACACCGGCCTGTGAAGGCAAGCCTGTAACGTTCAACAATACCTCCATACCATCGCCCAGTATTCCATTTACGAACTGGTCGTGGAATTTAGGGAACGGTACGCAGTCGGCCTTACAAACACCGGCGGCTACCACGTATAACAATAGCGGACAATTCCCTGTAAAGCTGGTGGTAACGGATGCACGCAATTGCCGCGATTCGGTAACGCAGCAGGTGACGATCAGCTCCACGCCTTTCATGCAGATCTATGCGCCTGGCACGAAGTTGTGCGAAGGCGCGAGCCTTACACTGCAGGCCGTGACAGACGCACCGCTGCAATGGACCACCGCTTACAACATTGGCTGTAACAACTGTGCGAACCCGGTGATTACACCGCTACGGGATACACAATACATTGCGGTCGCTACGAATGCCGCGGGTTGCACGGCGGCAGATACGGTAGCCATCACCGTGGTACCTGCCGTAACGCTCACCGTTAATGCCGATACAGCCGTTTGCCAGGGTGCATCCGTACAACTGCGCGCTACAGGCGGCAGCATCTACGCGTGGACGTCCGACCAGGGCGAGATCAACGGGGCTACTTCGGCCTCACCGATCGTTACACCTACGCAAAACACAACCTATACCGTGGCTGCGCGCAACGATCAAAGTTGTCCGGCGGTAATTGCAGACGTTACGGTGGAAGTGAAACCCGTACCTACGCTCGACGCAGGCCGCAACCAGTTTGTAACTGTGGGCAGCGTGATCAACCTGAACGCTACGTACAGCGCCGATGTGGTGAAATGGGAATGGACGCCTTCTACTTACATCGACTGCGCCACTTGTCCGGTTACGACGGCCACACCACGTGAGCACATGACTTACAGTATGACAGTGACTAACAACGCCGGCTGTACGAAAACGGATGTGCTGGACGTGCGCCTGCTGTGTGATCAGAGCGTAGTGTTTATCCCTACAGGCTTTACGCCTAACGGCGATGGGCAAAACGACATCTTCTACATCCGTGGCAAGGGTGTGAAACAGATCCGTTACCTGCGCATTTTTAACCGCTGGGGACAGGAGGTATTTAAACGTGAACGATTTAACATCGATGATATTAATGCCGGCTGGAACGGCATCCTGAACGGCAAAGCGCTGCAGCAGGACGTATACGTGTACATGATAGAAGCAATTTGTGACAGTAACGATATTTTCCAGATGAAAGGCAACATATCCTTAATACGCTAAATATTAACCAGTGACCATGAAAACCTTGAGGACCATAGTGATTGTGATGATGTGCCAGCTGGCAATGCTGCGTTCGGCCGCGCAGGACATACATATGTCACAGTTCTACGAAACGCCCATCCTCCGTAACCCGGCACTCATCGGCATTTTCAATGGTGATGTGCGGGTGCAGGCGGTATACCGCAACCAGTGGAACAGCATCACCACGCCTTACCAGACCGGCACACTGAGCGGGGAGCTGAAGTTTCCTGTTGGGCAGTATTACGATTACGTAACCACTGGCCTGCAAATGTCGTTCGACCGGGCTGGCCAGTCGCAGTTACAATCGGTGCAGGTGTTACCGGCATTGAACTACCACAAATCGCTGAGTGAGGATAAGAGCAGTTATCTGTCACTGGGGGTGATGGGCGGTTTCGTGCAGCGCCAGTTCAATCTTTCGCATCTTACTTTCAATAACCAGTATACTAACGGCCGCTTTGAAGCCAGCGCTCCTACCGGCGAAGAAGGGCGCCTGGCCAAACAAGGCTACACCTACCTCGACGCGGGCGTGGGCCTCAGCTACAACAGCCTGATCGGTGAGGACATTCCCTACTACATCGGCGCAGCCCTGTACCACTTCAACAAACCAAAGGTGTCTTTTTACGGAGATAAGGGCGTAGAGTTGCCACAGAAGTGGTCTTTTAACGCAGGTATTACCGTACCGCTCGATGAGAAATTTAAATTGATCGCACAGTATAACCAGATGCACCAGGGAACTTACAACGAGTACATCGGCGGCGCGCTATTGGGTTACAGCCTGTATGACGAAGGCCTGGAATCGGACCATGGCGTATATGGCGGCTTGTTCCTGCGGTGGAACGATGCCTTGGTGCCTGTGGTAAAAATAGACATGGGTGCTTACGAACTGGCGATGAGCTACGATGTAAACATCTCCACCCTGCGTAGTGCCAGCCGCTCCTTCGGGGGATTTGAACTGTCGTTCGTATTCAAAAACTTCCTGAACAGCCGCAATTCTACGCTCGATGCTACGAACTGCCCGAGCTTTTAATCTGAATATCGTACTTTTACGCCCATTCATTAAACCACTAAAACTCACCGCATGAAACTGGAAATAGGCGCTAAAGCACCCGAGTTCGCACTGTACGATACCGACAAAAACAAAGTAACGCTCAGCGAGCTGCAGGGCCAGAACGTAGTACTGCTGTTCTTCCCAATGGCATTTACCAGCGTTTGTACGACCGAACTGTGCTCCGTAAGAGACAACATATCTACCTACAATAACCTGAACGCGAAAGTGTTCGGCATTTCTGTAGATTCTCCTTTTACCCTGGGCAAATTCAAAACCGACCAGAACCTGAACTTCCCCCTGCTGTCGGACTTCAACAAAGAAGCCTCTGCTGCTTACGGTTCTATTTACGAGAACTTTGTACTGGACCTGAAAGGCGTATCTAAACGTTCGGCGTTTGTGCTGGACAAAGATGGCGTGGTTCGTTATGCGGAAGTACTGGAGAAAGCGAGCGATGTGCCTAATTTTGAGGCAGTTAAGACAACACTGGAAGGACTGAACTAATATCTTGTTAAATTTTTCCAAAAAAAGCGACGGCGAGCCATCTAATTGGCTCGCCGTTTGTTATTTTTACATAGAACTATGGTTCGACTTTCTTAATAGATATTTAAAAAAATCATTATCTTTGAAATACTATGTTGAGAAACTTTACCCTTATACTTTTACTCACTCTCTGTACCCTGGCCGTCCCGGCCTGGTCACAGTCCAAAAGCGGCCCTTCCGGTTCGGAGGACAAGGAGAAGGTCGTTAAGTTGTACCCAAACCCTGCTACCTCGAAGGTGAATTTTCAAATTCAAGGTAATAACGAGAAGGGATATGAACTTATTGTGTACAATTTCCTTGGCAAGAAAATGGACCATTTGAAGAACCTGAACAGTAAGAACGAGTTAATCCTCGATAATTACTATCCGGGCATCTACATTTTCCAGTTGCGCGACAAGGTTACGGGTGGGTTGATAGAATCGGGAAAGTTCAACGTAGTGAAGTAATTTCAACAATCAACATAGTAGATAAAAGAAAGGCCGCATTTGAAATGCGGCCTTTCTTATGTTAAGATACTTCTATGATCAGGAATTTGAGGTAGGTAGTATTTTCGATATTCCATAAGATCGGGTGATCTTTTGCCTGCGTCTGGAAAGAGACCTGGCGGATCTTTTTACGGGCGTCCTTAGCCGCCATATCGATGATCTCGAGGAACAGGGATGGTGGCACCAGGTTGGTACACGATGCTGTTACCAGGAAGCCCCCGGGCTTCAGCAGTTTCATACCGCGAAGGTTGATCTCCTTATAACCGGTAATGGCCTTCTGGATGTTCTCGCGGCTTTTGGTAAAGGCCGGCGGATCGAGGATCACCACGTCGAACTTCTTCTCTTCTTTACTCCACTGCTTCAGCACGTCAAACGCATTCACCGCCTGAAACTTACACACGTCCTGCAGGTTGTTGAGCTCCGCGTTACGACGGGCAGTGGCAACCGCATTCTCGGAAATATCGAGTCCCAGTACGCTTTTAGCACCGTAATACCCTGCATGGCAGGAGAAGGTGCCGGTGTAACAGAAAGCTTCCAGTACGTCTGCCCCCTGTACAATATGTTTGATTTCCCGGCGATTGTCCTGCTGATCGAGGAAGTAACCGGTTTTTTGGCCGTTTACGATATCCACATGAAACTTGAGGCCGTTTTCATTGATGATCACGTTGGTATCGAAAGGCTCGCTGAGGAAGCCCTTCTGCTGCTTCAGGCCTTCCAGTTCGCGAACAGGCACGTCGTTACGCTCATAAATACCTTTGGGGTTGAATATTTGAGTGAGCGCCTTGCAGATCGCATCCTTCCAGCGGTCCATACCCAGGGCGAGCGTCTGGATCACCAGGTAGTCGTTAAACTTATCGATGATGAGCGCCGGCAGTTCGTCGGCCTCACCGAATACCAGTCGGCAGTTTTCTACGTAGCCCAGCTTTTTGCGATACTCCCAGGCCTTTTGCAGGCGGTGCAGGAAAAAGTCATCATTGATCTCTTCATCCTTATCACGCGTTAACAGGCGCACCAGGATCTGGCTTTGCGGGTTGATGTAACCTTTGCCTACAAAAACACCGTTATGGGTGAATACAGACACGATATCGCCGGGTTCTACCGGTCCGGACGTTTCGCCTACTTCGTTCCCGAAAATCCATGGATGGCCGGTCAGAATGCGGCTTTGTATCTTCTTCTTTAAAAAAACTTTGGTCATGTATATGTACTTCGAGCCGCAAAGGTAAGAAAAATGAGGCCCTCCGCGCCTTGTGTCAATTTGTCGGCTCCGGACGCTTGGCAAAATTATTGTCCGTCGTACCTTTGCGAACAATTATTACCGATTATGACAGACAAAGAGAAAGATATACAGGAAAACGTACCAGATATTAATGCTGATGAAAATGTGAGCGGAACCAGCCACCTGAACGATGCATTAACGGAGGAAAGTGCCCTGGAAAAGGCAGAACAGCAGGCTGCAGAAATGCGTGACAAATACCTACGCCTGGTAGCGGAGTTCGACAACTTCAAAAAAAGGAATGCGAAAGAGCGCCTGGAGCTGATCCAGACTGCCAACAAAGAAGTGATCATCGCCATGCTGGATGTGCTGGACGATATGGAACGCGCCCAGAAACAGCTGGATACCGCTACCGACGTGGCATCCGTGAAGGAAGGTGTACAGCTGGTATTCGGTAAATTGAAGAACACCCTTACCGGCAAAGGCCTGAAACCTATGGAAACGCTGCACACCGAGTTTAATGCCGACCTGCACGAGGCCATTACCGAAATTCCCGCTCCTGCAGCCGACTTGCAGGGAAAAGTGCTGGATGAACTGCAGAAAGGTTATTACCTGAATGACAAATTGATCCGTCACGCCAGGGTGGTAGTAGGAAAGTAGAGAAATATGACGATCTGACAGGAAATTGCGACTGTTCAGACCGGATTGCTATGTAACATATTACACTGATCACAAAAGCCTGCTCATTGAGCAGGCTAACAAGTATCCAACAATGTCAGCAAAAAGAGATTACTACGAGGTATTGGGTGTTGCCAAAGGCGCCTCGCAGGATGAAATCAAAAAGGCATACCGTAAGGTGGCCATGCAGTTCCATCCGGACAGAAACCCGGGCAACACAGAGGCGGAAGAGAAATTCAAAGAAGCCGCAGAGGCTTATGAAGTGCTGAGCGATGCCGACAAACGGGCCCAGTACGACCGTTTCGGCCATGCAGGCATGGGCAACCGCGGCGGCTTCGGTGGCGGCGGCGGCATGAACATGGACGATATATTCTCCAACTTCGGTGATATTTTCGGGGACGATATATTCGGCAGCTTCTTTGGCGGCGGCGGTGGCCGTGGTGGTCAGCGACGCGGCAGAGGCACCAGGGGCTCCAACCTCCGGGTGAAGATCCGCCTCAACTACGAGGAGATCGCGAAAGGCGCCAACAAAAAGATTAAGGTAAAGAAGTATGTGCCCTGTAACACCTGCGACGGCCTGGGCGCAAAAGATAAAAATGCCTTCCACACCTGTAATACCTGCGGCGGCTCCGGCCAGGTGAGAAAAGTAACCCAAACGTTTCTCGGCCAGATGCAAACCGTTACCACCTGCCCTAACTGTAATGGCGAAGGTCAGACGATCACCAACAAATGTACCTCCTGTAAAGGCGAAGGCCGTCAGTACGGAGAGGAAATGGTATCGCTCGACATCCCGGCAGGCGTACAGGAGGGTATGCAGTTAAGCCTTACCGGTAAAGGTAATGCGGGCGAACGTGGTGGTGCACCGGGCGATCTGCTCATCCTCATAGAAGAAGAACAGCATGCAGAACTGCAGCGCGATGGCTTGAACGTCGCCTTCGACCTGTACATTTCCTTCCCGGACGCAGCCTTTGGTACGCAGGTTGAAGTGCCTACGATCGACGGTAAAGCGAAAATCAAAATACCAGCCGGCACCCAAAGCGGCAAGATCTTCCGCCTGAAAGGCAAAGGCTTCCCGTCTGTAAACAGCTATGAGAAAGGCGATCAGCTGATCCATGTGAATGTATGGACGCCGCAAACGCTTACTTCAGACGAGAAGAACATGCTGGAAAAGATGCAAAACTCAGGTAACTTTAAGCCGAATCCCGAAAAGTCAGAAAAAGGCTTCTTCGAGAAAGTGAGAGACATCTTTAGCTAAGCTTATATACTTATTCAGATAGATTACCGGAGAAAGACAGTCAACTCGTCTTTCTCCGTTTTTTTTAGTTTTTTTACAGCTATGCAGTATACCGACAAATTGCCGATGTTCGAAAACCGCCTGGTAAAGGTGTTCCGTCACCTGAAAAAGACCGCGCGCCGGCAAAACATCACCTGCTACCGCGTGTACGACCGCGACCTGCCGGAGTTCCTGTTCAGCATTGAAGTGTATGAAGATCACGTGTTCGTAGCCGAGTACGACCATCGTCATGGTATGGAGGAAGCGGAACACGAGCAGTGGCTGGAAGCCTGCATCGGCATCATTTCCAAAGTAATGGAAGTGGAAGACGAAAAGATCTATGTACGCCAGCGCAAACGCAAAGCCAATCGCCAGTCGCAGTACGAAAAACGCGATGAGGAAAAATATGAGTTTAACGTACAGGAAGACGGCCTCACGTTTAAAGTAAATCTCTCCGACTACCTCGACAGCGGCCTGTTCCTCGACCACCGCATCGCCCGTCATATGGTGCGTATGGACGCGAAGGACAAGAAAGTACTGAACCTTTTTTGCTATACCGGTTCCTTCTCCGTATATGCTGCTGCCGGCGATGCAGCGATGGTCACTTCCGTTGATCTGTCCAAAACCTACCTGCAGTGGGCCGAAGACAATATGAAACTGAACAACCTGTACGACCCCGCCAAACACCAGTTTGAGCATGCGGACGTATTACAATACCTCGATACTTTAAAGCTGAACACCTACGACCTGGTGGTACTGGATCCGCCTACTTTCTCGAACAGCAAACGCATGAAAGACTTTTTAGACATCCAGCGCGATCATGTGGACATACTGAATAAAGTGCTGCTGGCCACGAAAAAGGGCGGCACCATTATCTTCAGCAACAACTATCGCAAGTTTGAATTGGATACCCCGAACATCAACGCCACTTCGATCCAGGACATTACGAAACAAACGATCCCGTTCGATTTTGAAGGGAAGATTATCCGCAAGTGCTATAAAATTATTAAGTAGATGCTTACCGCCTTTGTGCTGGTTTACCTGCTCGTAACTGTACTGATTGGCCGCTGGGCCGCCAAACGCGTGCATAGCGCCAGCGATTTCGTAGTGGCCGGGCGTAACCTGCCATTAGGCATTAGCGCCTGTGTGATATTCGCCACCTGGTTCGGTTCGGAAACCATGCTGGGCGCCACCGCCGAATATGCACAACACGGCCTGTTAGGCGTCATGGAAGATCCTTTTGGCGCTTCGTTGTGCCTGGTGTTAGTGGGCTTGTTTTACGCCCGTAAGCTTTACCGGTTCAACATCCTCACCTTTTGCGATTTCTTTCGCATCCGATACGGACGTAAGGCTGAACTGGTATCCGCATTCATGATGGTACCTTCCTACTTCGGCTGGATCGCTGCGCAGATCGTGGCGATGGGCATCGTGATCAATAAAGTAATGGGGATTGATGAAACGGTGGCTATGATTGCCAGCGGCGGACTGGTAACGGCTTACACGTACATGGGTGGCATGTGGTCTGTTTCGGTGACTGACTTTATTCAAACGATCATGATCATTGTCGGTTTGATCATTATTACCGTTATCGTGGTGAACCAGGCTGGTGGTATGAGTAACATTATTGCACAAACACCTTCGTCCTATTTTCGCTTCTTCCCAGATCGTAACCTGAACGACTGGCTGCATTACCTGGCCGCCTGGATGACTATTGGCTTAGGCTCTATTCCGCAGCAGGATGTGTTTCAGCGGTTGATGTCGGCGAAAAGTGAAAGCGTGGCGGTACGCTCCTCGTACCTCGGTGCGCTTATGTATTTTACAATTGGGTCGCTGCCGTTGCTGATCATTTTGTGCGCACGTTTGCTGTATCCCGCACTATTCAACGAAGATCCGGAAGGAATCTTACCGGCGATGGTGTTGCAACACGGTAATCTATTTATACAGATATTATTCTTTGGTGCGTTGCTGTCGGCCATTATGAGCACGACCAGCGGCGCCATACTCGCCCCGGCTACGGTGTTAGGCGAAAACATCATACGTCCTTTCTATAAAAATATCTCTGATAAAAAGTTCCTGCTCATTATTCGTTTGTCCGTAGTAGTGGTATCTATTCTTTCACTGATCATGGCCATCGGCAGCGGTAACATTTATGAACTGGTGGGCGCATCTTCCATATTGAGCTTAGTGTCGCTGTTCGTACCGCTTACTGCCGGACTTTACTGGAAAGGCGCCACCAATGCGGGAGCGATCGGTTCCATCATAGCAGGTACGGCGGCTTATTTTATTGCGGAAAGCGTAGAGCGTGGTATTCCATCCCTGATGATTGGCCTGTTGGCCAGCGCAATTGCGATGATCGGCGGGAGTTTTATAGAGCGGTGGTTCTTTCCGAAGGCTATTGTTCAGGCGGATCTTTAAGCCAATCCGTTTTTTTCCAGACTGTTTTAACGAGCTTTAAAAATTCCGAGCGGTATTCGCCCTCGTCCTTGCCGAGGGATTTTTTGCCGATATCCAGTACCATTTGCACGTCGCCATCGCCTTTAAACTTCGACTTACGCACCAGCATGCCGAACAGCGCTACCGATGACGCAAAGCGAAAATCCTCCGAAGCATTTACAAACGTCATGCGCGGCGTGGAAACGATCTGTTGCAGGTGGCGTTCCGTCGTATCTTCCGGCGTGCGATAACATAACTTCACGTGTGCTAACAAACTGTCCGCAGCATTATTATTCTGCGTCATCGGTTCTATTTCGTACATGGCGACTACACAATGGCCCGTGCCTACGATGCCACCCACTACTTTGATCGTGTCTTCCTCCCCATCTTTCAGGGACTTGTTTTCATAACCTAACAGGCGGTACGACTTCACCCTGGCGGGATTGAAGCATACCTGTGCACGCACGTCGCGGGCTACCGTAAACAGTGTTCCTCCGAACTCGCGGGCAAATACTTTAGTGCCTTCCTCCAGATCGTCGATATAGGCAAAGTTGCCGTTGCCTTTGCTTGCGAGCGTTTCCAGCTTGGAGTCTTTATAGTTTTTCATCCCGAAGCCGAGACACGTGAGTAATACGCCGCTTTCGGATTTCTTACTGATCAGTTCTTCCATATCCAGGTCGCTCGTCTGACCCACGTTAAAGTCCCCATCAGTAGCCAAAATCACACGGTTGTTGCCACCGCGGATGAAATTGTCTTCCGCGATTTGATAGGCCATTTTGATAGCAGCCTCGCCTGCTGTGGCACCACCTGCGCTCAGGTTGTCGATGGCGGCGAGGATTTTTCCTTTATCGCTGCCTGGTGTGCTGGCCAGGATAACGCCAGGCGTACCGGCATAGGCTACAATGGCCACCTTATCGCTATCGCGCAGGTTGGCGGTGAGCACGCGGAAGGCTGCCTGTAACAACGGCAGCTTATTTTTATCCGCCATTGATCCGCTTACATCGATCAGGAATACCAGGTTACTGCGCGGTAAACTGTCGATATCGCCCTTTTGCGCGCGGATGGCGATTTGCAGCAGGTTGTGTTTCTTTTGCCAGGGGCATTCCGCATAACTGCTGTAAATGCCGAATATGCTGTCGTTACCGGGGCAGGCATAGCTGTAAGGGAAATAGTTCACCAGTTCTTCTATCCGCACGGCATCGGCCGGAATGCGCTCCTTGTTGCGAATGAAACGGCGCATGTTGCTGTAAGCCGCGCGGTCCACATCAATGGCGAAGGTGGAACTGGCCTCTTTCTTCACCTCCATGAATTTATTCTCGTACAGCTGTCCGTAAGTTTCATCAAAAAAGGAAGAAACGCCCATGGCCACATTACCGTAGTTAGGATTGGAGTTGCGGGCGAAACGTGCTTTCGCTTTCGCCAACCCGATAGGATCGGCACTCTTGGGTCGAGGGGCGAGTTCTATTACCAGTTGCGCCGGTTGATCGACTTTTATTTGTTTAGGAAGATACTTGGGATGCTGAAAAAGCAGGATGGTGTTGGTTTTTCGGACGGCTATACGAAAAAGGCCAAAGCGGTTGCTCACTGTGCTGCCGGTGTCTTTCATAACGGAAACAACGACATCAGCGATAGGACTGTGTGTAGTGCTGTCTTGCACTGCGCCGGATACCCAGTTGATTTGTTGCGCATCCAGCTGCAGGCTCCCCAGCAATACAAATAGGCTGAACAGGAGCTTTCGCATCAGTAATAACGATATGACGGCCAGAAGCCATCATAAAGTTAATAAAAAATAATAACTTGTTAAAAGCTTGTTTTTAAGTGATTACTATGAGGCGTACTGCTTTCGAGATGCAGTAACTAGTGTCGGTGGGTTGAGTGCGGTCGAGCGGAGTAGCCTTAAGCGCGGTTGAAACGCCTTTGGTTGGGCGCGGGGCGGGTAGCGTGACGAAAACCTGTCGGGCGGGCGCGAGGGGGGCAGCGTGACGAAACTGCGTCAGGCGCGAGGGGGGCAGCGTGACGAAACTGCGTCAGGCGCGAGGGGGCAGCGTAACGAAACTGCGTCGGGCGCGAGGGGGGCAGCGTGACGAAACTGCGTCAGGCGCGAGGGGGTAGCGTGACGAAACTGTGTCAGGCGCGAGGCCGGTAGCGTGACGAAACTGCGTCGGGCGCGAGGGGGCAGCGTGACGAAACTGCGTCAGGCGCGAGGCCGGTATCGTGACGAAACTGCGTCGGGCGGGAATAGGGCTTCTTTGGCGATTCGCCGGTACACCTTATACGGGTCGCAAACGGGGCACCGCAACGCTGTTAGTCAGACCGCACCGCTAATCCACCAACTGGTAAATCTCCGGCAGGTTCCTGCCCAAACCATCATAATCCAGGCCGTACCCGAGTAAAAACTTGTTAGGCACCGAAAAGCCCAGGTAATCGATTTTTACGGGATGCGTTTGTGCGTCGGGCTTGTGCAGCAGGGAGGCGATGAGCAGCTGCTCTGGCTGCTGGTGTTCCAGTTGAGGCAGGAACATACTGAGGGTTTTGCCGGTATCGACAATGTCCTCCAGGATCACGACCGTGCGACCGTACAGGTCCTCGTCCAGGCCAATGGAGGTGATCACATTGCCTGTTGACTTTGTGCCTTTATAGGAAACGAGTTTGATAAAAGATATTTCCGCATCGATCGTAATGTGTTTGAACATATCGCCAGCAAACATGAAACTGCCATTCAAGATCGCGATGAACAACGGGCGTTTGCCTTGCAGATCGCGGTTGATCTCGGACGCCATTTGGGCGATACGCTGCTGGATGTCCGCAGCTGTAATATATGGCTGAAACTGTTTGTCGTGAACGGTAATGATAGACATGTCGATTCGGATTTTGTCGGTTTGATTTACTGGCTTACCACCAACTGCTGCCCGGTCCTGATGTTGTTATCGGGCAGGTTGTTCCAGCGTTGCAGCTGGGCTACAGTAACATTGTATTTTTTGGAGATCGCGTACATGGTTTCCTTTTCCTGTACCGTGTGGTATTTAGTATTGGATGGTGCCGAAGGCTGCCGCGTAACCGGCATGGTTTCACGCTTAACGGTGGCGCCATCGATCTTCTTCAGATCTTCTACCATCTGCGGTGGCAGGCTGTTCGTTTCCTGGGCCGCCGGTCCCGACTTAGCAGGAGTGGCCGATGGCGTCCCCTGCACATTGCCTTCACGCGCTTTGGATATCTCGTCCTTCACATCCCTTACCAACTTTTTTAGGTTCAGGTCTTTGGGCTGCTGGTCTTCTTCTTTGATGATCGCTACGCTGCTGGCCGTGAGTTTCGGTTTAGCAGGAGCGTAACCGTCGAGCAACAATTTTTCACCGGGAGCAGGCTCCTCCCCTTCGTCCAGCTTATTACGCTTGCGCAGCCACTCAAGCATAATGCCTTCTTTCTGCGAAATGCTGTGCAGGTCTTCTCCTTCGGCTACGATGTGATAATCGTTAGCACCCGTGCGATTCTTGCGTTGTAAGAAGATGAGCATATCTTCTTCCAGCAGTACTGCATCCTTCAAATCGTTATAATGCACCAGGTTACTCACCCGGATGTCTTTATCATTTGCTAACACCACCAGCGAAGTGCCTGCAGGTGCGAACATCACTTTACGGCCGTTGATCTTAAATTCTCCCGAAGGATAATTAACCGGCGCAGCTTTAGGAATTACCTTATTGACAATGTTGCCCGACACAGGCTGGTCATCGCCGATAAACGGACCATCATTTTTTACGAGTGCGCCACCTTCACCTAATCCCTGTAAAGTATATTGATTAAGGTCGTAGCGTTCAATTACTTCTATCAGTTGCTGCGGATAAGTGCGACTGGTGGCGTAACCGGCCTGTTTAAGACCGTAAGCCCAGGATTTATAATCCTTTTGATCATATTCGAAGAGGAAACCGTAACGGGGATTGCTGCGGAGGAAGTCGGAATGGTCCTTCCAGGAAGCGGTGGCGTTATCATATTTGCGGAAACATTCCTGGCGGGCGTCGTCGTCGTAGTTAACGGAAGCGCCGGTCCAGTTGTTTTTACATTTGATACCGAAGTGGTTGTTGGAGTTTTGTACCAGCCAGCTGTTACCCGACTGTGTCTCTATAATCCCCTGCGCCAGTTTGATGGCTGCAGGCACGCCGGAACGTTGCATTTCGGCGATAGCTACATTTCTATATGTGTTGATGTACTGTGCCGTGGTAATGTTTTGTGCCTGTGTAAGTGACACACTGCCTATAAGAAAACAAAGAAGCAGCAAATATTTTCTTACCTGCATGAACATGAATTTAATGGTTCGGGTGTAAGTGAGCGGACAATTCTATATACAACGAATTTAATCTTTCTTTCGTATTAGCAGGAGTCCGTCCCGCAAGGTGAGCAATAAGTGTTCCGCGCGGCCGTCTGCGGTTACTTTTTCGCAGAAGCGTATCATGGCTTTGGCCTGGTTGCTTTGGCTGGCGGGTTCATCGAAGACATCGCCGTGAAAAAGTACGTTATCGGCCAGCAGGAAGCCGCCGGGGCGAACCTTTTCCCATACCAGGTCGTAATAGTTGCCGTAGTTGCCTTTATCTGCATCAATAAAAACAAGATCGAACACTTCGTTAAGCTGCGGAATAATGTCGAGCGCGCGGCCGATATGCTGGGTAATTTTATCGCCCAGCCCCGCTTCATCGAAGTATTTGCGGCACATGGCCTCCAATTCTTCGTTGATATCAATAGTGTGCAGATGGCCATCGGCAGGCATTCCTTTCGCGAGACAGATGGCGGAGTAACCGGTGTAAGTACCCAGCTCCAAGATGCGGCGAGCCTGCATCATCTGGCTTACCATAGTTAAAAAGCGGCCCTGGAGGTGACCACTGAGCATGTGCGGTTGTTCTACTTTCAGATACGTTTCCCGGTGAAGGCGATATAACAAATCGTCTTCTTTGGTCGTGTACTTTTCCGCGAACTCCTGTACCACTGTAGGCATCACCTCCATGCAACTAATTTTTTGCAAACCTACTTCAAAAAGCCCAAAGGGAAAACCCTAAAAGTTAGGGCGCAGTTTGTTGGTAGTATAGAAAACCCGGAAGTATTCCACCACTTCTTCCGGCGTATCCAGCACTTTCAGCAGGTTCAGGTCCTCCGGGTGAATGTTGCTTTCTTTCTTCATCATCACCGTATCGATCCAGTTCAGCAGGCCGCTCCAGTACTCTTTGCCGACAAGCACCATCGGTGTTTCGGTCATTTTTTTTGTCTGGATAAGGGTAGCTACTTCGAAAAATTCATCCATGGTGCCGAAGCCGCCGGGCATCATCACAAAACCTTGCGAGTATTTGGCGAACATCACCTTCCTCACAAAGAAGTAATCGAAGTTGATGCTTTTATCTTTATCGATATGGCTGTTTGGGTTTTGCTCATGCGGCAGTGTGATATTTAAACCTACCGATTTACCACCTGCCCGTTGAGCGCCGCGATTGGCGGCCTCCATAATACCAGGGCCACCGCCGGAAATGATACCAAATCCTTCCTGTGCCAGGCTTTCAGCGATCTGTAATGCGGCTTCGTAGTATGGATTACCTTCTTTGGTACGGGCAGATCCGAATATCGAAATACAGGGACCGATCTTAGCGAGGGCTTCAAAACCTTCTACAAATTCGGCCATAATTTTAAATATCTGCCAGCTGGAGTGAGCACGTGTTTCTGCCCAGTCGCGAGCCTTTAAATTCATAATGCTTTCGTTCATCACCTATCTTATTTAGTAAATGTTTGATGGCTTTTCGCGGAGATCAACCATAACCCAATATAAGTAAACATACCGTTCAAAATCAGCAGTTCGTTACCAAATTTATAGCCTGCGAGCCAATTCTGAGCATTTTTACTGAGGATAAAACAAAGAGCGGGCGCCACCAGGCATATGATAACGGAGCCGTTATCCCAAATTTTTTGCCTGTGCAGGATGCCGAATGCAAACAATCCGAGCATAGGCCCGTAGGTAATTGCCGCCAGGAACAGCACCGTATCGATCAATGCACTGTTATTATACGCCTGGAAAAGCAGGATGGTCGCCAGCAGGGCGGCGGCCATGCCAATGTGAATGCGGTTCTTCACGCGTTGTTGTTCAGGGAGCATCTTTTCTGTAGAGCGACCCAGGATATCTATGTAGAAAGATGTGGTAAGCGTGGTAAGCACCCCATCGGCACTGGAAAAGGCGGCAGCAGTAAGTCCTACGATGAATGCAATCGCGGCCAGTCCGCCAATGCCGTCCAGCGCGATGGACGGGAACAGGCTGTCTGTCAGCAACCGGCCGCTCACCGGGTCTGTCGGTAAAGCGATACCACGGCTATTGATGTATGCGTAGAACAGGCCGCCGAGCATCACGAAAGCACCGTTCACCAGCGCCTGCACCAGGCTGAATGTGTAAATGTTCTTCTTCGCATCTCCTAACGTGCGGCAGCTCAGGTTTTTTTGCATCATGTTCTGGTCCAGCCCCGTCATGGCAACGGCAATCATCATCCCGCCGAAAAAGTCTTTGGGAAAAAAGTTCGGCGCCTTCCAGTTATCCCAGAAAAACACCTGTGAGTAAGGGCTGTCGGCTAGTTTCGCGGGGAAAGACAAAAGCGTCCAATCCAACTCGCGCGCCACCATTACGGTAATAATCACCACCGACGACAGCAGGAAAAAGGACTGCAGCGCATCGGTCCATACGAGGGTTTTAATCCCCCCGCGATAAGTATACACCAGCATAAGCGCCACCATGACCGTTACCGATACGGTGAAAGGAATGTGATAATGGCTGAACACAAACCGCTGCAACACGCCAGCCACCACGAATAAGCGGGCCGCCGAACCGGTGAGCCGCGACAGGATAAAGAACGCCGCCCCGATCTTTTGCGTAACCGGCCCGAAGCGCTCATCCAGGTAAGAATAAATAGAAGTTAATCCCCGCTTGTAAAAGAGCGGCACTAATACTGCGGCAATGATGAAATAACCGACGATATAACCCAGGATGGTTTGCAGGTAAGAAAACTGCGCCAGGCCCACCTTGCCAGGCACGGAAATGAACGACACGCCAGATAACGTATCGCTGATTAACCCGATGGCGACGAGGTACCAAACGGAGTTGCGGTTGCCTGTAAAGTAAGACTGCGCGTCATATTTACGCGTAGTGATGTAGGATACGAGCAACAGCACAAGAAAATAAGCGGCAATACATGCCAGGAATACAACAGGAGCCATAAGCTTAGGGCCGCCGGTATGGACGGGGGCGTAAATTAAATAAAACCAGCACGCCGTCAATGAGTGGCTGACTAAAAAGTCGGATGAGGGTTTTAAGAATTGCTTAAAAGCAGGATCGGCTCCTGCGGGTAAATATGGTAAATGGGCTGACCAAAGTGAATTGAAGGCTTTGAGAGTCGTTTAAAACCAGGATCGGCTCCTGCGGATAAATACAATAAATGAGCTGAGCAAAGTGAATAGAGGGCTTTGAGAATCGCTTAAACAGTGACAGGTCTTCCATCAGGCACCCGAATAAAAAGGGGCTGACTATTACTTTCAGCCAGCCCCAACATATTGATAACGAAAGACTTAGAACCCGATATTCACACCCGCAGAAAACACGGGGCGTTGGTAATACAGGGAGCGTTCGTCTTGTAACACGTCATACTGCACCATGATCGTAAAAGCGGAGTTACCGCCGATCGGTTGTGCATAACCTACACCCATCAGCAAGCTGGGCACGGTATAGCTGTCTTTGTATACTTGTTTGGGACGCACCGTTTCGTCGGTCGTTTTAGCCATGATGTGGTTGTATTCCGGCTGTACCTGCACGAAGATGATGTCCAGCGGGTACACGCGGCCAAATACGCCACCACCAACGAGGGTATAAGAATTTTTGATGTTGCCTTCGGCATATTCCCATCTATCGGACCCATATTGGAAGTTGATATTGGCGCCGGCTGCAAACAACCGGGAAAAGCGGTAACCAACTAAGGGAGATACGTTTGCACTGAAGGTACGGTTACCCAGGCCGAGGCCAAGGCCGCCACCTACAAACAGGCGTGACCTGTCGAAGCCTTTCTGTTTTTCTTCCGGCTTATCGAAAGAACGGCGCTGATAAGTTGAATCCTGTGCTGAAGCTGCACTGGCAGCTGCCAAAAACAGGAGCGCGAATAATACTCGCTTCATAAGAAAGAGATTTAGTAGCTAAATTATTAGATTTTTACCGAATTACGCAGTTCTCCCTGCTCAGCAGGCAGCAAATTCGCTCCAAGTGAACGTAGGACAGACCGGGTTAAAAGGTTGGGCAGAGCGTGGTACGTTTTGCGTTACTGAAGCTGCGGTTAGGATACAATCCTGTAAACACCAGTCCCAGTTCGTAAGCACCGCGACGGTTATTGTATATTGCCAGTGAAGATGCGGTTACATCGTAACTGAAGTTAAGCCGCACATTACTCATCTGGTACCCCACCAGGAAGGCAAACGCATCATTCCAGCGATAATAGGCGCCGCCCAGTAATTGTTTGTCGCCATCGCCGGATAGGTTATACTGTACATAACCACCAAACATCAGTTCCGACGATTTCGCTTGTACCGCGTAATACGCACCCGGGTTAGCGATGATGTTATCTGTAAGTTTAAGACTTGCATTCAAAAACCCGATGTACCTCCTGTCGATCTGGTTATCGGAGGCGTAGAAGGTTTCTTTTGGCTTATTTACGTGATGAACCGAAAAACCGCCATTGATATACACCAGTTCACTGGGAAAATAAGCATAGTTCATACCTACCTGCATGTCGAAATAAGTGATGCCGCTCTGCGTGATCGGCTCGCCGTTTTGCAGTTGGCCATCAAAGAAGTAACCGTTCCACTGGTTATCGAACGTAAGTTTGGTAATATCGATACGTTTGTTGGCCATGCCTACGTTGAAACCGGCGGAAAGCAGGCTGCTTTCGCCCATCAGCTGGTGGTATGCCACGGAGCCATAGGCTTTGGTGGATGTAAGATCGCCCGCCCCCGCCACGTCGCGCAGGAACATGCCGCCCACGCCTACCCAGCCGTAAGTCAGCTGTTCGCGGAACAACTGGAAATCGCCGAAGGCCGACATGGTTTTGTAAGGCACCGGAATAGACGACCACTGGTTGCGGTAGTTTACGCCCAGGCGATAGTTTCCATCGGGTATAAAGCCGGTATTAGCGGGGTTGGTGGTAAGGGGCGAATTAAAGAACTGCGAAAAGTGCAGGTCCTGGGCAACGGCATCCCCCCATGCGAAAACGCACAACGTCACGATCCCAATATATTTTGCAAACTGCTTGATCATCCTGTCAACTTAAATCGGCTGTAACTAAATCTGTTATCGAAGGAGCGTTACACTACCCGTTCGCGATCCCTTCTGTCCATCACTGAACTCGAGTACGACGGTGAATGCATATGCGTCCATGGGTTGTATTTGTCCTTTAAATCTTCCATCCCAGCCTACCCTTGGGTCATTGCTTTCAAACATCAGCTGGCCCCAACGGTTAAACACTTTCAGGTTAAACTTGGAGATACCGAAGCCTCTTACCATAAATACGTCGTTGGCACCATCGCCGTTTGGTGAAAATGCCGAAGGCACATCGAACAAAGGTATCACGATCGCATCTACCGTTTTACAAATGGTGTCCGCACACTGGAACTGGTTCTCCGCTACTAAACAAACATCGTAAGTGCCCGTCTTGTTGTATTGGTGCACCGGATTTGCCAGTGTAGAGGTATCACCATCGCCGAAAGTCCACCAGTAAAGGCTCGCCCCTTGTGAGAGGTTAGTGAACGTTGTTGGTGTATTCTCCTGCGGCTTCAGCGGCAGAAAATCAAAATCTGCTACTGGTATTGCGTGTACTGTTATATCAAACGTGGTACTGTCTACAAGGTTACAGGTGTTCGGGTCGAAGGCGCGCATCTTCACGGTGTAAGTGCCTGGTGTATTGTAAGTATGCTCAGGATATACGTCGGTAGACGTGCCACCGTCGCCAAATTCCCATTCAAACGTCACGCCACCGGAAGAAGTATTGTTGAAAACTGCCGTATAAGGCACACAACCATCAGCCGGTGTTTCGAAGCGAGCCACCACATTAGCCGCCACGCGCAATTGTTGCGTAATCACTTCAGGTGCGTTACAATAATTCGTATCGACGAGCGTAAGGGTTACGTTGTACACCCCTTCCGTTGCATATTGATGGAACTGGCGGGTGGTATCTGCTGTAACGGTTGGTGTGTTATCACCGAAATCCCACACGAAAGAACGGTTGGTAAATGGTTTGCCCGGCGGTGCGGTCGAATTATTGACGAACACATATTGCAGGCTGGTACAAGGCGGTATGATCCTCGTCGCCGTAAAACCTACCTGCGCCTGATCCGCGCGTATGCGTACCGGCAGGTAAGCGGTATCGCGTACGTTGCAGCTGGCCGGATCGTATTTGATGAGCCTTACAGTGTAATCACCTACCAGGTTATAAGTGTAAGATACAGTGCCGGTATTAGTCGTTACAGGGGCGGAGTTATCACCAAAAGACCATTCCCAGCTTACTGCGGGCAAATTGGTCGTATCTACGAACGTGATCGTGCTGGGCACGCAATAGTTATTTTTCCTTTCCTGCGTTTTGAAACCGGCCTTCACCCCATCGAGGTTGAAGGCAATTTTAAGCGCTGCGAGGTTACAGTTCGGGGGCAGCCCGCTCGCATAAGCACCCGGCGTTGTCGGGAACCGCGGACGGTTGCCTGTACCACATGACGAACAAATCGACTGATAGATGACCCCATTGCGGTCGAAGCGGCTGGTACCGCCATCCACGTGCTCCAGCAACTGGTTGCCGCCGTAGAAGGTGCCGTACAACTGACCAATACAGTCACGCTCCATCACGAAGAAATAAAAGTCGCTACCGTCGGTACTGGCCTTACGGGCATCCGGCGTAACAGGCAGCCCGTAAGTGCCGGAGTTAGGGTATTTGGCCTGTGAGTTCAATTCGCCGCCCCAACCGGATACGTATACGTTCTGACAACGGTCTACCAGGAAAGCGGTGGGTGATATACTTGGATAAGAAGCCTGTTTACCAAAGGTGGTAGAATATACCACGTTCGCGAGGTTCGCCTCCAGCTTCATGATAAATTGCTTGGAATTGTCGTTGTAGAAAGTCGTTGTTCCGGGAGGTTGCTTCACCGGCCAGGTACCCTCTGTGGTGCCCATCACGTATACATTACCCCCAACGTCGGTCTGCACACCGTATACTTCGTCGGCCTGGTTATTATCCGAACCGATATAAGTGCCGTTGATCAGGGTTGTACCATTATTCGAGATGTGCGAAATATAACCATCGCAAATACCACCGCGGTAAGCGGAATATACACCGCTGCTGGTACCCGGGAAGTTCGCACTAGCCGTAGCGCCGGATACGTACAATGAATTATCAATATTCAATGCCAGCACATAAGCTGCATCTTCTTTATTGCCTCCCAAAAAGCTACCCCAGGTAAGCGCGTTACAGGCAGGATTGATCTTCAACACTACCGCATCTTGCAAACCACCACCATAAGTACCCTGGAACACACCTGCCGTTACCGGGAAGTTGCTCGATTGGCTGGAGCCGGCTACGTAAATATTATCCGCGCCGTCTACAATCACTTCACTGCGGGCGTCGTCGCCATAGTTACGCAGCAGGCTGTAAGCACCGCCGGATTTAGACGGACGCATATTTACGCCATCGTTGCCCGAACCGCCAATTTTGATAGAGCCCACCAGGCCAGTACCGGTCGCATTTAGTTTCGTGATCACCATGTCGTAGCCACCGCCCGTACCGATTAATGTGGGTGCCGGGTAGTTGCCGGAGTTGGTCCTGCCGGAGATCACCAGGTTACCCTGCGAATCTACCACCAGGCTATGTGGTTGCTCTTCACCGCTACCACCGAGGTAAGTAGAATACAAAGCAGCTGTACCAACCGGATTAAACTTCGTGATCGCAATATCGTAGTCGCCGCCGCCCATGGCATTTTGCAGGGCGCCAGGCGTAACCGGATAACCTACACCGAACACGATACCGCCTGCATAAAAGTTGCCTGCCGGATCGTAGGTCGCTGTATACCCCCAGTTGTCGGCCCGTGAACCCGTGAGCGTAGAAAACACCACGTTCGGATCGATCACCAGCGGATTACTGTTATCGTATCTGCCTGAAATTTTATAGGTAAGAATATTGCCTTTAAGTTGATAACTCACTTTGACGGACACACGCTCGCTATTCACATACTGATACGCAAATGGCATCAGCTCCATGGCTTCGCCCACGCTGGTTTGTATAACGAGTTGCTCTTTTTTGATACTGAGTTTCTCCGCTCCTGTATACTGCAAAGCCACCTTGGATGGGTCAGCACCGGGATGCACAATGAGGTCGTACTTCATTTGACCACCATCGGAATACACGTGCACGTCAATGCCCGGATACAGGTCTTTGTAAGTAATGGAGCCGTAGCTCATCACATTACTGGCCCACATCTTTGGATCGTTACCAATGAAGTAGTTGCTGTAACCGGTAGATGGTTTATCGGCAATGATTTGTGGGTTCGGATTGGCATTAAGGAAAGTTACCTCGTACGCATGGCCTCTTATCTGGCTCATGGTAAGTGGTGTGCTGTTGCCTGGTTTGGCCGCAGACTTACTACCGGCGTTACCTTTGCCGGCAGGATCGAAATGAAAGTCGGCGCTGTGATTATGTCCGTGATTGAGTTCCGGCACGCGGGCCATATCTTCCTTACTCAACATGAGATAAGTGAAGCCTGTCTTTTTCAGGAAGATCGCGGTACCACCAAGATCCGTTTTAAAAAGGAAGTCACCTTTCCATTGTCCCTTATTCTCAACAAACTCAAGCGGCGTAAAGTCACTACCGGCATCCTGTGCATTAACGGGAAGTACCAGCATTGCTAACATAACGCTAAACAGACCGATAGGGAAAATTGCTTTCAAGCGGCTAGATTTAAAATGATCTCACTACAACTAATATACTATTTTTTTTAACGCACGGGGTCGCCCAATGTTACCGTTTCCGTCAAAAAAACCTTTACTGAAGCTGATTTCGATTAATTATCAGATGGCTATGTCCCACCAACATGGTTACACCATAAACGTAAAAAACCTTAGGATATTTTACTCCACTGGGATTTTGTTTTCTGGCTGGCCAGGAAGTCGAAAAGACCTTTATTTTCGGGGGCTAACAGATCCGGGTCTTCTTCTAATATTTTTTCGGCACATTCCCGGGCAGCTGCTAACATAGCTTTATCCTGCACAATGTCTGCCAAACGTAAATCCAGGATACCACTTTGACGCGTGCCTTCGAGATCGCCGGGGCCACGTAACTCCATATCTTTCTCAGATATAATAAAACCGTTATTGGTTTGTACCATTACCTTAATGCGTTCGCGCGATTCGTTACCGATCTTGTTGCCCGTCATAAGCACACAATACGATTGATCCGCACCACGACCTACCCTGCCGCGTAACTGATGCAACTGCGAGAGCCCGAAGCGTTCGGTACTTTCGATCACCATCACAGAGGCATTGGGCACGTTTACGCCCACCTCTATCACCGTGGTAGCCACCATGATCTGGCTTTCGCCGATCACAAAGCGATGCATGTTATTCTCTCGCATCTCTGTCGGCTGGCGGCCATGCACCATGCTGATGTTGTATTTGGGCTCGGGAAAAAAGGCTTTTACCTCCTCATACCCTTTCATGAGGTTCTCGTAATCCATCTTCTCGGATTCGTCGATGAGCGGGTAAACGATATATGCCTGGCGGCCCTTTTTTATTTCCTCGCGGATGAAGTCCATCACCTGGGGACGTTGATACTCTGTACGATGCACAGTCGTAATCGGTTTACGGCCGGGCGGCATCTCGTCGATTACAGATACATCCAGGTCGCCGTAAACGGTCATTGCCAGCGTACGGGGAATCGGCGTGGCGGTCATCACAAGTACATGCGGCGGTGTGGTGTTTTTTTCCCAAAGGCGGGCGCGCTGGGCAACTCCGAAGCGGTGCTGCTCGTCCACAATAGACATGCCGAGGTTCTTAAACACCACCTCCTTTTCTAATAAGGCGTGCGTACCGACCAGGATGTGCAAACTGCCATCTGCTGCGGCGGCCAGTACCTGCTTACGTTGTTTGCCTTTAATGTTGCCCGTAAGCAAAGCAATGTTTACCGGCATATTTTCCAGCTGTGCAGCGATACTCTTAAAGTGTTGCTGCGCCAGTATTTCGGTGGGCGCCATCAAACAGGCCTGCACACCGTTGTCGTTGGCGAGCAGCATGGTCAGCAGGGCGACCATGGTTTTACCGCTGCCTACATCGCCTTGTAACAGGCGGTTCATTTGTTTACCGGTGGCAGTGTCCTGCCGTATTTCTTTCAACACCCGTTTTTGCGCTCCCGTAAGCGGGAACGGCAGGTGGTTGTTATAGAAGTCGTTAAAAAACTCGCCCACTTTGCCGAATACAAAGCCGTGCGACTGTGCCTGACGGCGCATTTTCACGCGACAGATCTTGATCTGTACCAGGAAGAGCTCCTCGAATTTCAGGCGGCGTTGCGCCTGTTTCGCTTCTTCCTCACTGGCAGGCATGTGTATCTTGAAATAGGCCATGGACCTGGGCATCAATCGATATTGCTGCAGCACCGGTGCAGGAATGTTTTCCTGTATCTCGTTCATGTTCATCTGCTCCAGCAGGTTCTGCGTCAATTTTCCTATAGCCTTTGCCGTTAGTCCGCGTTGCTTGAGTTTTTCGGTGGTGGAATACACCGCTTCCAGGTGACGTTTGCCATCAATAGTGGCCTCGCTCAGCAGCTCCATTTCAGGATGGCTCATTTGCAGGTTTCCGTTGAAGGCAGCAATCTTTCCGAATACGAGGTACTGCACATTTTCGCGCAGCGACTTCTGCATCCATTGCCAGCCCTGGAACCAAACGAGATCGATCGTACCGGTATCATCCTGCAGCCTGGCGACCAGGCGCTTCGCTCGTTTATCGCCCATCACTTCCATATGCACGATGCGACCTTTTACCTGCACGTAATCAAGCTGCATATGCAGGCTGGTGATTTTCGTGATGCGGGTACGGTCGACATACCGGAACGGGAAATACTCCAGCAGATCGCGAAAGGTGAAGATGCCGGCCTCTTTACGCAACAGCTCCCCCTTCTGCGGCCCCACACCCTTCAGGTATTCGATCGGATTGTTTAATATGGATGCGATGTAGGAAATCGTTTTTCCGTTTGGTTAAGGATGCAAAATACAGCATTGAGCGAAAACAAGAAAATGCCAACAAGCTACTTTATGTCACCAGCGGCAATCTGCTCCCCTGCCGCCATTGCGTCGCACGCTTGTACTTTTTCTTTTCTGCTGAGCAATTCTTGTTGCCTGAGCAGGATAACTACCAGCTGAAGTGTGCGACGCAACGGGGGCTGAAGAAAGTGATGCTGTTGGAACACAAAAAAAGGCCATTCCTGCTGGAATGGCCCTGGTATGATAGGCTGAATTGTTACTCAGCGCTTGCTTCAACTTTACCTTCTACGAAGTTCTTCATCCATTCTGTGGTAACGGATTTAGGTCTTTCGATAGACAGGCCGAGGGCACGGTCCCAACAAAGGGAAGCCAATACGCCAAGGGCGCGGGAAACGCCGAACAGTACGGTGTAGAACTCATATTCTACCATGCCGTAATGCACCAGCAATGCGCCAGAGTGCGCGTCTACGTTAGGCCATGGGTTTTTCGCTTTACCCAGTTCGGTGAGTACACCAGGCACTACGTCGTATACCATCCAAACGATTTTCACCAGCTCGTCTTCCGGCAGGTGTTTTTTCGCAAACTCCATCTGCGCGGTGAAACGTGGATCCGTTTTGCGCAGTACTGCGTGGCCATAACCAGGTACTACTTTACCGTCTGCCAGTGTTTTACGAACGTATTTCTCGATCTGTTCTTTGGTTGGAGTACCACCACCCAGTTCTTCCTGCATGGCGAGTATCCAGCGGATCACTTCCTGGTTGGCGAGGCCGTGCAGCGGACCTGCCAGGCCGTTCATACCGGCAGCGAATGACTGGTAAGCGTCGCTGAGGGCGGAACCTACGAGGTGCGTAGTGTGAGCGCTCACGTTGCCACCTTCGTGGTCGGCATGAATGGTCATATACAAACGCATCAGTTCTTTAAAGCCTTCGTCGTCGTAACCGAGCATGTGCGCGAAGTTGGAACCCCAATCGAGCAGACCGTCGGGCTGAATATGCTGACCGTTTTTGTATTTGCGGCGATAGATATAAGCTGCTACGCGTGGGAGGCGGGCGATGAGGTTCATCGAATCCTCGTACATGTAGCTCCAGTAATCTTTTTTGTTGATACCTTCTGCATAAGCTTTAGCGAACAGCGATTCCGTTTGCAGCGCCATGATGCCTACGTTAAACATAGTCATCGGGTGGGTAGTGATGGGGAGGGCTTCAATTGCGTCAAAAACGTGGTTTGGAACGTGGGATCTGCGTGCCCATACGCTGGAAAGGTGCTGTACGTCGGCTTCTGTGGGCAATTCGCCCATGAGCATGAGATAAAATAAACCTTCTGGCAGGGGCTCTGCACCGCCTACCGCTTTAGGCAGGTTGTCGCGAAGCTCGGGAATAGAATAGCCCCGGAACCTGATACCCTCATTAGCATCAAGCAGGGAAGTTTCTGTTACCAGCCCTGTAATTCCGCGCATTCCCTGGTATGCCTGGGCAATCGTCACATCTCCAATCACCTTGCTGCCGTGGTTTTTCAGCAAGTCTTTCACCTCTGTGCTCAGCTCATCTGCCTTTACCTTGAATTTTTCTTTTATGTAACTCATTTTGACGCAATTATTTAAGACAAAAAACTAATTCGATCAATGTACAAAAGTAACGATAAATGACAAAATTTAAGATGAAATTGAGGTTAAAATTTGGAAAGAAAATAGCGCCGACGTGGGAACTGACTTACAACGATTTACTTAATTGATTAAGCAGCGGACGCTTATTAATATTAAAAAAAGAATACTTTTATGTGCGCAGCTACATTATATTATTCAGCTTAACCCGGTAAGTTATGGACCGACCTTACATGGACCGCTTCGGCATTTACTTTCGTGCTTTCCTTATCCCTCAACTGGTGCTGATGGTACTGGTAGCCATATTCCTGCTGATAGGCGGTATGGACCCGGCCAGCTCGTGGGTGTTTTTGGTGTTTGCATTGATCTCCGTATTGCTTTCAGGCGTACTAGGGGCCGCACTGGCAAGGCTGGCCTGGGAATTTAAGCTGCGGGACAGTCGGCTGATATTTGTATCGATACCGGGCTGGTACCTGTTGTTATGCTTTTTTTTGTGGATCAGCAGCGCTATTTCGGAGATGACTGACACGGTAGTGCTGATACTTATTGCCACCGCCACGCCGTTTGCCGTGTACAGTTATTTTGTATCGCGGCGGTTGCGCAATGAAGAGCGCCCAGACGACCTGGACGAGATACTGAAGAGCATAGAGGCTACTTCGAAAAAATGAGTATTTTTATCTGACAACCCACACATCCCTATATGCAACGAACATATGATCAACGGTTCGCGATTTATTTCAGGGCAACTTTTTTGCCCTCGCTGGTCGCCACAGCGCTTATAAGCCTTGCCGCCATTTTTAACCCCAACCCGGATTTTGGCGCAGGGGCAATTATGATCACCGTGCTAAGCTTTTTGTTACTGTCGTGCATTGTGAGTGCAATCACCGCTACGATTGCCAGGCGGTTTAACGTCCAGGAGAGTAACATGTTGCTCTACCTGATGTTTGCCGGCTACCTGATCCCCATCTTTGCGTGGCTGGCCGAACGGGAAGAGGGCGGCCTTACGATGACGCTCGGCATGATCGTAATGATATCTATCCCAAACACTATCTACAGCATTATCGCTCACTTCCGGCTTCGTAAAAAAGAGCGGGAGGTAAACGCGGATGACCTGTTAAACAGCATCAACATCCAAGAAGAAAGTAAGCACCTATGAATCAACAAATCGCTATGCCTAAACGGCTCATCATGTTTATGAAACACCTAACGTTTCCTTTCCTGATGTCCAACACGATCAATTTCCTGTTAGTGTTTGGGCGCCGTGGCCCGGAACTGTGGTCGGACGGGCCTGTGCTGAGCATGTGGCTCTGGTCGTTTGGAACCGGCCTGGCGATTTATGTAATCGTGGCCTACCTGTTCGCGCTGGCGTCTTTTCAAATGAAAATGCGCCAACGCATTGCCTGGATGCTTGCAGCGCTGGCATTACCCTTTGCGATTAATGCATTCACTTATTTTACCATGGTCACCTCGGACGACGCGGTAATGATAGGAGCAAGCGACAACAGGCTCACGTCGCTGCTGGCCACCGTGGTATACGCGATCATCACCGCCGCAGCCTACAAGAAAGAAGAACGGTCGCTGCCGGATGAGGCGGACGAACTGATTAACAGTATCAATGTTAACGATTAATGAAACACATAAAAGAATACGTTTCCTTTAAACAGCGGTTTTGGTTTTTTGTGCAGCATTTAGCGGCGACATGGCTCTTCCTTACCATCCTGGACCAGTTGTATTATGTTGTAAGCGAACCGCAGGGCTCTGTCATCCGCGATATGATTTACCAGGCCTCCGCTATCAGCGTATTCGCAATAATCGCCTTTACCGTGGTTTATGGAGGACTGTTTACGCTGGTATCGCTCAACATGCAGCAGCACCAACGTATTCACTGGCTGCTCGGCTACATGGCATTACCCTGCGTGCTGCTAACGATCAATATCGCAAGAGGTGCACGGTTTCAATCAGAGTCGCCTTTTAGTAACGATGTGTCGATGTTAGCCGGAACGATCGCGTATACGATCGTTATGACGATCATCTATATGATAAAGAACCGGCGGCTGCCTAGTCAGACCGACGAAGTCATCAACAGCATCAATGTCTCAAAATGATTAAACGCATCCCCTTCCTCCGCCGCTGGCGCATATTTCTCCAGCATACATTCGCCAATATCCTGTTCCTGGCCATTGGCCTGCCATTCGCCGGGTTGCCCGGCACAACGTTCGATTTTGAAACTGCATACCAGGTAGTGGCCGGATGCGCGCTTACAGCATTTATACTGGTAGATTATGCGTTGCTGTTCGCACTGGCATCAGCAGGTATGAAGCCGGAACAGCACACGAGGTGGATGATTGCGAGTATGCTGCCGCAATTGATCATAGTGGCCGGCGCGACTATCATTGCATTAACCATTCAGCTCTGGCCGCGGATAAGTGCCCTGCCGTTATTGGTCAACGCCGTGCTGGCAGCGGTGTACATGGCGCTGATGCGCCGCCGTTACCGGGAGGAGGCGCAGCGCGAGCAGGCTAACCAGTCAATCACCGAGATCAACGCCCAACGACTTTAAGTGAAATAAGGCTGCCCGTAAGTAGTGCATCCCCACAATATCTGTTCTTCAAGAGACTCAACGACTTCAAATAAAAAGGCTGCCCGGAAGCAGTGCATCTCTACAAAATCTGTTCGTCACAAGACTCAACGACTTCAAATTAAAAAGGCTGCCCGTAAGGACAGCCTCGTCGTTTATATCATTTTGGCGCCCGCCGGTATAAAAAGAGGGCAAGCGCACCGAATACAAAGTTGGGGATCCACACCGCCAGCAACGGGCTTAGATTGGCCTTGGTAGCAAATACGGTGGAGAACTGCAGGAACAGGATGTAACTCGCACTGATCACGATACCGATGGCCATGTGTAAACCACTACCACCGCGAACCTTACGGCTACTCATAATCACCCCGATCAAACTTAATACGATCACGGCCACACCGGCTGACAGGCGTCGGTATTTTTCGACATAATAAGTGCTCAATCCCTCTGCTCCTCGTAATTCCTCACGCGCGATGTAAGCATTCAGCTCCGACGTGGTCATGGCCTCCTGCATGTTTTTTTCTTCAATCATTTCGCTGGGCGAGAGCGCGATTTTCAATACCGTGTCCCCCACCTTGGCAGCTTTTTCATTCAGGCCATTGATAGAGCGCTCGGATACGTAACTGAGCTTCCACGACTTTTTGGTAGAGTCCCAGGCGACACTTTCCGCCCGCAGTTTGTATACCACCTGCAGGCCTTTCAGCTTTTGCAAGGTGAAGTTGGAGCCGGTCTTAAACTTTGGATCGTAGTAGCCGAAAGTCACGTAAGTAACCGTATCGATACGCAGGGTTTTATCCCGCATACCATCTGCATCTTTCGGTTTACCTACGTATTTGTTCTCGAACGTCGTACGTATGCGATTGGCCCTTGGTATCACCCAAAGGTTGGCCAGGTATAGGATCGAACCGAACAAAATCGCCCCTACCCAATACGGCCGCATGAAGCGCCGGAAGCTTACGCCCGAAGCGAGTATCGCAATGATCTCCGAACGGTAAGCCAGCTTCGAGGTAAAAAAGATAACGGAAATAAAGATGAACAGCGGGAATAACAGCGCGGCAATGTGCGGCACAAATCCAATATAATACTCCGTCACCACCTGCCAGAAAGACAAGTCGTGCTTCATGAAGTCGTCCACCTTTTCGGTAATGTCGATCACAACCGAAATAACCAGCAGGATACCCAGTGAGTAAACAAATGTACCGATGAACTTGCGGAGTATATACCAGTCTAATTTTTTCATTGCGCTGTTGTTATCCGTTCCGGGAAAAGAACGGAAGGCCGAAGGTATAAAATTATAGTTTTTTGATACATTTCATCAGCGCCTTACCTGCAATTGTTGCACCATTTTCGCTTTCCAGGGAGCAAAGGTACCGGCCAGTATCTGTTTACGGGCTTCTGTAACCAGTTCCAGGTAGAAAGACAGGTTATGGATGCTCGCCAGGGTAAGCGCCAGGAATTCACCGGCCACAAACAGGTGACGCAGGTAAGCCTTGGTATACTCCCGGCTGGGGGCGCTGGTACTGTTGGCATCAATCGGGCTAAAATCGTCGGCCCATTTTTTATTCTTGATATTGATCACGCCCTCCCAGGTAAACAGCATGCCGTTACGGCCATTGCGGGTAGGCATCACACAGTCGAACATATCTACGCCCAGGCCGATGTTCTGAAGAATGTTCCAGGGGGTACCCACGCCCATGAGGTAACGCGGCTTTTCTACCGGCAGCTTTTCGCATACCAGTCCGCACATGTCGTACATCTCCTGCTCAGGTTCGCCCACGCTCAGGCCGCCAATGGCGTTACCGGCGCAATCGCGGGAAGCAATATATTCTGCCGATGCGACGCGCAGGTCTTTATAAGTACTACCTTGTATGATCGGGAATAACGTCTGCTCGTAACCGTACGCAGGCTCAGTTTCTCCGAAACGTTTAATGCAGCGGTCCAGCCAGCGGTGGGTAAGCTCCATCGATTTACGGGCATACCGGTATTCGGACGGGTACGGCGGACATTCGTCGAAAGCCATAATGATATCTGCACCAATGGTACGCTGAATGTCCATCACATTCTCCGGCGTAAACAGGTGTCGCGAGCCGTCGATGTGCGATTGGAACACCACGCCTTCTTCCTTGATCTTACGGTTCGCCGCCAGGGAAAATACCTGGTAGCCGCCGCTGTCGGTGAGAATAGGCCTGTCCCAACCATTAAATTTATGCAGGCCGCCGGCTTTGGAAATCACATCCAATCCGGGGCGGAGGTATAAATGGTAAGTATTACCCAGGATGATCTGGGCTTTTACGTCGGCACGCAACTGCTCCTGCGTAACGGCTTTTACACTGCCCACGGTGCCTACAGGCATGAAAATAGGCGTTTCTATCACCCCGTGTGCGGTGGTGATTTTGCCGGCCCGGGCGCTGGAGCCGCTATCGGTAGAAATCAGTTCAAAATCCATACAGGCTGCAAAGCTATTGGAAAAACAAAGAAGGGAAAAACCTCTTTTTTTCCACAGCAATACATAGCCAAATAAAAACATATATTTTTGCTCCCGTTATGTCTGACCAGATCGGTATTATTATCTTCTATATCTTCGCCGCCGCCGCCGCGGTGCAAACGCTTTATTACCTGTTTTTCTTTTCGCGGGTAGCCTTTTACAAACGCAAATTCGACGAGGACCTGGCCCCCCAGCTCGACATGTCGGTCGTGATTTGTGCCAAGAACGAGGAAAACAACCTGGCGCGCAACCTCCCTACCGTGCTGCAACAGCGCTACCACCAGCATAAAAATCCGGCTTACGAGGTGATCGTGGTGAACGACAACTCCGAGGACGATACTAAATATTACCTGCGTTCCATCGAACCGGGTTATCCCCATTACCGCCACATCGAGTTGAAACAATCTGCCCAGTTCATCCCGGGTAAGAAGTTCCCGCTGAGCATGGGCATTAACGGCGCTAAGAACAGCACCGTGCTGCTGACGGATGCGGACTGTAAGCCGGGCAGCACGCATTGGCTGTCGATGATGAGCCAGGGCTTTACCAACGGTACCGAGATCGTACTGGGTTACGGACCTTATTACAAAAAGCCCGGCTTCCTGAACAAACTGATCCGCTATGAAACTTACTTTGCTGCGCTGCAATACTTGTCGTTCGCCATGGCCGGACTGCCTTACATGGGCGTGGGCCGTAACCTGGCGTACAAACGCGAGCTGTTTTTCCGACATAAAGGATTTACCTCTCACCAGCATATTGCATCGGGCGATGACGATCTGTTTGTGAACAAAGCCGCCACCAGCCACAACACCAGCGTAGTTATCCACAAGCAGGCCTTTGCCTATAGTGAGCCGAAAGACACCTGGAAGAGCTGGTTCCGGCAGAAAACGCGCCATATGAGCACCGGTAAGTTTTACCGGTTTAGCCATAAAGTGATGCTGGGCCTCTTCTCCCTCTCCCACTTCCTGTTTTACCCGGCTATGATCGCGGCGATCTTTTACCCGCCCATGCTGTACTGGACGTTAGGCATCATTGGCGGCAAGCTGCTCGTTCAGTCCGTCATCACTTATTTCGCACTTAAAAAGCTGGATGAGAAGGACTTATTCATCTACAGCTGGCTGATGGACATCCTCATGTTCCTATATTATGTTATCTTCACGCCCGCATTGTTCTTTAAGTCGAAGAACAAGTGGAAGTAGCGAACAGATAACATATGGATATCGTCCTTAAATATTTCGGAGATTTTTCGCCCGTTCAGCTCGAACAGCTGAAGGCCCTGGATGCGGTTTACCGCGAATGGAATGAAAAGATAAACGTGATTTCCCGCAAGGATATCGACGCCTTGTATGAGAAACATGTGCTACATTCCCTGAGCATTGCGGCCGTGGCCAACTTCCCTACCGGCATGAAAGTGCTGGACCTGGGTACGGGCGGCGGTTTCCCGGGTATTCCCCTCGCTATTTTCTTTCCCGACGTACATTTTCACCTGGCAGACTCCATCGGCAAAAAGATTAAGGTGGTGGAAGCTGTGGTGGAAGCCCTGCAACTGAAAAACGTTACCTTCCAGCACACCCGTGCAGAAGAAATCAAGAACCGCAAGTTCGACGTCGTAGTGTCCCGCGCGGTGGCGCCTTTAGCCGATTTGATGCGTTGGAGCAAACCAGTGCTGAAAAAGGCCCCGCAGGATAACGACGGTGTACCCTCCGGCCTCATCTGCCTCAAAGGTGGCGACCTGGCCCAGGAAATTTCCGAAAGCGGTTACCGGCCCAAAAAAGTAGACATCTACCGACTTTTCCCCGAAGAATCTTTCAAGGATAAATACATCCTTAGCGTTAAATAGCCGTCTTTTAATAGGGGTAAGCAATGCGCCGGCGCGTCTTATGTTGACAATGAGATGATTAGCGCCGGGTCATACAGGTGGCCGCATCTTTTTTCAAAAAAAATACCAGGCCTTTAAAATATCAGCTTCCCCTGCTCGTCTTCCTAATTAAGATGAGAGAGTTGCTCCTGACAAAAACAGCTATGGCAGCCGAACAAAACGAGCGAATAAAGGAAACGGTGCAAAAGGAACGGAAACGTTTGCTGCATTTTATCCGGAAGCGGGTAAATAATGCCGACGATGCCGAAGATATTTTGCAAGATGTTTTCTACCAGTTTACCCAATATTTAAGAGTGGGTACAGAGGTGGATTCGATCACCGGCTGGCTGTTTGCCGTTACCCGTAACCGGATCACGGACTGGTTCCGGAAGAAGCGGGAGGATAACTTCTCCGACTACCAGGTTGCACGCGAAGACGGGCAAGACACGCTATACCTTTCCGATATTTTGCCCGACAAGGCCGCCACTGCCGATGCGCCCCTGCTGCGAAAAGTAGCCATGGAGGCCGTTACCGAGGCTTTGGACGAACTGCCGGAAGAACAACGCTACGTGTTTCTGCAACACGAAGTGGAAGGCAAATCCTTTAAAGAAATTTCCGAAGCAACGGGTGTATCCGTGAACACCTTACTGTCGAGGAAGCGGTATGCGATCTTACACCTGCGCGAACGACTGGCAGCTGTTTACACAGAGTTTTTAAATGCTTAAACGAATACGTATGAAACGATTTTCTGTAGGCCTTGTTCTTAAAGTGATACTGATGGTGGCCGCCTGTAGTGCGCTGCTGGGTTTCGTGACCATGGGCCTGTGGAACTGGCTGGTGCCGGAACTTTTCCATGGCCCGGTAATTACCTTCTGGCAGGCATTAGGCCTGTTAGTGCTTAGCAAACTGCTGCTCGGCAGCTTTGCTAAAGGCGGCGGCGCTCCCTGGGGCGAAAAAAGCCGTCAGCACTGGAAGGATAAGATGAAGGCTAAAATGAAGCATATGTCAGAGGAAGAAAAGCTTAAACTGAAACAAAGCCTTTCCAAATGCATGCGCGGACGCTGGTCCGAGCTGGAAGAAGAAACAAAACACGATACACAGGCTCCCGAAGATAAATCTATCTAAGCTTCCCCGCGTTTCGGCTTTTGCATGGGCCGGAACGCCTTTTAACACCTAACTATTTAACCATGACCACCGCCTTTCTTAACCACACCTCGATGATCGGTATATTTAAAACGAACATCGGCACACCCGGCGAAAGCCACAGCGTACTAAAGGCCATCCGCCAGCACTTTGACGTTGGGCCTTGCAATGTCGATATAGAAGATTGCGATAAGGTACTGCGCATCGTTGACCTGAAGGTAACCGAAGCACAGATGATCGCGTTCGTACAGGCGCAGGGCTACCAGTGCGAGATACTGGAATAGCCGGTTTAAATTAGGCCGGCACCAAAAAGAATGGTACATTAGCTAACCGCGGTATCAACGCAGCACGCCTTATAATTAACCGTCAACTGTACGACACTGTTCACCGAAAAACCAGCTTACTATGAACAGGAATGAAATTGCTACGCTTCTCAATACAAACTTTAACGCATTTGCGCATTTTATAGACTCACTGTCCAATCACCGCTTCGCCGTTTCGCCGGAAGGCAAATGGTCGGCCGGGCAGCAACTGGACCACTTACTTCGCAGCACCAAACCAGTGAACAAGGCCTTAAGCCTGCCCAAACTGGCACTTCGCTGGTACGGCAAACCTAAAACGCCCTCCCGTGGTTACGAAGCTTTGGTGAACGACTATCGCCAGCAGTTATCCAAAGGTTTCGCCGCCACCCGGGAATATATACCGGGCATTATAGAACTATCGCACCGCGAACCTTTGCTGAAACAGTTTTATCAACAAAAGGAACGCCTCATCCAACAGATAGAAAGCTGGACGGAAGAAGAGCTGGACAATTACGTACTACCGCATCCGTTACTTGGCAAGATTACGATAAGGGAGGTATTGTACTTTACCGCGTATCACACCGCCCACCACCTGCACGACCTGCAAACGCGGGAGCAGCTTCGAAAGAATCCCTGGAACAGTGCTTTGGAGGAAATGATATTTTAAACAAAAAAGACCGCCTGTAACAGGCGGTCTTTTTTGTTTGATGTCGATAAGAGAAACAAAGCTGAAGTGAGTGACACAACGGCGGCTGAAAAATGTTCCGGCAGCTTAGTCCACCGCCTTATTATTACTCCTGTCTATATCCGCCATCCGCTGGCTGGGATCAATCTCCACGCTGCGCAGCTGGTTGAAGGGCACGTTCAGGCTTATCTCATACGTAGGCGCTACCCACTGCCAGGCGTCGTGTTCGATGCGTTGTATAGTGGCGTCTTCGTTGGGTTTTGTGCCGAACATCAGGTCGAGGGGGATATAGTGGTTTACTTTTCGGCCGTCTTTTGTTTCTACTACAAAATCAACAGGCATCGGCATCAGGCCTTTGCGGCGGAGGCGGACTACAGCGTTGCCGTTCTTTTCGTACATGCTGTCAAGCGCGTAATCGATGTGTTTGGTGGTGTTGACGAAATACATCTTATACCAGTCCAGTTGAATGCCGCTCGTTTTCTCCATTACCCGTACAAAGTCGTTCAGGTTAGGATGCTTGAAGCGCCACTCCCAGTAGTAACGCAGCAGGCCTTTATCGCGATTGGCGGCGCCAATGATGTAGCCGAGCTGCTCGAGAAATACGGCTCCTTTTGAATAAGACGACACACTGTAACCATTGTTGGTATTGAAATGGTCCGCATGTGTGCTCATCGGCTCCTCGCGACCACTCCTGATCAGGCCGAAGTAGTTAGCGTAAGACCCTTCGTGTGCCCATTTATTGGCGTTGGAATCCAATGTGGATTGTATGATATTATCTTCCCCGAATGTGGTAAAACCTTCATCCATCCACGGATACAGGCTTTCGTTAGTGGCCAGCATGCCCTGGTACCAGCTGTGCATCCATTCATGTACCGATACGCCATACAGGCCATCGAGTTTGCCGGTGCCGAGTATCAGTGTGGCCATTGGATATTCCATACCGCCGTCGCCACCCTGGATGAAGGAATACTGCTTGTATGGATAAGGACCGTAATGCGCTTTGGCATAAGCGTAAGCTTTGGTCATCAGGTCTGGCAGCAGTGGCCAGGTTTTGCGGGTGGTATCGGTTTCGATAAAGAAGAAATGCGCAGTAAAATCGTCGATCTTTTTAGTGATGTGTTTGTAATTTGGATCGGCGGCCCACACGAAATCGTGCACGTTGGGTGCCACAAAACGCCAGGTGAGTTTTTTACCGGCGGGCGGTATCACTTTGGTGCCCGGCGCTTCATATCCATGACCGATTTGCGCAGGATTTTGCAGGTAACCGGTACCACCTATCGTATAGGCTTTATCGATGGTGATGTTCACTTCATAGTCGCCCCATACCCCATAAAACTCGCGGGCGATGTACGGCGTAGGGTGCCAGCCCTCATAATCATATTCACACATTTTAGGATACCACTGCGCCATGGAAAAGTCAACCCCTTCTTTGTTATGACGGCCACTGCGACGGATCTGTACGGGCACCTGGGCGTCGAACTCCATATCGAAGGTTACGCTGCTTTTCGGCAGAATGGGTTGGTCCAGCTCCACTACCAGGATGGTTTCCTGGGTGCGGAAGTTTTGCTGGCGGCCGTTCATTTTGAGGGAGCGTATCTTTTGGTAACCGACTTCGTCGGGATTTAATTTAGAGATGCGGTCGAGTACGCGGCCGTCCCAGTCGTAGCGGTTATTGCCGTTCTTATCTTTGCCGAGCAGCACTTTGCCCAGCTCGCGGCTGCGCACGTCCATAGAGCTGTTGGGCTGAAACGCGTTCCAGTAAAGGTGATAAAATACTTTATGAAGCGTATCCGGAGAGTTGTTGAAATATTGCAGGCTTTGTTTACCTGTAAAACGGTTGGCCGCCGCATCCACATCAATATCCATCTTATACTTCACACGCTGCTGCCACCTGTCTGACTGTGCTGCAGCGGATAATGCCGACAGCGCCAGCAGGCCCGAAACCAAAAATTTTCTCATACTAAACAGGGAATGTTTAACAGCGAAAATACAACTTAAAGCGATTTCTCCTCCTTCGCCAGTTCTTTACGCACGCCTTCCAGCACGTCCTGCAGTTGTAATTGGCCGTCTCCCCGGGCAAAAGCGCGCAGGGTGGCGTATTGCATCACATTCAGGATAGCCGCCCCGGTGAGGTCGAAGCGGGCTGACAATTGCTTAACATCCACCCCGGGCGACAACTTAAGGCTGGCGGGCAATGATTTCTCCCACAGCTGCCTGCGCTCTTCTTCATTAGGCACAGGAAAGTGAATGATCGCATGGAAGCGGCGCAGGAAGGCCTCGTCCAGGTTATTTTTGAAGTTGGATGCCAGGATCATCAGGCCGGGGAACTCTTCCACCCGTTGCAGGAGGTACGATACTTCCTGGTTCGCGAAACGGTCGTGGGCGCTCTGCACGTTCGTGCGTTTGCCGAACAGCGCGTCGGCCTCGTCGAAGAACAGTATCCAGTTTTTATTCTCCGCGCGGGTAAACACCTTCTCCAGGTTCTTCTCGGTTTCACCAATGTATTTGGACACTACCTGCGACAGGTCGATGCGATACACTTCCTGGCCGAATTGTTTGCCGAGCAACGTGGCCGTAAGCGTTTTGCCGGTGCCGGACGGGCCATAGAACAACGCCCTGTAGCCCGGCTTTACCTTGCGGGACAGGTTGGCATCGTTTCTAAATTCATGCTGATACTGCAGCCAGGTGCGGATGTCGCCGATCTGTTCGCGGGTAATCGGGTGCAACACCGCATCTTCCCAATTCATTTTCGTGCGCAGCCTGCGGGCGGGAAACTCGGGACTGAAGCGTGGCTGCAGCTCCTTGCCTACAAGTACCTGGTGCAACCATTCAGGAGACAACACCAGCCGGCCGCTCATTGCAGGCTCCCCGTCTTTCACACCACCCAGTGTCAACACACCTTCCTGGTAAAGCACTCCCTCATCCGCAAAAATGGCGTGTAGTTGTTGACGCGTAAAGATGTTTCTTCCGGCCAGGAGGAACACCGCCGTTTCGCCGGTGGGCAACATGCCGCGGTGATTATTCCCTTTCGCGCCGCCGAACTCCGGGAAATCACCGCCCTGCGGCAGGTACTGTTGTATAATCGATTCGAAAAATCCTGGTTGCAGATGCGGCATGAGCGCGAGTAGCAGGATCACCTGTTCGGTGGGAGAAAAAGGCGCAAAGGCTGGCAGGGCCGATGTATTTTCGGCGATGTCGTTCACGTAACCCTGTGTATCTACTTCTTTATGAGAGAAGTGAGCGGCCAACCTGGCTTGTATAAAGATGGCCAACTGGTTGATGGCCTGCATTAATTCATTCATGTGTCGTTACAATTTCCGGAACCAATCTATGATCTTATTTTCATCAAATTTCAATGAAGGTCCGGGAATGATGGTTTCGCCCGGTGCGGGTTGATATGGCGGTGCGCCGGAAGGTGGCATCGGGTGCAGCGGCGGCTCCGGCGGCGTCCAGCGTTTGCCTTTAGCCCATTGCAGCAGCCCTTTGGCAGTCGCCTTCAGGGCACTTTTGAGTTTATCTTCTATCGGCAGGGCATCGAGTATTTTTTCTGCGATGATCTCGTCCCCATCCTTGATCGCGTCGATCAGTTCTTTCTTCAATCCTGGCGTAAGCAGCGTTTTCAGCAGGGGATCATCTTCCGCCCAGGCTTCAATCGGCGTTTTACGCGGTAACCGCAGGTCCGGGATCTTTTGGTAATAGTCCGGCGTCACGTCTTCCGTGGGTACTTTAGGCCAGAAAGGATTGTGAAAGTCGGGCAGTTTGTAGTCACCTTTTAACGGCGGTTGCGGCGTCCAGTCGAGCTTGGGCGGCGTAATGAACCTTCGGGCGGATAGCAGCAGTTGTACGCGCCGGTTACGTGGTTCGCGGCCGGATGATTTTACGGCAGGCTCTCTTTCGCCAACAGTGCGGGTGCTGATCATCGCGTCCGGCAGCGCACTTTCGCCACTGGTGAGTTCCTGCTTTACGGCTTCTGCACGGGCGAGGCCGAGGGCTTCGTTCTTCGCTTCTGTATCCACGGCATCGGTATGGCCCCAGAGCGTGAGGAACGAATCAGGATAATGCAACAGCAGCCCGGTAATACGTTGTTTATATTCTTTCAAACGTTCGATGTGTTCCGGCGTGAGCGCAGCCGTTCCAAATTCAAAGCTGTCGATTTCTATCGAGTTTTGATAGGATGTCCATAACGCAGCAGCTTTATCCTGGTCGCTGCCGCCAAGCGGTTCGCGCTGTACGCCTTGCGTGCGGCCGCTTTGCTGTTGCGTTACATGCGTAAGTTCATGGGCGAGCAGGCGTTGCCCCTCGCGGGAGTCAGGATTATATTGCCCTTGATTGAAAACAATATGCGAGCCTTGTGTGAATGCTTTAGCACCGAACGCATTGGCCGCCTGTTCGTCCGTATGCACCCGTACATGACCAAAGTCTTGTCCGAAACGGGGCGCGAAGAACTGCTGCACGTGGTCGGGTAACGGTGCGCCTGTGTTTTCGGCCGCACGCTGCACCGTGGATGGAAAGAATGGCGGTTCGTTCTTCGGTGACTGATGTAGGTCCGGCTGGCGTTTTTTATATTTCATACAAGTGTTTTTGAAGGAAAACTTACTACCCTGTCTGCCATCGCATCTGCCTCACGCTCATGAACGTTATCTGCCCCGCCCTGTTCCAGCTTGGGCTGTAAGCCCACCAGTCCGAATTGTCCCAGGAAAAAGGCCGCGCGGAAACGATCGTCGCCCATCATCACACGCACATCCTCTGCATGCTGCCCCGCCTGCCTGTATCCGGTTTGCGCCGCGGGAATACTTACGCCTATGCACGCACCTGTCGCCATTCCTCCTTCGAAGCGTTGGCGATACGCCGTACTCCTGTTTGCGGAAGCGCGAATATGCTCGAACAACTGATCGCCGAGTATTTCGGGGAAACCTTCTGTAATGATTTGCCGGCCGTTATTGATGTTGTAAAAACGTTGGTGATGATACACGTGCATCAGTTCATGGCAAAGCGTATTAACGGTACGCCATCGCGCGCCGCATTCGCCGCCACTCGCGCTGGTGCGATATTGCAGGTTGATCGTTACATCAGCTGCCGTTGGTCCGTGCGCGGTAAAGGTTTGCCAGGCCAGGATCGTATTTACACTCGTTTGCACCGCCGGATCGGCATCCAGCGTGTTGATGATATCATCCCACACAGTGACGTCTGCCGCGCATCGCGGATCGAAGTTCGTAGCAGCTAACAGGCCATTCGCGTCAGCTTCCATGGTCGCACGGTTATCGATATACGCTCTGCGCACATCGGGCGGGATCGCTCCGGGAGCCGTGCTGGCTTGCAGATGACTTGAGTATCGCCAGTTATCGAGGAAGTGCCGCGAGCTGCCACGGCCCATATACGGACTAAAAAAGGATAACGCTTCCTGGTGTACCAGGTCAGCGATAGGCAGCACGTCGGAGGTGTTCTGAGAAGCCACCGATGCACCGCTCACCGCCGCCACCTGGGTAGCGAGGTAATTAGTGAGCAAGCCTGGCGTATCAGCCCGTAAACGCACTTCATTTAGCGCCGCAATACGCGTAGCCGGACAACTGGAACTGCCCGCACTGCCACCGCTGGAGGTTCCGTTAAACAATACGTCCAACGCGGCTACCTCCGTAGCAGTAGGCGCCGTCAGTCCGCGGGTAAATGCACGTTCAAACCATCCACTGCTCCGTAACACCTCGTTCTCGAAGGTGGTGCTGAGCGTACCATCCAGCGGCTGGTACAATGCCTGTGGCGCAAAGGCGATCAAGGCGTTAGCGGCCCTGGTCACATTGAAGCCTGGCAACGGATTATCGATCAGTATATCCAGCGCAAACAACAACCATCTTTGCTGACCGGGCGTTAGTGCTGCAATAGCCGCCTGTACCGGCGTAGCCGGACGAGTGGTCAGCTGCGTATACAGCGCCTCGCAGCCCCGGTCGTAATGGCCGAAGTAGGTCGTATCCAAAAAACTGTAGTCGATCTCGATATTCACCGGGTTGGCAGTGGTGCCGGCGTTATAACGAAAACAGGATACCTGCTTCAGCCCATTACGCTGTTGCAGTACGTGCGTTAGTTCATGTGCCAGCAGGTGTTTTCCTGATTGCGTTTGCGGCTGATATTCATTGTTGTTAAAATAGATATCGGTGCCGATCGCGAAAGCCCTGGCCTGCAACTGCCGGTTCATTCCAGCAGACATTCCATCAGCATGTATCCGCACATCGCCGAAACCTGCACCAAATTTACGCTCCATGAAAGATCGCGTTTCCGGCTCCAAGCCCCGGCCTCCGCCGCGGGACGCTGCCAGGGAGGCCTCCATACCGGCCGGAATGGAGGTGGCACCTTCTGCAGAACGGTGAACCTGTTCTTCCTCCTGCTCGCATTCGGCACACTTCCTTTGCACCTGCACGTTTTCCATGCGCATGACCTTGTCGGCCACGTCATCCGCTTCTCTTTCAAACTCATCACCGGGTTCGTTTACGGTAAGTTTGGTCTGAAAGAAGAGAGGCGGCTGAGGCGCGTCAAACGAAAAGAAGGGCGACCCGTTACGGAGACTTTCCTCCTGCTGGCGGGAAGCGGTTTTAGCCGGTTCGGGGGCCTGGTGCATACAGTATTAGTTTTAGCATTTACAAGTTGATTGTTCTTCCTATTCCACCTTCACCCCATGTGCAAGTACCGTTTTCTCCAATCCCCAGTTATCCTTATCCATCTCGTTCAGAAAACATTCGGTGCGGTACACAGTGGGATGGAGCACCCTGCGTTTATGCGTAGCCAGCCAGTGTTGCCGTGTTTTCGTATAAGCGCGTATCCAGGCCTTTTCATCGCCGCCACGTAACGGCGTACGCTCGGGATAACGGCTGCGCAGGAAAGGCGGAATGCTGCCCGAATGAATATAACTATCGTAAATCACCAGCATACTCAATGGCAGCGTGAAGCGCTCCGATTCGAAGAAGTGGTGTGCAGGCTGGTAGTACAGCACTTCAAACGTTTCGTCCTGCGCCTGCCGCATCAGCGGATCTTCTTTGGCACTGTTGCGGAGCAGGTCCTTGAAAGCCTTGTTATCCACCAGCGGAGTCACACCAATCTTCGGCAGAAACGCCCTAAACTCGTCGGCATAAGTGCCTTGTAATTGCACATATCTTTCCACCAGGTTGCGTAGGTTCCCCTGCTCCGTCGTCTGGCTGCGACCATAGGTAATCTGGCGACTGCCATTGCGGCCGTCGGGTAAAATAGTGACCTGTTCGTACCGGCCTTCGGGGGTACCGGTTTCGAAAACATTTACAATACGGATGATTTTCTTTTTGATCTCGGGACTAATCATAACACTGTTTTATTAATAGTTTTAAAGCGCCCAATTCACACGGAACAACTGCGGCACCCAGGGCAACCGGATAATGGATACGCCCCAGGGCAAACGATTCAACAAAACATCCACCGTACGTTGTTCCACTTGTATAACCCACTCTCCATCCTTGTTAAATAATAGTCCTGGCCGTTGCAGGAACGTTTCGCGAAGTGCGGCGATGCTCGTATTATTCAGCGGAGTCCAGTGTTCCAGTACAGCTTGCAACAGCGTTTCCGCCTGTTGTTTTTCCTCCTCGGTTAACGTTACTTCTCTTACGATGGCCCGTTCCGGGGCCACGCCGCATAATATCTTACACAACACCATCTCATACTCGGGCAGTTGAGTTTCTCCACTGGCCAGGAAAGCCAGCAGGTGTACCGCGCGGTCCACCGCATCTTCTCTTAATTGATGGTCCTTTTCGGTTAACCATTCCAGCTTGCGGAACAGGTGTACCAGGAAAGGATGTAACAATACTAACCCCGCGTTATTGATCGCGAGGCCTTCTTCAGGTAGCGTCGTCATTGCCGGTTTTGCCTGTTGCGACGGCGTTGCTGCTGTTGCCTTTTGCCACGACGTTGCTTTGCTTTCTATAGCCGGGGATGGCGCACCCTGACCCAGCAGTATATCCACTTGCTGTGCTGTCAGCGGCTGGCCGCAATAAGTGGCCCATCGCGTTGTAAATCGTCCTATTACGGTTTGTCGTAATGACTGCCGACTTAGCGCCTCACTATCAATGAAGTCGAAGAAACAGTGCCAGCTGGTGTATCGCACCTTCGCCAGCGGCAGGCGCGGTAACCATTGTTCGATCGTTGTCAGCAACAACCGGAATTGCTCGTACAGGACGGTATCGCACAACAGCTCCAGCATCACCTGCCGTAAGGCCGGCGAACTTTGCTCCACCCAGCGCACCACGTTTATTTCGTTATGCCGCCAGGCTTGCTTCCAACGTTCGCGAAACAATGCCGGCTTTGCCCGTATCGCCCCGATCCAGCGTTGATCAGTTTTTTGATCGGCCACCATCCACCAAGGCAATGTGCCCTTTTCCAGAAAGTAAAACCAGCCGTCCATATCCTGTTGTTCCAGCGACACCCGCGCCAGCACAGCCGATGCTGCAGGTGTGGCCGGAGCGGCGTTTTGCATCGCCTGCTGTTGCAGCAGTTCCACCAGGGCCTTTTCTACGGCCTCCAATGCAGCCTTCCGGAAGTGCTTCTCTATGTCTTCTTCAGGCAGCTGCGCGAGGTCAATTTCCAATCGCGGCACGTGCAGGTACTCGGCCGCACCTGCGTATTGATCAAGGGTTCGACTTAAAGCGTCCATCCATTCACTATCCAGGCAGGCTTTCAGCTGCTGTTGCAGGCGAAAGGCCTTGTCCACCGCCGGCAGTTTCAGGCGGAGGTGCATATTCCGGATAATATGTGTTTGCTTGTCACTAGTCATCTGTTACTGCCTGATGTTAAAAAACTCTCCAAAGTCATTGCGCGACTTCTGCATGAGCGACAGGGCGTCCTGGTAGTTTTTAGCCACCAGTGCCATTTCGGCTTTGCTCATGTTTTTGATGCTCGCCTCGTCGAGGGTCATGCGGCCCATGTCAGCCACTTCCACTTTTCCGGGAGCTGTCACTTTGGTTTTATTCAATACGTTGTCGTACGAGGTTACTACGCGATTAAAGGTTTCCTGGTAGTTCTGCACCACCGTGGTCATGTTACTATTGATCATCGATTTCACGGATGCGATATTATCTTCCAGGTCTGTCTTCTTCGCTACGCCATTCAGGCGTGTATCTACATGTTCGTTGATGTCGAACAGTTTCGTGTTGACGGAGCTTTGCAGGTCGGTCACTTTGCTCAACAGGTCGGTGCGGTCGAGAATAACATTGTCTTTCAGTTTCAACAGATCGGCGTTCAGTAATGGCGGCTTGATCAGGTCGGGTCTGATCTGGAAGATGTCTGGCGGTATATACACCGGCGGCGTAGGCAACGTACCCGGACGAACGGGCGGCACGGTAGTAGCCGCTATCGTTTCGGGCTTCACGGCGTATGGCAGGTAGAAGTCGCCTACCACGCGACGTTGCGTGGTGCCGTTGGCGTCTGTTGTTTGTGTATATAACAGCAGGAAGGTACCTCCTTTGGTTACGCCTGCATTATGGATCACCCCCGGATTTACACGGATGAAGTTGGAGAAGATGTACGATTGCTTTAATGCCTCACGTGTATCTACCACCAGCTGGGTGAGCCACGAAAGTGCCTCCGGATGTGCGATCTGTGCCACGTTCTGCAGCGGGGTAGCCAGCGCGGTGCGTGTAAGCAGCTTGGCACTGTTATTCACCACGGCCGCTTTGTTTGCGATCGATGCATGAATATTCGTGAACTGGTTGGGCGAAGCTTGTGCGGCGGTCACCTGGAAAAATGGTTTTACATTTTCCAGCTCGGTATCCAATGCTTTTTTCCGTTCGATGGCCGATGAGCGCAGTTGTTTGGGGCTTCCGTAATGCTCCGTTACACCGGGCACGTCCAGGTCTTTTTCAGCCGGGATGTTTTTTTCCAGCTCGTCGTTATACGACTTCATCTTATCTAAGTAATTACTGAATTTGAACTTTTGCAGCTCGAATACCATATCGAGATGCGGCGGCGTAAAGTCCCATTTAGGCAGCACGAACCGGGGATTATTATCCAGTTGCAAACCCAGTATATCGAAGGGAAGATCTCTATCCTGGCACAGTTTATTCAGCTGTCCATATACAGATTCATATGTCTTTCCCACGTGCCCTTCTATCCGGAAGAAATCGAATTTATCCAGGTCGTAATCTAATGGATTGGCGATGTGCGGTGGTGCGGAAGGGGTAGCAAAATACGACAGGTGTTTACCCGTCTCGTTACGCCGGAATTTGTCATAGTCCCATTCTTCATTTAAGGAGCCGGCCTCGTAGTAAGCAGGAATACTTCTCGCCCCGATCGCCCCCTTGTAACTTACACTGGGCGTCACCCGCAGCACGTTCACATTTTTTTCTTCATATTGATAATGTTGGATCATTTGCACCAAACGATTGTACAAAAACAACGAGCGGCGCATCTGCGCATCCTTATGATTTAAAATAGGCGATTCGATAAAACACTGCCGGTAGTGACAGCTGGGCACCGGGGACGAATCCACTACCAGGCCTAACGCCAGGTGTTTCGGGAACAGCGCCGCGTCGAGACAGCAGCCCTGGCAAAGATCCAGTGTAGAATCTTTAAACTCCTGGTAAGCGTCTGTAATATCTTTGATGAAGTCGTAAAAATATTGGATGCTGTAGTCGTTTTGCGCCTTGGGTGCTTCCCGCTGCAAAGCCGCGTTAAACGAGGGTGCTGCTGCTCCCGCCAGCGCGCGGAAGCGATTCAGCAAACTGGCCGGCAACCGTAACGATAACCCGGCAATGCTGGTGGCAACTGCGTCTATCTCGTTAACACGTGTAGGCGTATTGCCCGTCGTGCGTGTAATCACCGTAGTAGCCTGCGGCAATTCCCCGTTCTGCGCAAAGCAACGCTCCAGCGACGCAGCCACTGCATCGGCCTGCGCCAATGCCACGTCCAACACCTTGGCAGAACTTTGGATCGCCTGGTTATAACGGTTCCACATCTCACCATAAGTGTAAATGCCATTGTTCGCCGGGTTCCAGACCGGGCGTGTTACATAAGCATCTGGCAAACCGAAGTAACTCTCACCGCAGCAATCATCTTCCTTCCGGATGCGATCGTAGTCGGCTTTGCTGATCAACAATGGCTTTAAGGCCGATTGCATCAGTATACCTTTATTGTCGCAATCGTTGGAAGAGCAGATGTCAGTATCTTCTATATATTGGCTCAGGTAAAGTAACACTACATAATCAGCCGGCTGCCTGTTCGCAAAAAAGCTGCGTAACGGCTGCACCTCTGTACTGCCGCCTCCATCTCCCCTGGCCGGCAACAGTTCAAACAACCCGACCTGCGTATTTTCTGCCTGGTGAAATAATGCATACTGCGCTTTTTTATCGTCGAAGGGCAATGCCTGTGTATACTGCACGTCCTGCTCCAGCGTGATCAGGTCTCCGTCGGACGTAATACCGCAACCTTTCGTGACGGTAATTGAACCGTTGCCGTTCACCACTTTCAATCCGCAAACAATGCCGGCGCCCAGGAGGCGGGTGCGGGTAAGGCGGTCCTGGTAATCGAAGTAACGCACAAGGTTGTTCAGCTGTGAGGCCGTCAACACCTGGTTATCCTCAAAATAATGCAGGGCCGGAGGGGTTATTTTCAGTTTTACGGGAACGTTTTCCATAAATCGCTGTTTATAATTTTTAAGTTGATGTTATGCGTCCAGGCTGCCAAGGCTGCTGCGCCCCAGCACGATCGGCGTATCGGAAGGATGCGCGCAGTCGCTCAGGTTACCCGGCGGGTAGATGCTTTTCACCCGATACAGTACCGCGGCAAACTGTTGCAATGCTTCCAGGCCTTCGGGCGTATTCAGCTCGCCGGAGTGTTTCTTTTCCAGCCAGTTCCGAAAAGCCTCTTCGAACTGCTGCAATTCCCTGTCGTTCAGCCAGCAAATCTTCGGCTGTATGTGTGCAGGCGTTTCCATACGAATGAGTTGCTCAATGTATTGCCGGAACCCGGTATCACGAAAGCGTGCCGTTTCTGCGGGCAACACTACTGTAATGCGGAAGGAGTAAGGATCTTCCCCACAGCCATCTGCGCAATCCTGCTCCGCACAAACAGGCAGGAAGTTTTGTGCGTTCGGCAACTCATCGGGCTGCTCACCCAGCCATACCAGGTCGGGGCGTATTAGCAGATGTTCCACCACGAACAGGCCCTCGTCGCTATAGTTTTTCCTGACGAACTGCAGCAGGAAAGCCAGTGCGTCCTCCATCTTTTGCTCTGTATCGAAATACTCGATGCGCCGCGCCACAACGTCGTTGGTCTCATCCGCCAGGTTGAAATAGAACTTCCCATCCACGGTTGTTTTCAGCCGATAGTTGGTACGGTCTGCGGCCAGGCGCATGGCGGTTTTAAATACAGCTTCACAGTCAGCTTTTATGTAGTATTTCGTACTGCTGCTCAATAAAATCTTATTGGTCACGGGGTCCATCAGTCGGAAGCGATACTCGTCTTTTCCATCGCTGTCTTTCTCCTGGAAAATTTCGTATTTGATGGTCGATAACACGCGCCGGTTAAAGTTGGGCATGCCCAGCAACCGCGCGATGCGATGTTCCATTCCGCTCACATTATCGGTATCCCATACGGTTACGTCCTCATTGTAATAATCGAATCCTCCGCCCCGGTTCGCGCTGATCTTGGGGTATTCATTCAGGAAGATACGTTTGTCGGTCACTACATCGCCCGCGGCTTTTTGGCCGTAGAGCGAATACAACTGCATCACATAGTCAGAGAAGTGCTCCGAGAAACGCGCCAGCAGGTGATCGAGAAAACGGTTCGATCGTTCCACCGCATCATCGTACTCCGCCACCAGCTCCGGCAAATGCGGTGTAAGTGCGCCGGGGGCAGATTGTTCAAAAGTGTCGTAATCACTTAGCAGCTTATCTACCCCTGGAAAAGTTTGCTTCGCTATTTTCTGGAAGAAGTAAGTCTGTGGTTTTTCCAGCAGCTCGGTATCAGAAAAACGCACCTGGAACAGTTCACGCACATTGGCCAACTGCGAAAGGTAATTCGCGAGTACCTGGTCGAAAAAGGAGAGATAGCCTTTTAACTGGTTACTCTGCGCCTTTCTCACAGCCGATGCATTAGCGGGCAGCCCGTCCGGACCAACACCATAAGTGGCGGGCAACTGGTGCAACAGTGGTGTATAGTCCGCCAGCTGGTGATGGGTCCCGAATGTATAGGGCCAGTCTGTGCTCTTCACCACAGCCGCCGCATCCTGCTCCGCCTGTATGCGGGCATCCAGCTGTTGCTGCATCTTCACTTTATCTACACTTACCGGGATCACATCTTTAAAGAGATGGATGGCATTTTTATCGGTACACAACGCCGCCTTACGCCAGGGTGTAACTGGTATACACCATTCATAACGTTTGGAGGCCGGCGTATCGCAATAGTTCAATAATATCTTTTTCACCGAGCGCACACCGGGAATATCCATCACGAGGCTAATGATATCAGAGGTATAAATATTGGTGCGCAGGATGGCTTTTTCCAGCTCCTCGTCCGGTATAAATCCATTCTCCAGCCAGGGGCCTTCAAATATTTCGTCGGTGCGATAAGGCGTGCTGTCGGCATGCTGCATACTGAGCATGTCTTGCAGGGAATACTGGCGCACAGGCGGTGACAGGTACTGGCCGATCACGAACAGTATCTCTGCCATCACGGTTTCCGGGTTCGCGGCGGCGGTAATTTCTATATCCGCGCATACCAGGAAACGTTGTTCCTCGATAATGTAAACATTACCCAAATCTTCGCAGAGGTTCCTGTTGCGGTGAAACACTTCCCGTGCCTGCGCGATAATATTTTCCGCGCGCTCTTCATCATCGTCTTCAGGCGATGGTGCATCCAGTTCGAGCAGCACATCATAAATACCGTTGAGCGACAGCGGTGCATACTTGTGCCCCTCGGGCGGTGCGCCCACCAACACATCATCCTTCAGGTCATGCAGAAGCGTGTACGAGCCTTTACGTAACCAGGCATTTTTCACACCACGTATGTTGATGAACAACTTGCGGTAGTCGTTCACAGTCACTGGCCGTACCGGCAATATCTGCGCAGCGGAATAGAACTGGCTAGCAAACGTATCGCGGTTATTGTCGCGGGTGGCTAGCAGGTCGGCCACCGGGAAGCCTGTACGGTAGCCCAGATCGGTGATGGCATAACACAAAAGCTCCAGCAGCGTAATACCCGGATCGTGCACATTATAGTCCGTCCACAAACCGCTGGCTATTTTTTCGATGTACTGCAATCCCTGTTCACGCAGCAGCTGGTAATTCATGCTACTGGCGACCGGTGGCTGGGGCGATATGCTGATGGCGTTATTCATGTACAAACATCTTGTAGGGTGAAGTCGGTAACGGTATGTTGGCTGGCAGATACTAAAATGGCGCGCGGGTCTGAAACGATGATCTCACTCACATCGCCGCTGCGCTGCCCGTTCACCAGGTGATACATGCGGCAGTCGGTTACGAAGTCGACATACGGCCTTTCGTCGATAAAGTTGAGCAGCACACTTTTGCGCACCGCTCCACCGAAAGTGATGTCGATGTTGCTATCGAAGGCCCATGGCGACAGGAATTGCACCAGCTCTTCGTTCAGCAGTTTCTTGTAATACCCGTTCGCTCCCTGTGTGGTAAAACGCACTTTGCATTCAAGCAATACCTTTTCATACCGTGGATTTTCCACGAACACCGTGGTGAAGAACGAGCAATGCTGCTGGAGGTATCCGGCAGCCCGTACCAACGTATCCTTACCCACCTTCGGTTCCAGCGGATGGATGGCGTTCGCATTCCGCAAGTCGGGCACCACGATGAGGGTCACATTGCCGGGCGCCTCCTGCGCGCAACAAAACGCGGTGGCACCCGCACTGTGCTGCAAACATTTCACTTTATAGATTTCCGGGAACTGCTGTAACACTATATGTTCATAGTCCCAGGCCATGATTGCCCGTTGCTTATGCCGCAGCCGTTCACTCACGCGTATCGAGAATGCCTCGTTACTTTCCTGCAGTTTTCCCTGTGAGGAGCTGTAGGGCTGATTTACTTTTTTGATGGTGGCCAGCTTCTCCTTTAGTTTGGCGATGGTGCCTGCCGCCAATGTATTCATGAGCGGCGTACCACTTTCGGCCATAAACGTAGCCCGCACGGCCTGTGTATGGAGCTGCACAACTTTACATACGCCCGGCGGATGTTTTACCCGCCCCCGGATCCAGAACGCACCTTTACCCATCAGGCTGTTGTCCGCAGTGGCTTCGTTGGGAATCGCCCATTGTATAATACCAGAGCGTAACAGGTGGTTGGTCCGGTCGAGCACGATCTCCTCCGGCAATAACCTCCGCCATTCATTGCTACATAAAATACTCCACTCCACGTCCTGCGTATCGGCCTCCGGGTCTGCGCTGCCCTCGGCCAGCTGGAACAGGCAACTGACCGACTGTCCATGTGCAGCCTTTTCCAGCCCGATGTAGAATGCGCCGCCCTCCTCGTATTGCGGCAGCAGGTGCACATTTACAGAAGTCGCCTGCAGACTGCCCTTCAGGTATCGGTGTTGCTCTGCCACGCCAAATACATCCACGCTAAAGAACTGGATGCCCCGGGTGTTGTAAGCGCCAAAGCTGTTCGTATCCAAAGCTACCACGTTCGTAGACGCGGTGTAATTGAATGAAAACGTTTTGATCAACGGCGTGTACGGTTCTGCCGGCAGCTCGTCCTCATCCGCCTCCGCGCGCATTTTTGTCGCGTATACTAAGGGATATTTTTTGTGAAAGAAGTCTTTGTTCAGATCAATCCTCACAAAACCTTTACTGGTATCTACCGGTTTGGCAGGATTGAGAATACTGAATACCGGCATCTGCCAGATGGCGTTCAAACTCAGTCCGGCATAAACAGAGAAGTTAGGATTCGAGTAAAGGCTGAACTGTGTTGGGTAGTAAGCATTAAACGTGGTAGCGAGATTGGAATAATCAGAAAAAATGCTCGTCACCACGGGCGTATTGTTCTCCCGGAACGGCCATTGCAGGTGAGCCGTGCCATCATTGGCGAACAACCGCGTTTCCAATTTATCATTGCGACCTTTCATGCTGATGCTCGCCGTAAAGTAGTTGTTATCTTTCACCGGCGAACTGCTGTTCAGCACGATATTATTGATCGCGTGAATACCCACATAAGAGAAGCCGCCGGTGGAATAACCAAGGATCATCGCCGGAGGAAAATAGTTTTTGTAGTGATCCCTGAAACTCACCGGCGCCCCCTGCCAGTCTACATCGAAAGAAAAAGTATCGATGTTTTTCTTCAACACTTCTTCATATCCCACGTAAAAGCTTGCGCCCTTGACGGGAATGGGACCAAAGGGCATAAAAGCCTTTTTGGGATCGAGTACGCCCATGTCGTTTTGCAGTTGCAGGCTGGTCACACCTTTTACATCCACTTTTAGTTTGATGTTATGCACCACGGCCTTCTGCAACATCTTACGCAAAGTGCCGGTGGTCGTTTTGGAGAACAGCACCTGCATGAGCGGCAGTGTCGTATTAAAACCCTTACCCAGCAGCGCTGCGTCATACCCGGTAACGGCGGGCGCATTTTTGGTGAGCCCCGCATCCGTAACGGTCATGATCACACGCTGACCGGATTGTTTAAAAGACACTGTGGCCGCGTTAGGACCGATCCACCCTTTCTCCCCACTGTAAAACACTTCGAACGCGCCACTGGTCAACGTATTCGCCGTCGCCAGGTTAAAGCTCGCATCTACTGAAAGGGTCATCTCGGCGATCACCGTGCGGTCGCCCTCCTTTAATGCCAACAGGTCAGATGCTGCCGCGAAGCCGGTCTTCTGCACAGGCAGCACTGGCTCGCCATCTCTGCCGAACGCCGCCCACGAAGGTGCATCCGCAGGCAATTTCCCGCCCATACCATCACTGCTGTTAGCGATAGCGGCGTAGTGGACCACATCGGGTTCGCCGGCTGTCACGTAGGTGCTGCGTAAGGCGGATATGGCAGCGGTGTTGACGGCGATCTCATTATCAAGTTTGTAGGAAAGTTTATGCCCCTCGGGGCCTTTCCCCGCATCCAGCGCAGTACCGGCGGGCAGAAATTGCTCGCTGATGTTTTTAGCCAGCTCGAATACCACATGCACTTCGTCGGGCCTGCCGGCAAGCGGTTGCATGCCCAGCACCTGCTGATAGTAAAAGTCGAGGTGCTGTTGTGTAAAGGTGTTTACCTGCTGCCGTGCGTGCTGGAACAATTGTATAAAGGCGAGGTACAACGCCAGGTGTGGCTCAAAGTCGTTGCGCGAAGTAAGCTGCCGCTCGATCGCCGCGCTGTCGAAGTCGAAGAAGGCATCCCAGGAGCCGTTCTCGGAGTTGGGTACGGCACCAGTATGATCAAAGTATTTCACGGAGCGGGCATATTGCCGGGCGAAGTTGAGCAGGTCGGTAAGACTGCGCTCGTCCACGCTGACAAATCCGCCTCGCAACGCCGCGCTGTTTCGCGCCAGCTGACTGGCGCCATCGCGGAGATGTGTATTGATATGCGTTTTGGGGGCCATGATATTCATTAAAAGGATGATGGACCGCCTGCAGCCATGCGCTGACTGCTGGGAATTTCGGTGCCTTCGTTACGATAAAAAGGGAACACATAGTTCATGCGGCTATTCGTACTGCGCACGCGGTATACAATCTGTACCTGTATGAGTCCTTCGAGCGAATTATCAGTCAGGATGTCGATCTTTTCCGTTTCGATACGCGGTTCAAAAAACAGGAGCGCCGTTTTTACGCGGTCGGCCATGAGGGCTTTCAGCGATGTGTTGACCGATTCAAACAGCAGGTCTTTCATATCGCAGCCATAACGCGGCTGCATCACACGCTCGCCCAAAGTGGTAGACAGTAATATATCCAGGCTGCTATGAATGTCTTCTTCGCCTTCCAGCATTGCTACCTGCCTGGCGCTTTTCGAAAACACCGGCGGAAAACTCCAGCCTCTTCCTAAGAAAGGTTGATCTGCCATGGTGAAATATTTTTGAGGTTTTTACAATTTGTGGTTTTACCCGCCGATCAAGACCGTAAAGCATCCTATCACAATCGAGCCGCCGTGCGCCGTACTATCTCCCATCCGCGCAGCCGGCATTCCGCCGATCATCACTGTAGCCGATCCCATCACGATCGAATCGGGCGGACCGGTGCATACAGCCATGTCTCCCACCCTGGCAGCAGGCATCCCGCCGATCAACACCGTCGGACATCCCGGGGGCAATACCGGGCCGCCGACATGCGGTACGGTGCCTGTCACCATCGGACAAACGTGCATATCTGCTACTCTGGCTGCTGGTTTTGACATACGTTATTTTTAGTTGATCTGCACCAACGCACCCTGGACCACACAGGTGCCGCTGCTGGCCACTTTCATGGATGCGCTGCCATTAAGTTCGCAGGCCGCATCCGCTTTTACCGAAACGTTCGGTGCCGCAATCTTCAGTTCTGCCCCGGCCTTCAGTTCCAGGTTAGCGACGGCTTCCAGCTTCACGGCCGACTGCTCCATGGTCACTTTGTTGCCGTATTCATCTTCCAGCTTTATCATGCCCGCATCTTCGTCCACTGTAATCACTTTCCCGGCAGGCGTTTGCACGGTCACCGATCTTTTATCATCATTGAAGATCAGTTCCAGGTTGCTGGCCGTCACGATCCTCTTTATGTAATTGTCATTGCTATGTGCCTCTGGCGACGCGTTAGCCGCACTGTGCACCGCCCCTAATACCACCGGGTGGTTAGGATCATTATGCAGGAATCCCACGATCACCTCATCCCCTATCTCGGGACGAAAAAAGGAGCTTCGTTCATTACCCGCATAAAAGGATGCGATCCTCGCCCAGGTACCTTCTTCCTGCACGGCGATCTCGGGCAATTTCACTTTCACCCGGAAAGCGCCGTCCGGATCTTCCAGGTCGGTCACCACGCCGATATGCAACCCCTGTACTCCTGGCAATAATGCGCTGGCAGCAGGTTGTGTAACCGCATGTCTTTCCGCGAACCAATCCGGCGACAAGCCAAACTGAACGTCCGTATGCCAGGCTCCATTTTTCACTTCGTGACGCACGCCGCTTACATATACTTTGCCATTGAAGCGTTCTCCGATACCGCCCAGGTTCACCACCTGTCCCGGCATAATACCTGCAAATCCCTGGAACCTTACGCGCCCGCGGATCTTCGACAGGCGAAACTTCATCAGCTGCGCATCTGCCCAGGCCTGTAATTCGCTTTCCGGTAACGCGCCCCCATGTTGCAGCGCGTAAGGATCTGCCTGGAATACTGCTGCCAGGTCCTCACTGTTAATATTGCCCTGTTCCGGAAATCCCGGTTCTTCCGCAGCCGCCGTGATCAGGGATTGCGACGCAGGGTCCCAGCTGCTGGTGGTTACGGACATCACCTGGTGACGGGCGTCTATCTCTGCATCCAGCTCCAGGATGGTAGAGCCAAACAACAGGTCGAACGCTGGCTCCTGCGACAGGTCGGGACGTTTAATCACCAGCACACCGTCGTCCGTGAAGCAAAGTTTCCCGTTTGCCTCCGCTCTCGTCATAATGAAATCCCAGTCGGTAGCATAGTATTGTACGAGTTCTTTGTGCTTTACGTCGGTGGCTTCCACATCGGAGATGAGGCCGGCGTTATTCACCATCTCTTCTATCACTTCGCTGTCTTTCATATCAGCGAAGTATTTGTTCTTTTTGCTGATGCTTAGCTTCGCCAGTTTATCCATACACTCGATGCATAATAAGGGCGAACCGGATGTGCGCACTTTGATGCTGTGCTTCACAATGACGCCGATAAATACTTTCTCGTTGGCATTGTTATAACCCAGTTGTACGGTAATTTCTTTACCGGGCAAAAAGGTATCTCCGTTGCTTACCGGGAAGTCGGCTGCAGCTGCATTGCCATCCATAATGAACAGCGTGGCCCGGGCGATACGGTTCGCTTCGCGGTACACGGTAATATGCATAAGGTTCACCGTATGCGGCACTTCCGTACCGTCAACACTAACGGCGAACGATACACGGGAGGCGAGTCCATTAACGGGAATGGTTCTGCTAAGACTCAAGCGGTTTATTTTTGAATAGGTGGAAAATAGATTTTTTGTCCGGCCGTAAGTTTGCGGAAGTTCACGAGCTTGTTTACCCGCGCTACTTCCAGGTAGTACTTACTATCCCCGTAAATGCGATAGGTCATCAGCGGCAACGTGTCGCCTTCTTTTACCACGCGCATATGCGTGAGGTCGGGAGAACTATTACTTTCGATCGCTTCACGCTCCACCGGCTCTATACTTTCCCGGAAGGTACATTTCGCGGAAGCCCGCAGCGGCGTACCGTCCGGCTTAAACAGTTTATAAGTAACACGCAGGTTTGTAAGCCTGCATTTGAACAACAACGTTCCCCACACGAGTTTCACGTAACGAGGCTCGTGAATATCACCTACGTAAGTCAGCACCACGGCTTTAAACTTCGTCAGCTCCTCCGGCACGCTCAACTTCTCGCCGGCACCGAAAATGCTGGCAATCTTCAGCAGCGCGTTACCCTGACTGATCACCCCTGTGCCATCGAAAATGAAGTCGAACTCCAGCTCTTGCGGGCTGCTGCTGCTGAATTGCAACTGCGCGGCGCTGTTGCCTTGTGCCTGTGCTTCATTGAACCGTATCTGCTGGCTGAGCGAATACGATTCGGGGTTGATCTGCACCAGGTAAGGCTCCATGCCCGGCGCCTCCGTATAGTTGGCATCAGAACAGGGAATGATTTTCATCTTCTCCAGTGTACCCTCGTCGAACATATGCTTTGGTATATTTTGAGGTAAATGATCGGCCGTGAGAGGTTACCGTTCCTGCTTTTCGCGCATGATACGCACTACTTCTTCCACACAGGCCGCAATGATCGCCTCGCGGTCGATGGCACTGGCTGTTGGTCCCGCAGCGGGTGCTGGTAGAGACGTATTGCTGCTACCAGGCCCCACTTCGGCCGTAATTTGTATCTCCTGTATAATAACCGGCATATCGCAAGTTTAAATTCCCACCGATACACTGGCAGACAGGCCTCCTGTCAGTCCTGCCGCCAGTGATACCGGGGAAATAATCTTAAAATAATTGTAGCTGAGCGTCAGCGATTCGATCGCGACCTGCCCCTTTTCTGCGTGCAGCCCGGTCACCTCCCATTTTACAGGGATCGCATTCATCACGTACCAGCCAAATACCGGCACATGATTCTGGTCCTGCAGGGAGATGAGTACATTCGTCGGCTTAAAGTCGTAGTTCTCAATCGCCTGCCGGCACCATTCGGTGAGCAGGGCGGTGTTGAACAAACCACGTTTCAGCACAATGTCCGTATACACTGCGCGGGTCGGCAACTTGTGTTCGAACCGGTTTTCTCCACCTTCCTTAATGCTTTCGGTGTTCATCGTAACCGACAAACCCGTCACCTCCTGAAAGCATACATCTACGGGGGTTTGCGGAAATATTTCGAACACGACCAGGAAGTGGAATCCTGTAAGGGGATATTCAAAATTCAGCATAAGCAAATGTCTAGGTCGTTTCTATTTCGAGCCCTTCGTGCGCCAGCTCCAGCGTTTCTACCGCCACTTCGTTGCCATCGGCTTTGAGGTCGGTGCTTTGCACTTTTACCGGCCAGGCATTTTTCACTTTCCAGTTCACTACCGGCTCATGGTTTTCGTTCAGCAGCGAAATGATCAGGTCGCGGCGTTCGATGGTGTTGAGCTGCACCGTCTTCAACCAGTTAAAGAACTCGTTGTCGCCTGCAAATGTTCCACGCTTCAGCGTGATGTTCGAGAACTTCTGCATACCGGGCATTTTCACCTTATGGTACTCCGGGCTGGCACCATGGCGATACTCGATCACCTCGATGCTTTTATCAAGACCGGATACTTCTGTAAAACCTATGTTAGAACCGCCCCATTCCACGCGGAAGTGGAACTTCGGTAATGGATAATTGGATGCCATATTTGCCATATTTTTTTAGTGTGAATTAAGATTCCTGCATTTTGTGAGAGAATTTCAGGATAATGAACTCTGCCGGGCGAACGGCCGCCATGCCAATTTCTACGTTCATTCGTCCTTCGAGAATGTCCTGGGCGGTCATGGTGGTACCGATGCCGCAGGCTACGTAAAATGCATGTTCCGGCTTAGCACCCGCCAGCGCCCCCTGTCTCCACAGGTTCGTCAGGAAGTTGGAGATCATGGCCCGTACTTTCGTCCAGGTGTTGGCGTCGTTCGGTTCAAACACAAACTGGCCGCTGGCCTTTTTACAGGACTCCTCAACCATGTTGAAGAACCTTCTTACGGATACGTAACGCCATTCATTATCGTTCCCGGCCAGTGTACGCGCGCCCCAAACGAGCGTACCTTTACCCGTGAAAGTGCGGATGGCATTTACGGATTTACCGGCAGTAGGATCGATGTTCATATATCCATTTTCCTCATCGGTGATGGGAGATGCGAGCTTCACTACATAGTTCAATCCCACGTTCGCAGGCGCTTTCCATACACCCCGGTTAGCGTCGGTGGTGGCATATACGCCAGCCACTGCGGAACTTGGAGGCAGTTCAACATTCAGTTTATTGATGGCCTCTATGGATGCCGTATATTGCGCCGTACTTTTATTGGCCGGTTCATCCAGATCGAATACAGAATCGGTATTAGCCCCTTCGACGATCACACTGCGGTTCACGACGATGGCAGCGAGGTTGATCTTATAAGTAAGCGTGGTAACCAGGTTCGGGTAATAAGCCGCGCCGTACTTGAGGTTATTGGCTAACGTCGCATCGCGGAACACGTCGATGTTATTGGTATTTGTATCGCTGTTCTGATACAGGTCGATTATCGAGAAGCGGTCCTGCAGCAGGTTACATTGGTCGAGCGCGGCCTGTTGCAAGGTGTAGTATAACGCCGGCGTACTCATATTCGGCCCTTCAGGAAAGATGATCAGCGTAGGTTCGTCGACGGTAGCCAGCTTGCGCAAACCGTTCGTGAGTGCAGTAGCATCGGGTGCAGTACCCAGCGTAAGGTAAGTAGCCACCGAAATGATGTAACACGGGCCGCCGCCATTGCCGAAGTACAGCTGCAAGGCATAATACATATTATGCTTCGAACGCGGCGAGGCTGAGAAGGCCGCCGTTGCATTCATCGACAGCACATTGCCATTCGTATCCTGCTCTTCCCTCAGCGTTACCACAATATTATCCTCTGCCTGCGGACCACCAAAATAGGTTTCATAGTCAAGCAGGGAAGTGATGCGGGTAGGCGTCATGTTCAGATCGTTGGGCACCCGTTTATCCGCCTTTTCGGTGTAACCGATAAACGCGGGGATCGCCGTTTCTACCTGCGCTACCGAAGGCGGAAATTTAGGTTCTTCGATGACGTAAACGCCGGGAGTCTTAAATGTAGAAGGCATGATGAATATGATTTGTGATGAAAGAAATTGAGGTTACATCAATAGTTTAGATATACTTCCGAACAGTAAAAAAGGTCTCCGTCCTTTTCAATTGTTTTGATCCTGGCTGCTGAAGCATTGGTTACATGTAGTACGGGCGGCCCCACATCACCTGTTTCGAGAAAGATGGATTTAATCGGCCGCTCAGTAAATGGTATCGGTTGATTGGAAAGGAAGGCATTGCTTTGTTGTGCGAAGGAGTAAGTATTACCGCTGTCTTTAATCGCTGTAACCTTGGACCCCGCACCTGTATTATATTTCCATATGGCGGAACGATTGGCGAAACGGATGCTGAACGTACGCTCCCTCACTTCGCCCTGTGCATTCAGTAAAGCAAAATCACTCGCGGCCGGCAGGTGGTTAAATATTTCTACGATACCCAACACCTGCTCCCGGCGCAGGCGGCCGTCGAGGTAGATGAATTGTTCCGTGTCATTGGCAGTAACACGGTATTTACCGGGCTCCAGCCCACGTAAATCAAAAGCGATCTCGCCTTGCGGGGTATCGAAGTTGTGCAACTCCGCCGGCACTACGGCCGCATCGTACAAGCCGGAAGCCTCATTAAACCGGAATACATCGGTGATAATCGCATCTGCCGGCGCGTTTAACGCAAGCCTGTAAATTTCGCCGGTATGTGTTAACAGGTCGGCGCCCGTCACGTATCGCACCGCGCCTTTGTTACGCCAATAAACTGCATCGTTCAGCGCATGCGGATTACCGTTATCGCTTTTGCGAAGCGCTTCGCCTACGTTGCCGCCGCTTACCGCCAACGCACCGGGCAAATAAGTAGCACTGCCGCTGTACACCGCCATAGGAGCGGATAAATAACTAACGCTACCTGCTTTTGTTTGATGCAGGTTGGTGAAATACAACCTCGCTGCCGGGCCAAAAGCACCGTCCAGGTTCGTAAAGTTCGCGAACTGTGGCTGCTTTAGTTTCAAGTAGCAGCGGAATACATCGGTAATAGCCGGGGTAGCGATAGGCTTGCCTTCAATGGTACGCACCAACGCATATCCGCGATGCCCGAGATTCTTCCAGATCACCTGCTGATCGCGGAACAGTTGGGCTGTTTCCGGCGACGGCACGATCTCGAAATCGCTGCAAAGGCTATTCGCATAGTAGTCGTGCAGTACTTCTACTGCAAATAATATCTTGTAACTAAGTTGCATAAGATTGCTTAGTTAGATGGTTCGATTTTCGTGATGTAGTCATGCAGTACAGCTACTGCATCCATGCTGGTCAGATGTTTTGATTCCCGTTAATGTTGATTTCGCGGATAAGCTCACCGGTGGCATCTACCGTATCGTCATCGATGACCACGAGGCGCATTTTGTACAATGCACTGGGATAGTACTTGCCGCCCAGTGTGGCCCAAAGATGATTTACCTGTTCGAAGTTCATGCTGCAAAGGTCCATCACCAGGCGTTCCAGTTTTTCTTCCATACCGGGTGTAGTGATTTTATCGAACACGTTACGGTATTGAAAAAACTGTACGATGAGTGACAGCCATTTTAAGGCATCGTCGTAGTTGCTGCGGTTAATGGAGAAAAGACAATAAAGATTGAGATGTACCCGTGGATTTTTATACATCATCGCATTGGTTTCAAGATTGCGCCTGAAATTATCCGGCGATTTTGACACACGGTCTTCTTCGATGTTAACCAGTGTGAGGATCGCCTTATTCGCCAGCGGATTAGCATTGCCGCCCTGGTCGCCATCCTGCAATCGTGCGACATTACCTAATACCAGCCGGGGGTCCGTAAGGGGGCCCAGTTTGACAGATAAGTACTTGTTTACTTCATCAGAAATAAACTTCAGCGCCTCATTTATCATGCTGCGTTTTTTTTGGGGATGTAAAATAATTCCTTGGCTATTTGCTGCTGCGAAGTCAGTTTTTTTGGGGCAACTGAACATTCGATTTCGATGACTCTCTGTGTAATATTAGGCAAATAATTTTATTCAGCAAAAAAATTAACAGTTGATGCCTGTGTTGCAATGTGATAGCGACAACACGCATAAATATTTTTTTTATCTGGAAGGAATCCTCACAGTCCCTCGTCAGCTAAAATTTGCTGTAAAGTGGGCCGAGTGTTCGCCTCGTGATCACGGTGCGGGGCATTCGTCATCATCGCAACCGCAGTGAAGCAGATTCTCCCTCGAATCTTCGTGCTTGCAAACATTTGATAGTCGCAAGCGCTACACTGATAGTATTTTAACCCAAAATCTAGGCACTACCCTTTGCTACCCCTTTCGTTACCCTTTCGTTGCCCTTTGAATGTTACGGTCGATCTGGCATACGGCGGGGGTGAAAGTAGGAATGCAGCGATGAGGCACAAGGGAGTTATTTCCAGGTTTGAGGGCATTGCTTGCGGCGTCATCGCGAATCAATTGTACGAAGGCTGCACATGAAGTTAGCCGCGCTTCGCTTTAATCACCGGGAAGATGATGAGGGAGTTAATGCGGTACAAGGGAGTGACTTTTAGATTGCGGCATCACTTCGTCCGTCATCGCGAATGAAATGAAGCGAACCTTCGCTCCGGTCCCGGTGCCGTAAGGCCGGCAACCAGGAACTACCGGTGCGGAGACTAAACACGAAGGTTGCTTTCCTGCGGTCGATGACGGCCAGGAGCAGGCTGCCGCACAAGGGAGTGACACAACGGCGGCTGGGTAAAGTTACGGAGATGGCTACATGAAAAAATTACTGAACACCGGCTACGATGATAACGATTTCGCCTTTAACACCCTTCTCTTTGTAGTAGTCGTGTACCTCCTGCAGGGAGCCGTGTTTGTTTTCTTCGAACATCTTGGTGAGTTCGCGGCTTACGCAGCATTGCCGGTCTGCACCGAAATACTGTATGAAGTCGGCCAGGGTTTTAACCAGGCGCATGGGCGATTCATAGAACACCATCGTGCGATCGTCGGTAGCGAGTTGCGTAAACAGGGTGTGGCGGCCCTTTTTGAGGGGAGGAAAGCCTTCGAACGTAAAGCGGTTCATGGGGATGCCGCTATTCACCAGCGCGGGAACAAAAGCGGTGGCACCGGGCAGGCACTCGACGGGCACATTGCCGCGGATGCATTCGCGTACCAGTAAAAAACCGGGGTCGGATACACCGGGCGTACCGGCATCGGTGAGCAGGGCCATTGTTTTACCGCTTTGCAGCTGCGAAACGAGGTGCTGCAGCACTTTGTGTTCGTTGTGCTGGTGATACGGCGTAATGGGCTTATCGATGCCATAGTGGCGCAACAACACGGCCGAGGTGCGGGTATCCTCTGCCAGCACAAGATGCGCTTCTTCCAACACCTTTACGGCGCGGTAAGTCATATCCGCGAGATTGCCGATGGGCGAAGGAACGATGAAGAGCTTTGACATGTGCGGGCGTTTATAATGCCGATCCCGCGGAAGCATGAACGACTGAACGCCGGCATGTTCCGCGGGACCGCAATAAATTATTTATTGAATGGTGATCTCGAAGTATTCCATTACCTGGTTGGCCAACAGTTTCTGGCAGGCAGTTTCGGCAATTTTAGCTGCGTCTTCTTTGCTGGCTGCATCGATCTGCAGGGTGATGTGTTTACCAATCCTTACGTCCTGCACCTGGATACCCAGGTTTTTCAGTCCGCCCAACACGGTTTTGCCCTGTGGGTCCAGTAATTCTTTCAGCGGCATCACATTGATATGTGCAGTAAATGTCATCTTTCTTAAAATTTTGACGCAAACCTACGTGATTTTCTTAAAAATAGGAAGTTAATGTGTGGTCGCTTTAGGCGGTTTTACCAGCGAAAGCAGTACATACGCCACGAACACAAAGGGAACGGCAGCGAAGCCCAGCAAGAGAATAGCACCAATCGTTAGCGCGATCAGCAAAAACCGGGGCCAGTTATCCTGCACGCTGAAATTTTTAAACTTCAGGCTGATCATCGGGATAGAGGAGACCATCAGGTAACATAAAACCACGATGATGGCGTATAACAGCCATACATTACCGAAATAATGCGCCAGGTTAAATGGATTGTACAGCACGATGAGCGGAAAAGAAGCCACCAGCAAACCTACTGCGGGAGTAGGCACGCCAATGAAATGTTCTGACTGGCGGGTATCGAGATTAAACTTTGCGAGCCGGTATGCGGCGAAACACGGTACCAGCAAAGCCGGGGCGAGGTTTACGTAAGACACGTCGAACACATCGGGGGTTTGCATGTAGGCGCTGCGCAGCAGGCGGAACAGGATCATACCGGGTACTACGCCGAAGCTGACTACGTCGGCCAGACTGTCCAGCTCTTTGCCCATGGGGCTTTGCACCTTCAGGAGACGGGCCACCATGCCATCGAAAAAGTCGAATATACCGGCGAGCACGACCATGCCGGAAGCCCAGTAGATCGGGGCCGGGTTCACCACCGTGTAATCCACCCCATCGAAGGTAGCAATGTACTCCGGTGCATGGAGGATAAAAATAATGGCGAGGGCGCCACAAAAAAGATTGGCCAGGGTAAGGATATTAGGTACTTGTTTCATCTGTGTTGGAGATATAAAAAGATGCGCGTTGCCGTAACAACGCGCATCCGTAGAAATTATTTTTTCATGAGTGCCTCGATCTCATCGGCTTTGATCGGGATATTTTTCATCAGGTCGATATTACCGTTATCGGTTACCCAGATGTTGTTTTCGATGCGGATGCCGAGTTGCTCCTCCTCGATATAGATGCCCGGTTCCACCGTAAGTACCGATCCGGCGGGCAGCGGCTGGTACATGGAAGGGCCGAGGTCGTGCACATCCACACCCAGGTGGTGCGAAATACCATGATAGAGATACTTGCGGTAGGCGCGGTTCTCGGGGTCTTCGTTCTTCACGTCTGCTTCGGTAATCAGTCCCAGTTTAATGAACTGTTTGCTGGCTTCATCGCCTACGGCTTCGTGGTACTCGCCGATCCTGATGCCTGGTTTGAGATACGCTTTGCAGAAGTCGTGCAGGTGCAGACAAGCGTCGTACACCTCGCGCTGGCGGGGCGTAAACTTGCCGTTTACGGGAACGGAGCGGGTAAGGTCGGCATTGTAACCGCCATAGGCCGCGCCGAAGTCCATGAGGATCACTTCCCCGTCTTTACACTCCTGGTTATTACTCACATAGTGTAGCGTACGAGCGCGATCGCCGCTGGCGATGATAGAGCCATAAGCCTCTCCCGTAGCGCGGTTGCGCAAAAACTCGTGCATTATTTCCGCTTCTATCTCGAACTCCCACACGCCGGGTTTGATGAAGCCGAGCAGGCGGCGGAAAGCTTTTTCTGTAGTGTCCATCGCTACCTGCATCACCCCTATTTCTTCCGGTGTTTTTACCGCACGTAGGGCTTTGAACAGCACCGCGGCGCGGAGATAGTTGTGTAGCGGATAGCGTTCGCGCATATGTTCTGCGAAGCGGTAATCGCGCACAGGCACATAGTTCGATCGGCGGTTATTTTCGTTCGTGTTGAGATAGATGTTGGTGGCTTCGTGCACCCATGGTTGCAGGAGGCCGTCGAGCGAATCGAGCCACACGATGGTGGAGATGCCCGAAATAGCCGTGGCTTCCTGGCGGCGGAGACGTTTGCCGTCCCATTTTTCTTTCAGTTCATTGGGACGTACGAGTACGAGCACCTCGCGGTACTTCGGATCGGGATGGTCCGGGTAAAGGATCACCATCGTGTCTTCCTGCGCGATACCAGTGAGCCAGTACAAGTCCGAGTTCTGTTTGAAGTGGAACAGGGCATCGCCATTAGTGGGAAGTTCGTCATTGCTATTGATGATCGCAATAGATTGCGGGACCATTTTTTCGCTGAAGCGCTGGCGATTCTTAATAAAGAGCTGTGGATCAATTGGTAAAGACTTCATATGACGATATTATCAATTATTTACTGCTTTGATGGCGATTGAGTGGCCAAACCTACAGGAAAATGGGCAACTAACAAAATAGGAATAAGCGTACGCTAAACGCCTGTAAAATCATTAGCAGAAATTCAATTTACACATAACCGCAATCGATATTCGTTGAACATTTTCCAAAATTAACCTCCAATAAACGACGATTGGCTATTTTTACAAGGTGCAACATGTATAAAATTAGATGGTATCAAATTTTACCTAGTTTTGCGTTTACACCAAAACAATCTTTCTTTATGCAGATCAGCAGTGTGAGAGATACTCTTACGGAACTTAAGGACTTGGGCATAGAGAATCTGGCGAACATCTATTATCAACTTTCACCAGAGGAACTGATTTCACAGACTATTGCCCGCGGACAGGGTCGCCTGACCGACACCGGGGCACTGGCAGTTACGACCGGAGAATTTACCGGCCGCTCCCCCAAAGACAAGTTTATTGTAAAAGATGCCAGCACCGCAGGGACGGTGAACTGGAACGACTTCAACCAACCATTTGAAGCAACGCATTTTGATCAGCTTTTCACTAAAATCACTGCCTATCTGAAGGATAAGCAGGTATGGGTACGCGATTGTTCCGCTTGTGCGGACCCTGCGTACCGGGTAAACGTAAGAGTGATCACAGAAACACCATGGGCCAACCTGTTTGCTTACAACATGTTCCTGCGCCCTACAGAAGATGATTTAGAGCATATGGAACCCGAGTGGACGGTGATCCAGTGCCCTGGTTTTCATGCCAATCCGGCAACCGACGGCACCCGCCAGCACAACTTCTCGATCGTGAACTTCGCGAAGAAGATGATCCTGATCGGCGGTTCGGCTTACACGGGCGAGATCAAGAAGGGCATGTTTACCGTTTTGAACTACGTATTGCCGCATGAGCACGGGGTATTCCCCATGCACTGTTCGGCCAACCAGGGCGAAGCGGGCGACACCGCCATTTTCTTCGGCCTGAGCGGTACCGGCAAAACGACACTGAGCGCCGACCCCAAACGTAAACTCATTGGCGACGATGAGCATGGCTGGAATGGCGAGGGCGTATTTAACTTCGAAGGCGGCTGTTACGCCAAAACGATCGACCTTACTGCAGAAAAGGAACCCCAGATCTACGCGGCCATCCAGGATGGTGCACTGCTGGAAAACATTGCGTTCCTGGCAGACGGGCGTCGGGTTGACTACACGAACAGCACGATCACGGAAAACACCAGGGTTTCCTACCCATTACATTATATAGATAATGCGCTGGAGCCTTCTATCGGCGGCATTCCCAGGAACATCTTTTTCCTGACCTGCGATGCTTCAGGTGTGCTGCCTCCTGTTTCCAAACTATCACCCGGCCAGGCCATGTACCAGTTTATGTCTGGCTACACCGCCAAAGTAGCGGGTACGGAAGCAGGTGTTACAGAACCTAAATCCACGTTCAGCGCATGTTTCGGGGCTCCCTTCATGCCGCTGCATCCGGCTCAGTACGCGAAAATGCTGGGCGAAAAGATGCGTGCGCACGAGGTGAACGTATGGATGATCAACACCGGCTGGACAGGCGGCGCTTATGGTACGGGCACACGTATTAAACTGGCCTTCACCCGCGCTATGATCACCGCCGCCCTTACCGGTGAACTGGACAAGGTAGCTTACCGCGAGCATGAGATTTTTGGGGTAGCCATTCCCGAGTCATGCCCCGGCGTGCCAACCGAAGTGCTGGACCCGCGTAATACATGGAGCGACAAAACCGCTTACGATAAGCAGGCGGCAGACCTGGCGGCTAAATTCATCCGCAACTTTGAAAAGTATGCGGACAAAGCCGACAAGGAAATCCTTGATGCAGCGCCACGGCCCCTGCAATAAAGAATCTGTTCATTAGCAAACCAATTTATACCACGGCGGGGCCTTAGCGACCCCGCCTTTTTTTACGGCCATTTTTTCGTAATTTTGCGCATGCAAATTTTAGACGGCAAATTAGTATCCCAGGCGACCAAAGACCTGTTAGCGAAAAAAGTAACGGAGTTAAAAGCCTTAGGAAAAAAAACACCCCACCTCGCCGCCATCCTGGTAGGTAACGATGGGGCCAGCGAAACTTACGTAGCGTCCAAGGTAAAGTCCTGCGCCGAAATAGGCTACAACTCTACCCTGCTGCGGTTCGACGCACAGATTTCCGAAAAACATCTGCTGGACAATATCCAGATGCTGAACGAAAATGCCGACATCGACGGCATCCTGGTACAGCTGCCTTTACCAAAACACATTAACGAAGAGCTGGTGATCAACACCATTGATCCGAGCAAAGACGTAGACGGCTTCCACCCTATGAACGTAGGTAAAATGGTAAGCGGTTTGCCCACCTTCATTCCCGCTACACCTTACGGCATCATGCTGATGCTGGAGCATTATAACATCGACACCAAAGGCAAACATGCCGTGGTGATCGGTCGCAGCCACATTGTAGGCACACCGATGAGCATCCTGCTGAGCCGCAACGCACAGCCAGGCAACTGTACGGTAACACTTTGTCACTCCCAGACCAAAAACCTGAAAGAACTTTGCCTGCAGGCAGATATCGTGGTAGCGGCCATCGGTCGCCCGAACTACGTTACGGCCGACATGGTAAAAGACGGTGCCATCGTGATCGACGTGGGCATCAACCGCATCGAAGACAGCAGCAAGAAAAGCGGTTTCCGGCTGGTAGGTGACGTGAAGTTCGACGAAGTAGCACCGAAATGCAGCTACATTACACCCGTACCGGGTGGCGTTGGCCTCATGACCATTGCCGCATTGCTGAAAAACACGTACAACGCGGCCATAGGCGAAAAAGAACACCTGAACTAACACCTGCCCTGTAAGGGAAAAATTTGACAAAGGCAGGCAGATACCTGACCTTTGCAGTATTATCATGCTTTTAACTGAAACACATACCACTACAAAACTCCCTGTAATGGAGTACTTCTACACCCTGCAGGGCGAAGGCTTTTACCAGGGACAGGCCGCTTATTTCATTCGCCTGGGCGGCTGTGATGTAGGTTGCCATTGGTGCGATGTGAAAGAAAGCTGGGATGCGGACAAACACCCGCAGCTGGCCATTGCAGATATTGTACAGGAAGCGGCCTCCTTTCCGGGACGAATTGCGGTGATTACAGGCGGCGAACCGCTCATGCACGATCTCGGCGCATTAACGCAGGCGCTTCATGCAGCCGGCTTTCGCACGCATATCGAAACATCCGGCTCCTCCCCTTTAAGCGGCGACCTGGACTGGATCACTTTATCTCCCAAAAAGTTTAAAGCCCCCCTGCAGGAAGCTTGCGAAAAGGCCAGTGAACTGAAGGTGGTGGTATTTAATAAATCAGACTTCGCATGGGCGGAGAAACATGCAGCAATGGTAAGCCCTGGCTGTAAGTTGTACCTCGCACCGGAGTGGAGCAAACGGGAAGAAGTAACGCCGCTGATCATCGACTATATCAAGGAACATCCGCAATGGCAGCTATCGTTGCAGATACATAAGTACATTAACGTGCCTTAAGCGTATCATCCAAAGCACTATCATCTTTTTATACACAAGCGGGGTAAACACCCCGCTTTTTCTTTTTTGACCGGCGATGAGCAGCCGGTTGTTTATGACTTATGTTATTTTCTACGCAAAAAAATGATGATCGCGCCCCAAAGATGACTCTTTAACACGACCCTGTAATCATTTTTCCAACATAAAGACGCGCCTGCCTGTAAAAGGTTACAACAACCTATCTGGAAAAAGAGCAATATCATTTGTTCATTTTCCGTTATTTGATCACCTTTACAGCATATGAAACTACGTATCCTATTCACCAGCGTATGTTTTGCGCTCCTGGGCGGATCGGCATCCGCCCAATCGGTGCACTACGAAAACGCAGGCAAAAAAGCCCAGCAATACTTCGACGATGCCATCACGGCGGCAGCGAGTTACCAATACAAACAGGCCATCTCCCTACTGGAGAGCGCCCTCAAAGCCCAACCAAAGTTCGTAGATGCATATGGTCAGCTGGGGCTTACTTACGTAGAAATGAGGCAATACCAACTGGCCATCACCACCTTTGACAAACTGAAACAATTAGATCCTGAGGCTATTCGTCCGGCCCGCATCGCCTACGCAAAGGCACTCGCAGGATTGACGCGTTACGAAGAGGCGCTGGCCGCGATGAACGAATACATGGCTACCGCGCGTACGCCCAGTCAAACTGCGATACGCCTGAAAGGCAATTACGAGTTTGCCGTGAAAGCCAAGCAAAACCCCGCTCCATTCGAGCCCCGTAACCTCGGCGACAGCATCAACTCAAAAGATCCTGAATATTTTCCTTCGTTAACGATCGATGATAAAACGTTGGTCTACACCCGTCGGGTAGAAGGCAGAAATGAAGACTTTTACGTATCTCGCCGCGATAGCCTGCAATGGGGCCGTAGCCGCGATATGGGAGAGCCGGTAAACACTGCGTTTAACGAGGGGGCGCAGAATATATCGCAGGATGGAGAGATGCTCGTATTCACCGGCTGCGACTTTCCCAACGGCCGCGGCAGCTGTGATATCTACTATTCGATAAAAACTGCAGAAGGCTGGCAACCGCCACTGAATATCGGTTTGGCGATCAATACCCGCGACTGGGAATCGCAACCTTGTTTATCACCCGACCGGCAAACGCTTTACTTCGTTCGCGCTACCAGCGATGCGGGCCAGGATATTTTCATGAGTAAACGACTGCCTAACGGCCAGTGGGAACAGGCACAACGCCTCGGCCCCAATATTAATACCCGCGCCAATGAAAGCACGCCCTTCATACATGCGGATAACCAGACCTTATACTTCTCTTCCTCTGGCCACCCCGGCTTCGGCGGACAAGACATGTTCTACTCCCGCCGCCAGGCCGACGGCAGTTGGGGGCCAGCCGTGAACCTGGGTTATCCCGTTAACACGGTCGATGAAGATGCAAGCATGGTCGTGGCGGCAGATGGTCGCACCGCGTACTTTGCCTCTGACCGTAACGACACAAGGGGAGCGTTGGATATTTACAGCTTTGAATTACCGGCTCCTGCCCGTGCCCAAAAGACCCTGTACGTTCGCGGTTTTGTATATGATGCTAAGACGGAGAAACGCCTGACCGCCGCACTGGAGCTGATCGACCTACAAACCGGTTTACATACCGCTACTGTGAACGCAGGTGCCGACGGGAAATACCTCGTGCCGCTGCCATTGGGCAAGGATTATGCGTTTAACGTGAATCGAAAAGGCTACCTGTTTTATTCAGATAACTTTTCATTACAGGCATCACAGGATGGTCAGCCGTTCGAAAAGAACATCCCTCTACAACCCCTCGAGGCGAACGCCATCGTAACGTTAAAAAATATCTTCTTTGAGACGGGTAAGTTTACCCTTCGGGAAGATTCGCATACAGAGCTGGACAGGCTTGTTACCCTGCTGAGCGACAACGCCTCAATGAAAGCAGAGATCAGCGGTCATACTGATAACGTTGGCGCGGATAAAGACAACCAGCAATTGTCAGAGAACCGGGCGAAAGAAGTAGTGAAATACCTGGTGAGCAAAGGCATTGCGGCGGACAGGCTGAGTGCGAAAGGATATGGAGAAAGTCAGCCTGTGGCGACGAACGATACGGAGGAAGGTAGAGCGCAGAATAGAAGGACGGTGTTGAAGATTATAAGTTTGTAAAGTGATGAGCTCCAGGGAACTTACAAGACGGAGAAGCGCATCAATTAAGAATTAGCAGGGTATTTGAATCTACCGGCTGAGAAACTACTGATACTTATAATAAAAAGGCTGACCTTACGCGGTCAGCCTTTTTATTTATAACTTCTTCGGCACCTTCTCCGCCGGATACCCCTTCAGCGACGCCCTATACAACGAATCTTTCTGCTGCGGCGTCAAGCCGTTATTATAATTCCGCAACGCGGACTCCCAATCGCCGTACATCGCGTTAGGCAAAACGATATAACGACTGCCAAATGCGCGTTGCAAGCTATCGACCGCAGCGCTGCGATCATCCGGTTGGCGGCGATCGAATACATCGGCAAAATCGCCCAGGTTATCACCTAGCAGCATGACGATATTATAATTTTTAGCGACGCTCTCCCGACGTGGTCCTTTAGCGGACGTTTGCTGCTGCAGGATGAGATGCGCATCATCGGCGTAAGGGAAAGTCCAGCGTTCCAGGTTGCTGAGCGTGGCTTTACGCTCCTGCTCCATACGGTTGGTGATATAAAACACCTCCACTCCTCTGGAGGCTGCATATTGCAAAAATGCCCGTGCGCCGGGGATAGAATCAGCATCGGCGCGGCTGGTCCAGGCAAACCAGGTATCTTTCGTATAGCCGTTGTAGAAACCCGACTGCATGGCCGTATAAGCACTGTTATCCAGCACTGTTTCATCTATATCCGTAACGATCGCACGCGGGAGCACGGAAGGTTCACGAAGTTCGGCATCCAGCTGAAGGCGGGCCAGGCGATATGCCTGGAAACAAAGTGCGCGGTATTCGCCGGCGCGCTGCTGCCAGAGGGCGGCCCAGGCGGCGCCGTTGTGACCAAAATTACCGGCGGCCGTTGCAGACGGTGCTACAGGCTGCGTCGTGCGACAGGCGGCCATCACCATCAATAAAATTATACAGGAATAACATCTCATCATCATACAATTAAAGTAAATAAATTTCGGAAGAAAGCCGTAAATTGAAATGAATTGTATTGTTAACCAACCGTTTATGACCGAAGAAACTCGCTACCAGCTTGCGCTGACGCTGATCCCGCAGATAGGTGACATTGTGGCCAAAGACCTCCTGGCTGACTTCGAATCTGCCTCCGCGATATTCAAAGCTAAAATAACAGACCTGGAAAGAACGAATGGCATTGGTAAGGTACGTGCCAACGCCATCAAATACTTCTCGGGCTTTGCACGTGCCACGAAGGAGATGGAATTTATGTCGCGCTACCATATTCAACCGTTGTTTATCACAGATCCACGTTACCCGCAACGATTGCGCCATTGTATAGATGCGCCCATCATGTTATACTATAAAGGCAATGCAGACCTGAATGCGTCGCGTATGGTAAACGTGATCGGCACCCGCTCTCCTTCCCCTTACGGCGCAGAGGTGTGCCGTCAGCTGGTAAAAGACCTGGCAGGCTTAAATGTTACGATTGTAAGCGGCCTCGCCTATGGCATCGACGTACTGGCGCACAAAGCCGCTATGGATCATCATACACCCACGATCGGGATACTGGCGCATGGTCTCGACCGTATGTACCCGCCCGCACATCACGCCATCGCGAAACAGATGTTGCAGCAAGGTGGTTTGTTAACAGATTTTATGAGCGGTACGCAACCCGATAAACAAAACTTCCCGCGCAGGAACAGGATCGTGGCCGGCATGTGCGATGCTACAATTGTGATAGAAAGCGGAGAGAAAGGCGGCTCGTTAATCACCGCCGATATTGCATCAAGCTACAATCGCGACGTAGCTGCTATTCCCGGGCGTATTAACGACGAACGCTCCTCCGGCTGCCTGCAGCTCATAAAGACGCACAAAGCCGCGTTGATCACCTCCGCCCAGGACCTGGTAGATTTAATGGGATGGGATAAGCAACCCGGCGCGCCTATCATCCGTCAAAAAGAAATATTTATCGATTTAAATAGCGAGGAGCAACGCGTAGTGGATCTGTTTCAACATAAAAAACAACTACATATAGATGAGATATATCGAACATGCCAGCTGCCCGGCAGCCAGTTAGCCACTACCTTGTTAAACCTGGAGATACAGGCCGTGATAAAGGCTTTGCCGGGAAATTGTTATATACTGACATGATGCGTACAAATGTATTGTTCGTTAATTCGCCAATTAATCGTACATTTGCGTGCAATTATTTTTCATTCGACTCAATAATTGCAACATGCCTGCGGGAAAATCAAAACCGAAATTTGTAGCTGACGGTCTCACCTTTGACGATGTGCTCCTTGTGCCAGCTTACTCTGAAGTGTTACCAAGGGAGGTAAACATCTCTACTCAACTTACCAAAAATATAAGACTGAATATCCCGATGGTGTCTGCCGCCATGGATACTGTTACCGAAGCCAATCTGGCCATTGCATTGGCGCGTGAAGGCGGTATCGGCATCCTGCACAAGAACATGTCTATCGAGAAACAGGCAGAACAGGTAAGAAAGGTAAAGCGTAGCGAAAGCGGTATGATCCTCGACCCGGTTGTGCTTACTCCCGACCAGACCATTGGACAGGCTTTACGCCTGATGAAGGAAAACAAAATTGGTGGTATTCCTATTGTTGATAAAGACAGCAAGCTGGCAGGCATTCTCACCAACCGTGACCTGCGCTTCGAAAAGAACACCAAACGCCTGATCAAGGACGTGATGACGAAAGAAAACCTCATCACTGCTCCCGAAGGCACCGATCTGAAGAAAGCAGAAAAAATTCTCGAACAATATAAGATTGAAAAGTTGCCGGTTGTGAACAAAAGCGGCAAACTGGTAGGTCTTATCACTTATAAAGATATTCTCCAACTCACTTCTTACCCGAACGCGGTGAAAGACGAGTACGGGCGCTTACTGGTAGGTGCTGCACTCGGTATTACTGCCGACATTCTCGATCGTGCGAAGGCATTGATGACCGTGGGTGTAGACGTGGTATCGCTGGACAGTGCGCATGGTCACTCTATGCACGTACTCGAATCCGTTAAGAAGCTGAAAAAAGCATTCCCGAAACTGCAGGTGATTGGTGGTAACGTAGCTACAGCTGCCGGTGCACTGGCTTTACAACAGGCAGGTGCAGATGCGGTGAAAGTAGGTGTAGGCCCCGGTTCTATCTGTACGACCCGCGTAGTAACGGGAGCTGGCTTCCCTCAGCTGTCTGCCATTATGGAAGCGGCGACTGCACTGCGTAAAACAGGCGTTCCTGTTATTGCAGATGGCGGTATCCGTTACACCGGCGATATGGTGAAAGCCCTGGTAGCCGGCGCAAGCTGCATCATGGCAGGTTCCATCTTTGCAGGTGTGGAAGAAAGCCCTGGAGAAACCATCATTTACGAAGGCCGTAAGTTTAAATCTTACCGTGGCATGGGCTCTATCGAAGCAATGAGCGAAGGCAGTAAAGACCGTTACTTCCAGGATGTGGAAGCAGATATCAAGAAACTGGTTCCGGAAGGCATTGTAGGTCGCGTACCTTACAAAGGCAACCTGAACGAAGTAGTACAACAGTTTGTAGGTGGCTTACGTGCTGGTATGGGTTATACCGGTTCTAAAGACATTAAAACACTGCAGGACGCACAGTTTGTGAAGATCACAGCCGCAACGGTGAAAGAAAACCACCCGCACGATGTGGTAATTACCAAAGAAGCGCCTAACTACAGCCGCTAATATTAAAATGTTAAAATATAGAAAGGGAAGGCACCGCCTTCCTTTTTTTATTTGTGGTTAACATCAAAGGCCTATTTTTGGTGCCGGTACTCAACATTACATATGCGTAAATATACTCCATTAGGTCTGGCCCTGCTGAGCAGCATTTTATTATGGGCAGCCTGGCCCACATCGCCGCTTACCTTCCTGATATTCATTGCATTTGTTCCTATGCTGGCCCTGGCAGACAAGGCAAAATCGCCCCTTTCCTACTTTGGCGCGGCTTACTTAACGCTGGTGTTATGGAATGTATTTACTACCTGGTGGGTAGGTAATACGCCCATTCCCGTAAGTGGCGCGCTGGCCAACATTGCCAATGCTTTACTGATGGTGTTTCCCTGGATGGGCTACCGGTCTGTAAGAGAAAAGCTCGGCAAAAAGGCTGGCTACTTTGCGCTGGTCGTGTTCTGGCTAACGTTCGAGCATGTTCATCTTCGTTGGGAGCTAAGCTGGCCCTGGCTTACACTGGGCAACGTATTTGCGCAGCAAACCTGGGCGGTGCAGTGGTATGAGTATACCGGCGTAAACGGTGGATCACTGTGGGTGTTGCTGACCAACATCAGCATATATGAATTATGGTTGAAGTATCGTGGCAGAAAAGAGTTACCGGCCAGTTACATTCTTCTCAGGGAAGCCTGGAAACCGTTGTTGCTCATTGTATTACCGGCAGCCATCTCTTACGCAATGGTCGCAAAAGCGAGAACGCCGACAGGCAAGGAACGCTCAGTGGTGATCGTACAACCTAACATCGATCCGTACAACGAAAAGTTCGAGACCAATGGCGAAGATCCTACGCAACGTTTCCTGCGGTTAAGTGCACAGCAAACGAATGATAAAACAGATTATATCGTATGGCCTGAAACTGCGTTGTTTACAGGCGGCGCCTGGGAACATGAGCTGAACGACCGGCCGGAAATACAGGCCATTCGCGTGTTCCTGCAAAAATACCCAAATGCGAAAGTAATCACGGGAGCGGTTACACTAAAACGGTATAACAGTCCGGAGGAAGCTTCCTACACCGCGCGTAAGAGTAAAACAGGCGAGTTATGGGATGCGTTTAACTCGGCGCTGCTGATCGACACTTCCTTTAACATACAGGTGTATCATAAATACAAGATGGTGCCCGGCGTGGAAATCATTCCGTACTCCCGTTACCTGAAGTTTATGGAGAACTGGGCGATGGACATGGGCGGCATCAGTGGCAGTTATGGCCGTACACCTGGTGTAGAAGTGTTTGAAGACCATCAGACTAAGGAAGAGATCGTACCCATCATCTGTTACGAATCTATTTACGGCGAGTTTGTGGCAAGAAAGGTACAACTCGGGGCTAACATGATCATTATCACTACAAACGATGGCTGGTGGGGAGAAACGCAAGGATATAAACAACACCTCGAATACGGCCGCCTGCGTGCGATTGAAACCCGCCGCTGGATTGCCCGTTGCGCTAATACGGGTGTAAGTTGTTTTATTGACGATTATGGCAACATTATTGCGCCAACGGCGTACTGGAAAGAAGCAGTTATCGGCGGAAATGTAACACCGGCCGATAATCTTACGTTCTACGTAAAATATGGCGACTACATTTCAAAAGCTGCCGTTATCTTTAGTATATTGTTGTTAATATACACCAGCATCATATTACGTTTTATTCGCAGGCAAAATGTGGAAAGAATTAAACAGCGGAAATCATAAGGGAGCCTATCGCGACGAGGGGCAGGGAAAAGTAGTGTTATTGTTACACGGCTTTGGTGAAGATGGCAGCGTGTGGGAAAACCAGCAGGCTTATCTGTCTAACTATTTCCGCGTGATCGTGCCGGATCTTCCCGGGTCGGGCAAATCGCCACTTGCCGATGTGAGTATGGAAGCGATGGCCGACTTTGTTCACGCCATCCTGTTGCAGGAAAAACTCGTGCAGGTTACAATGATCGGTCATTCAATGGGTGGTTATGTTACCCTGGCTTTTGCCGACAAACACCCCGAAATGCTGCAGGGCTTTGGTTTGTTTCACTCCACTGCGCTGCCGGACAATGAAGAGAAAAAAGAAGGAAGGCGTAAGTCCATCCGCATGATCGAACAATACGGAGCGGACGCATTTGTACGCCAGACGTTACCCAACATGTTCGCAGCGGCCTTTCGTGAGGCACAACCACAGCGGGTAGAGGAATACATTCGCCGTGGCCTGGCTGCCGACGCCGCCTCCCTCATTGCTTATTACGATGCCATGATACAGCGCCCGGACCGGACCGCTGTACTAAAAGATACCAAAACGCCTGTATTATTTATCATTGGAAAAGACGATACCGCCGTGCCACCAGACAGTGTGTTGCCGCAAGTAACGATTCCGCCGGTAAGCAGTGTACATATATTTGAAAATGTGGCACATATGGGTTTATGGGAAGTTTACGAAGCGTCAAACATAATATTACAGCAGTTTGTAACGTTCTGCCAACGTTCGTAGCCATTTTTGTAACTGTAGGACAGATAACCGTTTAAGAATTCACATAGGTTGAGATCAGTAATACTCACAATACTGCTCGGCATGATAGCCATTGCCGTTAAGGCCGATCACATTATCGGCGGGGAGATGTATTATGATTTCATCAGGAAAGTGGGCGCCAATAACGAATACCGCCTTACCGTCAAACTATTCGTTCGCTGCGACGCCACCGACCAGCAGTTCGACGCAGCCGTGGATATATCTATCTTCGATGCCGGCACTAAACAACTGGTAGCTAATCCTAAAGGCGTAGCCCGAACGGCCGTGGAAAATTACAATACCTCCGACGTAGATCCATGTATCGTGAACCCGCCTAACATTTGCTACGCGATCGGGTATTATACCACGACCGTATCGCTGCCCGCAAATACCGCCGGTTATACCGCCGCTTATCAACGCTGTTGCCGCCGTACCAATCTTACCAACATTAATGCGGCCAACAACAACGTGGGTGCTACCTACTCTGTTTTTATTCCTGGCAACACTTACAACTTCGATACGAACAACAGCGCGAAATTCAATAAAGAGAAGGTGGTGATCGTTTGTGCGAACATGCCTTTTATTTACGATTATGCGGCTTTTGATGCGGATGGCGATTCGCTGGTGTATTCATTTACCGCTGCATATGACGGTGCTTCCCGCTTAGATCCCAAACCGATAACTTCCGCTACACCACCTTTCCATTCCGTACAGTATATGGGAGGTTTTACGGCCGAGCAGCCGCTGGGCGCAGGCGTTGCCATCAACCCCGAAACCGGTGTCATTTCCGGTACCGCACCAGGTGCCGGGCTGTACATCGTTACAGTGACCGCTAAAGAGTACCGCAATGGCGTTTATGTGGGCGAGCATAATAAGGAATTTCAATTCAGCATTACCGGTTGCGTTAAACAGGTAGTAGCCGCTATGCCCGACCGGTATGACGACTGCGACGGGTTAACGATCAACTTCGTCAATAACAGCACCCCGAATAAACCTTATTATTGGGACTTTGGTGACGGGCAGTCCTTATCGACCAACAGCCAGGACCCGATTCCGCATACTTACGCAACACCCGGTGTTTATAAAGTTAAACTCGTAGTAGATCGTGGCAGCAACTGTAACGATAGTGCTGTTACTACGGTGTATGCTTTTCCGAGATTGCGGCTGGCTTTTAGCGTAAATGGTTTGTGTACAAGTAAAGAATCGCAGTTCCTGAATACGACGACTAACGACATTGGCAGCATCAACTATTACAAATGGGATTTTGGTATTACCAGTGCTGCTAACGATACGTCGCGGCTGCAAAACCCGAGGTTCCATTACACCACGCCCGGCACTTATACGACCACCCTTATTGTAAAAACAGACCAGGGATGTGAGCAACGTTTGACACAAACTTATACGATTTACGATAAGCCGCCTATCCCCGTGCTGACGAATGATACGCTGCTCTGCGCCAAAGATTCGCTGCAACTGTACGCAGCCTCTATCATGCCAGGCACGTACTCATGGGCACCAGCGACCTACAACATCCTGAACCCGCAAACGCAGTCTCCGACGGTATTCCCGAAGAGAGACACCACTTATAAGCTCACCTTTACGGATAATACCGGTTGCGTGAACGAAGTAGATGTGAAGATCGATGTGCGTGATACATTACGCATTAAAGCCTTGCCAGACAGTGTTGTATGCACCGGCGACCCGATCACCTTACGCACGATCAGTGACGGTGATTACGATTACCGCTGGACGGACCTTAACACGAACGCGAATGTTGGCAATACGGCGAATACAGTGGTAACGCCGACACAAACGACCGCCTATCATCTGCACGCTTCGCTGGGCACCTGTTTTAACGACGATACTTTACAATTGCGCACGGTAGATCCGCCACTGGCATATGCAGGCGCCGACACAACAATTTGTTATGGCGATAAGATAACGCTTACCGCCAGCGGAGGCTCCTCCTACCAATGGGTACCAACCCGTTGGCTGAATACGCCTGCAAGGGCCCAAACCGTCGCCGGCCCGCTCGATACGATGGACTATTACGTGGTAGTGACCGACACGCTGGGTTGTCCCAAACCAATATACGATACCGTGCGAATTAACGTAGTGCCGCCCGTTCCTGCATTTGCCGGCAACGACACGATTATTACCCGCGGCCAACTGTTCCAGCTCAATGCCACTGGTGGCACCCGGTTCCAATGGTCGCCTACAGATGGTCTTAACAACCCCGACATCAATAATCCTATCACCAATATTAACCGCGACTTTACCTACCGCGTAAACGTATACACGCCGGAAGGCTGTATGGGCACCGATGATATTTACGTTCGGTTTATTGAAGGCCCTGAAATTTATGTACCGACAGGCTTTACCCCTAACGGCGATGGCTTAAACGACGTTTTCCGTCCGCTTCCTGTGGGCATGACCCTTGAAACCTTCCGCATTTTCAACAGATGGGGGCAGCAAATCTTCCAGACCAACGTTTATATGAAGGGTTGGGACGGTAACAGGGGCGGCTCTCCGGCAGAAGTCGGCACATACGTTTGGGTGGTAACCGGTAAGGATCAAACAGGTAAATATGTAGAAAGAAAAGGTACTGTAACCCTCCTCCGCTAAGCAAAAGTTTATTTCGGGAACTGCCCTATTTTCTGTAAATTCAGAGAGCACGTTATTCACCGTTTTATACCCCTCCACATGAGCAAATTCCTTCAATTGGTGCTTTGCTGCATGATCATTCATTCTATTGCAGCAGCATACCATATTATTGGTGGGGAGATCTATTACCAAACAGTCGGCATATCAGACCGTGTTGCAGGATATAAGTATAAGATCACCCTTAAACTTTATAGAGACGGCGACTTTGTATGCGGCACCCGCCAAGGGTGCCTGGATATATTCGAGAACCCCGTCCCGATCAACATTTTTAACGCCGCAGGCACACGCGTAGGCCCGCAAATACTCTTCTACATTCAGGAAACCCGCCCCTTAAGAGATACCCTCAAAAATCCTTGCCTTGCCCCTCAGTCCATTTACCTGGAAGTGGCTTTTTACAGCGATACCGTTCACCTGCCGGCCATACCCGGTGGCTATTACATTGCCTATCAACGCTGCTGCCGGGGCGAGAGCCTTACGAACATCCATGACTCCGAACGTGAAGGATCAACTTTTTATACCGTGATTCCTGGCACCGAAGGCCGACCCAATAATAACTGCGCTTTTTTCGATAAAGATGAAGCGGTGGTGATTTGCGCAGGACTGCCCTTGCGATACGATTACTCCGCTTATGACGGCGATGGCGACAGCCTTGTGTATGGCCTGTGTAACGCGCTTGCCGGAGGCGCAGTGCGGAACAATGAAACGATTACCGCTCCGCCCTATAGCACGACGGTATCCTACGTATCTCCCTACTCCGGCCTGGAACCGATGGGAGGTTCGCCGAAACTAAGCATCTCCTCCACGGGATTAATAACGGGCACGCCCGACAGAGCGGGCAAGTTTGTGGTCACTGTTTGTGTTACGGAATTTGATCGCCGTACCAAAGCCTATATTGGTACGCATAGTAAAGACATATTGATCACCGTATACAATTGCAACACGACCATACGTGCACTTGTGCCATCCGTATTGAATAACTGCATAGATGAACCTGAGTTGGCCATTGCCATCCCGAATAACAGCAATGCCGGTTTCACCTCCACCTACCACTGGTATTTTGGAGATGGCACCGACACCATCACTTACAACCGGGATATTTTTTATCATGCTTACGCAGATACCGGCAGCTACAAGATCAGACTCGTGGTGAACCGCGGGCTGCCCTGTACCGACAGCACCACCGGGGTGGTGAACAACTTCCCGGGCTTTAAAGCTGGTTTTACGGCAGATGCTTTATGCCGCGAAGACCCGGTTTACTTCCAGGACACCTCCAGTTATCAATACGGCACCATTGTTAGCCGTAAATGGGATTTTGGGGTGGATAAAATAGAAACAGATGTATCAAATGAGGTGTCTCCCAGCTATCATTACAGTAAGGGTGGTGTATATACAGTTAATCTTCATTTACAGTCGGACCGCGGCTGCGATCGGGTGGTGACGCAAAACATTCCGCTCTACGAAGTGAATCCGTTTGCCGGCAACGACACCATCATTGCGAAAGGGCAGTTGTTTACGTTACAAGGCAGCGGAGGCGATAAGTTTACCTGGTGGCCCTCCGATGGCCTCAGTTCGCCGAATGTGCGCGATCCGCAGGTGTCGGGGAATGAGGATATTACCTATGTGCTGCGGGTAGATAATGTGCAGGGCTGCTTTGGCTACGACACCATCAACGTAAAGTACTACGCTGGTCCGGAACTATATATTCCCAATGCCTTTAGCCCTAACGGGGATGGGCAGAACGACCGGTTCCGGTTTATACCGGTGGGTTTTCAGCAATACAACTTCTTCCGCATCTTTAATCGCTGGGGCGAGCTGGTGTACAACTCCATTGATTTTCGGATGGGATGGGATGGCAACATTAATGGGCGGCCGTCTAAGCCTGACACCTACCTGTGGATTCTCGAAGGCATTGACCTGTACGGTAATAAGATTTTACGAAAAGGTACGGTAACTTTGCTGCGGTAACCAATACTCCAGCACATTATGAAAGGAACCATACTCATTACCGGCGCTACATCCGGCTTTGGCGAAGCTTGCGCAATGCGTTTCGCCCGTGAAGGCTATCACCTGATCATTACCGGCCGCAGGCAGGAGCGCCTGGACGCGTTAAAGGAACAGCTGGAAAAAGAGTCCGGCATACAGGTTTTGCCCCTCTGCTTCGATGTGCGCGACAAAGCCGCCACGCAGGCAGCCATTACTTCCCTCACCGGCGCCTGGCGCGAAATTGACGTGCTGGTAAATAATGCCGGCCTGGCCCTCAGCCTCACTCCCATCGACGAAGGCGACACCGACGATTGGGACACCATGCTCGACACCAACGTAAAAGGCCTGTTATACGTGTCTAAAGCCCTAATTCCACTACTGAAAGCCCGGGGCAAAGGCCACATCATCAACATTGGTTCTACTGCCGCCAAACATGTGTACGCGAAAGGTAATGTCTACTGTGCGAGCAAATCGGCGGTCGACGCGCTGTCTCAAGGCATGCGTATCGACCTGTTGCCCTATGGCATAAAGGTAACCGCCATACATCCCGGCGCTGCGGAAACAGAGTTTTCACTCGTTCGTTTTAAGGGAGACCAGGGTAAGGCAGATGACGTTTACAAAGGGTTTACGCCACTTTCCGGCGACGATGTGGCGGATATCGTGTTCTATTGCAGCACGTTACCGAAACACGTTTGCATTAACGACCTGGTGGTTACGCCCACCGCACAGGCCAATGCGTACTACGTACATAAGACTAACATATAAATAACACGCAAATGTTATTTATATGTTATTAGAATAAATTATATTTGAAGTCGCTAACAGTATGTAGCAGTTCTGAAGCGACTTCTATTTGGAATTACCGGCCTTTAATAATCCTATGAGAAAAATGTGGCCGGACTTCGACGAGCAAAAGTTCTTTACAGTCTGTATCAGTGTGGATCAAATGTAAAAACGATTAACGTGCCTATTAATCCTATAACCATATCCCTATGTTCACATTTGTTACTATTTACATTATCCGGCTCTATTATCCTAAATGGATGGAGCAGTTCCGTTTGTATGCCGACAAATCACGCAGAGGCAATTACGGACGCTGGGCGATGAGCCAAAGCTGGCAAGGTGAAAAACCATTCACTTTTAGCTACAGCTGAGAAACATATTAAGGGCAGGCCAATGCGGCTTGCCCTTTTTTGTTTTAATCCTTTATCAATTGCCAGTATACCCGCTCCGCCTCTCCTTCGCGCTTTTTATATGCTACCAGTAGTTGGTGGTCATTGACCGGTCGAAGTACCGGGAAGCTGGCAAAAGCAGAATCGGGCGTTATAAAACGGGTGCTGCGTTTCGCTCCGTTCGCGTCTTTCCACTGCAACCCGATACGGTTGTTATATTTATCGCCCGCTTTTACCGATTCGTCCCACACCAGCGCTATCGATGCATCGCCCACGGCCGCCATTTGCGGATGTTTAGCGGTAGGCAGCGCGCTGATGCTTTCCTTTTTCGTACAGGTAACGCCGTTATCCTGCGACTGGCAGTAAAACACGCCTTCGCCGCTGCCCATGGTAAACCAGGCGAAATGTAAACCGTATACATTTTTCACCATCGTAGGCCCGGTGTGCGGGCAACCGTTAATCACCCAATTGTCGGCGCTGATGCGTGCAGGGGCGGTAAACGTAACGCCGCCGTCGGTTGACTGTACATGCACCATATCCCGCACGGTATCATTTAAAATGGCCCGGAACGCCACGTGTATGCCGCCACGGTCATCAATGTACAAGTCAGTACGGCAACACTGGCACACTTTATCTGTAATAGATAACTCATTCTCAAAACGGTTGCCGGATAGCACCGCATAGTACAACGACGAGCCTTCTGCCTTCGTGTTTTTCCGATTATCCAGCCACACGGCAGCAGCGCGGCCATCGGGTAATAGGGCCATATCGAAGTAGCGTTGGTCATAGCTGGCCGTGTCGTTAACGAGCGGTATCGCCTGGCTCCAGTTGCGGCCACCATCCTGCGACACGGTGTAAAACACTTTACCTGCATACTTATTCCGACTGTCGTTTGCGGCGGTGCCGTACATGGCAATCACCTGGCCGTTCGGGCGAAACAACAGCTTGGGCAGGTTTTCTGCATGTGCCTGTATACCGTGTGCCGACGATATGGGAATGGGGGAGCCGAATTGATCCGCGTCTTTACCAGCCACTGCGTAGTAAAGTTGGCCATCGCCTGGTTTACTTTCCTCCACCCAACTGAGCACCGTGTTCCCTTTTGCATCGGCGGTGAGGTAGGGACAGGAGGCTTTCTCGCCGATTGACACGCGTTGTTCTGCTGGCTGTTGCGGGTTACAGGCGAGCAGTAACACCGGCAAAGCATATATCCATCTGATCATATTATTTCCCTTCATTTTTACCAGTGAATGTATAGCCGATGCCTACGTTAAACGTACGTTTAGGGCCCGGACGATAACTTTTGCCGGAAGCAGATTTATCTACCGTTACCGCATACACTTCATCCGTTACGTTGCGGCAGTTAACCCAGCACTCGAATCCACCAATAGTATAACCTGCTCTTGCATTGAAGAGATGATAGCCGTTATAGTACTCACTGTTTGCCACATCCATATAATAACGGCTGATGTATTGCCATTCCGCACCAATGCGTAAGCCTTTCACGAAAGCTGGACGATAAGTAAGCTCACTATTAGAAATTACGCGCGGTGCGCCATTCATATTATTACCATCGTACACCAGGCCTTTTTCCTGGAAGTGAACAAACTTATGTTCTGCATAAGTGCCGCCAATGCGCAGCATCAGGGTTTTGGTAAGATTGTAACGCAAGTTCAGTTCAACGCCTGTGTGCGTGGTTTTACCGGCGTTCTGGTTTTCGGATGAGCCGTCATCCAGCCTTACACTGATAATTTCATTGGTGCCGTTCATGCGATAAATGCTTACATCCAGGTAACCCTTATTGCGGGCGAAGCTGAACCAGCCGCCGGCTTCGTAGTTGTGATAAGTAGCCGGTTTCAGTACGGGCACTTTCACGCCACGATACAATTCCGAAATATTAGGCGGCGCAAAACCTACGCTGTAGTTCGCATATACCCCGCGGTCGTTTCCAAAGTTGTAGGTAGCGCCTACTTTCGGCGTCCATGCATGAAAAAAGTTTTGTTCATCGGGCGCGCCGGTAAAGGCGGACGGAGGCAGATGATTATCGAAATCATAATCCATCCGGTCGTAACGCAATGCCGCTACTACTTTTAAACCTGCGAACAATTCCGCGTCGGCCTGTACATACGCTGCGGTGTTCAGCAAATCAACATTATAGTTCGTGAGGGTAGAATCTGTTGCCGTAAAGCCGGTAAAGAAACCAGCTGCATTTTTATCAACATCGATAAATTTAGCGTGATAAGTAGCCGGGCTTAAATCGGCGCTCAGCCCAGCGATGAGCGATGCCTTCTTCCAGGCGAACTGTTTACGATGTTGCAGCACCATACCATAACTTTTAAATTCGTCGCTGTTGATTTCGCCGCGCGCTTTTAATGGGTTACTAGTAGACCTGATCGCGTAAAAAGGATTTTGCCCGATTTCGCTGTTGCGGAAAAACGCGTTGAAGCTGGTGAAGTTGCTGCCGTTCCACGTGTGCTCCAACGTACTCTTCCAGCGAAAAGCTTTCACCAGGCGGTAAGAAAAAGTATGCAGACTTCGGAAGTCATTATTAAAGAAGTGCGTGCTGTCAAGACCGCCCGTCTGGTCAGTTTTATAATCTACCATCGTAATCCCGTTCGTCCACTTTGTACGATCGCTGATCTGGTAATCGGTTTTCAACGTGAGCGACAGTTTCCTGAAATCGCTGTGATCGATGTAGCCATTCGTTTGCTTCGCGTAGTAACCGCCAATCAATATACCGAACTTACCCATCGTGCCGGAAGCTGTAACATCCGCGCGACGGTATCCCCAGTTACTGGTTTCCACCTGCGCTTTGGCCATGGGCACTTGTGAAGGCGATGCCGTAATGAAGTTGACCGCGCCACCTACCGCCTCACTTCCGTACAGCGAGGAAGCCGGACCGCGTATCACCTCAATAGTCTTTAACGCGGCCATATTGATCTCGATCAGCGCATTGTGGTTGAAGTCGCCTACCGTACGGATGGGAATGCCATCTTCTAAATAGAGAAACAAACTTTTATAACCGATAGGTTGACGAATAGCCATGGTGTGCTGCTCGTTACCCAGATCGACCATGTACACACCACTCACTTTATTCAGCACTTGTTCAAGCGAGGTGGCCTTCGCTTCGTTCAACATCTGTTTAGAGATGGTGGTAATTGCCACCGGCGCCTCCGTACGCATCTGTCCGGCGCGGTTGGACGATATAATAATTTCATTGAGTTTAGTGGAAGAAGGCTCCAGCAGTATATCGCGAGAGGCTTTGCCGGCAGGCACTTTAAGCGTATTGTAACCTACGTAGGTCACCTTCAGGGAATCTGCAACATCAATGGCAAAACGCCCCTGCGCATTGGTTAAACAACCGGTGGCGCCGGCTTGTACACTTACGCCGGGTAATGCTTCGCGGGTTTGCGCGTCCAGTACACGCCCCTGTATAGTTTGTTGCGCGTGCGCGGCAACCGATATCAATAAGAACAAAAGAAGCGTTGAGTAACACTTTTTCATGGGTACATAATTTTACACGCATGCCTTATGGGCATACCATTACAAACCACCTGCCGTTTCGCAGCAGATGAGATTAACGAAAAGAAACCATACGGAAATAACGAATGCACAGGCAGCTGCCTGTTCATGAGCAGTATGGGGTTGGATGTAAAATTATATACAGGGTGGGTGAAAAATGGGGTAAAACGGAGGAACAGGGATTTCCTGCGTATAAACCGTTATAAGGGGAGTTGAGGCGCAATAGGCTTTATAATTGATGCCGGCAGCCACGTCCTCAAAAAACACTTCGTATTTGCTTTTAGCGCTGTTCCCGTCCCGCTCCTGCTGCTCTTCCTTCGTCAGTTGCTTCTTCAACTGGCATTTACCATGACACTGCAATTCGGGACGACTCTTGTTTTCGCACAACGCGCGTTCGATAATAGCCTGGTTCACCTTGAAGCCCACCATGATCAACTCCTTGCTGAATGTTTGCATCAGCAGGCCGATAATGAGTGGTATGGTGAACAGGTACTTCATGCGTTACGCAAAACTATGCGAAGCTACTACATCTTAAAATGACTTTTGTCAGTCCGGCAAAATCATTGTATAAAAAACAGACGGGCGGCCCATTTGGTTGGACCGCCCGTTGATATTGTCAATTCATTCGTTGCTATTGTGCCAGCATGAAGCGGAAAGTGACGCCGCCGCGTGTGGTAGTAGTCGGGTACGAGGTGGATATTACCGGTATCGACTGCCTTCGGTCGTAGAAGAATTTCAGGTTGATCCTGTTGTTCACTACATAATCGATCGTCGGCGATATACCGATCACCTTCTGTCCGCTCGTTGGTACTACAAGGTCGGCATCCAGTCGGTTATTGGTTTGCCGGTCGTCGCGGAAGCTAAGATCTAACCGGAAGTTAAGATCGTTCTCCAAACGGCGGCTACCATTTTTACCAATCTTAAACGGCATCGGGAAGCCTCTTACACGGTACCCGCCGCCGAGGGTGATCTCGTTGGAGCGCATTTCTGTAAGCTGGTAGTCGATCAGGCTGAGGGTGAGGGTACGGGTCTTCTTCCAGCCCATCTTCAGGTTCAGCGAGTTAATGAATACCATATCTACTTCCAGCAACGGTGCAAAGTCTTCGGTGATGGTCATGTTCGGCACCAGGAAATACGGAATGTAACTGCCGGAAACGGTGTCGATGAACGACGGATAACCTGCTATCAGCGGATCGTAGAAGTACGGTGATGTATTGTACGAACTCATGGACAGGCGGCCGCGGTAATCATGCGTAAGCGTAAAGCTCTGGAAGATATCGCGGAACCATTCCAGTTTAGACAAACCATTGTAAGTGATACGCCAGTTTGGCCTTGGCAGTATTTTCTTAAACGGATTGCTGCGGGTATTGGCGCTGTAGTTTTCGATGAGGGCGATATCTTCAGGCGACTTACCGGTATAAGCAGCCAGGAACGCCGGGATCAACACATCCTGCGAATAACGGCCATAACCATTACGATACTCCGGATCTTTGGGATCATATACCGGACCGCTGCCATTATAAGGATTCTGTCTGCCCAACCTTTCCGACACCACTTTACGGAAGTCCTCAAACTTACGGAAGGTGGTAGATACGCCGGCTTCGTCTGTCTGGATGCGACCGAACATCGTTCTTAACGCAATAAAGCTGATATCGAAACCGCCCGAGCTGTAAGGGTTCAGCGCGCCATAATCGCCGGCGCCGGTGGAGTCCTTATATAAAGCGGTATACGTTTTAGAGAATTCTTTCACCACACTCAGGTCGATACGCAGGTCGTTGGCCGGTTCCAGCACAGCCTGGATGTCCAGACGCTGTGTAAACTGCTGCTGCATCTGGATGTTGAATGTCGTATCCGGCGTAACGAGGCCCTTTTCAGAAAACTCATGCAGCCATGCTTTATCGGGCTGGTAGCCAAACACGAACTTAGTGCCCGGCGACATAGCCGCCCAGTTCATACCCAGCACCTTCGTACTATCGATATAACCCGGCAGGCGCGTGCCACTGTTCTCTGTATAGTTAATACCGATACGCTTCAATGACAGCAGCGGTTTCAGCAGGATACGCAGCCCCAATGGTATTTCGGCCGCATCTTCTTTTTTAGGTTGATTGGCTGCGGTGTTAGCCGGCGTGTTGCCTTTCGGTTGATTTTGGCTCACACGCATCATCGGCGTATTCACTTTACGCAGGTACTTCGATTTGTTATACAGATCGCTGAACTTCAGCTCGATGGTCGCGCTGCGCATTTGCGTGTTCTCGATCGCGTTACCCAGGTATTTCGCCAGGATGGATGCGCCGATCCAACGGTAATCGGTACCGTAAGTGAGCGCTGCGCTCGTCCAGTCCAGCGCAGGCACTTTGTTCAGCGGTACGTTATAGGTAGCGGTGGCACTGTGATAATAGTTAGTCGTACGACCGAGTTTGAAGAAGTTACTACGGATGGAGTCTTTCTTTTCTTTGGTGTTGATGCGACCAAACGGCTCATCGATACGGGCATTGTTAACCGCGTTGAAGTCTACAGAAATGTTACGGGTCAGGTTCCACTTCAATCCATAATAACGATCGAAAGTGAAGTACTTATCATAAGTTTCCTGCAGTTTGTAACCGTCGCCGCCGATGTTACGCATGCGGGTAGCACCGAACTGGCGGGTAATATCTGCACGGAAGCTGAGCATCGAAGGCACGTAGTTAAAGTTGATGTCTTTGATGAGCGCGAGCCATGGTGTTTTCGCGCGGATCATCTTCTTAAACGGCTCTATGTAATGCTCCTGTCCGGCAAAGTTGTAGCCCAGGCCGCCGCGATGTCTCGTCAGCACATCATTTTCAATCAATGGTGTATGACGATCGGTCTGCGAGAAGGAGTAGCTAATATCGAAGTTCTCAATATCCCACAGGCGCGATTTACTCTTACCCATGTTCAGTTTACGAACGTTCGTAAAGTTGAGGCTCTTGATAGAAGTAAAGTCCTGCGCATCATGCCGGATGGAGTCTTTTTCGGTCCTGTCGCGCGCCAGCCTTAATTTATCTTTCAGTTTGATATCGAGGTCGTACGGATCATACTCCGGCGTACTTACCGCCTGCGAGTAACCGGCGTATACCGGGATCGACAAGCCGATCTTTTTAGGCAAGAGTTTACCAAGGTCCAGGTTAGTGGCCACGTCGAATTGCGTGTAGTTGTCGCGGAAACGATCGTTCACGCGCTGGTCTACCCCACCAAAGCCGGCGGTGTGCATGCTGCCGGACATTGTGAACGTACCCAGGTCGGCCAGCTGCATGTCCAGGCGGCCAACTGCTGCATAACCACCTTTCTCGTCCAGGCCGGTAAGGCGCATCTCGTTAAACCATACCTCTGTACATTTTGCCAGACCGTCGTTCGTCGGGTTAGCCACACCGATCATGAGGTTACGCACCTCGCCCAGGCTCGGGTTACCTACTACTGTAATCGTACGGCCGTTGCCGTCGGTTTCACTGTAAGGCATGAGCGGCGAAGCGCCGGCCAGGTTACGTTTCTGCTTCAGTGCGCTGAGCGAAGAAAGCAACAGGTCCACGTTATTCGCCTCTGGCCAAACGTCCAGCTCGCGGGAGCTGCCCCATGGTGATTTTTTCAGCGGCACCTGGTATTCGTAATAGTTTTCGGTGAAGTCGCTGCCCAAACGTACGATCGCATTTACATCACCGTCCTGCAGGGAGTTAGGATCATTCACTGCTTCGGCGTGAATGAACATTTGCAGGCGGTTGTACTGGCGAAGGTCGGCGGTTTGTGTGCGGTAAAGCGCTCGGCTTTCCCCGTCTTTCAGGTTACACACCTGTAACGACAGGGCCTGTTCGTTCAATAATATATTGGTATTGTTCGTGCTCAGCGTGTTTTGACGCAGAATGCCCGGAGGCACCACATAATTGATCGGGGTACGTTTGGCGTTTTCCTCGATGTTTACGGCCGACACCACGAAGTTGGTACTATTGTCGATCGCGATCGGGTCGCCGGGCTGCAGCTCATACAGGTAACGGCGCCATTGGTTACGCACCAGTTCCAGTTTCGCGAAACGTAATACCACCGAATCCTCGAAGTTAGTCATGAACATACGCATGAAGCGGATGGACTTAAAGTCGGGGATGCTGCCCACCTTGGCACTGTAATCCGTAATAGGCACTTTAAACTGGTACCAGGTTTCATTGATGGTCTGTTTGTTCGGAAGGGTTACCGGCGTCGTAAATTTATCCACCACAAAGTTGCTACCCACCTGCATGTTCGGTGTTAACTCCACACGATACTGGAAGTACTCTTCCGTTTCGTTCATGGTGTTATCCCTGTTCAGATCTTCTGATTCGGGATAGTTGGTAGCTGCCGAAGAAAACTGCGAGCTGGCATCGGAAACCGGGGAGTTACCCTCCGGGTTGTTCACGCGTTTGTAACGTTGCAGGATGCTCAGGTTTGCGGCATCGTAATCGGAACCACGATAATAATGGTAATCGTCGTTGGACGGATCGGCCAGTGCCTGCTGGTAAATAACGGAACCGGTACCAAAGTTGGCGGCCAGCTCGTTCAGGTAGCTCTGGCGGAAGCTGCGCTCGTCCTCTGAACGCAACCCATCATAACCTACGTCCTGGTACTGGCGGATGGCCGGGTCGTTATCGAAAGCCTGTGTGATCTGCTGCTGGTACACTGGTATGCGGCCCCAAACAGATGAATCCAGTTTATTTCTTTCGGTTGGACTTGGCAAACCGTTTTCGAAAAACTTGCGGGAGTCTTTCAGGATATCTTCAGATACGTTACCTAAGTTAAAGTACAGCGCACCACCTGTGCTGGTTGGATTATTAATGAACGGATCCTGCACCCAGAACTCGATGAACTCGATGTTCGCCGTTTCAAAGTCCGTATTATCGATGGCACGCATAATACCACCCCAACGTTGGCGTGGGTTGGTCAATTTACCGGCGGCGGTAATACGGGCGGGTGTACGTTCGTAGTTGTACGGACCGCGATCTTCAGGATAATAGGCCAGGTCAAGCGTGCTTAACTGGCTTTGGCCGAAGTCGGTGGAACGGTTGGGGAATACATCTTTCTGGTAGATGAGGCGCACCCGCGGATCACTCTGATCGTCCGTACTGATGTTGGACGGCAGGTTAGGTGAACCGGGGATTTGTAAAGTAGGCTCAATAATATACCAGGCCAGTTTTGCACGGTTGCGGCCATATTCCAGGGAGTCGTTGTAGTTCGCTTCGGGGAACAATATTGCGCCATTCTGATCGGTTGCGCCGTTTGGCGTAGAAGCCAGTGCCCAGCTGGTAGCCGGGAACTTAAGATCGTAACCGTTACGCGCACCTTCAAAGTCGTCGATGTACGTCTGCCCTTCTTTACTACCTGCTGCGTTAATCAGTTTACTGTGACCGGGGAACAACCGCGCCACCTCGCCGGAGAAATTCACATTACTCATGGCGGTTGTCTGGTAATTCGGCAGTTTGTCCAGCGCACGGGTGAGGCCCTTCCATTCAGAGGCATAGTTCGCGTCCAGACCTACCACGGTATTTTTGATCGGATCATCTCCGTAGTTTACCTTCTGGTAGTAAGGCCGTTCGCTCATCCTCACGATGGTGGAACCGATGGTTAATTTATCATTCACCATATAGTCGAGGCGGGTGCCCATATAGTTGCGCACCTGCTGGCCAAACAGCGAGTTGTTTTCGAAAGATACATTGATCGGCACACCAGATGCGAGTACACCCGCATTAATGATTTTCAGTACGCCAAGCGAAACAATGTAATCCACATTCTCTCTCAGCACCTGTCCACCAGCGGTTACGATCACCGAGCTGGAAGGTATGTTCATACCGCCCAGTTGTATTTCGGAACTGTTGCTTGATTTATAGGAACCACGAAGAATATACCGGTTTAATTGCTGGAACTGTTGCGCGGCTACTTTAATGGAGTCGTACAATTGCTGGTAAACGTATTGCGATTCCAAAGCAGCGTTACCGCCAAGCGCCACCCTTACACCACTCGCGAAAGGTTCCAGCATGGGGAACATGACGCGGCCGTTCTCTGAACGGATCGTGTACCCTTCTACGTAGTCGAACTCACCATCCGGTTGCGGGTCGTTCTGATTATTGAGGCGATCGAGATTAAGTACGGTGATGATGGGAGCGCCTGCGTAAACACCCTGGCCATCCGGCAGGTAACGTTTTTCGCTGGGCGCACGGTTTTCTGAACCGGGGTCTTTGTACCAAACGTTCATTTCGAAGTCAGCCCGGTTTACCTGGTAAGCGCCTGTGCTGTACACGTTTTTCATCATCAGGTCCCAGATCGGTAATGCGGGACGGGCAGATGTGGCTTTCAGCATTTTGAGGAACAGGATACGCTGGTTGGCGCTCTCGTTCTGGTCCGGCGGAATATCCTGCGAGAACTCACCTACCTGGTAAGTACGACCGTTGTAGGCGTACTGGTAGGCTACGGCGAGTACATCGTCGGGGTTCAGCTGAATGTTGAGAGAGATGAAACCAAGTTGCCTGTTATAAGTGTACTCCGTAGAGTCGAGTTTGCGGGCGAATGTTTTTTCGAAGTCCTGTATCGCGGTAAGTCCCATGTTTTGCAGTCGCGTTACCACGAGGCTGGAGTTACGCGTAGTAGCGTCGGCTACCAGCCGGCCATACAGGTCGTTCGTACCACGGTCGGGCAGGCGGTTACTGGTGAGCGGCGTGATGTTCGGGTTATACGGATCATATTCGCCAAGATCCATCAAACCTACGATGTCGCGGGTGTTGGTGGTGGCGCCGGTTTTGTTTGTTACCCAAACCTCCAGGCGGTTAATGTTGGCCTGCGAGCGGATCACCGGCAGGTTAGCCATGGCGTAGTTGAACGTATCGCGGAAGAACTGTGATAACAGGAAGTGTCGGTTGTCCTCATACTCATCCGCACGGATGGCGAAATCGTTCGTTTGTGTACCGCCGCGCAGCGTCATCGTTTGTTTTTGTGACTTTTGGTTGGACAGTACGCTGGTGATCATGAGTTTGCCGAACTGCAGCTGTGTTTTTACACCGAACAGCGATTGAATACCGGAGATGAGCTGGCTGCGAAGCGGAAAGCTTACGTTGCCGGCTTCTATCTTTTTAATGATCTCATCGTCGTAGCCGGTATATTCCAGTTTGATCTGGTTCTCGAAATCGAAGGTGCTTTGCGTGTTATAGTTGGTAAGGATTTTCAGTTTATCGCCGATCTTACCGGTGAAGTTCATGTTGATATCCATATCGAACGCGAAGCCGCCGTTTTTACGCGCACGTTCGACCAACACCGGGTTTTTGATATTTTGTCCTTCGTAACCGAACGTGAGCCCGAGGCTACCCTGGGGCTTAATTTCCACTTTTGTACCACCGAATACACGGTCGAACAGTTTGCCGCCATTGTTGAGACTGGGGCCGGAGGTGCGCTGGTTCAGCGATCCCAGTGTACTGGCACGTTTTTTCCAATAATCTTCCTCGCTCTGCTTCGCCTGCAGTGCGTAGTATTCTTCGAACGAGAGATAAGTGGGTTGCCTGTAATTCTGGTTGCCTATCTTCTCTTTTACGGTGTATTGCTTCGTAACTGGGTCGTACTCTACCGTACGGGTAATGTTGGATGGGTCTTTAAGATCAATCGCATTTTTCACAGGTTCGGTTACACTGGTCCCACGCCTGTCGCGGATAGGATATTTCAGGGTATCCTTGCGCACAGGATCTTTTGCCGTGGTATCTGGATTCCAAGTCAGATTCACTCCCCGTTCTTTCCCATAGGTATTAAAATTCGATCTATTGTCCCTGGCGGCCGTGTCAACGATGATAAAAGATACAACTCCAATTACTGCAAAAGCACCATAATATGTGTTTTTTGCCAAGCGAAAAAATGTTTTATAGAGGTCAGATAACTAATTTATAAACTTTTCAGGGATTTCTTGATAAGTGCTTCCAGATCATTCAATTGCGGCTCTTGCTTCAACACTTTACGGATCGCCTGCTCGGCCATATTTCGGGCTATCCCCAACGTGACCAAGGCATTTAACGCGTCTTCAGGGATTGTATTGTCCGGCGTTACAGATATATTTAATATATCTTCTGTCTTGTGTTTCTTCATCTTATCCTTCAATTCAAGGATCACCCGTTTGGCGGTTTTAGCACCGATTCCTTTAACCCCTTCCAGCATTTTTTCATTATCCATCAGGATGGCGCGGCGCACATCGTCCGGTTGCAGGGACGATAACATCATGCGGGCCGTATTGGGGCCAATTCCCGAAACGCTGATCAATTGGAGAAAAATATCGCGTTCCGCTGCATCGAAGAAGCCGTACAGCGTGTGTGCGTCTTCCTTGATGTTGAGATGGGTAAGCAATTTACAACTTTCCAGTTGTTGAATGTGTGAATATGTATTTAAACTGATAAGGACTTCGTAACCCACACCCTGTACGTCGAGATGCACGAGCGCAGGGGATTTATAGGTGAGTTTTCCGTAAAGGTAAGCGATCATATAAGTTGATGAGGCGTTGGGTAAAGAACAAACTTACGGAAAAACGGTGTTCAGTGGGTTTGTTGCTGTTGAAGGGAGTGACACAACGGCGGCCCTATAGATGAGTTTAAGCTGGCTAAAAAATAGTATTAGTTGATAATAATCAAAACAATAGGCATATTTACGGATGTAATATAGTGAAGCATTGCTGCATAAACCTTTTTAGGGTTTTGTAGGAAATATTCGTTTATATCGTATTTTTACGCCCATTTTAATAACTACATCATAAGCTATATGAGTAAAATTACAGCCGCCATTACAGCGGTGGGTGGATATGTTCCGGACTACGTACTGACGAACCAGGAACTCGAAAAAATGGTTGATACGACTGACGAGTGGATCATGACGAGGACGGGCATTAAGGAGCGGCATATACTGAAAGGGGAAGGAAAAGGTACATCTGACCTTTGCGTTCCGGTAGCGATGGAGATTTGTAAGAAGAGAGGTATAACGCCCCTGGACATCGACCTGCTGATTGTAGCGACTGTAACGCCAGACATGGTGTTTCCCAGCACAGCCAACGTGGTAACCGACAAGATCGGTGCTAAAAATGCTTTCGGGTTCGACATCAGCGCAGCCTGTTCCGGCTTCCTCTACGCACTGGAAACAGGTTCTAAGTTTATCGAGAGCGGCCGTTATAAAAGAGTAATGGTAATTGGCGCCGATAAAATGAGCTCCATTATCGATTATACAGACCGTACTACCTGCATCATATTTGGCGATGGCGCCGGCGGCGTACTGCTGGAGCCTAACGAAGAAGGCCTGGGCGTTATCGACAGCATCCTGCGCAGCGACGGCCACGGCCGCGAGTACCTGCACATGAAAGCCGGCGGTTCTGTTAAACCTGCTACCGCCGATACCGTAGCGGCGCGCGAGCACTTCGTGTACCAGGAAGGTAAAATGGTATTTAAATATGCCGTATCGAACATGGCGGGCGCTGCCTCCGACATTATGCAACGCAACCAGCTGACAGGCGAAGACGTGGCATGGCTGGTACCTCACCAGGCGAACATGCGCATCATTTCCGCTACTGCCGCTTACCTCAACGTGCCGGAAGATAAGGTGATGATCAACATTCACCGTTACGGCAACACCACCGCCGGTACGATTCCTTTGTGCCTGTGGGATTGGGAGAAACAACTAAAGAAGGGCGACAACCTGGTACTGGCTGCATTTGGCGGCGGTTTCACCTGGGGTGCCAGCTACATTAAATGGGCTTACGATTCCAAATAATACGCAATTGGGAAATATTTCGAAAACCTCCATGGCCGGGTGCTGTGGAGGTTTTTCTTTAATGGGATGATAAAGCGGTGGCTTAGAGATTTGTCTTACACGTGATTTGCGGCCGAAATAAAAATGAGTTTTGCATCGCGTGCGGTGCGTTTTTTATCAGATTCGCTGCGTGATAAAGAGGGCTGCCGAGGTGTTTGTTTATACTGATAAAAAAAAGGCGGTATATACACCGCCCCTCGTTATAGTTAGTCTTTTAATTTACTTCGTTCAAAAGTTTGGATCATCCCGTTCTCCACTTTACTGACTTGTGGACTAAAACGCGTTTCCACCGGTGCGGCGGGCGCCAAGCGACCGTTAGTAGTTACGGCCAGCGCTTGTTTCACCCCATCTTCTGCCGGGTCGCCAAAGTCATACCGCGGATCGTCCTGTGCGGGTACATCCGGCGTCATGCCATCAAAGTAATCGGAGAAGCCTACCGAGTTGCGGATCAGGAAACTGGACATATAAACGGCATACTTGTCGATGTTGATCGCGAAGAAGCCAACCGGTTTGCCGTAAGTTTTGGAACCTACCGTTTTAACCGTGAGGTAAGGTTTTAGAGCGTTGATCGTAAGTTCGCTGGCAGACGCCGTGTTGCGGGAAACGATGAACGACACGTGTGTAACGCCATCCAGCGGCCCTTCCTTTTCAAACTTCATCGTATTATCGGCTACGGAGAACGATACGTTGGCGTAGGTAGCAACCTGGCCGTTATCCAGCTTCCTGAGGCTACCGTCTTCGTTGTACAACGGCTGGTACTTGAGGATTGGCGCTTTGTCGGAGCGGAGCAGGTCGTTGTAGTACTCTATGTAAGTCGTTTTATTGTTGAGCGTCCTTGGTGCAATAAGATTCAGCAGGTAATCGGCGGTGTTTACGTAGCCGCCGCCGTTATAACGTAAGTCGATGATGAGTTTCTTAACACCCTTTTGTGCAAAGCTCGCAAACGCCGCGTCCAGACCGGCGCGTGCTTTACTAAGGCGCGAGAAGCGTGCCAGGGCCAGGTAACCTACGTTGCCGGTCAGCACTGCTGACTTCAGCACAGGGCTGCTGGTATACACCGCTTTTGTCAAATTGTAAGTCTTGGAGCTGCCATCCGCCTTCTGTACGGTGAGCACCATCGTGTTGCCGTTAAAAGCACTGGTGAGCAGCGGGCTGGAAGAAGTTACGTTGGTATTGTTAATAGCAGTAATCCTGTCACCACGTACCACTCCGGCAAGAAACGCAGGTGAAGCGGGGTTTACGTAGAGTACACGTATGTCATTCTGTAAGATAGCAGCCAGCTCAAAACCGAAGTCCTCTCCTCTTTCTTCCAGGCTTACCGTAGCCATGCGGCCGTTGGTGCTACCGTCGCGGTTTGTTACGTAAGAATATTTTGAATAGGCAGGGGCGTATTCATTGTACTCGTAAGACCGGTTAGTCTGCGGATTTACAGCCAGTTGTGTAATGCCGTACAATTCGCGGCTCAGGTTGGCCAGTTCACTGCTCTCGTTTACATATTTGCGGGGATCGAACTCGGCGTAAGACGGAAGAGCCTCATACCATAGATATACTTCCTTGGCATAGAGATAGATAGAATCCAGCGTTAACTGGGTGCGGGTACCGGTTGCAGGTGCGCCCCCTCCGCCGCCGTCAGGCTTGCTGTCGCCGCCCTTCTTACAGGCATTGGCTGCCACCAGCAGGAAGAAACACAAACCTATCTTAAGAGCCTTCATTTTCAGTCGGTTTAAATAAAACATATAACCTTTATAAAGATAAGCTTTCCCGGTGACTTGATGGCTAAACCGTTCAGGTCGTTTCCGGAGCCGATTATTGTAATGCAAACAGCCTGCCGGACCAATCAGTAAGCTGTTACGCGTCTTTTCTCGAATTGCCTGATGGCGATGTATAAACGCTGAAACACGCCACTTTCGCATATTTGACTTCGGCCACGGCGTTGCAAACAGAGGCGGCCACCTCGGTCATGCCTGCCAGATATTGACAGGAGGCCTTTGACGAAAGCGATGGCCTTTTGATTTACGCAGGAAACCGCGGTGATGCGCCGGCGCTGCGTAGGGCAATCGCGTTGAAGATTCCGGCTACCACCTACAGCGTCGGGCAGAAACATAAAAAGCACGCCGGATGCGTGCTTTTGGAAAGATATATTTGCTGGCGGGAATTAAATTTCGAACACCATCCCGCGTTCGGTCAGTTCCTTGTATTTCTTTTTATCGAACCGATAGAGGTTTGCGCCTTTTTTAGAAGTGCTTTTGTCTTTCTCGTCGAGCTTTTCCAAAACATCCATCGACAGGATTTTTTTGCGGAAGTTACGTTTGTCGAGGGGGCGCTGGTAAATTTCTTCGTAAAGATTTCTGAGTTGCGGCAGGCTGAATTTTTCAGGCAGCAGTTCAAAGCCTATGGGATGGAAATGGGCTTTATCTCTCAATCGCATCAGCGCATCGGTAATCATTTTTCCATGATCGAATATCAGGTCAGGAATTTCCTGGAGGGTAAGCCAGTGTGCATCGTAATCGGGCGATAGTTGTGGCAGGTGTTCGCTGATGCGGATAAGGGCGTAATAGGCCACGGAAATTACGCGGCCGCCTGTATCGCGGTCCACATCGCCGTAACAATGCAGCTGGTCCATGTAGATGCTGTCGAGACCAGTGTTTACTTTTAACACCCTGGCAGCGGCTGCGTCCAGGCTTTCGCCATCATCCACAAAACCGCCCATGAGCGACCATGCGCCGTGGTAAGGTGCAGGGGAACGTTTTACGATCAATAATTTCAGTTGTCCCTTGTCAAACCCGAAGATGATACAATCAACAGCTACAAGATGCCGGGTTGCTCCGGGATAAAAGGCAGTAAGACTCATACGTGGTATTTAATGGAATTGATTTTGTTCAGGTTGATAACGGTTACACTGCTTTTCCCATCTCACTTTATACCCGGAAACACAATATAATCGGTATTAGGGATTTTAGCAACTCCCGCCGCCCGCAACATGGTAACGAGCTGGCCGCGGTGATAGGTATTGTGGTTGAACAACTGGTATAATGCCTGCCATACCAGTACTTTGTTTCGTTCTTTCCTGAGGTTATAATATTCCATCGTATGCTCCAACCGCACCTGCTTTGCGTCTTCGACAAACGACAACACATCCCGCGATACTTTCAGGTGTTTTTCTGCATACTCCTTAAAAGCACCATCATGCTCCGGCCGCACGGCCATTTCTGCCATCTGGAAACGTTGCAGCCATACAGATTCTGCGCTCCACATATGGTAGGCGGTTAATCGAAGCGACGGGAAACTGCTCGTCAGGGGCATATCTAATGTAGCGTCAGGCAGGTCGGTGAGGGTGCGAATAATCCTTTCGTTGGCCCAAAGATTATATGCCGCGGCCTGCCGGAGTAATTCCTTCATGTATATTTGTATTTTATTGCATTCTACATAAATGTAGCAATTTAATTCCCATCATTATGTGCCAAAATATTACGATAAGAGAAGCCCGCCGCGAAGACTGCCCCGCCCTGCTGGAGCTGGTGCGCGAACTGGCGGTATATGAAAAAGCCCCTGACGAAGTAACGGTTACGCCCGAACATTTTGAGAACGCCGGCTTTGGCCCCCACCCGGTTTGGAAGGCATTTGTGGCAGAAGATAAGGGCCGCGTAATTGGATTTGCCCTGTATTACATTCGCTTCTCCACCTGGAAAGGCAGCCGCATGTACCTCGAAGATCTGCTGGTGACTGAAAGTTACCGCGGCCGCGGTATTGGCAAACAACTGTTCGACCAGCTGATCGTAGAAGGAAAGGAGAAAAAGTTTAGCGGCATGGTGTGGCAGGTGCTGGAATGGAACGAGCCGGGTATCAACTTTTACAATAAGTATAATGCGAAGTTTGATAAAGGCTGGTGGAATGCGAGCATCGAATTTTAGCCATAAAAAGGGCGGACCGTTACAGTCCGCCCTTTGCTTTTTTATTCCTAAATCACACTAATATCTTTCAAACTCTAATATCGCAGGTAATTCTGCACGCCCGTAAAAATTGCTGATCTGAAACTTCGTACGCTGCTCGTTCATCTTAAAATAGAACCAGTTGCCGAAACGATCGGTCTCGATCACCGTATTTAAACGGATGCTGTCGGCCGACAACATTACCACATAATCATTATTGAACTGCCTTGAGTCCTGTATCTCCCTGTAAGAGCGCAGCTTAAGCACCAGTGGGGCGCCGTCCTGCGTTCCTTTTTCAGGAAGTGCGAAAGGGAAAGTGATGGTATCTCTTCTCAGGCTTGTTTCTATCCACCGGTTCTTTGTGCTTTCAGAGGAAACGTCCTCTTTGGCACAGGAGGCGAATAAAGCGATTATTAGTAGTGATGCGAACCATTTCATACGATATAGATTTGTCTGTTGTGTAACGTGCGTTCCGGCGAAAAGTTACTACTTCACTGCTTCAAACGTCACTTTATCGGAAGCTACTTTCCCACTGCCCCACACTTTCAATAAGTTATCGGCCTGAATCAAATCGGTAGCCTCGTCCAGCTTAAAGGAATAACGGGTAAAATTGCTGGCTTGGGCATTGGGCTTCAGCCAGATGCTGTCGCCAACCCAGCCTGCAAGCACCGCGGTATCTGCTTCGGTACCATATTTCACCTGCACAAAAAGTGTGCGGCCATCGCGGCCTTCGAAGTACAGGGTGTCTTCACGGAGGGATTTTTCTACCCAAACAGACGAGATGCGCAATACAGTGTCTGCGGCATTTTTTTCTTCTTTTTCTTTCTTACAGGCAGCCATAACAAACAAGGCGGCTACCGGAAGGATGATTCTTTTCATATGAATGACGGATTTAAAAGACTTGGGTTAAAAGCCAGAACGGGCAACTGCAAGATCATACCTGGATCGTAAAACATTGATAGGGCCATGCTGCGTGGCGGTTGGTTTACTGGCTATACTTTCGGGCTGCCGGGCCATTTTAGGCTGATATGTTGCTTTGCTGTTCTCACACGCCACCATCACTACTCCCAGCATCACAAGGGTCAGTATAGTTTTCATGATGTTTAAGCCTTTGTGCCTGTTAAACGCGGAGGTGTCGCAAAAGTTACTAATCCTCCAATAATAATTCACCAAACACGGAGGCATCTATCCAGGCAATATCCCGCAATGTGCCGTCAATATACACATTGCCAACGAGGTTTTCGCGGGTGGGAGCCCTATCCGCATCATTATAGGCGATGGCAAAGCCCATCTTTTTTCCTGTTGATAAGTTGGCTGGAGAATTAGGTGCATTATCCTGGTAAGTATCCGGGAATACGCGCACCGCCATTTCCCATGTGGTGGTATTGCCCCGGGTGTTGCGTTTCACAATACAGTGGCCGGGGTATAAATGCGCGCTGCTGTCCGTGCCAATATCCACCACCCGGCCGTCGAGGCGCAAATGGTAAGCGAAGGCATTGTAGTTATACTGATGATTGCCGCCTGAGCGATTTTCATCCAGGTACACGATCAGGCAATCGTCGGCCAGGTAGTTTTCGAGCGGTTTGTCGGAAGTGCGGAGTGTATCGTCCACAATTTCTGCGAGTATGTAAAGGTGATTTTTATCCCAGGCAAGTTTATAACGCCCGGCAAAATCCAGGCTGTCATAATTCGCGCCCATCCAGTTCTGGTCGATGTATTGCCAGTTGGCGCGTGACCAGCAGCTATCATCGTCTATACCGTCGAGTTTGGGTGGCTGGGCTGCCTTGGCAGCGACTTGTTTGGCGGGCAGCACGTTCGCCGCCTTCGGCGGCGGCTCCAGTTTTTCAATCGAGCGGTCCGGACTTCCGGAACGTTGCCTGCAGGCGAAGGCCATCATGGCTAACAATAAAATGGGTAACAGGTGTTTCATAGCATCAACATAAAAAATAAAAAAAGCCGGGTAGTGCGTTACACATTACCCGGCTAGTATGCTACAATTCCTGTGCTTAATTTACGCCGTCGGTCGCAACGGTTTTGTCGATCTTAGCGACCAATCCCTGCAATACCTTACCCGGACCAACTTCTGTAAAGTGCGTGGCACCGTCGGCGATCATGGCCTGTACGGATTGTGTCCACCTTACGGCACCGGTCAGCTGAGCGATCAGGTTTTGTTTGATCTCCATGTGATCGAGTACAGCGCGGGCTACCACGTTCTGGTAAACGGGGCAGACCGGGTTGTTGAACGCAGTGGCTTCGATGGCCTGTTGCAGTTCTTCCTGGGCGGGCAGCATGAGCGGGCTGTGGAAGGCGCCGCCTACAGGCAGAACCAGCGCGCGTTTAGCGCCTGCAGCTTTCATTTTTTCGCAGGCGATATCAATACCTTTGATAGAGCCGGAGATTACCAGCTGGCCAGGACAGTTATAGTTAGCCGCTACCACCACTTCGTCGGTGATGGAAGCACAAATCTCTTCTACTTTAGCATCGTCGAGGGCGAGTACTGCCGCCATGGTAGACGGGTTCAGTTCACAAGCCTTTTGCATGGCGTTCGCACGGATGGCTACCAGTCTCAGCGCATCTTCGAAAGACAGCACCTTGTTAGCAACCAGGGCCGAGAACTCGCCGAGGGAGTGACCGGCTACCATGTCCGGCGTCGCATCTTCCAGGCAAAGGAAAGCAATTACCGAATGCAGGAAAACGGCCGGCTGCGTTACGTTGGTTTGTTTCAGCTGCTCTTCCGTGCCTTCGAACATAATGTCCGAAATGCGAAATCCTAATATATCGTTGGCCTGCTCGAATAAAGCTTTGGCCTTTTCGTTTGTTTCGTACAGATTTTTGCCCATACCCGGGAACTGGGAGCCCTGTCCGGGAAATACGTAAGCATGCTTCATTAGTTAAATTTTTTGCATTTGTCGGGCAAAGAAACGGAAAAAAAGAAGATATCCAACTTATTGGATCAGTTTCATGAACTCCGACCGGGTAGCTACATGTTCGAACTGGCCTGAAAAAGCAGACGTGGTGGTGAGCGAGTTTTGCTTTTGCACGCCACGCATCATCATACACAGGTGTTGCGCTTCAATCACCACCGCTACGCCCTGTGGCTGCAGCGTGTCCTGGATAGCGTCCAGGATCTGGTGGGTAAGGCGCTCCTGTACCTGCAGGCGGCGGGCAAACACATCTACCACACGCGCAATTTTGCTCAGGCCCGTAATGTAACCGTTGGGAATGTACGCCACGTGCGCCTTACCGAAGAAAGGCAGCATATGGTGTTCGCACATCGAGTACAGTTCAATATCTTTTACGATCACCATTTCACTGTAAGCCTCTGTAAACTTAGCCCCGTTAAGGATTTCCCGGGCATCCTGCTGGTAACCCTGGGTGAGGAACTGCATGGCTTTCGCCATACGCTCCGGTGTTTTCAAAAGGCCTTCACGGCTAGGGTCTTCGCCCAGCAATTCAATACTGTTCCTGTAATTCTCTATCAGCCCCTTCGTTATCTGCTCGTCGTAATGCTCCTCTTTCTTGTAAGCCATGGTGAATGGATTTGATCAGTTTGTTATTTGCCTCCGTAGTATTCCACGTAAATACGCGGTGTTTCGTACAGTTTAATGCAATGCAACAGCACGGATTCTGGCAGGTGTTTGTCCAGCTCATCCCATATCGCGATCGCGAAATTTTCGGCAGAAGTGAATTTACCGGCCATAAAAGGCACGTCCACATTCAGGTTGCGATGGTCTACCTGTTCGATAATCACATCTTTGATCAGCACACCCAGGGTTTTAGCATTGTATACAAAGCCGGTATCCGGGTCGGGATTTCCTTTAACGGTCACATGCAGCTCGTAGTTGTGTCCATGCCAGTTCTCGTTGGCGCATTTGCCAAAAACTTCCTGGTTCTGCTCTTTGGTCCAACCAGGGTTCGATAACTTGTGCGCGGCATTAAAGGACTCCACTCGCGTTAAATAGATCATTATTACTTAAAATTTGCCGCAAAGGTACCACATATCCGGGAATTAACAGGCCCCGGAGATATGATGAAGATCAGTGTAACGTACGATTATGCGCAGTTGCCGGTTTTCATGTAAGTTTACAGTATGAAGATATTGGTGACAGCTGCTACAGCAGCCGAAATCGGGCCATTCATCGCCTACCTCGAAGAACATGGCCAACAAATTGCGCAACACACTTATACATTATTTAAAAACGAAATACACGTTTTGCCGGCTGGTATTGGTATGATGCATACCGCCTACCATGTAGGCAAAGCGCTCCTTACCGTTCGCCCGGACCTCGCCATACAAGCCGGGATTGCCGGTTGTTTTCACCATGACTGGCCCCTCGGCGAAGTGGTGCTCATCCACGAGGAAGTGCTGGGCGACCTGGGCGTGGAGGAGAAAGATGCGTACAAGGACCTGTTCGATACGGGCCTTTGGAAGGAAAACACGCCGCCGTTCCAGGGCCGCAGCCTGTTCAACCCTATCGACCGCACCACGCTGCGCCGTGCTAAAAGCGTGACAATCAACACCGTAACCGGCACACAACCCACGATCGACAAACTCGCCGGTAAGTACGCGCCGGACATCGAAAGCATGGAAGGCGCCGCCTTTCACTATATTTGCCTCAGCGAAGGCGTTCCATTTTTACAGCTGCGCAGCATTTCCAATTATGTGGAGATACGCGACAAGAGCAAATGGAACATCCCGCTCGCCATCAAAAACCTGAACCAGGCACTCATCCATACCCTGAAGGAACTAACAGATCAAAAAGACGAATTATGGAGCTGACATTAGGATTTTCACCGTGCCCGAACGACACATTCATCTTCGACGCCCTCGTGAATCATAAGATCGATACGAAGGGATTTACTTTCAATACCGCCCTGGAAGATGTGGAAACACTCAACCAATGGGCTTTACAAGGAAAACTGGACGTTACGAAACTGAGCTTCGGCGTTTATTTTAAAGTGATGGACCGCTACGAGCTGCTGAACAGTGGCAGCGCGCTGGGCCGCGGTTGCGGACCGCTGCTCATCTCCAAAGGTCCGATCGATGTGAGTAAGATGGCGGACTACAAAATTGCCATTCCAGGCATCAACACCACCGCTAACTTACTGTTTTCCACCGCTTTCCCCGAAGCGCAAAATAAGGAACTCATCATCTTCTCCGATATTGAAAATGCTGTGCTCGATGGCCGTGTAGACGCGGGCGTGATTATCCACGAAAGCAGGTTTACTTATCAACAGAAAGGTTTGCATAAACTAATGGACCTCGGCCAGTATTGGGAAGAAACCACCGGCCACGCCATCCCGCTTGGCGGCATCGTGATCCGGAAAGACTTGCCGGCGGACGTGAAGTCGCAGATAGATGCGCTCATCCGTTCCAGCCTGGACTACGCTTTTGCCCACTACCCTTCTCTCCCGGAATACGTTACGGCTCATGCGCAGGAGATGGATGAATCCGTCATGCGGCAACACATCGACCTGTATGTAAACCAATTCAGCCTCGACCTGGGTGCAGAAGGCAAACAGGCGATCGCGAGGTTGCAACAGGCGGTTTAAAAATCTTAAGCAGCAGCGCGATTGCGACAGACCGAAAAACACACTCAGCAGCTAACCTGGTTGCTGCAAACATAAAACACTTACAGCAGCCCATCACCGGGGCTGCTGTAAGCTTCCTTCTTATTTCAACCAAAACCTATTTATAACGCTGCTATTGCATTCAGCTTATCTTTAGTCGCGGGCTTCAGTCCGCAAGCGCTGGTAATTTCCCATATTGCTTCCTGTATGCACACCACTTGTTTTAATTTTGAATAGTCCACTGCGCGACCTGCTGCATCGGTCACCTGTCCGCAACTGATTCCTTTGCTGCGTGCGATGTTCGACACCACCCTTACAGCCGCCGGTACTTCTCCCGGACCGAATCGGAAGCTGAGTAACTTATTCTCGTAATCGTATGCACACGGCACTGCACGTTTTTCGTTCAGGCAAAAGGCGCTTGCGTAAATCTTTTTCACCTCGCCGGCGGCCAGCGTTACCTGCCCGATGCCCATCAGTAATCCGTTAGAAAAATTAGTATTGGTGCTTTGGATGAGCAGGTCGTTTGGAAAGTTCACTGTCACTGCTTGTGCATTTGTATTCGTGATTTCGAAGCACACATTAAACGCGCCACCCGGCACACCTCGCAACTGCTTTTTGTCAAAAGCTGCTGATGCGGCGCCCGAACAATAACTATACTCGTGAATCGCACCGGAAGTGAGCGTTACGCCGGCGGGCAGCTCCCAAGCTTTACCACGAAACGGGCGGGCGGAAGTGCCGAAGCCATGATCTTCACAGCGCTCCTGCGCATAAGTAACTACGGCGCCAATAGCCAGCAGCATCACAAACAATATCTTTTTCATTTTTTTGGGGTTTAAATCTGCTGCAATATTAGCTTAGCGGCGTGTGGCAGGCAATGGTAGTAAACACGAATTGCAGGATTAGTGGTGCTAACCCTGCAATTCGGCGTATAAACTGAGAAGTATGGATGCGTGGTTCATTACAGTCGGGACAGCGAATCCTACATCCCCATCATCCTATGTTTGCAAATGCGAAGATCAGAGCGGAGGTTGGCTCCCATAAGTCGCTATGACGAAACGGAAAGGTTATTTTTGTTAATGTCATAGCGGCCGAAGGGAAACGACTAATCAGTCCTTATTCAACGCTTTCTTATACGTTTCCAACGCCCGCTTCCGTGCCATTTCATGCACCACCACGGGCTGAACGTACTGCAAGCTCTCAAACTCGGGCACCCACTTACGGATGTAACGCAGGTCTTTATCAAACTTTTGTGTTTGCAAATGCGGGTTAAACACCCGGAAGTACGGCGCGGCGTCGTTGCCGCAACCTGCCGCCCACTGCCAGCCGCCGTTGTTCGCAGCCAGGTCGTAGTCGAGCAGTTTTTCTGCGAAGTAGGCCTCGCCCCAACGCCAGTCGATCAGCAAATGTTTGGTGAGAAAGCTGGCGACCACCATGCGTACACGGTTGTGCATGTAGCCGGTGGCGTTCATTTCACGCATACCAGCATCTACAATCGGGTAGCCAGTCTGGCCTTCGCACCAGCGCTCAAACTCCTTTTCGTTATTGCGCCACTGGATATTGTCGTACTGTTTGTGGAATGAGTACTCTACCACATGCGGGAAGTGCCAGAGGATCATCATATAGAAATCGCGCCAGATCAGCTCTTTGAGGTAAGTGGCATTCAGGTCTTTCGCCATAGCTGCCAGTTCGCGAATGCTAACCGTTCCAAAACGCAAATGAACACCCATTCCCGAAGTACCCTCCAACCCAGGAAAATCGCGCGTCTTGTCATAATTGCGGATCACCGATTCATCAGGTGTTACGGAAGGAAAGTCATGATCCGTTTCTACAAAACCCATCTGCCTATAAGTCGGAAACTTCACTGGCGATTGCTTGTGGAAGTGGCGCTGGTACTTCTTTACCGGGTACGGCTTCAGGTAGAAAGCATTCAGTTTATCGAGCCAGCGGCGGCTATAAGGGGTAAAAACCGTGTAAGGTTCGCCGTTATCTTTCGTCACTTCACTCTTTTCAAAAATCACCTGGTCTTTGAAGCTCTTAAACTCAATCTCTTTTTTAGCGAGATAAGCGGCAATGTCAGCATCACGCTTACGGGCATAGGGCTCGTAGTCGTGATTAGTGTAAACAGTTTTTATTTTGTATTTGGAGGTGTAGTGTTCGAATGCTTGCTCGGGTGTGCCATAGAAGATATCGAGCGTACTGCCGAGTTTTTCCAGCTTCGCCTGCATGGCTTCCAGCGCTTCGTAAATGAAGGTGATGCGCCGATCTGCTTTCTGTTCCAGGTCATTGAGAATATGGGTATCGAATACAAACACCGGCACCACATCCTCCCCTGCTTTTAATGCGTGATACAACGCCGCGTTATCGTGCAAACGGAGGTCGCGGCGAAACCAACAAATATTTACCATGTCTTTCATCTGATTATTATAACACGCCCTCATGCAACAGATCATGAACGATCGTTGCCGTTGCATTTCCGTAACTACTATCCCTGAAACGCCCTACCCATCGCAGTCCGTACACGGCATTGGTAAGAAATATCTCATCTGCATTCTCCAGGTCTTCGATCGATAGCGGTTGCTCTTCTACTTTAAATGGAAGGTCCATCTGTAAGATATGTTTACGCATCACCCCGCATACGCAACCTTCGGACAAAGGCGGCGTAAATATCTTTTTACCCTTCACCATGAAGATGTTGGCGATCGTTGTATCCGCCACGCGACCGTATGGGTTAAGCATGATCACTTCCTGCAGGCCGTGTTGTTTTGCGTAGATGCCGCCGAGAATGTAAGGCAGGCTGTTATTCGATTTGATATTGGAAAGCTTGTCGGTGTTCTTCCGCGCATCGGGGAAAACATCAAGCTGTAAGCCGGTTTCGTTCAGTTCGAAAATACTGCGGGAGAGCTCCCAGCTTTGTATAATGAACTCCGGTGTATTTGTTTCCGGAACATATAAACCGCTTCCGCCGCGATAAACCGACAGGCGCACCCTTGCCAGCTCACTGGCATTATTCCGGCTGCAAAGCTCCAGTACCAGGCGGCTGATATAGTCTTTCGTGAATTGGGCGGGGTCGATGTGAAGTATATGCAAACTCGCCATGAGACGCTCAAAATGCAAATCTGCAAGCAGGAGCTGTCCCTGGTAAACTTTCATGGTCTCGAAACATCCGTCGCCGTAGCGGAAAGAACGGTTGTCGGCCATCAGAAAAGGCTTATCCGCCGGAATGAATTTCCCGTTATGACACAACAGCATAACCCTAATTTACGATTTATTGCGCGGAAGCGGTGATTTGTTAATGACTATTATAGCTGCATTTCGGGTACCACATCAGGCACCGTCAAACGACCGGCAGTTTTGGCTACGATCTCTTCCACACTCACGCCCGGCGCACGTTCCAGCAAGCGGAAGCCATCAGGGGTAATGTCGAGCACAGCCAGTTCGGTCACGATTTTCTTCACACACTTTACCCCGGTAAGTGGCAGGCTGCAATTACTCAGCAATTTGCTTTCGCCTTTGGGATTAGTGTGCATCATGGCCACGATGATATTTTTGGCCGCAGCCACCAGATCCATCGCGCCGCCCATGCCCTTGACCATTTTGCCCGGAATTTTCCAGTTGGCAATATCGCCAGAGTCGGACACTTCCATGGCGCCCAGTACGGTCAAGTCTACCTTACCGGCGCGAATCATACCGAAGCTTTCAGCACTGTCAAAGAAACAGCCGCCCGGCAGCACCGTAACTGTTTCCACCGGCGTTAATCAGGTCGGCATCTATATCTTCATCCGCCGGGTAAGGCCCCATGCCCAGCATACCGTTTTCGGATTGCAGCATAATGGAAATACCCGCGGGTACAAAATTCGAAACTAAGGTGGGAATGCCAATGCCCAGGTTCACATACATACCATCCTGCAACTCCTGCGCTATTCTTTTGGCGATACCGTATTTATCGAGAGACATGTTGCTAACTTTTAAGTGGAAGTGATTACATTTTTACCGTACGCTTCTCAATGCGTTTTTCATACCCGCTACCCTGGAAGATGCGGTGCACATAGATCCCGGGAACATGTACGTGGTCCGGATCAATTTCGCCGGGCTGCACGAGGTGCTCCACTTCCACGATCGTAATATTGCCGGCTTTCGCCATCGAGGTGCTGAAGTTGCGGGTGGTTTTACGAAACACCAGGTTGCCCATAATATCGCCCTTCCAGGCTTTTACAATGGAAAAATCCGCATGCAGCGCCAGTTCCATCAGGTATTCGCGCCCGTCGAGCGTACGCACTTCCTTGCCTTCCGCAATTTCGGTCCCTACACCAGCTGGTGTAAAGAAAGCCGGAATGCCCATGCCCGCCATTTGTATGCGTGTAGCCAGGGTGCCTTGTGGAATAAGGTCAACCTCCAATTCGCCAGACAACAACTGCCTTTCAAATTCCGCGTTTTCGCCCACGTAGCTGGACATCATTTTTTTGATCTGCCGCGTTTTTAACAGTAGGCCCAGGCCAAATTCATCCACTCCCGCATTGTTAGAAATGCAGGTAAGATTTTTTACGCCCTTTGCTACCAGGGCCGAAATACAATTTTCCGGAATACCGCACAAGCCAAACCCTCCCAACATAATTGTCGCGCCATCGGCAATATCGCGTATTGCCTCGCCGGCGTTTGCAACGACTTTGTGCATAAAGCGTTCAATGTTTTGGTGTGAAATAGTAGTTAATGCGCAAATATAGGTTTTCTCGGTATTAACGGCGGCGCATAAAAGGGGCTGACCAAAAAGTATTGATCAGCCCTAATTTATTCGGGTACCTGATGGGGACATGTCATCGTTTAAGCGATTCCATTTTAATTTTTGGTCAGCCCCTCAAATAGATATCGTTATTTCAATACCCGCGGCTTCCCGCTCTGTAATATCTTTCTTAGCGAATCCTGCCGCTTTCGCAACTTCGCCGTATCGGCCAGGTAGCGTTTTTTATTTGCTCTGGCAGCTGAATCGATCACGGCACGGGCGCGGGCTTTCAGCAGCGAGTCGGCTTTAACACTATCAGTTTTCGTTGAATCGGATTTTAATTTAGATAGGGAGTCCGCCTGCGGATTTGCCTTCTTAATAGAATCGGCTACAAACTCCTGGCGTTTGTTGATCGAATCGGTGAAGTGCTGTTGGCGGCGGGCCTCCAGGGTATCCAGGTAAGCTTTGCGGGCCGTTACATTGTCCAGCATTTTTTTGAGCACCTCTTCGTAAATATCCGGGTGAGCTTCGTACCAGCGATAACTGTCCATAAACTCCTTCACCGTAATGCCGTGCACCTGTAACACCTGTGCGTAGTATTTCTTTACCCGCAGTTCGCGCAGCGAATCCGTCATGGGTACCGTATCTGACTCTAATATATCGCGACCGTAAATGTCGGCGATGTTCATATCGGTCAGCACTTCTCTCATTTTATCTTTACCAATTACGTCCTTAGGCACTTTTCCCGCATCGCCGCAGGCGATGGCGACGATGGTGCATATCATTAACAGTAATGCTGTTCTCCTCATAGTTGTCTGTTCCAGGGCAAAATTACTTCAATTGGGCATACTTCTGTGCGTTGGGAACATCCATTCGCTGCAACATGGCCGAGGCGCGCTGTTTCTCCTGCGGAGGCGCCTGCGAAAATATCTTCAGCAATTCATCCGACTTGGCGGTAAAGAAGGTGGCCAGCAACATCGTATTGGGCGTGTCTTCATGAATGGCGAGCAACAATTGCAACGCATTATTGATCGACGCGCGGCCTTTCGCCGGATCATCATACATCACATCCAGCCCCTGGCGGTGATACAGGTACATCGCTTCATGAAACCGGCTGTACTTCGAGTTGAGGATGTTATCCTGCAACCAGTAGCGGTTGCGGTTACCTTCGAACGCCTTCCACCCGGCAATGTCTTTACCGTCGGGGGCATTGTTCGTAATTACCTGGGCTTTTTTAAAGTAGGGATCACCACCGCGCAGACTAAACGAGTCATAGTCCATACCGAGGATGATGTATACATAGTAAGCGAGTGTAGCGGTAAGGTTTGATACTAAGGCATCATTGCCGCCAATGCGGTTCTCGTTGAACTCCAGCTGCTGGAACTCCACGTACTTGAATGTAACGTTGTTATCCATCGTGTTCATCACACTGGTGGTGTAACTCGCGTTAAACACCGGGCGCGTTGCCTGTACCGTCAGCGATGCCTTGTAAGTATTGTTGCCCACCGACTGCGTAACGTTCAGCAGAAAGTTACAGTCGATGCGTTCGCCCTGTGAATAGGAATCTTCCGTCCACCGGCGGTTATTTAAAAACTCGGTGATCTGGTTCTGGAGGGTGACGAACACCTTACGGTCAACGGCGGTACCGATCTGGTTCGCCACTACGCTTACCGTAGCCCGCAGTTCCTGCGCCTGCACCAGCAGATGGCTACACAAACCCAGTATCAGTAAGAAAAAAGTTTTACGCATTTTGCAGTCCTATTATTGCCTGTACAATATCTTTCGCTACTTCCTGTTTGCTTTTGAGCGGATACTCCTGTTCGCCACCATATTTATCCAGCAGCAGCACTTTGTTTGTATCGTGCCCAAACCCCGCTCCGGCGTCGCGCAGAGAGTTAAGCACCACCATATCCAGGTTCTTTGTTTTCAACTTCTTCAACGCAAATTCTTTTTCATTATTGGTTTCCAGCGCAAAACCAATCAACAGCTGATCGTCCCTCTTTTTGCTACCTAATGTTTTAAGAATGTCTGTCGTTTTTTCTAACTTCAGCGTGAGGACTTCTTCATCCTTTTTTATTTTGTCGCTTGCCACCTTTGCCGGCCTGTAATCTGCCACTGCCGCCGACATAATGGCGATGTTGGCTTTTGGAAAAAAATTCAGGCATTGCTGAAGCATTTCATCGGCCGATCGCACTGGAATTACTTTTACAAACGGGTTTGACACCTTTAAATGCGTAGGGCCAAGTACCAAAATTACACTCGCCCCCACGTTTTCCAGCGCATTGGCGATCGCAATCCCCATCTTACCAGTGGAATGATTGCTGATAAATCTTACCGGATCGATTTGTTCTACAGTTGGCCCGGCACTCACCAGCACCGTTTGCCCGGCAAGCGATTTCAATTCTACGGCCTGATTGTAGGCCATTTCGGCAATCTCATCCCGTTCACCAGTATCCCCCGGAGTATCGTCGTCCTCATCGTCGTCTCCATCAACTGCGGCTGGCAAATCGCTTCCTGTAGCAACGGTACCTGCAAAATGCTCCTCCAGGAACGCAACAATGTTCTCCGGCTCCGACATACGCCCTTCGCCAAACAGCCCACTGGCCAGCTCCCCTTTGTTTACGGGCAGCTGCCTGTGTCCATAGCCAAGCAGTTTAGTCACATTCGCTTTCGTCGCCGGGTGATGCCACATATCTTCATCCATCGCCGGGGCAAAAAACACCGGGCAGGTGGCGGATAGATATACTGCGAGTAAAAGGTTGTCGCACAGGCCGTTCGCCATTTTAGCGATCGTATTGGCCGATGCCGGGGCTACCAGCATCACATCAGCCCAGCGCCCCATCATTACATGGTTGCTCCAGCTGGAGCCTTCGCTGATGGCCGTGCCTACTTCGTTTTTGGAAAGAGTGGAAAGCGTAAGTGGCGTAATGAAATTAGCCGCATCGGGCGTCATCACTACTTTTACCTCGGCGCCGGCTTTCACCAGCAGCCGAACCAGTATGGCCGACTTGTAAGCCGCGATACTTCCGGATACGCCTAAAAGGATCTTTTTTCCTTGTAACATGCTGTAAAACAAAAAACGGCAGAATAATAAATATTCTGCCGCTATGAAGTTAATATTTTTCGCAATATTAGCTGAACAAGTCGTCGTCGTTCTTACGGAAATAAATTTTGTTGTCCAGGAACTCCTGGGTAGCCTGAATGGGCGAATTTGCCATACGCTCGTAGAAACGGGAGATCTCGATCTGCTCCTTGTTCTCGTGCACTTCTTCCAGGTTATCGGTATGGCTGGCAAACTCCTCCAGTTTAGAGTGGAGTTCCTCCTTTACAGATATATTGATCTGGTTTGCCCTCTTGGCAATAATGGCAATAGACTCGTAAAGGTTACCAGTCCTGTTTTTGATATCAGTAGTATTCTTGGTTTCAACCCAAGGATTCAGGCTACTGGTTAGATTTCTCTTTAGTTTGCTCATTTTCCAGAGTTTTTAGATTATTCTTAGCTAAGTTATAATATTTTTCGGCATCACCATGCAATTTGCTGGCACCGTACCTTTCGTTGAACTCCAGGTATTCGGTTACCACCGTTTCATAGCGCTCCTTTTGTTTTTCAAAGATGCTGTTCTTCGCGTACAGGTAGTAGGCCTTGATAGCCATATACTTATAACTGTCGCTCTGCTCAGAATCCGGGTAGTTACGCATCAGGTTCTGAAAAGATACCCCTGCTGCCTTATAGTGTCCGAGGTTGTAATACAGCTCGGCAGTATTGTATTCTTTCTTCTCCAGCTTTTTACGCAGCAGTTCAATCACCATGTTCGCCTCGGCTACTTTCTCCGCCTGTGGATAGTTATTGATATACGTCTGCATGGCGGCGATCGCCTTGGAGGTATTAGTTTGGTCTAACGAAATCTTTGGTGACAGTTTATAGTAGCAGTACGCCTTTCTATAATCGATTTCCACCGCCCTGGGGCTGCTCGGGAACGCGTCGATGTAGTTACCAAAGTGGAAGGCCGCCTGGGTATAATCTTTCAGGTAGTAAGAGCAATAAGCGTAGCGAAAGTACAGACTGTCGAACTTTTCGGTTCCTTTATATACGGGAATCAGTTCTTCGTACAGGTTTTGGGCCATCTGGTATTTCTTTTTGGCATACATCCTGTCCGCATAAGCCAGTTTCTTTTCTACGTCATTGCTTTTCTCAATCTTGCGCAGCTCTGCGTTACAAGCCGAGCCGGCTATCATGATCGTT